>NZ_CADIKM010000045.1 GCF_902859895.1 Pararobbsia alpina
CAGCCAAGCGACCGGATAAGGCTGCCTAGCGCAACACGGACGGCTGAATCATCGTCGACAATCGAAACAACGGGCGAAATTGGCAAAACGCGGCCCTCGAACTCTGTTTCCATAGGACGATGTGCGGTCGGTGCCACGCGCCCTCCTTTAACCTAGCAGAGACTAGCGGACAACCGTGCCCAGTAACATTATACTAATATATATGTGAGCCGAAACGTGTCCGCGCTGGCCGCGCCCACTGGGTTGCGACGGTGGGAGATACGCATAGGTCCGGCGCAAATATTGTACCCACCACCCCATTGCGAACCGCTCACCGGGCACCGCAATCAGCAGAATGTTCTGCTCACAGTCGCCAACCCGCCCAGCAGATGTGACATGTCTACAAGGCGCTGTGCGACCAAGTGACGAACCTCCCCACGCACTGCAACGTCACATATCGTGGCGCGCTGGCTACTGACAGACGTTTACCGCAAAGTGGAGTGGAAGAGCCGCGAGCGCACCCGCGGCCTTGCCAGTTAAAGACGCTTCTGTGGTTGCTGCTTGACGTGTCGACAAGGCGACTTGCCCTCATCCGTTAAAGCGGTTTGGCGTGCCGCACGCATGCCAGACCGAAGACCCGTGGGCCGATTACTGGTCAATGAGGCAGTCGTTGCATCAGCACTGAAGCGTCCACGATAATTCGACTGTGGCCAGCGTAGGATTGCGGGACGTTCTGAAATGCCATCTGGAGAGCCGTAGCCCCGATTGGGGGCACATGCGTAGCCTGGCCGGCTAGTGAAACCGAGCCATCCGCGAGGATAACTCCGTGCCTGCCCGCGTTCCACCGCCTCGTTATCCCTGTCCTTTCGGCCCGTTTCCATCGCGACCGCGATCTTACTCGAACTTTGCTTCGTCGCGCGTCCGGTCGCGACGCATGAATATTTAATTGAGCTCGCTCTTCGCCTCACGCAGACCCAAGCCGCGATAGAAACTCCTTGCCTTTTGCGGTCACGCAGAATCGTAAATGGTCCGATTTGTGTGCGAACACCTCCACCATATTAGCTTGCTGAAGAGCCAAGACATCAGGGTCGGATGGTGCTATGCGCTCAGTGGAACCGTGGACAACAACTAACTTCGCTATTTCGTGATGGCTGAGAACTTTCATAATTCGGCATCCGAAATTTGTGGTAACCAATCAAGATGGCTGGCTCACGTGATTTGAAATCCCCGAAGATGTTTTTGCCTATTCTCTGATGGTGGCGTGAGAATTTATTGGCATTTACTCTCTGTGCATACGAGCCCCGCATGCGCCACAAACTTCGCGTAGAGTCCCCTCCTCAGAGGTCCACCAGCACCATTGGCGCAGTTAATAGTGCGTACACGCCTCTGCTGCCGCGCGAGTAGCCCCGGGCGGGTACCCGAAATCGACGCAGAAGATGGGGGTTAGTGCTTGACCGACGAAGAGCCGCGCCGACTTTTGCGAACCTCAACCGTCGGTTTGATTAGACGTCGTTTACAAAGAGCATGCAAATTGAATCAGCCTATCGCGCACGCAGGTCAATTTTTGATTTTGTATGGCTAATGCGCTCACGCTGGTCTCACGTGCCGTTTCGTCATCCGAACGGTATGGACGTCATCGAACCACTGGCCGATGCGATACTCGCGCACGGCATCTCTGCTCACGTGCGTTCCGAAATCGTCGGTGTTCGCAGCTCATACATCTGTCGCCGCTCGTCGAGCGCCGTCGCGCAGCCCAATGCTGAGGCAGCTGTGCATACGGTATCGTCACGGTTGTTCTCCATGCATCGGGCAATGGACTCGCGTCGGGCAGATGTAGAGGTACTGGGGTGCAGAGCATCGAGGGTCACGTAACGGCCCACGTGACTGCCGCAGTGATGAGGACGACCGCCCAGGACGGCAGACGCCACCATGTGAGCAGCAGGAGCGCCAGTACCGCGATACAGAAATCAGCCGCGCTATGCACCGCGCTCAAGACAAACGCTGCCGAACCGACTACGACGTACCAGGTAGCGGGCTGGAGACAAGCACGGCAGCAGCAACCAGCACGCCTGCCAGCACCAGCGACTCGATATGCAACACGGCGGCAAAGCGTTTGAGATGGCGCACCGGCGATGCCGACGACGCATTTTTCAAAGACGCCAACAGCCTGGGCATTTCAAAAAAGCGATTGTGTCCCCCAAGCGCAGCGGCAACGAGCACAAGCGCGAGCTTCAGTAGCAGCGTCTGTCCATAAGCCGAACCAAGCAGGTTGTCCGCCGAGTTGATGCCGCGCCATCCGTTGTACGCACCGGTAGCAAACAGCACAATCAGCGCGAACGTGGCAGCGTCCGAAAGCGACTGAATGAACGCCGCACTGTTCACATGCTCAGCTTTCGGCGCTTCGAGAAATCGCGGCACGACAATGTAGGTTGTAACCAGGACGAGTCCCACCCATGCGCTGATAGCAAGTAGGTGTATCCAATCCACCCATACGGGCAGGCTGAACAGGCCCGCATCTACCGGATGCCCTTCGTGGCTCCGAGCGAGGGCGACGCCTGCCAGGGCCAACCACACGGCTAGGGAAAGTCGAACCGGTCGGCCCGTCTGCATAAACGAAAGAACGACCACGCATAGCATCAGTCCCTCGCCAACCGACCAGGCATGGCCGAAGTCGGTCTCCAAGAGCATCGAGCGGACCGCAGGTCCCGCCTCCAGAAGCGTAGTGTCGCCCATAAAGGCACAATGAATCCAGAAAGCGAACGCGCTGGAAATCAGCACGCCGAGAGACGCGATACGCAGAGCGGTAACCAGTTTTCGGCTCACCCCTGTCTGCCACGGTGAGGTTCGGCGCGCGAGCCATCGGTCACTGAGCAACACGCCGACGACCACTGCAAATCCGAGGTTTTGCAGCACAACGAACGCTAGCCGCAGGATGCCGAGGAGACCATCGTTCATCACTTCACCGTGAAGGTGTATGTGCCCTTCGTCTTATGGGAGTCATGTGTCATGACGGCCCACTGCACGGAGTAAGAACCCGACGACAGCTTCGGCAGAGCGATTGTCAGCACGCGCCGATTCGAGGCGTCGACCTTGGCCTTCTCCTTGCTCACGGCGGTGCCGCTTGCGTCGGATACTTTGACGTTGCTGAACGCGGCCTCCAGGTCCTCGTTGAAGGTTAGCCGAAGCATGTCGGGTGCCGTATCGACGGTACTACCGGCGGCCGGGACGGCACTTTCCAGCTTGCCGTGTGCGAACGCTGCAACCGGTACCAACGCAAGGGTGGCGGCCGTAGCCAGACTTGTGAATTGCTTGTGCGCGAATTTTTTCATGTTCTTGGGGGCGTGGATATTCAAAGTAGGTGTGGGGTGTTGCCTGCGTCTGATGGCAAAACCCCGCGAGCCGTTACTGTTTCTGTAGCTTGGTTACCGTGACTGCGCCACCCACTTCTTCGGCGACGAAATCAATCTTGTCGCCCACCTTCACTTGCGAGAGCATCGCTGGGTCTTGGACCTTGAACACCATCGTCATGGCTTCCATCCCCAGATTTTCTATCGGACCGGCTTTGATGGTCAGTTTTCCTGCCGAAGTGTCGACCTTCCTGACTTCTCCATGCGACATGCCGACCTGTCCACCGGCCGGCTTGGCACTGCTTCCGCTCATGTCCATGTTGCCCATGTCGCCAGCCGCGTAGGCCGACGCGGAGATTGCCAATGCGCAGCCAACTGCAATCGATGCAAATACGTTTTTCATCACTCTTTCTCCCGCGTCAAATGAAAAGTGGAGCCGGACGGCACGCCCGGCCAGATAAAAATCAGCTTTCCGGTAACTCACCGGTGTATTCGTAGGCAACGGTTCCCTTGGGGTGTTTGAACCAGCCCGGGTCTCGGTAGTCGTTGCGCCCCAGTCCCTCGCGAACCTTCACGACGGAAAACATGCCACCCATTTCCAGCGGGCCAAAGGGGCCGGTGCCGGCCATCATCGGCAGCGTGTTATCGGGCAAAGGCATTTCCATCTCGCCCATTGCGCCGCCCGTGCTTCCCATCGCCATGTAGTCCGGGACGAGCTTGTTGATGCGCTTCACAAGGTCTTTCTGCGGCACGCCAATCATGTTCGGTACCTGGTGTCCCATCGCGTTCATCGTGTGATGGGACTTGTGGCAGTGAAACGCCCAGTCGCCAGGCCGGTTAGCCGTGAATTCGACGGCGCGCATCTGGCCGACCGCGACATCGGCAGTCACCTCTGGCCAGCGAGCGCCCTCTGGAATCCAGCCACCGTCCGTGCCGGCTATTTCGAAGGAGTAGCCGTGCAGGTGGATGGGGTGGTTCGTCATCGTCAGGTTGCCGAAGCGGATACGCACGCGGTCACCTGCGCGGATGGGCAACGGGTCGATACCCGGAAACACACGCGAATTCCACGTCCACATGTTGAAGTCGGTCATCTCGTTGACGCGCGGCGTGAAGCTACCCGGGTCGATGTCGTACGCGGACATGATGAACACGAAGTCACGGTCGACTGCCATGACGCCAGGGTCCTTCGGATGCACAATGAAAGTCCCCATCATTCCCATCGCCATCTGCACCATCTCGTCGGCGTGCGGGTGATACATGAAGGTGCCGTGCCTCTCGAGCTGGAATTCGTACACAAACGTCTTGCCCGGAGGAATATGCGGTTGCGTGAGTCCCCCAACACCGTCCATACCGGACGGCAAGGGCATCCCGTGCCAGTGCACTGTCGTGTGCTCGGGGAGCTTGTTGGTCACAAAGATGCGGACCTTGTCGCCTTCCACTGCCTCGATGGTTGGCCCGGGCGCCTGGCCGTTATAGCCCCACAAATTGGCGTTCATGCCCGGCGCCATTTCGCGTACCACGGGCTCCGCAGTCAGGTGGAACTCCTTCCAGCCGTTCTTCATGCGCCACGGCAGGGACCAGCCATTCAACGTTGCCACGGGCGTATAAGGACGGCCGTTAGGAGGCGCTAATGGCGGTTGCATCGTGGCCATGGCCATCGTGGGGGCTTCAGGCAGCGACGCGGCGCCGGCCTTGCTGACAAGGGCGGCTCCCAATAGGGCGGCGCCCGAGCCGCCAAGAAAGTTTCGACGTGACACCATTTCATTTACCTTCGGAATCTGTAGGCGACGCCGGCTGCGTCGGGGGTTGCGGCGTAGGTGCGGGTGGCGCTAAAGCCATCGAAAGCGGCGGCAGACGGCCACCGAGCGCCTGTTGCAGGTCGGTCTCGGCAAGCCAGTATTCCTTCAGCGCGTCGATATAGCTGTTCACCGCACCGACCTGGTCGCGAGAATCCGACAGCAGTTCGAACACGCTCGCGAGCATGCCGTTGAAGCGAAGCATCAGTTCGTCGGAAATCGTTTTCCGAATCGGTATGACTTCGTCGCGATAGTGTTTCGCGATGTCATAGTCGGTCACGTAGGCCGAGTACGACTCGCGAACTTCGGAGCGTGCGTTAATCGCGGTCTCGGCAACGCGATTGACGGACTGCATGTAAATCGCCTCGGCTCGGGCTACTTTCGAGCCACCCCAGTCAAAAATGGGAATTTCGACGCTGATTTCGTAGCCCTGCTGGTGACCGTCGGAGGTTGTGAAATTATTCTGGTACCCGACATCGACCGCATTGATGAAACGCGTCGCTTGGGTAAGACCCAGTGATGATGCGACGCTCTGCGTCTGGACCTTAGCCGCCTGGATGTCCAGCCGGTTCTGCATCGCAAAGCTCTCAAGGTCGTTGAGCTCGGGCCGGGTCTTGGGGAGGTCTGGCAGGTGCTCAGGAAGTTTGTACTGTGTGTCTGCACCCCAAAGGCCCATCATGCGCGTGAGCTTTTCCCGCGCAGAAACCGACTGCTGCCGGGTTCTTGCCAGTTGCGTCACGGCATCCGCGTAAAACGCCTGCTCACGTGCGTAATCGAGCTTGCTGAAGTTGCCTGCCTGCTGCATCCGCAGCGCAAGTTCGGCGCCGGCCTCCGCTGAATCATTGACCTGCGCAGCGTATGCGGCAGCCTGCTCAGCTGCCACCGCGCTCACGTAAGCACGCCGGGTGTCGGCCGCGACCTTGAGCATTGCATCCGCCACCAGGAGCTTCGTCTGCTCGCTGCGCTGGCTCTCAATGCGCGTCGCCAGTGGCATCGTCAGAATATTCAGCAAGCCGAGCGTGAAGCTGCGATTGATGCTCAGGTCGCCACTCCCATGCGTGCGACTGAACATAAAGCCAGGGTTCGGTAGTCGCCCCGCCTGAACAAAGTCCGCCTCGGAAATGCCGAGCTCGCCGTAGGAGGCCTGCAGTCCCCGGTTGTTGAGCAACGCAATCTGGACCGCGTCATCCATGCTTAACGGCCTGGAAAGCAACTCCTGCGTGCGCTCCGTGACTGTATTCCGGTCGTCGTCCGTCTTCACCATCACGGCGTCTTTTCCGAGTCGTTCGGAAGCCACCGTGGAGACGGAATTGAAGCCGCCGTCCTTCGAAAAGGTCGTACAGCCGGCAAGGAACGCAACCGCAGTGGCGACGGCAATGACGCGGCCGCTCAGAAAGAAGTGCCGCATCATTTCGCCTGCTCCTCGTGTTCGGAGCCGTGTCCACTACCTTTGGCACTGGAGTCGCCTGACGGCATCGTGCCGTGGCGCATCCGTGCCATGCCCGGTGCACTCGTCACCGCCTGATTGAGCTCCTGCCAGGTGGGCGCTTTCTGGTCCCGGTATGGCTGGTATTCCGCGAAGGCGGAGGGCGCGCTGACCGCCGGAACCGGGGCCGCCGTATCCGCCGGGTCGGGAGGTGCTGTAGTGGCGTGCACGAGCGCCGGCAACAATGCCGCCGCGCTGAGCAGCGCCGCGATAAACATTCGCATGGATTTTTCTCGTCGTCAGTCACCTGGATGGCCGGCATGCGACCTCCAGGGCAAATTCGCGCATCGCAGCGTGTGGCCGCGAACGAAGGACTAAACGAGAGAGATTCGGGGGGGGCGTTCGATGCCGTCAGTCAGGAACGACGCGACACGGACAGAGGGGGGGGACGGAACCGCAAAATGAACTGAGTCAGCAGAGGTAACCACTGTCAGAACGACCGGCAAGGCCGCGCCGAAACAGCAGGACGCACATGTCGAACACGCGTGGGCAGGGTGCGCGTCGCCGTGATGGACACCATCGGCCATCGTGACACCATGCATATGATGAAGGTGCGTCGACTCGTTCACGTCCGCATGCTGCGCGGAGGCCACGTCACGCCCGAAATGCGAAGACCCGCATTTCATGGTGGCGGCCGCCAACGACTGAGCCGGAAGGCTCAGTGCCAGCAGCACGATGACGAAGAGTTTGCGCCAGTAAGGCATAGGCAAGAAGTCTAGCATGCAGCGCGTAAAGTTTGTATGCCGAGACGGTGTCGGTGTATAGCTGGGTGCCCCTTGCCAAAACAGCTATCGCGACGGGTTTCTTGACCTTCCTGCCATGGGAGGGTTCCAAAGTATGTTGACGTGCGCCCTCGACATTGCTGTCGAGGCGGCTACTCCCCAATGAGCGGGTGCGAATCTATTGCGGCGAGTTCTAATAAAGCAAGTCGCCGGTACGGGGCCGTGGGGGGCGGACGGACGCTGCCCTTAATTCAGTTGTCCGAGGTTACAGGCCCTGAAGATAAATCCGGTGATTCCCGCTGCTGCAGCTTCGCTTGTCGCCGTGCCCGGTCGTTAATCACCTGATAGCGCCTGTGGTCAGTCATCTTCTTCCACCCTCGAATTTCATCGAGCGTGCGAAAACATCCAATGCACAATCGGGTCTTGCCATCGAAGGCGCACACATCGTTGCACGGCGACTTGACTGCCATGGTCAGGCCGCCACTCGTGAAGGTTGCACTTCCACCGTGACATGCGACAGCCCCTTGAAGCGCTCGAGCACTGCATGATAGAAGCGTGAGTCTCGCAGCGACTCACTCGTCGCCACCGACACCACGGCGCTCATGTGACCCGGACCTACCCGCCATACATGCAGGTCGACAACCTTGTCGCCACAGTCCTCGATGGCTTGCCGCACATTCTCTGCCATGCGCCGGTCTGGATTCACGTCGAGCAGGATTGCACCGGTATCACGCATGAGCCCGTACGACCAGTTTGCAATCACCAGCGCCCCGATGACACCCGCCAGCGGGTCCATCCAGAGCCAGCCAAATACGCGCGCCAGCAGGAGACCAATGATTGCGAGCACGGAGACCGCCGCATCTGCCATCACGTGGATATACGCTGAGCGGATGTTGTGGTCACGAGTCGCTGCGTCATGCACACCGTCGTGGTGCTCATCCTCTTCGAATTCGACCTCGTGTTCACCGTCCGGCATCCGCACGATGGCCTTGAAGGCATGTGGCTCAGGAATGGCATCCATCGATTCCAGGTAGCCACCACGGTCCGCCATCGCGAAAACCTGTTGTGTCCCGTCAGGCCGTATCGTCATCACGGACACTGCCGACGCGTCCAGTCGTGAGCTCTCCGTCGCCGGCGTGATGCGAAACACCGGAGGCACGCCCTCCTCGAAAATGGAAACGGCGAACACACCGGACGGAGCAAAAATCTTCTGCACTTCGTCTTCGTGAGCGTGGTCACTATGACCATGATGGTGCCCGTGCCCGTGGTTATGGCCGTGGCCGTGTCCGTGATGGTCGCCGCTCAGCAGCCATACGCTCGCCAGATTGACGAGCAGCCCGACCACTGCGATGGGAATCGCTTGTCCGAAATGAATCGGTATCGGCGACAGGAAACGCGAGACAGCCTCGTAACCTATCAGCAACGCAATCATCGCCAGCACAATGGCACTCGTGAATCCCGCGAGGTCGCCCAGCTTGCCGGTACCGAACACGAAGCGGGAGTCGGTGGCGTGCTTGCGCGCGTACGTGTACGCGAGGGCCGCAATCAGCATTGCGCCGGCATGCGTCGACATGTGCAGACCATCAGCGACGAGTGCAAGCGACCCGAACATGCTGCCGCCGACGATTTCAATCAGCATCATCGCGCTGCACAGTGCAATCACGGCCCACGTCTTTCGCTCGTTCTGCTCGTGACCGACACCCAAAAAGATGTGGTCATGACCCGCGCCAAACGCGGCGTCTTTGAAATCACTCATCTTTAACTCTACTTGAAATAGCTGTGAACAACCTCGATGAGCTGTTCGGTCGCACTGTCGCCGTGCTCTTCCCCGTCGTTCGCATCGACAAGGTGGTTCCTGATGTGGTCCTCCAGCACGACGGCAAGCAGGCCGTTCATTGCTCCGCGACAACTCGTAATCCGCTGCAGGACATCCGAGCAACCGTGCTCTTCCTCCAGAGCCCGCTCGATGGCTTCAACCTGCCCCTTGATACGACGAACCCTGTTGAGAAGCTTCTGTTTTTCTTGAACCGTGTGACTCATCGTGCTCTCCCACATACCCCCACTGGGTATATAATTACTCGCAGTCTACCATAGGGGGTAGGGGTATTGTTTGTTCACGTAAAACTCCCCTCGCGGATTTCGCTAGATACTTCCCATACCTGGACAATGTTCGTATCCATGAACGCACGTCACAACGCCGCTTTCACCGCTCTTCTTGCAGCCGCGCTATTCGGCGCAACCACGCCTCTCGCCAAGACCTTGCTCGGTTCTCTCTCGCCCTTCATGGTCGCGGGTCTGTTTTACCTCGGTAGCGGTGTCGGTCTCGCGTTCGGGATTCTCATCCAGCGACTCCGCCGCAAGACTGGCGAACGAGAAAATGAAAGCCGGATTCAGCTCACCGAAGTGCCCTGGCTTCTTGGTGCCATCGCAACGGGCGGCGTCGCCGGGCCAGCCCTGCTGATGCTCGGCCTCAGCTCGACTCCTGCCGCAACCAGTTCTCTGCTTCTGAATCTCGAAGGTGTGTTCACGGCAGTAATTGCCTGGGTGGTTTTCCGCGAGAACGTCGACCTGCCGATATTTCTCGGTATGGTCGCGATAGTGGCGGGCGGCATTGCTCTGTCCTGGCAACCCGGTGCCTCCGGTGTGTCGGTAGGTGCGTTGCTGGTGGTCGGGGCTTGCGTTGCGTGGGCCATCGACAACAACCTGACGCGCAAGGTGTCAACGAACGATGCGATGGTTATCGCAGGCCTGAAGGGACTGGTTGCGGGTTCCGTCAATCTAGGCATCGCGCTCCTTATGGGGGCGCACTTACCTGGCGTTGGCAAGATGGCGGCCGCCATGCTCACCGGCTTCGCTGGCTATGGCGTGAGCCTGGTCCTGTTTGTCGTCGCGCTACGTAACCTCGGTACCGCTAGAACCGGCGCATATTTCTCGGTCGCGCCGATATTCGGGGTGGCGCTATCGCTCGTCCTCTGGCCTGAGATACCTTCGCTGCTTTTTTGGGTGGCGACTGCGCTCATGGCTCTTGGAATCTGGTTGCATATTCGGGAGCGGCATGAACATCCGCACACTCACGAGGTCCTGGACCACAACCATCGGCACCGGCACGATGAGCACCATCAGCACTCGCACGACTTCGAGTGGGACAGTGAGGAGCCGCACACACATCCCCATCAGCACGCCCCTGTTACCCACACGCATGCTCATTACCCCGATATTCACCACCGCCACATCCACTGACGACGGAAGCGAATCTTCGCTTTGAAAGTTCCACGGCCGGTGCATTCTGGGCCGGCCGTGGACATCAGTGCTCTTCACCGGAGCCCGCGGCCCCCAATTCTCTTCTTGCCAGTTCCAAAGCCTCCAGGTCCGCACCGCTCCTATCCCAACTCTCGCTCAAATTCGTTTCTTGTAGAGGTATCTACTATGTTGTAACGTATACAACATGACTTCCATAAGCGACTGGCTCCTCCTCGTGTTGACGCTGCCGACCGATAACGCAACGGCCCGGATGCGCTTCTGGCGCGCTCTCAAGGCCAGAGGGTGTGCTGTCTTACGGGACGGGGTCTACCTGCTGCCTGCGACCGACGTTGCTGAAGCTGAATTGCTGGAGCTTGGAACAAGCATCGGCGAAGCCGGCGGGGCGGCTCACCTTGTCCGCACTTCTAGCCGAGGGGCAGACCAGGAGGCCGAATTCCGGTCGCTGTTTGACAGAGCCGACGAATACGCAACGTTCACGCGGTCGCTGGCTGATGCCAGAAAAACCCTGTCGGACCTCTCTCCGGGTGAAATCGCCCGGCTTTTGCGCCGCGCCGGCAAGGATTTCGAGGCCATTTCAAGCGTCGACTTTTTCCGGAACGAGGCATCGACGCGAGCCGAGGCCGCCTGGCAGGACTTCGTTGCGTTGGCTAACACCGTTCTGTCGCCTGGGGAACCTCACCAGGCCGAGGGTGCGATTTCCGTACTACGTCGCGAAGACCATCAGGGCCGGGCCTGGGCGACCCGTCAACGCCTGTGGGTCGACCGCGTTGCCAGCGCGTGGCTCATCCGGCGTTTTATCGACTCGCGGGCACGCTTTCTGTGGCTTGCGTCGCCCGGCGATTGCCCGGATGACGCGTTGGGCTTCGACTTCGACGGCGCTGCGTTTACGCACGTCGGCGACCGGGTGACCTTCGAGGTGCTAGTCGCCAGCTTCGGCCTTGAAGACGAACCGGGGCTGCTCAAGCTGGGCTCTCTCGTGCACGCGCTCGATATCGGCGGCCCAGTCGTACCAGAAGCCATAGGCTTCGAAGCGGTGATGACAGGGGCAAAGGCTCGCGCATTGAGCGACGACGAAATGCTCGCAGAGATGAGCAACGTTCTCGATTCGCTGCTCGCGCACTTTGCCGCTGCGGAAAAGACCGATGCAGGGAAACGTCCATGAGCACCGTCACGCACGCCGCGCCCACCTATACGCTGGGCCAACTCGTCCGCTACATGCTGCGGCTCGGCACCATCGGCTTCGGCGGCCCCGTCGCACTGGCCGGCTACATGCGGCGAGACCTCGTGGAGCGATGGGGCTGGATTAGCGAAGAAGACTACAAGGAAGGCCTCACTCTCGCGCAGCTGGCGCCCGGCCCTATGGCGGCACAACTGGCCATCTATCTTGGATACGTGCACTTCCGGTTGCTGGGCGCCACAGTGGTCGGCCTCGCGTTTGTCATCCCTTCATTTCTGATGGTCGTGGCGCTCGGCTGGGCCTATGCACACTTTGGCGGCCTGTCCTGGATGCAGGCAGTCTTCTATGGCGTAGGAGCCGCCGTCGTCGGCATCATCGCGATGAGCGCCTACAAGCTGACCACCAAAACTGTCGGCTCGGACAAGCTTCTATGGACGATTTTTCTGACGTTGGCCGCCGTCACGTTCGTGACGGAATCGGAAATTGCGTGGCTGTTCATCGCGGCGGGCATCATCGGATGGTTACGACGCGCTCCACCAAAGTGGCTGAGCAAAGGCTCTGCGAACGGGCTTGCTGTGGGGTATCTGCCAGCGATGAGCGGCATGCTCAGCGGCCTCGACCTTCCCCTTCTCGGCCAGATTGGATTGTTCTTCGCGAAGGCGGGTGCGTTCGTCTTCGGATCTGGTCTCGCTATTGTGCCTTTCCTGTACGGAGGCGTGGTTACCGAACACCACTGGCTGAATGAGCGCCAGTTTGTCGATGCCGTCGCCGTCGCAATGATTACGCCGGGCCCGGTCGTCATCACGGTCGGCTTCATCGGATACCTGGTCGCGGGACTCGCTGGCGCATGCGTGGCGGCACTAGGCACTTTCCTGCCTTGCTACCTGTTCACAGTGCTGCCCGCGCCGTACTTCAAAAAATACGGAAAGCTGCCCGCCGTTAAAGCTTTTGTGGACGGTATCACGGCCGCTGCCGTCGGTGCCATCACTGGTTCCGTACTGGTTATCGCAAAGCGTTCGCTTGTCGATATTCCAACCATCGCGCTGGCACTCGCGACCGTGCTGCTTCTGTGGCACTTCAAGAAGCTGCAAGAACCGGTCATCGTCATCGAAGCTGCACTGTTTGGTCTCGTTGTTTATCCGCTTGTTCATTCTCACGGTATCTAACCGCGCGCGAGCGCGCTGTCTTCGAGGAAAAGCAATCATGGCAACACGTCGTACCTTCCTGCACAACACCGCTGCTGTCGGCGCGGGAATCATGCTGGCTCAGACCCGAGCTGTACATGCTGCAGAGGACACCGGTTACACGGATAGGCTCACCGATGCGGACGGCAAATATGCCGCAGCACCGCTACCATTCGCCTACGATGCGCTCGAACCGGTTATCGACGCTCGCACTGTTGAAGTGCACTACAACTTCCATCACAAACCCGCTGTCGTTGCGGCCAACAAGGCGGAAGAAGCGCTGGCGAAAGCCCGCGATTCGAACGACTTTGCGCTGGTGAAGTTTTACGAGAAGGAGTTGGCATTCCAGCTCTCGAGCCACATCCTGCACACGATTTACTGGACCAGCATCTCAGGCAAAGGGGGGGAGCCGAAGGGCGACCTGGCAAAAGCAATCGACATGAATTTCGGCTCGTATTTGAAGTTCAAGGCCCAACTCATTGCGGCAACGATTGCAGTAGAAGCATCCGGCTGGGGCATCGTTGGCTATCACCCTGCGACAGGCAAGCTCATGGTTTTGCAGTGCGAGAACCACCAGAAACTGACGGCCTGGGGCATCCAGCCCATCCTCGTTCTCGACGTTTTCGAGCACGCGTACTACCTGAAGTATCAGAACCGGCGCAACGACTACACCAATCAGCTCTTTAGCCTCATCAACTGGGACAACGCGGCTCAGAGATTCCTGGCGGCGTCGCCTGCACGGAGGATGTCATGAGATGGATTTCGCGCGAGCGCCCAAAAATTGACCGTGTTGCCTGCCCGTGGCTTATCCGCAGGTTCATCGATGAGTCACCAGAATTCCTGTTTGTGCCAGCAGACGAGGTGCTGGCCGTCGCCGAGCGTGAAGGTGCAATACCGTATGACGTCCCGGGCGTAAAGCTATCCCATGTCGGCGAGCAGTGCAGCTTCGATTCTTTCCTCACCGAATATCAGCTGACGGACCCAGCGCTCGCCACACTCGCCGTAATCGTACGCGGAGCGGATACCGCACGACTCGACCTGGCGCCGCAAGCTGCGGGGCTGCTGGCCTTTTCGCTGGGATTGTCGAGAATATTCGAGGACGACCACGAGATGCTCTCGCACGGCATGGTCATGTACGACGCGCTTTACGCGTGGTGTCGCGACTGTCAGGGTGAAACGCACGGCTGGCCACCCGCGGCCTGAAAACGATGGCATTGGGGCAACACTATGGTTCTGCCAGGTACGTCAATGATGCTCCGAGCCTTCGCTGTTGCAGCTCTCGCGATTGTCACGCTTGCGTCCCTCTCGCCCGGTCTGACGAACACGGAGGAGGCGTTAGAAGCTCAAAATCTGCCTCTGCGGAAGGTTGCCGACGTGCCGCTCGGCGGTAAGACAACGCGCTTCGACTACGAGAGTTTCGCTTCCGGTCGACATCTGCTATTTATCGCACACCTCGGCGACAGCGAAGTCGTCGTTTTCAATACTGATATGTCTCGCGTGGTCGGGCGCGTTGCCGGCGTCAGTTCGGTTCATGGTGTACTTGCCATTCCCGAACTAGGACGCGTATATGCGTCCGCCACCGGAGACGACGAGGTGGTCGCCATCGACATGGCGACGCTTGGAGTAATCGCTCGCATACCGACTGGTGCGTACCCGGACGGCATGGCTTACGCGCCAGATGTGCACAAGCTCTATGTGTCGAATGAGACCGGTGGCACCGTGACGGTCATTGATGTAAGGTCGAACAGGCGAATTGGAGACATCCCGCTCGGTGGAGAGGCTGGCAATACGCAGTATGACCCGGCCACCAAGCACATCTTCGTCAACGTCCAGACGCGAAATCAGCTGATTGAAATCGACCCGACCACTGACCAGATTGTCGCGCGGATTGATGTGCCGGGCGCCAAGGGCAACCATGGGCTGCTGATAGATGCTAACCAGAGGCTCGCCTTCGTCGCATGCGAGGGAAACGACCAACTGGTCGTTCTCGACATGCGCACCATGCGCATGACATCGTCGTTTGAAGTCGGAAATGACCCGGATGTCCTCGCGTACGACCCCTCACTTCACTTGTTGTACGTCGCCGGAGAGGCTGGCGTCGTCTCGATGTTTCTAGTAGAAGACGGCACCGTCTCCAAATTGGGCGACGGTCATGTTGGGCCAAACGCGCACGTCGTGGCTGTCGACGTCGAGACGCACCGCTCTTACTTCCCGCTAAAGAACTTGGGCGGGCGCCCGACGCTGCGTATTCTCGAGCCCGTGCGTCAAGGGGCAAGCTGATTCCGGTCGCGCCACAAAGGCAGGCTACACCGCATCCGGGTCAACGCAGCAGGAGCCAGACTACCGCACAGGCGGCACCTATTGGTTCCGTATGAAGCATGGACCGCAAACATCAGCTAGCCCGGCTATGGCCCTCAGCTCGGAGTGCCGCCGATATGGGCACGCCTACTGGGCGGAACAACTTTCGTTTGTCGGGCTCGTGGAATTGCGATTAGTAACGAATTCAAGTTTCGCTTGATAGCTCGGTGTTTGTAAAAACTTTGACACTATGATAATCAACGAGTTAGAAGCTTATTTGGCTCAAATATGGTTTGTCGGACATCACCGTCGTACCATATGTGCAGACTTCACAGGATCCGGATGAAACGATCTCTCGACAATCGACTGGGCTTTCTGGTCGCGGATATCACGCGGCGCTATGGCGTGCTTTACGACCAGCGCGCGAAAGCCGAGATTGAGCTCACGCGCGCGCAAAGCCGCCTGCTGGTGTACCTCACCGCTTATGGCGAGATGCGGCAGACCGATCTTGCGACGCTCGCCGACGTGACCCCGATGACGGTCGCGCGGATGCTCGACCGCATGGAAGCCGCGGGCTGGGTGGTTCGCCAGGCCGACCCGACGGACCGGCGCGCCTTCAAGGTCAGCATCACGGACAAGGCAGACGGCCGCCTCGAGGCGGCACTCGCGCTCGGTGACGAACTGAGCGCGCAGATCACCGAGGGCTTTTCCAGGGAAGAGGTCGACACCTTGTTGCAGATGCTCCAGCGGATTCGAGCGAATCTGGCGGGATGCAATCCTTGAGGGAGGCGTTTCGCCTCGAGCGCCGCCATGACCCTCGCGCCATCAGCGACATTGACCATGCTTGTTGACCGCCACGTCGACGCCATCCATCAGTAGCTCGAGAAGCCCTGCTGCCCGCAGGGTTCGGAACAAAATCCGGGGTGAGAGTATTCTGACGAGCAACTTGGCTGTGTCCTTCGTTCGGGGAGGTCGGGGCGTGGGTTTGCCGCGTCCGGATCCTTCAACACCCCGATCGTCGGATGGCCGGGTTCGCCGCCTGAACGTCTCAGGCTTTAGCCGTCACCGTGATGATTCCATTCTCAGTACTCGATCTTTCCTCGATCGTCGAAGGCGCGACAGCGACCGACGCGTTTCGCAATACACTCGATCTCGCGCAGCACGCCGAGCGCTGGGGGTATGGCCGCTATTGGCTGGCCGAGCACCACAATATGCCCGGCATCGCGAGCGCCGCGACGTCGATCGTCATCGCTCACGTTGCAGGCGGTACCTCGACGATCCGGGTCGGCTCGGGCGGCATCATGTTGCCCAACCATGCGCCGCTGGTGGTCGCGGAGCAGTTCGGCACGCTGGCCTCCCTCTATCCGGGACGCATCGACCTGGGGCTTGGCCGGGCACCGGGGACCGACGGTCATACCGCGCGCGCCCTGCGCCGCAGTTCGTATGACACGGCCGATACGTTTCCGCAGGATGTGCTCGAGTTGCGTGCCTACTTTTCGGGGCGCGGTGTGTCCGGCGTGCAGGCCGTGCCGGGCAGTGGCCTCGAGGTACCGCTCTGGCTGCTCGGCTCGAGCCTTTTCAGCGCGAAGCTCGCAGCCGATCTCGGTCTGCCGTTCGCGTTCGCCTCGCACTTCGCGCCCGATTTCATGGAGCGCGCGATCGAGGTGTACCGCGGCAATTTCGTGCCTTCGCAACAGCTCGCGGCGCCGCATCTGATGCTCGGCGTCAATGTATTCGCGGCTGATACCGATCGAGAGGGCGAACGCCTCATGACCTCGATCCAGCAGCAGTTCTACCAGCTGCGCCGGGGCACGCCGGGCAAGCTGCGGCCGCCCGTCGATTCGATGGATGGGATCTGGAGCGAGCTCGACGGCGTCTCGATCGGCCGCGCTTTGCGGTGCACGTTCCTCGGCTCGAAGCAGTCCGTGCGCGATCAGGCAGCCGAGTTCATCGCACGGCATCGACCCGACGAATTGATGTTGACATCGATGGTTCACGACCACGCGGCACGTCTGCGGTCATTCGAAATCGCGGCGGAAGTGCGCGACTCGCTGAGCGCGGACGCGAAGGTCGAGAACACGTTCTGAAAACAAGACGGCGCCGGTCGAAACCGGCGCCGTCTTGTTGTGATGCAGGAGCTGTTGTTTACCGTGGTGGCAGCCAACGGGACGCCTGAGGAATGTGTACCCCGGCGTACCGGGGCACATGCGGCGACGCGTACAGGAACGCTACGCGGCGCTGCACCCCGTCATCGGTGTGTACCGCTATGCGGCGCCGCGCGCCATCATACGGCGAGTACCGCCACGCGCCGCGGCACGAATGCCGACACCACAAAGGTGACGACGATGTTGGCCGCGAGTGCGATCAGGCCGATATAGAGCGGGAAGGTCGACGCGCCGAAGTGCAGCGCATACACAGGCTTGAGCCCCTGGATGATCGCGAGCGATGTGCCGATCACGATCCCCACCAGCCAGCCGAGAAACAACCCCGGCATCGACAGGCGTCGCGTGTAGAGCGTGAACACGATCGCCGGAAGGATCTGCAGAATCCAGACCCCGCCGAGCAACTGCAGGTCGATCGCATACTGCGTCGGCAGGAAGATGATGAACAGCAGGGCGCCGAACTTGACGACCAGCGACACCAGCTTCGCGTTCGAGGCTTCCTGGGTCGGCGTGATGTTCGGATTCACGAGCGGACGCCAGAGATTGCGCGTGAACAGGTTGGCCGCGCCGATCGACATGATCGCTGCGGGGACCAGCGCACTGATCGCAATGGCGGCGGCCGCGAAGCCGACAAACCACGACGGGAATATCTTGTTGAACAGCGCCGGCACGACGTCGCTGGCCGCGTGTACCTGGACGCCGGCCGCGATTGCCATGTAGCCGAGCAGCGCGATCAGGCCGAGCAGCACGGTATAGGCGGGCAGGAAGATTGCATTCTTGCGGACCGTTGTCGCTGAACCCGAGGCGAGAATGGCCGTCATCGTATGCGGGTACATGAATGCCGCGAGCGCGGAGCCGAGTGCGAGCGATGCGTAGGCCGTGAATTGCTGCGGCTTGAGGATGATGCCCGTGGCGCCGCCCTTGGCCGCGAAGAACTTGTCGGCCGAGTCGAACACATGGGCATAGCCGCCGAGCTTTTCCGGAATGATGACGATCGCCGCGATCACGACGATATAAATCATGATGTCCTTGACGAACGCGATCATTGCCGGTGCGCGCAGGCCGCTCGCGTACGTATAGAGCGCGAGGATCACGAAGGCGACGATCAGTGGCAATTCACCCGACACGCCGAGGCTCTTGATCACCACCTGCATGCCGACCAGCTGCAATGCGATATAGGGCATCGTTGCGACGATGCCGGTGATCGCGACCGCGGCCGGGAACCACTTGCCACCGTATTCGCCTTGCACGTAGTCGGCACCCGTGATGTGGTTTTTCGCATGCGCGATCTTCCACAGTTTCGGCATGACCGCGAACACGAACGGGTAGACGATGATCGTATAGGGCAGTGCGAAAAAACCATACGCCCCGACCGAGTACACCAGTGCGGGCACCGCGATCACCGTGTAGGCGGTATAGAAGTCGCCGCCGACCAGGAACCACGAAATGAGCACGCCGAACTGCCGTCCTCCGAGACCCCATTCGTTGAGTTGCGTGAGGTCCCCGGCTTTCCAGCGGGCCGCGAAGAATCCGATGACCGTGACGAGCACGAAGAAGGCGATGAACACGGTCATCGCAACGGAATTGATAGGCATCGCTTCGGTCACTTGATGCTCCTGTAGACGATATAGAGCAGGATCGAAGTCAACGGCACCCAGAGAAACTGATACCAGTAGAAGAAGGGGAAGCCCAGGATGGCCGGTTGCGCGTCGTTATAGAAGGGCAGCCAGAGCAGGGCGATAAAGGGAACGAGCAACAGCCAGCGCACTAGGCGAGGCTGCCGCTCCTGGTTGGTCGTCGGCATCGTTCTTTTTACCTGTATTCGCAGTGGTCTTCCGGCGCACAACGGCCGCGAGACGGCCGTCTGCTCCGGTGCGGACGTGCCGCTGTATCGCGCGGCTGATCGCGGTGCGAATTATGTTTGAATTCTTTCAGATTTGCACCTGGTGTCGATCTCGCAGAAGATGAGCAGGACGCCGCGAATATGTCGCAGCGCAGCATGCGAACCCGAAATCCGAGGCGCATGGGCTGTGCCATGAGGGTCCATAGGCTGGGCTACTAAAGTCGCATAGCTGCGCTACTAAGGTCACATAAGCTGCGCTATCGTGGTTTGCAGCGTTGCGCTCGCGCGCGTCATGGGTGGTCGCAACTCGTCATGGATCAGCTCGAGTATCGACAGTGCCGACTTCACGGGTGCGGGATTGGGTTCCGACGACAGCGCACGGATCAAGGGGGCGAGTTCGTGGAACAGCGCGCGTCCCCGCTCGAGACGCCCGGCATGTATCTCGCGATCATCGCGACGAAGTCCGTGGGCCGAAGATGTGCGCCTGCCTCGTCCCGCGTGATGGCCTTGACGAAGGGGGGTATCGTGATGCGCCCGACGCTCGTACTCATTCCTGGATGGCTGTGCGATTCCGTGGTCTGGGCCGAACAGGTCCGGGCACTTGAACCGTTCGCGCATTCGGTGATTGCTGATCATGGACACCGAGATTCCCTCGAGGCGATGGCCACCGCCGTGCTGGCAATGGATCTGCCCGAACGCTTTTCGGTTGCGGGGCATTCAATGGGCGGCCGTGTCGCCCTTGAGATAGTGCGCCAGGCACCGGAGCGCGTCGATCGTCTTGCGCTTCTGGATACCGGGTTTCAGGCGCGGCCATCCGACGAATCCGGGGAGCGGGAGCGAAGCCTGCGAATGACGCTGTTGCAGCTGGCGCGTCGCAGCGGCATGCGGCAGATGGGTGTCGAGTGGTCGCGTTTGATGATCGGCGACAATGCATCGCCGGCGCTCAAGGAAGCGGTGCTCGACATGGTCGAGAGGCGTTCGGTCGAGCAATGCGAAGCGCAGGTTCGCGCGCTGTTGAATCGTCCTGATGCGACCAGTCTGTTGCGAAGCATCAAGTGCCCGCTGCTGCTCGCCTGCGGCCGTGAAGACCATTGGAGCCCGCTTGCTTGCCATGAGGAAATGAGGGATCTCGTCAAAGGATCAAGACTGGAAATCATCGAGGGCTCGGGCCACATGACGACAATGGAGCGACCTGAAGCCGTGAGTTCGATATTGCGGGAATGGCTGCAGTGGTCGAATCATAGTGGAGTGGCACCGGAGGATTCGGAACGTGGAGCGCCATGAGACCGGAATCGCAGGAGCCTGATGCGCCATGAGTGCGAAGTCGCAGAAGCCTGATTGGGATAATAATGCGTAGCGCTGCCCTGGCGGCGCTGCGCAGACCTGCTCACCCGTAGCGAGGCGTCTCGCGTGGCTGTGGATGTGCCAGAAAGAATCTCACCATTTCAGCGCTCGCATCGGGCCCTCGTGGGTCGGTATAGGACCCTTGAGCGCTGCCGCCTCCCCAGGCGTGCCCCGCACCGTGGATGATCCACTGCTCCGCTTGTACGCCGTTCGCCGCGCGCAGGTAACTCACGGTACAGGCGTGTTGTGTATTCGAACCCGGAACAGATTCGATCACCGGCGCATCCGTCGGCTTGAAGGCGCCCAGCAGCGTTGTCGCATTGGATGGATGAACCGTCGTATCCCTGTCCCCGTGGAAGACGATAGTCGGGCGAACCGGAGTATTTCCGTACGCCGTAGCGGCATGATCACGGGCCGATCCGGTGCCCCCCTTCATGGCGGCAAGCGCAGAGGGCAGGTCCCGAGCACACCCGTGGGGCAATCCGGAATGCACACCCGCAGCAGCATAAAGCTCAGGATACGTGTGAACCATGATGTCCGCCATCGCTCCACCGGCCGACAGTCCCGCCACATAGACGCGAGCAGAGTCGACATCATGGCGATCCATGACTTCGCGAGTCATACCCTCGATCAGCGAGGGTTCACCGCAGCCGCGAATCTGGTCTGCGGTCTTGAACCAGTTCCAGCACTTCGACTGATTGGCGCTTCGCGGTTGAATGGGGTAGAGGACCAGGATGCCCTCGCGTTCGGCAATTTCATTCATACGGGTGCCGCCCGCAAAATCGTCGGCATCTTGCGTACAGCCATGCAGCATGACGACGAGTGGCCGAGGCTTGGCGTCGAAGGTCTGCGGCACGTATAGCTTGTAGTCACGCTGACCGGCGGCGGCGCGGAATGTGTGTCGGCGGAATCGTGTCGGCTCGGCATTCCCTTGATATTGCGCGGGGTCCGGTGCAACCCGAGCCCGGGCAGTGAACGGGTCACGCCTGGGATGCAGTTCGCCACGGGTTCCGAGGTCAATCGTATTCGTCGTGTCGGCGCGCTCGACCTCGCAGGGTGCTTGCGCACTGGCGTTCAGCGCATGCTGGATGACGCGCGTCGCCTCGGAAGGACCCTGTGTCCGCAACCGATCCATCGCATCGTGCATGGACTGCATGAAGCTTCTCTTCGTGTCCATCGTGCTATTTCCTTTTCAAGTGCCAAGACAAAACCTAAAAGATCCGGTCTGCGAGGGCCGTCTTCACCGCGGGTGAGGCGTGAAAGGCGCCCAGCACGGTAACTGACGCGATGGTCGCAAGCGCGAGTTCCGCAGAAACGTCCGGGGCGATGCTGACCAGGCCGAGGGCCTGAATTTCCAGTTGCTCGTTTGCTGCTCGGGTGGCTTCGAGATCGCTTCGCGAAAAGTGCTGAAGACCCAGTACGAGCGAGCGGCGCACAACGGTCTGCGCAATGACAGTGGCATGGCCTGTGATCTGGTTGCGGATCGCCGTCCGGATCAAGTCCGCGCGGTTCGAATAGAAGCCCTCCTGCACCAGGAGATCGATGTTGCCGAGGTCGATCGGACTCAGGTTGATCGTGATTTTCTCCGTGTCCCCGCCTTTCGGACGCGACAGGGTGTGAGCTACCGACGTTGCCATGATCTCTCCAATTTCCATCCAATGAGATGGTTATAGGCGTCTCATTGGATGGAGTCAAGGAGGAATGTCCGGCAATAGTTCGCGGAGTAGTGGCCGTATGGTGCTTAAAATTCCACTTGTATATACAAGACGAAGATACTAAGCTTCAGAGCACTTGAGCACTTGTATAGACAGGAAGTGATGATGATGCAGATGACCTTGACCCCGGGTCGCTTGACGCTTGCGCAACTTCGCCGGATCGCGCGAGAGCAGGTGACGCTGCGACTCGACCCGGGGAGCTTTGCGCAGATCGATGCGGGTGCCCAGACCGTCTCCGACATCGCCGCCAAAGGCGAGCCGGCCTATGGCATCAACACGGGTTTCGGTCGGCTCGCGAGCACGCATATTCCTCGCGATCAACTCGAACTGCTCCAGCGCAACCTCGTGCTGTCTCATGCCGTGGGTGTCGGCCAGCCGATGTCCATCCCGGTGGTGCGTTTGCTGTTCGCACTGAAGTTGTCGAGCCTCGGCCGCGGCCACTCGGGTATTCGCCGCGAAGTCATGGATGCACTCATTACGCTGTTCAACGCGGACGTACTGCCCGTGATCCCCGTCAAGGGTTCGGTTGGCGCCTCGGGCGATCTTGCCCCGCTTGCTCATATGTCGGCAGTGCTGCTTGGCATCGGCGAAGTCTTCATTCGCGGCGAGCGGGTGCAGGCCACCGAGGGCTTGCGCGAGGTGGGTCTGAAGCCGCTGGTATTGCAGGCAAAGGAAGGACTGGCCTTGCTCAACGGCACCCAGGCGTCGACTGCGCTGGCGCTCTACAACATGTTTGCGATCGAAGACTTGTTCCGTACCGCTCTCGTTTCGGGCGCCTTGTCGGTGGATGCGGCCATGGGCTCGGTCAAACCCTTCGATGCGCGCATCCAGGCACTACGCGGCCACCAAGGCCAGATTGATGCGGCCGCCGCGTATCGCGCGTTGCTGGAAGGCTCGAACATCAACGTCTCGCACGCCGACTGCGACAAGGTGCAGGACCCGTACAGCCTGCGCTGCCAGCCGCAGGTGATGGGCGCCTGTCTTGACCAGATGACGCACGCGGCGAACATCCTGCTGATCGAGGCGAACGCGGTCTCCGACAATCCACTGATCTTTCCGGACACCGGTGAAGTGCTCTCGGGCGGCAACTTCCACGCGGAGCCGGTCGCGTTCGCGGCCGACAATCTCGCCCTTGCGGCCGCTGAGATCGGCGCGCTCGCCGAACGCCGCATCGCCTTGCTGATCGACACGACCCTGTCGGGCCTGCCGCCGTTTCTCGTTCGCGATGGCGGCGTGAACTCGGGGTTCATGATCGCGCATGTCACGGCTGCCGCGCTCGCGTCCGAGAACAAGACGCTCGCCCATCCGGCATCGGTCGACTCGCTGCCGACCTCCGCGAACCAGGAAGACCACGTGTCGATGGCGACCTTCGCGGCGCGCAAGCTCGGCGATATCGCGGACAACACCGCTAACATCCTGTCGATCGAATTGCTAGCCGCGGCCCAGGGCGTCGACCTGCGTGCGCCGCACGTGACGAGCCCGCGCCTGCAGCGCGTCATGGAGGCGATCCGCACGGACGTCGCACACTACGAACTCGATCACTACTTCGCACCGGACATCGCCGCGTGCACGCATCTCGTACAGAGCGGCACGATTGCGGCCCACAGTCCGTTCTCGTTCCCCTCCGAACAATCCGAGCCGTGTTCACAACGGTAACAAGCCATGAATTCACCGGCATACCAGGGCATCAAGGACTTCATTCTCTCGCGTATCGATGCGGGCATCTGGGCCGAAGGCGACCAGGTGCCCTCGGAAAACGAACTCGCGCGCGAGTTCAAGGTTGCACGCATGACAGTCAACCGCGCCTTGCGCGAGCTGACCTCGGAGCAGGTGCTCACGCGCGTGCAGGGGGCCGGTACCTACGTGGCGCGGCCGAAGTACGAGTCCACGCTGGTCGCGATTCGCAGCATCTCGGATGAAATCACTTCACGAGGACACCGGCACCATGCACAAGTGCTGCACCTCGGCGCGGCGATCGCCGACGAAGCGCTGGCCGATGAAATGCAGCTCGGTGCGGGCAATCCGGTCTTTTATTCGCGCGTGCTGCACTTCGAGAACGATGAACCGGTGCAGCTCGAAGCACGCTGGGTCAATCCCGCGGTTGCGCCCGAATACGTGCTGCAGGACTTCGCTGCCGTTACGCCGAACCAGTATCTCGTGCGTGTTGCGCCGCTGCAGCGCGTCGAATACCGGATCGAAGCATCCGCAGTCGATGATGAAACACGGGGCCTGTTGGCGATGGATCCGCTTGAGCCCTGCCTCGTGCTGCATCGGCGCACGTGGTCGCAGAGCATGGTCGCCTCGGTGGCCAATCTCTGGCATCCCGGCAGCCGTTACCGCTTCACGGGACATTTTTGAAATCGGTGTTTTGACAGGACCGGCGGGGCCGGTCCCTGCCTTCGACAGTATCGTCGACCCACGAATCCGCGCCATCAGTCTTTGAGAGGCCACCATGAACGACCCGAAAAGCTTCGGCCCGCGTCTCGACCCGACGCGCACGATCCGCGCGCCGCGCGGTGCCACGCTCAACTGCAAGAGCTGGCTCACGGAAGCCGCCTACCGGATGATTCAGAACAATCTCGACGCGGAAGTCGCCGAGCATCCGCATGCGCTCGTCGTGTATGGCGGCATCGGCCGTGCCGCGCGCAACTGGGACTGCTTCGACCAGATCCTCGCCTCGCTCAGGGAACTGAACGACGATGAAACGCTGCTGATCCAGTCGGGCAAGCCGGTCGGCGTATTCCGCACGCATGCGGACGCACCGCGCGTGCTGATCGCGAATTCGAACCTCGTGCCGCACTGGGCGACCTGGGATCACTTCCACGAACTCGATCGCAAAGGTCTGATGATGTACGGTCAGATGACGGCCGGCAGCTGGATCTATATCGGCAGTCAGGGGATCGTGCAGGGCACCTACGAAACGTTTTTCTCGGTGGCGAACCAGCACTTCGGCGGCGACCCGAAAGGCCGCTGGATCCTGACCGCCGGGCTCGGCGGAATGGGCGGCGCGCAGCCGCTCGCGGCGACGATGGCAGGGTTTTCGATGATCGCCGTCGAATGCGACGAGACGCGCATCGACTTCCGGCTCAAGACCCGCTATGTGGACAAGAAGGCGGCAACGCTCGACGAAGCGCTCGCGATGCTCGAAGAAGCGAAGCGCGCGGGCCGGCCGGTGTCGATCGGCCTGGTCGGCAATGCGGTCGACGTCTTCGCCGATTGCGTGGCCCGGGGCATCACGCCTGACTGCGTGACCGACCAGACCAGCGCGCATGACCCGATCAACGGCTATCTGCCGCGGGGCTGGAGCGTGGCCGACTGGCGCGAGCGCCAGAAGGTCGATCCCCAAAGCATCGTGACGCCGGCAAAGGAGTCGATGGCCCTGCAGGTGCAGGCGATGCTGACGCTCCAGGAGCGCGGCGCCGCGACGCTGGACTATGGCAACAACATCCGGCAGATGGCACTCGATATGGGTGTGAAGAACGCGTTCGATTTCCCGGGCTTTGTGCCGGCGTATATCCGGCCGCTGTTCTGCGAAGGGAAGGGGCCGTTCCGTTGGGTCGCGTTGTCGGGCGATCCGGAGGATATCTACAAGACCGACGCAAAGGTCAAGGAACTGATCCCCGACGACGCGCATCTGCACAACTGGCTCGACATGGCGCGTGAACGTATCGCGTTCCAGGGCCTGCCCGCGCGGATCTGCTGGGTCGGCGTCAAGGACCGCCATCGTCTGGGGCTTGCGTTCAACGAGATGGTCAAGCGCGGCGAGCTCAAGGCGCCGATCGTGATTGGCCGCGATCACCTCGATACGGGATCGGTGGCGAGCCCGAACCGCGAGACGGAATCGATGAAGGACGGTTCGGATGCGGTCAGCGACTGGCCTTTGCTCAATGCATTGCTCAACACCGCGGGCGGCGCGACGTGGGTGTCACTGCACCATGGCGGTGGCGTGGGCATGGGGTTTTCGCAGCATGCCGGGGTGGTCATCGTATGTGATGGAACGGATGCGGCGGCCCGCCGGATCGAGCGGGTGCTCTTCAATGATCCGGCAACGGGCGTGATGCGGCATGCGGATGCCGGTTATGAGCTCGCGCAGGAGACGGCTCGCGAGGTCGGGCTCAATCTGCCGATGCTTGGGCGTTGAACGTGGCCCTGGGGGCGGGGGTCGCACTCATTCGCGGCGCTGAACTCGTGGCGGCGCCTTGGAAGAACGGTGGTGGCCTCACGCGTGAGATCGCTGCCTTTCCGACGGGTGCCGCGCTCGATGCGTTCGTGTGGCGCGTGAGTATTGCGGAGGTGGCTTCGTCCGGGGCGTTTTCGGTGTTCGCCGGTGTCGATCGCACTTTGGTGCTGCTTGCCGGTGCGGGCATGATGCTCAATGAAGCCGGTGGCGCGACATTGCCCCTGGTGCAGTCGCTGGACATCGCACGCTTCGCCGGCGAGGCTGCCATTGACGCGCGGCTGGTCGATGGTGCAACGCGCGATTTCAATCTGATGGTGCGACGTGGCGCGGCCGTCGGCGAGGTTTCCGTCGTGCGCGGAGGCGCTTCTTCGACCTGTACCCTTCGCGCTGATGTCGTCTTGCTGTTTTGTGCGGCGGGTTCGATCGAGGTGACGGTGGGCGAAGACGACGCGATCGGGCTTTCCGTGGACGATACGCTGCGCGTCGATTCACCCGATGCATTGCGCTGTGTAGTCGGCGGAGAAGGGCATGCGCTTGTAGTCAGCATTCGTTACTCGCGCAGTATCTAGATAGAGCAAAGCAGGCAATGGAGTCGCGGAGATACGCGGCGAGAACGAAGCGTCGGGCGTGATGCGTACTCACACGTGACAAGTAACCAAGCTATGAAGCCAACCGTCTGGCATGACCTCAAGCTGTGCACCGCAGGTGATCCCGATGACACGATTTCCGACGCGGCCATCGCCGTGGAAGATGGACGTATCGTGTGGCTCGGGACCTTTGCCGATCTCCCTCGGGATCATGCAGACTGGCATCGCGAAAGTCTTGGCGGGGCGTGGGTGACACCGGGGCTGGTCGATTGCCACACGCATCTGGTCTATGGCGGGCAGCGTGCAGACGAGTTCGCCCAGCGGCTCGCCGGCGTCAGCTACGAAGCCATCGCCCAGCAGGGTGGCGGGATTGTCTCGACCGTTCGGGCGACGCGCGTGGCTGACGAGGACACCTTGTTTCGTGCGGCGATTGAAAGGCTTGAGCCCCTGCTCGCCGAAGGGGTGACCGCCATCGAGATCAAGTCGGGTTATGGACTCGATCTCGTCAACGAAAGAAAAATGCTGCGGGTCGCGCGGCTGCTCGGTGAACGGTATCCGGTCACTGTGTACACCACATTCCTCGGCGCGCATGCCTTGCCGCCGGAATTCGCGGGACGCGCCGACGACTACATCGAGGAAGTCTGCACGCGGATGCTTCCGGCGCTCGCCGACGAGGGCCTCGTCGATGCGGTCGATGTGTTCTGCGAGCGGATCGGGTTCTCCTTGTCGCAGAGCGAAAAAGTGTTCAACACTGCGGCGCGACTTGGCCTTCCCGTAAAGATGCACGCCGAGCAGCTTTCGAATAGTGGAGGCACGGCGCTCGCCGCCCGGTATGGCGCGATTTCCGCCGATCATCTCGAGTTTCTGGACGAGGCCGGGGTCCGGGCGATGAAAGCAGCAGGCACGGTGGCGGTTCTGCTCCCCGGCGCGTACTACTTTATTCGCGAGACGCAGTTGCCACCTGTCGATCTGCTGCGCAAACACCAGGTCCCCATCGCGATTTCGACGGACAGCAATCCGGGGACTTCACCTGTCACCTCTCTGCTTCTCGTCATGAATATGGGCAGCACCCTGTTCCGGCTGACGGTGCCTGAAGTGCTGCAGGGCGTGACTGTCCATGCGGCGCAGGCACTGGGGCGTGCCGACCGGCACGGGGTGCTCGACGTCGGGCGCGAGGCCGATTTTGCCGTGTGGTCGTGCGCGTCGCTGGCCGAACTGGTCTACTGGCTTGGGCGGCCGCTTTGCCGGATGGTTGTTCGCGGTGGCAAGGTCGCTTACACACGCGGGTAGTTCTTGCGGATGGGGTTGTAGCTTGCTCTTGCCGCGAGTTCCTGTAGCCGGTGTTAGCGGTCGGTGTTTGTGACTGGTGCTTGTTGTCTTTTTTCGGATTCGTTCCCGACTTTGCTTCGGGTGCCGTCAAGGTTTCGACATATGACTTCCTCCGTTGGTGCACGTCATTCGCTGTTCGCCGAGTACACTTTGCTGCCGGATGGCTGGCGTCGCGACGTGTTGCTGCAGTGGGATGAGCGAGGGACGCTTGTCGACGTGACGGCGGACACATCCGCGCCCGCCGGCGTCGCACGCGCAGCGGGTCCTCTCGTGCCGGGGATGCCGAATCTGCATTCCCACGCGTTTCAGCGGGCGATGGCTGGTCTCACGGAATACCGTGCCAATGCCACCGACAACTTCTGGAGTTGGCGCGATCTCATGTATCGCTTCGCGGCCCGCATCTCGCCCGAAGGAATGGCGGCCATCTCGGAGTGGCTGTATGTCGAAATGCTCAAGGCCGGTTACACATCCGTCTGCGAGTTCCACTACGTCCATCATTCGCCCGATGGAAGCCGTTATGCCAATCCCGCTGAGCTGGCAACGCGTGTGGTCGATTCGGCGCAACGTTCGGGCATCGGCATGACGATGCTGCCGGTTCTTTATCAGTACAGCGGTTTCGGCTCACAGCCACCGCGTGACGATCAACGGCGTTTTATCAACACCCCCGAGAGTCTGCTTGATCTGCTCGCTTCGCTGCGTGCCGCACATCCGGAACACCCTGCGTTGCGCTATGGCATTGCGCCGCATTCACTGCGTGCCGTGTCGGCGGATTCGTTGCGAGCGTTGATCGAGGGGCTGGATACCGTTTCGGCTGATGCGCCGATTCATATTCATATCGCTGAGCAGACCGCCGAGGTTGACACGTGCATCGACGTCGAGGGCGCACGACCGGTGCAGTGGTTGCTCGACCGTTTCGACGTCGATTCCCGCTGGTGCCTGGTACATGCGACCCATGTCGATGCGCAGGAAATGATCGCGCTCGCGAGAAGCGGGGCGGTCGTGGGCTTGTGCCTGACCACGGAAGCCAATCTGGGCGATGGCATTTTTCCCGCGCATGACTATCTCGCAGCCGGCGGCCGCTTCGGCATCGGCTCGGACAGCCATATCGGCGTCGACTGGCGTTCAGAACTGCGCTTGCTCGAATATGGCCAGCGCTTGTCGCGGCGGCAGCGTAATGTGCTGGCGTCGGAGCACTCGATACATTCGACGGGACCGGAAGATTCAAGACTTTTTTCGCATTCGGCCCACGTCGCCGATCGCTTGTTCGGCGCAGCCCTCGAAGGCGGTACGAACGCGACGGGCCGCGCGGTTGGCATGCTCGAGCCTGGCCGCCGCGCGGACTGGCTGGTGCTCGACGCCGAGCATCCCGCGATTGCCGAGCACACACCTGAATCGTGGCTGTCGGGCATCGTGTTCGGCGAACACGGTGAAACGCCTATCCGCGACGTCTACGCAGGTGGCGATAAAGTCGTCGACAATCGATGTCATCGCGACGAGGAACAGGCCTATGCGCGGTATCGCATCGCGCTCGCCGAGCTTTTGAGATGAACGTCAAGGCTACCGCAGCCTAGTCTCATAGTGTGAACTCGCCGCGGGACAGATCCTGTCCCGGTTGACACGAGTGCACCGCCGCCCCCGCTTGCGTCGGACGCTCGGATAGTTCCTCTTGCCAATCATCCGATTCGACACACCGTTCGGGCTGTTCACCCGTCCGGACACGGAAACCTTCGGCAGATAATCCGTCCGCTAGGTGCACATCGTCCTCGCCGTCGACTTCCGCGCAGACCTTCGAAAATATCCCACGCAGCGTGTCCAGGATCGTTTCCATTAGCATGCCTTGACGATGTTGTGTCACGCCACTCCGATATCGTAAAAATAGAGACGAGAGACCAATATGAGATTCACGCTGCGCGATCGGGGCGCTCGCCGGCCGCAGAGAGCTCGCACGCTGACGATTCGAGTCAGCGATGATGATTCGTCACAACGCGCGACATTCCGTTGGACGCGTGCCGCAACTCCGTGGTTGGGCGGGCTTCTAACGGCATCCCATTTCCTCAGCGCTCACGCGCAATCGAACGATTCACTCGGTGAGCAGGAACAGCGACGTCGCGCGCAGGAGCAGGCGATCCAGCGCGCCCAGGCGCTCCAGGCTCCCAACGTCACGCTGCAGTCGAAGCAGGCGAAGGAGGAAGACGACGGCAAAGTGCCGGTCGAAACCCCCTGCTTCAAGATTACCCGCCTCGTGCTCGACGTGCCGCCGGGACTCAGTGCGCCGGTCGAAGCCGCCCGGGGCGCAAGCGCTGTTGCCTGATCCGCTGTTTCCGGGTGAGTTGATGTTCGCCCAGCGCGAGCTCGATCGCTACCGCGGCCAATGCGTGGGTCGCGAGGGCTTGAACCTGATCGCGCGCCGCGTGCTCGCGCTCGTCATCGAGAAGGGCTATTCCACGACGCGCGTCGTTATCAGCTCGCAGGATATTTCGACCGGAATTCTCAAGCTGTCCTTGATCCCGGGCGTGATCAGCGCGATCCGATTCGCCGATCCGGCCACGTATGGCACCTGGCGCAACGCGTTCCCGACTCGTGCGGGCGATCTGCTGAACCTGCGCCGCATCGAGCAGGGACTCGAGCAGATGAAGCGCGTGCCGAACCAGGACGTTGACATGCAGATCGTACCTGGGCCGTCGCGGGGCGAGAGCGACATTGTGATCTCGGTCAAACGCACGAAGCCCTGGTCGCTCGCACTGAGCGCCGATGACAGCGGCTTCAAATCGACGGGGCAACTCCAGGGATCGGTGAATTTCTCGCTGTATGACCCGCTTGGCCTGTCGGACATCCTCAACGCCGGCTATAGCCACGATCTGAACGGCCACTCCGACAAGTACGGCACGCATGGCGCGAGCGCGTACTACTCCATTCCTTGGGGCGACTGGACGTTCGCTGCGACGGCGAGCCAATACCACTACTACCAGCAGATCGCGGGTGCGTATTCAACGATCGTATCGAGCGGCGACTCCAGGACCTTCGACGTGAAGGCCGAGTACCTGTTCTATCGCAACCAGGTCCAGAAGAACACGCTGTCGTTCCGTGTCGGCAAGTACTTCAGCGAAGCGTATCTCGACGGTACCGAGCTCGGTGTCCAGCATCGCGACAACACGTATGCCGAAATCGGTTGGTCGCACAAGCATTACTTCGGCCCGGCGCAGTTCGACAGCACCCTCGCATACCGCTGGGGCGTGCCATGGTTCGGCGCGCAGAATGATCTGCCAGGCGTGGCGATCGGAACACCGACCTTCTACTACCAGATTACCGCGCTCGATGCGACGCTGAGAGTGCCGTTCTCGCTTGGCAACGTACCGCTGCGCTTTACGACAACGGTGCGCGCGCAAAACTCGCCGAGCGTGCTCTATCCGACCGAATACTTTTCGATCGGCAGCCGCTACACGGTGCGCGGCTTCGACGGCAATACGATGCTCTCCGCCGAGAAGGGCGTGTTCCTGCGCAACGATCTCGAAATGCCGATCGCACAGACAGGGCAGGCGCTCTACCTTGGTCTCGACGGCGGCGAAGTGTTCGGGCCGGCTGCGGGCAATCTGCTCGGCCGACGCCTGGCGGGCGCCGTCATCGGCCTGCGCGGCAACTTTCTCAAGTCCGTCAATTACGACGTCTTTATCGGTGGGCCGCTGTATCAGCCGACCGGCTTTCCGAATCATTGGCCGGTCGCCGGCTTCAGCGTGAATCTGCCCCTATGAACCAGGACCTCTATCGCGTCATTTTCAATGCTGCGCGTGGCCTCTGGATGGCGGTGCAAGAAACCGCGGTGGGCCGGGCAACAGGGACATCACGGGGAGGCGTCCGTTTGTCATCTGCCGCTGCGCTGTCGCGGATCGACCTGCTCGCCATGCGCCCGGTTGCGTTCGCCGCGCTCTGCATGCTGGGCATGCTGCCCGTCGCGGTCGATGCGCAAGTCGTGGCTGCGCCTTCGGGAAACAGCAAGCCGGTCGTCGGCGTGACGGCCAACGGCACGCCGCTCGTCCAGATTTCGACGCCGAACGGCGCGGGCGTATCGAACAACAACTTCACGCAGTACAACGTCGGCAGCAAGGGTCTGATTCTCAACAATGCGACCGGCCATGTGCAAACTCAACAGGCCGGACTGGTCGGCGCGAACCCGTCTCTCGCCGGTAGTGGCGCGCGGGTCATCGTCAACCAGGTCGTTGGCGGCAGCCCGAGTCAATTGCTCGGTTACACCGAGGTTGCGGGTCAACGCGCCGATGTGATCATCGCGAATCCGGCGGGCATTTTTTGCAATGGTTGCGGCTTCATCAACACGAATCGCGGCGTGTTGGCGACCGGCACGCCCGTCTTTGGCGGAACGGGAAGCCTCGATGCGTTTCACGTGACGGGAGGCCAGATCCAGATCGGATCGAACGGGCTGAATGCGAGCGGCATTGATCAGGTCGACCTGATCGCTCGTAGCGTAGCGCTCAATGGGCAGGTTTGGGCGAACAAGGCGCTCAATGTCGTCGCGGGTCACAACCACGTTCGCTACGA
>NZ_CADIKM010000046.1 GCF_902859895.1 Pararobbsia alpina
GAGGATCAGGCGCTCGGCCTCCTTGCGGTACGTCCTCAGCGTCGCCGGTGATTCGTGCAGTGACAGCCAAGCCTGGATGGCGGCGTAGTCGTTGTCGGCATCCAGCGTGCACGTCTGCCGTGGCGCCCGGAACGTTCCGGCCGAGCCGTCCACCTCATGTGGCAGCCGCAACTGCTCCCACGGGACGACGATACCGGGCCCGGAGGTGGCGACGAGCGCCCTCGCCCGCTCTGTCAGCGCAGGGTGGGCAGCAAAGAACATCTCAATCTGCCGCGCGCTGGCGGCGCCGAGACCCGGGATCACTTTCCACCATTGGCGCCGACGCGGGATCCGCACCGTCAGGTCGGCCAGTGTCGCGATACCGTGCGCTCGCAGGGCCGCCACGGCTCGAGCCGGCAGCCAGACGTCGATGTCGTCGCTGATTCGCGGATCGGGTATCCGAGCATGCCGCAGCACGTCGATGGCCTCGTTCACCGCCCTCGCCTCCCGCAGACGCTCACCGGCCGCGTGCGTGAGGACGGTGGCCAAATCGGGACGCCCAACCTGGCGAGCGACGCTCATGAGCCGGCGTCGGATGACGCTGAGGATGCCACGTGCCGACCGTCCGTCGCCAAGCCGCGTCGGCAGGTACCGCTCGATCGCCGTGCGCACGGGCAGCCCGGCGTACCAGGCGCGCAGCGCGGCCAGTTCGTCCGCATCGGGAAGCGCTACCCCGTCGTTTTCGGGGGATCGACGGAAGGTGTCACTCGTTTTCATGAACGCCAGTTTCGCACATAAATCGGATCGTTAAGATAAGGATACTTATCTTACTAGGTGCATTGTATGGCGCACTTCGCGAAATTCGCAGCCGAGATTGGGATCAAGGCTTGCCGCTCGCGCTGCGTTACGCGCCTCTAGCCTGTGTCACGACCTCGCCAGAATACTGGCGATTTCCACGTTGGCGTCATCGCCTAGCCGGCTGGTGTCGTTCGACGTACCCGACGATCTGATGGCGCCACGCCTCTATCCCAAGGGAATCTGACAAACAGAGATATCTGCGATGTCGCCTCCTCGAGTGGGCTAGTCCGGCGAGTATTTGAATTCAGGCAATGCAAGGAGGGAGTCCTTCGTCGCGTCCGGCACGCACCCTTACGGCGCCATCAGTTGGCAGACCAAGATTGACGACAGTCGCGATGAGCCTGCCAGATACACCGAGCAGATCAGGAGCATCCGGCTCCGCGAAGATGCTAGTCAGCAAGTGAGCGGAAAGCCGGGCCCTGAAACAATGACTGTGGCAAGATGCTCGCGGCCTACCTACCCTGGGCGGCCAGGATGATTCACATTGCCCAAGCCCGGATTACCGACCATCACGCGTAGATGAGCCAGCACGCCAGATGGTCCCGGCAGCAAAGCCTACAGCGGCAATAATTGCCAGGGTGGTAAGCGGTCTTGTGGCTGTCGTTTCGCGAACCATGCCGGTGACATCGGCGCACAGCTGCTGCGCCTTGCCCGAGAGCTCCCGGGCTTTTCCTGCCACTTGAGTCGCGGAGTCGCCGACCAGCGCTCCTGCCGCGCCCTGAACCTTGCCGGCTACTTCCCGGATCGTACCTTCTGCTTTTTCCGTGTCCATTTCGATACTCCCTTATTGAGTTCAAAAAAGCTCAGCTGGACCTGGGACTTCATGCATGGAGCCGCCGGTGACCCGCTGAAGCTCCATTCCCGTGAGAGGGTCGCAAAAAGCAAGCCCAGTCCGGCGAATCTGGCGGTGGAGCAGAAAACGACGTGAGGTGATCCTCCACTGCATGTATTCGTTCCTGCGTTGGAAAGGCGCATGCTTCGATACGATCAAGCCTTTTTGACGTACGCTGTACACCACCCTTTTGCGCTGACCTGTTTGCCCCCAAATATCGCACAAGGGCCCATCGAGGAGCCGGCTGTACCTTGATATAGCTGACAATTCGCGCACATTTGCCCAGCTTTGTAAGTGGGTGATTTAGCCGGATCGACTGAAGATGCGAGCGGCTTATAGTTGAGTGCCTTCGCGGTAGGATCGCTTTCGGACACTGCGGTAGTGTCGGCACGAGTCTGTGCAGACAAGACAATCGAAGAGACGACTGCGGCCGAGGTGATAAAGAACTTGCGACGGGAAGCTTGCATGGTCGGAACTCCAAAAATCACGACGGGAAGGTATGGCGTAAAAAACGTCGCCCGCCGCAAGGAAAACTTGGCAATCGAGTCAATCAAGCATCACGGCTTGCCGTTGATCTTCGTCAGATACTTTACAAGTGGCGCGACTTGATCCTCTGTCAAAGGCGCCCCATATGCTTCGCGCATCTTGTTGACTTCACTGGTCCATTGCGCGGAAGACAGAGGCGGCTGGCGGGTCACCATGCCGGCCGAATGGCAAATCATGCATTGGCCGTTGGCTATCTCGGCGCCCGCTCCAGGCGGGAAAACGTTGTGGCTATCCGGAAAAGTGACACTGACCGTCTTTTCCACCGCCGCCACTGGAACTGCATCCGGCTTTGGCACGGCACTCTGAGCAAGCACCAGACAGGCTGCACCGAAGATCAGAATTGATAAGCCCTTCATGGCGTTTCTCCTTAAGCCGCAGCAAGCGTGACAGACTCAACTACGTTGCGCATGAATCCACCAGGGTTCCAGATCGGAGCATCGGGTTGTGCAAGGCCATTACTGTTGATCGCTTTGACTTTCAGCACAAATTTACCGGCCTCTGGCGGCACAAACGTGGTCTGCCACTGACGGAAGCTATATTTCCCGTGATCCGTGCCCAGCTTCGCCGGGGCGAACGTTTTTCCATCATCGAGTGACACCAGCACTTGTTTGATGCCGGCATCGCCGCCAAAGGCGATGCCGCGAATGCTCTGTGATTTGCCTACCTTCAAGGTGGTAACGTCGCTTACGTTGGTGAAAAATGATCGGGGGACCATTTTGTTGATGGGAACCATCTTTACCCCGGTCTGGCCGACACCTATATTTCCGCCTGGGGTGTCAGGAATCAGGTAGGCCTTGGTCATCCAATAATTGTCATCGGGTTTATTCAACACCTCGATGTCGTTGAGCATCTTGACCCAATATGTCGAATACCATCCCGGCACAATCAAACGTAGCGGGAACCCATTGATCAGCGGCAACGCCTCGCCATTCATCGCGTAGGCCAACATCACCTCGCCGTCGTTCGCATGAGCAACATCCAGGGATTTCAGAAAATCCGGCGTTCCGGGTAAAACGCCGGTATCCATGCCGTTGAACCTGACTTGCAGTGCGTCACCCTTAAGACCCGCGCGGGCGAGTACGTCTTTTAAACGGACACCCGTCCACATGGCATTTCCCATTGCACCGTTGTTCCACTGTCCACCAGCGACACGAGGCGCAAACCAGCCACGCGAGTTACCCGAGCATTGATTTACCGCAGCCAGATCGATTCGTTCAAATTTGGTTATCAAGTCTTTGAGGGAAAGACTCAGCACCTGATTGACCTGTCCACGCACGGCAAGCCTAAACTTAGTCCCATCAATAGCGGTTGGAATGTTGGGAAGGTGCCAGCGGACATAAAACTGTGAATTAGGGGTGAAGACACCCCTATCGAATACTGAGAATGGCGTCTCGAGAAGTGGAGGACGGGTCCGCAACAAAATCATTTTGGATTTTTGCGGGAAATTGCTGACGATGTCACGCCTGCCGTTCTCAAATGGCATCTCAAGGGTTTCGTTTGACCAGGCACCCGGCGTGAATCCACCGAGGGTGCTTGCAAGTCCACCTGCAGTCAGGACACGCAAGATGCGGCGACGCTCCAGTTCCGGCTGACTGTCGAGTTTTTCTCTCATCATGCCTCCTGTCCCAACTTGCTAGTTATTTACAGAATTACGAAGGGGTGCTTACGATGTCGTTCGTGACCAGACCGATTTCCATCAAACACCTTCTACATCCACGCGACTAGTTGCTGTTTTCCCGTGTTCGGACGCTGAGCGAGAAAAGCTTCGACATGTGCACCTCCATCAAGGTGCTGATCAATCTAGTGTCATCAACGGCACGCAGTCGATGGCAGATTGTCAGGACGACCACGAAGACAAATGCGAGAAGCGCCGAACTTAATGACCCGGAACCTGCAGGAACCGGACCAAGCCGGTCGCATTGGCGCGCGTCGCCTATCATTGTTGGGACGCCTCGTGGTCTTATGCTGATCGCGGATAGGGTATGAACAATCTCAGCCAGCATCCGGGCGCCTGAGTGTCGCGACATCACGACACTAGCGACGATGGCAGCATGCCACGAGCCGGCATCGCCGATCCGAAGAAGAGGTGTGTAATGAAGTTCATTGTTCGATGGACCGGAAAACCGTCTGCGCAACAGCCAGCGATAGAGCGCTTCATGAAGACAGGCGGCAATCCGCCCGATAGCGTCACCCAGCTGGGGCGCTGGCACGCGATCGGTGAGTTCAGCGGCGTCGCGATCGTCGAAGCAACCGATACGAGTGGGCTAGCAGCGTGGTTGCTTCAATGGGGTGATTTGTTCTCGTTCACTGTGTGCCCTGCGCTGTCGGACGAAGAACTGGGCGCCGCGCTGGCGGCCCATCAGACCGCGTCGAAATAGGCGTCGCGCCCGCGGAGCAAACGGACCGTGGAGCAAACGGGAGACCTACCCGTCCTTTCGATGGTTCAGGACGAAGATGGGATCAAACCGAAATACCAAAAAGTCATCAGGCAGAACGGGCCACGCGTCACGGGGCGCAAGCGGCATCACGATGAAATCGACACCGCCGGCGCCGGACCCTGTGCGCCGGCTCAAGTCGCCGGCGCACCCGGATCATCTACCCCATTGAAAGCCTGCTTCGAGGTAATAGCCCCAACCAGTGGAGTGGTTCTGAAAGTCGCCGCTGCCAAAATTCAGCACGGTGCCGTTCCATTGCCCACCGTTGTGGAAATAGCGGGCGACGGCCTCCAAACGAAGATGCTTGTAGGAGTAGATCAACGCATTGGTGTCTTCGAACTCGTCGTCGCTGCGCGTGTCGCCACCGGTTTCCTCCTTGAGTTTCGAGCCGAAGCTATAGTTGAAGAACCCGCCAAACGCGAGATCCCCTCCCAGGAAATGGCCCAGGGGATAGAAATAGTTCATGCTGAACCGATAGCCGTCCCATGAATATTCGTTCGCGGCACCGTAGTTCTGCCAGGTCCGGTTGATATAGAAATTGGCGGTCAATGAAAGCGGGGTGTAGGTATTGATATCCGTGCCCAGACCGGTAAACAGCACGTTCTCGCTGTCCGACCGGCTGGCCCCCTGCTGCCATATCCAATCGTTGGCAAAATAGATATGTTCGAACGGACCGAACTGGAATTTTTTCCCCATCAAGGTATCGAGCGCAATGCGAGGTTCCTGTTCGCTGAATATCGGCGCACCGTTATCCCAGAGGCCTGAGGAGTTCTGGCTCCCCACGTCGAATGCCTTGAGCGCATCGACATACCCAAACAAGTCGAAGGGGCCGGTCCGGCCGTAGTACTCGTATTCGACATACACATTGCCTGTCCGGTAGGGGCCGAACCGCGTGAGACTGCTGTCGATTACGCTGACGGTCTGATGCAACCAGGGCTGGTCGGCATCCGCCGTTGCAGAGGGGGGCGGCGCCGCCGGGGTATCGACCGATGCGCCAGCCGTGCCGCCACTACTCGCCGCCTCGTCCGCCCACACTTCCGATGACGACAGACATCCAGCCATGACAAGCGCTGTGCAAGCCCCGGCGAACGCTCCACGGCGCAGGCCGCGGCCAAGCGAAGACCCGCTTATCGAATGCAACAACTCCACCTTGCTCATTTCAACCCCTGTCTTTTGTTTGTTTAATTTATTACAATTAGCTTTCCTAATCTCAACGCTCGGATCGCCACACTCCTGCCTCACTCATGCCCCATTCAGGGCGTGACTACTCTGCGAACGCGCGCTAAGCGCGTTCGACATTCACTGCTTCTGCTTACAGCGTTTGGATTACCGGGCGCGCCGGCAGCTTCAGTCGCTTATTTTTTTCTCAGTTCCGCGAGTCTTTCCTGCAGATATTCGCCAGCGAGGTAGCGTTCTGACAGGCGGACTTCGTCGCGGGGCTGGAAGAAAAACGGCAGCGAAACGCGCGACTGCAATCGACCTTCACCGACAGGATTGGTCACCCGATGGGTCGTCGACGGATAGAAACCGCGGGAGGCTTCCTGCAACATGTCGCCGATATTGATGGTCAGCGTTCCCAGATCGCAGGGAACGTCGTGCCAAGCCCCCTTGCTGTCGCGAACCTGCAAGCCCGGCTCATTGGCCGCCGGCAAAATCGTGAGAAGGTTGATGTCCTCGTGCGGTGCCGCCCGCAGGGAGCCATCGGGCACGTCATCGCCCAGAGGCGGGTAATGCAGGACACGCAGGAGCGTCGAGGCACTATTGACGATCATGTCCGACAGCGGCATCGAGAATCCAGCCCGTATGTCGGCAGGCGTGCCGAGTTCGATCCACCCCAGCAGTTCCGACGCAAGCTTGCCCGCCACGTCGAAATAATGTCGGGCGGCCGGCGAAACTTCGGAGGGGTATCGACCCCACGGAAAGATATGGAAGAACTCCTTCATGTCTTTCCGGTTGTATCCTTTGGCCGTCTCGGATACTTCAGTCGAAAAGAAGCCGTCGTGGCTCTTCTCACCGTTGGCATAGTTGTATTTTTCGGGCGACCGAAAGAATGTGAGCCACTCGGCATAGATGCCTTGAACCAGCGCGTGCTCGATCGGATGATTCGTCAGCACGCCAAAGCCGGTTTCATGAAGCGACTCGGCGAACTGGCTCGCAGCATTCGCGTCGCGGTAGTCGATGATCTTCACATTCATGGGCACTTCCCTCTTCAGGCAGGTTGTCCCGCCGGCTTGCCGACGAGCACGCTTTCGTACAATTCAAGAAAAGCGTCGGCGCGAATATCCACGCAGACGCGCTGTGACGGACGGGAGCCCCAGGCGCCCTCACGCGAGCAAATGGTGTGTCCTTCTGCGAAGCCCTCGGTGACCACGCGCACCGGACCTGAAACCGTCGTAAAGAGCGAGGGATCCAGCAGGTAGGCGACCGCACAAGAGTCGTTGACATAGAACCCGTCGGGCAGGCCCACTGTCTGGTGGAATCGCTCATAGCCTCGCGATATCTCGCGAATGAAGCGTCCCGCCTCCCCGGCTGTTTCCGCCAGGCGATCGAGATAACGACCGGACATGATCGTCTTATACGTAACATCGAGACCGACCACCGTAATGGGGCATGCCGCCCCCAGGACTTCCTCCGCCGCTAGCGGATCGCCGTGGATATTGGCCTCCGCGAGCGGTGTCACATTGCCGGTGTGTCCGTGATAACCGAACGCCCCGCCCATGATCACCACCTCCTTGATCAAGGGTGCGATATCGGGTGCCTCGCGCAAGGCCAGGGCGAGATTGGTCAGGCGCCCGACGGCGACGATCGAAATTTGATGGGGGTGCTGCCGCACGCTATCGATGATGAACTGGTGAGCCGACTGCGCACCGATGCGCGAGTTCAGCTCAGCCGGTATGGCGATATCGCCCAGCGCATTCTCGCCATGGATAAACGCGGGAGGGGCCTCCGGTTCGCCCTTGAGCGGGCCAGCCGTGCCCCGATAAACGCCCGCTTCGAGCTGAAAACGATCTTTCAGATAGAGCGCGTTGCGTGTGGTGTTTTCGATATCGCCATTACCGTGTCCTGTCGTGATGCCGCGCAAATGAACCTGCGGAGCACGCGCGAGAAACAGGAGGGCCATGGCATCGTCGACGCCAGGGTCGGTATCGAAAATCACGTCTTTTTTTATCATAGCGATAGAAAGGGTAGAAAAAGGAAGGCGCAAAACGTCCATCAATCGGCGCGAGCGGCGACGCGCCGGCGAACTCGCCTTCCGTACAGCGCAAGCGCAATAACGGGTACTACATAGGGAACCATTTGCACCAGTTCGTTAGGTACCCCGACGTTCTGGAAGCGGATCGACAAGGCCTCGGCGGCACCCAGCAGGAGAGAGGCGGCCGCCGTCCCATATGCGCTGCTGCCTCCCATCACCTGCGCGGCAAGGGCGATGAAACCCCGGCCCGCTGACATATTTGCGGCGAACCAGCTCACATATCCCATCGACAAATAGGCACCCGCCAGTCCCGAGAATGCGCCTGACAATCCAAGCGCAAGCAGATGGATGACCCCCACGCGAATCCCCGAACTTGCGGCTGCATGGGCGTCTTGCCCCACCGCACGCAAGCGCAGGCCGAACGTCGTGCGCGTGAGCATGAACGCGGTCGCCGGCACGGCGAGAACCGCGACATACGTCATGAGGTTTTGCCCGGAAAGCACTTGGGAAACGAATGGAATCCGGTCGAGGAGCGGAATGTCCAGATTGGGAAGAACCTTGCTGTGCAGCGAGCTCGAGATCCCCTTGTCTCCGGTGAGCCAGTACAGGCACATGATCGTGCCCGCCGAGGCGCCGAGGTTCAGCGCCACGCCGGAGAGAATCAGATCGGCCTTCAAGACGTAGAACGCACCCGCGAGCGCAAAGCCCAGCAGCCCGCCGATGAGGACCGCGCCGGCAAGGCCCAGCGTCGCGGACTGCGTATAGGCGCTGATGACGACACCGGCGAGTGCGCTGCACAACATGATCCCTTCGATGCCGAGATTGACCACCCCCGCCCGGTTGGCGATCAAGGCGCCCAAACCCGCAAGCAGCAACGGCGTAGCGACGCGCAACGTGGCCGCGAGCAGCGATACGGTGGTGCCTTCCTGCAGAAATGCGATCATTTTCCGATGCTCCGAATCAGCAAACCCAGTTGTCGCGTATGGCGCGAGACCGCTTGGCGAAGCGCCACTCGCCGCAACGTGATCGAGGCGGTCGAAAGCAGAATGACGAGTGCCTTGATCAAGCCCACCATTTCCGGGGGGATGGCGAAGTTTTGTGCGAGCAGGTCCCCGCCGACCGTCAAATAGGCGAGAAAAAATGCGCCCAGCGGCACGAGCAGCGGATTGTTTCCTGCGAGGATCGCCACGACGAGCCCGTTCCAGCCAAGCCCGGGCAGATCGGTCCAGGTAAAGCGTGAGTACATGCCCTGCACTTCGATCGCACCGCCCGCCGCGGCAATAAACCCACCCAGGCACTGGACGAACAGCGCCACCGACAGGGTTCCGATGCCGACATGCCGCGCAAAGGCCGAATTGCTTCCCACCAGACGCGCTTCATAACCCCAGCGTGTCCGGAACAGGTACAGATTGCCGAGCACGCACGCAGCCAGTCCCAGCAGGAAACCCAGATGCAGACGGGTGCCGGCCAAGATGCGCGGCAGCCTTGCATCGACCGGCAAGCGATACGACATCATGGCGCCCGCATTGGGGTCACGAAGGTAGTAGTTGACGATATAGAGCCCGAGGAATAGCGCCGCATAGTTGAGCATCAGCGAACAGACGAGCTCGGAAGCGCCGAACTGCACCTTCAACCAGGCTGGCACCACGCAGACACTGGCGCCCACCACACCCCCGACGATGATCGCGACGAGCGCGAGGAACATCGGTGGAAGTGGCACGTGCAACACGACATAGGTCGCCGCCACCCCGCCGAGAAAAAACGCACCTTCGGCGCCGAGATTGAACATGCCCGCCCGAAACATCAGGCTGACGGCCAGGCCCGTGAACAGCATGGGCGTCATGGCTTCGAGCACGTTGCCGAAGTGCCGCCGGTCCTGCAGCGGTCCCATCAGGAACAGCGCCACTGCGTCGCGTGGCTGATCGAGCGAGGCGACGATCGGCAACAGGACGAGCGCCAGCACCACCGCCATCAGGATCAGCCGTTGCACCAGCTTGCCGATTTCATTGCGCATATTCGGTCTCCAGCCCCAGCATCGCCGCACCCAGGTGTTCGGGCGACAAACCCTCGTAGTTGTCGATGCGCGACACGATCTTCCCGCCAAACATCACGACGATGTGATCACTCAGGCGAATCAACTCATCCAGGTCGGACGTCAGCAACAGGATGGCAGCGCCCGTATCGGCCAGTGCCAGCAACTGTTCATGGACAAAGCTCGCGGCCTGAACATCGATGCCGCGCGTAGGCTCTTCCGCGATAAGGAATGAAGGACGGGATCCGAACTCGCGCGCCGCGACGAGTTTCTGCACGTTGCCACCGGACAATGTCCCAATGCGCTGAGTGGGTCCGCTGCAACGAACGCCGTAGGTCTCGATCATTTTTCGTGTCGCTTCCATCGCGGCGCCTCGCCGGAGCAAAGGCCCTCTGTTAAGAGCCCGAGACCGGTGCGCGCCCGCAATGGCGTTCTCCATCAGGTTCAACAGCGGTGCGCTTCCCGCCCGGAATCGATCGGCCGGCAGATGAGCGAAGCCGAGTTTGCGCAGTGCGGCCTTTGAAGCACCCGCGACCTGATGTCCGTTGAATTCAATTTCACCGTGCTGAGGCTGCGTCTCTCCACTCAGCAATCGGACCAATCCCTCCTGACCGGCCCCATCGACGCCGGCAACCCCGATGACCTGACCCGCATGGATATCGAGGCAGATATCGGAGACGCGCATCGCCGGCTCGAGGTCGTTGCGCGTCAGGTTGCGGATCGAAACGCTTACGGCCCCCCTCGCCCGTTGCGTGTCGCGCTTTGCCGGAGCAATGGTCCTGCCCATCGCAAGGCGTGTGATTTCCGCGTCCGTCACGTCGCGCAGCGCGGCACTCCCGCTGACCTTGCCGTTGCGCAATACCGTCACGTCACTGGCCAGCGCGCGAACTTCCTTGAGCTTGTGAGAGATGAACAGGGTCGTGACGCCTTCGCGCTTCAAGGCGATGAGCCGCTCAAACAACTCTTCCGTTTCAACCGGTGTGAGCACCGCGGTCGGCTCGTCGAGAATCAACAGACGAGCCTCACGGGACAAGGCCTTGAGGATCTCCACCTTTTGCTGCATGGCGACGGACAGGGAGCTCACGAGCGCGTCGGGATCGACACTAAGCCCGTATCGATCCGAAAGCCCCTGCACGGTCTTGCGTGCCTTGCGCCGGTCAAACAGGACGCCGCCAATGCGAGGTTCATAACCCAGCACGATGTTTTCCGCGACGGTGAGCGATGGCAGCAGGGAAAAATGCTGATGAACCATGCCGATGCCATGCGCACCCGCGTCGCGGGGCGAGGCGAAGACGGTAGGTACGCCTTCGATGACGAGCGAGCCGCTGCTGGGTCGTTCAAGCCCGAAGAGAATCTTCATCAATGTGGACTTTCCTGCCCCATTCTCGCCACAGATAGCGTGGATGTCCCCTGCTTCGATGGAAAACGACACCTCGCTCAAGGCGACGGTTCCGTTCGGATAGGTCTTCGAGATCTGTTTGAATTCGGCAAGCGGCTGCGCAGTCATTCGACACCTATGGACGTACGGAAGCGCGAAGCGTGTTGAGATCTTCGGTCTTCAGTCCGAAAGCCGTGGGCACTTTCAGCGTCCCCGCGATGATCGCGGCCTTCGCCTGGCCGATCTGCTGCTTCAATGCGGGCGACGCGAGATGCGCCATATTGCCGTCCTCGACAAGACCCACTGCATTCTCGGCAAGCCCCAGGATGTCCGTGCGGCCCTTGCCCAGCGTGCCCGCCTGGAATTGTTCGAACGCCCGCAGGGTCGTGACGTCGACTCGCTTGAGGACCGAGGTAATGATCTTCGAGGCCATGGCCGGATCAGTCGACTTGAAGATCGCTTCCTGGTCGGAATTGACGCCGATCGCGAAACCGCCCGAGTCCTTCGCGGCAGCCAGTTGCCCCAGGCCGGTCTGGCCGGCGACGTTGAAACCAATCGCGGTACCGGCGCGGTATTGGGCCAATGCCAGTTCCTTCCCCTTGGCCGCATCGGAGAATGTCCCCGCGTACGACACCGCGACCTTCACGTTCTTGTCGATGGCACGAGCACCGGCGATATAGCCCACCAGATAGTCGTTGATCACGGGGATATCCATGCCGCCGAGGAAGCCGAGTGCGCGCGCTTGTCCGACGGGGAGCGAATGGTCCCGGATGAGTCCGGCCGCGAGCATCCCGGCCAGATACGACGCTTCATTCTGCTTGTAGGCAATCGAGGCCACGTTGCGATCGGCACCCTTGTCGTACGACACCGCGCCGTCGAACAGCACATAAGTGCTGTTGGGGTTGTCCGCCGCCACGTCCGCGATGACATCTCCAAGCTCGTACGTACAGGCGACCACGAGATCCCAGCCCTGACCCGACAGGTCCTCGAGCGTCGGTTGCCAGCGTGTCCGGTCGGTACCCATCTCGACGATCTTCGTTTCGACCGACGCGCCGTACTTCTTCTGGATCATCTGCATGCCGATGGCGCCCAGGTCGAAAAACGACTTGTCGCCCAAGGTGCCATTCACGGCGAACACCACCCGCTTGCGGGTGTTCGCCTGGGCCATCGAGACGCCCAACCCCAAACCCGCGGCCCCAACCAGCCACTGCATGACCTGCCTGCGACGAACGTCCATACGACTCCCCCGAAAAGATAAACGTTTAACTCTGGCAAAAATAAAAAAGCACAAACTGTGCCAAGGGTTGATCCCCATATCGACGGGGACCGCTCTTTTAATCATGCACCGAAATGCTGTCCTGCCCTTCCTGTACTGCCCCGCCGCTGTGCATCGGCGCTCATGATGCCACTCTACGGTGCGGCTGCCAATGTTAAGATAAAGCGACCTTGAAGCACCTAAGGGATTGCTTTGAGCGGGTTTACCTCCTTGACCCCATCGGCATCCTCGCTTCGCGGTTATCCCTATGCCCGTCTCTCGCTCGAAGCCTCCCTCCAAGATGAAACCACGACGAGCCGCCACTCTGAACGACGTCGCAGCCGAAGCCCATATTTCGAACGCGACCGTCTCTCACTACCTCAACAAGACCAAGCCGGTCAGTCCCGCGACGGCCGAGAGAATCCAGTTGGCGATCGATCACCTCGGCTATCAGAAGGACTCGATGGCAGCCTGGTTCAAGACATCCCGCGCCCCGCTCGTGATCATCGCGATCGCCAAGGCGGACAGTTCCTTTTTCTCGGACGTCGCCGATGCCATCGAGGAGGTCTGCGAGACGCTGGATCTGAACGTCATTCGCGTACAGATCGCGACACTCGAAAAGATGCGTCACGGCAGCTCGATGATGGCCTTCCTGCGACGCGCGACGGGCGTCATTGTTCTCGGACACGCGGAGCAATGGATCGACGATCCCGAAGAGCTCGAAGCGACCGTCCCTACTGTCGCGCTGAACTGGGACTTGCTCGCGGGCTTCAATCAACAGGGCCTCGTCGAACATCTGCCGGAAGCCGCGTACCAGGCAATGGACTTTCTCTTCTCACATGGACACCGGGAAATCGGGCTGGTGACGGGCCCCATGAATCTGCCGCGTGGTCAGGAGCTGATGGCCGGCGTCCACCGGTTCGTCGCGTCACACAGGGTCAAGATCGAACCGAGCTGGATCATTGAGACGGACTACTCGTTCAGCGATGCTCGCCAGAAGACCGCGGCAGCACTGTTCGGGCCGTACCGTCCGACCGCCGTCCTGACCTTCGGTACCCAGTTCGCGTTCGGCGTCCTGCAAGCCGCCTGGCAACACAACCTCACCGTTCCACGCGACCTGTCGTTGATCAGCTACATCGACGTCAAGCAGGCGGAGTTCAGCACGCCTTCGCTGACCACGATATCGCCGTCGCTGAGCCAACTTGCCGCTCATGTCATGGATCGCCTCATGCATCTCTCGGATAGCGAAACCCGCGAGCGGTCCACCGTGCTGGATCTCATCCTGAACGATCGCGGCAGCGTGTGCCCGCCGCCAGGCGCGCCGCTCAGAGCCTGAACAGTCCGCTATCGGCAGACGCGTCCGCCGGGCGCGTGTTCTGGCCGGCGCGCGCAAGCCATTGCGCCCTGCGATCGAATAGCGCGGGCGCAAGCGCGTTGGCTTGCCGGATCAAGCCGGGCATATCGCCGCTCACGAGCCTGCCGTCTTCGACACATACCCGACCGGCAACCATCGTGAAATCGACATCGCCGCCCTGCACGGCATGAACCAGATTGTGATGCACGTTCAGGTACTCGCCCGTGAGCAAGGGCGTCATGCGCGCTGTGTCCGTGCGGACCGCAATGATGTCCGCGGCTTTCCCGGATTCGAGCGTTCCGATGCGGTCCTCCATGCCAAGCGCCCGAGCGCCCGATGAGGTCGCCATCTTGCATACGGTCCATGCGTCCAGCGCCTGTGCGTCAAGCTGCGACACCTTCGCAAGCAATGACGCGATCTTCATTTCCTCGAACATATCGAGGTTGTTGTTCTCTTTTTCTCCATCTGTACCCAGACCGACTGCAATTCCGGCCTTCAGCAACTTTTCGACCGGTGCGGCGCCACTTGCCAGCTTCATATTGCTGGTCGGGTTGTGCGCGACGCCAACCCCGTGGGCCTGCATCAGGCGGATCTCTTCGTCGCTCAGCCACACGCAATGTGCGAGAAGGACCTTGTGCGCCCCGAGCAGGCCGAATTTCTCGAGCGCTTCGAGGGGACGCATCCCGTACCGACGCTGAGTCTCTTCGACATCGAAACGGCTTTCATTGCTGTGGGTATGCAGACCCACGCCGTACTCCCGGGACATTGCGACAGCGCGTTCCCAGGCTGCCGGCACGGCATAGAACATATGCTCGAGCCCGACCCATACACTGAGCCGCCCGTTGGCCGCGCCATGCCAGCGACGGATCAGTTGCTCGTTCGAATCCAGCGTTTCGAAGTAGTCATGCTCGGGGTGTTCCGCGACATAGGGCACGAGGACGGCACGAATCCCGAGCTCATCCGCGGCCCTCGCGCTGCCTTCCATGAAGCGCCACATATCGACGATGGTCGTTGTGCCGGACAGCAGCGCTTCCGCATAGCAAAGTCGTGAGGCGGCCTCGGCTTCCTCTGCATTGAGGACCCGATGCATGGGGTCAATGTATTGTTGCAGCCATGCCCAGACGGGCAGGCCTTCAGCCGTTCCGCGCAGCAGTCCCGAGTGGCAATGCGTATTCACAAGGCCCGGCATCAAAACCCGGTTCTTGAACTCCCTTGTTCTCGCATGGGGATGTTCGCGACGCAGCTCATCGGCACGTCCGATCCTGGAGATGTCCCCGGCCGCGTTGACGAGAATCGCGCCGTCGGCAATGACGGCGTTGTCCGCGGTCATTGGCAAGATCAGATCGGCGCATAGGAGTTGCTCATCCACGTGAATAGGTCCTGTTTTAGTTACATTAAAAGTATATTTAGATGCTAACACTTCGATGGCGCAGCCCGCATATCCTGAATCCGCTATACCCGGATTCTGTGCCGTGCAATTTTGGTGGCGGGTATGTTTGCTAGCGTCTTCGATCCCGGCAGCCACGCCGGATTGCTTCACATCAGGATCCTCCGGGTGGCGGCTCGATCCCGGTACTAGCGAAAATGGCCCGAGGATGTGTCCGGAAGCCGAGTGTTACCGCTGACGTGATCGCGATTGAGCGTGACGTACGTTGCTTGGCTCCAGATTGCGCCGACGTGCGCACACGCCAATCAGAAGCCCACGCCCGCAGTGGGACTTCATGACAAATCTTTAATGGGAATCGCTGATTTTTTGTTAAGTACTGAATGATATACTGGAAAGATCCGCCTCAGAATGCTTAGGCGAACTAGCGTTTGCGGTATGCGCGTTCAACGAAGTGATCGCAGAAAGGTGAGCGAAAGCTCTCCAGATACCTAAGCACGGTTTCCGTACCGCAACTCTGCCCATACCACGCTGGGCATTCGGGCGACGGCCACGCATGGCTCTCAGTTCCATTGCCGGCTTTCAGTCAACAGGAAACTTCAATGTCCACAGAAAAACCGCCAACCCAACGGCGAGATTTCTTGCGCAAGACGCTGGCAATCGTGCCTGCAGTCACGCTCACGGGCGGCGCCGCAACCATGGCGCTGTCGAATCAGGGTCACGCGGCCGACGCGCCCGCGCCGGAAGTGCCCTATGAACCCCGTTACTTTCATCCGGCCGAATGGGCCTTCATCCACGCGGCGGTCGATCGCCTGATTCCTTCGAACGAAGACGGCCCCGGTGCGGTGGAACTGGGCGTGCCCGAATTTCTCGACCGTCAGATGGAAGCGCCTTACGGCAGGGGTGCGTTCTGGTACATGCGCGGTCCTTTCAAAACTGACGCTGAACCGACGCTCGGTTACCAGTTGCGCCTGACGCCGCGAGAACTCTATCGCGCCGCAATCGCCGCGGTAGATGACTGGTGCCGTAAGACGCATGGCAACACCTTCGCCGCGCTCGACGCACCGACCCGCGACGCCGTGCTCCATCAACTCGAGACCGGCAAAGCGGAACTGGAAACGGTCCCTGCCAATATCTTCTTCAGCACGCTGCTTGCGAACACCAAGGAAGGCTATTTCGCCGATCCCATCTATGGTGGCAACAAGCACATGGGCAGCTGGAAGATGATCGGCTTTCCCGGGGCGCGCGCCGACTACATGGACTGGGTCGGTCAATACGGCAAGACCTATCCGCTCGGCCCCGTCTCCATCTCCGGCGAGAAAGCCTAAGCCCCGTAGCTCAAGCACGCATGCTCAAGCGAGCATGCGAGCAGACTCAAAAGTATTCGAAGGATTCAAATGGCCATCAAGAAGAAGCCAGTCGATGCCGTGATCATCGGCTTCGGCTGGACCGGAGCGATCATGGGCATGGAGCTCACCGACGCGGGGCTCGACGTCGTCGCGCTCGAGCGGGGCGCCTATCGTGACACGTCGCCCGACTTCACTTATCCGAAGATCGTCGACGAACTCGCGTACGGGATTCGCGGCGAGCTTTTCCAACGGCTGGCTGACAACACCGTGACGGTGCGCCACAACATCGGCGATACCGCATTGCCGTACCGGCAATACAATTCGTTTCTGCTTGGCGACGGCGTCGGCGGCGCAGGCGTGCACTGGAACGGCCAGCACTACCGGCCCTCCCCCGAAGATCTCATGTTGCGCACTCATATGGAGTCGCGCTACGGCCGCAATTTCCTGCCTAAAGACATGACGATCCAGGACTACGGCATCACGTACGACGAACTGGAACCGTTTTTCGATCAGTTCGAACGTATTTGCGGCACATCGGGCAAGGCTGGCAACCTGAACGGCACGATCGTGCCCGGGGGCAACCCGTTCGAGGGGCGCCGTTCGCGCGAATATCCGAACCCCGCCGTCGCCGACACCTACCCGGCAACGTTGTTCGCCAAGGCGGCACAGGAAGTCGGCTACCATCCGTTTCCGCAACCCTCTGCAAACGCGTCACGGCCTTATACCAACCCCTACGGCGTACGCCTGGGCCCGTGCAATCTGTGCGGATTTTGCGAACGTTTCGGCTGCTTCCTCTATTCGAAGGCCATGCCGCAGACGACGATCCTGCCCGTGCTGTTGAAGCGCAAGAACTTCGAATTGCGCACGCGCAGTGAAGTCCTGAAGATCAATCTCGATTCGACCGGAAAGCGCGCGACGGGCGTGACCTATGTCGACGCACAAGGGCAGGAAGTCGAACAGCCGGCCAATATGGTGATCGTCGCGGCATTCCAGTTTCACAACGTGCGCCTCATGCTGCTCTCGGGCATTGGCAAACCGTACGACCCGGTGTCCGGCGAAGGCACGATCGGCAAGAACTTCGCCTACCAGATGATGAGTTCGATGTCGGTCTTCTTCGACAAGGACGTGCCGATCAATCCGTTCATCGCCGCAGGTTCGGGCGGCTCGCAGATCGTCGACGACTTCAACTCCGATCACTTCGATCATGGTCCGCATGGCTTTGCCGGCGGCGCGTATATCATCGGCGGCCAGACCGGCGGCCGACCGATCCAGCAACTCTCGGTGCCCCCGGGTACGCCGGCATGGGGCGCGCAGTGGAAGCGGGCCGCAAAGGACAGCTACCTGCACACGACCAACGTCGTCACGCACGGCTCGGTCATGTCGTACCGCGACCGCTATCTCGACCTCGACCCGACCTATCGCGATTCATACGGCCAGCCACTGCTGCGCATGACCTTCGACTGGCACGACAACGAGTACAAGATGACGCGCTTCGTCACCGACCGCGCACTTGAAATCGTCAAGGCAATGAACCCCAAGACGCATTCGCTGCTGATTCGCCAGCCTGGCGACCACTACGACGTACGTCAATACCAGACTACGCACACGACGGGCGGCGTCATCCTGGGTACCGATCCGAAGACGAGCGCCGTCAACCGCTATCTGCAGAGCTGGGACGTCCACAACGTCTTTGTCACGGGTTCTTCGGCATTCCCGCAGAACATCGGCTACAACCCGACGGGGCTGGTAGGCGCACTTGCCTACTGGTCCGCGAAGGCGATCCGCGAACAATATCTGCGCAACCCCGGACCGCTGGTGTCGGCATAGGCCTGGAAATCATGAAGAGATTTGTACTGAAGTGGGGCGCAGCGCTTGCGCTCGGCGTCTTTGCGCAGGTGACGAGCACGGTCGCGATGGCAGACGACGCGACCCAGCAACTGGTGCGGCAAGGCGAACATCTCGCGCGGGTCGGCGATTGCGTGGCGTGTCACACCGCAAGCGGCGGCAAGCCGTTTGCAGGCGGCTTGCCGATCCAGTCGCCTATCGGCACCATTTATTCGACCAACATCACGCCTGATCCTGCGACCGGTATCGGCCGCTACACCTACGAAGACTTTGAGCGTGCCGTGCGTCATGGCATCTCCAAAAACGGCTACTCGCTCTATCCCGCGATGCCGTATCCGTCGTATGCACACGTGCGTGATGACGACATGCATGCGCTATACGCGTACTTCATGCATGGTGTCGCACCGGTATCGCAGGCTAACCGCGCGGAAGACATCCCGTGGCCACTGTCGATGCGCTGGCCCCTGACCTTGTGGCGCTGGTCGTTTGCACCGAAGGTCGCGGCAACCGAACCCGTGCCGGGCACCGATCCGGTGATTGCACGCGGCGCGTATCTGGTGGAAGGTCTGGCACACTGCAGTGCGTGCCACACCCCGCGCGGCATTGGGATGCAAGAGCTCGCACTGACGGCGCAACAAGGGCCGGCGTTCCTGTCGGGAGGGGGCCCGATCGATACCTGGATCGCCTCCGACCTGCGCGGTGACCCGGCGACTGGCCTCGAGCAGTGGAGCGAGACCGACCTGACGACATTCCTCAAATCGGGGGCAACTGACCGCACCGCTGCCTTCGGTGGAATGACCGACGTGGTCCAGCACAGCACGCAATACATGACGGATGACGAGCGCACGGCAATCGCGCGCTACCTCAAGTCATTGGCAGGCACGAAGGGTGAGGCTCCTCCGCACTATGACGCGACGATCAGCACCGCCTTGCATTCGGGCGATGTGACGCGCCCGGGCGCCGATACGTACCTCAACAGCTGTGCCGCGTGCCACCGGACCGACGGCAAGGGCTATGCGGCGGTATTCCCGGCGCTTGCGCTCAACCCTGTGGTGAACGGCCGCGATGCGACGTCGCTGATCCACATCGTGCTCGCCGGCAGCAGTACGCCGGGCACGAAGGCGGCACCGGCGCAGTTCACGATGCCACCGTATGGCTGGCGCCTGTCGGACAGCGAAGTGGCGAACGTCCTGACGCTCTTGCGTTCGAGTTGGGGCAATCATGCGTCGCCCGTGACCGCGGAACAGGTTGCCAAGGTGCGCGCCAGCCTGCCGGCCGCAAGCCTCGGCGCCGCGCCACAACCCTAAGAAGCGAAAATAGCCGAGACCTCGGATCCGCGCCCTATGCGGCGCGAATCCGAGATTTGCGAGAGGGCGCCTTCCGGAGCCAAACCGCTGATGCGGCTCCTCAGGCGCGCCCCGCCCTTTCCATTTCGTCCATGTGACGCGCGATCGCACCAGGCGTCGTCAGCCAGATATCCCCTTTTGCACGGGCCGCCGCGATGTGCTGCAACGCACGCCGCAAGTGACGCAAGCGGTACGGCTGTCCCACGAGATAAGGATGCAGCGCGATGCCCATCACGAGCGCCTGCGGATGGCGGCTCGAATTCACTTGTTCAAGCATCTCGTCGAACTGATCGATGATCATGTCAGCGAATGCGCGACCGTCGAGACGACGGGCCACCATCATGGGCAAGTCGTTGAGCTCCTGCGGATAGGGGAGCGACCAAAGCGACCCGCTGCGCGTCTTCATCCTCACAGGGCGGTCATCATGACACCAGTTGAGCGTATAGCGGTAGCCGGTTTCGCCGAGCAGATCCGACGTGAGGTGCGACTCCGAAATCCACGGCGAGAGCCAGCCCGAAGGGGGTGTTCCGGCGCGCTCGGCGATGCGTGCACGACAATGAAGCAGCAAGGCACGTTCACCGCGTTCGTCGAGATCGCTCTGCCGTTGCGCGTTCGTATGGCCATGCGCGATGAGTTCGTCGCCGCGCGCGAGGCACGCGTCGATGACTTCCGGGCAGTGATCGAACAGTGAGGTGTTGATCAACACGCCCGCAGGCATCTCGAGCTGATCGAACAGTTCGAGGCAACGCCACACGCCCACACGATTGCCATACTCGCGCCAGCTGTAGTTGAGCACATCGGGTTCCGGCGAAACCGGGCCGAGTGCCGCGCCGAGCCCTTCGCCGAACGCAAAGTGTTCGATGTTCAAGCCGAGATAGACGGCGAGTCCGGTGTCACCGGGCCACCGGAAGTTGTCGGCATCGATGATGGGGCGATAGGGAAAACGTCCATGCGTGACGAGCGGACCGAACGCATGTTCGTCTGACGCGGAGAGATTCTTTGTATCGTTCATGTGCAAGGCTTGTAAGGCAGAACTCACGTGTCGTGTACGACGCTCCAGCTCAAGCGGCGGCCGACTTGCAAACGATAGCACGGGCGATGTCTGGAAGCGACGCGCTCCGGGAGATGCGCCTGGGCCGGGCGACGGTTCGTGCGCGGGGGGCTGCGGAACCTGACCCTGCCCGGATACTACGGCCGCCGACGAATCTTCCTCCTATTCGCGATGGTAGGATCCGTAGGGCGGTCACCGTGACGCCGGCAGGCCGCCTGGCCCTGGGCAAAGCGTTCGATCTGCGCACGATGCTCTAAAGATTACTTCGCAGCGGTCGATACCTGCCTGCAGGGGAATCGTCTTTGCCCCCTCCTGATGCAGCGCACGTTCATTTTTCATAAAACACTTCGGCTGACCCCGAAGCATTCCTTCGCGCTTCCGCGCGATCCTGTCTCCATGAGCAAAACCACTGCTTCTTTCACGCCTGAAATCGGTCGCCTCGTTGCAACGGTGAGTGTCGGCTTCGTCGTCACGCAACTCGACGTCACCATTGTCAACATCGCGCTGCCGAATATCAGCGCCGATCTGCACGCGAGCGTGGCAAGCCTGCAATGGATCGTGGATGCCTACGCCCTCGCCTTCGCCGCATTGATGCTGTCCGCCGGTGTCTTGGGGGACCGGCTCGGTGCGCGCAGGATGTTCGCGACCGGCATGATGCTGTTTGCGTTGGCTTCGCTCGCCTGCGGCCTGGCGCCCGATGCAACGACGCTCGTCGCGGCGCGCGCGCTGCAGGGCATCGGCGCGGCTGCCATGTTGCCGAACTCGCTCGCGCTGCTCAATCAGGCGTGCAGGCATGATCCGAAGCTGCGCGCCCGCGCAGTCGGTCTCTGGACCGCGGCAGGCTCGGTATCGATCGCAGCCGGCCCGGTCGCGGGCGGCATTCTCGTCTCGGCCTTCGGGTGGCGGAGTATCTTCCTCGTTAACCTGCCGCTGTGCATTGCAGGGCTGGCGGCCACCTTCGCGTGGATTCCGCGGCCTTCGGCAAACCTGGCCGAATCGGCGAGCCATCAACCATCAGCAAACCTATCCGCGTCGGCGACACCATCCCTGCCGACGAACCCACCCGCGACATCGGCTGCGACATCGTCTGCAACATCGGCTGCAAAGCGCCCAGGCGGTATCGATCCGCTGGGCCAGGTGCTGGCGATCATCGCCCTCATCGCCCTCGCGGGGGCCATCATCGAATGGCGGCCGCTCGGCTTGAGCCACCCGATCGTAGCGGGCGGCTTCGTGCTCGCGCTCGCCGCCTCGCTCGCGCTGGTCGCGGTCGAAACGCGCGTCGCATCGCCGATGCTGCCTTTGTCCATCTTCGGCAATCGCACCTTCAGTGCCGCGGTGCTGTTCGGGATCTGCGTGAACCTCACGTACTACGGCACGGTCTTCGTCCTGAGCCTGTTCCTTCAACGCGCGCGCGGCTACGCACCATTGGAGGCCGGGCTCGCGTTCCTGCCGCTGACGGGCGGCTTCCTCCTATCGAACGTGATCAGCGGTGGGGTGATCATCCGTTACGGTGTGCGCACACCGATGATCGTCGGTGCAGCGATCGCGGCACTCGGCTATGGTCTGCTGCATCTCGTGGACGCCACCACGCCCTTGATCGGCATGCTCGTGCCATTCCTGCTGATTCCATCCGGAATGGGCCTGGCCGTGCCGGCTATGACGACCTCCGTGCTCGCGTCGGTTGAACCAGGGCGCGCAGGGACCGCGGCTGCGGTATTGAACACCGCCCGGCAAGCGGGTGGCGCGGCGGGCGTTGCGGCCTATGGCGCACTGGCTGGCGGCGCGGCCATTGCGCATATCGTGTCCGGCCTTCAAGTCGCCGCGGCGGTTTCCGTCGGGCTTCTGGTCGCCGCGGCTGCGCTCGCCTGTGTCGTGCATCCAGAGGCACACGCACGATGAGCCGTTGTGCATGTATCGCCACCCAAAGGATCGGGCGTCGCTTCCGCCAGTCGATCGCCTTGGGCGTGCCCCTTGCAAGGGGCGCTCTCTCATTCCTTTATAGATGACCCGTGTCATCTATTGAACAAATGCCCATGATCATCTAAGATCGCGGTCAAACGCCCTCACACGCTCCGTACTGCGCAACCCGCTGACTGCCGGCTGGCGGGATGATGTCGCACTATCCCATGCCGGCACGCCCCAAGTTCAAGGAAACGTCATGCCCCTCGTACGCATCGATCTTGCAGAAGGCCAGTCCGCCGAATACCGCAGTGCCATCGCCGATGAGGTCTACAAGGCGATGAACACCTCACTGAACGTGCCCGCCAACGACCGCTTCCTGGTGGTCAGCGAGCACAAGGCCAGCGACTTCGTCGCCGACCCCAGCTATCTGGGCATCCAGCGCTCGCCGCAATGTGTGTTCATTCAGGTTACATTGAACGCGGGGCGCGATCTCGACACAAAGCGCGCGTTCTACAAGGCAGTCGCCGACGGACTCAACGCGCGCATCGGGCTGCGACGCGAGGATGTCCTCATCAATCTCGTGGAAGTAGTCAAGGAAAACTGGTCGTTTGGCAACGGCGAGGCGCAATACGCGAAGTAGTAGGAGTAGTAGGATGTTCGGCCCGATCGTGCCAGCGGCTGCGGGGCCGAGCGCCTGCTCACGAACGCTTCATGCCGTTGGACGCATGGAATACGTTATTCTTCGTGCCGTTCTTCATCCCGTTTGTCGTGCCATCCAGCTCTCGCACGAACTGCAGATAAAAGCGCGTGGAGCGGCTGTCGCTTTCGACGGTCGCCCGTCCGCCGTGGAGCTCCATGATGCTGCGCACGATCGCCAGCCCCAGTCCCGTCGAACCCGAGAAGCTCGCGCGCGAGGGATCGACCCGGTAGAAGCGGTCGAACAGTTTGCCAAGATGTTCGGACGGAATCGGTTCACCCGGGTTTTCGACGCTCACCAGCATGCCGGTCGGATTGACTCGCGCGCGAATCGAGATCGTGTCGCCGCGCGGCGTATAGCGTAGTGCATTGGCGAGCAGATTGCTCACGGCACGGCGAAACAGCTCTTCGTCCGCACGGAGCACCCCTTGGGCATCGACGCGGATGAGGACCCCTGCATCGTCGCTGATCCCCTCGAAGTATTCGGCAATGCGCTCGAGCTCTTCGCTCACATCGAACTCCCGCGCACTCGTGACGAATTCAGGCTGGTCGGCGCGCGCGAGAAACAGGACGTTCTCGATCATCCTCGACAGACGCTCGCATTCCTCGAGGTTCGATTCGATCAGGCCTTGATACTCGTCGACTGAACGCGGCCGCGCAAGTGCGACTTCGCTGGCGCCCCGCATATTGGCGATCGGCGTACGCATGTCGTGCGCGAGATCGGATACCGATTGCGAAAGCCGCTTGAAACCGCCTTCGAGCCTTTCGAGCATGGCATTGAGCGACATGCCGAGCGCGTCGAACTCCGGCGGCATACGCGACATGTCGAGCCGCGCATCGAGCCGGTGCACGTGAACCTGCGCCGCGTCGCGCGCCACCTGGACCAGCACCCGAAAGGTACGACGGATCGAAATGAACGCCAGCAGCGCGGCCGTGATCATGCCGCACAGCATGGTCACCAGGATCGTCCACCGGTAGCGCGACTGCAACGCGCCGCGGTCGCTCATCTCGCGCGCCACCAGCACGTGAATCACCGAATTGTCGTTGAGCAGGACCGCGAAGGCAATGCCGCGCAGCACGTGCCCGGCCGGATCCTCCCATTGCGTGACGTCGGCACTCGTCAGCCGCCGCGAGGGTTCGATGACAGGCATCGGCCCGACTTGCGCACCGGACTCGTTGTGTTCAATGAGAAGCCGATCCGATGCATCGCGCACCTGCATGAGGGAGGCGGTGTCGCCAAGCACCAGACTGTTAAGCCGCGTCTCGTGTTCACGAATGCCCTTGATCGCCTTGAGTTCGCTGGCAAGGCGGTGAAAGTGCCTGGCCGCCAGCACGAGGTTCATATCGTCCTGTGCCTGGATGTCACGCGAAAGCGCCTGATACAGGACCGTGCCGACCACGCCGAACACCAGCAGCGTGATCACCGCGAACGCAGCGGCCAGCTTGGTGGTCAGCGAGAACCTGCGCATCAGTTCCCGCCTTTCAGGTCGAGAAAGTAACCCACCCCGCGCACCGTGTGGATCAGCTTGACCGGAAATTCGTCATCGATCTTGGCGCGCAAGCGACGCACGGCGACATCGACTACATTCGTGTCGCTATCGAAATTCATGTCCCATACATAGGACGCAATCTGTGTACGGCTCAAGACTTCACCGCGGCGGCGCGCGAGCAGTTGCAGCAAGGCGAATTCGCGCGGTGTCAGGTCGATGCGGGTGTTCGCCCGACGCACGCGGCGCCGGATCGAGTCGATCTCGAGATCGCCGACGACCATCATCTCGGACTCGCGCGACACACCGCGCCGGCTAAGTGTCCTGACGCGCGCCAGAAACTCGACAAAGGCAAAAGGTTTGACGAGATAGTCGTCCGCACCGCCCTCGAGTCCCCTGACGCGATCTTCGACTTCGTCCCGTGCGGTCAGGAACAGAACCGGCGTCGTCTTCGCGGCTCGCAGGCGCCGGAGCACTTCCCAACCGTCGATGCCAGGCAGCATGACGTCGAGCACGATGACGTCATAGTCGTGTTCGAGCGCGAAATGCAGGCCGTCCGGACCATCGTGGGCGAGGTCCACGGCATAACCGGACTCGTCGAGCCCCTTTCGCAGGTAATCCGCCATCTTGCGCTCGTCTTCGATCACCAAGACTCGCATCGTCCACTCCCATCCGCTTTTTCAGTGCAATGAATCATACCTTTGCCCCGCCACGACGTGGATTACAAGTTGGTAACCCGAGCGTCAAGGTCTGGTAAGCAGCGCAAACCTAGACTCGGCTTCACATTTCGGCAGCCCGTACGGCTGCCCAACCCGGAGCCTGTCATGTGGATTGTCCGACTCGCGCTAAGTCGTCCCTATACCTTCGTCGTCCTGGCCTTGCTGATTTTTATCGCCGGGCCGCTGACCATCTTGCGCACGCCCACCGATATTTTCCCGAATATCAACATCCCCGTTCTCAGCGTCGTCTGGAGCTATAACGGCCTGTCTTCGGAAGACATGGCGCACCGGATCACCTCGATCTACGAAAGAGCGCTCACGTCGGACGTCGAGAATATCGAACATATCGAATCGAACTCGCTGAACGGCGTATCGGTGGTCAAGGTGTTTTTTCATCCGGGCGCCGATATCAACAAAGCGGTCGCCGAGGCGTCATCGAACGCGCAATCCCTGCTCAAGGCCATGCCGCCCGGCACTTTGCCGCCGATGGTGCTGACCTATAACGCATCGACGGTGCCGATTCTCCAACTGGCGCTCTCGAGCCCAACGCTCGCCGAGCAACAGTTGTACGACCTCGGTAACAACTTCATTCGCACGCAGTTGTCGACCATCGAGGGCGCATCGATCCCCTTACCCTTTGGTGGCAAGGTGCGGCAGATCATGGTCGATATCGATCCCCAGGCACTCCAGGCCAAGGGGCTGTCGCCGGCGGACGTCGTCAACGCGGTCAATGCCCAGAATCTCGTGCTGCCCGGCGGCACCGCGAAAATCGGCACACAACTCGTCAACGTCCAGCTCAACGGCAGCTTCGATAACGTTGCCGGGCTCAATAACATTCCGCTCAAGACACTGCCGGGCGGCGGCGTGATCTACCTGCGCGATGTCGCCCATGTTCGCGATGGCTATGCGCCGCAGATGAACATGGTCCGCACCGACGGGAAGCGCGCGGCGTTGCTGACCGTGGAAAAGACCGGCAGCGCCTCGACGCTCACGATCATCAGCCAAATCAAGAACCTGCTGCCGACCGTGCTGAGCGGCCTGCCGAAGTCCTTGCACGTGGTCCAGCTTGCCGACCAGTCGGTATTCGTCAGGGCCTCGATCACGGGCGTCGTGCGCGAAGCCCTGATCGCCGCGGGCCTCACGGCCGCGATGATTCTGCTCTTCCTGGGCAGCTGGCGCGCGACGCTCATCATCGCCGTCACGATTCCGCTTGCCGTGCTGTGTTCACTGATGGCACTGTCCGCGCTCGGGGAGACCATCAATATCATGACGCTCGGCGGTCTTGCGCTCGCGGTGGGCATCCTTGTCGACGATGCGACCGTCGCCATCGAGAACATCAGCCATCACATCGAAAACGGTGAGCCTCTACAGGAGGCGATTTTGGTCGGAGCGGGCGAAATCGCCACGCCGACCTTCGTCTCGACGATGTGCATCTGCATCGTATTCGTTCCGATGTTCCTGCTCAACGGCGTCGCCCGGTTCCTGTTCGTGCCACTCGCGGAGGCGGTGGTGTTCGCGATGATCGCCTCGTACTTCCTGTCGCGTACGCTGATACCGACGCTCGCGATGTTCCTGTTGCGGGCCGAGTCCGATACCGGCACGCCCTCATCGGGCCTCGCCGGCGCCATCGCGCGATTCCAGCATGGCTTCGAACAGCGCTTCGAGCGTCTGCGTCACGGTTACCACGGTGTGCTGAAGAGCGCGCTCGGCAAGCGGCGTCTGATTGGTTTCACGTTTTTCGCCGTTTGCCTGGGCTCGGTACTCGCGCTGCTGCCCTTCACCGGACGCGACTTCTTCCCGTCGGTCGACGCGGGCGAGATCCGTCTGCATATGCGGGCACCGACGGGCACGCGCATCGAGGTAACCGCGAGTCTCGCGGACCAGGTCGAAGCGCAGATCAAGCAGGTGATCCCCGCCTCTGAACTGCAGGGGATACTGGACAATATCGGCCTGCCTGTCAGCGGTATCAACCTCACGTATGACGCCGCCTCGCCGATCGGTACCGGCGACGGGGACATCCTGATTTCGCTCGCCGCGAAACACCACCCTACGGCCGGCTACGTCGAAAAACTGCGCACCACGCTCGCGCAAAAGTTTCCCTCGATGGAATTCTCGTTCCTGCCTGCCGACATCGTCAGCCAGATCCTGAATTTCGGATTGCCCGCGCCAATCGACGTGCAAGTCGTCGGCATCCATGCCGACAGCACCTATGCGATTGCGCAGAAGCTGCTCACACAGCTACACACGGTGCCCGGGCTGGTCGACGCGCACATCCAGCAACCGCAGGACCAGCCCGCCATCAACGTCGACGTCGATCGCACGCGTGCGCTCCAGGCAGGGTTCCAGCAGAGCGAAGTCGCCCAGAACCTGCTCATCGCCCTGTCCGGGAGCTCGCAGACCTCGCCCAATTTCTGGCTCGATCCCAAGAACGGCGTCAGCTATCCGCTGATGACCCAGATGCCTGAGTACGACGTCAACTCGATGCAGGCGCTCGCGAACCTGCCGCTGCCATTGAAGAAGCCCATGGGCGCCTACGGCGTGACAAGCGTGTCCGCGGGGACGGGGGCCGGCACCGGTGTCGTTCCGCCAACACCCGATGTGCTCGGCACGCTCGGCACGATGAACCGTACGATGCAGCAAGCCGTGGTGTCGCACTACAACATCCAGCCCGTCATCGATATCTACGCATCGACGCAAGGGCGCGACCTCGGCGGCGTGGCTTCCGACGTGCAGCGCATCGTCGCGGCGGCCCGGCCGACGCTCCCAGACGGTACGCGCATCGTCGTACGCGGCCAGGTGCAGGCGATGCACGATTCCTTCATGGGTCTTGCGACGGGGCTCGTATTCGCGATCGTCCTCGTCTACTTGCTGATGGTCGTGAATTTCCAGTCCTGGCTCGATCCGCTCATCATCATCTCGGGCCTGCCGGCGTCGCTCGCGGGTATCGCGTGGATGCTGTTCACGACCGGCACCACGCTCAGTGTTCCCGCCTTGACCGGCACGATCCTGTGCATCGGTGTTGCAACCGCGAACAGCATCCTCGTCGTGAACGCGGCGCGTGAAGCGATCGCGGCGGGCAAATCGCCCTACGATGCCGCCCTCGAGGCCGGTTTCACGCGGTTTCGCCCCGTCCTGATGACCGCGCTCGCCATGTTGATCGGCATGTTGCCGATGGCCCTGGGGCTCGGCGATGGTGGGGAGCAGAATGCGCCGCTCGGTCGTGCCGTGATGGGCGGCCTGTCGGCAGGCACCTGTGCCACCTTGCTCTTCGTCCCGCTTATGTTTGCTGCGCTCCATATCGGACGTGGCACCGACTCAACCGCCCGGTGAACTTCATGAACCAGTCCAGAGAAACATCCCGTACTTCGCGGCGCGCCGGCTATGTGCTGCTTCCGCTCGTTGCGGTCCTGCTTGCGATCGGCATCATTCCCAAGCTGCATGCCGACCAGCATCTCCAGGCGGTAACGAAGGAGCAGGAGACACCGATCGTCCAGACGATTCATCCCGGCAAGGCCCCGGCAACGCAGGACCTCACCCTGCCCGGCAGCGTCGCGGCCTTCTCCGATGCATCGATCTATGCACGCACGAGTGGCTATGTCGCGCACTGGTACGTCGATATCGGCACGCGAGTCAAGGCGGGCACGCTGCTGGCGACCATCGAAGCCCCCGAGGTCGACGCCCAGCTCAACCAGGCCAGGGCCGATCGCGTCAGTGCGCAGGCCAACTATGCGATTGCGAATACGACCGCGCAGCGCTGGCAGGAATTGCTCAAGACTCAGTCGGTCGCACAACAGGAGACCGATCTCAAGGTCAGCGACATGCAGGCCAAGCGTGCGATGCTTGACGCTTCAACTGCCAATGTCGAACGGCTCGCGCAAATGCAGTCGTTCGAAAAGGTCGTCGCACCGTTCGACGGCGTGGTGACCTCCCGCAACGTCGACGTCGGCACGCTGGTCGATGCCGGCGGAAACGGTGGTGGCACGTCCACACCGACCGCGGAACTGTTTCACATGCAACAGACCCAGGCACTGCGAGTCTACGTGCAGGTTCCCGAGGCAAGCGCGCCGCTGGTCGTCCCCGGCACCCACGCTTATCTGATGACATCGCAGTACCCGGGCCGCCGGTTCGTCGCCACCGTCTCGCGGATCAGCCAGAGCGTAACGGCCGACAGCCGGACCATGCTGGCGGAGATCGATGTCGACAACGCGGATGGAGCACTGATGCCGGGTGTCTACGCGGAAGTCCATTTGGCGCTTCAATCGCGCACGCCGACCTATGAACTGCCCGTCAATACGCTGCTGTTCCGGCCATCCGGCGTCACGGTCGCCACCGTCGACACGCAGGGCACGGTGCACCTGAAAGTCGTCAAGATCCTGCGCGATTTCGGCACCTTTGTCGAAATCGCAAACGGCCTCGACGGCAGCGAGAACGTCATCTCCAACCCCGGGGACTCGATCTACGAGGGAGCGCACGTCCAGGTGCAAAAGGGAGGCACGTCATCATGACCCGGCGTATCGATAAGAGTGCCATGTTGCGCCGCGAACCCAGGAACAGGAGTGGCCGTGTCCTGGCGAGCGTCACCGTCTTGTTCACCGCGCTCGCCCTGACCGGCTGTTCGGTGGAGCCGACGTACAAGCGGCCGAGTGTCGACGTACCCGCCCACTACCTCGAAAGCGGAACGTCGCCGGCCGGAGCCTGGCAAACGGCGCACCCCGCCGATGACCAGCCGCGCGGGCCGTGGTGGACCCTGTTCGGCGATCCGACACTCAATTCGCTCGAAGCGCGTGTCGATGTCTCCAATCAGACGCTGCGCAAATCGGTGGCGGCACTCGATGTCGCCCGCTCGGTATACGACCGGGAGCGCGCGGGCTTTCTCCCGACAGTCACAGCGGGGGCCGCCCAGTCTCGTACACGCGTCTCGCAGAACCTTCTCTACCGCAATGCCACCGACGGCAGGACCTTTCCCGACCATTCGGTCGGTCTCACCGCATCGTGGGAGCCCGACGTGTTCGGCAAGATTCGGTCGCAGACCGATGCCGCCCAAGCCAGCATGCAGGCAAGCGCATCCGATGTCGAGACCGTGCGCCTCGCCATGACGGCGGAGCTTGCGGCCGACTACCTGGACCTGCGCGCCAACGACCGCGAAAAGGCGCTGCTCGACCAGACGATCGCGGCGTACCAGCAGGTCTACGACATGATGCAGCAGCGCTTCAAGCTTGGCGTGTCAGGTGCCGGGGACCTCGCC
>NZ_CADIKM010000047.1 GCF_902859895.1 Pararobbsia alpina
TTGTTCTTCGTCTTTTGCGCGCCTGAGGAGCTGCGCAACCTGAGCCTGCTCTACATCACCTTGACAGTACTTATCGCGTTCAATCTGAAGCGCTGGATCAGGGCGACAGAAGCCGCAACGCTCACTAGCGGGTCATCCTCAGAATCCTTGGCAGCAGGGTCGAATGAGAGCTCCCATCGCGCGACGCACGAGCGTGAACCATGGGGGCCGCCGCCGTACCGATATCCTGAAAATTCTCGGGATTGAGCATTTCAGAACGCTGGTGCCGCGCCTACTTTTGCTCATGTAATGCAATCAGACACATCAACTGAATTGGAGGAGTGGATCATGGAACCCCGTCTCGACTTCTACAAAGCCAACCCGCAGGTTATCAAGGCCCTCCTCGCACAGGAAGAACGCATAGGTAAAAGCGGCCTCGAGAAACCGCTGACTGAACTGGTCCGCCTGCGCGCATCGCAGATCAACGGATGCGCGTTCTGCGTGGACATGCATACGTCCGATGCCCGCAAGGGTGGTGAAACCGATCGCCGCCTCGCGACAGTGGTGGTGTGGCGCGAGACGCCGTTTTTCACCGATCGCGAACGCGCCGCACTCGAATGGACCGAGGCCCTCACGCTGGTGTCGGAAGATCACGTGCCCGATCACGTCTGGGAAGCCGTGAAGCCGCATTTCAGCGCGGAGGAACTGGTCGACCTGACCTTGGTGATCGCCACGATCAACAGCTGGAACCGCTTCTCGATTGCTTTTCGCAAGACCCCGGTTTGAGGCGGCAGCCATCCTCCTGCGCAGGCTATGGGCGTGCCGTCGTCCGCCATGGCTGCTCAAGCGTCTTGCTCGGGACCATCCTCCTTCATTGCCGAATCTCCGCTTCCACAAGCAAGGCGAGCGAGGCAAGCGAGTCCTGCCATCCGAGATAGCAGGACTCGAGAGGAATGACTTCGGGTATGCCTTCCTGCACCACATTGAGTTCGGTCCCGCAAGCCACGGGTCGCAGGGACACCGTTACCTGCATCACTCCCGGCAAGTTCGGGTCGTCGAACTTGTCCGTGTACCGAATGCGCTCGTGCGGCACCAACTCGAGATACTCCCCGCCGAAAAAGTGGCTATCGCCCGTGGTGAAATTCGTGAACGACATCCGATGGCCACCACCTACCTTGGCCTCCATCTGATGACTCCTGGCGGTAAACCCGTTTGGCGGAAGCCACTTCGCCAGGGCATCGGGGTCCAGGAAGGCGCGATAGATACGTTCGGGCGTGGAGCGGAGCACTCGGTGAAGGCGGACGGTGTGCGTAGACATGAATAGCTCCGAAAGCGGGGGGAGGCCCCAATCCGATACGACGAATGAAGCGGGGTGGAATCGACATCGTCGTCTCACCGGAACACACCCGCCCACCCTGTGCCCTTGGAGTCTTTCTTACCTAGCCAGCCGAGGGCCGCAATATCTGGTAAATTAATTAACAATCATTCTCATTTCTCCGGGCGTACTAAAAATGTAGCATCTCGTTAGCTCGCTTTTTGTGCACAGCCGGCTGCGGGCCACTCCGCCGAGGTTGTGGCACATGGTGATCCTCGTACGCGTCGGCGAGTCTTTGCATGCCGCCGAAGTGTCGCCCGTTGAAGTAAGGGCGCGCAGCGCATGCGGCTTACGCCTCGCGCGATCGCCGCGTCCACCGCCGCAGTGAGCGACACCACGGATGATGCAAACGCATCGGCATATATATTCACCACATGATTAGTACTGGTTTGATCAGCGACCCATGGTTCTACCTCCTGAGTATTCCGGCTCTCCTCCTTACGAACTTTTCGAAAGGGGGATTTGGGCTCGGGCTTGGCATCCTGGCCGTCCCACTGATGGCGCTCCGCTTGCCGGTGCCCGAGGTGGTGACCCTTCTTTTGCCGGTGCTTTGCCTGACTGATCTGATCACCCTCTGGGAGTATCGGGGGCAATGGAGTTGGCCGTTGCTGCGCGTCGCGGTCCCCGCGGCTCTCGTCGGGATAGGGTTCGGGGCCTTGGCAATTCATCATCTCCCGGAAACATGGCTGCGGCTCGGCATTGGCATCATCTCGATCGACTTTGTCCGTCGTCGCTGGTCGGGCTCTCGTCGCTCTGCGCAGGAGGATCGTGGTCCACGCCCGGCCGCTGGTGTGTTCTGGGGCGCCATCTCGGGCTTTACGAGCTTCTTGGCCAACGCGGGGGAACCGGCGCTGACTGTCTATTTATTGCCGCTCAAGCTGAGCAATCGCAGTTTCGCGGGCACGACTGCAGCGTTCTTCATGGTCGTCAACTTTGCAAAATTGATCAGCTTTTCCATGCTCGGCATGTTCACCCGTACGTCACTATTGACGAGCCTCATCCTCACCCCAATCGCGGTCTTGGGCATCTGGGCGGGTGTTCGGCTCAACCGCCGTCTGGACGCAACGCTCTTCTACAAGTGTTCCCACGTCATTCTGCTCGTGATCGGTAGCCGGTTGATCTACACGTCCCTCAAGGCCATCCTGTAGGGGAGTCGGTCCGTCGCGCTACGGATGGAATGCCGAGAAAGGGCTATGCGCACGTGGCCAGCCTCTTCACGACACATGTTCAAAGAACGGCACGCTTCGTTTCGGGACGTAGTGTGCCGTTTTTGGGTAAGGGCGAGAAAGGCCGCACGAGTGCCCCGCGGAAGATCGCAGGAAGCCGGCCCCGACGAAGAAACGGAGTCCTAAACCTACCGTCCCAGCGACAACACCTGGTCGGCCATGATGATCGCCGACGCGATCTCCTCGACCGACACTCGCTTGCCCATGGCCTGTTCCCGGATCGCCTTGTAAGCATCGAGCCTGCTCAGGCCGCGCTGCCGCCCAAGAATTTCCTGGGCTTCGGCGATCTTTCTCGCGCCCTCGACCCTTTCCTCGAGACGATTGACCCGTTTCTTCAGCCGTTTCAAATCGGCCGAAATCTGGCGTGCCAGTACCATCGCGCTCAACACGCCAAACGAGCGTACCGGCGAAGCGACGACCGCCTTCGCTCCGATGCGAAGCACGGCATCCATCATGGTGGGATTTTCGTAGTTGACGACGGCGATCACCGGCGGCGCATCCTCGCTATCGCACCACGCGAAATCGTGGCCGATCGTGTCCGGATACAAGCCGACGAACACGAGGTCACTGCCCGGTACGGGCTCGGCGAGCGGCGGCCAGAAGGTGTGCACCTGGCAACCGATGCGCTGGATCTGCTGGGTCAACAACGCGCCGTCGCGATCGTGCGGATGAAACACGCACACGTGCAATGAGCGCAGATCCCTCAGCCCTTGCGGACTCGCACGGGCCAATGTCTGCCTGGCTCGGGCGCTTTCGCCCATCGGTTCATCGTCGCTGCGCATTCAGCTCTCCACTGGACTCATGCGTAATGCCCAATCGCCGAGCGCATGCGTGACAAGATATGGATCGGGGTACACGACGTCGCGCGTTTCGCGCACGATCGTGAACTGGCCAGCCTCATTGGCCCGCCCGATACGAGGATTCAGATAGGTATGGTGATTCGACGGCTCGATGCGCACCCGACCCTGCGGCGCCTGGAAGCTCGCGCCGAGCAAATGCGGCATCAGGGCGTCGATATCGTCGCTGCCGCTCGCACGCATCGCGTTGGCGAACAGGTGTACCTGGAAGAACGCTGCTTCCCAGCAAGCATTCGGCGCCGCGCAATCGCCGAACCGGTCGCGAAAGCGTGTGAGACAGGCGTGGTTGACCGGGTTGTCGATCGACTGAAAGTACGGCGCCGAAGTGAAGTGGCCGGCGGCAATGTCCGCCCCCATCTGCGCGATCTCGACCTCGGTCGTCGTCAGGCTGCCGATCGGCAGCTTCGCCGGATCGAAGCCCGCGCGTGCATAAGCACGATAAAAATTCTGGGTCGCGTTGCCGACCACGGTCGAAAAGATGAAATCTGGCCGGACATTGCGAATGTCGGCAAGTATCTCTGCGAAGTCCCGTTCGCTTGCATCGAGCGGCACATACCGCTCTCCGGTTTTTTCGCCGCCCGATTGCTGGCTGACGAGGTCGGCCATGATCCGGTTCGACTCATATGGATAAATGTAGTTGGAACCGACCAGATACACGCGCGGCCCGAAGGTCGAGGTCATGAACTCGGCGAGCTGCACGCTGTTCTGGTTCGGTGCGGCACCCGTGTAGATCACGTGGTCGGAATACTCGAATCCCTCATACAGGGTCGAATAGAAGAGCAGCCGGTTCCAGCGCTCAACGATCGGAATGACCGCCTTGCGCGTGTTCGACATGTAGCAGCCGAAGATCACCTTGACGTTGTCACTGGTGATCAGCCGTTCCGCGAGCGCCGCATAGACGGCGCGTTCGGAGCCCGGGTCGTATCGGACCGGCACGATCTCGCGTCCGTTGATACCGCCGGCCTCGTTGATCAGCTCGATCGCGAACAGCGTGCCGAACAGCTGCGACGATTCGATCGACGACGTCGCCCCGGTTTCCGAATACAGCACGCCTACTTTGACAGGGTCCGTGTGTGCCACGATATTCAATCCTCAGCTCTTTGGGACCAGCGTGGGTCCCTTATGAACCATCGTAACGCAAGCCGCGGTCCGGAAATTATTGGCTGCGTTTAATTATGCCGCCAACCTTGCGAGCACGTGCTCGAGGACTGGGCCGAGTTGCATGCCGCGCGCGATCGTTGCGCTGTGGGTGCGCCCGAATATCGCTTCCACGGCTGTATGCGCCTCCGGATCGAGGCTGATGCAGTGCGTATGGATGCCTTGCATGGCAAGGCCATCGACCGCGTGACGGGCATCTTCGATCAGGTAGCGTGAGTCAAATACATCGATATCCGAAGGTTCTCCATCGGTAACGAGAACGATCGTCCTGGATTTCCCGGCCTCCCGGCTGAGGCAATGACCCGCATGACGCAATGCCGCTCCGAAGCGGGTTGACCAAGCGGGGCGCAGCGCGTGCAGGCGGCGGCGATGCGTTGCTTCGTAGGGCGTATCGAACTCCTTGAGGCGCACGTATCGCACCGCTGAGCGCCCATTCGAGGCGAACCCGTGTAGGGCAATTCGATGATGAATGCCGTCGAATGCCGCGATGATTCGCTCGGCGGCGTCTTTCTCGCAGTCGAGCAGACTCATCGACGTTCCTTCGACCGTGCGCTCGGTCGACGCAGAGAGGTCGAGGAGCACGAGCACCGACGTGTCGCGGGGCTGGCGCCCGGCCCGCGTGAAGACTCGCGGATCGGATTCATGCCCGGTGCGGTGGGCGATCACGTGCTCGATCATCGCGTCGAGGTCGAGTTCGTCACCGTCCATCTGGCGCTTGAGTCGGTGACCGGAAATGGTCTGGTGCCACTTCGGATGAGGCCGATTACGTACGTTTTGCAGCGGGACTTCGAAAGCGAGGGCCGGTGCGCTGCGCGGTGGGGCGCCCTCAACGACGGCGACCCAGTCTTCACGCAAGGTCTCGTTCTGGTAGTTCCATTCCGGGTAGTACAAGGTAACGTCTTCGGGATCGGTATCGAAACTGGTGCCCGAATCGTTTCCGTCGTTATCAGGTTGTGCCTCCTCGATCTCTTGGCGGCCGCCATCGTTGGCACGGGCGACCGTGACGGACTCCGAATCATCGAAAGCCCACAGAAAGGTATTGTCGTCGCGGTACGCAGGTACGATCTCGTAGTTGTGCACGTCGAAACGGACGCGCATCTGGCCGAGGTCGCTGGCGAGGATCGATGCCGCTTCCTCGAAGCGGTTGCTGTCATGGAGGTCCGTTCCGATCGCGTCGATCAGTGAACGCCCTTTGTGAACCCAATGAAGCGGGTCGCCGTATGTGGGGTCGTGCAGCGCAAACGACAGGCGTGCGGTCAGTGCGCTGAAGGTGAGTCCCTCGGCATGCAGCTGCGCACTCGCGTGGAGAAACCGGCCCCATAGCGCCCGCAATCCCGGATACTCGCGCATCATCAGGCGCTCGATCCTCACATCCTCGATCAGCGAAAGCATAGCCACGAGCAAAGGCTTGCGCTTGCCGACGGCTCGACCCGGAGCGGAATATCGAAGATGACCGATCGCGTGCGCGACCGTCGCGTCCGCGAGCAGGCGCGAATCTACCTCGAGCCCGATCGGCGGCAGGGTGATCGCTTCGGCCGTGACAGCCGCGCGATTCGGAATCGATACAGGGTTCTCCTCGTCGCCGTTGGCATGGATGAAATAGTCGGCTTGAATGTCGCGCAGGCCAAAGCCGCGTGCATAGAGAGACAGCGCGCCGGCTCCGATCTCAACGACACCGCCAGGCGCCGCAGCGCCAACGCGAGGGGCCACGCCCCTGGCGTCAGGGTGCCGCGCGCCGGTTGCGATTCCGGGCGTTCGCAGCCCGGACTCCGCTATCAACTCCTGTTCAAGGTCCAAAATGAGCCTCGACAAAACCATCGAGCGCGTGCAGCACGTCCTCGTCGTCGCTGATCGGCCGCGTCATCGCGATCCGGCATGAGGCATGAGGATCGATGCCGTGTGCGATCAAGCCTCCCGCGTGAACCACCATCCGCGTCGAGATGCCTTCTTCGATGCCTCGCCCGCGCAATTCACGCGACTGCCGCGCGATGCCGACCAGTCGCGAGGCGGTCTCGCGATCGACCCCACTCTCGCGCATCACGATCTCGACTTCGATCTCCGCATGCGGGTAGTGAAAATCGAGCGCACCGAAACGCTGCTTGGTCGACACCTTGAGATCCTTCGCGCTGCTCTGGTATCCCGGGTTGTACGACATCACCAGATGGAAATCCGGATGCGCGCGCACGAGCTCACCGCGCCTGTCGAGCGGCAGCGTGCGCCGGTCGTCGGCCAGCGGATGGATCACCACGGTCGTATCCGCGCGAGCCTCGACCACTTCGTCGAGATAGCAGATCGCGCCGAAGCGCACGGCCGTGGTGAGCGGCCCGTCATGCCAGACCGTGCCGTTCGCATCCAGCAGGAAACGCCCGACCAGGTCCGACGAGGTCAGATCTTCGTTACAGGCGACCGTGATCAGCGGCTTGCGCAGGCGCCACGCCATATGCTCGATAAACCGCGTCTTGCCGCAACCCGTCGGGCCTTTGAGGATCATCGGCATACGGCGCGCATAAGCGGCTTCGAACAGTTCGATTTCTCGGCCGGCCGGACGATAGTACGGCTCGGTCTCGAGCAGGTAAGGCTTGATACGTTCATTCATGACGGGGCGCTCGCCTTCGGTCTAGCGGTGAGTCGGCACTTCAGTCGGAATGCCCTCGATCGGGCACTCGGGTGTGCCGGGGGCCGAACGGGTGATCGCTTCGACCGCCTTGCGGGTGCCTTCGGGATCGCGGATCCAGTCGCCGTAGAACTGGAACGGACATGCCGCGACACCATTGACGCTGTCGCCCGAATTGATCGTGCCGGTGTAGCCGCGGTGAAGCAGCTTGTACAAATGGTTTTCCGACTGCATGTTCTTGCGCGCGTCGCGAATCAGGCTGACCGACAGCTCCGCATACTGGATGCCCATTTCCTCTTCACCGCATTCGCCGAGCGAGCGGCCGTCGAAGCCGACGATCGCCGAATGGCCGAAATAAGAATAGACCCCGTCCCAGCCCGTTGCATTGGCAACGGCAACATAGGTGTTGTTCATCCAGGCCATGGTCTTGGCCACCATCACCTGCTGTTCCTTGGCCGGGTACATATAACCCTGGCAGCGGACGATGAGTTCGGCGCCGCGCATCGCGCAGTCGCGCCAGATTTCCGGGTAATTGCCGTCGTCGCAGATGATCAGGCTGATCTTCATGCCCTTGGGACCTTCCGAGACATAGGTGCAGTCACCCGGATACCAGCCTTCGACCGGCACCCACGGCATGATCTTGCGGTACTTCTGCACGATCTCACCGTGGTTGTTCATCAGGATCAGCGTGTTGTACGGCGCCTTGTTCGGATGCTCTTCATGACGCTCGCCGGTCAGCGAAAATACACCCCAGACATTCGCTTTGCGGCATGCGTCCGCGAAAATCTCAGTCTCTGCCCCGGGGATCGTGGCCGCCGTTTCGTACATCTCCTTCGAGTCGTACATGATGCCGTGCGTCGAATACTCGGGGAAGACCACGAGGTCCATGCCAGGCAGGCCGCGTTTCATGCCGATCACCATCTCGGCGATCTTGCGCGCGTTCTCGAGCACTTCCGCCTTCGTATGCAGGCGGGGCATCTTGTAGTTGACTACCGCTACGCCGACGCAATCCTTGCTGCTTGAAATATCGCCATGTCGCATTACTGTTTCTCCGAAGTAAAAATGAAAAAAGCCCAGTCCAGACGGTGATCCGTCTGGACTGGGCTTTTTTGCCTGGCGCCTGGCCGACAATGTTGGCGGCGGGCACGAAAAAAGGTTACGTGGCTCTAGACTACGGCGCCAAAAAAAACGTTGTCAACAACAATCAAATACGGGTCTGATGAGCGGGAGCGACCACGCAATCGAACGGGTGTTCCGAAACAACACGTAACCGGGCGTTTCGTTTCCGAGGGTGCAGGACGGCCGCAGCAGGGCCAGGTCGAGGTCTGAGCCGCTTCGCCTGCGTAAATTCTAGTAAACAAAACTCGCCAGTCAAATCTCCGATTCCTCTCTTTACTGGCAGTTTTGCCATTTTCGTGCCATCTTTATGTTGGCGCCTGACCGCTACCATTGAGTCATGCTTCTCGGCAATGGACTCACTGCACGCTGGATATCGGATGGAGGCGCATCGGAAGTCCGGCCAAATCGATGAGGTTCGCCGCCCGTGACGTATTGCCGGGCGTTGGCACCGTCACCCGCTGACGCCGGTCTGACGGTCCCCGCCCAGCTTGCCGATGTGTCTGCCCGCGCCAGGAGCGGGGGCGCCTGAACGCAGCCGGCTGGCCCCTTCTCCATTCCTGCATCTACCGAGCTTGTCTCAATGTGGATTGTCAACGTTGCGCTGAAGCGGCCCTACACGTTCATCGTGATGGCCATCCTGATCCTGCTGGCGACGCCGTTCGTTTTGCTGAAGACGCCGGTGGACGTGCTGCCCGAAATCAACATTCCGGTCGTCAGCATCATCTGGAGCTATAGCGGCCTCTCCGCCGAAGACATGGCGAACCGCATCACCTCGACCAACGAGCGCAGTCTCACGACGACCGTCAACAACATCGAGCACATCGAGTCGCAGTCGCTGCAGGGGATCGCGATCATCAAGGTGTTCCTCCAGCCAACCGCGAACATCCAGACCGCGATCGCGCAGATCGTCGCGGTCGAACAGGCGCAACTCAAGCAGATGCCGCCCGGCGCGACACCGCCGCTGGTGATCAGCTACTCGGCCTCGAGTATTCCGGTGATCCAGCTCGGGCTGTCGAGCCCGCGGCTCTCGGAGCAGGACCTCAACGACACGGCACTCAACTTCCTGCGTCCGCAGCTCGTGACGATCCCGGGCGCCGCCGTGCCTTATCCCTATGGCGGCAAGTCGCGGCTGATCTCGGTCGACATCGATTCGCGCGCACTGCTTGCCAAGGGCCTCACGCCGACGGATGTCGTCAATGCGGTCAATGCGCAGAACCTGATCTTGCCGACCGGCACGGCCAAGATCGGCCCGAAGGAATACACGATCAATATGAACGGCTCGCCGTCGACGATCGAGGGCCTCAACGACATACCGGTGCGCACGATCAACGGCGCGACGACGTATCTGCGTGAAGTCGCGCACGTGCGCCAGGGCTTCTCGCCGCAAACCAATGTGGTGCGCCAGAACGGGCAGCGCGGCGTGCTGATATCGGTGCTCAAGAACGGCGACGCTTCGACGCTCGCCATCGTGGACTCGCTCAAGGCCATCCTGCCGGGCGCCCGCGCAACGCTGCCGGCGGATCTCAAGATCACGGCCCTGTTCGACCAGTCGGTGTTCGTGAAGGCGGCTGTCCAGGGCGTCGTGCACGAAGCCCTGATCGCCGCGGCGTTGACGGCCGCGATGATCCTGCTGTTCCTCGGCAACTGGCGCAGCACCTGCATCATCGCGGTTTCGATCCCGCTCTCGATCCTGACCTCGCTGATCGTGCTGCACGCGCTAGGCGAGACGATCAACATCATGACGCTCGGGGGACTCGCGCTCGCGGTCGGGATTCTCGTCGACGATGCGACCGTGACCATCGAGAACATCGAGCGGCACCTGCATCTGGGTACCGACCTGCACGAGGCCATCCTCGAAGGGGCTGGAGAAATCGCGGTGCCGGCGCTCGTCTCGACACTCTGTATCTGTATCGTGTTCGTGCCGATGTTCTTCCTGACGGGCGTCGCACGTTACCTGTTCGTGCCGCTCGCCGAAGCCGTCGTGTTCGCGATGCTTGCGTCGTACGTGCTCTCGCGGACCCTGGTTCCGACGCTCGCGATGCTGCTGATGGGCCATGCTCACCCGCCGAAGGAGGGCGCGCGGCCAAACCTGTTCATACGGCTCTATCACCGCTTCGATCGTGGCTTCGAGCGGATGCGCGCCGCCTACATCGTCGTGCTGAGCACGTTGCTGGTGCGCCGCCGCGTGTTTGCGGCCGGCTTCCTGGGATTCTGCGTGCTGTCGACCGGCCTGACGTTCGTGCTGGGCGAGGACTTCTTCCCGAGCGTCGACTCGGGCAATATCCGCATGCACTTCCGCGCGCCGACGGGTACGCGTATCGAGGAAACCGCGAAGCTTGCCGACCAGGTCGAGAAGGTCATACGCGAGGTCGTGCCGCCCGCGCAACTTGTCACGATCCTCGACAACCTGGGCCTGCCTTATAGCGGTATCAACCTGTCCTATAGCAACTCGGGCACGATCGGTACACTCGACGGCGAGATCCAGGTCGCCTTGAGCGCGGATCACAAGCCGACGCAAGGCTATATCGACAAGCTGCGTGCGATCCTGCCGCAGCGCTTTCCGGGCGTGGAGTTTTTCTTTCAGCCGGCTGATATCGTCACTCAGATCCTGAACTTCGGGTTGCCCGCGGCCGTCGACGTGCAGATCTCCGGCGCCGACCAGAAAGGTAATTTCGAAGTCGCCAGCGCGCTGATGAAGAAGGTGAGGCTGATTCCGGGCAACGTCGACACGCATATCCAGCAGAAACTCGACTTGCCGACCATCAACCTCCAGATGGACCGCACGCGGCTCCAGCAGCTCAACCTCAACGCCAACAACGTCTCGCAGAACCTGCTTGTCTCACTGTCGGGCAGCTCGCAGACTTCACCGGGTTTCTGGTTCAACAGCCAGAACGGTGTCGAGTACAACCTCGCGATCCAGACGCCGCAGTACCAGATTGCATCGATCGACGACCTGTTGCGCACACCGGTCTCGGCTGCGATCAACGGGCCCACGCAACTGCTTGGCAATCTCGTGCGCTTCGAGCCCGGCAGCCAGTTCGCGGTCGTCCAGCACTACAACATCCGGCCGGTGATCGACCTCTATGTCAGCGTTGAAGGGCGCGATCTCGGCGCGGTCGCGAAAGACGTCGACAAGCTGGTCGACGAGGTGCGTAAGACCCTGCCGCGCGGTAGCACGATCACCGTGCGCGGCCAGGTGGAGACCATGCGCAGTTCGTTCGTCGGGCTCGGCATCGGCGTGGCGATGGCCATCGTGCTCGTCTATTTGCTGATCGTCGTCAACTTCCAGTCGTGGGTCGATCCGCTGATCATCATTAGCGCCTTGCCGGCCGCGCTTGCCGGGATTGCGTGGATGCTGTTCCTGACCGGCACGCACTTGAGCGTGCCGGCGTTGACGGGCGCGATCATGACCATGGGGGTGGCGACGGCCAACAGTATTCTGATGGTTTCGTTCGCCCGGCAGCGTCTCTCGGCGGGGGTGTCGCCGCTGACGGCCGCGCTCGAGGCCGGCGCGAGCCGGATCCGGCCGGTGCTGATGACCGCCTTCGCGATGATCATCGGCATGATCCCGATGGCACTTGGCCTCGGCGAGGGCGCCGAGCAGAATGCACCGCTCGGCCGCGCCGTGATCGGTGGCTTGTTGTTTGCGACAGTATCGACGCTCTTTTTCGTGCCGCTGGTGTTCGCGGGGATTCACGGCCGGCTCAAGCGCCGCCGTGACCGCGAGGAAAAAGACCAGGGTCCGCATGGCGGCGGTGACACCACCGGTGCCGGCGAAGGGCAACACGCGTGATGCAAAGTACCTAATGGCTGACTGACATGACCGAGAAAACCCATGCTTCGCTGGCGATACCGCCAAGGGATCCAAACGAAGGGCGTGCCTTGCCCCCGCGCGGTCGAGAATGGAAGCGCACGAAGATCGTCATCGTGATCGTGCTCGTGGTGCTCGCCCTCGGTGCCCTGCGCACCGTCGTGTCGGACATCATGCAGAGCCACGCCGTGGCGGCGACGACTCAGGACAACGCGAAACAATATGTGAGCGTCGTCCTGCCCAAGCAGGTCGAGGCCAGCGGCAACACCGTACTACCGGGGACCTTACGCGGCTATGTCGAGTCGCCGATCTATGCGCGTGCGACCGGCTACCTGCTTCATTGGTATGTCGATATCGGCGCGCGCGTGAAGCAGGGGCAACTGCTTGCCGACCTCGATACACCCGAAATCGACCAGGAACTCGCCCAGGCCATCGCCCAGCGTGACCAGACCGGCGCGAGTCTCGGCCTCGCGAAGAGTTCGCTTGCGCGCTGGCAGCAATTGCGCCAGCGCGATGCGGTCTCGCAGCAGGAGCTCGATGAGCGCCAGAGCACGTACACGCAGGATGTCGCCAATCTGACGGCGGCGGAGGCCAATGTCGCACGCCTGCGCCAGCTCGAGTCGTTCAAGCGGATCACCGCGCCGTTCACCGGCGTGATCACCCAGCGCAACATCGATGTGGGCGATCTGATCGACGCAGGCAGTGGAACGAGCCGCGCGCTGTTCGCGCTTGCGCAGTCGGACCCGTTGCGCATCAATGTCCAGGTTCCCCAGGCTTATGCCGAAGGTATTGCCGAGGGCCAGACGGCTATCGTCACGCAGGCCGAGCTTCAGGGCCGCAAGTTCGAAGGCGTGATCACCCACGTCTCCGGCGCGATCGACGTGCCCACACGCTCGCTTGAAATTGAAGTCCGACTGCCGAATCCCGACGGCAAGCTCCGGCCGGGTGCTTATGTGCAGGTGGCCGTGCATGGGGAATCGCGTATGCGCCTGATGGTGCCGGGCAATGCGCTGCTCTTCCGTGCCGAAGGTCCGCAGGTCGCGGTGGTCGACGCGAACGGCAATGTGAAACTGCATACCATCACGATCGCGCAGGATCTCGGGCAGACGCTCGAAATTACCAGCGGGATCGCGCCGACCGACCGCGTCATCATCAACCCGAGCGACTCGGTGGCCGACGGCGATCATGTCGAGATCGCGGAACCGCAGAAAGCGGCGCCCGCGAATGCGGCGTCGTCGAAGGCCGCATCGAGCACCAAGGGGGTGTCGTGAAGCCCGCGCGTCGAATCGCTGCGGACCGCATCGCCGGGCTGCCCCTGAAGGCGACTGCCCTATTGTGCGCGGTCGCGTTGAGTGCGTGCACCGTGGGGCCCGACTACAAGCCGCCGCTGACCGACGCGCCGCCGACCTGGAAGACCGATTCGTACTGGCGCCTCGCCCAGCCTTCGCACGCGGCCGAGAATCTGGATTGGTGGAAGAGCTTCGACGAACCCGTGCTCGACGCGCTCGAGCAGCGGGCGCTTGCGCAGAACCAGACGCTGGCCGCCGCGATCGCGCACTACGATCAGGCAAGGGCGACGCTCGCGAATACCTCGGCGCAACGGATTCCCGAGATTGACCTGTCGGCTTCCGCGGCGCGCTCCAAAACCTCGGCCAACCGGCCGCTCGCCGAGTATGGGCAGGTACCCCAGTCGACCGTCCAGAACGATTTGCAGATCGGCCCGTCGATCAACTATGACACCGACCTGTTCGGCCGGATCCGGCGCCAAGTCGAGAGTGCGCGTGCGTCGGCCGACCAGTCGCGCGACGATCTGGCGAACGCACGGCTCGTGTTGAGCACGGATCTCGCCTCGGCCTATTTCTCATTGCGTGAACTCGACGCCGAGATCGATGTGTTGAATCGTTCCGTCGTGCTGCAACAGAAGGCGCTCGACTATGTGAACAACGAGCATGAGCTCGGTGTCGTGTCCGGGCTCGAGGTGCTCCAGCAGCAGGCGGAACTCGATGGGACACGTGTGCAGGCGCAGTTGCTGCTCAACCAGCGCGCTCAGTTCGAACACGTGATCGCCGCCTTGATCGGCGTGCCCGCACCGCAGTTCTCGATCGAGCCCAAGGTGGAAAGGGCCGCCGTGCCCTCGATCGCGATAGGTATACCGAGCGACCTGATGCAGCGGCGCCCCGATATCGCGTCGGCCGAACGTGCGATGGCTGCCGCGAATGCGCAGATCGGCGTGGCGAAGGCCGCGTTCTATCCGAGCCTTTCGCTGACGCCGGGTATCGGCTGGGAGAGCACCCAGTTCGCTGATCTGTTGAGCGCGCCGAGTCTGGTCTGGACCCTCGGCACGTTGGCGAGCCAGGTCGTCTTCGATGGTGGCCGGCGTCAGGCCAATGTCGATTTCGCGAGCGACCAGTACCGGGCGGCCGAGGCGACGTATCGGCAGACCGTGCTCAATGCGTTTCAGCAAGTTCAGGACGGTGTGACCGGCTTGTCCGTGCTCGACGGCGCGGCGAAGCAGTCGCGTGCGGCTGTCAGCGACGCACAGAAGTTGTTGTCGCTCGCCAATGACCGGTATTCGGGGGGACTCGTCGCCTATCTCGACGTGATCACTGCGCAGCAGACGCTGCTGACAAGTGAGCGGCAAGATGTCCAGATCCACGGTCAGCAGATGAACCTGTCGGTCTCACTGGTCAAGGCACTCGGCGGTGGCTGGGACGTCGGCGCGCCCGCGGTGGCTCAGAACCCGATGGCGAGTCGGCCGGACTGAGTGAATAGAACTAGTTGAACGAACCAAGCAAACAACACGAGGCGGAGGGCGGGAGACGGCGGTGGCGCGGGCAGCAATGACTGCCCGTTTCGGAGGCGGCTCGTATAATGCACGGCAAAGGTGGTGCGATGAAAGTATTGATAGTGGAAGATGAGCACAAGGTCGTCGACTACCTTCAGTCCGGCTTGACCGAGCAGGGCTGGGTTGTCGATGTCGCGATGGATGGCGAGGAGGGCACCCACCTCGCGACCGAGTTCGACTACGACGTGATCGTGCTCGACGTGATGCTCCCGAAGCGCGATGGCTTCAGCGTGCTCAAGGCCTTGCGCATGCGCAAGTCGACCCCCGTCATCATGCTGACCGCGCGCGATCAGATCAACGATCGCGTGCGCGGCTTGCGCGAGGGCGCCGACGATTACCTGACCAAGCCGTTTTCGTTTCTCGAACTCGTCGAGCGGCTCTATGCGCTGGCGCGGCGCACGCGTGCGCAGGAGTCGACACTGCTGTCGATCGGCGATCTCCACGTCGACCTGATCGGCCGGCGCGCGACCCGCAGCGGCGTGCGCCTCGAACTGACCGCCAAGGAATTCCAACTGCTGAGCGTGCTCGCCCGGCGGCAGGGCGACATACTCTCGAAGGCGGCGATCACCGAGCTCGTCTGGGAAGTCAACTTCGAAAGCCAGACCAATGTCGTCGAGACCGCGATCAAGCGCCTGCGCGCGAAGCTCGATGGGCCCTTCCCGAGCAAGCTGCTGCATACCGTTCGCGGCATGGGGTATGTGCTCGAAGTTCGCGAAGAGGCCAAGGCATCGTGAACCGCTCGATCGCGCGACGGCTCGCGGCGATGTTCGCGTTGGTCGCGCTGCTCGTGTTCACGCTCGTGGGGACGGGGCTTTTTCTTGTGCTGCGAGTGCAGCTCGAACATCATTTACGCGAATCGCTCGACGATCGTACCGAGATCGCCCGGATCATCGTCTATCACGCCGTCACACCGGAGAAGTGGCGCAGCGTACGCGAGAAGCTGACCGACATGACCCCGCTCGACGGCACCACAGTCTATGCGGTCTGGAGCGCGGACCCTGCTTATCAGTATGGTCGTCCGGTGACCGGGCACGCGATCAAGAGCTGGGAGAATGGCTATGAGCGGGTCCGGGAGCCGGGCAGCGAGTTCGACATGCTCACGCGCACGCTCACGATTCCCGCGTATGACAAACGCCCGATGGTTCAGTTGCAGGTGTCCGCAGGCTATCTGGCCAATACACGGACGATGCGCTCGTTTGGTTTTGCGTTGGCGGCTTTGTCAGCGCTGGGCAGTCTGACGGTGCTTTTGTTGAGCTATGCCGTGACGAGACTGGGACTCTCGCCGCTTACGCGATTGACGCGGGAGGCGTCGGAAGTCAGTCCGAACAATCGTTCGCAGCGGCTCGATACGCGTCTGCTTCCGCATGAACTCAGCGATCTTGCGAACTCGTTCAACGGCGCACTTGAGCGGCTCGATGTGGCGTATGGGCGGCTTGAATCGTTCAATGCGGACGTCGCGCACGAATTGCGCACGCCCGTCACGATCCTGATCGGACAGACTGAAGTGGCGCTGAGCCGCAGACGCTCGGTCGAGGACCTGAGCGTGACCCTGGAGTCGAATCTCGAAGAGTTCGAACGCATGCGCGCGATCATCAACGACATGCTGTTCCTCGCCCGGGCCGACCAGGGCGAACGCGCGACCGGACTCGTCGAAGTGTCGCTTGCGGCTGAGGTGGCGCATACCCTCGAGTATCTCGAGCTGCCGCTCGATGAGGCGCAGGTCCAGGCCGTCGCGAGCGGGTCCGCATCGGCGCATGTGAATCGTTCGCTGTTCGGCCGCGCGTTGACCAATTTGCTGATGAATGCGATCCAGCATTGCGCGCGCGGTTCGACGATCCACGTGACGATATTGCGTCGAGACGACCAGATACTCGTGTCGGTCGCCAATCCTGGTGCAGCGATCGAGCCGGCGGTGCTCGCTCATCTGTTTGATCGCTTCTATCGCGTCGAGGCGTCGCGCAGCAACAGCCGCGAGAATCATGGCCTTGGCCTCGCCATCGTCAAGGCGGTCGCGGAGATGCATCGCGGCACCGTCTTCGCGACCAGCGCGCACGGCATCAATACGTTCGGATTTTCCGTGCTGGCACCGGACAGATCGCAAGGCTCAACACGTGGGCCCACGACTCCTGCGACTTCGAACGACGATTCGACGTGTCAGCGTGGCTCGACGAAGAAGGTCGACAAGCAGGGGCGATCGACGGTAATGCTCGGCTGATTCATAGATAGCCGGGCTGACGCACTTTGATTGGAAAGCTTATCGAAAGCTCAGCGCTGCGGACGGCGGCTCGCTTCGAGCAGAAGCTCGCAGGTGCGCAGATGCAGTTCGAGCGCTTCGAGGGCCATGGCGCGGAGCTTTGACAGCCATGACGTCTTCGCGGGAACAGGGATGGATGACGTGGACATCGACTTCATGACTTAGCCTTCAAGAGTTGTTGTATAGGTAATTACCCTAAGTATAGTGCAGCTTCGTCCCATCGCAGGGATTTCAAAAATGCGTTTCGCAGGAAAGAAGGGTGTTGCAGGGTTCTACCGAGGCGTCGGTGGCCAGGTCCAAGGGTTCTGCGGCAATTCAAATCCACGTCTATATTTATCGCCTTGGTCACCGCGTGCACATTGCATTCGGCAGGGCACGACCTTCAACTTTTCACCGGCATTGAGCTAGTTCAAAAGGATCTACATGTCTAATTTGTCCGCGCTTCCGATCACAAAGAAATGGCCACCACAGCATCCTGATCGGCTTCAACTCTATTCGTTGCCGACGCCTAATGGCGCCAAGGTTTCGATCATGCTCGAGGAGACGGGTCTTGCCTATGAACCGCATACAGTGAGCTTTGGCACGAACGACCAGATGTCGCCCGAGTTTTTGTCGCTGAATCCGAACAACAAGATTCCGGCGATCATCGATCCGAATGGACCGGACGGGAAGTCGCTGCCTTTGTTCGAGTCGGGCGCGATCCTGATTTATCTGGCGGACAAGACCGGGCAGTTCATGCCGACGGATGCGGCTAGGCGCTACGAGACGATTCAATGGGTGATGTTCCAGATGGGCGGCATCGGGCCTATGTTCGGGCAGCTTGGCTTCTTCAACAAGTTCGCAGGCAAGGACTATGAGGACAAGCGTCCGCGTGACCGGTATGTCGGTGAATCGAAGCGGCTGCTGGGTGTGTTGGAGGCGAGGTTGAGCGGGCGCAAGTGGATCATGGGCGATGAATACACGATTGCCGACATCGCGACGTTCCCTTGGGTGAGGAACCTGATCGGATTTTACGAGGCGGGCGATCTCGTCGAGATCGACAAGTTTCCGAACGTCACGCGAGCGCTGGATGCGTTTGTAGCGCGGCCCGCGGTGACGAGAGGGCTGGATATTCCGAAGCGGGCTTGACGTTCAATCTTTGAGCGATGAAGCGGGCGTCCGCTCATCGCTTCCGAATCGGAGTTGGATCGGGCATCACCAGCCTGAATCCGTCCTCCAACACGCTGGCAGATCGTCGATCTGCCGCGGTCTGTAACTGAAGTGCACGCACTCGTTCTCCGTCAGGACGTCGGAGAACGCAGCCCTCGCCCTCTCGGGGCACTCCCATCCCGCCTGACAGAAATCTTCCCTAGCACCATAGCGAAAATATCCGAACACGATTCTGTCAAGGTTTTGGGCGCTTTTTTTCGTTTTTGGTCGTTAACCCCAATTAAATCGTAATAAAACTAAAAGGAGAATGTAAGCCGTTATTTTGCTTCGTTGCGAGGCACGCGTTGCGAATCGTGGCAGCCGTCTCCGCACAAAACGGCTGAGAAGGTCAGTCGCAAGAAGCAAGCAGATTGACCAATAGGAGGGCACGTGGTCCTGGAACTGGAGCGGGTCAACGTCGTTTCAGTTGGGCAATCGCATCTATACGGCGTCGATTTGCGTCTGACTCCTGGGGCGATCAACGTCCTGCTCGGGCCCACGCAGGCCGGCAAGACGACGCTGATGCGCGTGATGGCCGGCCTCGACCGCCCGAGCAGTGGCCGGGTTCTCGTCGACGGCAAGGACGTCACCGGCGTTGGTGTGCGGCAGCGCAACCTTGCCATGGTCTATCAGCAGTTCATCAACTATCCCGCGATGACGGTGTTCGACAACATCGCATCGCCCCTCAAGCTGCAAAAGACCGACTCCGCGCATATTGCACAGCGCGTGAATGAAGTCGCCGAGAAACTTCATATCGAACACCTGTTGCAACGGCGGCCAGGAGAGTTGTCCGGCGGCCAGCAGCAGCGCTGTGCATTGGCGCGCGCACTCGTCAAACGTTCGTCGCTGGTGTTGCTCGACGAACCGCTCGTCAATCTCGACTACAAGCTGCGCGAAGAACTCCGCGCCGAGCTCACGACCCTGTTCGCCGACGGCAAGACGACTGTCGTCTATGCGACCACCGAACCCCTTGAAGCGCTATTGCTTGGCGGCTACACAGCCGTCGTCGACAAGGGACGTGTGCTGCAATACGGTCCGACCCTCGACGTCTACACCGCGCCGGCGACCGTCGATGTCGCGGCCGTTTTCAACGATCCGCCCATGAACATGCTGACGAGCGATGTCAGCGAGGGCGGCACCGCGCATCTGCCCATCGGCATCGAAGTGCGGCTCGAGCGCGCGCTGACGACTGCGGGCACATGCCGGATCGGCATTCGTCCCGCGAATCTGCGGTTGGCTCCCCGCACATCGCATTCGCTCGCCGTGCCGTGTCGGCTCGAACTTGCTGAACTGAGCGGCTCGGAGACCTACCTGCACCTGCACACACAGAACGGGGGTATCGATCTCATCGCCCAACTGCAGGGCGTGCATCAGATTGAACTCGGCACCTCGCTCGATGTATTCATCGACCCCGATGAACTGTTCGTGTTCGGCCCGGACGCAAAGCTTGTAGCTGGAGTGGAGGCAAGCCATGGCGCGTATTGAGTTTCATGACCTTGCACATGCCTATCGTCCGAAGCCGGCCAGCCTCGACGACTACGCATTGCAGCCGATGTCGATGGTCTGGGAAGACGGCGGCGCGTACGCGCTGCTTGGGCCGTCCGGGTGTGGCAAATCCACCTTGCTGAATATCGTGTCGGGCCTCGTGACGCCGTCGCAGGGCAGAGTGCTGTTCGACGGTCGGGACGTCACGGCGCTCAGCGCACGCGAACGCAACATCGCCCAGGTGTTCCAGTTCCCGGTGATCTACGACACGATGTCTGTCTTCGACAACCTCGCGTTCCCGCTGCGCAATCGCGGCATCGCGGCACCCGAGGTAAAAGCGCGAGTCGAGGAAGTCGCGGACATCCTCGAGCTGACGCGCGAACTCAGACACAAGGCGAGCAATCTGTCGGCGGATGCCAAACAGAAGATCTCCCTCGGACGCGGACTCGTCCGCAAGGACGTTGCCGCGATCCTGTTCGACGAGCCGCTGACCGTTATCGATCCGCACATGAAATGGGTGCTGCGGCGACAGTTGAAGAAGATCCACCAACAACTGAAGCTCACGCTGATCTACGTCACACATGATCAGGTTGAAGCGCTCACCTTCGCCGACGAAGTTGTCGTGATGACCAATGGCCGCATCGTGCAGAAAGGCGGTCCGAAATCGTTGTTCCTGAGCCCCGACCATTCATTTGTGGGCTACTTCATCGGTAGCCCCGGGATGAACTTGTGTCCGCTCGCGCTTGACTCTGACGGCGTGATGATCGGTACGCAGCGACTGCAGGTCGATGCAGGCACGCTGGCGGCGCTCAAGGCGGCGGGCGGCCCGCTGACGCTTGGCATCCGCCCGGAGTTCACGCGGCTTGCCGACACCGACGGACCGGGATTGGTCAAAGCGCAACTGCTCCGTTCGCAGAATCTCGGCAACTACCAACTCGTGACAGCGGATTGTGACGGCCACGTCTTCAGCGCCAAAGCCGATCCGCACGCCTGGCTGACCCCGGGGCCGATCTGGCTGCAGCTCGCTGCGCCCGAAACCGTGTACTTCAGCAACGACGAAAGGATCAGGCGATGAAACCTCTGAACCAGAAAGCCTGGCTGCTGATCGTGCCCGTGTTCATCTGCGTGGCGTTTTCCGCGATCATGCCCTTGATGACCGTCGTGAACTATTCCGTGCAAGACATCATCAGCCCGACCCAGCATGTATTCGTCGGCACCGAGTGGTTCCGCAACATCATCAACGACGACGATCTGCGCGGTGCGCTCGGCCGACAGATGATCTTCTCCCTTTGCGTACTGCTGTTCGAGATTCCACTTGGCGTGGGCCTCGCACTGGCGATGCCGGCTTCAGGCTGGCGTGCATCGGTGGCGCTCGTCGTGCTGGCCATGCCGCTACTGATTCCGTGGAACGTGGTCGGCACCATCTGGCAGATCTTCGCGCGACCCGACATCGGCTTGTTCGGCTACTGGCTCAATTACGCGGGCGTTGAATACAACTACACCGCGAGCCCCTCGTCGGCGTGGGTGACGGTGCTTGTGATGGACGTCTGGCATTGGACGCCGCTCGTCGCACTGCTCTGCTATGCGGGCCTGCGCGCGATTCCCGATGCTTTTTATCAGGCCGCGGAGATCGATGGTGCGAGCCGCGTCGCAGTGTTCCGCTATATCGAGTTGCCGAAGCTGCGCGGGGTGCTGATGATTGCCGTACTGCTGCGGTTCATGGACAGCTTCATGATCTACACCGAGCCATTCGTGCTGACAGGCGGCGGCCCCGGTGATTCGACCACCTTTCTGAGCCAGTACCTCACGCAGAAAGCCGTGGGGCAGTTCGACCTTGGCCCGGCCGCGGCCTTCTCGCTGATCTACTTCCTCATCATCCTGCTGTTCTGCTTCATCCTTCACAACTGGATGGAGCGCGTCGGCAAGGGCGGTCCAGCCGCGATGGGAGACGACCATGCATGACAAACGGCGCTGGATACGCACCCTGCTTCTTGTCGTCTACCTCCTGTTCGCACTGGTTCCGCTCTACTGGATGCTGTCTGTTTCGGTGCGCACGAACGAGGAAACGCTCTCGTCGTTTTCGACTTTTCCGCGGCATCTGACCTTCGAGAACTACAAGGTCATCTTCACCGATCCGTCGTGGTACTGGGGCTATATCAATTCAATCATCTATGTGCTGATGAACACGGTGATGTCAGTGCTGGTGGCGTTGCCAGCGGCTTATGCATTTTCGCGTTACCGGTTTCTTGGCGACAAGCATATGTTCTTCTGGTTGCTCACCAATCGAATGACACCTCCGGCTGTCTTTCTGCTGCCGTTTTTCCAGCTGTATTCGAGCGTCGGCTTGATGGACACGTACATCGCGGTGGCACTCGCGCACATGCTGTTCAACGTGCCACTTGCTGTATGGATTCTCGAGGGTTTCATGTCGGGCGTCTCGCGCGAGATCGATGAGACCGCCTATATCGACGGCTACACCTTTCCGGCGTTCTTTATCAAGATTTTCCTGCCGCTGATCAAGTCAGGCGTTGGCGTGACGGCGTTCTTCTGCTTCATGTTCAGTTGGGTCGAATTGCTGCTTGCGCGCACCCTCACGTCGGTCAATGCGAAGCCGATTGCCGCGGTGATAACACGCACGGTGTCGGCGGCCGGCATGGACTGGGGTGTGCTGTCGTCTTTGCCGGGGCCTTTGCAGGTCAGGCAGCGATGGCCGGTACGGCTGAAGCGCAGAAATGGATCGACAGTGAGTTCCAGCCGAGCACGCTGTCGAAGCAACAGCAGGTCGATGAGATGAAGTGGTTCATCGATGCAGCGGCCAAGCTCAAGTCGCAGGGCGTGACGGAAGTGCATGTGGTGTCTGAGACGCTCGATACCCATATGTATGAATCGAAGACGCTCGCGACGGCGTTTACCGAAATTACCGGCATCAGGGTCAAGCACGACATCATTCAGGAAGGGGATGTCGTGGAGAAGTTGCAGACCTCGATGCAGTCGGGGAAGAGCATCTATGACGGGTGGATCTCGGACTCGGATCTGATTGGGACGCACTATCGGTATGGGGTGGTCGTGCCGCTTTCGGACTATATGGAGGGGGAAGGGAAGGCTTATACGAATCCTGGGATCGATATCAAGGATTTCATTGGGACGAGCTTTACGACTGCGCCGGATAAGAAGCTTTACCAGTTGCCTGATCAGCAGTTTGCGAACCTCTATTGGTTCCGGGCGGACTGGTTTGCGCGGAAGGACTTGCAGGACAAGTTCAAGGCGAAGTACGGGTATGAGCTCGGGGTGCCGGTGAACTGGAGCGCGTATGAGGACATCGCGGAGTTCTTTTCTAACGATGTGAAGACTATCGATGGGGCGAGGGTTTACGGGCATATGGACTACGGCAAGAAGGATCCTTCGCTGGGGTGGCGGTTTACTGATGCCTGGCTGTCGATGGCGGGTGAGGCGGATAAGGGAATTCCAAACGGGCTGCCAGTCGATGAGTGGGGAATTCGGGTGACGCCGGATGGGTGTCATGCGGTGGGGGCGTCTGTGTCGCGTGGGGGTGGCACGAATAGCCCGGCAGCGGTTTATGCGACTACGAAGTACATCGATTGGCTCAAGAAATATGCGCCGCCTGAAGCTCCGGGGATGACGTTCAATGAAGCAGGGCCGGTGCCGGCGCAAGGGAAGATCGCGCAGCAGGTGTTTTGGTACACCGCGTTCACGGCGTCGATGCTCAAGCCGGGGAATGTGACGAATCCGGATGGGACGCCGAAGTGGCGGATGGCTCCGTCGCCGCATGGGCCGTATTGGAAGGATGGGATGCAGAACGGGTATCAGGACGTGGGGTCCTGGACGTTCTTTAAGTCCACTCCTCCCAACCAACGTGCGGCTGCCTGGTTGTATGCGCAGTTTGTGACGTCGAAGTCGGTGTCCTTGAAGAAGTCGATCGTGGGGCTGACGTTTATTCGGGACTCGGATATTCATAGTGATTACTTCACCAAGAATGCGGATAAGTATGGTGGGTTGATTGAGTTTTATCGAAGCCCGGCGCGGGTTGCTTGGACGCCGACTGGGAACAACGTGCCGGACTATCCGAAGATGGCGCAGTTGTGGTGGAAGAATGTCGCGACCGCGGTTGCAGGGGAGAAGACGCCGCAGGCTGCGATGGACAACCTTGCCAAGGAGATGGATCAGGTGCTTGGGCGGTTGCAGCGGGCAGGGATGAAGGTTTGTGCGCCGGAGTTGAATGCGGAAAGCAGTCCGGCTAAGTGGCTGTCGGATGAGCATGCGCCTTGGAAGCAGCTGGCGAATGAGAAGCCGAAGGGGGAAACGGTTAAGTATGAGCAGCTGCTTACGGCTTGGAAGGAAGGGAAGGTGAGGTAGGGGAGGGGTGTGGTGATGGGTTTGCGGGCGGCACGATGTGCCGCCCGTTTTTGTATTGGGAGACTTAGGGCGCGTTGCTCAATCGCGTTCCGAATTCTTCGGTGTGGGCGTGCGAAATGGTCCGTTGTCGGCACGCCGAGCTATGTCGATGCACGCGGATTCCGAGACTGCGTACATACCTGCTGCTTCGCCTGCCGCACGATAGTCGGTGCAAGGTGTCGCGCAGGTCAAATAGCCGACCTGGCGGTGCCCATCCTTCAAGAGCACAGGTTGCCGGCGGCGGGCAGCATAGCGTAAAGCTTTTCGCAGTGTGCGCATGTTCGCGATGGTCGCAAAGTCGATTTCCGCAGGTGGCAGCGCTTGCCGGTAGGTCCTAAGGGTTTCGGGTTGCAGCAGGTTCAGGCAGCGCAGATGCAATTCGCTCGTGCTGTGATGGGTCGCGACGGCCGGCGACAGCCAGTCCAGCAACTCGGTCACACGGCAATACAGCAGCCGCAAGCGAGTTAAGGCGTCGGCTGGTGTCGAGGGCGCTGACGCCTGCATATTCAGCGGAGAGCCTGAGCGAGCCCGGCCTTCGCGCATAAGCGGGCCGAGTTTCCAGATGGGCTCGTGATGCGCGATGCGATTGCGCAGCGCATTACATAGATCAAGCCGGGCAAACAGGGCATCGCGATGCTTCGGTTTAGTCCAATAGGTAATCTGGCGTTGCCTATGGCCGGGCAAGACGTCGACGAGGATATGGCCCCAACTCACCGCCTGATGGCGGAGGTCCTTTTTCAAATCGAGAAGGTGGGGCCAGAATCCGAAGGTCAGGCCAGACACCACATCGTCGGGTGACGGCGCTGGCACCCGGGGTAGCATTCGCTGGCCTCGCCTGCAGTGAGTAATGTCCATGATCTTGGACTTGGAGTGGGCACCCAGTGCCACGTGCGCGTACCAGTCCCTGGAACCATGGCCCCCGGCTGTACCATAGCGCAGGCTCATTGCATGATGAAACTGGTTGCGCAGAACTACCTCGACCAGGGAAATGATGCGGAACAGCACGGCGCTCAGGTCGTCGTTCCACTTGTAAAGACCGAGTGCTTCGGCGTCATTTGCGGCACCAAAGAAGCTGCGGTAGTTGCTCAGGCGCGGGTACGAAAGGGCCTGAATGCGTGCTAGAGTCCCCTCCGTATTGGTTTTGATCTGTTTGAGCATGCGTGTTACCATCGTAGCGTAAGCGCTTGGGTTACATGGCTTGGCTGCTCTCTCTTCGGACGGACGCTAGGCTCCAAGACGCAAAAGAGGAGGCGGCCGCGCAAGCGGCCGTTTTCCTTTGTGCCAGGCATTACGGCAACTACCAGGGTTCCGGTCAGCGTTTCCTCGACGCACTTCACGACAGTCTCGATGGCGAAGTGGTTGCTGATGGCCTTCCGACAATCAGTTCGGAACGCTTCAAGGATGACCTTGGTGTCCGCTAATACTTGGGCTTTGGCCATGCTGCGCTCGCCTCACAGCTCGAATGGGGCAGTGAGGTCGTACTGCGCGAACAGATCAGTTAACTCACCAAGGCCAAGCCCCATGGTCTTGGCTGCTTTGCGTGCAGATAGCCTTCCGTTCTCCAGCGCTTCGTGGAGCATCTTCACGAAGCTTGGGGAAAAATGTTTGGGAGGGGGCGAAGCTGACGGGCGCTGTCGCTCTCGTATGAGGAGACGTCGGGTGTCATCATCGATGAGCTTGAGGTTGAACAGTCGCCAGGCAAGTGCTACCGGCGCAACCCGCAGCAGGGCCGCGACTTCACAAAGGTGAGTGATATCGTCAAGACGAGTGGGCTCAATCAGCTTGTCGAGCGATGCTCGCGGCATCAGCAGGGCAGCAGCAAAGTTGTTCGCTAGTTGCTCGACACGCTTGCCCTTGCTACGTTCCTCGACAGAGTTCAATTCTCGATGATCCGGCTTCATCGCATCCCATGTCAGGGCGTGAAAGAGTTCATGCGCAAGATCATAGAAACGTCGGGCTTCCGTTTCGTTACGATTGATCAAGATAACGCCCATCTGCTCGAGGTGACAGGTCGCTCCCAAGATGGACTGGCCTTCGTCAGTGACCACGGTATCGACGAACAAAACGGGGATGTCTAGTTCGCGCTCGATTTTGTCGATCAGACTTTCAGCCGGAATAACACCAAGGAGGAGTTCGCTAGCAAGACTCTCTGCGCGAGCCTGCGCATCCTCGAAGGAAGATTGTGCAGACAGCCGCAGCGAGTGTTTGAGTGCACTGGCACGACTGTCCTGTTGTTCGCGAAACCAGCGAAGCAGGCCGATCCATTGACCCGCCTTGAGTTCGAACTGGTCGAGGCACTCTTGGGACACTTCAGGTGCGGCACGCCATGAGAACTGAGCTTCTCCCGCGACGGCGAAGAGATCGATGAAGAACTCGATGTCCCGGTCCACCAGATCGGACAGCGCCAACATCTCTTCCGGCTTCAGGATGCGCTTGCCGTTCTCGATATCGGACACGGACTGGCGGTCATTTAAGGCCAATTCCCGGGTGAGCCTATCTTGCGTCCAGCCCGTGGCCTCGCGTGCCGCCTTGACGCGATGACCGATCAGTTTCTGCGAGATTTCTTGTAGCATGGCACTCACCCGGTGAGGTGCTAACTTAGTCTCGCATTTCCTCTTCCGCAAGAATGTCTCTTGAAATTCAGTTTGCAACTTTACGAAAAGGAGACCTGCTCTAGATCAGCAAACGACGGTACTCGGTCTCCAGATATTCGTCGAAGGCGTCTATGTCTAAGGCACCACCGCGTCATAGGTGGCGTACGGTCGCGTCGGACTTGACCTGTGTTCGGACCAAAGTATCAGCCATTTTTTTTGCGCCTGCTGCTGCGATGATCGTTGATGAAAGGACGTCGGCACCCTGTAGAGCAAGCGCAGACGCGCTTGCTTCGGGACATCTCCTGGCACCATTTGATAGTTGCTAGCTTGAGGTCGGCAATACGGGTTCTTTCCGCCTGATCGGGACGAACCCGACCTTCAGGCCAAAGAGCTTCGCAACACTGTTGAGCGAGTCGACGGTCGGATTCCCGGTCCCGCGCTCGATGTCCTGGATGACCCGGCGGCTGACGCTTCGGTGCGCGGCGAATTCAGCCTGGGTCAGGCCTGTCATCTCGCGCATCGCTTTCATGACCTCAGGAATGGTCATGTCGCCCTGGCCGATCCTTTCGTAGAAAGCGCGGCGCAGAGCTTCCTGCTCTTCACGGGTAGGTCGGTTCCGACGCGGCATGATGGGCCTCTGGCGGTTGAAGGGCTTTCAGTTGTCGGGTCTGCGTATCAATGGACGGCGTCAGGAACTCGATGATGTCGTGATCGACGCCCCGCGCTTCCATGATGTCGGGCAGGCGCTCGATCTGCACGGCAAAGCGGCTCAATTCAAGGGCGAGCATTCGGCGCTCGTGGTCAGGTACAGGCAGTGCCGCAAGGACGTCGGCCCAGTCCGTAAGCTCAACCCGCGTGTCTGGCCGATACCACCTCAGCGCACGTGGAATCAACTCGGGATCCAGGTACATCGGCGCGAAGTCGAACAGGGGCGTGAGCCGGACTTTGCCTTCGACCAACTGCAAGGCTGTATTGCGCGCGTGATTGTCCGTGTTGCGCATCGCCAGATTGAGCACGTCCCTCTTGATGAATTCGAGCGTTTCGGCTGATGGATCGGTCACAATCTTGCGGATCCCGGCCACGACCTCGAAGAGGCTCGGGCGCAGGTCAAAGCCGGGTAGCCCCAGGGTAGAGGCCACGCTTTCCTGATGGAGGCGCACGACTTTCCCGTCGCGCGCGATCCGGTCAAAGCGCGGGACCAACAGAACGTCTCCGTGAAGGGTCGGCAAATCCGCGTGTGTGCGGATACCAAGCGTGGCGGCCACCCGCATATACGCCGCTTCGTTGCGAAGGACCTTGCCGTCGGCCGCGCTATTCCCGCGCGGCAGTTTCGCGATCAGATGCTGGGTAGCGTCGGCATCAGGAAGGACAGCATCACCGTGTAGCAGGCCTGTTCGGTCCCGGGTTAGCAGGTATTTCGGCGCAGCACCCTGGACCCCCGTGGTGCCGGTGCCCAGCATCCCATGCAGGAACATCCTTTCCTTGAATTCAGCGCTGCGCACGACGACGTCGTCGATTGTCAGGCCAGGTAGGCCACGCGCGGCCGGGTGCTGCGCCACGTGCTTCTCAAAATAGTCGACTGCCTCGGCAATTCGGATTCGGCCAACGGGATTGAAGGCGCCCGCGCAGATTAGCGGAAAGTCCGCGTCAGGGCCGTCCGGTAGTCTCAGTTCGCCCAGCAGGAAGTGACGGCCAGCTCCTTGCGGGACGAGGTCGTAGAGGAAGGCAGGCAGGGTCCGGGCCGCGCGGATGTCCATATCTACGGGCTCAGCCAGTGATAGCGGGGCGCCCGAATGCTCGACGGCGTACATAACCAGATGATTCCACTGGCAAAGGCCGCGGTTGAGTTCGATCTGCGCGCAGTCAACCCAGCGATCTTCCAGGAATATCTGCAGGGTGCAATCCATGAGGCAACTCCTTGTGCCTCATAAATGTAGCACGATAACGCGATGAGTTGCTTATGCGCTTCTTATAAGAGGCTCTTTGATGAATTCGGCGACTGGATAACCTGAAGGTGTGGCGCTCTGCATCTCCTGTTTGCAAACAGTGTGCGATGTGCTTGCGTCATACCTTGTCCCCAGCGTCGGCGATCTCCATCAGGGCGGTCCGCGCGTCGGTGCCGCTGTCTTCGCCGATCGCTGCCTCGCTTGGCCCCGCGTCACCACCGGCCGACAAACACCTTCACGCTACGCGGCGCCACGGAACGCTCAGCACGATCGAGCTAGTATCTAGCACGATCGTGCCAAATTTTGGCTCGGTTTCGTGCGCTGGTGGGCGCTCAAACAGATTGCTCTCTGACTGAGCGTAGTCATTCAAAAGTGCCTACAAGCTGCGTCAGTTTGTAATATTTTTTGCGACGGACCTCAATTTTTTCGTCAAGCGCCCGTTATCAATTAGCGACGGCTTCAATGAGCCGTCAAGAACGAAGTCAGGGACCGCAAAGTTGCACGGTTTCAATTGAAGACACGGGCTATGGTGTCACACAGGCCTGGGCACTTACCGAGTGAGATTAGGGGAGCGGTTGTGAAGAAAATTGCTGTTTTTGCAATGGTACTGGTGCTTGCTGGCTGTGCGGGCGTGGGAAACGAGAGCTTGCGCTCTGAATCGGAAGCCACTGTTTCGACAAAAATTGTCGAGGGAAAGACCACGAAAGACCAAGTCAAAGAACTGTTCGGCTCGCCGACGAAGACCGAATTTACTGACGGGGGACTTGAGATCTGGCGTTACGAGTTTTCGAAGGTGTCAGCCGATGCTGTCGATTTCATCCCGATCGTCAACCTGTTCGGCAGCAGCGCGAGCGGCAAAAAGAAAGAACTGGTCGTGATGTTCGACTCATCAAACGTCGTAAAGCGTTATTCGATGAGCGTGTCAGATGTTTCACAAAAGACTGGACTGTTCAATAACTAAGTACGGGGCGCACGAATGATCCTTGGCTTCACTTGGCAGTGGGGCTAAGGGAATCCGTAACAGACGTCGAATACTGAGACCGGAAGACGTGTTCGCTTGGATTGCGCCGACGACTTAGATTGGCCCTGCGTGCAATTCGGCGGTATAGGTCGTGGGAACCTGCTCGATGCACCCCACGGAACGCGCCAGACCGCATTCCTCGATGCGCTCTATCTGTTCGATCGCGGCGCGTCGACGGCGGGCACTTCTGGGGCACGAGCGGTGTCTTCATCGATTCGAGCCTGAGTGCGCAGTGACAGCACGTCGTCCTGCGGGTTTTTGAAGACGGAGCGGCGGTAAATTGTCGCTCCCTTGGTAGGCGGGAGCGATGGCTTTTTCACGGTCTTGCCGGCGGCAAGCTTTGCCTGATAGCCGATGGGCGGGACTGGAATGTCCTGGCTCACGCAAATCTTGCGAAGCCCGACGTCAGAGATTTGATACCTCTTCGACACCTTGCTGACGGGCTCTGACCAGATTTCCACGTACAGCTTTTCGCCGCACCGCGTCCTCTTCTTTATATAAGTGACTTAAGATGTATACGTAGTAGTAGATAGTAAGCAGACGCTGTGGCTGTGGACAACTGGGACTATTGGAGCCGCCTCAAGAACTTACGAAACGAATAGGTTCGTTATAGCCACCTGAAAAGTCCAGACAAGGCGGAACAACTTTCACTCCCGTTCGAATTCTCGAAGCTTATCCAGATTCCATACAGTCAACGCCCACGGTCATACAAAGGTTGTCCACAGGTGGTCTGTGAGCAACGCGTTGAGACTGTCAAAGACTGTAAGCGCACGGCAATCCCATCTTGAACGAAGCGCATCGAACCAGCGACGATCGTGTCCACTTCAAACTTAAGTGGACACGTGTACAGCATGGAAGAGGATGTCAAAGTTC
>NZ_CADIKM010000048.1 GCF_902859895.1 Pararobbsia alpina
TACTTCACCTTCGACTTGCTCACCGTCTGCTCAGGCCCGTCCCACCGGCCTCACAGCGCACCCGACTGCCGCACCAACCTCCCTTCCACCCCCACCGTTTTTGCTACCCGGTGAAGCTCGTCTTGCAACGAGGAGGCGAATATTAGCCCTCCTCTTCGCATATGACAAGCAGATGTACGGATTTATTTTTTCCGCCTCGCGATATATCGCTATATTGAGCATCCCACGGGTTTCCCCTAGCCCTTCTCTTTCCTTACGACTCGCGTTTTCCGATGGTCTCGACAGTCCTTGTCATATTGCCAATCTTCGCGCTGATCTTTGCGGGCTTCGCGTGCCGCAAGCTTGGCGTACTGGGGCCACGTTCGTCGCCCGAGCTCAATCGCTTCGTTGTTTACCTCGCCTTGCCCGCCTTGCTGTTCGACATCATGGCCCACACGACCCGGCGGGAGCTTTATCAGCCAGCCTTCGTCGCCGTGTTCGGACTGGGCTGCCTGATCGTGTTCGGGCTGACGGTCGCGCTGCGCCGCCGCGGCGCACGTCATCTTGCGGATGCGAGTATCGACAGCCTCAATGCCGCCTACGCGAATACAGGCTTCATCGGCTTCCCGCTCAGCCTGCTGGTGTTCGGGCATGCAAGCCTGAGTGCGGTGACGATCGCCACGATTCTCACGGTCTGTGTGCTGTTCGCGCTTGCGATCATCCTCATCGAATCGGCGTTGCAGGCTGAACGACGGCCGGCCCATCTTCTTTGGAAAGTCGGCCGGTCACTGTTGCGTAACCCGCTGCTTGTCGCTCCGGTGCTTGGCACGTTGTTCGCCGCATCGGGCGCGCAGATGCCAGCAAGCATCGAAACATTCTTCAAACTGCTGGGAGGGGCCGCGAGCCCCTGCGCACTGGTGGCGCTCGGGCTTTTCATCGCCGAGAAACGCGAGTCGGCGCAGGTCCCGGACTCTTCATCGTGGCTGCTCGTTGGTCTCAAGCTGATCGTTCATCCGGCCGTGACCTGGGTACTCGCGTTCAAGGTCTTCTCCTTGCCGCCGGCGCTCGGCCATCTGGCCGTCGTGCTGGCCGCTTTGCCGACCGGCACGGGACCATTCATGCTTGCCGAGTTCTATCAGCGAGAAGCGGTTGTCACGTCGCGCACGATCCTCGTCTCGACGATCGGCTCGATATTCACCCTGACGCTTTACCTGTATTTCACCGGAACTCATGTCTTGTGACGCCGGCCGCGCCGGACGCCCCGGCTCGATCCACGCTTCAAATCCCGATTAGATACCCGATCCGATGTGAAACGATGACCGATACGCATCGAAACACACCCTCTGCGCCCGACCTCCAGCCGACGGCATGATGAGCGCAATGCGGATCTCAACAAGGAACCGAAATGTCCATCAACGACACGTCCACCGGTGAGATGTCCAGCGGGCACGATGCCGGGAGCACGGTGCTCGCGCTCGAAGCCGCTGAACGGCAGGCCCCGGCCGACCCTGCAATCCAGCAGTCGTTGAGCATTGCGTATGCGTCTTGCGGCGATCACCTCAAAGCCGCCGCCGCACGCATCGCCAGCCTCGCGCTCACCGAACGCGCACCGCTGTCGCTATACAACCTCGCGACAGCCTACATGATGAAAGGCCAATTGGCCGAAGCCGAGAAGTGGTTCCGCGTGGCCCTGTTGCTCGATCCTGACTTGCCGCTCGCCCACCAGAATCTCGCCTCGATTCTCCGCGAGAACGGCGACATCGCAGGTGCCGCCGAGCATCTGAAGCGCGCCTACACAAAGCAAGCCGTGTTTGTCGAACCCGCCCGCACACCGGTCGCGAGGGTGCTGCTCACCTGCGCCGCCGGCATCGGCAATGTGCCGGTGACGCACTTGCTGCCCCAGGACCGCTTCACGCAGGTGCGCTGCTTCGTCGAATACATCGGCGATGAAGACCTAGCCGCGCTGCCCGACTACGATCTAATCTTCAACGCGATCGGCGACCCGGACATCGTGTCCGATGACGATACCAGGCTTCACGCGGTACTCATGCACAAGGACCGGCCGCTGCTCAACGGCCCTGATCGCGTCGCCGCGAACCGGCGGGATCGGCTGCCCTCCTTGCTCGCCGGTATCGACAATGTAGTGGTGCCCGCGGTCCAGCGCATCGAGCTCAGACAGCGCGGCGCACATGCACTGGCTGACGAGATCGATGCCGGCGGCCTTGCCTATCCACTCGTCCTGCGCCCGAGCGCATCGCATGGCGGTGAAGGCGTCCTGCTCGCTACCGGGCGTGAGATTGTCGAAGCATCCCCACTGGGTTCGGTCGACGCCGCCTATGCGACAGCGTTCCATGACTATCGCGCAGCCGACGGCCACTTTCGCAAATACCGGATGATCTTCGTCGACCGCGAGCCCTTCCCCTATCACCTGGCGCTCTCAAAACACTGGCTGGTCCATTATTTTTCTGCCAGCATGCGCGACGCGCCTTGGAAACGCGACGAAGAACGGCATTTTCTCGAAGACCCCGCAACCGTGCTCGGGCCGTCCGCGCTCGAGGCCATTCGGGTGATCGGCCGGCGCCTCGATCTCGATTACGGCGGCATCGATTTTTCATTGCTGCCCGATGGTCGGGTGCTGGTCTTCGAGGCCAACGCGACGATGCTCGTTCATCCGGAACCCGAGGGTAGCGAACTCGCGCACAAGAACGTTCAGGTTCGCGCCATCGTGGCGGCGTTCGAACGAATGCTCGTGGCGCGACTTCCCCGCGCATAGGGTCCAGGCGCTCAAGCCTATGCTATTGGCGAACGCAATTTGCGCAGGCTCCCGACGGTTTCCATTCACACTTCACTTCAACAACACGACAATGAAATTCAAAGTGATCTCCCGTCTAGCCGGTCCATCCCACACCCAATCGAGCCACGCGACTGATGCTGCCTCACGAGCGGCGGCACCGTCAGCCTACCCGGCCCCGCTCGTTCGCAAGCTCGGCGCTCTGATGGCGTGGCCCCTGGCCTGCACGCTTTTCGCGGCCTCGTTGAACGCGTCGGCCGCCACTGCCGAATCGAAACCCGCTCCCGCCGACACCGGCCATCGCGCAGTCAAGGTGATGATCATCTCGATGTTCGCGCCCGAAGGTCAGGTCTGGATCGACAAGCTCAAGCTGACGGACGCGGTCCGCGTGCCGGGCCTGTCGCCCGACTATCCGGCGGTTCATTGCAATGCGTCCGACGTCTGCCAGATCACGACCGGAATGGGACATGCAAACGCGGCCGCATCCGTTGCGGCGCTGGTCTATTCCCATCGTTTCGATTTACGGCAGACCTACTTCCTGGTCGCAGGCATTGCGGGGATCGATCCGCAACAGGGCACGATCGGCTCCGCTGCGTGGGCACGCTATCTGGTCGACTTCGGCATCCAGTGGGAACTCGACGCACGCGAGGCACCGGCCGGCTGGAAGTCTGGTTTTCTCGGTATCAATACCAAGAGCCCCGAGGAAAAACCGCCACTCGACTATCGGACTGAAGTGTTTCACCTCAACGACAAGCTCGTCGACCAGGCGTTCGCGATCTCGAAGGGCGCTGCGCTCGCGGACAGCCCCGAAGCCGCCGCCGCCCGCGCGAAGTTCAGCTATGCACCCGCGAACCAGCCGCCGGCCGTGATCCAGTGCGACACGCTCGGAGGCGACACCTGGTGGTCCGGCACGAAAATCGGTCAACGGGCACGCGACTGGACCAAGCTGTTGACTGACGGCAAAGGTACCTACTGCACGACCCAGCAGGAAGACAACGCGACATACGAAGTGCTCAAGCGAGCCCAGGCCGCGGGCCTGACCGATCTCTCGCGCGTGGCCGTGCTGCGCACCGGTTCGGACTTCGATCGCCCCTACCAAGGCGAGAGCGACGCGGACAATCTGCTGAATTACCAGGCGCAAGGCGGCTTCGGCCCCGCGGTCGAGAACCTCTACCGCGCGGGCGAACCGCTCGTATCGGCGATCTCGGGCCATTGGTCCCACTGGAAGAACGGGGTGCCTGAAAGCACCACGCCCTGATCAGGCCACCTGCGCCGCCGGAAACCGAAGTTCGAACCGGACCACACCGGATTTCGGACATGAAACTTCGGCGGTGCCCCCGTGCAGCGTCATGATGGCGCGCACGATCGACAGACCCAGCCCGTTCGATTCCGTAAAGCGGCTACGCGCCACATCGCCGCGATAGAAGCGATCGAACAGTCGCGCGAGCTGGTCCGATGGAATGGCCTCGCCGTCGTTTTCGACGACGATGGCCGCTCCTCGCGCATCCTGCTCGCCGAACATGCGCACGACCGAATTGGCGCGTGCGTAGCGCACGGCGTTGACGACCAGGTTATTGACCGCACGCCGGCACAGCACCGGATTGACCCAAGCCACCCCGGCGGCCTTGACATTGAACGTGAGACCACGCTCGTCGGCCGGCCCTTCGAAATATTCAGCGATCTTGTTGAGCTCGTCGCCGAGCGCGATATCCGAGCGCTCGATCACGAGTGCCGCATGTTCGGCATGCGCGAGAAACAGAATATTCTCGGCGATCGTTTTGAGCCGGTTCAATTCCTCGAGGTTCGATTCGAGCACGGCCTGGTATTCGTCGACATTGCGTGTCTGGCCAAGCGTGACTTGCGTCGTGCCGATCAAGGCACCGACGGGCGTACGGATCTCATGCGCGAGATCGGCCGAGAACTGTGAGAGCCGCTCATACCCATCGGCAAGCCGGTCGAGCATCGCATTGAACGATCGGGTCATCAACCGCAGTTCGGGCGGCGCGTCTTGCTCGCTGAGCCGGATCGACAGATTGGCCGGGCTGATCTCGGCCGCGCGCTCGGCGATATGACGAACCGGTCGCAAGCCCCGGCTGATCACCAGATAACCCAGCACGGTCGAGGCGAGCACCGCGACGAAGATCGACAGGAGAATGCGCGCACGATAGACGGCGAGCATCTGCACTTCGCGCATCAGCGGGTGCGCGGCCACGACTTCGACCGCATCGCCGCTTTCCGTCGCCTTGGCCGTTGCGAGCACCCATTCGACCGGCGTGCCATCGGGCAGCACAATCCGATGGACATCCTGCCGGGTCAGCGGGACGCCGAACGGCACGACGGGCAGCGTCGGCACCGGCAGGTTGGCTGGATTCACATGAATGAACGGGGCCTCGCCAGGCCGGCGGAACAGCAACACATCCTCTTCCGCGCCCAGCATCGTCTCGAACAGCAGCGGCCGCTGCTCGAGTTCGCTGACGGTGTACACATTGTCGACGAGCCGCCGGAAGTGATCGACCCGTCCGATGAGCTGGGTGTCCGTGCGGAGTTCGAGGGCCACCCTCGCCGACTGATAGAAATACATGCCGAGCACGCCCATGACGACGAGCGCGACCAAGCCGAACAGCAGCGTCGTGCGCGTGGTCAACGACAGCGATCGCCAGAGCTTCATGCGCCGTCACCGAATGTGTAGCCGATACTGCGCACCGTGTGGATCAACTTCTTTTCGAAGGGCTGGTCGACCTTTGCGCGCAGCCGCTTGACCGCGACGTCAACGACATTGGTGTCGCTGTCGAAATTCATGTCCCAGACCTCGGACGCGATCTGCATGCGCGACAAGGCTTCGCCCTGCCGCTTGACGAGCAGGTGCAGCAACATGAATTCCTTGTTCGTGAGCACGATATCGACGCCTTGCCGCGTCACTTTCCGCCGCAGCACATCAAGCTTGAGATCGGCGAACTCGAAAAAGTCCGCTTCGCGAACGACGCCGCGGCGCAACAGCATGCGTACGCGCAGCACGAGTTCGGTAAACGAAAACGGCTTGACCAGATAGTCGTCGGCGCCGAGCTGCAGACCATGAATCCGGTCGTTCACATGATCGCGCGCGGTCAGGAAAATCACCGGCAAATCACGCTTCGCACGCAGCGCACGCATGACTTCCCAGCCATCGAGCCCCGGCAGCATCACATCGAGAATCACCAGTTCATACGGATGCTCGAGCGCCATATGCAGGCCGTCGGTGCCCGTGCGGGCGAGGTCGACCACATACCCGCTCTCTTTTAGGCCTTTTTTCAGGTAGTCGCCCGTCTTCGGATCATCTTCGATGACAAGAATGCTCATGGCCCGCCCCGGTTCAACCTGCGTTTGCTCGTCACGGCACTGCTCCACATTTGCTCTGTCCATCCCAATACCCATCCATTTTGGCGCATTTTTGCGCACTTTTCACACTGCATTCTAGTTCGCCCAAAACCGGATTTCGGTGACGTTTTTGTCACTCTTGGGTCATGTGCGCGACCCATCTGCACGCCTAGTCTGCTGGTAGTACACCCACCAGAGGAGTCACGATGCACACTGTTCCAAAGCGATTTATCCGCACGCTGCTCGTTCCGGCGCTGTTCGCCGCCACCACGCTGGCCGGCGTCCAGTACGCCCAGGCGCAAGCGCCGGTTCAGCCGACCGGCGTTCGCGGCACCGTCGTCACGCTGAATGCCAACACCTTGAAGGTTCACTCGAATGCCGGTCAGGATATCGACGTCAAGCTCGCCCCGGACACGCCGATCCGCGGCGTGACTCTTGCGAACATCACTGACATCAAGCCGGGCAGCTACGTGGGCTCGGCGGCCATTGCGCAGGCGGATGGCACGCTCAAGGCGCTCGAAGTCCATGTCTTCCCAGCCAGCATGGTCGGCAGCGGTGAAGGCCATCGCCCATGGGACCTTGGCCAGAACAGCTCGATGACCAACGGCACGGTCGGCGACCTCGTCGTCTCCAATGGCCGCACGATCACCGTGAAGTACAAGAACGGCGAGAAGAAGATCGTAGTGCCCGAGGACGTGCCGGTGGTCAACCTGGAAGCAGGCGACCGTTCGCTGCTCGTGCCGGGTGCGCACGTCGTGCTATTCGCGAAGAAGGGACCGGATGGTGCCTTGTCGGCGCTGTTCATCTCAGCCGGCGAAAAGGGCATCACGCCGCCGATGTAAAGCGATGCCGCCGCGGCGCCTGACAGGCCGCGGCGGGCTGTTGAACTGTGTGTTCGACCGGATCGATCCCCATGACCTTCCATCCCGGGCTACCCGCCCCCGCTCCTCGCAAGACAGTCATTCACCCGCTCGTGGTGCGCGCGGCCCACTGGATCAACGCGTTCGCGATCGTCTGCATGGTGATGAGCGGCTGGGCGATTTACAACGCCTCGCCGATGTTCCCGTTCAGCTTCCCGACGTGGGCCACGGTCGGCGGCTGGCTCGGCGGCTCGATCGCCTGGCATTTCGCGGCGATGTGGCTGCTTGCCGCGAACGGCGTGCTCTATATCAGTTACGGGATCGCCAGCGGCCATTTCCGCCGGCATTTCCTGCCGCTGCACCTGCGCGACGTCGTGCGCGATGCAGCGCTTGCCGCGAGCTTCCGGTTGCCGCATCGGCCCGGGGTATACAACGCCGTCCAGCGCCTGCTCTATACCGGCGTGCTGCTGCTCGGCGTGCTGATCGTCGCATCGGGACTGTCGATCTGGAAACCCGTGCAGTTCTTCTGGCTGACCGACCTGTTCGGTGGCTTCGATTTTGCGCGGCGGGTGCATTTCGCCGCGATGTCGGGAATCGTCGGCTTCGTCGTGGTCCATCTCGCGCTGGTCGTATTGGTGCCGAGCACGCTGCTGCCGATGTTCACCGGACGCGCGAAGACCGCTTCCCATGGAGACACGCAAGCATGAACCGCCCGACCGACTCCCGCAGGATCTTGCGGCTCGAGGAGGCCGCGCCCCCCGACGCAGGCCCGGAATCGGCGCGCGGATCGATGGTGACGCCGATTCCGGCGCCGGCAAGAAAGCCCGAACGCATCGACGCAGCCGATTTCAAGCCCGCACTCGCCCGCCTTCAGCGGCGGCTGTTTCTGCGCTCGAGCCTGTCGATCGGTGCGCTGTCGATGTTGTCAGGCTGCACATTGCAGGACGGCGATACCGTCGACAAGGTGCTCTGGGCGATGTCCCACTGGAACGACCGCGTGCAGGGGTGGCTCTTCAACCGCAACCGCCTGGCGCCGACCTATTCGGCCAGCCAGATCACGACGCCCTTTCCGTTCAACGCGTTCTATCAGGAATTCGACGCGCCGCAAATCGACGGATCGACCTATCAACTCCAAGTCTCGGGCCTCGTGCGCGACAAGCGTCCGTGGAATCTCGCCGCGTTGCGCGCATTGCCGCAGACCGGCCAGATCACCCGGCACATCTGTATCGAAGGCTGGAGTGCGATCGGCGACTGGCGCGGCGTGACGTTCCGGACCTTTCTCGAGCGCATCGGCGCCGATACGACAGCACGCTATGTCGGCTTCAAATGCGCGGACCGCTACTACTCGAGCCTCGACATGGCGACCGCGCTGCATCCGCAGACCCTGCTCACGCTCGATTTCGGCAAGGACCCGCTGCCCGCCAAATATGGCTATCCGCTGAAACTGCGTGTGCCCACCAAGCTCGGCTTCAAGAACCCGAAGCATATCGCCGCGATCTTCGTCACCAATACCTACCCTGGCGGGTATTGGGAGGATCAAGGCTACAACTGGTATAGCGGCCTCTAGAACATGGCAACGATTCAGTCTTGGACCCTACTTGGTAGAAGCAGAACCGGCCTCTCGCATGGACCGGGGACGACTACGCCCGAAGTCTGTGCAGCCGAACAAAGGACATCATCATGAAACGCTCGACTTCCCTGTTCCTACGCCCCGCGAATTTCGCGGCATGGCGCTCGATGGCCTTGGGTGCCCTGATTGCCGGCGGCCTGCTTGCCTGGCACAGCCCTGCACACTCGGAAGGCGCGGTCGCCATTCCGGCACCCGCGGTCGATGAACCGGCCTCGGGCTCGCATCAGGAAACCGCAGTCCTGGCTGGCGGGTGCTTCTGGGGCGTGCAAGGCGTATTCGCGCATGTAAAGGGTGTGACGCTTGCGGTATCTGGCTATTCGGGCGGCAGCCGGGGTACGGCGCACTATGAGGAGGTCAGTGACGGCGATACCGGCCATGCCGAATCCGTGCAGATCACCTTCGATCCGACGCAGATCAGCTATGGCCGGCTTTTACAGATCTATTTCTCCGTCGTACAGGACCCGACCCAGCTTGATGCGCAGGGGCCCGATTCGGGCACGCAATATCGCTCGGCGATCTTTCCCGCGAACGACGCGCAGCGTCGTGTGGCGCAAAGCTATATTGCGCAACTCGACCACGCTCACGTGTTCAGCGGAACGATCGTTACCAAGGTGGAACCGTTCAAGGGTTTCTATCCGGCGGAGCACTACCACCAGGATTTCCTGACGCTGCATCCCGACCATCCGTACATCATCATCAACGACTTGCCGAAGGTCGAACACCTGAAGCAGATGTTCCCGGCGAACTACCGCGCGGAGCCGGCACTGGCGGCATCGAAAGGGGCGTGACGCTTGCCGGCGGGACGGGTCGACCGCGCCACGTTATCGGCCATCCCATGTTGCGTTTGAGCTCTCGATCGGAAGACTGAAGCTGAACGTGACGCCGCGGATCTCATTGCGCACGGCCCAAATGTGACCGGCGTGTGCTTCGATGATCGTTCGGCAGATCGCCAGCCCGACGCCCATGCCTGATTGCTTCGTGGTGAAGAATGGTTCGAATATCTTCTCGAAGTCGGCAAATCCTGTACCGTGATCCTCGACATCGATCACCACGCCTTCCCCGTCGCGACGCGAGCGGATCAATAGCAGCTTCGGCCGCTCCGTCGTTGCTGCCAATGCCTCGATCGCGTTACGAACGAGATTGACGAGCACCTGCTGGATCTGCACCGCGTCGGCCCGGATTTTCGGCACGTCTTCAGCCAGCGTCGTCTCGAGCGAAACCGCGTTTCGCTGAATATCATCAGCCATCAGCGTGCATACCTGAAGTATCAGTTTGTTGATATCAAGATCGACCATTTCAGGAGCCGTATGCTTGAAAAGTGCTCGAATGTGGCCTAGCACGTCCGCCGCGGCATTGCCGTCGCGCACGACGTACTCGGCGGAAAGCCTGGCTTCGTCAATGTTGGGCGGCTTTGCGGAGAGCCATCGCAGGCAAGCGCGCGCATGAGCGACTACCGCCTGCAATGGCTGACTGAGTTCATGGGCGATTGACGCGGACAATTCGGCCACCGCCGCGATCCGCGACGCTTGCGCAAGCTTCTCCTGAGCATCGCGCAATGCCTCCGCCAGTTTCGCGGTGTCGTCGATGTCGACTTCGAGGCCGAAGAACTGCATCACGCGCGCGTCGGCCGTTTCGCCGCGATGTGGCTCGCGAGCGGGATCCACTTCGAGCCTGGATAGCAGGTGTGGCTCGCTTGACCCAGGAGGCCGATCTGCTGCGAGCGAAGCGGTCGTTTCCTGCAAATGACTGCTGATTCTCGGTAGGTGGGCAAACACGGCAATATGTCTAAAAGTATCGGGCGGACGGATTCGATGAACGACCGTGCCGGCGCTGTGAATGCAACTGCTGCTCTACGGCGGGAGCCAGCACATGCAGTGCCATGCGGGTCGATGCGGCAGTCGAGTCTCTGGGGCGGAGGGGCGTATCATGTGCTGAGAATGTGCCGGTTCCGGAGAAAGTGGCCATGCGACAGCCATGGGCCAGCGTGTTGCCATTGTCCGGTCCGTGCTTCAATTCCCATCCGTTCTCAGCAGGGTCTCCCGGGGCGGCGTGGCGCAACATCCCCCTTTCGGGGGGTACGCGCCTGCACCGATGGGGGATGGGCAGCAGCCACACTCAACCGAGCGTGCCGGGCATCTCAATGCGGTGACCGAAAAATGCGTGTGATCGAAGAAGCGCCTACGCGAGAGAAGCGCCTTTTTCTCGCGACGAAAGTCCTTCCGCCGCGCCTGCCCACGGGTCTGATCGATCGTCCGCGGCTCGTTGGTTTGGCTGAGCCCGCCGAAGGCAAGCGGCTTACCGTAATCAAAGCTCCCGCCGGGTTCGGCAAGACTTCGCTGGCGCTCACCTGGCTCTACCGGCTGCGCGCACACGGCGCACAGGTGGCATGGCTGTCGCTCGACACCGGGGACGACGAACCGGCGCGCTTCCTCAATCTTGTAGCCCAAGCGTTGCGGCATGCCTGCGGCAATGTCGGCGCTGCAGCGATCAGCCTGACAGCCGGCGCCGCATTCGTCCCCGCGCAAGCGGTCGTTTCTACGCTGGTCAACGAGCTCGTCGACGTCGACGACGAGGTGTTTCTGTTTCTCGACGACTATCACTTGATCAAGCATCCAGCGGTCCACACAGCGATGTCGTTCTTCATCGCGCACGCACCGTCACACGTGCACATGGTCCTTTGCACTCGTACAGAGCCACCGCTGCCGCTCGCCAGGCTGCGGGCCGGGAACGATCTGCTGGAAATCGATGCGTCGGCGCTACGTTTCAACTTCGACGAAACACGAGACTTTATCGAGCAAGCATTGCCCGGACAGCTGCGCGCTTCGAGCATCAAAACGCTCTTTGCAACCACGGAAGGCTGGGCCGCTGCATTGCGTCTCTCGGTTTCAGCACTTTCGCACGAGGAATGCAGATCGGATTGGGAGCCGCGCCCGCCGTCCGGTACTTCGCGACCGTTCGCCGCCTACCTCGACGACATGCTCGAGCGTCTGCCCGTCGAAATGGTCGAGTTCATGCTGCATACATCGATCCTCGAGCGCCTGAACGCATCACTTTGCGAGGCGGTAACGGGCCTGCGAACGAGCCAGCGCATGCTGAACGAAATCGCCGCGGGCCAGTTGCTGTTGCAACCGCTCGACTGCGACGAACACTGGTTTCGCTATCACCATCTGATGGGCGAGTACCTGCGTCAGCGATTTGAAACACGGCACCCGGACAAGGTCGCGGCTCTGCATTGCCTCGCCTCCGAATGGTATGCCGAACACGAACTATGGACCGAGGCAGTCGAACATGCGATCGCAGGGAGGGCCACCGATAGGGCCGTTCGTCTGATGGAACGGTGTGCGATGGCCCTCGTCAAGAAGGGCGATCTGCTCACCGTGCTCGGCTGGCAAAGCAGGTTTCCCGAGAGCCTCATCGGTGCGCAGGCGAAGGTCACGCTGGCGATTGCCTGGGGCATGGCGCTCGCCATGCATTTCGACGAGGCGCTCGCGATACTCGGTGCACTAGAACACGATAGCGCGTGCGATACGTGTGTCCAGCCTGAAGACGTTCTCTGGGAGTGCCAGGCGATCCGCTCGGTCGTCGCGGCGCTGCAGGACGATTCTCAACGGGGGCTCGCTATCGCGCAGGCATGCCTCGAGCGGCCGTCTACGGATGTCTGGACGATCAACGTGCTATCCAACGTCGTGCGCTTCGGGCACTGGAAGGCGGGTAACCTCGGAGGTCTTTACGAAACATCATGGATTCCCTATTCGATCGAGCAAGACCAGCGCAACGTCTTTTCCTCGGTCTATCGGCTATGCCTGCTCGGTCATGCCGAGATGGAGCAGTTGCACCTTGCGCTTGCCGATCGGTATTTCACGGAGTCGATGCAGCTGGCCGAGCGCTACTCCGGTCCCGGATCGATTTCGGTCGCGCTTTGCGCACCGATGATCGGGCAGCTCCGGTATGAACAGGGCCGACTGGATGAAGCGGAAGCGATCGTTGCCGATTTGATGCCGGTTATCGATCTCGCTGTGTTGCTCGATAGCGTATTGATTGCCTATCGTCTCCTGGTCAGGATCGCCATGGCGCGCTCGAATGCGGCGCACGCATACGCGCTGCTCGACAGGGCGCAGGCCCTCGCGCATGCGCGTCGATGGGACAGGTTGACGGCCGCCGCCCTGGCCGAGCGCACCCGGCTCTATCTGACGGAAGGGAGAACGATCGAGGCGGCCGCGTGCGTCGCGCAACTGGGGCGGATGGCACATTCCGATTCCGACAACGCGTGTTCCGTGTCGCCGGAGATCGAGAACTACCATGCGTTTTCGGCAGCCTCCCTTGCAACAAGCGAGCACCGGACGCAACAGGCCGTTGAAATTCTGAGCGCAGCGCTGCAAAGCGTGGAGCACCGGCATGGCGATTTTTTGGCGTTACGTTTGCGTACGATGCTCGCACTCGTCTGGCTGAAGGCGAACGAACGAAGCCGCGCCGTAGAGATCTTCCTCGACGTCCTGAAGGTCGCCGCACCGGCAGGCATATACGAATCCATTCTCGACCTTGGAGCGGACGTCGGATTGCTGCTCCATGTCGTTCTCGAAGACGCACAGCACACTGCGCGCACGGACGAGTTGATGTCCTACGTCGCTCGCTTGCTCGACGGTTGGCGAATGCTCTATGAGACCGGCAGCGCGCCACAGCATCGGGAATCGCTCAGTGCGAGGGAACGCGAAATCGTCGGCTTGATCGCTCGAGGACAATCGAACAAGGAACTCGCGCGGGCCCTGGGGATTGGACCTGAAACCGTCAAATCCCACTTGAAGAGCATCTTCGTGAAGCTCAACGTCGAAAAGCGCGCTCAGGCAGTTGCGCGTGCGCAGGCGCTCGGTCTTTTGGACGCGGGCTAGATCACGCCTTGGGCAGGCGCTACGCAATCGTGTGGGCCCGAGTGTCGTCCAAAGGGTACCCAGAGATCGATTGCTGCGGCTACCTTGCCGGGCGTATCCGAATCTCCGTGTGCGAAGCGAGAGATCTTAAAACCCGATGGCGGCACGCCCTCAACGGGTCATGCGAGGCGCTCCGCGAATCAGCGTTCGGGCGCGCCCTTGAGCCGTTCGAGAAGCGTACTGATGAGGTCGATGGGCATCGGGAAGACGATGGTCGAGTTCTTGTCGCCAGCGATCGTGGTCAACGTCTGCAGATAGCGCAACTGCATGGCTTGCGGCGCCTGCGCCAGCATCTGCGCGGCCTGCAGCAGTTTCTCCGACGCCTGCAGTTCGCCTTCCGCGTGAATGATCTTCGCCCGACGTTCGCGCTCGGCTTCCGCCTGCCTTGCGATGGCGCGCACCATCGTCTCGTTCAGATCGACATCCTTGATCTCCACGTTCGATACCTTGATGCCCCACGCATCGGTCTGCGCGTCGAGTACCTTCTGGATGTCCGTGTTGAGGCGCTCGCGTTCCGCGAGAAGTTCGTCGAGTTCATGCTTGCCGAGAATCGCGCGCAAGGTGGTTTGCGACAACTGGCTGGTGGCGTCGAGAAAGCGCGCGACCTGGATCACGGCTTTCTCGGGATCGACCACGCGGAAGTAGACGACCGCGTTCACTTTCACCGACACGTTGTCGCGCGTGATCACGTCCTGCGGCGGCACGTCGAAGACCACGGTGCGCAAGTCCATCCTCACCACTTGCTGCACCGCAGGAATGATGAAGACCAGGCCGGGTCCCTTGACCTTCCAGAAGCGGCCAAGCATGAAGACGACGCCGCGTTCGTATTCACGGAAAATGCGGATCGCCGAAAATGCGATGAGAATGACAAGCGCCAGCAGGACACCGCTGAATCCGAAACTGAATCCGATCATCGTTGTTCTCCTTGTTGTGTTTCATCGAGCGGGGCGACGGTGAGGGTGAGCCCGTGGCGGCCGACGACGCGTACCCGCTCGCCGCGAGCGAGCAGTACGGGCGCTTCCGCGCTGCGCACGCGCCACCGTTCGCCATGTACGCGAGCCCAGCCACCGTCGGAGGTCGCAACGTCTTCCAGCATCTCGCCGATGCTGCCGAGCATGGCTTCAGGGCCGCTCACCACAGGCCGCCTGCGTGAGCGCAGCGCGAGACCCGAGACCGCGAAGACGAACAAGGCCGTGGCGACGCTCAGACCGACCACGAGCGCGACCGGGATGCCGTAGCCGGGGGCGTCGGTACGAAACAGCATGACCGCGCCGATGGCGAACGCGACGATGCCGCCGAAGCCGAGCGCGCCGAACGTCGGCAGGAACATTTCAGCGATGAGAAAGGCGATGCCGAGCAGGATCAAGCCCAGTCCGGCGAAGTCGACGGGCAGCAACTGCAAGGCGAACAAACCCACCATCAGGCTGATCGCGCCCGCCACACCCGGCAACGCCATGCCGGGATTCGCGAATTCGAAGATCACGCCGTACATGCCGATCGTGATGAGAATGAGCGCGACGCTTGGATCAGTGATGACCGCGAGAAAGCGGCTGCGCCAGTCCGGCTGGATCGTCACGGCGAGAGCGCCGGAAGTGGCCAGCACGTGGTCGCCCGTGATCGTGCGCACATGCCGGCCGTTCAGCTTCGCGAGGAGGTCGGGCAGGTCGGCGGCGGTGAGATCGATCACGTTCTGCGCCAGTGCCTCGTTTGCCGACAGGCTGAGCGCTTCGCGCACGGCGCGCTCGGCCCATTGCGCATTGCGCCCGCGCAACTGGGCGAGACCGCGGATGTAGGCCGCGGCGTCCTGGACTTGCTTGGCGGTTTCCGTGGACGCGGGTGTCGCCGAGGCGTCGGTTTTGCCTTTGCCGGGCGTGGCTGGCTCGGTCGCATCCGCGCCACCGACTCGGATCGGAGTCGCCGCGCCGAGATTGGTGCCCGGCGCCATGGCGGCGATGTGGCTTGCGTAGACGATGTACGTCCCGGCGCTGGCCGCACGGGCGCCTCCGGGTGCGATATATGCCGCGACGGGCACAGGTGAGGAGAGGATGGCCTTGATGATGAAACGCATCGAGAGATCGAGGCCGCCCGGGGTATCGATTTCGAGAACGGCTAGCTGGGCGCCTAGTTCGGCCGAATGGGACAGGGCGCGAACGACGAAATCGGCGCTCGCGGGTCCGATCGCGCCGCTCAGCGGAATGACCACGACGGCCGGACTTGCGCCCGCGGAGGCGTGCAGCACGAGCCCGACGAAAAACGCAATTGCGCCGCGTAACAAGCTTCCCACGGCGCCGGGGCGCTTGACCTCGGCAGCCGGACGAAGCAAAGGAGACGAATAGCGTTCCATCGCGGCGAAAGCGGCGTCCGCTTAACGTGATTAAAAAAATTACATTTACATGCTCATATTTGCATAGCTTAACCGGCCAGCAAGTTCACCATCAAAATCAGGTTGGACTTTCATGAATAGTATTTCATGAATAGTATGATCTCTTCCTCGCGCAAACTCCACGAGAAAACACCACGAGAGTCGCGTCGAGGTTACCTGGACGACGATCCGTTCCGTTGCAGCAGCCATTCTTGTCTCTGTGCATACGCACATGTCATGTACATTTCAGGCCATTTCAGGCGGTGGTCAAGTACCTACGGCAGACCACGCGATAGATAAGCCAAACACTACCGTTTGATTCCAAATTTATCACTGTCGCCTCTTTTCCCGTCCCCCTACCATTACTCCCATGGTGTCGGTAAGAAGCCTTAAACAGGTCCGATTACTCGACCTTCTTGTCTCGCATACGGCAATGGGGAATTGTTGTATTTCCGACCGACAGTTTATTTGGACTATTTCGAATAGCTGTCAGATGTCGAAAGAGAGACCTAACCAATTTTTCGCAACTCTGCTTTAACGAAGGAAAGTGAAATCATGACTGATCTGTCACGTAGAAAAATGCTGGTGGGCGCGGCGGCTTCAGCTGCTGCACTCGGTGTGGCCGCGACGGCCCAAGCCGCTTCGTTCGGCAATCCCGACCGCCCGCCTGAAGGCCAAGTCAACTCCGGGAGCCCGACCAGCAAGGACGATCCGGGCCCCCAAAATCCCACGCTAGCAAGCCAGTTCCCTTCGTTCCAGAATCCTCCCGCCACCGACATCAACGGCATGCCGCTGTTCTGGGCTTCGTTCAACAATGCGCACCGGCGTTATCAGAACGGCGGCTGGGCGCGCGAAGTCACGCAGGACGATTTTGCGATTTCGGAGGACATCTCGGGCGTCAATATGCGTCTTGCCGCGAACGGCATCCGCGAAATGCACTGGCACCAGCAAGCCGAGTGGGCGATCATGCTCGATGGCAAATGCCGGATCACTGTCCTGGACGAAATGGGCCGCCCGCAAGTGGCCGACGTGAAAACCGGCGACCTCTGGTACTTCCCCCCCGGCCTGCCGCACTCGCTGCAAGGACTCGGACCGACCGGCGCGGAATTCATGATCGCGTTCGACAACGGCCGCGCATCCGAATTCAACACGCTGCTGCTGACCGACTGGATCGCTCATACGCCGCCCGACATTCTGGCCGCGAACTTCGGCGTGCCAGCCGATGCGTTCAAGAACATTCCCCTCGACAATCTGTGGATCTTCCAGGGTGAAGATCCGGGCCCGCTCGCTGCCGACCAGCGCGCCGTTCGGTCGCCACTGGGCGCGCCCGATCACCCGTTCGTCTTCTCGCTCGGCGACATGACGCCGACGAAGCAGACCAAAGGCGGGATCGTGCAGATCGCAGACAGCCGCAACTTCAAGGCGTCGACCACCGTCGCAGCTGCGCTGGTCACGATCCATCCGGGCGGCATGCGCGAATTGCACTGGCATCCGAACGCGGATGAATGGCAGTACTACATCAAGGGCAAGGCCCGGATGACCGTGTTCGATACGGGCCCCAAGGCTGCCACCGCCGATTTCCAGGCCGGTGACGTCGGCTATGTGAAGAAGAGTCTCGGTCACTACGTGCAGAACACCGGCGACACTGACCTAATTTTCCTGGAACTATTCAAGGCCGACCATTTTGCCGAAGTTTCTCTGTCTGACTGGCTCGCGCATACGCCGCCGAAGATGGTGATGGAGCACCTGAACATCACCGCCGACGTTCTGGCGAAGTTTCCGAACAGCCGTCCCGACGTATTGCCGATCTAAGCGCATACGTGCCTTCGCCGCACGATCTCACTCTGCGGGGCGCGCGCATGCCCATGCATGTGCCCCGCAAGTGTCAGCGCGACGAAGGCGGCCACGTTCTGTCCGACCCAGCGTGAAACCCATACGATGCCTCCCATTCTCAGACTACTTCAGGCAGGCGTCGCACCCGTGGCTGGCGCGACGCAGCAAACCGAACTGGCCGCACGCGAATCGCTCGCGGGGCATCGCAAAGGAATCAAGTCGTTCCTGCCGTTCGTCGGACCGGCGGTGATCGCTTCGGTCGGCTATATGGATCCCGGCAATTTCGCGACCAATATCCAGGCGGGCTCCGCCACCGGATACATGTTGCTATGGGTCGTCGTGCTCGCAAGCCTCATCGCCATGCTGTTCCAGGCGATGTCGGCGAAGCTCGGTATCGTGACTGGCCGCAATCTCCCCGAGCTATGCGGGGATGAGTTCTCCAAGCCAGTCGTCTTCGGCATGTGGATCGCCTCGGAAGTCGCCGCGATGGCGACCGACGTCGCAGAATTCCTCGGTGGCGCGCTAGGCGTTTCCCTGTTGTTCCACGTTTCGCTGATCAGCGGAATGATCGTGACCGGCATCGTCACCTTCGCCATCCTGACGCTCGCCAAAGCCGGGTTCCGCCCGCTCGAACTCGTGATTGGTGCGCTAGTCGCGACGATCGGGCTGAGCTATATGTGCGAACTTGTGGTGGCGCCGTTGAACTGGCATGCCGCGCTGCTTGGCAGCGTCGTTCCGCAATTGCACGGCCGCACCGCCGTCACACTGGCGATCGGCATCATCGGCGCAACGATCATGCCGCATACGCTCTATTTGCACTCTGGCTTGACGCAGAACAGAACGCCCGCGCGCAACGACAATGAACGCCGCAGGCTGCTCCGATTCTCGAACCGCGAAGTGTTGATCGCACTCGGCCTGGCGGCCATCGTCAACATGGCGATGGTGATGATGTCGGCATCGGTCTTCGCCCGTTCGGGCATCGCGGATATTGGTGGTGCCTATCACACACTGGACCTATTGCTCGGCGCCGGCGCCGCCACCGTGTTCTTGATATCGCTGATGGCATCCGGGATGTCGAGTTCGGTGGTCGGCACGATGGCGGGCCAGATGATCATGCAAGGCTTTGTCCATTTCCGTGTGCCGGTCTGGCTGCGCCGCCTCGTGACGATCGCGCCGTCCTTCGTTATCGCGCTGCATTTCAATGTGATCAACGCGATGGTCATCAGTCAGGTCGTGCTGAGTTTCGTGCTGCCTCTGCCGATGATCGCGCTGGTGGTGCTGTCGTCGCGGCGCAGCGTGATGGGGGGATTTACCGCTAACAAGGTGACCGTGTACACCGCCATCGCCATGACCGTGCTGATCGTCGCACTGAACCTGGTGCTGATCGGGCAGGTAGTGGGTTGAGCTCGACCCTTACGTTGGGGTTGCTGCTCGCTTTTGAAAATGTGAAATCAAGGAGGTATTGACATGGGTTCCATCAGCATTTGGCATTGGGTGATTGTTTTGCTAATCGTGTCTCTGGTGTTCGGCACCAAGAAACTGCGATCCATCGGCGGCGATCTGGGCGGGGCGATCAAGGGGTTCAAGGACGGCGTGCGGGACGATGCGGACAGCGTCGCGCCCGTGGCCGATGCGCCGCTCGCTCCATCCGCGGTGCTCGACGCACCCGAGCGTTCCACTGAGTTCGCTGCGCGCACGGCGACCGCGGCCCATGACAGCCGATAGGCCCCGCCATCCAGTTATGCCGATACAAGAGAGATGCGCGCTTGCTGCCGGGAAGAACCAGGAAGCGAGCCTAAAGGGAATCGAGATTCGTGAGCTGCGCGATTTGCGTCGCGCCCTCGTCGATCAGAAAGAGCCTGAAGGCTTCCGCGACCGGCGCAAGCCGCTTCTCGGCACGATGCGCGATGCGCCATTGCCGCACGAGCGGGAAATCGACGACATCGAGCACGGCCAGCATGCCTGCGCGCCGTTCGAGACCGATCGTATAGGCGGACAGGAAGCTGATCCCCATACCGGCCATCACCGCCTGCTTGATCGTCTCGGTATTCGAGATCTCGATCGACTCGTCTCGTCTTACGAAACGGTCGATGGCACCCTGCTCCATCGCATCCCACGTATCCGAGCCTCTTTCCCGGATGATAAAACGCTCGCCCGAGAGTGCCGACATCGGAATACGCTTCTGGCCGACGAGCGGATGAGTCGGCGAAGCGACAATGACGAAGGGATGGTGCGCGAAGGTTGTGCTGACAATTCCGCAGTCGGCAGGCGTGCCGACCATCATGGCAAGGTCGATGCGATTGTCGTCGAGCTGCTTCAAAAGCGTCTCGCGATTTTCCACCGCGAGTTCGAGCTTGACGCCCTCGTTGCGTCGAAGGAATTCGGCCAGCAAGCCGGGAGCAAAATAGCCGCCCGCGCTGACCACACCGATGTTCAGACTCCCACCGGCGACGCCGCGCATTTGCGCTAGCGTCTCTTCGGCTTCGCGGAACCGGTCGATGATCGCGCGGCTGAACTGCAGCATCTCGTGGCCCGCCGGCGTGAGAAAGATTCGCTTCCCGAATTGTTCGAACAGGGGCACACCGGCATGTTCTTCGAGGTGTTTGATTTGCGTCGACACAGCCGGCGGCGACAGATTCAGCTCATCCGCCGCGCGCGCAAAGCTCAATCGGCGCGCGACCGTTTCAAAGGTCTTAAGCTGGCGTAGGGTTGCATTCTTCAAGATAGGTTCGCAAAAAACAGATCTGCCTGAGGCGCAAACGCGTCAGGTGCGATACCCAACACCCGGCATCAGGACACAAATAGCGCAGCCGTGTTTCACAGATTTCAGAGATTCTGCTCTCAGCTTACGATTTCATATCTTGGCGACATCGGAACGGGATCCACATCGCAGACCGATGATAGGGAGACGGAGATGACCGTAAACTGACTGGCGCATGACAATTTCTACATGTTACACGATGACTGGTTTGCGCATTGTTACGGGAAAGGGCCAGGATTTCTTGCCGTAGATCCAAGCTGTAGTAGGCAGACGTGCGCATACAATTCCCAACATGTACTTGAGAAAAGCAAGGGTAATCGAAGCGGAAGGATCATGTTTTTTTGCATCTTCGTGCGGACGACCCGCTGCATCCGCTCACGCGTGCCGGCTACGAAGGTGCATGACTCATTGAGCCAAGAAGAAAAGTGCGGCAGGAGGGGCTCGAACCCCCGACCTACGGCTTAGAAGGCCGTTGCTCTATCCAGCTGAGCTACTGCCGCATCGAAATCAAAAAACGGAGTGCGCATGGGCGCGCGAGTCCGCGATTCTACACGGCGCGCGCGAGACGGCATATCGGATTGTCCCCCCCGCGCGGCCTTCGCTCAAGCAAGCTCGGGATGCAGCAGGAACCAGCCCAGGCACAGCGCGCCCGCGATCACGCAGTAAACGCCGAACGTCGCCAGCCGCCCGCGTCCCTCGAAATACTTCATCAGGAACCGCACGCTCAACAGCGCCGCGACAAAAGTCAGCACACCGCCCAACAACGCATCCGCCATCTGGCCGTGGACATGCATGAGCTTCGGCAACTCGAGCACGCCCGCGGCGAGGATGATCGGGGTGCCAAGCAAGAAGGAAAATTCCGCGGCCTTTTCAGCCGTCAAGCCGACCTGCGCGCCCGCGATCATCGTCAGGCCGCTACGCGAGAAGCCGGGAATCAAGGCGCCGATCTGCGCAATGCCAACCCATGCGGCCTGCCCGAAGGTCAGCCTGCTCGGCGCGGAAAGCGACAAAGCGCGGCGACGCTGGATCCGGTCACCGATCCACAGCAGGATGCCATTGACGATCAATGCCGCGGCGACAATGCGCAGGTCGTGGAACAGTCGCTCAAGACGCTTTTCAAGCAGGAACCCGATCAGGCCCGCCGGGATCGTACCGACGATCAGCGCCCATGCCATATGCCCCTCGGCCGTGTGCCGCCCGGCCAGCGAACCGAAGAAGCCGCGGATCAGTTGGAGCCAGCGCCTTCCGAAATAGACAAACAGGGCAAGCGCGGTACCCAGGTGCAGTGCAACCAGGAAGGGCAACAACTGAGGCGCCTGTTTGTCAAGGTGCATGCCGAACACGGCCGGCACCAGCAAGGTATGGCCAAGACTACTGACAGGAAACAACTCAGTAACACCTTGCAGGACGCTCAAGAACAGCAGGAATGCGAGACTCACGCGACGGCCCTCGTGAAATGGGTTTCTGGGACAAATGGACGACCGGGGGCGCGACGCTGCATTGCACCACGCGGCAGCTCAAGTGGGCCAGATTATGCCCGCCCCACGCAGCCCCGCCAAGCCGGCGGGACGAGGCCGCGGCACCCGCAAAACCCCGTCGGCACACGGCAATTTTTGCCGACTACGGAGAGTGAGATCGATAAAAATTTTGGTACGCAATATGTAAACACTGAAGTTGCCCGCACGCGACAGCCACAAAACTGCCGCACTCGCAGCCGGGCATTCGCGGCAAAATACGCCTCAACTTGTCGGCGGACTTGCTCCGCCACAGCCTCCAGCTGGACGTTTCGAGCTGCGCAGACCGGTGACGACAACCGGCGGGCAGCGGATCGGCAAACGTATCGATCACGCCGGCTGGGAAGCTTCAATGACAATGCTACGGGGAAGTTGTAAGCCCGCTCTCGCTAAGAGCGGGCTTTTTTTTATGGGTCGCGCGGATGCACTTTTTTGCATGTCCTCATGTGAATCCGGATCGAAACCGCGCTCGCCGAAGCTTGCGAGGCGCCTCGCGCGCCTTCGGACAATTGTTAGTCATGTCCGGACAGGCCCCATGGAGCATCGCCAACTCGAGCCTGCGCCGGTATGCTTGCCCAAGCGCATGGACTGAGCGTCTGAACAGAGCGCCCGACGTCGCGCGCCGTGAACTCAGGCGCTTTATTCTGTGCATGGCTGGCGTGATTGCCGATGGCACCCGTGCTCGGCAAATCGAGCGTCAAAGCTGTCCGTGCCAGTTGAGCGAAGCTCCCTCCACTTTTCAATTCCGTACTGCCATGACATTTCAGGGCCACGATGCAATCGAACTGACGCGCGGCGATGCCTCGCTGCGCGTTGCCCCCCAAATCGGCGGCCGCCTGCTGACCTGGCGGGTCGGCGAGCACGAGGTGATCCATTGGCCGGATCCGGCCGACTGGACTCATCCCGCCAAGATACGCGGCGGTAATCCCTTGCTGTTTCCCTTTCTCGGGCGGCACCGCGTCGACGGTAAGATCGGCGCGTGGCGCGACCGGGACGGCACGGTCTACCCATTGCCCGTCCACGGCTTTGCGCGCGATTCACAGTTCAGCGCGGAAACCGATGTCGCCGCGGCAAGTGTATCGATGACGATGACGGATTCGGATGCGACACGCGCCGTCTATCCGTTCGCTTTCCGCTTCACGGCGGTCTACCAGCTCGTCGACAGCCATTCGCTGGAAGTGTCGCTGATCACCGAAAACCGGGGCGAACGCCCCCTCCCTTATTACGCCGGCCATCATTTTTACTTCGCGCTGCCGCGCACCCTGCGCGGCGAGACGACGCTCGATCTGCCGCCGAGCCTGCGGCGCCACCAGGAGCCCGACGGCCGGCTCAGTGCGCCCGAGCCCGGCGAACCGCAGTACCGGCTGGACGACCCACGCATCCACGACCGCTTCCACGTCATCGAGGCGGTCCCGCCCGCCCAGCGCATCGCCACCTTGCATACCCCTTCCCTCAAGCGCTCGATCGTGTTTGACCTGCGCGAATCGCCCATGCCGTGGTATTCAATCACCACCTGGACTGAAGGCGACGATTCCGATTTCTACTGTGTCGAGCCATGGCTCGGCCTGCCTGATGCGATCCATAACGGCACCGGCCTGCGGTGGGTGGCACCTGGTCAATGCGAAACCGCGACGCTGCGGCTCTCGGCCCGGTTCGCATGAGACGCGGCACGATCCGCCATTCCAATTTGAGATAAGGACGCCCGGTAGAATCACAGTTTTGAAATTCCGCGCTGCATCATGTCGGCGCGTCTGCTGTTGACAATGACAATCAGAGTCTTGCGGGGAATCGGCTGTGCGGCGCTTCTGTGTGTGCTCGCGGCCTGCGGATCGGCGCCCGTCGGCGCCGGCTACTATCGTGTCGAGCGCGGCGATACGCTATCGCGCATTGCCGCGCGCAACCGGACCTCGGTCGCGGCACTCTCACGCTGGAATCAGTTGCGTGACCCGAACGACCTGGAAGTGGGACAGGTCTTGCGCGTCGTCCCACCCAACGGCAACGCACCGGTCAGAACGGAAAGCGGTAGCGGCGGCACGTCGCCGGAGAAGAGCGCAGGCAATCGTCCTCCCCCCTCGTCGGGCTCATCGGCCAGCGCATCGGGCGCCTATGCGCCGAAGCCCCCTCCCTCGAGCGTCTCGATCTCGCTGATCTGGCCTGCTGCCGGCCGGGTCGTCCGCGGCTTCAGCGCCGGCAGCAACAAAGGCATCGATATTGCTGGTAGTGATGGCGAACCGGTCGTCGCGGCTGGGGCGGGCACCGTCGTCTACGCGGGCGACAAGCTTCGCGGGTACGGCATGTTGTTGATCGTGAAGCACAATGCCGATTTCTTGACCGCATACGCGCACAATCGGGCACTACTGGTCCACGAAGGCGACACGGTCAGGCAGGGACAGAAGATTGCAGAAATGGGCAATACGGATACCGATCGCATGATGCTGCATTTCGAATTGCGCTATCGGGGCACATCGATCGATCCATCGCGCTACCTGCCGCCTCGCTGAGCGCCTCTCCCACGTCCCGGTGCCGGCGAACACGAACATCCACGCGGCAGTCTCGACGAATGCCCGCACGTTTCCCAACTGGCAAGCGAATAAGGGGCATGTGATGACAGCGACTCGAAACCTTGAGGCTCCCCGCGCCGCCCGCTTCGATATCCTGCGACGGCGCTCGCTCGCAGCAGGGCTTGCCTGCGCAGCCACGCTGCTGGCGGCAGCCTGCAACACCACGTCGACCAAGCAGACCTACCTGCCGAGCGGAGACGTCGGCTTCACCGTCAATTGCAGCGGCGACTCCTCGGGCTCGAGCTGGGCCGCCTGCTACAAGGAGGCTGGCGAAGCATGCGGTGCCTACGGCTACGACGTCGTCTCGAAAGATGGCGATGGTGGCGCACCAGCCGGCGGCTCGCTCGGCGGCATGCTTTCGTCGAATGTGAAAAACCGATCGATGCTCGTACGCTGCAAGCAATAAAGGCTTGTGCAAGCTCGTGCGGGGAGCCGCATCGAATCCCTGGGGCGGAATCGGAATCGAACAGGAAAGGCACTCTGGAACATGAGTTGCCTACACCTGAGCGCGGACGCGGACAGTGTGAACGTAACAGCGGACAACTGGATCGCAAGCGCTCTGCAGCGGACGCCCGGCGTGGCTTCCCTGCCCCTCTTGAAATGCGCCGACGCAACCCCACATCGACCGGCAAGATGCGAGCACGAGATCCCGTAATGACTAGACACAACTTCGATACATTTTGTAGCGTGCCTGCCTTTCTAGTCATGCATCATGGCGACTCGTTTCAGCAGCATTGAACACAGGCAGGCGGGTAGAGGTGGTGTATCGCGCGCAGGCCAATCACTAAGAACGATTGAATGAGGTCCATCATCATGCCGCGTCTGTTGAGTCCACATGAACTGGCGACCCTGTTGCTGCTCATGCACGCCCCCGCGCAAGTGGAAGGCGGCAATCCCTACCTCGAGGCACTGCGCAGCGAAAGTCTCGTTGAAGTCGTCGCTTTCACCGCTAACGCCGACGAAAAGAATCAATACCGGCTGACGGCCGAAGGCAATGCGGTGCTCAGACGGCTCGGCGCAGTCTGAGGCAAACATCCGACACGCGACGCTCGCATCGGAAGGCCGGCAAAGCCCGGACTAGGCCCCGACATGCAGGTCCGCCACCTGGTTGCGGCCCTGCCGCTTCGCGGCGTACAACGCGGCATCCGCTTCGTTGATCAACATTTCATAGCTTGTAAATACCTCGCGGGTCGCTGACACGCCGACGCTTGCGATAATCCACAACCGGAGAGCGGGCGGTCATCAACTGATCGATTTCTTGACGTGCCGACGGCAGTCTGCGGGAAATCTTTTGCCTGAAACCCCATTTCCGCGCTCACCGTGGCAGACTTGGCCCTCGCTCCCTCATACCCATAAAGGAGTTCGACCGATGGCGATTCAGTCAACAGACAAGCTTCCGCTTTGGACCTGCGTCCTGCCCGTGCTGGCTGTGATCATGCTTCTGGCCAAGCCATGGGTCGAAATCGGCCCCGTGCTGCTCGCTTTCGCCGTGGTATTACTTGGAGCGTCGGTATTCTCGGCAGTCCATCATGCCGAAGTCATCGCGCATCGGGTCGGCGAGCCGTTCGGCACGCTCGTGCTCGCCGTCGCCGTCACGGTCATCGAAGTCGCGCTGATCGTCTCGGTGATGCTGACCGGCGGCCCCGAAAAAGCGGCGCTCGCACGCGACACCGTGTTCGCCGCGATCATGATTGTCTGCAATGGCATCGTGGGGCTCTGCCTGCTGGTCGGTGGGATCCGCCACCGCGAACAGGACTTCCAGATTCAGGGCGCCAGCGCCGCGCTCGCCGTGCTGGCCCCGCTCTCCGTGCTGACGCTCGTGATGCCGAACTACACGAGCTCGGTCCCCGGTCCGTATCTGTCTTCGTCGCAGTTGCTGTTTGCGGGCGCCATCTCGCTCGTGCTCTATGGCACCTTCGTCTTCGTGCAGACGGTGCGCCACCGCCAATATTTTCTGCCGGTCGCGACCAATGACGAGGAGGCGGTCGCCAAACGGCCCAGTGCCAGAATTGCCCTATTGAGCGCGATCTTCCTGACGGTCTCGCTCGTGGCCGTGGTCGGTCTCGCCAAGACGCTGTCGCCGTCGATCGAACGCGTCGTGATGAATATGGGCTGGCCCGACTCGCTGGTCGGCATCATCATCGCGGCGCTGGTCCTGCTGCCCGAAGGCACGGCCGCACTGCGCTCGGCCCGCGCGGACCGGCTCCAGACGAGCCTGAACCTCGCGCTCGGCTCGGTGCTCGCGAGCATCGGGCTGACGATCCCGACGGTCGCGGTGTTGTTCGTCGCGATGCAGCAGCCGCTCGTGCTAGGCCTCGACCAGAAGGAAACAGTGATGCTCGCGCTCACCCTGCTGACCAGTGCGATCACGCTCGGGACCGGGCGGACGACGGTACTCCAGGGGGTGGTTCATCTTGTCCTCTTCCTGGTTTTCCTGTTCCTGTCGATCGTGCAGTGACGCTCCCGGGCGGACCGGCCTCGACGAAGCGCATGAACGCTTCGGCCGAAAGCGCGGGAGAGAAGAGCCAGCCCTGCGCGAAACGTGCACCGCTCTCATACAGATAGGCGGCCTGCTCCTCGTGCTCGACGCCTTCGGCGACCACGTCGAGGCCCAACGTCTGGGCGAGACCGATGATGTGCGGTGCCACGCTGCTCGAGGCCGCTTCGTAGCCGATCGTATCGACGAAGGATTTGTCGATCTTGAGCGCATCGACCGGCAAGGTCTGCAGATAGGAGAGGCTCGAATAACCCGTGCCGAAATCGTCGATATAGACAGGGTGCCCGGCCTCGCGAAATGCCTGGATGACCTGCACGGCCGCCTGAGCATCGACAAAGCCACGCTCGGTGGCCTCGATCCGTATCTGGGCGGGCTCGATTCCCGTGCCGTTCAACCGTTGCCCGAGATAGTCCAGAAAACGCCGCGAAGTCAGGTCGACCGCACTTACGTTGATCGACACATAGCAGTCGGGATGGGAACGCAAGAAGCCGCCGAGTTCGGCTATCACCCGGTCGAGCACAAGGTCCGTGATCGACTGGATCAGGCCATGGCGCTCCGCGAGTTCGATGAAGATATCGGGCGAGATCGCCGTGCCGCGATGATGCCAGCGTGCCAGCGCCTCGGCGCCGACGCAGCGGCGCGTGGCGAGCTCGACGATCGGCTGGTACTGGACCGCGATCTCGCGCCGCCTGATCGCTGCCTCGAGCTCACCCTCGATCGACAGGCGGTACCTCGCGCTCCGGATCACGAGGAAAGCGAAACAACCGCCGATCAGCAAACCGGCGCCCAGCCAGCCCCAGATACTGTTGCGCCACACTTCGGCCAGCCTCTGCCTCGGTTCGCTGACGACAACCGCGAGCGGCCAGACCTGCGAACGCCGGATCGCATAGATCCGCTTCATCTCGAGCTCCGCACGGCCTTGCTGATAGACACGCATCATCAAACGGGGATCGGCAACCGAATTGGCGGCGACCAGACGGCCTGTATCGGTATTGAAGACGGCGATACCGTCGTCGCGCGCATCGATCACGTCGACGAGCGAGAGCGGATCGATCGCGACATAGTTGCCCGCCTGGCCGATCACCAGCATGGGACGGACCGCGCCGAGCAGGCGCGGCGTCAGCAACCACGCTCGCATGCCGTCGAGGCCCGTCCATTCCGGTTCCGCCATGTGCACCGCACCGGGCGGCACGACACCCGCGAGCGAGGAGCAAAGCCAGTTGCCGGCCTTGTCGTAGACACCCGCATCCTGAACATAGCGGTTGCGAAAGGCAATCGCCCGCACGCTCGCGATATGCTCAGGCGAGCAAGGCGGTGTCGTGAGCTGCTGCATGTCGAGCAGGGCATGGCTGAACTGTCCGGAGACCAATTCAACCCGCAGCATCGCCGCATCAGCGTAAACGCCGAGGCGAGCGTGTTCGCGCGCCGCCGACGTCCGCAGCGTGAGATAGAAGCCGAGCGCAGCCGGTACCAGCGTGACGGCAAGCACCAGCAGCACCGCGAGAACGATCAGCAAACGTCTTTTCATGGGTTCGAACCCCACGAGGCCGATCGATTCGCGGCGCTCGACTGCGCAAGGGCTTTCATGTCGATTATCCTGGGGAGCAGGAATATCCCTGACAGACTGAGTCTGACAGACAGCGATACGTTGTTGCGATAGTGTTTGTGCTGGTTCCGATGGCATGCGGGTGAACGAGATCCGCAAAGACAAAAAAACCAAGGAAAAAAGCGGATAAAGCAGCGAACCCAAGAGCCTTCACACGGCCAAACACACGAGTGAACGCACAACCGTGCGGGCCTTACCTTTGGCGGAGATAGAGTAATGCGCATGGCCCGGCAGTTCCTGATCGGCATCGTCTTCATATGCATCGCCTCTCGGGCGCTTGCCTTCGATGCGACGACGCGCCTGACCAATGTGCCGTTGTCCGAACAGGACATTGCAAGCCTGTTGACACGGGGCTTGAGCAAGCAGTTCGATACGGTGTTCCCCGAACAGGGGTACGGTATCCGTGTCATCGCGTTTTCGCGCGACATCGGCAACCAGCAGGAGGCGGTGTATCTCTCCCTCGGCCTGTCGCGGCGTTTGCCTGATGGTCGCTATCTTAGTCCGCATGCGAGCGACTCAACGATCTTGACCCAAGCGTCGGGGCTTTCACTGGCACAAAAGCGGACCAATCTTATTTCGGCACTCACCTCGCTCACAGGCGAGTTCGACAAGGCCATGCTCGCGCGACGGGCGACCGCCAAATAATCGCCCCCGGGACGACGGGGCTGGCAGGCGCTTCGCCACTCGCCCTACTCCGTGGTGTGCCGCATTGCCGGCAAACAACGGTTTTAATCACCTATTTCTATTGCCCGCACTTGACTCAGTGTGTGTGACCGCCCCCGGTCGCCCGCAAATCCTTGCTGGTCAAAGCGCAACGGGGGTCACCACCACCAGCGGCGGCTTCATCGATTTAATTGTTCATAGATGAAACGTTTTTCGCCTCGCTGAATGTGCGCGAACAAACGGTTCTAAGCTATTGAATCTGCTGGAAGAATGATGTTATGTATTTGTAAGAAAGGTGATGTTGCCCCCGAAACTCGTACGTGGGGGTGAAACACTTTGTTGGATCAACATCGCGCAAACTTTTTTTCTACGCCCTGCGAATTTAGATATTTCTCAATCCTTTCAAATGCTTACGGAGCCATCCCGATAGCTGGCACTCCCCATGCTGGGCTCAACCGCTGACCGGCTTATGCCGGCGAACCAGCCGTACTTTCTAGGGAGTACTTAACCATGACTCGAACTTTGATGGCGTCGGCCGTTTGCATAGCCTTCGGGCTCAGTGCGTCAGCACTGGCAAATCCGACCAACACCGATAGTGACAGTGCAACGGCGACGGCCACGTCGACTCAGTCCGGAACCGGAGCGGAGGCCAATGAAAATTCCCAGGCCACCCAAGCCAACGACAGCAGCGCTGGCGATAACCGCGGCAATTCCGGAACGCCCACCGCCGCCGGCTACGGCACGGCAGCAGCGAACAACGGGGCGACTGCCACAGCGACGTTCTCGGATTCGTTCAACAGCAACAAGGCCATCGCCACCAGCAAGCTCGATGGCTACGTGAGCAATGTCCAAGTCTACGGCATTGGCAACGTTGCCACGAACTATGGTGATGCCAACGGCGGCAAGGGTGGCAAGGGCGGTGCCGGCTATGGTGGCAAGGGCTACGGCGGCGACGGTGGCTACGGCGGCGACGGCGGCAACGGCGGCTCGGGCGGCAATGCGAAGAATGGCAGCGCAACCGCGGGCGATTCGACCATCGGCGATGCCACGGCCGGCGCCGGCGGCAAAGGTGGGAAGGCTGTCGCCTGGGGCGGCGACGGCGGTAACGGCGGCAAGGGTGGCTCCGGCGGCAAGGGCGGCTCGGGCGGCAAGGGTGGCTATGGTGACGGCGGTGGCGGCAAGGGTGGCAGTTCGCTCGCGCTCTCCGCTTCGAAAGGCGGCTCCGGACCCGGCCGTGGCGGCTCATCGAGCGTGGGTGACGGCGACAGCACCAGCCTGACCTCGACCGGTGGCGCAGGCACGGGTACGGGCGGCGCAGGCACGTCGGGCGCGGCAACGGGCACGGGCGGCGTGGCGACCGGCGGTGCCGGCACGGGCGGTGCGGGCGGCGGCGGCGGT
>NZ_CADIKM010000049.1 GCF_902859895.1 Pararobbsia alpina
CGCCTTCGTTGTCCCGTGCGTGACGAGGGACCGAGGGGTAAGAATCTGACCTGGTCCGAGCATCCGATCTGCTCAGAAAGCAAGCACCTTTCGATATTGTTGCGCCACACTTTGGCATTCATCAGCCGACGGAACTCCTTCATACCATGCATCAAGAAAAACTTGGCTTCTCGACAAATGCTATCCATGCCGGGTACGACCCGAACAAATACGAAGGCGCGTTAAACACACCGATATTTTGCACGTCCGCATACGCTTTCGATTCGGCAGAGCAAGCCGCTGCGCGCATGGGTGGCAAAGAAGAAGGAATGGTCTACTCGCGGGGAGGAAATCCGACCGTGCGGGTACTCGAGCAGCGGCTGGCCATTCTGGAAGGTGCTCAGGCCGCCGTAGCCTTGGGGTCCGGAATGGGCGCGATCAGCACGCTCGCGTGGACACTCCTGCGTCCGGGGGACGAATTGCTCGTGGATGTTACCCTCTACAGTGGAACGCAGACTCTGGTGAATTCGATTCTGCCCGAATTCGGGATCGTCACGAATGTTGCGGACTTCACCCGCCCCGATGAAGTGGGTGCATCGATCAACCGCAACACGAAACTCGTCCTTTTCGAATCACTCACCAATCCGAACATGCGCATGGTGGACATAAAGACCATCAGCGAAACGGTTCGCGAGCGCTCCGATGCTTTGATTGCCGTGGACAACACCTACTGCACTCCGTATCTGCAACGTCCTCTTGATTTTGGAGCGGATATTGTGTTGCACTCGCTGACAAAATACATTAATGGTCATGGCGATGTCATTGCCGGTGTTGTGATCGGATCGGCCGAAATCGTGAAGCGGGTAAGGACGGCGGGAATGAAAAATTCGACTGGTGCGTGTCTATCGCCGGCCGATGCATATCTCATTATCAGAGGATTGAAGACCCTTACGATTCGTATGGACCGACATTGTCACAACGCTAGATTGTTGCTGAATTTCTTGAGCGCAGTTCGCGTGTCAAAAGGGTACATTACCCCGGTCTTCAATCCTATAGCCAATATGAGCTGGCACGACGGCAAATGAAGCAGCCCGGAGGGATGATCGCTTTTGAACTCAAAGGCGGAATCGAGGCGGGAAAGAAGTTTATCAATTCGTTGCGCCTATTCGCGCGCTCGCTTAGCCTCGGCGATGCAGAAAGCCTCGCATTACATCCCGCAAGTATGATGGAGGCGGTGTACGCACAAAAGGATCGACGAGATTCGCTGATAGACGATGGGCTTGTGCGTCTTTCGGTGGGGTTGGAAAACGTTGAAGATTTGCTTGCGGATCTGGAGCATGCACTGAGCGTTCTGGCCTGACCGGGTCAGAGTCGAACCGCAGCATTACTGTGTATGGCCGCTTTCGGCAAGATTGAGTGTCCCTTGAGGGTCGCGTGCCGCCAATCGCTGCCAGGCAGTAACCAGCCATGAAGCGTCGCCCGCCTTGGGCATTGGTCCGACGCTCGGGTGTCGGCTTCTGACTAGTTGCGCTTCGCGGTTGTCGATGGATTCGGGGAAATGGAAGGGACAAGGCCGGGTGAAGCTATGCAGACGATTCTTCTTGTGGATGATGATCTCGAAATTCTCGAGGCGTGGCAGCGTTTGCTGCGAATGAACGGCTATAGCGTTGTGACGGCGGTCGATGAGCGCGCTGGCCTTGCTGCGGCAAAGGAGATACATCCGGCTCTTATTGTCACTGACCAATCGATGCCCGGAATGGGAGGCGTTGAGTTTTGTCGCCAACTCAAACTCGTACCGAAATTGGCGATGGTGCCTGTCGTCCTGACCAGCGCGGACTATAAATCAATTTCTGCCACACCGATCTGGGATGAATTTTGGCAGAAGCCGGTGCCCACGAAGGCTATGATCGCGTCGATAGAACGTCTTTTGGCAAGACCGAGCTCGCCCTTTTGACTACGAGGTTGGTCAATTCGATCCGGCGTGAACTTCCCAATCCGGCCATCAAGAGACGGTCGCTGGTAAGAACTCGAAGGACTGCTGTCGCGCCGATAACTGCCGTTGATGATTGTTGACAGACTCCTGTGCCGAGTGCCACGTTGGAGCGCAGTCGGCGTTAAACCAAGAAGCCAGGTCCCGGTGAGAGCGGAAGCAAACGGGTTGCTTATCTCGACCCGACAGAAACCATATCGCGAGGCCGCGACGCCCCGGGAATCCGATTCCACGCACGTCCGCCCGCGAGTCGTAGGCGAATTCCGCTTTAAATGTACGGAGCGCATTCAGAACGTTACGACGTTCAGAACGTCGATTGCGGCTATTGTGGCCACCTAAGCGAGGCCATTCCCTGGGCCGGGTCTACCTCCTTTCAGAATACACTTCGACGCCTATACTTTGCTTGCTCAGCGAGCGTAACGAAGGCTTAATGTATTAATCCATTCCTGTCTTTCGCACCCGCTTGTCGATCTCTCTCAATCTGAACAGGAGGCAAGTCATGCAATTCGACGAGCAGAAGGTGCAAGACTGAGGGAGGTGGTGATGACGGGGGGCTTTACACGTTTTCGTCGGGCGCATGAGACGCCTTTCAATCTCGTGCTTGAAGCGCGCCCGTGATATGCGTACTTGCGGCTGCCATGTTTAGAGCACAAAGGCCAATAACAAGGCCAGGTCCTCGTTCGAATGTCGGCTTCCCGCATGAGAGCAGCCGGCTAAACTCCCGATCTCAATATGTCGAGCAGTAGCCGGAACGCAGGTTTTGGCTGTCGGCGGCTCGGATAGTAGATGTGATAGCCCGTCACCGGTGGACACCAATCATCGAGTACACGTATCAAACGGCCCTGCTCCATGTCGGCCTGTACGACGTCTTCCGGTACGTGAGCGAGTCCAACTCCCGCGAGCGCAAAATCGAGCATGAGGGGGAGGGTATTGCAAACCACATGCCCTTCGGCCCGCACTCTGATCTCCCGACCGTCCTTCGCGAACGGCCAGGACCAAAGTCCGCCCGACGTTGGCAGGCGCAAGTTGATACCAGTATGAGTGGTCAGATCGTGTGGGGTGAGTGGTTTCGCCCTGCGTTTGAAATACGAAGGCGTACCGACCACAGCCATCCGAAAGTCCGGTCCGACACGCACTCCAATCATATCTTTCGCCACCTGCTCGCCAAGACGAATGCCGGCGTCATATCGCTGCGCGACGATATCAACCAATTGGTAGTCGTTGCTGATCTCCACGCTGATGTCTGGGTAGTCAAGCATGAGCTTACAAACGCCGGGGGCCAAAATCACTGTGGATGCGTGCTCCACCGAAGTTATGCGCAGGCTGCCAGCCGGTTTTCCACTGAGTTCCCTTATTTCGTTCAGCCCGGTCTCGATCCCATCGAAGTGAGGGCCAATTGTTTCGATGAGTCGCTCGCCGGCATCCGTCGGCGCAACACTGCGGGTACTACGCGTAAGCAGTCGAACCCCTAACCGGGCTTCCAGCTTGCGAATTGTGCGGCTAAGAGCAGGCTGTGATACCCCAAGCTGGGCCGCCGCTTTGGTAAAGCTGCGCTCCCGGGCAACGGTGAGAAAAGCGATCAGGTCGGTGACCGTGTCCCGCATGATTAATACCATTGGGTTATAAGTCCATTCCCACCATACCATCTAATCATCGCCGCCATGCACTGATAGATTGACTCACACATACGTTTTTGAGCCAAGGGATGAATCATGGACAGCGACAAACTGGCACTCGCCTCACAGCCTGATTTCCTCAAATCCAGTCGCCGTCGTGAGTTTTTGGCTAAGGCGAGTCTCGGAGGCAGCGCGTGGGTCTTGGGTGCTTCGGCTTGGGCCGGACCGCCCAGCCCGTCTGTCTCTGTCCAGAGCCCGAGCAATAAGACCACTTCTGGAAGGACCGAAAAAATGGATAAGCGCCATCTGGGCGATTTGCAGGTCTCAACGATCGGCGCTGGATGCATGAGCATCAGCGCGAACTATGGTCCCCCTGCCGATATCAACGAAGGTATCAAGACCCTGCGGGCGGCTTTCGAGAAAGGGGTTACGTTTTACGACACTGCAGAAGTGTACGGCCCATACGCAAACGAAGAACTGGTCGGCAAAGCGCTAAAGCCATTTCGCGATCAAGTCGTGATCGCCAGCAAGTTCGGTTTTGCCATCGACGGAACTATAGGGCTCAATAGCCGTCCGGAGCACCTCAAGAAGGTTGTAGAAGAGTCGCTTAAGCGCTTGCAAACCGATCGCATCGACCTGTACTACCAGCATCGCGTCGATCCGAGTGTGCCAATCGAAGAGGTAGCGGGTGCCATCAAGGATCTGATCAATGAGGGCAAGGTGCTGCATTTTGGTCTCTCCGAGCCAAGTGCCAGAACGATACGTCGTGCCCACGGCGTGCAGCCGGTTTCTGCGATTCAGACAGAGTATTCATTCTGGACCCGTGACCCTGAGCACAACGGCGTCCTTAACACCTGTGAAGAACTGGGCATCGGTTTCGTCCCTTGGGCTCCGCTGGGTGAAGGCTATCTGACCGGCACGATGGACGGTAACACCCGGTTTGATCCCAACACGGACCTGCGCTCGACATTCCCGCGATTCTCTCCTGAAAACCTCGCTGCCAACGTGCCGGTTGTCGAAGTGTTGAAAAGAATGGCTATTGCCAAGAATGCAACGCCCGGTCAGATCGCCATAGCCTGGCTACTGGCCCAGAAGCCCTGGATCGTGCCTATTCCTGGGACACGCAGCGTCGAACACCTGAATGAAAACCTGGGCGCGCTCGAAGTTCGGCTGACGCGTGAAGACCTGGTGGCGATGGAGAGCGATTTCTCGAAGCTGCAAGTCCACGGCGAACGAATGTCCGAGATGCATATGCAGCAAATCGACCCGACCTAACCCTAACGATTCCCGGTCGTGCGCGCGGCCGGAAATTCGATGCCATCTTCGCGTTGGGTGGGAAATCGTTGATCCCTACATTCCCCAACGCAGCGACGGCGTCAGCACCGGACTGTCCCAGTGCCGTGCCATCTCCTCGTCGATCGTGCACAGCGTGATCGAGGCACCGGCCATCTCAAGCGAAGTCGTGAGCGAGCCGACCTGTGCGCGTGCGATCCGAAGGTCGCGTCGCTGAAGCCACAGGCGCGTCGAGTTGAACAACAGGTAAAGCTCGCTGAGCGGCGTGCCGCCGAGGCCGTTGACGAGCACGAGCAGTTCCGCACCCGCGCCCGGCTTCAGATCGTCGATGATCGCCTCGAGCAGTTCCCCTGCGATTGCGTCGGCTGGTGCCATCCTCGCCCGGCGCCGTCCCGGTTCGCCATGAATGCCGACGCCGACTTCGATTTCGTCGTCGCCGATCTTGAACGTCCGTGTCCCGGCCGCCGGCACGGTGCAACTGGTGAAGGCCACGCCCATCGTCGCCGTATGCTTGTTGATACGATCGCCGAACGCCTTGCACTGCTCGAGACTCGCGCCGCTCTCGGCGAGGCTGCCGACGAGCTTCTCGACGATCAGCGTGCCCGCAACGCCGCGTCGTCCGGTCGTATAGCTCGAATTCTCGACCGCGACATCGTCATTGATCAACACCATGGCATTCTGAACCTCGGACATCTCCGACGCCATTTCGAAGTTCATCAGGTCACCCGAGTAGTTCTTGACGATAAACAGCACGCCGGGCCCGGTGTCAACCGCCTTGGCGGCGGCCATCATCTGGTCGGGCGTCGGCGACGTGAAGATCTGCCCCGGACAGGCCGCGTCGAGCATGCCGTACCCGACAAACCCGCTATGCAGCGGCTCATGCCCCGACCCGCCGCCCGACACGAGCGCGACCTTGCCGGGCTTGAGTCGCTTGCGCCGGATGTACACGGGGTCGGTGTTGAGCACGACGAGGTCGCCGTGCGCCGCCGCGAATCCGGCCAGGCTTTCCGCGAGGTAGTCGTCGACATGGTTGATGAATTTCTTCATGGTCTTGTCTTCTCTCACCGACTGGATTGAGCAAGTTGCGCGCACACGGCCTCGATCATTAGCTGGCTCGAACGCGCACCGGGATCGATATGGCCGCGCGAGCGTTCGCCGAGAAACGATGCACGCCCCTTGGTCGCAATCATGTCGCGCGTGGCCAGCATGCCCTGCTCCGCGACTGCCGGCAATGCGCCGAGCACCTCGCGCGCGGGCACGCCCGCGGCGGCCAGCGCATCAAAGCGCTCGGCCACGGGGATCAGCACGTCCATCATGGTCTTGCTGCCGACACCGCTCTTGCCCCTCAGGCCCACGGCGCCGACCCCCGCTGCATAGATCCGCGCGAATCCGGCGACGTCCATCGCCTGCGCGACCGCCGCTTTCGACATGCCGCTCAACAACGAAAAGAACAAGGGTCCCGCCGATCCGCCGACCGTCGACAACACTTTCGCCGCGGCCAGTTCGAGCGACGGCCCGAACGCCTCGGCTTCGATCTCGGCTCGCATCGAGCGCAACGCCTCCAGCCCTCGCAGCAGGTTGAAGATATGGTCGCCGTCGCCGATCTGCTGGTCGAGCAGCGCGATTTCGTCCGTGTGCTCCTTGAGCGATGCATAGGCAGCATCGATGCACGCCATGACTGTGCCGCCGTTCATGTCACGATCCTCCCGCCGTCACGATCGAAATACAGGAGACTGCGGACCGGCAACGACACACTCACCGCTTGCCCGGGACTGAAATTTCGCTCGATGGTGGTCGTCGCGACCACCACCGTCCCGTCGCGATCGAGGATCAGAAGATGCCGCAGCGGCGAATATTCGAGCACCGTTAGGCTCATCACGTCACGCGCATGTGCTTCTTCGAAGACGATATCCTCGGGCCGGATCGCCACGGTCGCGGTGCCCGCAGGCACCACACGCACATCGAACAGGTTCGGCGGCAGCAGGTTGATCGGCGGCGAACCCAGGCGACGTGCCGCGCTCAGGCAAAGCGGGTTGCCGTAGACCTCGCGCGGCGTATCCATCTGCACGAGACGCCCGTGCTCGAGGATGCCGATGCGGTCGGCGAGCGTGGTCGCCTCGACCTGGTCGTGCGTCACGTAGATGATGGTGGCGCCAATCGTGCGGTGCAGGCGCTTGAGCTCGAACCGCAATTCCTCGCGCAACTTAGCATCGAGCGACGACAGCGGCTCGTCCATGAGAAACACGCGCGGCTGGCGGACCAGCGCACGTCCGATCGCCACTCGCTGCATTTCGCCGCCCGACAGGTGGGTCGCCATGTTGCCGAGCTTCGATTCCATATGCAGCATCCCGGCCACAGCCTCGACACGCTTTCTCACTTCGGACTCGGTGCTGCGCCTGCGTGGCGACCGCAACGGGAATGCGAGGTTGTCGTACACGCTAAGATGCGGATACAGCGAGTATTGCTGGAAGATGAACGCGACATCGCGATCCGACGGATGGACCGCCGTTGCGAGCTCGCCGCCGATCAGCACATCCCCTTCATCAGGTCGCTCGAGACCCGCGATCAGACGCAGCGTCGTGGTCTTGCCCGCGCCGCTCGGTCCGAGCAGCACGACGAATTCACCGTCCCTGACGTCGATCGAGAGCGCGTCCACGGCGAGAATGGGGCCGAAGCGTTTCGACACGCGTTGCAGTTGAATTTCAGCCATGACCGTCTCCCGTCAGGAACGGCGCGCGCCCGGCAGCCGGCAACAGACGCTCGGTCACCGCGTCGTAAAGCAGCACGCGCTCGGTCCGGAACGACAGACCGACGGGCGAGCCGGCCGCGAGGCGTTCGTTCTTGCCGGCGCGCGCGCGCACGATGCCAAGCGCGGTCTCGATCACGAACACCTGGTGCGACCCGAGGTATTCGTCCGCGACGACCTTGCCGCGCAGCGGGCCCTGTTCGCCGAGCACGACGTGCTCGGGACGGATTCCCAGCAGCACGCGGTCGGCCGCGGCGTCGCAACGCGGCACGGGCACCGGCGCACCATGCAGTTGCACCTGCTCGTGACCGATGCTCACCAGACCGTCGACGGCCAGAAAATTCATCGGCGGGCTGCCGATGAAGTTGCCCACGAAAACAGTCGCGGGGAAGTGATAGATCTCATGCGGCGTGCCCGACTGGAGGACGACGCCCTGGTTCATCACGACGATGTCGTCGGCCATCGCCATTGCCTCGCTCTGGTCGTGCGTCACGTAGACCGTGGTCGCGGACAAGGCGTCATGCAGCTTGCGCAGCTCGAGACACATGAGTTCGCGAAAGTCGGCGTCGAGCGTGCCGAGCGGCTCGTCCATCAGAAAGGCCTTCGGCTGGCGCACGATCGCACGACCCAGTGCGACGCGCTGCCGATCGCCACCGGAAAGGCCGCCCGTCTTGCGATCGAGAATGTCTTCGATGCGAAGCATGCGTGCCGCCGCTTCGACGCGGTTGGCAATCTTCCGCCGCGGCACATGTTCGTTTTTGAGCGGAAACGCGATGTTGTTGCGCACGGTCATATGCGGATACAGCGCGAACATCTGGAACACGAAGGCGATGTCGCGCTGGCGCGCACGCAGCGCGGTCACGTCCTCGCCGTCGATCAGGATCTGACCCGAGGTCGGTAGCTCGAGCCCGGCGATCATCCTGAGCGTCGTGGTCTTGCCGCAGCCCGAAGGTCCGAGCAGAACCATGAAGCGGCCCGCGCCGACGGTCAGCGCCGTGCAGCGTACGGCGGTGAAATCGCCGAAACGCTTGTGCAGGTTGACGAGCACGATCGTGGACATGATTCAGTCAGGAAAATGACTGGTGACGACGAACGCGGCGGCACCAAAAAGGATGACCGGAAACGACCAGGTAAACAGCACGAGCGACAGCGGCTGCACGAGCATCGCAATACCGATGCCGATGAGCGCGGTCGACGCCCCCTCGCTAGGGCCGCGGCGCAGCCATCGCGCACGCGGCCGGACGGATTCACGTTTCATTTGCGCACGGCCCCAAAAGTGATGCCTCGCAGCAGATGCTTGCGCAGCACGACGGTGAAGATCAGGATCGGCACGACGAACAAGGTCGTCGCGGCGGCCACGGCGGGCCAGTCCTGCCCGCCTTCGCCGATGATGAACGGGATGAAAGGCGGCATCGTCTGCGCGTCACCGCTCGTCAGCAGCAACGCGAACGCATATTCGTTCCACGCGAAGATCAGGCAGAAGATCGCAGTCGCGGCGATCCCCGTAATGGCCTGCGGCAGCACGACCTTCACGAACGCATGCAGCCGTGTATAGCCGTCCACGAGCGCCGCCTCCTCATATTCGCGCGGGATCTCGTCCATGAACCCCTTGAGCAGCCAGACGGCGAGCGAAACGTTGACGGCCGTGTACAGCACGATCATGCCGAAATAGCTGTCGCTCAGTCCGAGCGCGCGGTACATCAGGTAGATCGGGATCGCGACGGCGATCGGCGGCATCATGCGGGTCGACAGGATGAAGAACATCAGGTCGTCGGCCAGCGGAACCTTGAAGCGCGAAAACGCATAGGCCGTCAGCGTGCCGAGAAATACCGCGAGAAACGTCGAGCCGAACCCGATCACGAGCGAATTCACAAAGCGCGGCAAGACCTTCGACGGTCCGGCAATCACCATGTTGCGTTTGCGGACGTCGCGCTCGTACCAGGCCGTCGCGGGCGGCAGGCTCGCAATGAACTCGGGCGTCTGCCGCGAGCGGATCGTGAACAGGTTGACGTAGCCCTCGAGCGAGGGCTGGAACAGCACCATGGGCGGATACGCAATGGCGTCCTCCTGAGTCTTGAAGCTCGTCAGGAAGATCCAGGCCATCGGCAACAACGCGACCAGCGCATAGACGATGACGACGATCGCCGCGAAGGTCTTGCTACGGTTCGACGCAGCGACGACGGAATAATCGGAGCTGGACGGTTTCATCGCTGTTTGATCCGGTTGAGCGCCTTCACATAGATGTTCGCGGCGCCGAATACGGTCACGAACAGGATGATGGCCAGCGCCGACGAATAACCCGTTTGCCATTTCTCGAATGCGGCGCGCTTTAGCGTGATCGAAACGGTTTCGGTGACCGACCCCGGCCCGCCAGATGTCAGCAGGTTCACCATGTCGAACATCTTGAAGTTCTCGATCACGCGAAACAGCACGGCGAGCATCAGGAACGGCAGCGTCATCGGCAGCGTGATCGACCAGAACTGGCGCCATGGCGAGGCGCGGTCGACCTCGGCGGCTTCGTAGATATAGTCGGGAATCGAACGCAGCCCTGCGAGGCAGATCAGCATCACGTAGGGCGTCCACATCCAGGTGTCGACCATGACGATCGTCCAGGGCGCGAGCTGCACGTCGCCGATCATCTGGAACGAGCCCGGCGCGATGCCCGTCAGAAAGCCCACGACATCGTTGAACAGCCCGGTTTGCGGTTGCAGCAGGAAGGTCCAGAAATTGCCGACCACCGCGGGCGACAGCATCATCGGCAACAGGATCAGCGTCGTCCAGAAACTATGGCCGCGGAACCGCCGGTTGATCAGCAACGCGAGGCCGAAGCCCAGCAGCACCTCGAGGCCGACCGACCAGAGCACGAAGTGCGCGGTGACCTGCATCGCGTACCAGATGTCCTCGTCGGTCAGGATGTCGACATAGTTGTCGATGCCGACAAAACGTGCCGGGATGCTCGGCATGTTCGACTTGAAATTGGTAAACGACAGCCGGAGCGCCCAGATCAACGGAAAGATATTGATCGCGAGCAGCAGCACGACGGTCGGCAGAATGAACAGCCACGCGATCGTCCGGTCGGACAGCCCCCGGAGCCGGGCGGTCATGTGCGGCGACCTGCCCGATTCGAGGCCCCGCGTGGCAAAAGGCTTGTTCCCCAGCATGCCGGACTCCTTGAGGCACCCGGCGACAACCGGCAGGCCGTCGCCCTGCGCCAAGCACAGACCGCGACTACTTCCCCTCCTGCTTGAAGACCTTGCCCCAGTCCTTGACGAGCAGGTCGAGCGCCTCCTTCGCCGTGCCCTTGTCGGCGACGACGTAGTCGTGCACGCGCTTCTGCATGTCGAGTAGCAGTTCGGCGTACGCGGGTTCGGCCCAGAAATCCTTGACGATCCCCATCGACTCGAGGAAGGCCGGCGCAAAGGGCGCGCTCTTCGGAAATGACGGGTCCTGGACGACCGATTTCGCCGCCGAGTAGCCGCCGAGCTCCCACCACTTCTTTTGCACGTCGGGCTGCGCGAACCACTTGATATATTCGAGCGCATCTTCCTTGTGATCCGAGTAGGACACGACGGAAATACCCTGGCCGCCCAGCTGCGTAAAGTGCCTTTTCTCGCGCGGATTCACGAAGAACCCGATTTTGTCGCCGCCGACGTTCCGATCCTTGTAGAGCCCGGGGAAGAACGCGAACCAGTTCATCTGCATCGCGACCTGGCCCGACTTGAACGCGTCGAGTCCTTCCTGCATGTACGCATTGGTCATGCCGGGCGCGGTGCAACACTTGTAGAGCGCCTTGTAGTATTCGAGCCCCTTGACCGAGTCCGGCGAATTGACAAAGCCGTCGAGGCGATAGGGCTTCTTCGGATCCTCATATTCGAAACCGAAGTTGTAGAGCGCATTGGTCACGCCCATCGTGATCCCTTCAGACCCGCGCTCGGTGAAGATATAGGTGCCGTAGACCGTCTTGCCGTCGATCTTGCGCCCCTGGAAAAACTCGGCGGTCTGCTTGAGTTCGTCGAGCGTGGTCGGCGGTGCGAGGTCGCGCTTGTATTTCTGCTTGAACTCGGCGCGCAATTCGGGGCGCGCGAACCAGTCCTTGCGGTAGGTCCAGCCGACCGCGTCGGCCATGGCCGGCAACGCCCAGTAGTTCGGCGTATTCTTCGGCCACTCGGCGTAGCCGACGACGGTTGCCGGCATGAAGTCGTCCATCGAGATCTTGTTCTTCGCGAAGAAGTCGTTGAGCTTGACGTAGTGCCCGTTGACCGCGGCTCCGCCGATCCACTGGCTGTCGCCGATGATCAGGTCGCAGAGCTTGCCGTGGGAATTGAGCTCGTTGATGAAGCGATCCGCATAGCTGGTCCACGGGACAAACTCGAACTTCATCTGGATACCGGTCTTGGCCGTGAAATCCTTCGACAGCTCGACGAGGGCGTTCGCGGGATCCCAGGCCGCCCAGCACAAGGTCAGCTGCTTGGCTTGCGCGTGCGCGCCGGTCGCCATGCTCAACCCCAGCGACACCATGACCGCGCTGGCCATTCGTATTGGCGTAAGACGTAACATGTGTCTTCTCCTTGTCCTTTTCAGGTCTCCAACCTAAATGACAGTCAGCGCCCATGCGCTGGGCGCCGTGCTTCGGCTCTGGCAGATTCAGGCGGCAGTCCGCGTGTCGCGAGTCTCAAGCATGCGCATTCTCACGAAGGTAAATCCGGGTTTCCTGCGTCGGGATCGGCAGCGCCCCGCGCACATCGTTCAGAAAGTTGACGGCCGCAAGACCCGCCCAATGGACAATGCCGCGTGTGTCTTGATCGAGGATGACGTCGATCGCGTGTTCGGCAAGCTGCTTGCGCGTCTCAGCGGTGCACCCATGGCCGATCAACACGAAGCGCGTATTGTCGCCCGACTCCTGTAATGCCGCGGCGATGCCGAGGATGCCGCCGCCGGTCACGTACACGCCGGCGAGATCCGGCTGGCTCGCGACCAGGCCCTGTATCGCCAGCCCGGCGCCGTCGTCGTCCTCGGCGAAGTCGGGCTCGGCTACCAAGCGCAGATTGCGGAAATCCTCTTCGAGCACCTGCGAGAAGCCGGTGCGCCGTTCGACCTGGTCATGCAGGCGTGACGACCCCGAGAGCACGGCGACCGTGCCGATCCGCTCGCCCAGAAAACGGCCCATGAGCAGCCCGGCGGTTCGACCCGCGATCCGGCTGTCGACACCGATATACGCGGCGCGGCGGCTGCCCGGCAAATCGGAGAACACGGTGACGACGGGTACGCCCGAGTCGTTGAGGTCTTCGATAAAACGGTCGACCCACGGATAGTCGAGCGGCACGAGCACGAGTGCGTCGTAGTCCGTCATCTGCTCGGCGAACGTCGACGTGCCGCGCTGGCTCGTGAAATCGCGCCGGTAGAACGACGAGGTGACCCGATGCTCGCGAAAGAAACTCGCGGACAGCGCGATATCGCGCTCGACTTGATCGAGGAAGCGGGAATGGATTTGCGGCAGCACGAAGGCAATGCGAAACGACGTGAGTTTCGCGGGACGGCCGCGGCTCGCGCGTTCGTCGCGCAGGCTCGCGAGCGCGAGCTGGACGCGTGCGGCGGTTTGCGGACGCACGGCCTGGGGATCGCGCAGCACACGATCGACCGTGGCGACACTGACGCCGGCCCGACGCGCAATCGTCTTACGTGTAGCCGGCATTGCCCCCTCCGGGCCGAGCTAAAGATTCATTTTATAAATCAAAGGTAGTTTTTCCTTTGCGGAATGCAAGCATTTATTTTTGAGAAATGCATCATTGTTGACCGCTAGCGCTCAGAGACGTTCGATCTAAACGCTGAATTAATTTGGCGTGCGAAGTTCTCGGATACGAATCGGCTTCCATGCGGTACAGCGCTGGCGTGAATGAGACACGCCTTGGTCTCGGCGGCGAACTCCGTGATGACGTAGGAAAAGCTGACGCTCCCATCGGGATGGCGGCGCACCTCGATCCGGTTCGGAATTCCTTCGTGCGGCGACGTAGCTCGTACAAAAGCGGCGGGGTCGAGTGGTGTTCACATGATGGCGTAAATGCCGTGGCTGACGAGCCGCACCACGGGCGTCGTCATCGACATTGCGGACCTTACTGCGTCGGAGGCTCGGCCGTGGGGTGCGGGAACTTCGTGCCGAAATGCGCTAGCGTCCTGACGACGGATTTGCGTTTCTTTGTATTTTGCTCAGACGCTGCGTCGGCCGCTGTTCACCGGCACAGCAGACAATTTTGTCATCCGCTGATCGACAGCGTGCAAGGCGCAGTATATAAGCGCGTCAGGCATAGCCTCGATAAGGCGAAGCGGGAAGCCGGTGAGAATCCGGCACGGTCGCGCCACTGTATCCAGTTTGCAAGCTGAATGCTTTCGAACCGGGAGTCAGACCTCTCTTCGCCATCGTTTCTACTTCAAAAAGGGACGCGTAATCCCAAGGACCTGTCTGATGATTTCTCAAGTTCTAAAGGTTTTCAGTGATTCGAGCACTGAGGTTCGAAGCAAGCTCTTCGGTATCTATGGTGTGTTGATCGCGATAAATGTCCTCGCATGGATCTGGGCTTTGGTGGCATTCCGGGACCACCCTGTCTTGCTCGGAACCGCCTTGCTGGCCTATGGCTTTGGATTGCGCCATGCGGTGGACGCCGACCACATTGCAGCGATCGACAACGTCACGCGCAAATTGATGCAGGAGAAGAAGCGTCCGGTGGCCGTTGGCCTTTTCTTTTCGCTCGGCCATTCAACTGTCGTCGTGCTCGTGTCTGTCGCGGTCGCCATGACTGCGTCCGCCATGCAAGCGCGTTTTGATCACTACAAGGAAATCGGCGGGATCGTTGGAACGCTGGTGTCGGCGCTGTTCCTGTTCGCGATCGCTCTCATGAATCTGATCATTCTGAGGGGAATCTATCGCGCATGGCGCCATGTCAGGACCGGCGGCAAGTACGTAGAAGACGATTTCGACATGCTGCTGGCCGATCGCGGGTTCCTCGCCCGACTCTTTCGGCCGTTGTTCCGCGTGATTACGCGCAGCTGGCGCATGTACCCCTTGGGTTTCCTTTTCGGTCTGGGATTTGATACCGCAACTGAAATCGGATTGCTCGGCATCGCCGCAACCCAAGCGTCGCGGGGCCTCTCGCCGTGGGCAATCATGGTGTTTCCGATACTGTTCAGCGCCGGCATGTCGCTCCTCGATACGCTGGACGGCCATATGATGCTCGGCGCGTACGGCTGGGCTTACCTGAAGCCAATTCGCAAGATTTACTACAACATGACCATTACATTGGTCTCGGTGATCGTGGCGGTTGTGATTGGCGGTATCGAAGCGCTTGGACTGCTCGCGGACCAATTGAAGCTCCAAGGCGCAGTGTGGGATTCAATCGGGACACTGAACGATAATTTCGGCACCCTTGGGTACGTCATCATCGCCATTTTTGCCGTGAGCTGGCTTGTTTCGGTCCTGATCTATCGGGCTAAGCGCTTCGATGAACTCGAGGTCAACCACTAGAGATGAGCGAGGCTGCGCCGTTGCCGGCCGTAGCCTCAAGTCATTTCTTCGCATGCGCGCTCCGTGCCCGGCCCATGCGTTGGCCGTGACGCAATACGTCGCGCCTGATCGCACCAGTGTCGCCAGACCTCACGATAAGCAGCCTCGACATGGACCGCGAAGCGCGCGCCGTTCATCAACGGTGAGGCCGCGAGGCGCGCGCGCAGGCTCTTGCGCATGTCGCTCAGACGCGGTAAATCGCGTGCCAGCTGGACAGCCGTCTCGACAAACTGCGCGTCGCTGTCGGCTGCGAGTTCGCGCAGCCCCAGGTTCGCCGACTGGCTTAGACCGGCGCGCCCCACCACCGTGCCGGCGACCCGGGTGACGACCGGTACGCCCATCCAGTACGAGTCGAGGCTCGTCGTATGGCCGTTGTACGGAAACGTGTCGAGCCCAACATCGATCTGCTGATACGTGCGCAGGTATTCCGCGCGTGGCCGGTACGACGTAAAAGAGACCCGCTCGTCTCCGATGCCATGTTGTCCGAGCCGCTCGAGCAGACGCGCGCGGGCCGTGCCGTCCGGGGCCATCAGCATCAGCCGGGCGTCCCCCACCTCGCGCATCGCTTCGCCCCACAGTTTCAACGATGCGTCGCCCAGCTTGCACGGATTGTTCAGACAGCCAAAGGTCGGATATCCCTTGGATAGCGCGGGTAAGGCATTGACCTCCGGCGTATCCGTCAGCGGGTCATAGCACCAGAAAGAGTCCGGTAGGCGGATCGAACGTTCGGTGTATTGGGAATCGGTGCCGACCGGGTCGAGCCATGGGTCGGTCAGCCGATAGTCGATCGCACCAATGCCGGTCGTCCCCGGATAGGCCAGCCACGCGATTTGTACCGGCGCGGGTTTGCGCGCGAACAGCAGCGGACGGCCGTTCGACATGTGCATGGTCAGGTCGATCAGGATGTCGATCCGGTCGTCACGGATCATCTGCGCGAGCTGCTCGTCGTTCAATTCGCTCACGATGCGCCACACATCGGCATGACTGGCCACACGCTGCGTCAGATCGTCCGGACGGGTGATGCTCGCATAGCAAAAGATTTCGAAGTGTTCGCGGTCGTGATGCGACAGCAGTGGAAGCGTGAACAGCGTTTGGCAGTGGTTGCGGAAGTCCGGTGACACGTAGCCGACACGCAGGCGGCGCGACGGCGTTGCATCGTTCAAATGCGGCTGATGGGTGTCGCGCAAAGGCGCCTCATGCCGTGCTGACCATCGACGGCATTCGTCCAGTAGCGGCTCGAAGTGCTCCGTTTGGAAGGTCAATGCATAGGTCAGATTGCTGTGCGCCACGACGTTGCAAGGATCGCATGCGAGCGCCTGGCGATAGCAGTCGATGCCGTCTTCGAGGCGTCCCTGATCTTTCAGCACGTTGCCCAGATTGTTATGCGTGGCGGAGTGACGTGGATCGACGGCGAGCGCGTCGCGCAGATGGGCTTCGGCCTCGTCCATGGAACCGAACGTGCGCATCACCGTGGCGAGGTTGTTGAGCGCGGCCACGAAATCGGGGCGCAGGCGGATCGCAGCGTTGAACGCCTGGCTGGCATCGTGAAGCGATCCCCATTCCTGGTGGACGATCCCCAGGTTGTTGTGCGCATCGGCGTGCGCGGGCGCCTGCTCGATCGCCCGCTGATAGTGGATCAGCGCTTCGCGTCGCCGGCCCAGCGCATGCAGCGCATTGCCCAGGTTATATTCCGCTTCGGGGAGGGCCGAGTCCAGCTCAATGGCGCGTGTCAGCAACGCTGCGCTTTGTACGAAATCGCCGCGCTGGTGAAGCGCGACGCCTAGATTCACCAGGCCACACGGCGAGTCGGGTGCGGCGTGCACCGCCGCCTCGAGCAGCCCCAGGGCTTCGTCGACACGGCCGACCGCCTGGACGAGCGTGCCGAGATTCGTCAGTGCGTTGGCATCGCCAGGATGCAGCGCGATCGCGCGCCGGTAAGCGGCTTCCGCTGCGTCCGTGTTTCCCTGCTGTCGGTGGCAGTTGCCCAGATTGTTGAACGCGTCGGCGTAAGCGGGGTCGACTGCCAGCACCGCTGTATAGGCGTCGATTGCAGCAGGGTAGTCGGCGACCGATTGCAGCGCCGCGGCCAATGCAAACAGAACGTCGGCGGAATCGGCTTCGAGTGCCAGTGCTCGCCGATACGCATCGATCGCATCGGTGAACCGCTGTGCGGCGGCAAACACGTGCCCGCGAACGAAGTGATATCGGACGTTGTCGGGAGCGCGGGTCAGCGCCCGATCGAGCCAGTCAAGTGCAGCATCATATGCACCACATTGCATGTCTAGCACGCCGAGGCGGAACATCACGTTCGCGTCGTCTGGCTCGATCGCGAGCGCACGCTCATACAGCTCGCGCGCATGGTCAATCTCGCCCGCGAGATGGCGCGCCATCGCGAGCTCCAGAATCTGATTACTTTCCAACTTTCGCCCGCCATGGATAACTGTTACTTCATCAATTACGCTTCGACGCAGGATGCTGGTCCCGCATGACATCCATGAGATGCAATCCACGAGACGAACCGTGGGCTGCGCGAAGGCGAATGCTCCAGCGAATGATAACGAGCCAACCCTCATTGAGGTTTACCAGTCATGATGGGCATCGATGAAGTCTTTCGATGGAGTGACAGAGTTCTTTCAGAAACGGCTGCATCCGTGATGCCGAACGCTGACAAAGCTTTCCGTTTGGAAGAAATATTCAGTATCTTGCAAGTAACAATAGGCGTGGACTGCGGCGAATGTGAAGCGCAAAGGCACCTTTCGGACAAAGCAGTAGCGAAGCGTTGCGTCCTGGATGTGCCCGCTTCTCGCTTGCATCGACGATTCGACGACAGACCTTTCAGAAGCCAGACTGCAGGAAACTAAATTCTTCGGTATGCTACCGGACGCGCGTCCGGCTATCGCGGTCCTCGCAGGACCTGTGGGTGCGTGCAGATAACTCCCAAGGCCTTAAGAGACAATGAACGCAACAATCCTGAATCCCAGCATCGGCCGGGACAAGTTGGAATCCCTCGCCTACTCCAAAGTCACTTGGCGCCTTCTGCCCTTTCTGTTTGTCTGCTACGTCGCCGCTTACCTTGACCGCGTCAACGTCGGCTTTGCAAAGCTGCAAATGCTCAGCGACTTGAAATTCAGCGACACGGTCTATGGTCTCGGGGCCGGCATTTTCTTTATCGGCTACTTCTTCTTCGAAGTTCCCAGCAATGTGCTGATGCATCGCTTCGGCGCCCGGGTCTGGATTAGTCGAATCATGATTACGTGGGCGTTCGTTTCCACCGGCACCCTTTTTGCCACGACACCGACGACCTTTTACATCCTACGATTCCTGCTCGGCATTGCAGAGGCGGGATTCTTCCCCGGTATCGTTCTATACCTGACCTACTGGTACCCAGCCGAGCGCCGCAGCCGGGTCAATGCCCTTTTCATGATGGGCATCCCGGTCGCTGGTGTCGTCGGCGGTCCCTTGTCTGGCTGGATCATGCAGGCATTCAATGGCGTCCAAGGTCTGGCGAATTGGCAATGGCTCTTTTTGCTTGAGGCGATTCCTTCATTTATCCTGGGCGTGGTCACGCTCATGTATTTGCCGAATGGAATTCGCTCCGCCAAATGGCTCACCGATGCCGAAAAGCAACTGCTGGAAGACCGTATAGCAGAGGACGGCGCAGGCAAGCTCCACGTCAAAGTATCGAGCGTACTGAGCAACGGCCGCGTGTGGTTCATGGCAGCGATTTACTTCTGCTGCATGATGGGGCTCTACGGCGTGGGCTTCTATCTTCCGACGCTCATCAAGGCAGCAGGCGTCACGGATGCGCTGGATATCGGCACGCTGACCGCCATTCCCTATGGCTGTGCCATCGTCGCGATGCTGCTGTTTGCGAAAAGCGCGGACCGTCTGCGTGAGCGCCGCTGGCACTTCGCGGCAGCCGGACTCATGGCAAGCGCCGGGCTGCTGATCGCCACCCTCTTTAGCTCCAACATTGGCATCGCCATGGTGGCGCTCTCCCTGGGTACAGCAGGGGTGCTCGCAACGATGCCAGTCTTCTGGGCGTGGCCAAGCGCCATGCTGGGCGGCAGTGCAGCAGCAGCCGGCATCGGGCTGATCAACTCGGTGGGCAATCTCGCGGGCTTTGTCAGCCCCACCATCGTGGGCTGGATGAAGGATGTGACACACAGTACCAATACCGGCATCTACGTCATCGCGGCAGCGCTTTTTGTCGGCGCGTGTCTTGCGCTTTTCCAACCGCGTGAGCGAGTCGACAACTAGTCACTCCGAGTCACTCCGGTTTGCGTCACGCCCGACTCAATCGACAAGGCGCGGGCAGTCAGCTGGCCTGCCCCGCCAACCGTTGACTAACGACTCCCGACGGCGCCAAAATCAAAAACCACAGTAGGCGCATCGCAACGTTAGGGGACACGAATGGAAACCACGCCAGCGAGCGAAGTTTTGCAAGAGGCTGCTCAACGAGCCGTCGCCCACTTGTAGTCGGTCCGCCATCGGCCGGCCCGGTGATGTTTTATGCGTGAGGTGGGCCTTGTACTCATTGGGGTGTTCGTAGAAGAAGACAAGATCGGGCGAGGACGGCCACGACGCAGACTGCGCTGCGTCGCGAACATCCGTCAACGACGCTCTGTACCTTGATTGGATTCGATTTGCTGCCGCAGCCGCTCTTCGCGCTTCTGAAGCTCGGGAGTGAACGCCTCTCCAAAGTCCGCGGGCTCGAAGAAGAGGCGAATTTCGATTTCCGAGTCGCTTGCCATCGGATTCGGGCAGCGGCGTACCCATTCGATCGCTTCGTCCATCGATTGCACTTGCCAGATCCAGTAGCCGGCGATCAGTTCCTTGGTTTCGGCAAACGGACCGTCGACGACGGTTCGGTCCTTGCCAGAAAACCTCACGCGCACGCCCTTCGAACTCGGTTTCAGTCCGTCGCCGTCGAGCATGATGCCGGCTTTGACCAGTTCTTCGTTAAATCTGCCCATCGCCTCGATGAGTTCCGAGCCGGGCATTTGACCCGCTTCGGATTCGGGGGTCGCCTTGACCATGACCATCACGCGCATTGGTTTCTCCTTTCAAAAAAAAGGTGCCTCAGATTATGTCGGAAGGCATTCGGTGCCTTCAACACCACGACGAACGAACGCAGGCAAATTCGACAGGTGGTAATCTCGCAGAACATGTCCGGAACGAAAAAGCCAGCGGAAAAATCGCGACGACCTGACCTCGCGGCCCCGTCAGTTCTGAGACTGGATGTATCGGGCTCCAGATCGTCGTCGCGACATACTTTGACATCAGATGTTACGGACTCGAAACCTTTTGATCGGTAAGCTTTTCTCCGTCGACGTCGCGCGTGATCGCTTTGCGCGCAGGGGTGTAACGCTGTCGCTGCAGTAATCGAGGCAGCGCAGAGCCAGTCTCGCCCTATCCTGATGACCGTCGTGCGACCCAGGACGCTTCGATCGACGGAGACACTGCTCATGAATAAGGATGACTCTTTTGCGCCGGCAGCGGTGTGCCCGGAGCGCATCATCGTGTTGGATGACGAAGCCGAATTGCGGAACATGCTGAATTTCTTTCTCACGGCGCAAGGGTTTCAGGTTCGCACTGTCGGCGATAGTGCGCGGCTTGAGCGCAAGCTTGAACGCGAGTCGTTCGATTTGCTGGTCCTCGATCTGATGATGGAGCCCGAGGATGGCCTGTCCATATGCCGGCGGCTGCGAGCGCAAGGGCAGACCATTCCGATCCTGATGCTGACCGCACGTGGGGATCCCGTCGACAAGGTGATCGGCCTTGAGTCAGGCGCAGACGACTACCTTGCCAAGCCTTTTCTGCCCCGCGAACTGGTTGCCCGGATTCGTGCAATCTTGCGCCGTCGAAACATGTTGGAGGGCGTGACGTCGAGCACACCGAGGCATCTTCGCTTTGGTGATTTCGAGTTCTATCGATCACGGCAGCAGTTGGTCCGGAATGGCGCGCCGGTAAGCCTCAATTCGGCGGAGTCTCGCCTGCTCGATGCGCTTGCCACCACGCCGAACCGGCCGATTAGCCGCGACAATCTGATGGTAAGGGCTCGCGGGCGGGAATACGAGGCTTCGGGGCGCAGTGTCGATGTCCAGGTGCAGCGGTTGCGCCAGGTCATCGAGGACGATTCGTCCCACCCGCATCACATCAGGACGGTATGGGGGCTCGGCTACATGCTTGTTGCGGAGGTCGTGCCATGATGTTCACCTGGACGCGCTCGCTTCTGGGACGCAATGTCGCGTTGCTGATCGCACTGGTCATGGTGAGTCAGATCTCGGTGGTGGTGGTCTTCATGCTATTTGTCCAGAAGCCGCGCATTGCCGACGCGGCCACGATGATGGCGTCGCAGATACTGACTATCGATCACCTGCTCGAAAGGGTCCCGGAATCTCAACGTTTGGCGTACGCAGCGTGGATAAACGGCCAGACCGAGGTTCCAGAGGGAACCTCGTTGACGGTCCGCACATCGCTTTTGAGCCCGATTCGTGCCCTCGAGTCACGATGGTTTGTCCAAGAACTCCTCCATCGTTTGCCACGCGATATGAAGGTGCGCTTTCAGTTCGCGCCCCAGCATCGTCTATGGGCGCAGGTTCACATTGCGAAAGAGCGTTATTGGGTATCGCTTTCAGAACTCTCAGGCGTGCCGGCCGGTGACTACGCTGGCATGTCCGCGGCGATTGGCCTGTCACTCGCACTCAGCGGATTTGCAACATTCGCCGCATATCTCTTGCACCGGCGGATTAATCGTCCGTTGAAGCATCTGGTTCTGGCTGCGCAGCGGGTGGGCGATGGCCGTCGACCGACGCCCGTCCCCGTAGAGGGTCCCACCGAAATCGCGACGGTTGCGCAAGCCTTTAATCGAATGACGCAGCGTCTTGCAGAGAACGAATCCGCCCGGGCAATGATGTTGGCGGGCATATCGCACGATATCCGCACGCCGCTCACGAAGCTACGCCTTGCGATCGTGATGCCGGAGAATCCCGGCACGGGTCTCCGGTCGGCGGAGCGCTTTATTGACGACATCGACGCTATCGTTCAGCAGTTCATCGACTTCGCAAGGGGAAGCGGTCATGAGGAGCGGGTGACAAGTGACCTCAATGAACTTTCGCGGCAACTGGTGGCCGACTTTGCCGGACTAGGGCATACCTTTGAAATGTCGCTGACAACGTTGCCCAAGGTGCGTTTTCGGCGTGTGGAAATGTTACGCCTGTTGATGAATCTGATGCAGAACGCAGTCGTGTATGGCCGTGTCGGGCTGGCCGTTTGCAGCGGTCACGATGACGATTTCGTGTGGGTTGCCGTGCAGGACCGCGGCCCTGGCGTTGCCCAGGAGTTGTTGCCGGTTCTGACGCAGCCGTTCAGGCGCGGACCGCGTGTTCAGGAGCGTGCGGGCGGTGCTGGACTAGGTCTCGCAATTGCTAAGGACATCGCCAGTCACCATGGCGGCAGTATCCAGCTGGCATCGCGAGTCGGGGGTGGTTTTGAAGTACGGGTGAAGCTACCACTGAATTGACGAAACGTCCGCTTCGAAAGAAGTTGTGCGCCTGAAGAGCGCAGACAGTTGGATAGCATTGCTCGGATTCATGATTCAGGTGTCTCTTCGTGCTGATAGAGAGGCACAGGTTGGCGTCGCGTGAATGGACGCGGCCGCGCGCGCTATTTCGGACCGGGCTTCGGGCCTGCTTTCAAGAGCCATCCTTCGTCAGCGCCCACTTGTGCTATCTGCTTTGCGATCAGGTCGGCCATGCGGCCGGCGTCGCTTACGGGACTCGCGTGATTCGTTTCGGATGTGACATGCAACACACCTCCTGCAGCGGCCGCTGACTCGGCGAGACCCGCAGCGGCACCAAGTCCCATTGTTTCAGCCATGCCTGGCATGCGCCCGCTGTTCGCCGAAGCCTTGAACGTTTTAACGAGTACCGGCGTCCCGCCCGTAGACTGATACGAAATTTCGACGGTTGCACCAACCTGGCTTTTGCCCGCGCCAAGCCCGATGACGACTCGTCGTGCACGATTCCCGGAGTCGACGTTTTCAAATCGCCCCTTCACGAGCAGAATGTTTTGAGTCGGCACAGCAGCGGTATCGGCGTGAATTGCACGCAATCCCCGAGAGTGCAACCGCATCACGATCTCGTTCGCGACCTCCTCCTGCACCTTCGTTGCGAGCGTGGCTTGTGCGGCAATGGAAGACTGTCCGCTGGCGGATCGCTTGAACGTCGCGACCATACCGTGATCGGTCTGGACCAACGCAGGGTCGAGGTCAAACGTGTAGACATAGATAGTATCGGGTCGAACGGCTTGCTGCGGCGAGTATCGGACCATGTCGGCCATGTTGTTGCCGCCGCATCCTGCGACGAGCAGCACGCACAGAGAGACGGCTACCCGTGCGCGCAATGAGCGTCGGATCATTGTTTGGTAACGTGTCCAGTACACAAAGGGCTCCTTATCAATTGCACTGCGAGGCAGCGACAGGTCAAACGCCCGCGTGGAACAGACTGGAATATTGCTGCGCGGCGTTAGTACGGGTTCCGGCTGACTGGGCCAAATCCCAATCAGGATCGTGGCCTCGGATCAGGGGGCTAGGTCATATATCCGAATCGCGACGCGTCAAATATAGAACTACGGCACGCCTCGATCTGTTGAAAAAGTATTTCACGAGGTTTCATTTCGGACCGTGACGACGCATCGGCCGGCTGCCACGCACATCGAGGTAACGGCTGCACCTGGGGTGAAAACGGCCGATTGCGGACCCTTTAGGCCGCTCGCCTCGCAATCCATGGCCGCACCCATCTTGTGGCTCCCGGTGAGCCGGACTCGCAAGCGCAGATGGGGGGCCTTGCGGTGATGCGGAAAGCCCTCTAAAAGCTGTCCCTTCTCCAACCTGGGCGGCTTGCGCCGCCCTGACAAGCTGCGCTGCGGGCCGCTTCAGGACAGGGTGGCGAGCCCCCTGGAGCGCGACGTAGCCGCCGTGTGGGTCTGCGCGACAGGGCGAATGACCTCGGCGTCGCGTGAGGCGTTCAGCCTGAACATTGAAACAGAAGCTTTCAGATCGCCTGCCTGCGACTCGAGCGAGCTGGCAGCCGCCGCCGCCTGCTCGACCAACGCCGCGTTCTGCTGCGTGACGACATCCATCTGCGTGACGGCCTGGTTGACCTGGCCGATGCCCTTGCTCTGTTCCCGCGAGGCGGCGGTGATCTCACCCATGATGTCGGTCACGCGCCTGATCTCGTGCGTGATCTCGCGCATCTTCTCACCCGCCTCCCGCACATGGCCGGCACCGGTCTGCACCCGCTGCACGGAATCGTGGATCAACTCCTTGATTTCCTTCGCGGCCGTCGAGGAGCGTTGGGCCAGCGAACGCACTTCCGAGGCCACCACTGCGAAGCCTCGCCCCTGCTCACCCGCCCGCGCCGCTTCGACGGCCGCGTTCAATGCGAGGATATTGGTCTGGAAGGCGATACCCTCGATGATGCCGACGATGTTGGTGATCTTGTCCGAGCTGGCGTTGATGCCCTCCATGGTTTCCACCACGCGTGACACCACGGTGCCACCCTGCTCCGCCACCTGGGAAGCCTGCGCAGCAAGCTGATTTGCCTGACTGGCATTGTCGGCATTTTGGCTGACCGTAGAGGTCAGTTGCTCCATGCTGGACGCCGTTTCCTCGAGGGAGGCGGCCTGCTCTTCGGTGCGCTGCGACAGGTCAAGGTTGCCTGCGGCTATCTGGTGAGTCGCGGTAGCGATCGAGTCGGCCGAAACTCTGATCGTGCCGATCGTTTGCGCGAGTTGCTCCTGCATGCGCTTCATCGAAAACAGCAGGCTCGAGCGATCGTCCGGTGCCGTCTTCACCACCGCAGTCAGATCGTTATTGGCAATCTGGTTGGCAATCTCGGCCGCATAGGACGGCTCACCGCCCAGGGAGCGGAGGATGCCGCGGTTGAGCAGCACAACGACCGCGGACAAGGCAAAGGCCAGTACCACCAGAATTCCGAGGCTCTGATACAGCGTCGAGCGGAATGCCGCATCGAGGTCGTCGACATAAAGTCCTGTCGTAAGAATCCAGTCCCACGGCTGATAGGACATGCTGTAGACGATTTTCGGAAAGGCTTCGGTTGTCCCTATTTTCGGAAACGAATACGCGGTAAAGCCCTTCCCGTCACGTTTGATAACAGCGACCACGTCCTTGAAGAAGTAGACGCCGTTCGGATCCTTGTAGTCGCCGACGTCCTTGCCTTCAAATGCCGGTTTCGCCGGGTTCATCAGCACCGTCGGCCGAGAATTGATAATCACGAAATAACCGTCTTCGCCGTACCGCATACTCCGGATGCTGTCCATCGCCCGCTTCTGAGCTTCCGCGACGGGCACGGTGCCGGCGGCGGCCTGATCGCCAAAGGCCTTGACGGCGCTTAGTGCGATCTCCGACGCATGTTTCAGGTCCGCCTTGCGCTCGTCCAGCCGCGTTGCTCTCGTCTGGTAAGCGTTATAGATCGATACTCCAGCGAGACACAGCAGGCTCAGGACTAGTGGCAACCAGAGCTTCTGGACAAAGGATAGCTTCATATGTTCGCGTGCTTCTTATATTGATTCTAACGTCGGAGAAAGCGCCAAGCCCACAGACAGCGTGCACACCGGCAGGATACTTGCGGATAACGGCTGAAGTTCCGCCCGTCAGTAGGGCTCAATCTGAAACGGTGTCTTTCATAAATTGCAAATAACTGGTTGCGTTTTCTCTGTGCGCGTCGCTGGCGGCCGTCGTCGAGACCGGTAGCTCTACGCGGGCGGGTGAACTGCTTTGACCGTCGGCTTCAGGCGTGAGCCGGTCCGTCTCGTGGCTCGAAGCGCGCATCGGCGTACGGTTGCTGGATCGCACCACGCGCGCTGCACCTGAGTGGCGAAGGCGCCCGGCTCTACGAGCTGGCGGCACCGCACCTCTCCGGCATCGAGGATGCGGCCAATGTCGTGTCAGGCGCGGCGGTGACGGTTCGACCTTATTGGGCGGTATAACCGCCGTCCACAGCGATGCTCTGCCCGGTCAGATAGCGCGCGTGATCGGACGCGAGGAAAACGATCATTTGCGCGATTTCGTCAGGCTGCCCGCCGCGTCTTGCCGGGATCGACGCGAAGAACCCGGCTTTTGCTTCAGCGTTGCCCGCGATGAATCGTTCCAGCATCGGAGTTTCGACTGGTCCGGGCGCGACGGCGTTGACCCGGATTCCCTGCGCCGCGAATTCGAGCGCCGCGGTCTGGGTCAATCCTTCCACCGCATGCTTGCTCGCCGCATAGATCGCGCTATTGGGAAAACCCACTTTGCCGGCAACCGACGACAGGTTGACAATGCTGCCGCCGCCCTGTTTCACCATCACGCGCAACTCGTGTTTCATGCTCATCAGGACGCCGAGCACGTTGGTATCGAATGTTTCGGCGTAATTTTCTGCCGTGACTTCGGTGAAAGCCGCGCGTACGCCTTCGGTGCCCGCATTGTTGATCGCGGCGTCGATCCGTCCGAAGCGCTCGACGGTGAAGGTGACCAAACGCTCGACGTCCGCTTCGTGGCGGACATCAGCGCGAAAGAACGCGGCTTCGGCGCCGAGTGCGACAAGTTCCTTGACTAAAGCGAGGCCCGGTTCTTCACGCCGGCCCGAAACGACGATGCGCGCGCCGTCACGGGCGAACGCGAGGGCGGTGGCACGACCAATGCCCGATAACGCGCCTGTGATCAATACGGTATTGACTGTCATGACCGGCTCCCTTTGAGTAACTGGTGTGTGTCATTTCACATCGGCGGCATCTTGTCGAATCTCGGCAGGGCTGGATCGAGATGGTCCCAAGCTTGACCACGCACGGCGTATGTCACCGCCTGCGGCTTGTATCGGCTTGGATCATCAAGGCTCGCAGCGTGCACGGTGAATACATCAGGCATGGCCGAGAACGTCATATATACCGGCGACCCGCAGGTGGGACAGAAGGCGCGAGTCTTCAGATTGCCGCTATCGCCAACGATGTCCCAAAGCTTTGCTTCACCGGCTTGTTTTACGCCTTTGCGCGGAAAGGTCAAATAGGACCCGTGCCCAGTGCCGCTCTTCCTCTGACAATCGCGACACTGGCAGTCGTTCTGCATCAACGGCTCGGCAGCAATCTCAAAACGGATAGCGCCGCAGGCACATCCGCCGGTGTAAGCCACGTTCATGTTTTCGCTCCTTAAAGAAAGTCCTGTAGGGTCACGATCGCGTCCATCCATCCTGCTCACCGGCGATGGCGCCGATGTTTTGGACAATGGGTCGTGAGACAGTTTGGCATCGGAAATCGAACGTTGGGAGTAACAAGTGTGGCGGTATTCCGATTTGCGTCGCCGACCCACGGCCGCGCGGCGAAGGCTCGAAGCGGGTGGGCCCCTCGGCGCCCTGAACCGCATGGCGTCACGCGCCCGAGACGAGATAGTCGCAAAGGGTGCGACGCGGTGCCTTCGTGCGATGAGTCGAACAATCGCGGCCTAACCCATTGCGCACGCCAGACCCGCTAATGGTAGTCTCGAACTTGACTGCCACTATGCTGAGCCGAAGCAATATGGACAAACACTGGACCATCACCGATATTCCGCCGCAGGTCGGCAAGCGAGTTGTCATCACTGGAGCGAACAGCGGTATTGGCTACCATGCCGCATTGACTCTGGCGCGCAAAGGCGCGCAAGTCATACTCGCGTGCCGCGATAGACAACGCGGAGAAGCAGCCTTGGCCCGTCTGAACGCCGCTGCACCCGACGCTCGCGTCGAGCTGGCGATTCTCGATCTCGCATCCCTCGCGTCCGTGCGCGAGTTCGCGCAGAGGGAACTCGACGAGCAACGCCCCATACACATCCTCATCAACAACGCGGGTGTCATGGCGCCACCGAAGCGCATCGAGACTGCGGAAGGCTTCGAGCTGCAGTTTGGCACCAACGTACTCGGCCATTTCGCGTTGACTGCGCTCCTGATGCCTGCTCTTGAACTCGCTGCGACTGAATCTCCTGACCGACCACGCATCGTCACGATCGCTTCGATCGCGCACAAGCAAGGACAGATCGATTTCAGCGATCTCCAATCCCTAAGAACGTATTCGCCGATGCGGTCCTATCGGCAGTCGAAGCTCGCCAATCTGATGTTTGCGTTCGACCTGGACCGGCGTCTGCGCGCTGCCAATTCCCGAGTCATGTCGGTTGCCGCTCACCCTGGTGTCGCGAACACCAATCTGTTTCGCGGCGGAGATCGCTCCGCGATTTCAAGAGCGGCCCGCGAGCTTCTTAGTCATTTCATCGGTACCGTGCTGAACACCGACTACGCAGGCGCCCTGCCGACCCTTTACGCGGCGACTTCGCGTGATGTCAGTGACGGCGGCTACTATGGTCCACAAGGCTTTCTGGAGGCACGCGGATCCAGGGTTGGCGAGGCGCGCGTCTCCACCCAGGCCAAGCACGCTTCGAATGCCAGCCGTTTGCGGCAGGTATGCGAAGCGCTCACTCAGGTACGTTTTTACCCGTAGTGCGGGCTGATCTCACTATCGCGATGCATTCGCCGTGACGGCTGCTGCCTTCGCGGCTTGCTCGGCCACCTTGGATAGCTGAACTTGCTCGGCAGCCACCTCCTGCAAGTCATGTGCTTGCGCTGGGGTGATATCGAGTGTTTCCGCCGCCTGCTCGTGCGGTCCCAGCGATCTCGGATCGACACCGGTGATCGAACCGAACAGGACGAGGGCCTCGAGGTAGCTTCCGAATCGGCTCGCGTGATAGTGATTGTTTTTCTCGGGTGGCAATCCGGATCGCCACAAATCAACCTTGCCCGGGGAGATCGGCTCGTAGGGATTTGAAGTCGCGATGCCGTCCTCCATGGCGCGGTTCCAGGCGAGACCAACGGGAACGACCTGTGACTTTACAGTCGGATTCGCCGCGGCGGCATACTCGTAGCCCGCCTGAATTTGCTTCGCCATCTGATAGATGGGGGTGCCGTACCACACGCTGGCCGGTGTCTTGTAGGCCAGGTCGGCACGCGACCATGTTGATAGGAGGTAGATCTCCGTTTTTGGGTTATGCGCCTGCCACATCGCACCAAGGAGCCCGACGTCTTTAGTGAGGCGCATCGGATTGCCCGGCGCGTCGAAATCCAGGGTCGTCTGCCCATTCATCACGACCTTGTCCCAAGCCCGATCGATGATCGGGCGTTTCGTGTCGTAGTGCTGTGTCAGCGAGGAACCGGGGATGACCTCAAATGAAATGTCGTAGTCGAGCCCGGCCTCTTTTGTAAACGCCTTGAAGATGGCAGGCAGTCCGCCTACCTTCTTACAGCCACCCTCAGTTTCAGTGCATCCGTTCAGATCGGTCACAGTGCCAACGCCAAAGCCTTCGACTTCGGTGTAGCCCCATGTGACGCTGCTACCGAGAAAAAGCAGGGTCGTCGCAGCCGACGCGCTCATGGCCACTCCACTCAGGCCAAGCGCAACCGCCACCGGGAGGGAGATGCGGCGCAAAGCGTGACGTGAATCGAAGGGATGTCGGTCTGCAATGCGGGTCCTGTGAACCATGTCTGCCTCCTATTTATTGTGAATGTCGACGGCACCTTGCCGCGGTTCGGCCATTCGACAACGCGAAGTGCGTCGAACCCATAAATTCTGGCAGAGACTTTCTGCAAGAACCATTCTCGAATTCAAGGCAGCCTTATCCCTAGGTTAACGCTGGGCTAGCATGGTGAAGCTTACGATCCGCTTCTTCGTCAACCAACCGTCTATCTGAATCGTCTATCTGAACCGTCGATCCAAACCGTCCATTGCAGCCCGATGGCGCTCTTTGCGAATCGATGAAGCTCGCTGATATGTCGCACCCATCGTCTTCACGCCTTCGCAATTAGGCGATTCCGAACAATTCTCGAAGGCACTCACCACGCATCGATTGTGTGCGCTGATATGCCGCACCCATCGTCCTCATGCCTGCGCAATCAGACGATTCCGAACAATTTTGAGTTTGTGTTAAGCGCCGCGAATTAGCACCTTCTGACAGTATTT
>NZ_CADIKM010000050.1 GCF_902859895.1 Pararobbsia alpina
CCCGTTCAAAATCGCAGTAAAGCCAATTCTTCAGTCCGGCACGAGCGCGGCTACCCGCGAGCCAAAACCTCGGTACCCAGCAGATTTCCGTGTTTTGACACACTCTGGGCCACGAGCGGCCGTTGGCACGTGGATTTGCGCGGACATTCCGAACGGCAGGTCCGCAGCCGCCAACGGACCTTCGCGCACCGAAAAGCGCCATCGCGACTTCGGAGATTGCAAACCGCGGCAGCGAGTCCTTGTCGAACCCGTGTTGTTCAACGCACGCCCGCGAAGAAACTCATGAGGCGAGAAAGGTGATTGGTAAGTAGGGGCGCCAGTCTTTCCGAGGTGACCCAGGTGGACGGCGGGCAGATATCCGTTCCGGTTCGACTTGTGACGACCTCAACTGCATCGAGGTAGCGGAATTGCTGCGATGCAATGGCCATTGTGCAGTAGTGTTTCAATACCCATTCGACGTGGAGTCATCCCTCAGGAACACCGGGCGAATCATGAATTCCGGCAGCCTGCGAAACATAAGGTACGATGCCATCGTAGTGCCCATTTGGGAACTCCTAATCTGCGCGAAGGCACGCCCTGCGGCGTTTGCTGTTTGCCCTTTTTGCCTCCCACTACGCTGCCATGCAACCAGCGCCATGCTGCCCGGCGATGCGGGTTCTCCGGAAGTTCACGATCGCAGTGTCGCTGTCGATCTGGGCGGCGATGCTCGCAGGCTGCTCGCTGCCCTTGCTTGAAAACCGTACGCACTCGGTCGCGCTGACCACCGAGCAGGCGCAGGACACGCGATTGGGGCGTGCGATTGCCGCGCAGCTGTCGGCACATGCCGGGCTTACAGGTATCGATCCGCTTGTGGACTCGCGCGCGGCATTCGCCGCACGCGTGAATCTTGCACGCGCTGCGCAGCGTACACTGGACGTTCAATACTATATCTGGCGCAATGATCTGACAGGCATACTGCTGCTCGAAGAGCTCCATGAAGCGGCTGACCGTGGCGTGCGCGTACGCCTGTTGCTCGACGACAATGGCATACCGTCCAGTCTCGACGAGATCCTGGCGGCGCTCGATGCTCACCCGAACATCGAGGTGCGTCTGTTCAATCCATTCGCTATCCGGAGGCCGAAGGCGACGGGCTTCCTCCCAGACTTCTCGCGGCTTAATCGACGCATGCACAACAAGTCGTTTACCGCTGATAGCGCCGCAACCATCATCGGCGGGCGAAACATTGGCAACGAATATTTCGGCGCCACCGATGGTGTCGTGTTTGCCGATCTGGACGTCCTTGCTGTCGGCCCGGCCGCAGCCGACGTGGCGCGGGACTTCGACCGTTACTGGGCAAGTGCTTCATCGTACCCGGCCAGACAGATTCTTTCTCCTGCCGCGTTGGACCGGCTGGATGCGCTCGGTCAAAGGGCGAGGAAGTTGCAATGGGATCCGGCGGCCGCCGCATACGTGGATGCCATTCGGGAAACGCCCGATGTGCGCGAACTACTCGAAAGCACGTTGCCCTTTGAATGGGCAAGGACACGCATGATCAGCGACGACCCAGCCAAGGTCCTGAACCGCGCGCCGCCCACGACACTCGTTTTGAGTCAGTTGCGGGAGATCCTGGGGGATCCTGAGCGGGAACTCGACCTCGTGTCACCGTACTTCGTCCCGGCCGAAACAGGTACACGATATTTCACCCAGTTGGCGAGCAGCGGCACTAGGGTACGCGTGTTGACCAATTCACTCGAGGCGACGGATGTCGTCGCCGTCCACTCCGGATACGCCCGACGGCGGGTGGAACTACTCAATGCTGGCGTGGAGCTGTTCGAGTTGCGGCGCTCGCCCCACAACAGTGACAGCAACGAAGAGTCCACCGGCGTGTTGGGCAGTTCGGGATCGAGCCTTCATGCGAAGACCTTTGCGGTCGATGGAAAGCGCGTTTTCGTCGGGTCGCTGAATTTTGATCCCCGCTCGGCGAACCTCAATACCGAACTCGGCTTCGTAATCGATAGCCCGGAGCTGGCTCGTCGGATCGAGTCCATCTTTTCGACACTCGGGCCCCAACTGGCGTACTTTGTGCGGCTCGATAGCAATGGCAATCTGTACTGGCTTGAGCAACGCGGAAATGCAGTCGTACGCCATGACACCGAACCCCACTCGGCATGGACTACCCGCCTGGGTGTGTGGTTTTTTTCAATTCTTCCCATCGAATGGCTTTTGTAGCGGGTATCGCGTGCATATGAGCACGTTGCTCGCCATGCGGCCGCTTATGAGCCGTTACCGACTACCGGGGACTCGAGCCTGGCCAGCACGGCAACAACGTGACACCGGCCGTTCATAGCGTTGGACAGCAAGCCATCGCGGTCCACCGGCGGTGAATCGGATTACTCGCCCACGTTTTGCGCGAGCTAGAAACCGTGGCGATACGTCTCGCGAAACCACGTTGCATCGTTGATCTCACTGCGAGCAACCGACGCGATCTCCTCGAGGGCCTCGGTCGAGCCCAAAGCCTCTGCATGTGGTGCAAGCTTGTCGAGCGTCGCGAGTACATCGTCGGCAATCGTCCGACGCTCACCCGTCTCGGGCGCGACGAGGGTTCCCGCAAGTCCGAAGCGGCATGCTTCGAAACGGTTGAACGTGTACACGAGATAGTCGTCTTCGTGCAGCGTCAACGGCCGGTCGAGCAGGAGGTAACGGGCAAGCGTCTGGATGTAGGCCACGAGTACCGCGGCGCGATCGACGGACAATGGGAATCATCGATCTGTTCGCGCGCATACGCTTGTTTGACGTTGCGGCAAATGGGGGGCCTCTCCTTTACCCGTAGATTGGCAGCATCAGGAATAATTTGATGACGATCGCATTCGCGACGTCGATAAAAAACGCTCCCGCCCATCGGCACCACCAGAAAGGGCAGACGGGAGGGGCCAAACCGCTCCGTAATGGCTTGCATGTTGGCGATCGCAGTCGGCGTGGCACCCGAGGCCGAAACCACAGTGCCCGGCGGCCAGCACCGCCGCGTCATAATCGCGGCCCATGACACGAAAGGTGACGATAACGGCGTAGCCGGCCATCGCGATCGCCTGCACGACCAGGATTGCGAGAAGTGGTAGCGCAAGCGAGGCCAAGTCCCATAAGCGCAGGCTCATCAGCGCGATCGCGAGAAATAGTCCGAGGCTGACATTGCCGAGCAGCCGACGACTGGTTCGGGAACGCTGTAGGTTCGCAGGGGCTGTCCGGGAAGGATCTGCCGCCCGAGCAGAAGAACAAGGGCCGCGGCAATCAGCGTTTCCAGCGTATCGAGGCTCACGATGTTCTCTCCAATTGAGAGATCGACTAGTTAGCCCCCCCGCGATGGGGTTGTCCTGGAATGACCGGACGCAAACCTGAGAAGCAGATAACCGGTAACGCCCGATAGCATTGAGCCCACGAGCACGCCCAGCCGGAGCGGTGTGAAATATTCGGGGCCTTCGAAAGCGAGGGAGCCGATGAACAGACTCATGGTGAAGCCGACGCCACACAGTGCGGCAACCCCAACCAGCTGGCGCCAGCTTGCGCCCTCAGGAAGCCTGGCCGGACCGAGCCGAACCAGCGCGGCGCTCGCCCCGCCGACGCCGACGAGCTTTCCGATGAAAAGCCCGGTGGCGATACCTAGCGGCAGCGGCTCTGCCAGCGCCGTCAGCGTAACGCCAGCGAACGAGACACCGGCATTGGCGAAAGCGAAGATCGGCAAAATACCGAAGGCCACCCAAGGGTGGAGGCTGTGTTCGAGCTGGTGCAGCGGAGCGTGGCCTCGGGCGTCCGTCGTCTTCAAAGGCACGGCGAAGGCGACTGCAACGCCTGCGAGCGTTGCGTGGACGCCGGACTTCAGAACGAATACCCACAAGATCACGCCGACAATAACGTAAGGTGCGATTCGAGTGATTTTCTGCAGATTCAAGGCGGTCAGCACCGCGATCGCCGCGATCGCCGAAAATAGCATTGGAAGGGAAAGCTCAGCGGTATAAAACAGTGCAATGATCGCGATTGCACCGAAATCGTCGGCAATCGCTACTGCGGTCAGGAATATTTTCAGCGACACCGGCACCCGATTGCCGAGCAGAGAGAGAATGCCGAGCGCAAATGCAATGTCAGTGGCTGTGGGAATGGCCCAGCCATTTAAGGCCGCGCCATTTCCACGGTTAAATAGGAGATAGATGAGTGCCGGCACCACCATTCCGCCCAACCCGGCAACGACAGGTAGCACCACCTGGGCGGGAGTGGACAGTTCCCCTTCAACCACCTCGCGTTTGACCTCCAGTCCGACCAGGAGGAAGAAGATGGCCATCAACCCGTCGTTGATCCACAGCAGAAGCGGCTTCGCGACGGCGAACGATCCAATGCGCATCTCCACAGGGATCTTCAGCAGATCGTCGTACGCGTGTCGAAGCGGCGAGTTGCTGCAGATCAGCGCGAATGCTGCTGCGACCACGAGCAGCAAACCGCCCGCCGATTCCAGTTTGAGGAAGTCGGAGATGCCGTCTGTCGCCTTGCGACCCACGTTGCCGATCAGCACGCCCGCTCCGTTGTATGCGCATTTACTCTGGGAGGTCTCAGCTGGCGCAAGCGGCTGCGCTGAGTCGGGCGCGGTGACCCTTTTACAGATAATAGTGCACGTGCGAAATCATTGACACCAAATCCGGCCACCGAATGAGCGCGCAAGGTAAATGGTCCTGCACAAGATTGGTGAATGAGTATAAGCAGACTGCGAGATGAGACTTGTTATTACTTTCGGTGCGCTCGTTACCACAGCCCTTTGGCTTTCCGTCGGTGCACTTGAGCGGAGCACCTTGCGAGGACGGACAGTGGGGAATGGGGGCGCTTCTGTAAAAGCGCGAATGGCCTATTGGCTGCTGACCTGCCGAGCGACTCGACGGGATGAATGGCCGTTGTCCCTGCCTGGAAGCCGCCGTTTCACGGGTGGGTGGTCCACCGTCCGTTGTGGGTTGCGGACTGAGCCGGTCGCGATTCGTCCCAGTCCGGCCAGTTTGAGCCGCTCGGGAAAGGTTCGGGAGTGACCGCTCACGGGTAGGCAAGAGACATTGTCGATGATGCTCTTTGATCGTCCACTCGTCGAACGGCCGGCGTGCAGCGGTTGTCGCCATGGGCGTGGGAGTGGTTCTGAACTGTGCTTGGTGAATTCTGTTGACTCCCGGCCCGGAAAATGACTAGAATCCGCCGTCTTCACAAATGGGGCTGCTGCCTTGGACACCTGTAGTTGTCGATCTTCGATTAGTTTCGCCGCCTGACCGGCAGGACGTCCGCGCTCTCTTCTTTCCGCCGCCGTCTTGCCAGCAGGCAGATGGTGCGCGCCGCAGTAAATCTCTCCGTGCACCCTTATTAGCACCGTATGGACGCAGTGTTTTCGCTCGTCCGCACGGGTACCGCGTCGCGAGCGTCAAATCGCGACCGCGTTCGTCCGCGTCTTTTTGAATAAGACGCGGGCAAGCGCGCGAACAAACTCGTGCGTATGAAACGCAGATAAGGAGCCGCTAGCCGGACAGTGACAGTTATCCCTTATGCCGCCTCACCTTGAACTTGCCTAAGGAAAGCGAGTAGACCGTCATCGCCACGCGCATAGCGCGCTTGAGCTCCGTGTCCGCTGGCTTTCCGCGAACTGCGTTAAGCCAAACGCTTGGAGAATCGCCCATGAACTTCGGTCTGCTTGTCCTGCAACTGCCTCACGTCCGTGAACCGCGCGCCCACGACGATACCCCGCTGTCGCTCCCCTCTGTCGACCAGCATCAATTCGCCGCAATCTGGCAGCGCCTGAAAACACTCTTTTCGTAATCTCCAGCGCATTTCCGTCATACGCAAGGCGTCATCGTGTGCGATGACATCCGCCTTACGTATGCCGTCGACGCGTCATTTCCGTAAGTGATTCAGCGGCAAGGAAAGCACATGTGTATTACTCCATCCTCGCGACCGCGCGGCGCCGTGCTCGACGATGCCCATGTGGGCGACATCAAGGGCGCTTTCGGCACCATGGCACACCACGACAGCGCGCCCCGCACCAGCTGGTGGGGGCGCTTGCGCACGCTGATGGCCATTCTCGGCCCCGGCCTCATTGTGATGGTTGGCGACAACGATGCGGGCGCCTTCGGCACTTATGCCCAGGCCGGGCAGAACTACGGGACCACGCTGTTGTGGACCTTGCTTCTGCTGGTGCCGGTCCTCTTCGTCAACCAGGAGATGGTGCTGCGTCTCGGCGCGGTGACCGGGGTCGGCCACGCGCGGCTCATCTTTGAGCGCTTCGGCAAATTCTGGGGCGCTTTCAGCGTCATCGATTTGTTTATCCTCAACGCGCTGACGATTGTCACCGAATTCATCGGCATCACGTTCGCGCTCGACTTCCTCGGCATTTCCAAAATCGTTGGCGTCGGCATCGCTGCTGTGTTGACGATGGCGGCAGTCAGTACCGGCAACTTCCGCCGCTTTGAACGCTTCGCTGTGGCGCTGTGCGTATTGAGTCTGTTGCTGGTGCCCGTGCTGGTGTCGATTCACCCGCCAGTTGCACAGATGACACGCGACTTCTTCATTCCGAACTGGCCCGCTCATTCGAAGCTGAGCGACGTGATGCTGCTCGTGATCGGCATCGTCGGTACCACCGTTGCGCCGTGGCAGTTGTTCTTCCAGCAGAGCTATGTGATCGACAAGCGCATCACGCCGCGTTTCATGAAGTATGAGAAAGCCGATTTGTGGATTGGCATTGCGTTCGTGATGATCGGCGCAGTGGCGATGATTTCCTTCTGTGCGGCGCTGTTCGCCGGGAAGCCGGAGTTGGGTAATTTCACCGACGCGGGCGGCGTCATCACCGGCCTGAACAAATATGTGGGTCGCACACCGGCCGTCATCTTCGCCGTGGCGCTGCTCGACGCTAGCATCATCGGCGCGGCATCCGTGTCGCTGTCGACCGCCTATGCCATTGGTGACGTATTCAAGATTCGGCACTCGCTTCAGCGCAGCGTGACGGATGCGAAGGGCTTCTATCTGGTCTACTTTGGCATCGTCGCGTTGGCTGCCGGGCTGGTTCTGATTCCAGGAAGCCCGCTTGGACTCTTGACTGTGGCCGTACAAACGCTGGCCGGCGTGTTACTTCCCAGCGCCACGGTGTTTTTGCTACTGCTGTGCAACGACAAGGCCGTGCTCGGTCCGTGGGTCAACTCAAAGACGCTCAACCTGTTCACCGGCGCGGTCATCTGGGTACTGGTGATGCTCTCCATCATCTTGACCGCTTCGGTGATGTACCCGGACATCAGCGGGCAGACCATTCTCGATGTGCTCGTTGGAGGCACACTGCTCGCTGTCGCGGGCTACGCAGGTACCGTTGTAATACGCAAGCTTCGCCGTGAACCAGCGGGCGGCACAGCTGCACATGCCGTGCGGACTTACACCAAGCAAGCGCGCGATGCGTGGCGCATGCCGCCGCTGGATCAACTGCCGGCGCCGAACCTCACGCTGGCCAAACGCATCTGGATGGGCGTGCTGCGCGGCTATCTCCTCTTGGCGGTGGGCCTGGTTATCGTCAAGGTCGTGCAGATGGCTTTCTTCAAATAGCGCGAGCAGGGGGCGGCCTTTGCTTTTCCGCTTCACCACAAGCATGCGCTAGTGCGGCTGGCCTTCTGCCGGTCCGTCAGCACACGCTCCCTCCGTTTGACGGCCCGTCCGCGAGCCGCTTGCGGGCGTAAACACGCCTTCACGTCGCCTGACTTCGTGAGGAGTGGCAGGGGTGTACCTATGTTCGTCGAATCATTCGTTACGTATTTTCGGGGCGCGGTGGCACGCGCCGGATGCCACTCGATTCCTAGGGGCTGCCTTTCCGCCGTGCTGTCCCTCAGCGTCGTAGGACCCGCTTTCGCACAGGTGACCAGCCAGGCAACGCCGGCCCCAACGCCGCCCCAGGCTGAAGCGCCGTCGCAGTCGTTGTCGCCTGCTGCGGGGGAAAATGCGGTAGCCAAAGCCGACCCGACGCCGTCAGCAGCAACCGGATTTTGGGACCGTTCGAACTTGTTCGGCGACATGGGCGGGCTACGCCCTTGGCTCGGCAACTATGGCGTCACGTTGAGCGTGCAGGAAACGAGCGACCTCTTCAATAACTTCACGGGCGGTGTAAAGCCCGGCGCTGTCTACAATGGTGTCGCGCAATTGGGCTTGAGCGTCGATACCGACAAGGCGTTTGGTTTGAAGGGTGGCCAGTTCTTCGTTGACGCGCTGCAAATTCAGGGTTACGGCATATCTGGGTCGCATCTCGACGTCTTGCAGAGTGCGAACGGCGTCGAAGCCGATCCGGGCACGCGCTTGTGGGAGCTTTGGTATCAACAGAGTTTCGGCGATAAGTTCGACGTGAAGGTCGGGCAGCAAAGTCTCGACAACGAGTTCATGATCAGCCAGTACGGCGCGCTGTTCGTGAACGCAATGTTTGGTTGGCCTGCGCTGCCGTCCTATGATATGCCCGGAGGCGGCCCGGACTATCCGCTGTCATCACCTGGCGTGCGGCTGCGGTTCAAGCCGAGCCAGTCACTGACGGTGCTTGGTGGCATCTTCGACGCCAATCCGGCGCCGGGCGTCGGGGACCCGTACCGAATCAATCCCAGCGGCACGAACTTTGAGCTCTCCAATGGCGTGATGATGATCGGGGAGTTGCAGTACTCGATCAATCAGCCGCCGGCGGCAGGCTCAGCCTCGACTCAGCCGAGCGGGCTGCCGGGCACCTACAAGCTCGGCTTCTGGTACAACAACGAACGCTTTCCCGCGCCGCAGTACGGCACGGGGCTAACGTTCGCGAGTCCGACGACGTACCGCGGGGACTTCAGCATTTATGGCATCGCTGATCAGATGATCTGGCGCTCCAGTGCTAACACCTCACGATCGCTTGGCGTGTACGCAATGGCGATGGATGCCCCGAGCAATCGCAACTTGATCGATTTCGAGGTCAACGCCGGGCTCGTGCTGAAGGCGCCGTTCAAGGGGCGCAACAACGATTCGGCGGGCATCTCTTTGGGCTATGTGGATATCAGCCCGGGGGTGAGATTCGTCAACAATCCTGCCTCAGCGCAACTGGGCTCTTCCGTGCCGTCCGGTGAAACGGTCATCGAGGCGACCTATCTGTGCCAAGTTACCCCTTGGTGGCAAGTGCAGGCCGACTTTCAGTACTTCTTCAGTCCGACCGGGGGCATATCCAATCCGGCTAACGGAGCACCGGTTCGCAATGAGGCGGTTGTCGGGCTGCAAACGGTGGTGACGTTCTGACCGGTGACTCCTGCTGCGGCCGCTTTCGAGCGCGGTGGTGACAGTCGAAGAACCTACCTGAAGGGCTGGATCGGGTCGGGTATCGCCCCTACGGTTGGCGCAGACTGTGTCTCCCTTCCCTCGAAAGGGGATCGTCATGGAAGCGACTATCACCAGTGGCGTGCCGCGCGAACTGTGGAACAAGGACAAGTTGACCGGTCAGAAGCCGCCGCTGAAGCTCAGGGAAATCTGGGCCATCCGGATCCGCCTGCAGCTCGGAGCGAGAACGCGTGATCTTGCGATGTTTAATCTGGCGATCGACAGCAAGCTAAGGGCATGCGATCTGACGAAACTGCGGGTGCGCGACGTCTGCCTTGGCTCCCGCGTGGCGCCGCGGGCGACTGTCATGCAGCAGAAGACGCAGAGGCCGGTGCAATTCGAGATCATCGAGCAAACCCGCGAAAGCGTGGAAGTTTGGATCAAGGCAGCGGGGCTCTCACCCTCAGACTTCCTGTTTCGGGGCCGGATTCACGCGTCGCCCCATCTATCGACGCGTCAGTATGCGCGGCTCGTGCATCGCTGGATACGGTCGATTGGACTCGACGACACCGCGTACGGCACGCACACAATGCGTCGAACCAAAGCATCGCTGATTTATCGCCGGACAAAAAACCTCAGGGCCGTACAGCTGCTGCTTGGACATACCAAACTTGAGAGCACAGTCCGATACCTCGGCATCGAAGTCGACGACGCGCTCGAGATGGCAGAGCAGACCGAGGTTTGAGCCGCGGTTCCGCTGGACCGTAAGGGACACTGTCCAACCCCAACCGGCACTTCGTGATCCGACGGTGACTGTCCGATGATGAGAGAGGAGGTGCCTCTCGGTGAAGCAGAGCTCAGATGCTCGCTTTTCAAGGGGAACCCGTCATGCATTTGGCTTCGATGGATAGCAACGACGGCCAAACACGGGCCCAGTCGCTCTCATGTGCGAGAGATGCAACCGTAATGGCGCGCGCACATCGCCCTGATGTCGCGTCGACAAAGCGTTGGGCAACGGCCGGCGTCACGACCGTGTCATGCGCACCGCTAAAGTGGAGCTGCGGCGTTTGCGCAACCTCGGACGCGTGATCGATCGGGTTCTCCGACGCTGGCATCGGGGATACATGGTGGAGCTGATTCACGTATTCGACATCAAGGTTCCCCGCAACGGTCCGTATCGACGCGACGTCCGTGCGGCGCGCCGCCACCAGCACCGCGAGCGCGCCGCCTCCCGAGTATCCGATCAGGGCGACCTTTTGCCCCGGCACACGCGCCGCGATCCGGTCGACCGCGCGGTTCATCGACTCGATCACTTCGGGCGCGTAACGCTTGCCTGTCCAGTACGCCGGTTCGCAACGGCGGTTCATCTCCATCGGCGTGAACTGGCAGGGTCGCGCGAGGTAGGCGACGTTCGGCGCGGGATCGGCGGCCGCGAGCGCAAGACCCAGCGCGTCGCGCGGTGTCGGGTCGAGCGAGCGCTCATCACGTGACAGCCACGCGAGCCCGTCGCCTTCAATGTAGATATCCACGGGCTTATCGGGCCGCGTTATCCGCGTGAATGCGGTTAGCACGAAGCTGTCAGTGTCGATGCGTTCGCGATGAAGTCCGGCAGGTTCGGCGAGCGAATCAGCATGCGCGTTCCGGTCCAATGCACAGCCGGACAAAACGAAGGAAAGCCCGCAACCGAGAAGGCAGTGTTGCAGGATAGGCCCGAGCCATCCGCGCCAATGCATCGACCGACGCCACACACGGCCGACCGCCTGCGCTCTCGGCGCCATGTATGACAGGCCTTGCGCGAGAATCTTTGACACACAATGCATGCATGCCGTGTGGTCCAGCCTCACGGCTCGAGTCCGAGCGAAGCGAGCAGCGGACCCAGATGGCCGGAATACGCTTGCCAACGTCCCTTGGATGATTGGTAGATCGGCCGACGGACTTGATTGACACTCGTTGTGCGCACCACGCGGCGATTTTCATGGAAGCGCAAACACGCATCGTTCCATGGCAGGCCGAGGAAATCGACCAGGCGGCGGGCTTCGTGCTCGAGATTGTCCACCACGGTTTCGTAATCGATCTCGATGAAACGGTGCGCCGGCAACACCGCGCGCCAGTGCGCCATCAGCTCCTCGTAGTAACGATAGTACTCGCCCAACTCCGTCTGGCTGTAGGCGAAGGGTTGTTCGCCGCCGAACAGCTTGGTGTAGCACGACAGGCAGGTATCGATGGCATTGCGCCGGGCGTGGATGATGCGCGCGCCCGGCAGGATCAGCGCAATCAGCCCCGCATGGAGAAAGTTGCCGGGCATCTTGTCGACGACGCGCGCGCGCCCCTGCGACAGCGGCGCGATCTTCGCCAGATAGTCACGTCCGAGGCGTGCCAAGTCTTCGCCCGACATGTGGCTTACGCCGTCCGGGAAGAGACCGCTCGCTTCGACGATGCGACGTAGCGCAGACAGTTCACCCGCGCCGGTCACCTGTGGGTGCGACGATACGATCTGTTCGATCAGCGTGGTTCCCGAGCGCGGCATGCCGACGATGAAGACTGGCATCTCCGACGCTTCGCCCTGGCGCTTGAGCCTGTCAAATAGGCCAGCAGGAAAATGCTCGGCAATGCGCTTCATAGATCGGCCGGACGCGGCGCAGTCGTAGGCAAAGCTTGCCCGGTGCTGACGGTTGCCCGCCTCGAAGTGCGCAAAGGCGCGCGCCGGCTCCTTGATATCGAGGTACGCTTTGCCGAGCGCAAAGTGTGCCGCCGTGCGGTCCGGCAACGCTCGGCGCTCGCCTTCGGCAATGAAGGCCTCAAGCATCGCGATATCGGGATCGTCGACCTCAAACGTGCGCGCATCGGCGCGTCGGGTCAGTGTCTGCACAGAGCCCGGGAACGCTTCGAGCGCCTGGTCGAACGTGGCCAACGCTTGCGCTTTGCGACCTGCTTCCAGGAGCAGGATCGCTCTCCCCACGAGCGCTTCCTCGGTCACCGTGCCGGGTAGTTGTGCGGCCTGTTCGAAGGCCGCCATCGCCTCATCGGTGAATCCCAGCGACTGGTATGCGTTCGCAAGCGTGTTGTAGGCCTCGGCGCTGCGTGGTGCAAGCGCGACGGCCTCGCGCGCGAAGTCGAGCGCTTCGTCGTGGTGTTCGATCTGTCGGAGCACCTTCGAGTACGCAACCAGAGCGGCCGGGTGATGGGGAGCGAACGCACGTAGCGCGTCGAGTGCTTGCAATGCCGCATCGTACCGGTGGCGCGACATCTCGAGGTCCGCGAGATTCACGTATGCGTCGATGAGGTGAGGACTGAGTTCAATTGCGCGTTGCGCCGCGGCTTGCGCTTCGTCGTAACGTCCTTGTGTGGAAAGCAGGAACGCCAGATTGCTGTATGCCTCGGCATAGCGTGGGTTGAGTTCCACGGCGCGGCGGTAGTACGTTTCACACAGATCGAGGCGCGCGAGACGCCGATACGTATTGGCGAGATTGTTGTGTGCCTCGGCCCACTCGGGATTGAGCGCGATCACGCGCTCAAGGCAAGCGCTGCTTTCATCGAACTTGCCGGCCTCTTGCAACAAGATACCGAGGTTGTTCCAACCCATGATCAAGGTGGGCTCAAGTGCAACCGCGCGCCGTGCGGCTTGTTCGCCTTGGGCAAGCAAGCCCTTTCGACGGTACATCTCGGCGAGGTTGCTTGAATAGATCGCCGGGGCCTGCGTAGCCATACAGGCCTGGCTCAGGAGCGCAATCGCCAGATCAAGGTTGCCGTGCGCATGTGCCATCAATCCGAGCAGATGCAGCGCGTCGGGCTGCCCCGGCGATGCGGCCAGAATTCGCTGGCATAGTCGCTCGGCCTGGGGCACCTCCCTGGCATTCCAGTGGCCTTGTGCCCGGTTGAGTGCTTCCGCAACGCTTAGGGTTGACGGTCCAGAGGTGGTCGACATGGAGGAAGGGGGACGGAACAGCGTTGATGAACACCTGCAGAATGTACCGCATTTGATGTCACCGAAGCGGCGGCAGACATCGGCATTCAACGCCGATCGCTTGCCGCCGCTTCGGCTTGCGTCAAATGGACCGCATCAGAACTTCTGCTCGAGGCGCAACACTCCGGTGTTCGACACAAACCCTGAACCCGCCTGCAATTCGTAGCGCACCGTCAGGCTCATGTTGTTCGCACGCACCAGCGTCACGCCCAGCGAGAGGTCCGCCAGATCCGACACTGGGGTCGCCCCCACGGTCGTGAACGCGGTCACGCCGGTCGGATCCCCCGCGTAGCTCGCCCCCGTCACCTGCGCCGTGTGGTCGTACTCGTGGATCCACTGCACCTGAACCTCTGGCACGATCTCCCCGTAGTGCGTCGAGAAGCCCTCCTCCAGCTTCGCGCCGAGGCTGCTTCTCACCGAACTCGCGTGGCTGGCGTCGACTGACAGCGCCGCGCCGTTGCCGCCGCTCTCCGTATAGCTGCCCTGGTCCTGGTAGCTGTACGTGAGACTGGCCAGCGGCGTGAGCGTGATCCCGCCCAGCGCCAGCGGATAGCCCGCCTCGGCGCGTGCCACGTACTGCTGGCCGCTGAAGTGGCCGTCAGCCGTGCCCGACAAACCCTGCATGCTGAACTGACGCGTGGTGTCGTACTGCTGCTGGATCACCCCGCCCGACAGATTGACATACCACTGACTCGCCGTATAGCTGGCATAGCCGATCAGGCCGTAGCCGTTGATGGTGGTCGTGTCGCCTGCGGTGTCGCCGGTGCTGTTGACCGCCGTATTGCTATAGCTGAACACGCCGCCGACACGCCAGTTATCGTTGACCGCCTTGTCAGCGCCGATCAGCAGGCCGCCGTAGTTCGCGCTGTAGCCGTCCACCTGGCCGATCTCGCCCTGGCTCGCGTGGCCGCCGTAGGCCTGGCCCCACACGCCCCATTGCTCGGGACCTTCGCCGGTCGCCACGCCGGTTTCGCCCTCCGCCTGCGCGAGGCGAAGACCGTCGACGTGCGCGCCGACCACATTGAGCGCGTCGAACGTCGGCGCAGCCGCCGCCGTGTCGGTCTGGGTCGGCGCCAGTTGCTTGCCGATCTGGTTCGCGGTCGCGGACGTGCCCTGGCTCAGGGAACCTAGCACAGCGTTTTCCAGGGTATTCAGCGCCAGCGAGAAATTGCTGGTGACGTTGTAGTTCAGCAGGCCGTTGATCGATGCGACGGCGTTCGGCGCGGTTACGATGAACGTGGGCCTCGGCGTCGAAGTCGGGGTGGACGGCGATGTCGAGGGCGGTGTTGAAGTCGGCGTCGAGGGCGGGATCAAAGTCGCGCTCACCACATCCAGCACCAGATCGCTGTTAGTGCCGTTAGATGCGACCGTACCGGTCACGCTCGACGCATAACCGTTGATCGAATAGTTCAGGGCGGCCGCGTTATAGACCGCCGTGCCGGCCGTATCCATCACGACGTAATGCTGCCCGGCGGCGAAGGCGTAACCATTGGACTGCAGGGTCACTGACGAACCCGACGCAATCGTCGCGTTGCCGCTCACCACGAGCCGGCCGTAGCCGCTGTCCGTGGCGATCGCGCCCTGCGTCGTCGCGCCGCTCGCTACACCGATCTGCAGCGTCGCGCTGCTGCTCTGATTGTAGTTACCCGTGATGGCGATTGGCTGGTTGACCTGCAGCACAGCGGTGCCGGTGTTGTTCACTGCGTTGCTGCCGACGTTGATGTTGTCGTTCAGTACCAGGTTGCCGGAACCGAATGCAACGTTCGAGCTCGTGTTGGTGATCGTGCCGGTCGTGCTGGTCGTGCCGTCGGAGTCGTAGCCGGTCAGCGTGCCGAAGATCGTGCCCGTGCCGCCGCTGATGTTCAGGTCGTTGCTGGAGTCGTTCTCGATGTTGCCGGCGATGACACCCGAGTTGGTGATCGGGCCGATCGTGCCGGACGCCCCATTGTAAATAGCGTACTGGCTGCCCGTGATCAGGCCGCTGTTGGTCAGCGTGCCGATCGAGCCGCTGTTGTTCGTGACCGTCGCGTTGCCGCTGTTGGTCGTGGTCGTGGGCGCGCCCAGGTTATTGATGCCGATGGGGCCACTGATGGTGCCGTTAGCGGTATTGTTCAGCGTGGTGATGCTGCCGGCGTTGGCGATGCCGCTGGTGGTGCCCGTGACCAGACCGTCGTTGTTCAGCGCGCTGATCAAGCCGGCGCCAGTCGTGGCCGTTTGCGAGCCGTTCACGGTCGTGGTCGCGCTCAGGTTGTTAATGCCGATGGGGCCACTGATGGTCCCCTCAGCGGTATTGTTCAGCGTGGTGATGATGCCGCCGTTGGCGATGCCGTCGGTGCTACCTGTGATCAGGCCGCTGTTAGTAAGCGTACCGATCGTGCCCGAGGGTTCGGGGGAGTAGTAGGTCATGGTGAGGGCGGGCTGGTTGTAGATCCCGCTGCCGATGGCGCCGGTGCCGGTGGCAGTGCCGCTGATAGTGCCGTTATTGGTCAGCGTGCCAATCGTGCCATAGTTTCCGATGCCCGTGGCATGACCCGTGCCCCCGGTGATGGTGCCGCCGATGGTGCCGTTATTGGTCAGACCGTTGATCGTGCCAACGTTGCCGTTTTCGATGCCGATGGCATCGCCCCAGCCATTGCTGATCGGGCCGCCGCTGATGGTGCCACCGAGGTTGTTGTCCAGTGTCTGGATCGTGCCGTAGTTCGAGATACCAGTGTCGACGCCGCTGATGGAGCCGCTGTTGCTCAGCGTGCCGATCGTGCCATCGTTCCCGATGCCCGTGCTGGCGCCGCTGATGGAGCCGTTGTTGGTCAGCGTGCCGATCGTGCCGGCGTTGTAAATGCCCGTGCCGGAGCCGCTGGCGGAGCTGCTGATGGAGCCGTAGTTGGTCAGCGTGCCAATCGTGCCGGCGGCGTTTTCGATGCCGACGCCGCCGCTGATGGCGCCGCCGACGTTGCCGCTGCTGAGGCCGCTGTTGATCAGCGTGGTAATCGAGCCGCTGTTGTAGATACCCGCGTAACTGCCACTGATGGCACCGCCGTTGGTCAACACATCGATAGTGCCGGTGCTATTGTTGTAGACGCCACCGGTGATCGTGCCGCTGTTCGTGAGTCCACCGGCCGATCCATTGACGGATATTCCAGCACCGACATTGCCGCTGAGCCAGGTATTGCCGCCGGCGCCACCAGCGCCACCGATGATGGTGCCGGAATTGTTTATCGTAACGTCTGTTCCATTGACGACTATCCCGTCGCCACCGTCACCACCGGCTCCGAAGCCGGCGTACATGACTCCGCTGTTGATGCCACCGGCGCCACCGGCGCCTCCAATAATGGTGCCGCCGCTACTATTGGTCACCGTCACGCCAGATCCCGTAACGAACACCCCAGCACCCCCGCCTCCGCCGCCACCCGGGGCGGCCGTGTCGGAGCCACCGTTTCCGCCGCTGCCGCCAGTGATCGTGCCACCGCTATTGGTCAGCGTAATGCCAGTTCCTCCAGTTCCAGAAACCACCATGCCGGCACCGCCGCCACCGCCGCCGCCGCCGGTGTTGGCGCCTGCGCTACCGTTATCGCCTCCTTCACCAGTGACACTGCTACTCGTCGTAGTTGTTGCCGTCACTGCCGTCGGGGCGCCGCCCCCGCCACCGCCGCCGGTACCGTCGGTGCCACTCCCGCCCTGAGCGCCGCTGCCATCGGCATTGCCGCTTCCATTGCCGCCGGTACCTCCGTAGTAAGGTGTATAGGCACCCCCGCAGTAACAGTTATAGTAGCCCCCCAACCCGCCCGCGCCGTCAGCGTATGCAACAGGTATGGTACTGACCAGACTCAACCCAACCGCAGCCGCGCCCCGCGCCAGCGCCGCACGTTTGCGAGCAGCGCTTCGGCGCGCGCTACGAGCGGATTGACCCCCGCCCCCGGCATGGGCCTGTTCCGACACCACCTGAAACAAACCCAGAGCTGTATTCCATACGACACGATAAACGTGATTCATCCCCGACAATTCCCCGATTTTCTAATTGAAAAAAGCTGGCCGTCACAACGCCCCGAAAGGCGTTGCTTCGGCGGTAATAGATCTTGTTTAACGACGCGCTCGACCCGCGCCTGATCCGGCGGCAGCGCTATCTAACGGTCGTGGGCGTTGCCCCTGGGGCGCAGCTCAGGCAAGCCCGGGTTGCGGATACGTGGATCGAATGCGCTCACGTTGTTCCGCACGCGGTCGATGTTCTGCCGCAGCAACACGCCGCACGGCGTCGGCCCCGAGCGGGGCAGCCCTGATACGAAATGAATTCTTTTGTCCATCACGATGAAATTCCGCGGTGCTGTGTGTGGCCGCTCTTTTCGTCATCGATTGAGCCACTTTGATCTGGCCAGGGAGTATTCCACGCATCTTGTTGGCGGTCTTTACCGTGCGTATCAGTTTCCGAGTTTCACGCGTCTCGTGCACTACTCTCTTTTTCAATCACGACAGAAAGGGTTGGACATGCCGACATTGTTGACGCAGTCCAAGGGCATTGCGGAAACCGACGACGCAGCTCGGGAAAGCCGCTGCGGCGATAGCGATCGACGGATGTCTGTCCTGGAGCGGGCCGACGTACATTTCGTCCGCTCTGGAGCGCGGTGGTGACATTCGCAGAAACGAGCCGAGAGGCTGCAACGGGTCGTCTGCTGCCCCTCGTCATCAGACCGCGTTCGGCCCAGACTGTGTCAAAACGTCATTTTGAACCGTTATGATTTTCGCATCTGGTGTCGGAGGTGAGCGAGATGAAGCGGTTCGTTCAGGGTGATAGCCGTACGCAGAGTTTTCTTCTTCCCGAGGCGCTGGACGATTACGTATCGGACACGAATCCCGTGCGAGTCGTCGATGTTTTGTAGATGAACTGGATCTTCGGCAACTGGGCTTTGAGGGCGTCGAGCCATCGCTCACCGGGCGCCCCTCGTACCATCCCGAGGTGATGCTCAAGATCTATATCTACGGCTATCTGAACCGCATTCAATCCAGTCGCCGACTTGAGCGCGAGGCCCAGCGCAATATTGAGTTGATGTGGCTGACCGGCCTGCCTGGCGCCTGACTTCAAAACGATCTCTCGCTTCCGCAAAGACAATGGCAAGGCGATTCGTAGCGTCTGCCGTCAGTTCGTGGTGCTCTGCCAGCGTTGCGGAAGCACTCGTGGCGATCGATGGCAGCAAGTTCAAGGCCGTCAATCTTCGTGATCGCAACTTCACAAGCGCGAAGCTCGAGCGTCGTATGCGGGACATTGAGGAGAGCATCGGCCGGTACCTCTTAGCGATGGACACCGCCGTTCCCGGAGTGGGCCTGCTGACAGCAACCGCTGCAGTGGCAACGATGGGCGATGCGAAGGTTTTTCGCTCCGGTCGGGAATTCGCTGCGTGGGCTGGTCTGGTACCCAGACAGAGTGGTTCCGGCGGCAAAGTAAATTTGCACGGAATAAGCAAAAGGGGCGACACGTATCTCCGAACACTGCTGATCCATGGCGCGCGCGCCGTGTTGAGTCACGCCAAGGATGCCGGCCCCTGGATTGAGGAGATGCGCAGGCGGCGCCCAGCGAACGTCGTGATCGTCGCGCTTGCCAACAAGATGGCCCGGATGATCTGGGCGATTCTGGCCCATGACCGTCCATATCAAAGGGATTACGTGAGCAGGAAGCCGGCATAGGCGGTAATCGATTCGCGAACAACTAACTTGCAATCAGATTGATACGTCTAAAGGTTGCGCAGGCACCGTATGCGATGACACACCAGGTCGGACCATGACCCACGAAACCTGAAGGCTCATACGAGCTTCGAGCTCGCACGGAGAACGAGGCATGGGTCAGCGGATTTCATAGTGGGCCGCAGCGGATCAGGCTGCAACAAGCCCGGATATAGAGACCGCGATCAACCTGTTTCCCAGAACACACGAGAGCTTGCTCAAACGGGACGCGTTCATATAGATGAGCCTGCACGTGCTTGCCTACAACATGAAGCGCGTGATTACGCTGCTCGGTTCAGAAAGACTTATCGAAGCGATGCGGGAATAAGCGAGCTGGTGGTGTCGATGTTGTCTAAACTCACGAACAAGATCGAGCTCAGTGGCTTCGCTGCTCGCGCATGCACTAGGCGGAGAGTACCGCGCACGTTGTGGTTCCCTCGGCGTTTTGACACGGTCTGGGCCAGGAACGGCCGTTCGCGTCCGTCGTCGATCCGGAACTCCGGCGACAACTCCCCGCCCGTAATCGGCCATTCGACTGCGAAAAGGAATGTCCCCTGGTCGACTCCCCCGATCGCAAGGCCGTCACTGGCGCCGCTGAAGATCCGGTGTTGCGAGCGTATTGCCCCAGCAACCAACGTCGAATTGAAGCTGCGTGGCAGAAGAGGATTCCCCAAGGCCAAAACGTCGCCCCAGTCGATGCCGGGCAGGCCCTCGGTGCCTACCGTCGCAGTTACTCCCTCGTGAACACGATCCGCGCCTGCCCCCGGCCGAGCACGTCCGGGAGCGACGCCGGCTCGTCGATGCGGCCCAGCCGCGTGTACAAGTACGGCGAGTCGAACGTGAGATAGAAGACGACCAGCGTGTCCACGCGCCACAGCATGAGATCGCCAACGCGGATCGTTCCGGGTTGGCTGTCCTTGGTCGGCAGGGCCTTCGGAAGCTTCGCGTGCTTCTCGTTGCCGTTCAGGTCCGGCATGTCGAGGGTGAGCGGCAAGTGGGCCGCGAATGCACGGGCTGCTTGGTTGTCCGCGAGCGTGATCGAAAAGCGGCGTTCACCGACCGCCATCCAGATGCGTCGTTCGCCTGCGGTGTTCGCGTTGGGACCGGCAGCAGCCACCGGCGGAACGGCGTAGGCGTGCATCAGGTTCATGCAAAGCGCCGCGGCCGCAACGGATCTGATCTTCATGGCCTCGCTCCTCGTGTTTCGCCGTCTTACCAGGGCTGGTTGGCCGGCCCCACCGTAAACTCGTTGACGGTCGTGTCGTCAGGCAAATCGATGGCGAACGCCACGACCTCGGCGACCCGGTCCGCGCTGATGCCGTATTGCCGGTAGATGGCATGCATGCTGTCGGCCGACGCCTTGTGCCTGATGGTGTCCAGCAACTCGGTGTTGATGGCCGCCGGATAGATCGTCGCCGTTCGGATGTTCGTTCCCTCCATCGCGGACTCCATGCGCAAGACCTCCATGAAGTCGCGCACGAACCACTTGGTGCCGCCGTACACCGCCCCGCCGGGATAGGCCTTCAAGCCTGCCACGGACGACGTCGCGATCACCTGGCCCGACTTCTGTGCGATGAACGAGGGCAACACGGCAGCGACGCCGTTGAGGACGCCCTTGACGTTCACGTCGATCATGCGGTGCCAGTCTTCCATCTTCAGGGCCGAGAGGGGAGAGTTGGGCATGAGCCCGGCGTTCAGGAACATGACATCGACGCGCCCGAAGGTCTGCTTGGCCAGGCTGACGATGTCGTCGTTGTCAGACTGCCGGGCCACGTCGAGCGTGCGGTACGCGGCTTGGCCGCCAGCCTTCTCAATCTCATCCGCGAGTTGCTTCAGCTCCTTTTCGCGGCGGGCGCCGAGGACCACCTTGGCGCCCCTTGCTGCGAGCAGTCTTGCGGTGGCTGCCCCGATGCCCGACGACGCGCCCGTGATGATGACAACCTTGTCCTTGATCATGACTTCTCTCCCAAATACTGTTTATCGGGAACGGGTTCCAGCCACTCCACTGGCTTTCCGTCGAGTGCCTCCTGGACGGCGATGTGCGTCATTGCTGTCGTCGTCGTGGCGCCGTGCCAGTGCTTGTGGTTCGACCAGATCACGTCGCCAGCACGGATCTCCACCCTTTCCTCGCCTTCGCACTGCGTCCAGCCGCATCCCGCTGTGACGATGAGCGTCTGCCCGAGCGGGGGCGTGTGCCAGTTGGTGCGCGCTCCCGGCTCGAAAGTCACGGCGGCGCACGGAGTGGCGAGCGGGCGCCGGAGGGTTGCTCAAGGGATCGATGCGAACGGTGCCCGTAAACCACTGGGCGGGCCCCTTGGTGGACGGTTGCGTTCCTGCGCGTTTCAGTTCCATGGCAGCTCCTTCACATCACGCCTGCTTCAGGTTCTGCCTGAAGAAGGCTTCCAACCTGTCGAAAGGAATCTTCTCCAGGCGGTCATAAAGGTCGACGTGGTCCGCGTCCCGGACAATCACGAGTTGTTTCGGGCCGGATGCGGCCTTGTAGGCGTCTTCAGAGTAGTACCTCGAGTGGGCATTCGCGCCGGCGACCAGCAGGATCGGCGATGGCGCAATCATGGCGATGTTCGCCGCCAGTGGGAACTCGAAAAACGACATCGGCGTCGTGGCCGTCCACGCCGTGGTGGAGTTGATCGCGCGCGGATGGAAGCCGCGCGGCGTGCGGCAGTAGTCGAAGAACGCGGCTAGCACGGGGTCGGGATTGGCCGGCAGCTTTTCCGGCAGCACGCGGTTGCCCTTCAGGAGCTGGCCGTTCGCGTCGAAGGGCAGTTCGTGAAAACCCAGCGCGAACGTCCCCTTCTCGGCATCGATCCAGCGTTGCTGGCTCAGATACTCGATCACCTTGTGCCGCTGTTCGAGGGTGTAGCCGTCCTTGTGACTGCGGCTCATGCTGCGGGACATGTCGTACATCGAAGCCGTGGCCACCGCCTTGATCCGCGAATCGCCGCTGGCGGCCGTCAGCGCCATGCCGCTCAGGCCGCAGATCGCCATGGCGCCGATGCCCTCGCGGTCCACGTCGGGCAGCAGGCCGAGCTGATCGACCGCGGCGCTGAAGTCTTCGGTGAAGATGTCCGGCGACGCCACGTTGCGCACCTCGCCACCGCTCTCGCCAGTAAACGACGGATCGAACGCCAGCGTGACGAAGCCGCGTTCCGCGAACGTCTGGGCGTAAAGGCCGGACGATTGTTCCTTCACAGCTCCGAACGGGCCGCTGAGCACCAGCGCGGGCAGCTCGCCGGCGCCGGGATTCTTCGGCCGGTACAGGTCGCCGGCAAGAACGATCCCAGTTCCTGAACGTCACCTTTCGATGGATCACGCGATCGCTTTGCGCGAACACCTTGTCCCATCGACCGGTCGATTCCGTGCGGCCTCCGCTTGGATGTTTGCGATCGCCGGCCAGTGCGGGCGCAGCCGTCACGGCGGCCGTTCCGAGAGCCAGGGCGCCTTGCAGCGCACGCCGGCGGGAATTCGAGAAATCCATTTACGTTCCTTTCGATTAGTTATTCACGCCACCCGGCGACTGCGATACGCCGTCGTCAATGCCAGGGCCGCCGCAGACACCAGGAGGAGCGCGCTGAAGCCGAAGGTGCGGGCGTAGCCGCTGGCATCGAACAGCACCCCTCCGACCGTCGAGCCTAGTGCAATGGCCAACTGGACCACGGCCACCATTAGCCCGCCGCCTGCTTCGGCGCTTTCCGGCAGCGTCGTCGCCAGCCAACTCCACCAGCCGACGGGCGCGGCAGTCGCGAGCAACCCCCACACGGCCAGCAGCCCAACGGCGGCGGCGGTTTGTTCTCCGAACAGAACCAGCGCCACGGCCACCGCGGCCATCGCGAGCGGGATGGCGACCAGGGTCCGGTACAGGTTGCGGGAGAGGAACCAGCCGATGACGGCGGTGCCGATGAAGCCGGCCACCCCGATCGCGAGCAGTACCAGCGAGAGGGTCGAGGCGTTGGCGTTCGTCGTCGTTTCCAGGAAGGGGCGCACGTAGGTGAAGAGCGCGAACTGCCCCATGAAGAAAAGGCCGACTGCCGCCATCCCCAGCAGCACCAGCGGATCCGCCAGCAGGCGCAGTGCGTTGCGGGATCCGGGAGCCGGTGCGTCTGCCCGCATCGACGGCAGGCTCGCCCATTGCCCGGCGAAGGCGAGCACCGCGACGGGCACGAGACCGAAGAAGGCACCACGCCACCCGACCAACGAGCCGATGAAGCTGCCCAGCGGTGCGGCGATGACCGTGGCGAGCGCATTGCCGCCGTTGAAGATCGCCAGCGCGCGCGAGACCTTCGGCGCGGGCACGAGCTGGATGGCCGTAGCGGCGGACATGGACCAGAAGCCGCCGACGGACACCCCGATCAGGACGCGGCCCATCATGTACATCACTAGACCCTGCGCCGAAGCGATTAGGGCACCGGACACGGCCATGGAAGCGGTCATACACAGCAGGATGGTCTTGCGATCCATCCGCCGCGCCAGCGCCGGAAGCAGGAGGCTAGTCAAGACAGCGGAGGCGCCGGACACGGCGATCGCCTGACCGGCCACGCCCTCGCTGACGCGCAGATCCGTTGCGATCGGCGTGAGCAGGCTGACCGGCATGAACTCCGATGCAATCAGTGCAAAGACGCACAGCGCCATGGCGAACACGCCACTCCAGTGGCTCGATTGTTCGCCGCTGGTAGCAGCAGCGACACGCGATTGCGCTGGCAGCGGCTTGCTGCAGAGTTGGGGAGCGAGGGTCGATGGAGCTTTAGTCATGCTCAAATTATGGTGACGACCCACGCGCTCTACTAGATAATGAATCTTGGATGCGTTTAGTAGTCCAGCTAATGAATCGGAAGATGGAATCGTGGCAAAGAGGAACCTGAACGACCTGCTGGGGTTCGTGACCGTCGCGCGGGAGGGCAGCTTCACGCGCGCCGCGGCGAGTCTGGGGGTTACGCAATCGGCGTTGAGCCAATCCATCCGCGGGCTGGAGGAGCGGCTGCAGATCCGCCTCCTGGCGCGGACGACGCGCAGCGTGTCGACGACCGCGGCCGGCGAGCGCCTGATGCTGGCCATCGGGCGGCGTTTCGACGAGATCGAATCCGAGCTCGATGCCTTGACCGAACTGCGGGACAAGCCGGCCGGCACGGTCCGCATCACCTGCGGCGATCACGTGCTGCAAAGCAGCCTGCTGCCCAGGCTCGCGCCGTTGCTGCGGGACTACCCGGACGTCACGGTGGAGTTCGACGTGAACTACGGGTTCCGCGACATCGTGGCCGACCGCTTCGATGCCGGCGTGCGCATCGGCAGCACGATCGACAAGGACATGATCGCCGTCGCGATCGGGCCAGCGCTGCGCCTGGCGGTGGTCGCATCACCCGAGTATTTCGCGGCCCACGCGGCGCCGAAGCAGCCCCGGGATCTGACGGAGCATCGTTGCATCAACCAGCGCATGCCGACTTCCGGCGGCCTATACGTCTGGGACTTCGAGCGGCGCGGCCGCAAGGCCAACGTGCGCGTGGACGGGCCCCTCATCTTCAACACCACGCCGCCGCGAGTGGAAGCGGCGCTCGCTGGCTTGGGCGTCGCCCTGCTGCCCGAAGACGAGATGATGCCCCATGTCAGCGCCGGGCGGCTGGTGCGCGTGCTGGAAGACTGGTGCCCGAAATTTGCCGGGTACCACCTCTACTACCCGAGTCGACGGCAGCCTTCTCCGGCGTTCTCGTTAGTCGTGGACGCATTGCGTTTTCGTGGATGAGGTCAACGAATCCTGGAAAACGAAGTGGGACGGTAGGTTGCGGTCCGTCTACAACGGCCGGTTCGCGCTATTGACCGGCCGTCCAACAAGCAGCGCGTCGATTGTCTCAGAAGGGTCGAGAAGCGCCTTTCGCCCTTTCCGAACAATATCCTCCTTGGCGAGTTGCCCGGAGCCAAACGGCGACACAGGCCTCTTATTCCCCCCGTGCTTTCGAGACTAACGAATCGCACGCTAGTCTGGAATTCCAGTTGCCGACACATGTTCCACCCGCGACTGGTGCGCATGGGACCCTACGGCGGCGGATTCCTGGAAGTTCAATCAATTCCGTGCGTTCGTGTTTAATTAACTGCGTTTTGGTCTAAGTAATTCCGTTTTCCGACAGTACTTGCCTCCAGCTGCGCTCCTGCAATCTGCGCACGAAGGGGCTAATGCCGAAGAAGTGCTATCAACGCCGCACGGCGAAGCACGCGCGTCGGATTCAGCGATTGCAGAAAGTCGTTGCCCGGAAGGGACATTGTCCAACGCCAGTCTCGCGCGCGACGCTACGATGCCGGGATCTGAAAGGTGGACGATTTCGAAAGCATTTCAGCGTTGGTGGCGTGTGCCGGTTCCGTAGACTGGTCTCACCTTCTCGCGCCACTGGCGCATCGAAATAGCCCACCGAGGGCTATTGCAGGTAAGTCCTCGCGGTCCGTCTCTCTCAATACCGGGCCATTCCAACGGGCGGTTCTCCGAACAGCCCGTCTTTTTCTCCGTTTCCAAATCACCGGCTCGCCGGCATCCGGACGCTTTCCCATCAGGGAGTCGCCCAGACTGGATCTATTCGAGGTTTTTCATGGCAGCACCGAAAGCATTTCTTTCAACCCGCCGGGTATCCAGTGAAGCCGCCTCGGCTGAACTGACGCAGCACGCCACCCGATTTTTGCGCCGTGTCGCGCATGACATGCACCTGTCTTCGAGGGATTTCGATATCAAGGCGACACGTGCGATGGCTAGCCGCGGCGACGAGTCGTGGGTGCCGTCGGAATACGACTATTTGATGCCTGTTACTGACGGGGACATGCCATGCGTCCACTGATCCTGTACCTGAAGGGGTTCACCGGTGTTCGTGATGGAATGAAGCGCGACGAGATCACGATTGATTTCGAAATGCTGCCTGCCGGTCTGATCGCACTCGTTGGTCCCAACGGGTGCGGCAAGACTACGATCATGGACAACCTGCATCCGTACCGCATCCTGCCTTCACGGGCAACGAAGCTGTCGGTCGACGCTTTCTCGTACTGGGATCACCTCTTCGGCGTTCAAGCCGAGAAGGTTCTGGAATGGGAGCACGGCGGCGTGCGGTAGCGCGATCGTTCTGGATGCACGTATCTAGAGCGAAAATGTTTCCCGATCGAGCGCCAGGCGAGCCACCTACCATTGCCAGTCGACAGTTGCTGGGCTCGCTCGAGGCCTGGGGCGTTTGCGTCGGAGTTAGGCTTTCACGCGCTGGCTGCACAGCTCACGCGCGGCCGACTCCCCGACTACGAGTTCCATACGCGCGAGAAGGTGTCGTTCGATGGACTCGATGTCGTGATGTTCAACGAAAAGTGGCAGTTCAAGTTCGCCCATCAGGTGGGGGATACACTCTCGTTGTTCATCAGTGAGTTTGGCGGGGAACACCTCGCCAGCCGCCAGCGGAATTAATGCGGAGACGAATGATGATCCGTCAACGCTTAACCCGGTTCGTGCGCGAGCAGTTTAAAAAGAAGTTGAAAGAACGCCTCGAGAACCCTCGCGTGCCGTCTGCGGCGCTCTCGACGATGGCCGACACGTACAAGATAAAGCTCGCGTCCTTGGGCTTTCGCCTCGTGTACCGTGTCGATGAAGGTATTGTCACCGTGACGGTGCCTTTCCACCACATTGCTGGTTGCCTCGGTTCTATGGTTTCTGCCTGCAATCCGTTCCAGCTTCGATTTGCGCATGGTTGAGGAATTCATCAAGCGATTTGCTTCGGTTGAACCGACGCCCGATGCGCCAGCAGCGGCAGACGGCGGCGGCAAAAAACCGACACAGTGATGGACGGGCTCGAAATCGGTCCGGGCCCTGTCTTGCCGCAGTCCGATCGGAATTCTAAGGCTCGAGGCAGTCTGCCCGCTTGCACTGCATCTGCCGGCCATGCCTAACCGGTGCGGCGACCCGAACCGACTGGGGAGGCGCGGGGCATGAAGCTGCTGGCGGTGCGCGACAACCTGCATCACGCGTCGATTGCATACGACATCGATCTGTCTTGCACGGCGACGACGGGGAACGCCCGCAGCAGCTCGACGGGGGCAGTTGTCGGCGTTCATCTAACGTTGAACCGGTGAGTCCCGTGCCTTGTGGCTTTGCGACGAAGTTGCTCAAACAACTTTGAACTCGTGGTTCATCTAAGTTTGAACTATCGGCAGGACGGTTCACCTGACTTTGAACTTCCTGCTGACGACCAAGCCGCTTCCAACGTCAGAAGTAGCACCTTCGACCGCTGCCGGACCCTATATAGCCGTCCTTCGGTCTCGCCAAATTCCGGACGTTCAGTGCCAGACGAGAGGGAGCCGCCATTTGCTCATCAGGCACACCTTTATTGTCTGCCCATGCCCTGATCGAAACAAAGCTAATCGCCTGAGACTTTACGTCGCTGCCTGCCAAGATGAATGCCAGCAGGGACCGAAGGGCCGTAGTAGCCACGCCCGGCACTTGATCTAACATGCATCGTTGGCTTCTCCGACTGGTACTGCAAGGTTCATGTGTGGAAGCCGGTGGTTTTCACCGATACGGTGCTCACGGACTAAATGGCATGCGAAGTGCACACAGGAAGAAACGGAGCACAGGCGCGCGCCTCAGAACAAGGTAACGAATACGGCAAACGAAAGACAGGAATTGCTACTGACAAGATTGAGTGGACGCGCTTGAGCTCGAGGAGCTCGCGGCCTCTCGCCGGAGGCCCGCGACGCGCGCATCTTTCCCGGGAACTACGCACGGGTGATGGTCACGAAGAATGGCCAACGCGTCACCAAGCCGATACGCTAACAGTGCCGCTTGGCTGACTAGCCCGCGTCCGTACGCCTGAAATATCCTGGCACTAGAGGGCCGCGAACTCGGAGCCGAAGATAAAGACGAGAACGTAGTCTTGGAATTTCGGCCGAATCCGCCTCACGACCCGCGGGTCGTGTGCCCGTGAAGCCGGTGTTTGGCACCGGGTGAGCCGCACCTCGCGTCCTTTGCTTCGACTGCCACCCCAAGAGAATTGCGCACCGCCAATGAACGCTGCAATCCATTCGTGCAATTCAACGTCCACCGCCTCCGTGACCGCCGCCTCCGTGACCACCGCCGCCGGACCAGTGTCCACTGGCACCCCCGTGACGTCCGCCAAAACGGTATCCACCGAACCCGTGGTAGCCATGGCCAAACCGACCTCGATAGTAGCCTCCCCAACCGCCCCCGATGAACCCGCCGCCGTACCCTGACGCATAGTAGTCGTAGGGATAGGGGTAGGCGCAGACATAGCCCGGGTCATAGAACTGCGGGTAGCCGTACCCAGGGGCAACGGCACATCCAGCGAGGCCGAAAACCGCGACAACTAACGAGATTGACTTCAACATCTAATGCTTTCCTATTGTGCCGTGTCGACGATGCCGTGCGCCACTGCTGCCCGGTGCTTTCCGCTTGGATGCGACCGTGCCTAGCTTGAAGGACAGCTAGGCATTTTGACGCGCATGCTCGGGCAGGGATAATGCGGCGGAAGTTGAAATGTGTGCTGCAGGCCGGCTGATACTCCCGTTCTTTCGATGGTCGAGTGTGCGCACCCGTTCATTGCTGTGCATAGAACCGAAATGGCGACTAGGCGGCTCAATGCGGAAAATCGTGGCGGCATCAATTTTCCTCCCACACAGCAGGCTGACGAGTCGCGACGCGGGCCACTCCCGCCGATTCGACGGTGCTGCCAAACCAAAAAAGTCCTGTTCATACATCCGTGAAGAATCGGGCGAGGCTCAGCGCAAAATACCTTTCCCTACTTTCGACTCGCCCAGTATTGTTCGGCCAAACTGAATCGCTGCCGATTACGCTCTATCGTCGCCGCGCTCGGCGGGTAGTCGAACTTCCCCGCAGGCGTGATACCGGTGCGTTCGGCCTCAAGCAGTTCTCCGCGTACTTGTGCACGCGTATTCCCGGCGGGCGCTTGCGCGTCAACGCTCACGAGACCGGACGGAGATGCGGCGCTTCCTTCGCTCGTGTTAGCCATAGCCGACCCTGGATACGCGTGAGTACCGTCGGCAAACGCGGAGCTCGCAAGCATCGCCGCTATCAGCGCTGCGCATAATTTAACTTTCATGAAGACTCCTGGAAGAGCTGACCTAAGACGTCGGTTGACGTCGGAGCTTCTATTGTTGGACGGCACACCTTAACCCCAGGTGACGTTAACATTACGGTTCGGTAATTCATGATTTCGTCTCGCGAATATATATCCGTAAAGCTTATTAATTAGACGGGGCCAAAAAATTAGACCAAGTGCATCGTGCCGAACTGATGGCTCAGTTGTTGCTATATATGGTTTTGTCGACGGTGCTCCGGCTTCGATGACTCACATCGTCGGCGTCGGGAGATGCCGCAGCTGTGCGCCGCTCCCTGGAGTTGTTCACATTTTTTGTTGGCAACCTTGTGGATAACCTGCGGGGTATGGGGTCAACATGCTGACGTCAAACGGATTTTGGCTGCGGGACAAAAATGGAGCAGGACGGCTAGTGGTGGACCGCTCCGCAGTCGGCACCGTTGCCCGAATTGTGCGGAGACGGTCACTCGTGCGCTCTAGCGGCGCCACCCGCGATGCCCGTAGTACCCACGTCGTAACCATGGGCGTAGTACCCGGGTCTGTAGTAACCAGGGCCGTAATATCCGGGCCCCCGGCGTCATAGTAGTTGTCGCCTCTGAAATTTCTTATCAAGAAGAGTCAGAGGTGCAGGTTGAAGGCGAGACAAACGTATTCTGTCGAGTTCAAGGAGCAGGCCCTG
>NZ_CADIKM010000051.1 GCF_902859895.1 Pararobbsia alpina
CGCCCCATGGTCGTGATCGGTTACAGCCGAAGCTGGTATTTGCGTCCCGAGGTCCATATCGATGTGCCCGTCGATGCTGACCAGCGCCTGAGTCCCCGTGCCAAGCGGCTCTTGCGACATATGCCGCGTGTCGATGCACTGAATGCCCCGGGCGGCCCGGAGAGTTATCAAAAGTTCGCCTATTGAATTCCCGCGTTAGTGGCGATTAATTTCGATGTTGGATTAGCGGCTTGCCATCCCGGTGAAAAGTTGTCCCCAAGAATCTGTTGGTCAGTCACACATGGGGCCGGTAGCGCTTGAGTATCTCGGCCTGCTTGACACGGTCGTGGAGTGCATCGAGAGAACGCGTCGCGTGCGACTCCATGCCGACCGCGTCAAAGCACTGTTCGGCTCCTTTTCCACCGGTGTCAGGCCTTTGTTCCTCACCGCACCGAAGGTATCTCGTCGAGCAGTCCGCCATAGACCCCGGGCACCGATAACACGCCCGCGGGCGGCACACCTTCCTCTCTCGCAGCTTGGCGAATGGGTGAAAACCACGCACATCGGTGGACCGACGATTTACTTCAGCGTATTCAGCAAGGAACAGATCGACCCGTCGTTCGTGGTCACTCATCGAGTCTCACTTGAAGATGGACCGCAGATGTATGAGACCTTTTTGCGACGAAAATGATGGATGCATCAAGGTCGTCATGACGCCATGATTTAAGTGCGACCGATAAGGTCAATCCAGATCGAACCGTTCGCTGTTCCGGTCCTTGAGACGTGGCTTCGAGTTCGAAATGCAACGACTCCGACTGCCTCCAAACAAAAGCGATCAAACCTTATACCGTCGCCATGGTTGGCAATATCGGTGATGGGTTTCTCGCGGTCGACGTCGAAGCCGAGGAAATGTGTCCGCGGTTCTGCGTAACACGGACCGCCGCCGGTGACTGCTCGGGGGCTGCGTCTATCTGATGCCTTGAGGAAGCGTGGCTCGCCTTTTTTTCGTAGCCTCGCGCTTGCACCTCAAAATCCTTGACCGACTGACTCGGGGCTGAAGCGGCCAATGGCGTCCAGCGAAACGGACACCCGGAATTCCCACAGGTAGTCGACCTGCGCGTAACGCACCCTGAACTCTATTTGCCACGAGGCAGGTGTACAGAGAACACCGTTTCCGTCTCGTCGGATCGCGCGTCGATCTCGCCCCCATGGGCCTTGGTAATCTCGCGCGCGATATAAAGTCCGAGCCCCAGGCTGCTGTCGGAATCTCTGCCTTGATGGGACGGGCCACGCTGGAGTGGATCAAAGACGCGGTCGAGGGTTGAGCGATCGATGGCGGTGCCAACGTTCCTGACCTCCAGGAGGACTTCCGTGTCGCTCCCGGTCACTGTCACGCGTACCGGCGCGTCTTGCGCTCCGTACTTGATCGCATTCAGAACCAGATTGCCAAGCAACTGCTGTAGACGTCGGCCGTCCCAAACGCCCGTGCAGTTACCGATCGCGTCCAGATCGACCTGACGGTCTGGATGCACTACTCGCAACTGGTCCAGCTCATCGGCAAACAGCTGGACTAGGTCGATACTAGTCGGAGCGACATTCATACCCAAACCGAGCCTGGTTCGATTGAAATCAACCATATCGTCTAGTAGCGCCTGCATGCGAGCGCCGCTTCTGATCAATCTGAACGCGGCTCCTGATACCTTTTCACCCGCGTTCAGTGCCTGCAGATAGGACGCTGTTATCTGGATAGTCTGGAGCGGACTACGCATGTCGTGCCCTAGCATTCCAAGCAAAAGATTACGAGCCAGGTCTATTTGCGTGCTGAAAAACCTTATCGATTCGGCGATTGCCTGATCGATGCTCTCGTTGAAGCGAATGATGTCGTCCACACGATGAACGTCGGGCCCCAATTCGTCCATCCACAGTCGAAGTACGCTTGCGCGCAGGGCGCGGTATTCTGCAACAAGTTGGTTGATATCAAAGCCGCTTCGCGCGCGCAGCAGGGCGTGCGTTTGTGCGGCTGTCTCTGGGGCATTGGCAGGCTTAGGCGACTGCCCTAAGGACTTTTCAATCTGGTCATCCCTGGTTTGTGGAGTCGATAGGTCCTTTGCAACGGCCTCCAAAATCTGCCGCGCATGATCACGCAAGGCTCGCGATCTCATGTCTGCCGCTGCCGGCAACAGCGTGCCGGCAAACGCCTCCCATCGCGAGAGAATGGCTTCCATATGGCCGAGGATGAAGTCAGCTAATCGCATGTCTACCCCTGAGGGACGGAAAAATCTCGAAGGAAGCTTACCGGCCAATTTCATCAGGTCCATCAATTGCTGATACTAAAGCAATTGGGGAACTCAATGTCAACTCCGAACGCCGTGCGCCTGCTCATCGCGGATGACGACCCGAACGTCTTGGAAGCATACGTGCTGTTCTTCGGCGCTCATGGCTACAACACTCGGACAACTGGAGACGGATCGGACGCGCTTGCGGAATACCGTGCGTGGCGTCCGGATGCTGTTGTTCTCGACATCCAGATGCCCGGCATGGACGGGCGCGCAGTGGCAAGGGAGATTCGGCGCCTACACTCCGCGCCGCTTCCATTGCTGGTGGCGGTCACCGCGCTGATATCGCCCTCCGAGCACGCCGAATCAATTGAATCCGGATTCGATTACCATTTTGTAAAGCCTGCCGACTTGCCGCTCGTTCTGGCTACGATAGCATCCCGTGTACGCCCCAGCGCTGTGGACGACGCATAATGGTAGATTGGCTCGGCAAGTTGGAGAGCGGCAACGGCGTGCGCGGCGCGGCGGTGTTCTTCGGGGCGAGCGTGTGTTCGGGGTGCACGCAATCAGTGGTACGTCGTCGTCGAAGACTGCAGCTTCGCCAGCACGCCGCGGTTGAATCGGAACCAGCCTTGTGAGCCTTGAATCACGACTTCATCGCCTTGCCAGAACACGCGCTTGACCACCATGCGCTTGCCCGAGCGAAGCACACGCGGCGGATGATAACGAAAGTCGTACAGCACTGGCCGGAATCGGTCTGTACGAGCGTGCGCGTGACGGTATCATTTGCGTTGCCGACGTCATCGAAATGCGTGAGCGTGTTCGCGCCGAAGCGATCGAAGATTTCCTTATCGAGCATTGCCACGAAATCGCGGTCGACGCGCACGAATTGCAATTCGCCTGAGGGCGTCACGAGTGGGCCGGACGCGCTACTTTGCGCATGAACGCAAGTCGCTAATGAGATCGCCGCGAGCGCAGCGAGAAATAGTCGTTTCATGTTGACTTTCATGAGTCAGCGGCGTCTCCGACGACGCAGCACGACTCGCAAACCTGCACATTGTGACATTTGTCGTCAATTTCGGTCGACACGTCGAAGGGCTGCGACTGGCCGATTCTTTCGAAAAACTCGTTTCGCACCCCGTTGCTGCGGCGGTTTTTTGGTAGCGCGTCGTCTCGGTCGCGATGTATCCGTTTCAAATGAGCGAACAGCACCTCGACTTTCTTGCGCTCCTCAGCGCGATTGCTTATATGCAGGGGTATTGGCAATGGCCCTGGCCTCATCTCGTGCTTCCTCACGAACACTGCGTGGGATTTTTCGCAGCCGTGTGTTCGGGCCGAATTGATCCTTCGTTGAGCACGAGGCGCAGTCCGACTGACTGAAATCGATAGATGACCGTGCCGGCCTTCGTGATGTGCGAGCGCGGTTCTTTGAACTGCCACCGCTCTTTGCGCAAAGCATGGCCTGCTGGGCAGCGATATTTATTTGGCCCGATCCAATCGAAATCGCTATTCGGAAACGTATCATCGTTACGAGGCGGGCGCTGCCAGACCAGCACATGTGGATCGATGCCTTTCTCCTCAACCATCCAGCCAAGCATCGCCTCTGTTCCGTACGCGGTGTCGCGCATAAGGCGTTTGGGTTTGAGCGCAAAGCGCTGTTGACCCGATCGATCAGCGTCTTGGTCGACTCCACTTCCTGCCATCTGTCGAGCGATGTGGGCGGATAGTCCTTGCCAGCAAAGCGGATGCCAGCCACCACCAACCGGCCCCGCGGGCTGATGGTCAGAAGTCCATACCAGTCGTCCGCACCCTATCCGTCCGACGGTCAATGAATGGCCGCTCATGAGTGAGACCAGAGTCGACCCTTCTCGGTCGCTCTCATTCGCCCCGGTGAACGTCGGGTTTCAGGGGGAAATGGACAAACGGCGGCTTTGGCGGAAGTCTGTCCGCTAGCTGCGATTAAGACGATCTGGCGCGTGACTGTGCCGGCAGAAAAGCGACTTGATCGGTCTCGCCGCGCCCTCAGTCAGTTCGAGAGCATAGTGCCGCGACAGACGGCCGCATGGCAGCAGCACGCGTACAATCGTGCGATCGCAGCTGTTGGGCGGCCTTCGACCTGCAGCTGATAATCAATGAAAAGCTCCGCCCCTTTCCCCACGTGACGGATCGTGCGGATGAACACCCGTTCCCCGTCCTGTTCGGCCTCACAGTTCGGCGCACAGCTGTGATTGAGCCACCGGGCGGAGTTCCCACCCTGAGCGCCATCAATCACACGACCATCGTCAAGGCCGAAGAAGAAGGTATGGCCATCCTCGACGCTAGCACGCGCGTAAACTCGTTGCGCCTTCTTCCACGAAACGAGCTCGCCTTTGTATTCGAGAATCAGCATCCCGGGCGAGATATCGGCAAGCGCGAACACGCCGCGGCCATGCACGGGAGAATTGCGAACGACGATACGACGCATGAATGTATAGAGTGAGTGAGGCTGACTGAACGGATGGATTCATGGACGGGCGCCACTCCGTTATTGTGACGACGCCATAAAACGCTGTCACGCCCATGCCCGTTTTTTTTGTCCAATTGTTGAATCCTGGGAGAAGCGAGGGGCAGCGTGTGATGATCCGCTGAATTCAAGCAGACGGCGTCGAAGGCCGCACTAAGGTGAAGTGGATAAATCCGCTGCCGCTGGATGGCGAGGTGTTCTAGTCGTACGGCCGTGGCGCGATTCGTGAAGCCCTCCGGCCGAGCTTATTGATTGACCGCATCCTACCATCTGAAGGTCCAGTTACATGTCGTAAAGTCGGAGAACGCGTGGGCTATCGACAGTGCGCTGACGTGCCTGCACCTGTTCGGCATCGACCTCCCGGCCCACCCATCCGAGGAAGGGGTCCAGGCCGAATACGAAACGGTCTGGCGCAACCTGGCGGGGCGCCCGATCGAGAGCCTGGTCGACCTGCCGCTGATGACCGACCCGGAACCTGCGCGCTCTCATCCCGCTCATGCCGGTCGTCCAGTAGTGCGGCGCCCCGATTGAACTGGTTCGCGACATCGAACACATGCTCGGCGAGTTCGTCTACCGTCAGGTTCGCCAGCAGCGCGCGGCCGATGCGCAGGTGGACACCGGCACGCTCCGGTTCGGGAATCAGCGAATAGGCGGCCTGCTGGATGCGGTCATGCAGGAACTTGCCATTGCCGCCGGTGCGCACGATCAAGCTTTCGCGCTCCGCAGCCGCGAGGGCTTGCCCAACCTCAACCTCGTCCTCGCTCACGCCCTGCCATGCCTCGAACGCTGAATGCCCGCTGACGAGCGCGAGATGGCGCAGGTCGAAGGTGTTGCCGAGGCATGCGGCCAGCTGCAGGGCTTCCTGCACTGGGACCCGCAGTTGACGCACCTTGCCCATCATCAGGTCGACAACGTTGTCGGCGAAGTCCTTCGCCTTGATCTGATCCAGGTCCCACTGCCAAGCCCGACGTCGCGCATCATGCCGCAGCAACCCCTCCTTGTGCCGATCAGCAGCAGATAGCGCGTGTCCGGGTGCGTAAGCAGGTCCTCGATGAGCGTCAGGCTGGCGGCATCGATCCACTGCAGGTCGTCCACGAAGAGGACCAGCGAATGTGCCGCGCTCGTGAACACCGTGACGAATTGCCGGAATACCATCCGGAACCGGTTTTGCGCCTCGGTCGGCGGCAGCGCCGGGACGGGCGGCTGCGGGCCGATGATCAGTTCGACCTGCGGCAGCACATCGACGATGAGCTGTCCGTTGCCCCCGACCGCGGCCTGGATCTGGTGCGGCCAGCCGGCGATGCGCGCCTCGCTTTCGGCCAGCAGTTGCCGCACCAGTTCGCGAAACGCTTGCGTGAGGGTAGCGTACGGAATGTCGCGCCGGTACTGATCGAACTTGCCGGCACTGAAATAGCCATGCTTCGCGACAATCGGCTTGCGCAACGCGTCGACCAGCGCCGACTTGCAGATGCCCGGGTACCCGGAGACGGTCACCAGAGCCGCCTGGCCGGTGGCCGCCATGCGCTCGAAGGCGCCGAGCAGCGTCGCTGCTTCGGAGTCACGCCCATACAGTCTGTGCGGGACCTGAAAGCGCTTCGGGGTATCGTCCGTGCCGGGCGGGAACGGTTCGATCCGGCCCGAGGCCTGCCATTGCGCCAGACACTGATCGAGATCGGACTGCAGCCCATGCGCACTTTGATAGCGGTCTTCCGGCAGTTTGGACAGCAGCTTCATCACGATATCCGACATCGCTTGCGGCACTTCGGGCACGATTTCACGCGGTGGCGTCGGCACGCGGGCAATATGGCAATGCGCCCATTCCAGCGGATCGTTCGCCTGAAACGGCAACTGGCCGGTCAGCATGCGATAGAGCAACACGCCCATCGAGTAACCATCGGTGCGGTAATCCACCGAACGATTCATGCGGCCCGTTTGCTCGGGGGACACATACGCCCAATCGCCCGCCGGAATGGCAACGTCCTCTGCCGGGACGGCGCCCTCTCGCTGGGCCGTTGCCATACTGAAATCCACCAGCAGAACCTGGCCAGCCTCAGGGTCGAACAGGATATTGGCGGGCCGGATATCGCGATGAATGACCTGCGCGGCATCGATAGCCGCCAACGTATCCGCCAGTTGGCGGCCGATGCGCAGGCAAACAACCAGATCCAGATGCAGGTCGCGTCCCAGGACGGCTTCGAGCGACGCGCCCGAGAAGTCTTCCAGGATCAGCGCGAAAGCGCCGCGCTCATCGACCAGTGCGAGCGGTTTAGCAATGCCGGTGCCCTCTAGCGATTGCAGCAGCAGGTGTTCGCATTTCAGAAGAGCGGATTGGGCCGCGTCGGCGTTTTCCGACGGGAACTTCAACAGCACCGGCATCCCATCTGTCAATCGGAGGGCACGGTAAAGGTCGGAGCCCGCCGTTGTGCAGATCCGCTCAATGATCTGACAATTCGCGATGACCATGCTCCCTCCTTTGTCCGTCGTGGCCGCGTCCGACGCCGACTCGCGTAGATTTTCGCTAGCAAACGCGGAGGAGTGTCCGACGGGCGTTGGACAAGTCACCACCTTGTGGTTCAAAACGACTGATGACTAGTCTACCCGGACCGCTCCCTGGGACATACCGCACGTGGCAGCGTAAGAACGGACCGATTCGCCCGACCTTTCCATTATCCCCGGTCCGCTTGCGAACATTTCAATTCCCATAGCGGGCCAGCTCCGGCCGCATTGGTCCGCTCCATGGTTTCCTCCCTACAGTCTTTCCGACACGTCCCGCCCGCTTCATTGCGAGACCGCAGTCCTGTCGACAACGGCCGCAGTTGAACAACCCAGGTCGAGTTGCCAGCCACAGTCGCCTGTCGAACGAAGGGCGGCGCTTTCCTGGTAAGCGGACATCCGCGAATCGAGTACGAAGGACTGGCCGACTACTGCCCGGTTTGCTCGGCCGTACTCGCGACGCAAAACGTCAAAGTTGCGCATCGAGTAGCGCGACAGCACGCTCCAGCAGCTTTACGAGGAGCGGACGGCGGCGCCAGTCGTCAAGCGTGATGCGTTTCGCATAGGCGACGTCGCCGTCGAATATCGCCGTCTGCTGGCGCGCGAAATCGCGATCGTATATATTGATATTGGCCTCATCGTTGAGCTTGAACGAGCGGCTGTCGAAGGTAGTCGAGCCGACCGACACCAGATACTCGTCTACGACAATCAGCTTGCAGTGGTACATCGTCGGCTGATACTCGTACATCTCAACGCCCGCCGCGAGCAGGTCGCCCCAGCACGCGCGCGACGCCTCGCGCACCGTGTGGGTGTCGATGCGGGGGTGAAAGACTGGAATGGAACAATGCGTTAAGCTTTCGTTACGCTCACTCGGCAAGCGAAAGTATAGGCGCCTCAGTATGTTCTGAAAGACAACAGCCCCGGACCAGGAATGGCCTCACTAGGTGGCCACACGAGCCGTAATTACGTTTCCGAACGTCGTAACATTCCGAATGCGCTCCGGACATTTGAAGCGGAATTCGCCATCAGAACTCGGCGCATGGATGCCTTGCGACGGCAGCAGCCCTTTTTTAATTGCAACGGAGTTCACACGTGAACAACGCCGAGCGGCTAACCGGAGGGTAGAGTGAATCGCCGACCAGTCATCCAGTTGGATGCCTTCACACCGCACTCACCGCCCAGCAGAATAATAGCGAATTGAGGTTGGACGGCGACCTTTCACAGTTAGGCGGCTGGTTCAGCAGGGCGAGCAATGATCGGTGATGCGACATGCATCATCTGTACGCGAGCGGTGGGAAACCACGCGCAGGAGACTTCTGCGTCGAGTGGGATCCAACCGTCGAGCGCCTTGATTCGCTACGTCTTTTCCTCGGCGACTCGGGCGGCTCAATGGCGCCGCTGCAAAGCAGTTCGAATTCGAGCGCTCCGATTGATCACAGTCACCGTCTGTGGCTCAGGAAGCGCGATGATGGTCCTCGGCATCGCTACGAACGATGACGAAACGCCGTTGCTGCGCGCGCCGACCGAGGCACAAGAGATCGTCGGCGACTACCGCGCGCTCGGGTTGGCCCTGAATCGCCACCTGCTGCGCTGCTGCGCTCTAAGCTGGCAAAAAAAACGAATCATGTCTGCCACGGACCTCGCTGCGCTTCGCAACGGCCAGGTGGCTGGCGCCGCCGGCATCGTGGCCGTGCGGCAGCAGCCGGGGACGGCCAAGGGCATCGTCTCCGTGACGCTCGAGGATGAGTCTTGCGAAGGTAACGTGATCTTGTGACGATCACTCGTGGAGCGGTACCGAGGGTGCTCGGCGCATCGCAGCTCGGCGTCTACGGCATCTGGCAGCGAGAAGGCGAGTTGCGGCCTCTGGTCGCCAATCGGCTGGTGGATTTATCGCACCTGCTCGGCTCCCTGGCCACGAGCAGCAGAGATTTTTGTCGAGCCTGACCAATGTGCGCGGCCAGTCGGTGTGTTACTTTATTGACGAAGCGAGAGGTCCCGTTAGGAGTGGAGAAAAATGCGCGTTGATGTGATCACCATGAGACTCAGTGGAGGCGCGGTGCCCAAAACCGATGCCGGACCCCGCGCCACGACCGCGGGTGAGCTCGCGATCGACACTGAGGAGATCGCAGGACTCGGTGCCCAGGTCACGGTCGCGCGCCTGCGAACCGATGGCACCACTCAAGCCTGCGAACTATTACCAGCCCTTATGGACGCCAAGCTCACCGAACTCGCCGACGATACCTTTGTGCTGACCGGCGTTGAGCTGCAGGGCCCATCGCGTTTTGCTCAGGCATGGTATTGCAAGGTGCATCTGTGAAACCGGTCGTCCCGAGCACCCAGGAGACGCTCGACACCGGCAGCGTCGGATACTGATACTCAACCAGAAGGCGGAGACACCCATGTGCTATTCGGCTCAGATCATCGCTGACTACCGTAAGTACGTCCGGATGTTCGGCGCAGATATCTCCCTGGAGGAGTTTGCTCAGCTCTTTTTTGAACGTGCGGGAGGTAGCAAAGTGAAGATACCCAAAGGCGTCGAAGACGCCTTCTCCGAACCGGCGACAGTTGAGGAACGCGAGATCAAGACCTTGATCGATGCATTCAATGCCGAACAAGTCGCCAATCTCGAGCAGGAACTTTTCAAGCAGCGAAAGCGCTTAGCAGACGCTGAGCGGACGCTTGAACTTAAGCCAACCAAAGCGGGAGCCGAGAGCAAACGCATTGCTATCGACAAAATTGAATGGACTCGGCGCAAGCTCGACGACCTCCGGCGGACCTCGCCCGAGCCTGACGACTCTCGGATTTTCCCGGGTCACTATGCCCCCGTCATGGTCATGGAGGACAGGCAGCGCGTCATTAAGCTTATGCGGTATCAGTGCCGCATTGCCGGTAAGCCGGCCGCATACGACGTGAAATATCCGGGCACCTACAACGCGCGGCGGGACAACCTTGAGGGCTTCTGGAAGTCTCTTTTTGGAAGCTCGCATGGGTTGATGGTCGTCAGTTCGTTCTTCGAAAATGTCAGTCGAGCCCGGATGGAACATCGAGAGCTCGCAAACGGCGAGAAGGACGAGAAGGTCGTCCTGCAGTTCGACCCCAATCCACCGCATGACATGCTGATTGCGTGCTTGTGGTCGCGTTGGACAAGTCCTGGCCAGCCGGACTTGTTCTCCTTTGCTGCAATCACGGACGAACCGCCACCTGAGATCGCCGCGGCCGGCCACGATCGTTGCATTGTTCCGATCAAGCCTGAGAATATCGACGCCTGGCTCAGCCCGGATCCGTCCGACCTCAAGTCGCTCTATGCGATCCTCGATGATCGCGACAGACCATTCTACGAGCACAGGTTGGCCGCATAACCCGACCCAAGAATCGCTTCGACAACTTCCGCACGGTCACGAGGGACCTGACCCTGCGCCTGCCCATGGCAAATTCCATTGCCATACGCTGCTGCGACAGAATGCTTGAAGTGCATCACGCTCGACAGGCGACATCAGTGGCTTGGCGTGCGCGTCGGTACGTTGTAGCGTCGCGAGAACAACGAACGAGTAACAATCTTCGCAGGCCGATGCTTCCCTTTTTTGGTGTTGCTGATCGCTGGTTCAATTCAACGTGATCGACGCTATTCGCCCTAGCCGGCCGTGCGGTCCCGACCAGTATCGCGAGAAACTTAGCGAGACGATTCTTCATTATGCGGCTTCCTTTGCTAGATGGACGCGCTGCATCGAACAGAAGGGTACTGTTTTCGCACCGCGATAACGCATCTTTTCCACGGTTGAAATATAGCGGTCGCGAGTACACATTGCGGCGCCCTTGAATGCTTATTTGCGTGCGCGCTTATTATTTGCGAGATGCAAAATGGGGCCGACGACGTCCGTTGTCGATTCCGGATCGGCGTCCCTAGACCATCGACCGATGTCCGTTTGTGGCCCGCGCTGCGACGCATAGCGACTGGCTCCGCAAGGCGCAGGGGCAGTCCGTTCATCGGTATGAAAGTAGAGGAGATCGCTTGGAGGCATTTACTTGCTTTGCCACTGGCAGACCATCGCTCTCACTGGGCAAGCGTTTGTTCGGCTTGCCCGCACGGAAGAACGAGTTGGAAGACGGCACCGCGAGGCACGTTTGCGCTCGCCCACAGTCGTCCTCCGTGCGCCTTGACGATTGAAAGGCAGATCGACAGGCCCATGCCCAGGCCATTCTCCTTCGTCGTGTAGAACGGATCGAAGATGCGCCTGATCTCCGCCGGAGGTAGCCCCGGGCCAGAGTCCCGCACAGCGATAGACACGCCATTCGATGAATCCGCGGCCGTGCTGATCAGCAACTCGCGGGGGCCCGTGCTCGTTGCCCCCATTGCTTCGACGGCATTGACGATCAGGTTGATCATCACCTGCTGCAACTGCACGCGATCTCCTAGGACGAGCTGCAAGCCATCCCCGAGTACTGTCTGCACCGAGACGTCGTTCTTCGCCGCTTCGCCCCGCGTCAGTTCGACCACCTCGCGAACCGCCTCGTTGATGTCCACCCTGTCCTTGCGTGGAGGCGCTTTCCTGACCAGATCGCGAATCCCGCTAACGATGCCGCCAGCACGCATCGCCTCGCTGACGATGTACTCGAGCGCCTGCCTGACTTCATCGAGGTTCGCCGGTTTGGCGTTCAGCCAGCGCAAGGCGGCCGAAGCGTAGGTTGCCGTCGCGGTGATCGGCTGCTGCACTTCATGGGCGATCGAGGCCGTAAGCTGTCCCATCGTCGCAGCCCGGTTCGAATGCGCCAGCTCCATCGGCACTTCGCGGTAGCGACGCTCGCTCACGAGCGCTTCAGCTTCCGCCCGCTTGCGCTCGCTCAGATCGAGCACGAAACCGACTTCTCGAAAGGCTGTAGTGTCCCCTCTCCTTGAGCGCGGGTACCCACTCTCGTCTGTCGCGCTCGAGCCATTCGGGCGGCGTGAGGTCGGTCCAGCGCAGACGCCCCGCTTTGAGAGCTTCTCGGTCATAGCCCACAATACGCAGAAACGCATCATTGGCTTCGAGAATCCGACCTTCGAGGTCCCAAAACACGATTCAGACGATGTTTGCGTCGACGAGGCGCCTGATCCTCGCCTCGCGTTCAGCGAGATCGCGGTACAAACGGGCGTTCTCCAGCGCGATCGCGGCCTGTGAGGCGAGCAGCTTCAGTACCACGAGCGGGCGTGCGCAAAGACGCCCGGAGCCAGGCTGTTCTCGAGGTACAGCGAGCCGATAACCTTTGCCCGAGCGAGCAGAGGCAAGCAGAGTATTGAGCGCGCCCGCCGCTCTTGGATGTACGGATCGGCGGCAAACGGAGGCTGAGCGGCGGCATCATCCAGCATGATGCTTTCCCGGGTACGCATGACGTAGTGGAGCACCGCTTGCGGCAGCGTTCCCGTGGCGAGGTGCTGGTCGCACAACTGAACGACCACTGTCTCGCGGCTGGTCGTGGCTTGCGCCGCGAGCTGCGGCTCACCCTCGTTCGACACGATGAGCACGCCTCTTTCGGCACCAGCCTGCTCGATCGCTGTGCGCATGAGCGTATCGATCAGGTTTTCGAGGACGATCTCGCCCGAGACTGCCTGGGACACTTTGAGCACGGTCGCGAGATCCAGATGCTCAACCGGCGCCCCAATCGTGCTTGTCAGACCTGGAACTGGCTCGTCCTCTCGGAGATACGGATACAACTCATCGAGCTGCCTCACCTTCCCTTCGGGCGCCCCAGCGCAGGTAGCAATGCCGGGCGTTTCGCAAATACGCGTCAGCCACCGTCGGGAAGCCGCGCGCTGTGTAAAACCTTGCGGCGTGTTCCTGGGCCAAGGCCTCGTTATAGATGAACCCATGCTCACACGCGCCAACCTAATAGCCTCTTCAGAAAGGCGCATCGCGTCCGGGTCCCGACCATCGAGGCGTGCGATCTCGGCGCCGACCAACGCCGCGCGGTTCGCGAAAGTTGTGGGACAGTGCTCGGCCCACACCGCGAGCTGTCAGTGATGCGCGGCTAAGGCTTGCAAATGGTGGCGGTGCTCCTCGACCGACGTGAAGTCGCAATGCGCCGCCCGCGCGAGCGCCCCATGCGACTTTCGATACGGCCGCAATCGCAGAGGCCGAGTCGTTGGCTAGCACACTCGCTTGCAGTTTGCGAATCCAATAAAAGGACGCGCCAATGGCCAACTGGGGATCGCTCTCCAGGTGTTGCTGGAAGCTGTGCTCGTCAAACTCGGCGTCATTGAAGGAATTGAACTCTGGCGTCAGTCCACGGAGCATTCGGACGAACCTCATCTGCCCAATGATGGTGTCGCTGACTTGGGGAAACCTTAGGCTCCGCGCAAATTCGAGCCCATGCTCGGCCTCTCGCTCGACGTCACCCAGCGAATCTCCCGTGGCAAAATGGTTTGTAATCACATCGATGCAGCTATAGGCTGCATAGGATAAGTCACCAGCTTCCAGCGCCGCATTGAAGGCGCGCCTCAAAAAGGCGAGAGACATCTCCAAAGGCTGAGTCCATTGAGCGACGTGAACGGCGAAGACTAGGTAGACGCGAGCTCTGAAACGGTCGAGCCCGTACCTTTCCACGAGATCCAGCCCGAGTCTGCCAAAGTCGAATCCCACGCGGTACTCGCCAAAGTACGTCCCCAGAACACCACCCAACCATGCATAGGCGAGGCATGACCCGTTGCAGTTGCCATGCTCCAGGCTAAGGGTTGCCATCTGACTGACGACAAGCCGGAACAGATTCAAGTCGGTGAGCAAGGCCGGCGAGGTCAGCACCGTCAGCACGTCCATGGTCGCGCATCGCGTCGGGTCGCTCATCAGCGGTAGGTCGAGCAGTCCTTCGCTCGAGCCTGCCCCCACCAGTTGCCGCAATCGTTGATAGGCCTGGCGAACGTCCTGCTCCGTCGGGTGCGGCGACCACTGGTCACCCACTCGGCGCAGGTACTCCAGGCCGACCTCGACAGCGCTCGCACTCCGGCTTAGGGTCGGATAGAGATTGATTCGCACACAGGTAACGGCCGCAGCGTCAACCGTGGTCTGTGCGCGAATTGACAGCGTGGCGAGCCGTTCTTCCGCTGCCGCCACCTTCCCGATCAGGTATTCGCACTCGGCACGGTTGAGCTCGAGGTCGAAGGCGGTCTGGTAGCACTGTTCCCATCCCGTCTTAGCCAGCAACGCACGGCCGGTGGTGAAATACTGCAGTGCCGCGTCGCAAGCGGTTGCCGCTTTCGCACGCTTACCCGCCATGAGGTTGAGCTGGGCGACCCGTTCGCGCTCCTGCTGCGTGCCGATCAGTTCCGCTCGCTGCGCGGCATCAAGGATGCTGCGAAAGCGGAGGTTCAACGGGCATGGGCGGTGTGGGACGGTGACAAGACCGCTGGGCCGTCCATGTTGTTCTTTTTCCTCTGGCTCACGCGACACCGCCCATACTTCCTGACGTTCCGCGTGACAGGCGATCCGTGGCAAACCATCCATAGCTGGCTCATCCCGTACGAGGACGGGCAAAAGCATCGGAAGTTAGCGCGGCCGGTGGAACCGGGTTACGCGATAGAAGAGGCCTATGCGTCCAACAAATTCGGGTCGTCGTCCGCGATAAGCAGGCGCTGCGTTTTCCGTGGACATCGGGTTCTTCAATTACGCACCCTACGACCAGCAAGGACGGGATGATGTAATTAGTTTGCGTACCGCAACGGATTCCGCAAAAATACCTCAGATCGGTATCTTTCCATCCTTCGGGGCAGACATGCGACTGGCTGACTTCATCCTTCGTGACATGGAAAGCATTCTGGCGCAATGGGAGGCGTTCGCCGGCACGCTGTTGCCCGCAGCAGCACACATGCGATCACTGGCTTTGCGCGACCATGCGGAACAGATTCTGGAGGCCGTGGCAAAAGACTTGTCGACGCCCCAGACACGAGAGGCTCAGACTGCGAAATCAAGAGGGCAGGCGCCCAAACTGGCCGGGGCGCCGGAGACCGCCGCGCAAACGCACGCCCTTCTGCGCGCGCGGGGCGGGTTTGACATCAACCAGCTGGCTGCGGAATACCGCGCCCTTCGCGCCAGCGTACTTCGCCTATGGATGGATGAATGCGAGCCCGACGCCTTTCATCCGGACGACATCCTCCGCTTCAACGAGGCCATCGACCAGGCAATCGCCGAATCAGTCGGCTATTTCAGTGCGCAGGTAGACCAGGCTCGTAATCTGTTGCTTGGAATGCTTGGGCACGACATGCGCAGTCCGCTCCAGACCATCCAGATGACCGCTTCGTATCTCGCGGCGCTGAACGCGGGTGACAAAGTGTCGGAAGCCGCGTCCCGTTTGGTCAGAAGCGGCGCTCGCATGCAAGCGCTGCTGGACGACATGCTTGATTTCAATCGAACCAGGCTGGGTTTGGGCCTCAATATCACGCCAACCGAGGGGGACCTCGCAAAACCGCTTGCCGATGAACTGGACCTTGTGCGGGCGGTGCATCCGGACCGCCGGGTCGATCTGGACGTGGTCGGCAACTGCCACGGTGTTTGGGACGGCCGGCGTCTGCAGCAATTACTTGGCAATCTGGTCCTGAATGCAATCAAATACGGAGCGCCCGACGGGCCGGTGCGTGTGTCGGTGACCGGTGAGGAAGCGGAAGTCCGCCTGGAGGTGAAAAACAGCGGGGCCGCCATTGAGCGCTCAATCCTCGACCGCATCTTTGATCCGCTCCAGCGTGGCCAGGACCATCTGGACAGACATGACAACAGCAGTCTGGGGCTCGGACTGTACATCGCGAGCGAGATTGCCAAGGCCCACGGGGGCGGCATCAAAGCGCGCTCTGACGAGACAGAAACGGTGTTCGTTGTACGCCTGCCCCGACGTCAACAGCGTTCGTGATACGTGCACGGATCGGCCGTCGGCGTGCATTGTATGCGTGGCTCGCGAGCGTGGTGTAAGCACCGTTGACGACCACGCGGCACAGTCCTCGCGTGGTGATTCTTTCTCGTTCGCATCACCGACAGCAACCACTCGTCTAGCAAAGTTCCCAGATGGCATCGCGTGGTGCTTGATGTCGCGCTTTCGGTCGGGCAGAACGCTGCAATAGCTCGAAAAAGAAATCACGATAGCTACCGCAAACGCCTGGGCTTGAGCTCCTCCGGTTCCGCACTGACCCGACGTTCTCCGACTGGCTTTAACGCAATCTGCAAGGGCTATACGTGAATGACCGCTCCCTGGAGCGCGTGGGTGTCCGTGGGTCGCGTGCCGCCGATCCGCGGCAGGCAGCGAGCGGCCAAGAGCATAGGTAATTGGGCGGTCAATTCGCGACCGTCCGCTCACGAGGAACGAGCGTCTCTCCGGCGCAGCAACGGTGATCTACGCCAGTACGTCTTGATGATGGCGTGCGCGAAACGCTTGATGCTGGCGCCCTTTTCAGCCCCGGCCTCCCGATTCAACGCTACTTCGCATCGGTGAAGCGCGCCTGCCCCAAGCCGGTCCGTTGCTCCCGCTCTTCAAACGCCTCGCGTGCAGCCACCATCGCGGCCCGGTGCTCCACGGCCCAGGTGTGGAGTGACCGCAGTGGCACGAACAGCGACCTTCCGAGGTCCGTCAGCTCATAGTCCACACGCGGTGGAATGGTCGGATACATCGTCCGGCTGACCAGGCCATCCTGCTCCAGACCTTTCAGGGTGAGCGTGAGCATCCGCTGTGAAATGCCTTCGATCAGACGTGCGATCCGGTTGTAACGCATCGGCCCGTTCGACAACGCGCCCACGACCATCACCGTCCATTTGTCGCCGATGCGGGCGAGCGTGTGGACCACTTCCCGGCACTCGCCCGAGCACTGCGACGCCTCAACGGTGGGAACAGAAATGTGCGTATCAGACAAAAAAGTGCCTCCTTGTACAAACTTTTTCAGCCTCTATCATAGCGTAACGAACAAAATGTTCCTTACTTCGAGGCTGGAGCGGCGCGGGCGGTGCCTGTAATACCCCATCCTCAATCTCGGAGAAGAAATTTGAAACTCTTGCACATTGATTCCAGTATCTCAGGCGCCCAGTCTGTCAGTCGCCAACTGTCAGCCAGTGTCGTGATCCGCCTCAAGGACACCTTGCCGGGTCTCGGGGTCAGCTATCGTGATCTGGCTGCCGAGCCTGTGCCGCATCAGTCACCGGCCACCCGGTTCGCCAAGCTGAAATCACTATACGAGGCCGGCGTGCTGGCCGGCGAGATGGGCGAGGTGGTAGCTGCCGCCATGCAGGATGGTGCCCCGGTCGATACTTCGGCGCAGGATGAAGTTGCCGCAACTAGCGTAGCCCTGGACGAGTTTCTCACCGCCGATATCGTCGTCATCGGTGCACCGATGTACAACTTCGGCATTCCGAGTCAACTAAAGGCCTGGATCGACTGCCTGGCCGCTCCGGGCAAGACGTTCAGCTACACTGCGACGGGCGCGAAAGGCCTTGCCGGCAGCAAGAAGGTGATCGTTGCATCGTCGCGTGGCGGGTTCTACTCCGCGTCGTCGCCGATGGCTTTCATGGATCACCAGGAGACGTTTCTGTCGAGCTTCTTCGGGTTCATCGGCATCACCGACATTACGTTTGTACGCGCCGAAGGGGTCAACACGGGGCCTGAGCAACGTCAGCGCGCGCTCGAATCCGCGTTGGCTGAAATCGCGCTCTTGAAGGCAGCTTGAAAACAGAGAGAGGGCCGTACTCCGGTCGTTCGGGTGCGTCGACATATCTGAGCGCATTGGCGTCGTGTGCTGACGATCACGACAGGCAGCGGGCGGCCCGAACTGGTTCGCATTCGTTGGACGCCGAAGGTCAGGCGCGTGGCGCATCCACTGTGATGACAGCGCAATACAGCGGCGGCGCCAGCCCTATGTTAGAGATCAGCGGCTGAAAGCGTTATCCGTTCGCCAGTGCCCGGCACTTTCTGCTCTACTGCCTGCAGAATTTGGCGCTTGCCAAGCTCGAAGGCGAGCATTAATTGTTTCGGGGCCTCATTCGCAGCGCCAAGTTTTTCACAAACCGCTTCGGCAGGCAGCGCAAAAGCGCAGTATCCCCCGCCGAAGCCATACGCCGAAAACCACATTGCGGAATCGGCAAAAAGGAGTGGCGCAGTGAGGCTGGTACCGCGCTGATCCATGGCTGTCACCGTCCTGTCCGATAGAAGTTGCATTTTCGCACAGTGAGGTACGGAAGCCAGGTCGGCACACGGCCCGGCGCTACAGGTGACAATCAACCGTCGGCAGTCATTCGAAGATTGAGGTCAAAATGCGGCTGCCCTCCGTGGCTAACGCCGTCACACCAATGCCGCTCGACGCAGGCCTCCCTCATGCTCGTTGTCGTACGCTCGCTTCCCGTCAGCACGCGCCTCCGCTTCTGAACGGAATACTTTCTCGCTAAACGCGACGACTTTCTTGCCCGTGCCGTGCAGTCGTTCGATCGTAAGCCCCCAGTGCCAGCCACCATCCTGCTCGAACACGTGAAGCGTCAAATCGGGCAAACAGCGGGGATTCTTCATATATGCCTCCGCAGATAGGGGAACCGGCTTGGCGGCCACGGTCCCGCTCGAGTCAGCACAGATGAAAAATGCTGCGTTGCGACATGAGACTTTTGCGAGCGCATTCTGGCATTGCTTTAGTTGTGAGTGTGAACTCCGCCTCGACATTTTCTCTCAACTTGTTTTCATAAACATTTCATAGGATGCGATTCGGTGCGGCATTCACTTCCTGTGCGCCGAGCCTCGAGTCGGCTTGCCGTCGCCTCCCGAAACCAACGAGTGACGGACGACAACATGACCTCTCACTCCTCGATGTCACACCGGGCAAGCTCAAAGTCACGGCCGGCTGTAAATCCTCGCCGTGGTGGGACTGCTGCGGGCAAGTGGTCCATCCCGTTGAGCTTCGCGAGCAACTGGCCCATGCGATGGTGCGCATGACGAGCCCAATCGCTCCATGCGCGAAACCGCCTTGTTGCCGATGCCAACGAAGGTGACTCCGCTACCTGCTCCTGCGCGAATCCGCTTTCGGCTCGATGTTTTCGCGACAGCTCGGCCGGTCAACCTGGCGAGTTGCTCTAAGTCTGGTCCCGCCCCCTCCCGCTAGCCCTGAATGTTGAGCACAGACCCATGATATAAACTTTTTGGGCTGAAATGCCGTTATCCCGGGGGAGCGCTCCTCGAGCCTGTGGCAAGTCTCGTCTGAAGCCCAAACCTGAACCAAGCACTGCCTCCCTGGAGGCATCCCCTTTGACGAAAAGGAGCAAGATGAACAAAAGCAGCCATAACATGGCCGCGAAGCTTGTGCTATGTATCGCCCTCATGACCATGCTGACGGCGTGGGGGGATGGTCTGAACTAGTCCCTTCACGTTGTCTGCATTGTCCGTCGTTTGCGCGGACGCGTTGGTTAAAACCCACAGCACAAGGCGAACAAATGAAGTCGTGGCGTTTTGGCAGTTCGACTCACAACAGCAGTTCTTCGGGCGTTACGCTGAGTGGCGACAGTGCCGCGCCGAAAAATCAACTTTTTCTCTCGAATTTCCTGAGCTGGTTCTCGAGCTACCGGAAGACCAATGTTACAGACGCTCTCGTCGCCGTGACCGCCGGGTTTGGCGTCGGCTCGCTCTGTACGCTAGTACAGCCGTGGCTTGGGTCTCCGACGGGCTTGCCCGAAAGCGCGCGCGTTGCGGTCGCCGCCATTGTTGGAGCAACGATTTCTGTCGCCGTCTATCGCAAGCTTTCAGGCGATCGGGCAAGGCAATCCGCCGCCGCCGCACTGGCAAGCGCGCTTTTAGATGCAAACCGGGAATGCATGAAATTGATTGACGCCAACGGGCGCATGCTGCGCGTTTCGGAATACGGCGCGGCTTTGATGGACGCCGCATCGCCAGCCGAACTGGCGGGAGCGGACTGGCTTGGTTTCTGGGAAGGTGAAAGCTGTGCGGCGGCTCGTTCTTCGTTTGCGGGAGCGATTTCGGGGAATCGCACGTCTTTTCGAGGGCTCTGCCACACCACGACCGGCCGCCCGAAATGGTGGGATTCCCGGTTGATTCCGATCAAGGATGATGCTGGCCGGGTCGTTGCGGTTGTATGCGCGTCACTCGACATTACCAGCCAGACTGACCTGCTGACCCAGTTGCAGGAAAAGAACGAGTTGATGTCGGAGATGGAAGCGCACATGCCGTTGGTGTTCTATTCCTACAGTGCGAATTTCGAGCATTTCCACTACGTCAGCACTGGGGCTGTGAAGGTCTTCGGAATTACATCTGCGGTGTTGCGGGAGAATCCGACCGCGTGGCTTGATCTGGTGATCCCCGACGACCTCGACCGGTTGCATGAGGAGATGCGCCGGATTGTTACTGACTCGGCGGACGGCAAGGCGCAATACCGGATCAGGAAAGCCGACGGCTCGGTCAGATGGTTGCGCAGCACTGGCTATCCGGTCCGCGACGGGCGCGGAAGCGTTGTGCGAATCATTGGCACAACGGAGGACGTCACTGCCGAGCAGGAATGGATCACGGCGTTAGACCAGCTGGCCTATGCGGATTCGCTTACCGGACTGGCCAATCGGGCTGCGCTCGTCCGGGAAATTGAGCGCCGTTGTGCAATGGGTGCGCCATTCGGTCTTATGTTCGTTGACCTTGACCGGTTCAAGGTGCTTAACGACACGCTCGGGCACGTGGCGGCCGACCGCCTGCTGAAGGGCATCGGCGACATCATCAGGGCGGCGCTGCCTCCTGACGCATTTGTTGCCAGACTTGGGGGGGACGAATTCGCGGCTCTCATCGGTAGCGTCGCGGAAAAAGGGGGGCTGGAGCGTCTAGCGGAGACCCTGCTGAGCGAGTTCTCGCATGGTGGTCGCGCGGTCCGCGCTGACGCCTTCGTCACGGCCTCTATTGGCATCTCCCTATATCCGGAACATGGCGCCGGCCATGAAGCGCTCCTGACCAGTGCAGACGTTGCAATGTATGCAGCGAAAAAGGCCGGTAGAAACGGCTTTAAATTCGCTGGTATAGAAGCTGCGAAGACGATCGGCGACTTCGAGCTGGAGCGCGACTTGCCCGATGCGCTGGCGTCCGGCCAGTTTGTGCTCCACTTCCAGGCGATTCATGAACCGGGTTCGCTGTCTGTGCATAGTGCCGAAGTGCTGATACGGTGGCATCACCCTACGCGCGGCCTCATCCCGCCAGGCGTTTTCATTCCGATACTGGAGGAAATGGGCTGTATCACGGGCGTGGGAGTATGGGTTTTAAACGGGGCGCTGAGCCAACTGGCCGCCTGGCGACGCAGTGGCGCCAGCAACCTTGGTATCTCCGTGAACGTCTCGGCCAAACAACTTCGCGGCGAGGCGATCGTTGAGGAGGTTGACCGGGCGCTGAAAAAATACAACATCCCGCCGGGAAAACTGGAAATCGAACTCACTGAGACGGTTCTGATGGAGAACCCGCTCCAGGCGCAAAAAGCCGTAGCGGCGCTGACGTCGCTGGGCGTCCGGATCGCAGTCGACGATTTCGGTACCGGCTATTCGAGCCTGAAATATCTCGCCGACTTCGCACCTCATACCCTCAAGATTGACGGGTCCTTTACAGCGAAGCTTGCGAACGATGCGGCGACGAGAACAATCGTGGAAGGCATCATCGGTCTTTCGCATAAGCTAGGAATCGACGTCATCGCTGAGGGAGTGGAGCAGGAGGAGCAGTTAGACATCTTGCGCGAGGTGAAGTGTGACTATGTACAGGGATTCTTGCTCGGCCGACCGGAAACACCCGACTGTTTCTCCGCAAGGCTTAACCTCCCGGGTCTGGATCGCGCCTCCTCTGCCCAAGAATGTCCCAGCGCGCCTTGAAATGGCTGCGCCGTTTCGTCTTGCTCGCCGGCATGGCGGGGCGTCGCTCGATGTGCCTGCTTGAGCGGCTGTGACAATGTCACGGATCGCCGTATAGGAGCCAATCGATGATCGGCGCATAGGCGCCAGCGCAGGATCGGCGTATGGGGCCAGTCGATGATCGCCGTAATGGCGCCACCGGCTGATCGGCGTATAGGCGCCACCTCTGTTGTGTAGTGGAACGCGGCTCGAACTTTCCCAACTGGGTACGCTTCGCTCTTCTTTTGAGCGGAGCGCCCATGGCCAACCGGAGGTTCGAATTGTTTGAGTACCGCCAAGTCCTTGTCCGCATGCGGCAAGGCGATTCCGACCGCGACATCGCTCGCGCCGGGCTCATGGGCCGCAAGAAGCTTACCACCGTAAGGCGCACTGCTCAAGAGCTCGGCTGGCTCGATGCGGCATGTGCGCTGCCGCAAGACACCGTGATCGCCGCTCAGTTCGGTCGCACACCGCACCTGCCCAGCACCTGCGTGTCGACGCTAGAACCCTTTCGCGAGCAGATCAGCAGTTGGTTCGACGCTGACGTGCAGGGCACGACGATTCACAGTGCGCTCAAGCGCAACCACGGCTACACCGGCAGCTATTCGGCGGTGCGCCGCTTCCTGACGCATTTGGGCGCCGAACGTAGTGTCACGGCGACGACGATCCTGGACTTCCCGCCGGCCGACACCGCGCAGGTCGACTTCGGTGCCGGTCCCGCGCTCATCCACGAATCGGGTCACGCGCTCAAGACGTGGTTCTTCGTCATGACGCTGTGTTGGTCGCGTCATCAGTATGTCGAACTCGTGTTCGATCAGACGGTTGAGACGTGGCTGGCCGGCCACCGCCGGGCCTTCGAGTGGTTCGGCGGCAGTCCCAGCCGGATCATCATCGATAACGCCAAGTGCGCGATCATCAGGGCCTGCACGTACGACCCCGAAGTCCAGCGTTCCTACGCGGGCCTCGCTGAAGGATACGGCTTCAGGATCGATGCCTGTCCGCCGCACGACCCGCAGAAGAAGGCGTTGACTTCATAATGCACCCTGTTCGGTTTGTTGAGCGGGAACTAGGCGAGACGGCCTGCCGCCGTATTGACTGCCGGCACCCTTGACCAGTTTGACGTTGCCCAGCGGCTCATACAAGCACCTGCAGTTGTTGCCGTAAAGGTGCGGGTTGAGAACGCCTTGCCGACCGAGTTGGTGGATGGTCGTCGTAGACACGCCGAGTTGTTGGGCGACCTCCTCGCCGGTGAGCATACCGCGCTCGCGCAATCGCTCAAACCTGCTCTTCAAGGCGTAGGTCTGGCGTATGAGAATGACCTTTTTCATCGTGAAGGACTCGCCGCGCCAATTCCGGTGCCCCAGTTCGTTCAGTCGTGCCGCGATTTGCCTATCCGTCGAAGTCTCCAGCCACTCGTCGATGAGCGAAACAACTTGAGGCAATGTCTTGCGCACTTGGGGCATCGGCCGTGGTCGTGCTACGGACAGGCTTTGGGTGCGCCCACCACGCCAGCGTACATGGACATCGATCTGCTGTCCGACGATGAGTGTCACGTCCTCGATAAGCAGTCCAAGCATGCGCTTGCGCTCAACGGCACTGGTGCGTGCGTCGTTCCACACGCGAGGGAAGTCCGAAGCCAGCGCCATGATGCGTCGGCGTGCGGGCTCGTCAAGGAGAGTGCGATCGGCCTCGCGCTGACGCTCGTGCTCACGCTGTAGCGTATCGGTCGATCCCGATAACCGGTTGGTGGCTGATGCACTGCGCGAGCTGGCGCAGTCGCACATTCCAGTCAGCCTCCCCTTCAGGTAGCGCCGGCGTGCCAGTTCGGCTTCGTAACGGGCCCGCTGCAATTGTGCTTCGCGCAGCGCCGCGGCCTGTTCCACGCGCTGGGCAATCTCTTGTTGGACGGCTAGCGCCACCTCGATCGCCGCCGGCGCCACCGTCTGCAGCAGCAACGCACTGATCGCCTCGTCCACCGCGGTGCCACGCACCCACTGGCAGTGCTTGCCGGCCTGTCGCACCACAGCCTCATTGCACATGTAGTAGGGACGTAGTTGCCCGTCCTTCGGCTCATAGCGCACCCGCATGCGTGCGCCGCAGCGGCCGCAAAGCAGCCGCCCTTGTAGCAGCGCGCTGCCGCTTCGAGGCATGCGACCGCGCAGGCCTGGCGAGAAGCCGTTGGCGTTGTTCGCGAGCACGGCCTGGTTGCGTTCGTACTCCGCCCAGGAGAGGTAGCCTTCGTGCGCATCCGGAATCAGCACCTGCCAGTCAGACTGCTGCACCCGCACCTGCACAGGCTTGAACCTGGCGTTGCAGGTAGTGCGGGTACGCCCGTAGGCGAATGCGCCGGCGTAACGGGGGTTGTGCAGAATCTGCAGCGCACGCGAGTGATCGATCGTGTTCCACAACACATCGCCCTTGCCGACGCCACGACGGATGCGCCGGGGGAAGAGGGTCTTCTGTCCGCGAAGGCGGCGTACGACCGCGCATGCCGAGCCCGTGTCGCGGAAGGTATCGAACAGAAGCCGCACTGTGTCCTGGATCTGGCGGTCCGGATCGAGCACCACCCGTCCGTCAGCCGCATACGCCAGCCCGATGGGTAGAGGCATCTCGAGTTCGCCGCGCCGTGCCTTGTTAAGAATGCCGCCTTGCAGGCGTGACTTAAGGATATGGAGTTCGGCCTCGCTCATCGTGCCCTTCAGGCCGAGCAGCAGGCGGTCGTTGAAATGGGCGGGGTCGTAGATCCCGTCCTCATCGAGAATGAGCGTGTGAGACAGTGCCGCAAGCTCGATGAGACGGTGCCAGTCAGCACTGTTGCGCGCCAGCCGCGATACTTCCAGCCCAAGCACGATGCCGGCATGTCCCATCGCTACTTCGCTTACCAGGCGCTGGAAGCCATCGCGATCTTCCGACTGCGCGCCCGAGATCCCGAGGTCGCTGTCGATGACGTGGACTCGCTCAATCGGCCAGCCCAGCGCCACCGCTCGATCACGCAACGCATATTGTCGCTTGGTGCTCTCCGTATTCTCGAACACTTGTCACAGCGACGACTGCCGCACGTAGAGAAACGCATCGCGCCGCAAGTGGTCGGCGCAAACCTTCATGGCAACGTCAATAGGCATGGTGCACCCGTGACTCAGCTGCCAGCACCATGTTGGCGAGCAGGCGCACGAGCTGGCGATCGTGTACCGTCGCAGGCAGCGCGGACGGCGCCGGCTGCCCCCTCACTGTCGGCGCAGTGCGGGTCGTGATCCACACCACAAGCCCCCGCCACATGCCGTGGAAGACGATTGCGCCCATGCCATCCATGCCGGGTTGCCCACATAGCGCTGCGGCACGCAAGTCTTCGTAGAGCTCGGGCGCATCGGCAGGTAACGTTGCATCACAGGCTCCAGCGCAAACGGGTGGCTTATCGTTTTTTTTACGCGCCACCGCGCGTTCGATGCTGCGAGGGTGGACGCTGACGCCGAGATTGGTCTGTACCATTGCCGCCAGCGCACGCGCCTGCAGCGGAGCGCCGGCGTGCTGGTGTTGCTCGATGAATCGCATTGCGAACCATCCACCTCGTGCGGAACCCTCAACCGCTCCCATGGGACGACGATGCCCGGCGTGGTCACGGCAATCAGCGCGTGAGCGCGTTCCATCAGTTGCGGGTGGGCGGCAAAGAACGCCTCGATCTGCCTGGCGCTGGTCTGGCCGAGTCCTGGTACTACGCTCCGCTCCACCAGCGGCGCCGGCGCGGCACCCGCACCGTCAGGTCCGCGAGCGTCGCGATGCCATGCTTCTGCAGCACGCGCACCGCGCGCGGCGTCAGCCACAGGCCGATGTCGTCAGCAACCTGGGGTTGCGGCATCGGCAGCGCACGCAGGAGGTCAATCGCGTACGCGACCGCGCTCGCCCGCGCGATCCGTTCACCGACGGGGTGCTGTAGCAGGTCGACCAGGTCGGCACGCTGGCGCTCGCGTGCAAACACGATCAAGTGACGGCGGACGGCGCCGAGGATGCCGCGCGCCGACGCACCGGGTGCCCGCGCGTGCGGCAGGTACCGATCGACCGCCGCCCGCGACGACAGTCCCGCATACCAGCCGCGCAGCGCCGCGAGCTGGTCGGCATCCGGAAATGCCGACGGTTCGGCGGAGGCGGTGTGCGAGGCGGCCCGGGACTGACGCGTTTTCATGTCTGGCAGTTTAGTGCAAAAAAACCGTCCATTGCGATAAGAAGGATTATGGCAATGGAACGTATTACACTGCGATCTTTCTGAACTGCCAGTCCGTTGGAATCGGCGCTGCAACCTGTCGTCAGCGCCATCCCCATCCACTGCGAGTCCACCATGCCCCGTCGTTCCATTCTCTCGCCGGCCGAGCGAGACAGCCTGTTTTCGTTCCCGGCCAGCCACGATGATCTCATTCGGCACTACACGTTTGGCGAACAGGACATGTCGCTGATCAGGCAGCATCGAGGAACGGCCAATCGCCTTGGATTCGCCGTCCCCCCGCTTTGAGCGCTGGTGTCGAGCCTCCGCCCGCGCCGCTACGGTTCGTTGCCGGGCAACTCCGCATTGCACCAGTCACACTGGAAGGCGTACTCGCGGCGGAACCAGACGCGCCGTGAGCATCTGCTCGAACTGCAGGCGGCACTGCAACTGCGTCCGCTTACGGTGGCCGACTACCGTCCGGCCGTACTGGCGCTCGTCGACCTGGCAATGCAGACCGACAAGGGCCTCATACTCGCGCAGGCTCTGATGTGATGGACGACTCCCGCCCTTCGGGGTTCGGCATATGCCAAAGTGAAGAAGTCGTGACTTCCACCGCAAAGGAGCGCTCATCGTGAATATAGCCACTGTCGGACTGGATCTTGCAAAGACTCTATTCCAGGTTCATGGAGTAGATATGCAGGGACATATTGTCGTACGCAAACAGCTGCGCCGCGCTGACGTACTGGCGTTTTTCGCGAAGCTTGAGCCGTGCGTGGTAGGCATGGAGGCCTGTGGATCATCGCATTATTGGGGCCGAGAACTTAAGAAGCTCGGACACACGGTGCGCCTGATTTCCCCGCAGTTCGTTCGACCTTACGTAAAAAGCAACAAAACCGATGCGGCCGATGCCGAGGCAATCTGCGAGGCAGTAAGCCGACCGCACATGCGCTTTGTGCCGATCAAGACGCAGGCGCAACAGACGATGCTTTCGCTACATCGAGCACGCGCCGGGCTGGTTTAATCCCGTACGGCATTGGCCAATCAGATCCGCGGCTTGCTGAGCGAGTTTGGTATTGTCCTGCCGCAGGGCATCCGACTGCTCGGACAAAGGGTCATCGAAGCCCTTTCCAATCGCGAGCATGAGCTTTGTGAACAGTTCCGGACCCTGATCCAGTCACTTGTGGAGCACTTACGCGAACTGGGCGACAAGGCAGCCGAACTGGAGGGACGCATTCGTGCGATGCATCGTACGGATGAGGCCGGACAACTTCTCGAAACGATACCCGGAGTCGGGCCACTCACTGCTTCCGCGCTGGCAGCGTGGCTTGCCACCCGATGAGTGCTGACGGGGGACCTTCCCCACGGCGGCCAGCCCTTGCCGCAAGGGAGTCATACTGACTTGCTGATGCCCTGCAATCAATCGGAACCCCCGAGCCTTTCGGGACGGCCGCGAACTCGCTGCGTGGCTGGGCCTGAGTAAGCTCTGATTAGCATTGCTGCTGGAGCCGCATTGAGCGGGCAGAACCACCGCTCAACGGTTCATTCCGACGCGGAGGCCAGCATGGAACACGATTGTACGTGGGACTGGATGTCCACAAGGATTCGATTACGGTCGCCTATGCGATCGGGATGGGAGAAGTCGAATTGTTTGGCAAGGTCGGCACCATGCACATTGACATCGACCGGATGTGCAAGCGGCTGCAGTCCAAAGCACAGCACATCTGCTTTGTCTACGAAGCAGGCCCTTGCGGGTACGGCCTGTACCGAAGGCTGCTCGCTTGCCCACGGCGTCCACTACCTCGGTCGCGCCAGCTGGGGGCCGACACACCGGCGTTGGTTAAGCACGTTCTCGTTCGACAGCGCCTGGCAGCAACTGGCATTCAACGAACATCGCCGCACGGTCTGCGCACCATCGCTTATCCCAGGCAAGCCTGGAGCCATACGGATAACAGCGCGCGCGCCGTGAATCAGAAGCGTTCGTAGTGCTGTGTCGCCACGCTGATATGACTCCCGGTGTCAACCCGGATCGGTTTTCAAGAATCACTCCATGGTCAAGGCAATTTTCCTGAGGGCGGCGTAGCAGTAAATCTCGACGGTGGATCACGCTGATATTCGCGGGTTGGCTGCCGCATTACAGAGGTCCGTCTCATGAGCCTGCCGCTTCCTTGCTATGCAAGTCGGCTGATGCCATTGCCAAACGTGGTCGCGGGCTACTCGAATACCGGGCTGCGCCGCCTTCAGGAAACTTTCGATGTTCGTTGGTCTTTCTGCGGTAACGGTTTGCGTTTTCAGGCGGTTTGTAGGCTGCGCGGTAGAGCCAGAGTCATACCAAGCCGACCGACGTCCCAGATGAATGCAGCCGACTCGCGTGCGACCGCGATGATCGCAACATGTGGGCACTTCCCTTTGGTTACGAGCTTACGATATCGCCTGCACAGTCTCAGCTGCGCGTCCCAGGCGCGATCGATTATCGGTTTCGGTAGGCCTTCATGCCCCCGGCGTCATAGTAGTTGTCGCCTCTGAAATTTCTTATCAAGAAGAGTCAGAGGTGCAGGTTGAAGGCGAGACAAACGTATTCTGTCGAGTTCAAGGAGCAGGCCCT
>NZ_CADIKM010000052.1 GCF_902859895.1 Pararobbsia alpina
AACCCGGCGCGGAAACCATCTGGAAGGGACTCACGAAAGTTCATGTCGCCGCAGAAACAATGCGTTTGTTGCGCGAGGACGGTGGTAACGACGCTTGTGTATAACGAGGTGCGCTATACCAGAGTGGAACCGTTTCTCCCGTTGACGTAATGAGTCAGGTTCTCACGCGCATCCGCACCTTCGATTTTGCAGTCAATGCGTTCTGTCAGATCGCTGACGACGCGCTCGACATGGCACGTGCCTCCGAACACCGGTGGCAGCGGGGCTCACCGCTTGGCCCGCTTGACGGCATACCGATCAGCATCAAGGACAACGTGGCCGTCGCGGGCATGGCAACCCGCTATGGCTCCCGGACAACTCCGACACACCCTGCTCAGAACGACAGCCCCTGCGTCGCGCGACTGCGCGACGCAGGGGCTATCTGCTTTGGCAAGACCACGCTGCCTGAGTACGCGCACAAGATCGTCACCGACAGTCCATTGACCGGCGTCACGCGCAATCCATGGCGCCTGGACCGCACACCAGGCGGCAGTAGCGGCGGCGCCGCTGCTGCCGTCGCGCTCGGCATGGCGCCTGTCGCGATCGGGACCGACGGTGGGGGCTCCATTCGAATTCCTGCGGCGTTTACCGGAACGTTCGGATTCAAGCCAAGCTTCGGGAGGGTGCCGCACGCGCCGCGCGGCCCTTTTGCGTTACTGAGCCACGTCGGACCCATTACTCGCTGCGCCGAGGACGCCGCGCGCATCATGACAGTGATCAGCCACCCGGATAGCCGCGACTGGTACGCGCTGCCGTTCGATCACAGCGACTACGAACAAGGCCTTAGATGCCAGCCCCTATCTGGCGGCATCCGCGTCGCCTGCAGCCCCACCCTGGGACTGCAGGTCGACATTGAGCCGGGCGTGCACGACGCCGTCATGCGCGTCAAAGAAGTCTTTTGCAAAATGGGAGCGCTTGTCCGACGAGCCGACCCGCCCGGCGTTGCGCGCTGCAATGCAGTCCATGCGACCCTCTGGCCGGCATGCTGCAGTCAGCTTTCCAGCGGCATGGCCGACGGTGGCGCGCTGCTCGATCCATCGCTGCAGGCCTACGCGCAGGCGGGACATGACGTGTCGCGCGAGGCACTGCTGGGTGCGCTGGTCGAGCGCGGCGAACTCGGCGGCGCGGTCAACGCATTCTTCGAGCAGCACGACATCCTGATCTGCCCTGTGTATCCGTGCGTAGCCATGCCGCTTGCCGAACTGCCCAAGGGCCATACGCTCTTTCCGCATTTCACGGCCTGGTGCAACCAGTTGGGGCTTCCCGCGGCAAGTGTCTACGCTGGCATGACCGACTCGGGTCTTCCCATCGGGGTGCAGATCGTCGGCGCCCGCCACGCCGACGCACTTGTCCTGTGGGCGAGCCATGTGTTCGAACAGGCTTTCGGACGCGCACCGCTGCCTGAATTGGTCAGCAGACTCGACGAGGCCGGCCCTGGCGGTTCATCGCCATGATGCAAGCTGGCTTACGTGGCGGCCTACATGTCACACCCTACTTCGACTTGTTTCTTCTCTCGTGCAATCCGAGATCGGAATCGAGCACCAGCTTCTGACGTAGCGCTGCGTGCACCTTACGCAGTTGCGCCTCGGCCTGCTCCATGTGCTCCTGCATGAGCCTGCCGACGGCATCGGCGTCACGACGTCTTGCAGCCTCCAGAATGGCCCGGTGTGCAGCGACCGTCGTGCGGCCGAATGCTTGGTAGTCCCGCTGCGTCACGTTGCCCGCGACCACAACAAGCTTATGGAGCATCTGGTTGATGATCTGGCACAGGCAACGCAAGAACGCGTTCGGATTGGCCGCCGCGAGCACGTCGTGAAAGTGTATGTCCTCGTGACGCTGGTCGAGCGCATGTTCGTGGCTCGCTGCAAATGGCTCGCACACATCGACACTGCGCTCCATCGCTTCGAAATCGTCTTCGCTTAGGTGCGCCACGGCACCCTCTGCGAGCATGGGTTCAAGCACCCGGCGCGCGGCATAAATGTCCTCAATACCAATGTTTTGGAAAAACAGATAGTGCTGCAGGCTCTGAAACGCCCTCTCCAGCGGCACCTCGGTGATCGTCGCACCGCCCTCCGGGCCCGTGCTCAGCCTCAGCAGTCCCTGCACTTCGAGCGCCTTCAGCGCATCGCGCATCGAACCCCGGCTCACGTTGAACGCCTGCTGTAGCTCGGCCTCCTTGCTCAGCCGTACCCCAGGACGCACCTTGCCGTCCGTAATCCAGCCCTTGATTTGCTCTGCCACCTGGTCCCCCCGCTTCGTCGTGCGGGGTCCTCGCTGGTCGGGCTGAGACAACGGTTTCCCTTCTTTCGTCTGTCGTCGTGCTGCCATACGCGTCGCACCTGTGATCGGCATTCTGATGGTTCGTTTCAGACGCGCATTATCCGCTATCGGCATCGGCCGCATCTACGGTTGATGCGGGAGGCCCCCTCCGAATGTCGGGAGGTGGCGCGAGTCTCCTAGTATCACCTACGCTTTAGGCCGTATTGACGGGCATTCCATCGCCGGTTTTTGCGCGATGCAAGAAATCTCAATCCGCCGTCACCGGAGCGCCACCCATGGTCAGCTCGTCTCGCTCTTTGCCGCGTGATCCGACGTTAGATGAAATCCGCACCGCTCTCGCCTCCCAAGGCCTGCATCTGGACCGACTCGCCCAAAGCATGCGCAGCCACGGCAGCCAGGCGGACGCGAGCGGGCGGATTCCCGAGGCCCTGTGGCAGGCGAGCGCAGTGCGCGCGCTCAACTTGAATCTCGTACCCGCCGAATACGGCGGCTGTGCTGCTATGCAATCCCTCCTATCGCGCACGATGCTCATGGAATACCTGGGTCACGCCGATGCGGGTCTGGCCCTTGCACTGCCCGGGCCGGGTCTTGCTGCTCCGTGCATACTCGCGCTCGCGGGTCCGCGACAAAAGGCGGGATTCTTCCAGCGCTTCGATAGCGACACGCCGCGCTGGGGCGCGTTCGCCGTCACGGAGCCCGACTGCGGATCAGACGCGACCGCGATGCGGATGACGGCGAGCGAAACCGCGCAGGGTTGGCGCCTGAACGGCACCAAATGTTTCATCACCAATGGCGCACGCGCCGATTACATCATCACCTTCGCCACGGTGAACCGCCGGTTAGGTCGCTTTGGCATCCGCGCGTTCCTCGTGCCCGGCAACACGCCAGGACTCGTCATCACCCGCACCGAACGGATGACAGGTCTGCGCGCAAGCCAGCTCGCCGTCCTGACCTACACCGACTGCGAGCTACCCGCGGAAGCCTGGCTCAGGCGCGGCGATGAAGGGCCACTCGATGACGCCTTCTCTGGTGCACAGCAGGCGTGGGACTACTTCCGCCCGCTGCTGTCCTCGATCATGATCGGCACCTGCCAGCGTGTCCGCGACGAACTGGCCGCCTACTTCGAGGCGGGCGGCCTGCCTGCCGCGCCGCATTTACGCGTCGCCGACGTCAACGGCCGTCTTCTCGACATCGACCGCCGGATCACCACCGCACGCCTGCTATGCCATCACGCCGCATGGAAAACCGACCGTCACCTGGCCACCTCGATGGACGCGTCCGTAACCAAGGCGTATGTGTCGCGCATCGCTGCGCAGATCACCCGCGAGGCCCTCGACCTCGCCGGACTGGAAGGCATTGCGGCCCATCCGGCACTCGAGCAGAGCTACCGTGACGCGAAAGCGTACGACATTATGGAAGGCACGGGCGACCTTCAGCGACTCATGATCGCCCGCGCAGCGCAACGCCGCTCACCTGATTTTAGTAGGGAAAGCGCCCTGTCCGTGCCCTGAACGACGACGCATGCCGCCTTCCCGCATTCTTTTCCTATCGACGCACTATCTGGAGACCCTCATGACGTCCAACTCCACATCGCACACTCAGATCGACATTGCCGCAACCCTTAAGGCATGCCTGCTATCTGTGCTCGGTAGTACCGTCCAAGCCGACCTGGTGCAGGACAACACCAATCTTTTCGATATCGGCATCGACTCGATGAACATGACTGAGCTCCTGCTTAAAATCGAAAAACACTTCAATTTCACCCTCGCCCCCGAAGACCTGTCGTCCGATCTGTTCCTTCGCTTCGCAAACCTGATCGCGTTCGTGCAATCCCATGTGTCCCGCAACTGAGCTTGACGCGTTAGGCGTCGGCATCGTGGCCACAGCGAGCTACATCCCAGCTCCCCGCGTCCCTCTTGCCGCATCCAGCGGGTATGCGAGCGCGACGCCTACATTCCCGCACGACAAGCGCGAAGCACTCATGCAATCTGTCTACGCAGACACCATTCGGTGGCGCCAGATCGGCTGTTCCGCTGGGTCGACAGATGCCCAGGACCTGACTGCTGTGCTCTGTGGTGGCGACATTCGCACGGTCGCGGTTGAGCCCGAGCTCATGCTCTCGGATATGGCGCTGCACGTCGCTCGCATGCTTTTTTCGACAGCGCACGGCCATTCGGCCGCTGAAGCAATCACCCAGATAATCGTCTGTCAGAGCAGTTTCGAACACGAACTCACGCATTCATGTGCCAGCCATCTTCACCGCGAACTGGCACAGGGTAACGCGCCCTTTGCGATCGGACAGCTTCAGGGTGCGTCGTTTTTGATGGCGCTGCAGATTGCCATAGCGTTGATAAGCACGGAAGCGCAACCCCAAACGGTTCTGATTGTGGCAGCCGAGCGTTGGCGCGCGCCCTTCTCACGCACGGTCGGGACGTTGACGGCGCTGGGCGATGGTGCGGCAGCGGTGCTCGTGCAAGCGGGCGCCCAAACGGGCTGGATCGTGCGGGGCATCAGTGTACGGACGCCTACGGGCTCGCGCCCTACCGATCACCCGCTCGCCTGGATCGACACGGCCACCTTAGTCAGCGTGATCCGCGAAACCTGCGAGCAGGCAGGAGTGAGTCCCGCTGAGATCGACTGGGTGTTGCCGGCACACCTGAACCTGTCGCTGGCACGCGACATCACTGCGCAGTGCGGCCTGTCATCTGAACGTATCGTACCGGATGATGTGAGGAGCGCCGGCTACCTCTGTTCCGCCGACACGCCGGCGCGTCTGGACAGACTGCTGCGCGCCATCAGACCACGTTGCGGGCAATACATTCTCACGTGGTCATCAGGCTTTCAGGGACAGTCCGCCTGTGCGTTGCTGCAATTCCGTGGGGGCGAGCATGTTCACGCATGAGTCTCTCCCCGCGCTAGCGCTTTCCGGCGTCGCGTACTGCCTGCCCGACAAGGTCGTCGATGCACATACGTGGGCAACCCGCTGCGGACAATCCGCCGGGCGTGCCGCAGCGCTCTCAAACAACGAGGCGCAACGCTTCCACGACGCAGCTGGGGAATCGCCAGCCGACCTTGCGACCAAGGCCGTGCGTGCGCTACTCGCAGCCGAGCACGCCACGCCGGACTCCATCGATGCACTCGTCTACGCACATACGATCCAGAGCAGCGTCCTCGCGCCGCCCGCGAGCACAGTCCATCAGATCCAGTCCGAAGCGAGGCTCACCGGCGCATTGGCGTTCTCGGTTACACAGCAGAACTGCGTTTCACCATTCGCCGCCATTCGCACCGTGCGCGCGTTGATGGCACACAACCCTTCAATCATGCGGGCCGTCGTCGTGTGCGCCGACCTGATCGCCCCGGGGTGCGACCATCTGCGCGCCATCCAAGACCTTGCGCTGCACAGCGATGGCGCTTGCGCCCTGCTTCTCGAACGCGGGGACACCCGCAACCGTATCGAAAGCCTGTACCTCTACACGGACGGACGCTTCCTTCGCCGGATGAGGGACGAGCTCCAACCTGTCGCCGATGACAGGTACTACTGGTCCGCATTCACGACAATGCGCGCGGCGCTCGGGCGAGCCAATGTGCAGTCAGACCAGATCGCGTGCGTGCTGCCCCACCACGTCAACCTGCCCGGCTGGCAGCGGCTGATGGCCATGCTCGGCATCGCCCAGGACCGTCTCTTTACCCATAACTTTGCGCGCATCGGCCATGTCTTCGGCGCCGACCCGTTCATCAATTTTCACGACTGCGAAGGCAAGCTGCCTGGCGGGCGGTCATTGCTCTTCTCGAGTGGCCTTGTTGGCTGCTTCGGTGCGATGGTGGTGCGCCACTGAGGCATATGCACCGCTTAAACCAGATTTCGACGTTTCCATTCGCTCTTGTCGAGGTACAACGATGCACAACATTCTGGAACTGGTTGAAACAACGGCGGGTCGCACGCCCGATGCCGAGGCGCTCGTCGTCGACAGCGCCCGCCTGACCTATGGCGCACTAGCCAGGCTCAGCCGTACGTTTGGCGCACAGCTGTACGCACTCGGAATGTCCCGCGGCGACCGTATTGCAATCTTCCTCGACAAACGAATCGAAACCGTGGTCTCGATGCTCGGCGCCGCCGCCGCAGGCTGCGTCTTTGTTCCGATCAATCCGCTTCTCAAGCCGCACCAAGTCATGCATATCCTCAGGGACAGCGGAGCACAATGCCTCGTCACCTCCGTCCTTCGCGCTCAGCTCCTCGGCGGGGAAGCATGCGCTTGCGTGCCACACCTAGTCCTTGTTGACGATCGCGCTGACGCTCCATCATTTAAGTTGCCGTCGTCGGTTAGAGTGGCCTGCCATCGTTGGTCCGGGGAGGGGAAACTGGACAACCTATCAGGCGTGCGCAGCACAGACCTCGCGCCGGGGCTCATTGCGTGCATCGACGCAGATCTGGTGGCAATCCTCTATACGTCCGGTTCGACTGGCCTGCCAAAGGGCGTCATGCTTAGCCATCGAAACCTCCTCGAAGGCGCTTGGAGCGTCGCGCACTACCTTCATCACGTCCCATCGGATCGCATCCTCGCCGCGCTGGCGCTCAGTTTCGATGCCGGGCTCAGCCAACTCACCTCAGCATGGGCCGTGGGCGCCACAGCCATTTTGATCAACTACCTAACACCACAGGATGTCATCACGGCCTGCGAACGCGAATGCATCACCGCCATGACGGGCGTGCCGCCGCTATGGATGCAGCTCGCGCGTGCGACATGGCCCGACGCCGCGTGCTGTCATCTGCGCTATTTCGCCAATACCGGCGGGCATCTGCCTCTACCCGTCCTGCAGACCTTGCGGACACTTTTTCCGCAGGCCAAACCGTACCTGATGTATGGGCTGACCGAAGCGTTCCGGTCGACGTACCTCGATCCTGCGGAGGTCGACGAGCGCCCCGACTCGATCGGCAAGGCGGTCCCGAATGCCCGCGTTCTGGTCGTCCGCGAGGATGGTTCGCCCTGCACAGCGAACGAGGTCGGCGAGCTGGTGCACGTGGGCGCCTGCGTCACACTTGGCTACTGGAATGACCCCGCGCGTACCAGCCTGCGTTATCGACCCTCGCCAGAGGTAAAACCGGGCGGCACGCCCCCCGATACGGCTGTCTGGTCAGGCGATCTCGTGCGACGCGACGCAGACGGCTTTCTCTATTTCGTCGCACGCAACGACGCGCAAATCAAGAGTTCTGGCTATCGCATCAGCCCCGAGGAAATCGAGGAGGTCATCCACGCAAGCGGCCTGGTCACCGAGGCGGTCGCCGTCGGCGTACCCGACGACAGGCTGGGCGAAGCGATTGTGCTGCTGGTCACCGCAGTCACGCCCGCATCCTTCGATGTCGAAGCGCTGAGCGCCTGGTGCAAGCAACGCCTGCCGCCCTACATGCTCCCCCATCGCATCGTTGTCCGCGAAGCGTTGCCACGCAATCCCAACGGCAAATTCGATCGCACCGGTCTGTCTGCCGCGCTGGGTGCCACGAAAGCCAGTTCCCGGGAGTCGCTACCGTGAAACATCCCTTCCGAACACAGGGTGGTGTGCTGCAGATCGGCGGCGTCGACCTGCGTCGTCTCGTCGCGCGTGCAGGACGCACGCCCTTCTACGTGTATGACCGTTCGCTGATAGACGCCCGTATTCGCTCGCTCCGCGAGACGCTCCCGCCTGATGTCGAGCTGCACTACTCGATCAAGGCGAATCCGATGCCCGCCATCGTTCATCATCTCGCAAGCCGTCTCGACGGGTTCGATGTCGCATCAGCCGGCGAAATGATGCTCGCATTGGACGCGGGTACGTCCCCTGAACGGATCGGATTGGCAGGCCCCGGCAAGTCGCACGACGAGCTGCGTCGCGCCGTGGCAGCCGGTGTCGTCATCCATGTTGAATCGGCGACACAGTTGCACCTTGTCACCGCACTCGGCTTGGAGCTCGGCATACGGCCCTGCGTCGCAATCCGCGTCAATCCCGACTTCAAAATCGGCAAAGGCGGCATGCGCATGGGAGGCGGCGCGGCGCCCTTCGGCGTCGATGCCAGCCAGGTTCCCGCGCTGCTGCGTGACCTCACCCGGCAGGAGGTCGCGTTCGCGGGCTTTCACGTGTTCTGGGGCTCACAGTGCCTGCACGCACCGACCATCGTTCAGGCGCACCGGCAAAGCGCAGAACTGGTTATGAGGCTAGCTGACAGCTTGGAGGCACCTCCCGCGTTCATTAATCTCGGAGGTGGATTCGGCATCCCGTATTTCGCGGGCGAAAATCCCCTTGATCTGCACGCCGTTGGCGACGCAATGTGTGACTGGCTGCCCGACTTGCAGCGGCGTCTGCCCGGCACACGTGTGGTCCTGGAACTGGGACGTTATCTGGTGGGTGAAGCAGGTGTCTATGTCTGCCGCGTAGTCGATCGCAAGGTGTCGCGCGGTGAGACTTTTCTTGTGACCGACGGCGGACTGCACCATCATCTGGCTGCCTCCGGCAACTTTGGCCAAGTGCTGCGCCGAAACTATCCCGTGCTGATCGCTAACCGGCTTGACGACCCTGCACAGGAGCGCTGCCACGTCGTCGGGTGCCTCTGTACGCCACTTGACCGCATTGCCGATGGCGCACATCTGCCTGCCGCCTCGATCGGTGATCTGGTCGTCGTGCTCCAGTCGGGCGCCTACGGGCGCTCCGCGAGCCCGACTGATTTTCTGACTCACCCCCCGCCTGTCGAAATGGTCGTCTGACTCCACTGTTATCCGATAAGGGAGGACGCTTCATGTTTACCGGCTACAACTCTGGGCTCACGAACCTCGGCAGCCGATCGTGGGCGCTCACGGAAGATCAACTGCACCTGTGCGATGCCGTGCAGCGGTTCGCCCGAAAGCGGCTCACACCGATGCTCACGCAATTCACGACGCCGGAGCATTGGGATGAAACCGTGCGACTTGCAGGCGAGCTCGATCTCGGTACCATGATCCTGCCCGTACACCGAGACGGCCTCGGCGTCGACCATTCTGATCTGTATCTCGTCGTGCAACAGTTCGCGACCGGCCCGCTCGAGCGGGCTGCCGAATTGACGCTCAGCGCGCCAGCGCTGATGGCCCTGCGCGAGCACGATGCGCTCGATTGCCTGCCCGTAAGGGAGATCCGGGACTACTTCAATGGCTCGGCCTCGGTCAGTCTGGCGATACCCGGCAACCGCGCCGGGACAGCCTGGATCCTCCAGCGGCACGCGGATGCTCCTCTTCTACTGGTGCGTGAAAGCGCCGACGGCCGCTGCTTGCTGGTACTCGTCGCTCCTCACGAATTGCACCGCGTCGTACAGCGGCGCATCCGCATCGCCACGCTGCAAGCTCTTGGCCTTGAACAGATCGCGCTCGATAGCGCCGCGCTTGAATTGTGCCCACCGATCCCTTGCGGCACTGAGATCGTACGGACATTGCTCGCCGAAACGGGCTTTTACTTGTGCGCGCTGCTGGTGGGCACCATGCAGCAAAGTGTCGCGTTCGCGTTCGAGCATGCCGCGACACGCCATTCATTCCGCAAGCCGCTCGCTACCCATCAGCTCGTCGCCACGCGCCTCGCGGACATGCTGATCGCCGCACAAGGCTCACAGCTCTTTCTATGGGCCGTGGCAGCGCATGGTGCATCCGCATCCGACATGTTGATTCGCCAGCTGCTGCGTCACGTCGCCACAGAGGCGATGGATGTCAGCCGCGAGCTCGTGCAAATCTGCGGCGGCCACGGCTACGTCGAAGGACTCCCGCCCGCTGGGCACTTCCAGACGATACCTCACTTCGCGTTGCTGCTCGCGCAGACAGAAACCGCTCTCGGCCAGTGCATGTCGTCCTCACGGCCCATTCCAGACCGAGCACATCCGTGAACGTACGCACAAGCACTCAAGACCCGCAGCCGAATGCCGACGGTGCCGACTGTGCCGCCGATCCGGCCAGACACGACGCCTGCTGGCTACGCGAGCCGCAAAGCGAGGACCTGGACGCAATCAAGGGATGGTTCGCGCAACCCACGATCAATCAGTGGTTCGATTTTGGGCTGGGGCGACAGCAGCTTTCTGCACTGGCTCTCCAACTCATGCTGCACAGCAAACGACATCGCATTCTCGTGTTCGGCTGCGCCGGATACGGGATGGCAAGCGGCCTGGTGGCCGTCAGCGATGTCACCCATCCCTTCGGCACGGGCTCCTTCTGGGTGCTACGCGACGCATCCCGCCCCGCGTACGCAGGCATGACATGTGACGCCTCCCTCAGGATCATTCACGATACATTCAAGCGATATGGGATGCATTGCATCACCGCCTGGGCCGTACAGAACAACGTGCGCTCGCAGCGCCTGCTTGAGCGAATCGGCTTTCGCCGCATTGGGCTTCAACGCAGCTGCCATCTCATTGGCGAGAAGCGCCGCGGACGGGTGCTCTATGATCTCACTCCGGCGGACCTTGTATGCAAAGCACCCCGGTCATGAATACACCGGTCGTGACAGCCCTTGCGGCCTACGTTCCACCCGCAGTCCCTTTCCAACAGTGGCTTCAGATCGAGGAAAAGCTCCACGCTACGGCCCTCACCGGATGGCCTCGCCTCGTGTATTCGCCTTGGTTCGCGGCGTACGGACTGGATCTGCAGCATCTCACAGCGCCACCGGAAGACAGGCTCTCAGCGTCAGCGAAGGTTGCGCCCATTGCCGGTTTCGTGCCCATCGAGCAGCGTCATGATCTGTCCGGGCTTGCGGCCCATGTCGCGCTGGCGATTTGCCCCAGCAGTGGCAGCGGGGCGCCGCAGGTTGGTGCTGTCATTTTCTGCCACAGTAGCCTGAACGAACATGTCTCCACGACCACTGCAGGGCGACTATGTGCCGTCCTCGGCGAACACCCTTTTTCGTTCTCCATCGCCCAGCAGCAGGGAGCATCGGTGTTTTCTGCACTTCGCCTGGCCTCGGACCTGCTCTTCGCAGAAGCTGAGCTGCACGCCGTACTCATCGTTGCCGCCGAGAAATGGTGTCATCCCTTCGCCCGTCGCATCGGTCGCTGGACCTTGCAGGGAGATGCGGCGGGCGCGATGCTTCTTGAGCGCGGCTCACCTTCGACGCTGGGGCTGCGGCTACTCGCCACGGCCGTCCAACCGCTCTGTCGCGCGGACGCGCCGTTCCGGCTTCCGGTGTCATTGATCGATACGAATGCCATCTTCGCGCGGTCGCTGATTGCACTGATCGATACGCTGCTGCGCCAGCACGGCCTGCGGCCAAGTGACATCGCAGCCGTCATTGCGCATCGGGTCAACCGGCCGCTCATCGACGCGGTATCGCAACAGCTTGGCCTGCCTCAGGGTTATCGCGTGGCGGACAGACGCGCCTATCTCGGCGCAGCCGAATTCATCGTGCGGCTTGCTGAAACGCTCAATACTTTTCAGTTCGGGCAAGGCGCACTCTTACTAGCCTGGGGAGTGGGTCTCGGTGGCTACGTCAGTTGTATGCTTCTCGAGGTACGCGGTACGCCCGCGCTTCGTTTCGTCGATACGTCGCCAACGGACCCGTCATGAATTCGCGAATTGGTATTACACACAGCGCGTATTACCTTCCAGATAAAGTCGGCGATGTGCGCAACTGGGCGCAACTGACTGGACAGTCCGCAGCCTGCGTGACGCAGCTCGAACGCGCCGGCGTTCACTACTACCACGACGCGGCAGGAGAATCCGTCGCGTCAATGGCGACGAAAGCCCTCGATGCGCTATTGGAATCATCGCGGCTAGCGCCCGACACAGTCGACTGTGTGATCTACACGCATACGCTGCAGAGCAGCGTCGCGCCACCACCGATGTCGCTGCCGCGGATCCTGTGCGACACGTTCGGATTCGTGCACGCCGACGCCTTCTCATTTGCTCAACAACATTGCGCATCCGCGCTCGGCGCGTTGCGCATGGTTCGTGCGATGTTCATCGCGCGCCCGGCACTCAGGCGCGTACTGCTCGTCGGAGCCGACGCCATGCCGGTTGCATCTGAACGCCTGTTGGACGGTGTCGGATTGATGAGCGACGGCGCCTGTGTGGCGCTCATCGAGCGCGATGCTCCGATCAACCGGCTTCTCGCCGTGCGCACCTATGCGAGCGGACTCGCCTGGCAGGGTGCCCTGGGACAGCAGGAACCACGCCTCGTCGCCCCGCATTTTCTGAGCGCACGCCAGTTGATCATGGCCGTCGCCGTCGATGCAGGTCTGGAGCCAAGCGAGATACAGCGCGTGCTGCCACATCATCTGAACCTGCCGGCATGGCACCGTGTGATCTCGTCCCTGGGGATGCCGCAAGAGCGATTGTTCACCGAGAATTTTTCCCGTGTTGCACACGTGACCGTGAGCGACCCGATCATCAACCTGACTGACTGCGCCGCGCTGCAGCCTGGCAGACCGTTCCTGCTCTTTGCACAGGGTGTCGGCGGCTTTTCCGCGGCAGCTCTGCTCCTGCGCTAGGGCTGTATGCGACGCCACACATCTGCCCGATGGCAAGATGGCCCACACGACCACGCCATCTGGTTCGCTGGGGATCCGGCATCCTCGATTGATAGGCGGTCAAACAGCACGCATTGCGCGAGCGTCCCACACTTTTTCGTCGGTGGCGACGTGCGCCCCTGTATGGGTACCTCAGTGTGGTATCTCAGTCGCCGGCTATAAGCGGGCAGCTCGACGCACGGCAGGCGTGCCCATAGTACTCGCCGATCTGTTTCTACACGAAACTGGTTTGTCGATGTAATCTTCGTCTCGTGCCACCGTCGCTGATCGGCTCCCCCTTGGGGCATCTGCGCCGCGGACTGTAACGGATCGTAATGAACTGCGCCGACCACAGTCGCGCTTCATGTCCATGCAGCCTGCGAGTGAAGCGTCCCTCCGGGAATTGGCATCATCGAAGCTCGTGCGTACCCCCGAGCTTCACGAAGACTTGCACGAGCGCATCCGGTTGCGTCACATCGGACAGGAAATTTTGGAGAATCGCCGTACCCGACGAGACCTTGCGGATTGCCGTGTGAGCCTTGTCCAGGAACGAACTATGATCCACATCCTTCGACACCGCCTTGATAGAGGCCGCCTCGAGCCAATGCCAGCTTGGACAGGCGTGCGCTCGCCGCTTCGCGTGCTCACCGCGCCGTTGGCGCGTGCCCATAGCCTGCCCTCGCTAGCTGCGTCGTTCGGCCGCGCCGCAGGGCGCCTCGGATTTTCCCATTACGTGATCAGCAGACTTTCGCGAGCACCGTTCGCTCCCAAGTCCGAAGCGGCGCTCGAAATGATCTGCGCACACTATCCGGATCAGTGGGTACGGCACTACCAGAAGAACAGCTATGCCCTTGTTGATCCGGTTCACCGCACCGCTTTCACTCGAACTGCCCCGTACCGGTGGTGCGACATCACCGACCTCAACCGGCTTGAACAGCGTGTACTTGACGAAGCGCTAGACGCGGGACTAGCGAACGGAATCAGCGTTCCTATCCATGAACCCATGGGGCGCATCCTTCTTGTCAATCTGTCGGGACCGGCATCGGTGCTCAATGGGGAACACAGTCAGCGATTGGCGTATCTGATCGGTACGCAGTTTCACTTCGAGTTGGAGCGGCTGGCAAAACAACACTCCACCCCAACTTCTCGCCGGCTGACACTTCGCCAGTGCGAATGCCTGACGTGGGTCGCGCGCGGCAAGTCCTCCTGGGCGATTGGCAAACTACTCGGCATCTCTCATCACACAGTGGACTATCACGTCGACACCGCCATGAAAATCCTCAACGTCAACAGCCGGACATCCGCAGCGGTCCAGGCAACGGCGCTCGGACTCATCTCCCCCTGAACGCGCTGCGTCAGCAAAGGGTACAGCGCTTTCCTGGGGTCCTGGGGTCCTGGGGTCCTGTCGACGGCGCAACGAGGCCGGCATGTTCGTTGGTAGACCGCTACTCCGGTTGCTTTTGCAACCTCCCTGACTCCCCCAGTTCAAGGACGTTCTGGACTCGCTTATCGTTGGCGCAAGCCACTTCAGCGGGAAAAACACCATGCCATACATCGTTGCAGGCAGTTTGAAAGACCTGCCGCCAGAAATTCGGGCAGCACTCGGTGCGTACCGGTACGAAATCTTCGTCCGGCGCCTCGGCTGGAAGCTCCCGACTTCAACTGGCAAGCTGACAGCGGAGTGGGACGAGTTCGACGACGGCGCGACAGTTCACGTCGTCGCTTTGTCACCTGCGCGGCGCGTCTACGGCTGTGCGAGACTGATGCCGACGACCGGTCGATATCTGCTCAAGGACGTGTTTCCTGAGCTTCTTGGATCAGAGCCGCCCCCAGCATCGACGACCCTGTGGGAGCTTTCCCGCTTCGCTGGAACAGCTCCAAAATCGCACGATCGCCACGCCAGTGAGGACGGTGCGCCTGGCATGCAACTGTTTGCTTATGCGCTCGCCCTCGCAGCGTCATTTGGCGCAACCGATGTTGTCGGCGTCGTGTCGCGTTCCATCGAACGTTTGTATCGTCGTTCAAGGCTCAACCTGCAGCGCATCTATCCAGATGTCACGGCCCGGAATGCCAGCATTGTCGCCTGCTCCATCGAACTTTCCCCTGCCACCTTCGGGCAACTCGGTTGCAATCCGCACGACCTGATCAAATCAGTGCATTGGTTCGGAAAGTTGCCGTTGCCCAATACGACCGTAGCCGTCAATGACGCCGGGAGCTCGCGTACCCCACTGCTGCCACAGTCGATGACGAAACTCCGTCTGGCAAAGTCCACAGGTTGCGCTAAACGAGTCGACCTTTGACGGAAGATTGAGGCCGCTCGGCCGCAGCGGCGAATGCACGCCAGCGGCAGGCCTTCCGGGGGTCAGGCTGAATCATCGAGCGCGACCGGCGTGCACGCGTTGCCGTATCTACGCGTGGTCGAAATCTACCGGTTAAACCACCTTTGCGCATTCTCAAACACGGTGACGGACATGATGCCGATTGTCTGCCTCCTTGATGGAGTCAGGCCTGATCGCTGACGCGTACGCCTGCCCGCTACGGGATGCCTCCCCATTCGACTGCGCACGGAAGCCGAGGCGTTCATCAATCGCACGGGCCACCGTGGATGACTTCGGGGGACTCTCGGCGTTGTAGTCTTTCCAAAACACGTACATCGCATCGAACAGCGCTGAAAGCACTGCGGTGACATAAGGTAGATGGATGATCACGCCGCCCGAGGGGTCATGCCCACCATCGCACCACGAACGGTCCGCAGACGCTGTGAATGTTCCTACGGGCGACACCATGGCAGGCCAGGATTCCAGTTCCCGCTCCAATCGGTCCTCAGCGGCATAGCGCCGGGCAGCAGAATGCGCCAAGGCCATCTGCAACCCGGTAACCTGGCGCTCCTTCGATTTCAATTGGCGCTCCAGCCGGGACACTTCTGCTTCGGCACGTTGCATTCGCCCGAACAAAATGTCGTGGCTATTGGCCGCCCTGTAACTCCCGTCGCTCCCAGTCAATTGCCATTCGTTTCCAAGAGAATCCATGATGCATCTCCAATGGGGCAGCATGACGCCGCGTTGCCCGGTGTTCTGTGAACCATCGGCCAAAAGAGGGAATGAGACATCCGCGCTCGAAGACGTTTCGCCCCACGATAAAACGAATCAAGGCTGACGCCGACCGGATCGTTCAATCTGCCCATCATTCGAGCTCGACACCGACAACCGTCGATGTGCTTCCCGGATCTACGAAACAGAGCAAATACGCCACCTGCACCGAGGATTAAGTATGACGATTGCAGTAGTGGTACGTTTTTCGGGCTTTCTGCTTCTGACGTCAACTACGAAATCAGGGAGGCGTCACGGCCGAAAATTGGCGGATACGCGCGCGAAAATGTGATGAGAAGGGAGAGAGAGGAAATTACGATCGGCGCGCGGGCCATCAGCGTTCCAGCAACCGCCAAGAAAATCTCCGAATCACTGCAAATGCGGTGCGGCAACGGATCGTCGCATCGTCGCACTGCGTCACTGTCACCTATGCGCCCGAATTCAAAGTTCCAGCCTCAACTCGCCTGCCGCTCCTCGGGGTCGGAACTATTGTAAGATGATCGAATCGACAGGTTTCGTTAGAACTTTGTAAGAAATAAAACTGCGCCGCGGGTACCCGGCCTTCCACGGACGGGTCCACCCATCGCGGGTAGAGGTCAGGAAGGATCCGCCGCCGCTCGTCAAGTGGGGCAAAGCGACATAGGTTGCAAAATGCAAGCGGGGATGCTCAGCCCCTGGTGCTCCTGTATCATTTTCTATTGCGCCGACTCGCCTGCCTTCGGAAGGTATCCGAGTCGGATACGGAACAAACTTAGGCTGTGAACTGCACCGACGATCTTACTGAGATCTGCTTTGACCGGATACGAACCTTCCGCTTCTCGTCCACGCTGTGACTTCCGCTCAGTGAAATTGCTGGGCAGGCGATCAGAGAAGGTTTGAAGGAAGTGTTCGTCAACTCGATCGACGTTGTGTACTCGTTGAGCTACGCGATCTCGTGCGACGTCATGCTTCGTCGGGCATCGATGCGCTCGCAGCGACAGCGGCTCGGACGTTCAGCCTTGAGTATCTCCGGCGGTTAAGCCGATATCACTGACTAGCTCGGACAATCTATTTGCTCAACGCGTTAGACCTACGGATTCACGTTCATGTCTGATCAAAGAATTCACATCTTCAATGGTTTTCAGAACCCCCATGGCGGCAGTGAACTAGAGGCACTTCAGCTCGCCCGTTTGCTGAGCGAAAAGAGTGAAGTGAGCCTGTGGTCGTCATCGTCGCGCAGTTCGTCCGAGCTGAGAGAAAAGCACAACATCGTGCCGCTCGGTCTCGGCTCTGGCCGGCGTCCGGATGGCGGCACCTATGTGTTCGTCGGGGCGCATTGGCGCAACAAGCTTTGGCCCTATCTTGTCCGGGCGCCGCAACGCCTGATCTACGTGTTCAACACCTTCCATCCAAAGATACTGGCACTGACGTCGAAGCACCCGTCGCTGTTGCGCTGGGCGAAACCCGAATACGTGTTCACTTCGGAATTCCAAAAGAGACTCCTTGGCGTGGAAGGTGAGGTGCATCCGTCCCCCATCGACATCGACTTGTTCAAGCCAGGGCCGCAGGCAATAGGCAAGCGAATAGGCAAGCGCCCTGTGATCGGACGTCTGAGCCGAGACACGAACGACAAGCACAACATCGCTGACGTCGATTTGTATCGAGGATGGGTAGCTCTAGGAGCGGACATACAACTCCAGGGCGCAACCTGCCTCGGCGAGACACTCGGGAACGACACCGGCATCACGCTGCTTCCCGCGGGAACAATCCCGGCTGCTGAGTTCCTACGCTCGCTGGATATCTTCTATTACAGAACGGGCTCGCATGTCGAAACGTTTGGCCGCGTGGTACTCGAAGCGATGGCATGTGCCCTCCCTGTCGTATGTCACCGACACGGCGGTTACGCCGATTCGATCCGGCACGGGGAAAACGGCTTCCTGTTTGAAACATCGGAGCAGGCGCAGCAGATAGTCAGTATGCTGCTAGCCGATCCGGGGCTCCGTGCGTCCATCGGACAACGTGCCCGGCGAACTGTTGAGTCCATGTACTCGACGGAGGCGGCGGCGACACGTGCAGGATTTTTCTGGCGCGGGCGATAAACAGACTAGCTATGCCTCGTAAGTACCTTGTAGCATGGGCGGTTGCGGTAGGCAAAAATGACCCCAGCTGCAATTCTTTGAGTGGTACGAGGACGAATACACATGCAAGAGATAGCACGAAATCGATGGTTCGGGACTGAGTCCTACCCGCTGCACTTTGCCAGGATATTCGCGCTTGTCACCTTGTGTGCCATTCCCGTTTCGACGGCAGGGGTCAACCTCGGGTCGGGCCTCGTTCTTCTGTTCGCCCTCCTGTCTCCCGAGGTATGGAAGTCCTTTCGGCAGCTCGCCACGTCGCCAACGACTATCGCCGCGCTTGTCCTTCTTGCCGCGCTTGCATTGAGCATGACGTACACCGCCGCAAGTCGCGACGAAGCGTTCAACTTTCTTCTCAAGTACCGAAAGCTGCTATTCCTGCCGGTGCTGTTTCTGGTGTTTTACGGCAGCCAGGGAACGAGGTGGGGCAAGACGGCGATATGGGCGCTGTTTGCGATGCTAGCCCTGACCATGGTGCTTACCTACACAAACTTCTTCGGGCTGACCGCAGTCGGGCCTTTGCATGGCAATGACCCGATCACCAAGCCGTGGGTCTTCAAGGACCATATTTCCGGTGGTTTGATGATGGCGTACCTGGCCTATCTCTCCACCGCGCTCGCGCGAGACACGCTCAACCGCACGGGGCGTTGGCTGCTGTATCTCGTCGGGTTGCTTGCACTCATCAACGTGCTGTTCGTATTGCAGGGACGCACAGGGCAAGTGGTTGCGATTGCGTATATCGTAGGCTATGGCATTGCACAAGTTGCCTTCTTTAAGCATCCGACAAACCGTACGCGATGGATAGCGGCAGGTGTCAGCGTGGTGGTATGCCTTGGCATCGTTTTCTATTTCGTTACATCGAAGCACTCGCGTCTTGCGGAAACAACCACTGAAGTCAGTCAGTTCGAGGTTGAAAATATCAATACCTCCTCGGGAGTGCGATTGGAGTTCTATCGCCGCAGCCTGGAGTTAATACTTCATAGACCGATTGCAGGGTATGGCGTCGGCAGCATTCGAACTGAATTCGAACTGTTTGCCAGGAACAGCACCGGGGCTCGCGCGGTGATGGCTAGCAATCCGCACAATGAATTCCTGCTCATGGGTGTGCAGATTGGACTAATCGGTGTTGCGTTGTTCGGTTGGCTCCTCTACGCGGTCCATCTCGACTGTAAGAGTCTGGGTAAAGTGGAACGCATGGCCGTGTATGGTTATCTGTTTGCCTTTGTCCTGGGCTGCTTCGCAAATTCCTTGCTATTGAATTTTACCGAAGGCTACTTGTTCGTTTTTCTGACAGGTATTTTGATAGCCAGTCGCAGCCAAGAGAGCGGTGAAAAGACAGGATCGAAAGCACCGGTGTATTCCTGACGCCGGAACCGAAGCGCGGCAAGCAGAAGGCCGTCCGATAGGTCGCTCTCGCGCGACCTTTCTTGCACCACGCCCCCAAATCCTTTCCGATCCGGCCTCAGCTTGCCCGTCTTTCGTCGCGCCCAACGCCGGCACCGGCTGCGCCCGAATCCGCCGTCCCTAGCACCACCGACTGCAAGTTCGGTGACACGGCCGGTGAATATTCGGCGACCCAGCGCCGAAGGTCTCGCCTAACTTCGTCGTCGCTCGGAATCCGGTGTTGCATCAACCACGGCAGCAACTCGTCTAGCAGATCTTCCGGTGCTTCACGCGCCCGCGCGATCCTCAACTTGGCGTGATGGGTAGGACGTGTCGTTTCCTCATCCGCGAGCAGCTCTTCATATAGCTTTTCCCCAGGCCTCATGCCTGAATAGACGATCTTGATCTGATCATCGCGGAAGCCATACAGACGGATCAAATCGCGAGCGAGATCCGCGATCTTCACCGGGTCGCCCATATCAAGCAGAAAGATCTCGCCGCCCTCACCCATGCTTGAGGCCTGCAACACCAACTGCGAAGCTTCCGGGATCGTCATGAAAAAGCGCGTGATCTCGGGATGCGTGACCGTCACCGGACCACCGCGCGCGATCTGCTGCTGAAACTTCGGAATCACACTGCCTGCGCTACCCAGCACATTCCCAAACCGGACCGTTTCAAAACTCGTATGTTTGCTCAGCTGCTGAAGCGACTGCAGCGCCATTTCAGCAAGCCGCTTCGATGCGCCCATGACGTTGGTCGGGTTGACCGCCTTGTCCGTCGAGATCATCACGAACCGGCTGACCCGATGCCGCATCGCAGCCCGCGCCACTCGATACGTGCCGAGCACGTTGTTTCGGATTGCCTGCCACGAATTCAACTCTTCCATCAACGGCACATGCTTGTAGGCCGCCGCGTGGTAGAGAATGTGTGGCGCATAGCGCTGCATCGTCTGATCTAACAGCAACGAGTCCTTGACGTCACCGATAACAGGCACGATCGCGACACCGGGGTAGCGCTCTTGCAGCTCTTCGACGAGCTTGTACATCGCATACTCGGATATCTCGTAAGCGATCAACTGAGCGGGGTTGAAACGAAGAATCTGACGGCACAGCTCGGAGCCGATCGAACCGCCAGCCCCGGTCACCATCACGGCGCGCCCACGCAACAGCATCTCGACATGCGCCGCGTCAATCGATACCGGCTCACGGCCCAGCAAATCTTCGAGGTCAATCTGGCGAACCCGGGACAAAAAGGGTTGCCCTTGCGTCATCGGAGTAAGCGCAGGAAGTACCATCGCACGAACGCCAGCGCGCACACAAAGTTTCGCGACTCGCGTATGCACCTCAACCGGAGCAGACGAGATCGCGATGATGACATTCTCAATCTTGTGGGCCTCGGCAATCGCCTTCAGGTCCTGGATCGATCCCAAGACTTTGTAACCGTGGATTTCACGACCATGCTTGGCCTTATCGTCATCGAGCAAACCAACCAGCCGCCATTCGGACGAACGGCGCAATTCGCGCGCGAGACTCGCGCCATCATGCCCAGCGCCGATCACCAACACGGGCTTGCCTTGCGCGACCAGTCCGCCGTAGCGATAAAACTCCTTCGTCGCACGATAGAGACCACGGGCACCGCCCATCATCATGACCAGCAAGATCGGAGCGACGAGTAAGACCGAACGCGGAATAGACGGATAAGGCTGCAACATCACCGCGATCACAGCGGTAAGTAGTGCACCTGAGACGACGGCTTTGGCAATCCGCATCAGGTCAGGCAAGCTCGCAAAAACCCACATCCCCCGATAGAGGCCGAACACGCGGAACAGCACCGCATAGAGCGGCAAGACCCAAAGAACGGCCTCAAGCGCACCCTTCCCAAACGGCTCGGGTGGCACTCCGTTAAATCGAATGAGGTAAGCGGCAAACCATGCGCTGGCAACCGCAGCTACATCGAAAGCAAACGCGGCGAAAGACAGCACACGTGCGTTAAAACAAATTTGTTTGATGGATGGCATAGCTTGGGAGCCTTCAGTAAGCGGGAGCTCGGCGCCATCGGCGATCGACAGTCCAGCCCAGTGTCACGAGGAAGAGCATCCAACCAATCAAGACCGCGAACGGCCATTGCCCAGGTAAAAGCCTTGAGTAGGAAGCAAGTGTAATGCCAAACACCATCAACCCATACCATTGAAGGACCACAGGCCAATGAACGCCCGCCATTCCGATCATTCGCTGATAATAATGCTGCCGATGAGCTTCCCAGAATCTTTCCCGACGCAGGAGGCGCTTTAACAACGTGGCGGATGCGTCGGCAATGAACGGCGAGAAGACAAAAACTGGAAACCAGAACGCCCACGCGCCTGCAGCCCAACCCCAATAACCCATTCCTCCAGCCAAAAAGCCCAACGGAATGGAGCCGGCATCGCCGAGAAAAACCTTGGCGAACGGAAAATTGAAGAGCAAAAAGCCGAGCGCCGCACACGCAACGATCAATGCCGCGATGGCCAACTCTGGTTGACGCACGCCGGCCGAGAGTGAGTAGCACCCGAACCCGATCACGGCCATGCCGCCTGCGAGCCCGTTCGCCCCATCCATAAAATTGTAAAGATTACTCACCCACACCAGAGAGAAGACGACGGGGATCGCAAGCCATCCAAAATACGGGGGCGGCACGACACATACAAGTGCAATCGCGGCAATCACATGTCCCGCGAATCGATAGCGCGCTGACAATCCTTGTCGGTCATCGAAATGGGACAACAAGCCAAGCGCCAGTGCGAGTACCGCCAGCGGCCACAAAGACCTTGCAAAAATCAAGATCAACACCGCGCTAGCCGGGGTGATGCCCCATCCACCCACGCGAGGCGTGGGCCGCGTATGAAGAGACCGATCGTTAGGAACGTCGGTCGCAAGCCGCCAAGCATAGCCGGTCTTGAGAAGCAGCAACAGGATCACGACACTGCTGGCAAACGCCAGCAACGCGCTAACGACGAGACTATTCGAGAAACTCAAGAGTGAATCTTGGAAGTAGAACTGTGGGATGTCGAACGATACCATGCAGCCGTCAGCCTTAAACCGGAAAGCACGGATAACGGCGGATTCCACCCAAGCAACGACCGGATCTTGGTGATATCGACCTGCAACGGTTCGATGAGGCGTTGCACCGCATCCGAGCGTCCGGTCAGGGAACCCGCCATTTTCAGTAGGCTGGTTGGCACCGACACGAGCCGTGCCCGAGTATCGAGTGCCGCCGCCATCTGCCGGATCAACTCGGCAACCGAAACGTCCTCCCCGTCAGAGACGTGGAAGATTTCACCCGTCGCCCGCGGATGTGACATGCAGGCCAAAATAGCCGAGGCGAGGTTATCGACAGCAACAAGGCTGCGAGGGGCCGACGCTAGCCCCAGCGGCAGCGGCAAGCCCCGATCAACTGCCTTCATCAGGCTCATGAAGTTCGCGCCAACACCAGGCCCATAGACAAGCGGCGGGCGGACCACCGCGACTTCCATCCCGACACGCTCCCCAAACTCGAGAAGTGCAACCTCGGCTTCCCGCTTCGTCACACCGTATGGATCAAGCGGAAAAGGCGGATCGCTCTCCCGCAACGGATGTTCAAGGCTAAGCTCCCCCGCGGCCTTGATGCTACTGATATAGACGAAGCGTCGAGTTCCCGCCCGTGCGGCGGCCTCCGCGACCCTTAGCGTCGCATCGACATTCACAGCTCGGAATGCTTGCAACGGATCGGCCGCTGTGTCCCGCATCACGTGCACGCGAGCAGCAAGATGCACAACGCAGTCCGGCCGAAAACCGTGAGGCCAAACCCTTGCGACATCGACAAAGTCATCGCCAGCGACCAGATCCCCCTCGGCCACCGGCCGACGCGTGAGCCGCACGACCTCCCTGCCCTCGTACCCGAGCGCCTTTGTCACCGCTTGTCCTACAAAACCGGTCGCGCCGGATACCAGAGTTGTCGTCATAGAGGTTCGGTCATCAATTCTTAGTTTCAGTGTTGTACGGCGAACATAGCTGCGAGCGCAAATCCGGTAACGTGCAGACATGAGGTTGGGGCCGCTTCGCCTCGAAGCCCCGACCAGACAAACGGCGCCCAAACGCTGGTTTAATCGTGCTGGATAGCGACCCCTTCAGGAGTTCAAGCATGCCCGAGACGCCAACCAGCCCGTCGCCGAAGCTTATCCCCGTCATCATCTGCGGGGGAGCCGGTACGCGTCTATGGCCTGTATCTCGTGAAGCGTTTCCGAAGCCGTTAATGCGGCTCGCAGACGGTGAAAGCCTTCTCCAAAAAACCTTCTTGCGCGCATGCCGGCTGACAAGTGTCAATGAAGTGCTGATCGTCACTAACCGCGAGACATATTTTCTCGCAAAAGACGACTGTCGAGAAACCGATGTCGACGATATCCGACTCGGTTTCGTACTTGAACCCTTTGCGCGTAATACAGCAGCTGCAATCGCCGCAGCTGCCCTGACAGTGCGCGAGCGCCACGGCGACAACGCGTTGATGCTCGTCATGCCTGCGGATCACCTGATCACTGACCTAGTCCCGTTTGACCTTGCCGTGCATCGAGCTGCGGAAGCTACACAGACTGGACGCATCATCACATTTGGCATTCAACCCACCCGACCTGAGACCGGCTTCGGCTATATCGAGATTAGCGCGGCGGTAGCGAGTGCCCCGCTCCACGAGGTTTGCCGCTTTGTCGAAAAGCCGTCCGTCGATGTGGCCGAGATGTATGCACATGACGGCTTGCATCTCTGGAACTCAGGCATGTTCTGCATGCGTGCAAGCACCGCACTGACCGAGCTTGCAGAACTCGCACCGCTCGTTGCAAACCCCGTCGCACAATCATTTGCCGAGGCGACTCGCAGCGAAGCGAACGACGGTTACTCCGTCGAGCTCGACGCAGTTGCATTTCAGCGTGCCGAGAACGCATCTATCGACTACGCAGTTCTGGAGCGATCATCGAACTTATCGGTCGTGCCTTGTGAAATGGGCTGGAGTGACGTCGGCTCTTGGCAGGCCATCAGCGCACTGACGCGGCCCGACACTGACGGAAATCGCGTCCAGGGAACCGTCTCGCTGCACGACGTCGAGAACTGCTTTATTCGCGGTGAGACCCGGATGATCGGCGCCTTGGGTGTCCATGATCTGATCATTGTGGATACCCCCGACGCACTACTTGTAGCAGGTAGTGACCGTGCCGAAGACGTCAAGAAAATCGTGGCCCAGCTCGAACTTGATGGGCATCAGTCCTGCAAGCTCCATCGCACCGTGCATCGCCCCTGGGGCACGTACACCGTGCTCGAGGAAGGTGACTGTTTCAAGATCAAACGGATCGTCGTCAAGCCAAGTGCTTCGCTGTCACTGCAGATGCATCATCACCGCAGCGAACATTGGATCGTCGTCAGTGGGTGTGCAAATGTAACCTGTGGAGAGACGGTGAGCCAACTGCGAGCAAACGAGTCGAGCTTCATCTCGGCTGGCCAGAAACATCGTTTGACCAACCCCGGCGTCGTTGATCTCGTGCTGATCGAAGTTCAGTGTGGGGAATACCTTGGTGAAGACGACATTGTCCGGTTCCAAGACATCTATGGTCGCGTGCCAGTACAGGCGTCGAACAAAGAAGTCGCCTGAGACGATATTCGGCTTCCGAAAGCAACACAGCCAACCGCGCGAGAAATATCATGGCCAAAAAATCTTGTCTGATCACCGGCATCACCGGCCAGGATGGCGCCTGTCTTGCTCAACTTCTGCTCGATAGGGGCTACCAGGTCCACGGCGCGTTTCGCCGCACGACGCGCAAGCCGAAAACCAAGCTGACAGACCTGTGCAGGATGATGGTTGAAGCCGACCTCCAGCAGCATCATGCAGATGTTCTCGAGACGGTGTAAGCCATGAAAATACTTCTTACCGGTGTACGTGGATTTACTGGCCCCTATGTGCGGGCAGAGCTTGAACGAGCGGGACATACCGTCATAGGCACGGTGTTTGGCGCTGCGACATCCGCAACCGAAATCGGTCTGGATATCCAATGCCTGAGCGCATGTCGCGCTGCAATCGAGCAGGAACGTCCGGACGTCATCATCAATCTTGCCGGGATTGCGGCTACGCAAGAAGCCCATACGGAGCCCTACTATCTGACCAACGTCATTGGAGCGGAAAACCTGTTGCGAGCATGTTGGGACGTGGGCCATATGCCGAAGAAGATTTTGATGATTAGTAGCTCAGTCGTTTACGGAATGCCGATGGAAGGGCAGACCGAGATCGATGAGAATTCACCTCAGCGTCCTGTGAATCACTATGGCATCAGCAAGCTCGCGATGGAGCTCCTCGCCAGGACTTGGTTTGATAGGCTTCCTATCTTGATCGTCCGGCCGTTCAACTACATCGGGCGCGGGCAGAAACCAAACTTCGTAACCGCGAAGATTGTCGATCATTTTCGACGGAAGGCGCCGTTCGTCGAGCTTGGAAATCTGGACGTAGCCCGTGACTTTTCAGACGTCCGAGATGTGGCTGCGATATATCGTATGTTGATCGAGACGGACGCGGTCTCGGATGTGGTCAATGTGTGCTCCGGCCGAGCCTACCCGCTGCAGTATGTGTTGAACACGCTCCAGGCCATAACAGGGCACCCACTCGACGTCCGGGTGAACCCGGCGTTCGTTCGAGCCAATGATCCTAAGCTGGTGCGAGGTGCCACGGCGAAGCTTGAAGGGCTGATTGGGGAAAGGCGGATTCACGATTTCGACTCGACATTGGAATGGATGGCGGAAGGGGATCTCGAATCACGCCCATCTGTTGTGTTCGCGGAGGCAAATGCGGCCCCCTAAGAACATTGCGTTATACAGAACTCATGAGTGCTCGCGCAGCGCCTGAATCATGAATGCAGCGTCGATGGTTCGCTGCATGCCGATCCAGATCGTTTTGGCGCCGGGCTCGCCATC
>NZ_CADIKM010000053.1 GCF_902859895.1 Pararobbsia alpina
TAATCGGATTGTGTCGAGCAAGCCAGGTTGACGGTCAATCGTGATCATCGAGATTGAACGTGACCCACAACTGCTCGGACAACGTCTTGCCCACGAAGGCCGATTCGGGCTTTGGATACGCCGCGTCGCGCACCGCCGCGACCGCAGCGCGATCCAGCACTCCCATTCCACTTGAGACCACCACGCGCACATCCGACACCACGCCGTCGCGATACTGAAACGCGACGCGTGTGCGGCCTGACATGCCCGCCATGCGAGCCGACTCGGGGTAATGCAACGCCGCCTGAATCGCCGCGCGCAATGCCCCCTCGAAACTTGGCGAGCCCGTTGAGGGTGCAGCAGGCGGCGGTGCAGGTGCTGGACGCGGCGCGGGCGCCGGCTCGGTCGGTGCGTCCGAAGGCGCCAACGGCGCAGGCGTTGGAGCCGGCTGCGGCGGCGGCACAACTGCCGGCTTCGGTGCCTGCGCGTGCGTCACCACGTGATGCACCGGCACAACGGGCCGCACGGGCTGCGGTGCCTCCGGCTTAGGCGGCGTTGGTACAACCGGCTTCGGCGCGGGCGGTGTCGGCGCAGGAGGCGCAGCAAGGGTCAGCACGGTCGGCGGCGGTTCCATCGGCATGGGCGACTTGTGCGTCAGCAGCACAAACGCGCCGCCCGCCAGCAGCACTTCCGCGACAAGCGCGATCGCAGCGGCCGGATACAAGCGAGTTCGTTCTTGCGGCATGCCGGAAGCGGGAACAGTTGCCATATCAGTTCGCCACGGGTTGCGCCGCCAGCGCGACCTGCGTCACGCCTGCAGCCCGGCACGCGTCCATCACCGCGACAAGCTTCTGGATCTGCGCTTCCTTCGAGCCGGCAATCGTCACCGCCGTGTGGGCGACGTCAGAACGCGCCGCGAGCATCGCCGTCAGCTGCGTGGTGCTGAGCGTTTGACCGTCGACCGACAAGCTGCCGTCGGTGGAAAGCGTGACCGTCACCTTCGGCGGCGGCAAGGACTGCGTGGTGGCGCTCGAAGGCAATTGCGTGCGCAGACCGGCATTCGGGATCATGTGCAGCGTGATCATGATGAAGAACACCAGCAGAAAGAACATGATGTCGATCATCGGAATGATCTCGATGCGAGCCTTGCGCGCTTCGAAGTACTTCATCGTCACGCTCCCTGCGACGCGAGTTTGCCGACCACCGCGCGCGGCGCCTCGCGCACCGCCTTCGAGCCTTCCTGCGACGTGCCGGCGAGCCGGTTGACAAGCGCAGCCTTCACAGTCTCCAGTTGATGCACGACCGAGCGCACCCGGTTGTGCAAACCGTTGAAGAACACAAGGCCGATCATTGCCACGAACAGACCCGACGCGGTCGCAATCAGCGCCTGGGCCACACCGCCCGTTACCTGCGTCGGCGCGTTGCCCGGATTCGAAAGCACCTGAAACGCGTTGAACATACCGAGGATCGTGCCGAACAGGCCAAGCAGCGGCGCGAGTGTGACGACGGTATCGAGCACCCATAGAAACCGGTCGATGCGCGGTGCCTCACGCATGATCACTTCGTCAAGGCACGCGCCGAGATCTTCGCGCGACGCTTGTCCGGCCAGACGCGCCGCCGTCGTCATCAGCCTGCCGGTCGGCAAGTTGTCGAATTGCTCAGCGCAGGATGCGAGCGTGACCGCATTCAGCAGATTGAGGTGGTCGAGCTGTTCAAGCGCGGCACGGCCACTGCCCGCTACGCGGTGCAGATACCAGAAGCGCTCGATAATGATCGTCAAGGCGACAAACAGCATCGCGGCGATCACATACAGTACGCCGCCCGAATCGTTTGCAAGGTCGGTGATGTGGGCAATGTTCATGAAAATAGATTTCCTGGTGAGTTTAGAAGTCCATCTGCATCGTGCCGATGAACGCGCGACCCGGGACGGTGTAGTAGAGCGGCGTGCCGTCGGCAACGGTTTGGCCGGCGAGCCAATCGATGCTGGTCCGGTTGAAAAGGTTGTCGATCTGGAAGTTGAGGCGTATGTCGCGGAACCACGGCGTGGGGCTCTTGAACGTGTAGCCGGTGGCGAGGTTCGTCACGGCATAGCCGCCAATCGGGATCTGGTTGCCCGTGAGACCGTACTGCCGGCCGATGAACTTGGTGATCAGCGAGCCGGTTACCGGGCCGCGTTCATAGATCAAACCGAATGCGGCCGTGTCGCGCGGTGCGTTCGGCATCCAGTCGTTGGTCCCCTTCTGCTTGGCCGAGTTGATCGTGAAGTTGCCGTACACGCTGAAGCCGAGCCCCGCGTAGTACGTTCCTTCCGTTTCGAGGCCCTTGTAGATCGCCCCACCAGCGTTCTGGAAGAACGTGACGCCGCCGATCGTCTGACTCGTGACCGCGTTCTTGAAGTCGATGTAGTACAGGTCGACAGAGGCCGTCACGCGATCGGTCTTATAGGTGGTGCCGATCTGATAGTTGTCCGTAAGCTCCGGCGAGGGTTGGCCGGAGATAGCCGGATTGTTGACGTAAAGCGCGTTCAGATTGGGCGCAAGAAAGCCCTGCGCATACTGAGCGTAGGCACTCCAGACTGGATTGATTTGCTCATGAATCTGGAGGGACGGGAGCACCTTGGTCCAGGTATGGCTGAAGTCCACCGGCGTGCCCGACCCCTGGTTCATGTCCGAGTACAGATGGCGCGTGAACGACACGTATTTCACGCCGGGCGTGATCGTGAGACCGTACGGCAACTTCAGCGCGTATTGCATGTACGGCTGCAACGTGAGGAAGTTGTCGTTCATGGAGAAGTTCGGCGAAATGAACGCGAAGTTCAGGGAGTCGTCGACGTTGAAGTTGTTGCGGAAGTTCGTCTGGTACGTGAGCCAGGTTCCGAGCTCCAGCGTACCCGGGCCGAGATCCCTTTGCGCACGCAGTACATCGCCCCACGCGCGGTAGTTGTTGTTCATCTCCTGGCCAGGTACGTTATTCGCGCCGAAGATCGTGCCGTTTGGCGTTTCGCCGTTCGGATCCATACCGTTGAAACCGTTGTGGTAGTACCCGTACGTGTAGAGCTTGTTGTCTATCATCCACTGCGCGACCTTTGTCTGGATGCCGATGTACTCGAAGTCCGTATTGATCAGGTCGAAGTTGTATCCGGAGAACGCCTGGCTCGTCGGATCGCTGGAAAGGCCAAAGTTGGGGCCGAACTGCGCGATCTGGGCCGCGGTCGCGCCCAACGACACGTCCTGATGGATCTTGGTGTAGGTGGCAAACAGCGTGAGCAACGTATCGTCGCCAAGCGGCTTTTCGAGCTTGAAGTAGACGTTCTGACGACGCTGGGCCGCATTGGTCAGATAACCGTCGCTGCTGCTTTGCGTATAGCCGAACATCGCGCGCGCGTCGCCCAGTTGCTGTATGTCGCCCGTGTTGAACTCGGCGCCGGTGAGCCAGGTGTTAAAGCTGCCATACGAGCCGATCAGCGAGGCCGACGGGGTCATCGTCGGGTCCTTCGACTGCATGCCTAGTGTGCCGCCGAACGTGGCGAATCCAATTTGCGAGGCGTCGCCGGGCCCACGATCGACTGTGATGCCGTTGAGGACTTGCGGTGTGAAGAACGATGTCGAGTGGTGCGTGAAGTCGTTCGTGTCGCCGAAGGGAATGCCGTCGAACGTTACATTGTACTGACCGTCCTGAAAGCCACGGATGGTGACACCGGCCGACTCCATCAGGCCGGGGCCGTTCGGATTGACGCTCTGAACACTCGGCGCGATATTGGCGATGTCGCTGTAGTTCGCAGTCGGCGCGGTGCTGTTTTCGATGTAGCGGCGGCTGATCGTCGACTGAGGCTCAGTCGCCGTGAGCGATCCTTGCGAAGGCGCTTGAGCCGGTGCGGATTCGACTTTCCTGTTTGCAGCTGTCGTGCTATCTGACGACGAGACGGCCGTGCTTTGCACCGAGCCGAGGTCACCCGAAGTCTGGGCATGAGAGACCTGTGCCCCTGCGGCACAGAGTGTGGCGAGAACGAACTGCGTCAGCGGCTTTTTACGAAGTTTTGAACGTACCCGTTGCATGGTGCATGCGTCCTTGTTTTTTAATGTGGCCGTGGGGCATTGAATCAGACAAAGCGCGATGTTAGCGACGGTGCATTAATGCCCAGTGATGGCTAACTTACGAAATTAAAGTTTTTATTACGGATCGCCAACGAGCCGCGTAAATCGCAAGAAAGGCTTCTTGCGAGTCTTGCGAGCTTAGATTTGTAAGGATGCGGACACCGCTCATTCATATGCTCACACTAGGATCGGCACCTTCAGCCGCGCTGCGCTTGATGTGTGGTTGAAATTAGTTAGCCTGGCACGCATTGCGTGCGCTACGTCAGGCCTTCGCTGTAAGCCATCCTCTCTTCGCGGGCACCATGAAACGCCTTTCTTCTTTGTCGCTGGTTGTTTGTTTATTGATTGCAGTGGGCGCAACGGGCGCGGCAAGCCAGCCTGTGCAGGCGCAAACCGTCACGTATCTCGACGCGCATCAGGTTGACCTGAGCAAGCTTCTCGCGCCGCCTCCCGCAGCAGGGTCGGCGCGTGGACAGGCGGATATGGCAACGGTTCTGGAGGTGCAGCGCACCCGCACGCCTGAACAGGTGGAGCGCGCGAGAGACGACGTCAAAAAGACGGTGTTCCGCTTTGCAGATGTGCTCGGCCCTGCGCTCAACGAAGCCAATCTGCCCAAGACCACGGCGCTCTTTGATGCCGCAAACCACGACGCGTCGATGATCGCGAAGAGCGGCAAGGACTTTTTCTCGCGAGCGCGACCTTATATTGCGAACCCGGACGTGCATCCGTCGGTGCCGCTCAATCCGAAGGATGGCTACGATTCGTATCCGAGCGGTCACGCCACCTTTGGCTATATGACCGCAATCCTGCTCGCGCAGATGGTCCCCGAAAAGCGCGACGCGATTTTTGCACGCGGCCGCGAATACGGCGAAAACCGCGTGGTGGATGGCGTTCACTATCCGAGTGACGTAGAAGCCGGCCGGATCGACGGCACGCTCGTCGCCGAAGCGCTGATGGCGAATCCCGAGTTCCAGAAGGCGTTTGCCGAGGCTAGAGCCGAAGTGCGCGCGGCTCTGGCGCTAAATTAATGCAACGTTGGCGCACGGGTTTACGCCGACGTGTCACGAAGCGACAACATTGTCGTGTCACGCTGCGCGGCAAGCCGTAATCAGCCCGAGCCCCTCCGGCTTATCGTGTAGCGAATCGGCACGAACTTCCATCCTTGAGTCGTGCCGCTGATCAAATGGGAAAACGTTCTTTTGGAAAGTGAATCGTCGCCCGCCTGGCCGAAGGCTCGCAAATCGCGCGTGCTGGTTGTTGAAGACGACGATCACGCGCGTCTCGAAGTGACCGCGGCGCTCGAAGATTACGGCTTCGCAGTGGATGGCGTCGCAAGCGGACACACGGGCCTGCTGCGCGTGCTGAACGGTGATTTCGATGCGGTCGTGCTGGATCGCATGCTGCCCGACGTCGACGGCCTGTCGATCCTGTCCACCTTGCGCAATGTCGGCAAGCAAACGCCTGTGTTGATCCTGAGCGCGCTGTCCGCAGTCGATGAACGCGTGCGAGGCTTGCGCGCAGGCGGCGACGACTATCTGACCAAGCCATTCGACAGTCTGGAACTGACCGCGCGCCTGAACGCATTGCTGCGGCGCGGTTCGTCGCCGAAAGAGCCCTCGGCGATGAGCGTCGGCGATCTCGTCCTCGATATGAGCACGCATGTTGTTGAGCGCGCGGGTGAAGTAATCGATCTGAAACCACGCGAGTACCAGTTGCTCGAATACATGATGCGTCATGCGGGGCAACCGGTCACCCGCGCGATGCTCTTCGAGTCCGTGTGGAATTACCATTTCAACGCGCAAACCAACGTGATCGATATGCATATCGGCCAGATACGCCGCAAAATCAGCCTGAACGGCCGTCTGTCAGTGATGATCCACACGGTGCGCAACGTCGGCTACATCCTCCATGCCGGCGAGTAAACGCCGCCCGCGCATGCATATCAGCAGCATTACGTGGCTGCTGGGAGTGTTTATCAGCTCGGCGATCGCGCTGTTTGCGATGCTGTACTGGGTGACGCACAGTTATTTAGTGCACGAGGTCGACGAGCGTTTGCTCGGCGAAGTTGCGGAGTTTCATTCGATTGGACGTGACGAGGCAATCTCGGACGTGGCGGCGTTGAGCCGGCGCGACGTGGCGACTATCCGACCCTACGGCGTGTTTGATGCCAATGGCCGATGGCTCGCGGGCAATATCCCGATACTGCCCGACGCCCGCGACGGCAAGCCGTTCGAATACGATCAAGCTGTACGCGACGGTGGGCACAAGAGAGACGTGCATTTTCGCGGCATCATCGTACCGACGCTCAGCGGCCTGCGGATTGTCGTGGGTCACTCGATAGACGAAATTCTTGACTTCGACCGCACGCTGGTGAACATGCTTTGCGTGGGCCTGACGCTGACGATCATTCTCGCGGTTGGATGCGGCGCCGCGCTTAATGCGATGTCGAACCGTCGCATCAGAGCGATCAGCCTGACGGGGCGCGAAATTATGGCGGGCCAACTGAGCCGCCGCTTGCCGACGCGCGGCACGCATCACGATCTGGACCGCCTTGCCGGGATCGTCAATACGATGCTCGACGAAATCGAGCGGCTCGTTGACGAAGTGCGCGGCGTGTGTGCCGGCATCGCACACGACTTGCGTACGCCGATGACGCATCTGCGCGCGGGCCTCGAACGTGCACGGCGCCGCTCTGATACCGTGGCCGACTTTGAAGACGCCGTCGATGTCGCCATTCTGCAATCGGACGTCGTTCTGAACCGTTTTACGGCGCTGCTTCGAATTGCGGAAATCGAAGCCGATGGCAGGCGCGCGAGCTTTGGCGATGTGTCGCTGGACACGGTCTTGCGCGATGTCGTCGATCTCTACGAGCCGGCAGCGGTCGAGCGCGGCTTGTGGGTCTCCGTGCATGCATCGGAACCCGTGAACGTGCACGGCGACGTCGACCTGCTGTTCGGCGCGATAGAAAACCTGCTCGACAACGCGCTCAAATTCACGCCGAGCGGCGGCGTGGTTACACTCGAAGCAGGCATCGACGCCGGGCAACCGGTTTTGCACGTTGCGGACTCGGGCCCAGGTATCGAACCCGGCGAACGCGAAGCGGTACTACGTCCGTTCTATCGCAGCCCGAGCCGGCACGCGCATGCAACTGCCGGGCATGGTCTTGGCTTGAGTCTCGTTGCAGCCATTGCGCGCGTCCACGACGCCGACGTCGAAATCCACGATAACGAGCCGGGATGCAAAATGGTGCTGCGTTTCAGGGGGTGTTTGCTGGCGCGGTGATCCGTTCGCGAGCAGTGTTTCCCGCTGGGACTTCGCGGCAAGCGCCGGGTTTCCTACATCGGCGCGACACGCAAGGTCAAACTGTTCGTGTTCGATCTGCTCTATATTGATGGCTACGATCTGCGGCCGCTTCCACTACGCGAGCGTTGCCGAATCTTCGAGACGCTCCTCGCGGATTTCGAAAGCGACGCAATCCATTGAGTGACATGTTTTTTGACGACCGAGCTCTTGTTGGTTAGAGCGACGGCTGTACGTTATGGTTGCGTCGCTGTACCAGCTCATGCACCCAGCCTACTGGCTCACCTTTGCGTCGTGACGAGAAGGTCACCGACCGAGCACAGTGAATCAACAGCGTTCGTGTAATCGGGCCACACCCAGTATTTTCTCCAGCTTCTGGCGGAGTCCGCTTTGACGGTGCCAAGCCTTCTTACGAGCGAAGCCTCGGACCGCAGTCGACTACGGCGCCAAGACTGGCTTGCCGAAGCGGCTGTCCTCGATCGCCGGATTCACCTGAACGTGATCGATGAGCATTACGCCGCTGTTGCGGCCGCCATCCACACGGGTCTCGACAACGAACGGAACCATGAGTCCGTTGACCGATTTGTAGTTGCGATAGTATGTCGACACGGTGCGCATTGCGCCGTCGATCTTTCGCGGCGGCGCGTCGATCTTCGTTTCCAGAAAAGTCTGTGCATCAACCCAAACATGACGCTGTTCGCCATTCTTCACTGTTAGACGCAGCCGATACGTTTCACGTCCCTCGACCACTTCGCTGCGTTCAAGTACTACCGCAACGCCTTTTGCGGCATGATCGATCAGCATCCCGTCGACATCCGGCTGGGCGCTTGCGGCCTTGAGTTCGGCCGGCGAGAACGCTTCGACTTCGCGCCTGCCAATGTATGGCCGCACTTTCCATCCGCTTGTGCCATTGAATATCTGGACTGACGTCTGTTTGTTGAATTCGAGCTCGAGGCGCGTCTTGTGCGGCCGTTTCATCTCGAGTGCAAACGGCAGTTTGACGTCTGCCGCTGGTTTTGCGTCGGCGTCCGATTCGGCTGGATCGGTTGGTTCGAGCGATGCGCCGGGACGCCGCAGCCCGGCGTCGGCGAGGCTCTTGCGGACCGACGGGCCGCCGCGCTGCGCGAGTTCAATCGCTTTCGCCGATTCGACCCGCGGCTTGCCGAGGTCGAGCTGACCGCTTACCGCGAGCGACTGTACCGCGTGCCATGCTTGCAGTCCGCCGCGCGCCGCGACGTTGCGTTCGACGATCTGCGCACCGCTTAGCGCAGCCGCGCTGTGCGCCGCGGTAGATACCACCATCAGAAGCGCAGCAGCGAGTGCCGAACGCACGGGTCGCCACGTATTGTTTGCCAGCAATTGATGCGATTGTTCAGGCTTCGACACAGTCATCTCCCTAGTCCACGGTATAGCCATCAACCCAAAAGTTACCGATCACAATGGTCACGAGCCCGCCCGGTTTCACGATCTTCTCCGGATTGCCAAAAATCATGAAATAGGTGCGGTCCGCCGTTGGTTTTGCGGTCTGACGCAGTTCGCCGACGTTCTCCATTGCCGGCACCGCGAGGCGCGCACCGGTTACCTCGTCAATGACGTAGGGGCCCACCTTCTGGTCGAACAGCGGTCGGGCTTTGTCCGGATCGACGACCCGAAAGTCGAGCCGCAGCATGTAGCCGGACGCTACACGGCGCAGCCTGACAATCTCGACGCCCCAATTGCGCTGGAAGTACATTCCTTCACGCGCATGCCAATCGCCGGAACGCAACTGCGACGCGGGGGCCTGTTCAAGCCTCACTGCGCTCACATCTTCAGCCAGCGCGCGCACCGCGAGACCTGCCGCCGCGAACGCTGCCGCGACACAACAGGCGATTGCCCTCGATTCGCGTCGTGATGACATCGCTCATTTCCCCGGGTGGAGTAGATCGTTCAACAACGCCTGCGCAGGGTTACCGGTGGTCAGTTCGTCGGCACCGATGTCGACACCTGTACCCCCTACGCGAGGCTGCGGACGCAGCTGAGCGTCGAAGTCGTGGTTCAAACCAGTTCGCGCGCCGACGTTGTATCCGGCCGCGCCTGGGCCGGCGAGGTGATAGTCGCCGTTGCGCACCGCCGGTTGCGCGGGGTCGTACAGCGAGATGGGCCCAAAGTGCAGGTCGACGAAGTTGCCCGACTCATCGAGCGTCGCCGCTGCGTTCAGGTTAAAGGCAGGCTGGAATGGCGTGCCTGGTTCGAACTGGATGCCCGGCAACACCTGCGAGCCGTTGCAGTACGCTTTGACGAATAGGTTCGTTGACGACGTGCCGGCGATGTTGTTGCCGCCATACAGCGCCTGCGTTTCCCCGGTCATCACCGAGTTCGTCGGGCGCAGCCGCAACTGCTGCGGCGTCAGGACCGGCGAATGGTCGCCGACGACACCGAGGTCCCAGTACTTCGCGCCTCCGACGCACTGTCCGGTCGACGTCTGGGGCACGAGGGCGGCGCCCGAATGCGTCGCCGCCTCCGTCCAGTTGTTCGACGCGATGATCGACACCGTGCTCTTCGGCACATTCTTGTCGCCGCGGGTCCCATCGAAGAAGAATGAACGGTTCTGCCAGATAATGTTGTCGCGGATTGTCGGGCTCGAGATGGTAAGGTCGCCGCCGAGCGCCCGATTGCGCCGTGCTGCCTGCAACAATGCGGCCGATGTGAGTTCAGTGCTGATGCCGGCCGGATTCGGCACGCCAGTAGTTGGGCCGGTGCTGACACCGCCGACGGTCGTGTTGAAAGTCGCACCGACGATACCGGTGCTGTCGTTCAACGCGATCGTGTTGTTGGTCAACACGCTGTTTAGCGTATCGGCGAGCGAGACTCCGGCACCGGCCCAGCCTGCAACGTTATTGACGATCATGTTGTTCGTCACATTGACACGCCACGGCGTGACATCCGCCCCTTGCGCGACGTCCGCACCGTTCACACTTTGCAGACGTATGCCGCCGCCATGACCGGCTCGTGCGAAGTTACCCTGGATCACGTTCGCGTCGACGGAGACGTTGCCCGAACCCAGGCCGAGCGCGGTCGCGGTCGCCCCTTCGCCCTCGATGACCAGGCCGCCGCCGCTTTGCGGACTGGTCTGGTTGTAACTTTCGTTGAAGATGATCTGGTTGTAGCTGATCACGCCGTTGTTGCTCAGGCCGATATGGCCGAAGCCACCGCCATCGGAGCTCGCAAAGTTGCCGCAGATGAAGTTGTAGTTGACCTTGTAGTTGTCGGTGCCGCTGCAGATCGACACTCCACCGCCCGCACCACCCGCAGCCGTGGCGCCTGCCGCCGCGTTACCTTCGACCATGCCGTTGGTCGTGATTGCGTTGTGGTGGATATTGACGTTCTTGTTGTAGCCAAGGATCGAGCCGTCGACGGCCGGCTCGAGGGCGGGCACCGCCCCTTCGAGGTAAGGCTGGCCGATCCGCACGCCGCCCGAGAATGGTCCGGCGTTACCGAACACACGATTGTTGGCAATCTGCAGGTTATGCGCCCAACCGTTCACATAGATGCCGCCACCCGCGTCGCCGCCCGTGACGCTCACGCCGTCGATCGAGCTCTTCACCGACGAACAGGCAAAGTTGCTCCACGCGGGGTTGGCCTTGAAGGTGACGAGCGGAACATTGTCGGGGGTCATCTTTGCCGAGCTGTCCGCGTTGGTCGCGACGCTGAATCCCGGCACGATGCCTGGCTTGTTGCGGTTGAAGCAGCCCACGCTGCCGGTCGAGCCGTTCTTGGCGAGCACCGTGATGCCGGCCCCCTCTTCAGTCGACAGCGCCGACGGCTCGAGCTGGACGATGCCGCCCGTGAGCTCCTGGCCCGGCAACGGATCGATTTGCGGATTCACCGCCACCGTATCCGCGATTGGGTCGATGCCAAACAGCGCATTGATCCGGGCGCGCCAGTCGGCAAGCTTGCGGTTCGGGAACTTGGTCGCGTTGATGACGACCGACGCCGCGCCGACACCTTGCAGACGCACAGGCTTCCACATCGTCACGAGCTCCGGATAGCTGCCCGCATCGAGCACGATGAGGTCGCCCGGCAGCGCCGCATCGATCGCGTCCTGGATGGGATGCGGATACGCGGTGTCGACGCTCGCCGGATTGGCCGGATCGTACGTGTAGGTGTTTTGCGGCACGACGACCTTCGGCGGCCGCGACGCGAGCGCCGTTTCAATCGTCACCGTGACCGTGTCGACCGACTTCTTGCCGTTTGCTGTGGTGATCGATAGCTCACCCGTCGTCGCGCCGCCTGGCACCGTGAGCGTGATCGTCGTATCGCTCCAGGACCGGATATTGGACGCCGGCACTGCGAAGTCGTTGATACTGATTGCGCCCGGCGTAGCACCGAAGCCATAGTGACGTTTAATCTTCGGACTCTTCGTCTGCGGGCCCAGCGACGTTGGACCCGCGTAAGCCGGGTTCGCGACCATGACGTCGCCAAGCGCGCGAATCGTCAGCGTATGGCCCGCGCCGGTACCGCTGACCCACGGCCCGACGCCGTCGCCATCGACGCGGCTGATTCCGGGTGTCGCATCCGGATACTGGCAATCGACCGGTGCATAGCTGGACGCCGACGCGTAAGCGGAAGTCGGCAGCACCGGCGTATCCAGATAGACAGTCGAGCCCGGCATATACGGCCACACGTAGCAGAAGTTGCTGAACATCGGGTTGTACAGCGGATCGACGACCATCCGTACCTTGTGGGTCACCGGATCAATTGCGCCGGTCGGATCCGGGATCGGCCCCGGGTCGTTCATGCAACTGGTGAGCATGTTGGGCGAGTACCCGCTCGGATTCGGCACGTTGGCTGCGAGCGTCGACGGTGCGAGGCCGTTGAAGGTTCCCCACTTGTCGTTGTAGACCCTGGCAATCTCGACACCGTTGAAATCGCGGATTGCAATCGGCGCATTCGGCAGCGCAGCCTTCTCGCCGAAGCTCGGCGAGATGGGATCGAACTCGGCCGCGGCGTCGTTCAGCATCATGCCGACGAAATGCGCGGCCACGGGCGTCTGCGTGTACATCTGGAAGTCGGCAGTAGCCTGCATCTGATCGCCGAGCGTCACTTCTTTGCGGTCGCACAGCGGCCGATCCTGGTTTGCGAACGGGGCGTCCTGTCCGGCATCCGGAAACAGGGTGAGGAAATCCGGCACCCGGTGCAGCGCGCCGACGCACGGTGGGAAGTTCAGGCCCATTCCGGCGACATTCGAGCTGTTGATCGTCGCCGTGTCGGGCACGATGAAGATACTGCCCAGGGAGGCGAATTGCGTCTGACCCAGCGGGTTCCAGACTTCACCGATCAGAATGTTCTTGTCTTCCTCCTTGACGATGGAGTAGCCGCCCGGCGGCACCACTTCGACGACATAAGTGCCCGGCGGCAGTCCGCCCGGCTGCGCTTTCAGATATGTGGCGCTCGGAAAGCGATAGCGTCCGTCGTACACCGCCGGCTGCACCTGATTGAACGTGTGCTGGCCGTCGTAGCATTTGGTCGACGCACCTTGTAGCGTGGCGCTGACGAAGGGGTCCGCCGGATCGTTGCCGGGGCAGTTGATGCCCGGCACGACACTGCCGTCCGGATTCGTCCGGCTGGCGGCGAAGTCGTCCCAACTGCTGGTCGTCGTCGTGTCGACGAGAACCAGACTCGTCGTCTGATCGGCATTGAGGGTCTTGCGGTACAGGTTGACCGGCACGCGTGGAATCGCGGGTTCCCACGAGAACTGTACTTCACGGCGTGGATCGTCGAAACCACGCGTCGACGCGTAGAACACTAGGCCGGTGATGCCGCCGTTTTCGCCTGCGTTGTAGGGCGTTTTGCCCCAGTCGATCACCGCAGTCTGGTTGATGTAGCCTTGCAAGCCCTCCATCAGAGTCGTGCCGGGATCGATGCGGCTGGTCTTGCCGGCCTGGTAGATCGCATTCGGCACCTGCAGGCTGGTCGGCAACGGGAAGGTTTCAGTAGAGTTCAGCACGCCAGCGAAACGCCCCGACGTGTCCGGCTTGCCGCCGGCGTCATAAGCGACGTTGACCCCGGTGCCTTTGTAGCGCGTCGTGTCCGATTCGACGACATACCAGTTGAACAACGGGAACAGTTCGTTCATCACCGCATCGCCGTTGCCATCGGTCGAGAGAAAGTTCGACACGCTGCCGTCACGGAAGCGAATGCGCAGCGGCACCTTCGACAAGCCGGGCTCGCCAGGGTCGCGCACGCCGTTCTTGTTCAGATCCAGATAGGCGCTCTGCTCGACACGCGTGAACCAGCTGAACACCGGAACGTGCGGAAGCGTCACGTTGTGCCCCTGGGTCGCGTCGGGCAGCGTCACGGCCTGCATCGCGATGATCTGATCGAGCCACTGATCCCAGATGACCAGTTCGTGCGTACCGTCCGGAATGTTGGTCAGCGTGAAGTTGCCGTTCGCATCGCACTCCGTATAGCCGACGTTCTGACCGGTGCCGCCAATCGTGTTCAGGCTGACGTAGCAAGTGGTCTGCTGGAATGTCGCGCGGCATGCGGCATCCGCCGGGCCCGCACCCTGCCTGTTGGTCGCGCAACTGTCGTTCAGATTCGCGGCCGGCGGACGGTCCATATGCAGGCTCGAAATCACGCCCTTGACCGAGTTCGGGCACGGGTTCGCCGTGTTGCCGGGCTTCGTGGCGCAAAGCGCCGCCGAGGTTGCCTTGACGTGGTCCGGATTCACGAACCCGATGAACGAGTGAAAGCCTGGCGCGCCGAATTCCTGCCAGTACGACGGCTCGCCTGCCTTGACGAAGGTATCGACCGGCTTGCCGCCTTCGAGCGTCGACACTTGCACCCAGTTTTCACCGGCGCCGGAACGCCACGCGGCCGGGATCGCCTGCACTGTCACCCGGGCAGGAATCATGTTCGGCACGAGCGCCATGCCCGCGAGCTTGTAGTCGATTGCATCCTTCGCAAGCTGAGCGTTAAAGGCAGCAAGTGCATTCAGGTACACAGTGGTGCCGGCAGGCCCCGGCGGGAAGTTCCCGCGGCTCGGCGCTGGGCCACGATCCGGCGCGTTCGGGCAGGTATAGATCGTTCCGACCGGCACCGGCCTGTCGTACGCCTTACAGCCGGGACCGCCCAGCAAGCCGTTGCGCAGCGGCATTCCGGCCAGGTCGTAGGTCATCTGGCCAGCCGCGTCGCCAGTGCTGCCGCGCACGTCATAGATGATCACCTGGAAGCCGCCGAGGCCGGCTTCACCCTCATCCACGCTGCCGTTAGTCGGGTTGTTATCCTCGAACGCGAATACGCTCAGGTTCGCGACCGGCAGCGGATTTTGCGGAGACAGCACAGTCACCGTCGGCTTGCCCGTCTTCGGGTCGGCCGGGATGGCTCCCGGCACGATCGACACCCCTCCCATACCGTGACCCGTTTGCCCGGCGCCCGGCGGGTTGGCGTTTGGCTGTGCAACGACGCCGTCCGCGGCGTCCGCCGGCGAGACCGAGAGGTAATAGCGTTTGGTCGGATCGAGCGCGACGTCGCCGGGAAACGAGCGCGCCCGCGCCAGACCGAGCGCCGGCAACGATTGGCCGCCTTGCGTGTTCGAATCGCCGCAGCTGCGAGCGCCGGTGCAGCCGCTTGCTACCAGCGGCATATAGCTTTTGTGAAAATTCGTCGCCAGCGTGCCGTCTTTCGACGCCTGCAGCGGATCGCCCGAATGGACGAACGTGGTGTCTTCTTCAAGCACCCAGCTGTAGTCCGCCTGACCGGTGGAAGGGATCGAGCCAGGCGTGCCGGCGTCGAGCGGAATCGATTGCCGCGTTTGCGTGTCGAGCACCGAGACTGCGAAACCCGTGCCCGGCGGGAACGACAACGTCACGGTTGCTGGCGCACTGCTAACGTTGCGCGAGTTCGTCGCGGTGTACTGGAACGAGCATTGCGCTGGTTGCGTCGGATTCGGCTGCGCGGTGAAGGACCCGTCGCTCAGCAGGCGAACTGGCCCGCAAGTATTGTTCGCAGGATTCAGCGTCGCGCTCAGCGCCAACTTGTCCGGATCGGTTGCTCCGGCGAGCACGCCGGGATGCGCGACCGTCATCAGCGACGAGACCTTGCTCGCAAATGACTGGCTCAATACAACGGGGCTACAGCCGGCCCCACCGGCGATAATCGATACGGTCGCCGTATTCGTCGAGCCGCCGTTACCGTTGTACGTGAACGAATCGTTACCGCAGGCGCCGCCGGTCGGCGTATAAACGAAGGCGCCAGGCGTCGACGCGCTGAATGCGACAGTGCCGTTCTTCGGTTGACTCACGAGCGCTACCGAAGTCACGCCGATGTCGTTCGCGATCACATTGCCGCTGAAAATTGCACCGCTGGCCGCAGTAAACACGTCGTTGACCGCGCGAATGCCCGATGCTACCGCCGGCGTGCCACCGGGTTGACCGGCGGCGGCACCCGCGCCGTTGATCTGCACATAGGCTTGCATCCCGCCGTTCGGCGTACCGCCACTCGTGAGACTCAGTTCGCGGTCGTAGATCGGCACCGTGAGCGCGGCGTAGGTCGGCGAGGCCGCGCCTGCGAGCAGCGGCGGCTTGACGATCGCATCATAGGTCTTGCCCGCGGTGAGCAGTGCTTCGTTCTGCAGCTTCGGGTTGCCCGGGACCGGATTGCCGTCTTCGGCGACCAGCGACATGCGCAGACCCACCGACGATGGCACGTGCGTGCGCAGGCCGGCGTTCGCGAAACGCAACAGCAGATTGCCCGATGCCGCCGCACCCGGCACCGCCAATGTGGAGTTGCCCGGCGCCGTCGGATCGAAGGCCCGGCCGTTGATCAGGAAATACCGCGGAGAGTAGTTGACCGCCGGCGGAAGGCAAGTCGCGGCTGCCGCACTGACGACCGGGGACAGCACACAAGTGGTGAGATCCGTGCCGACTGGCGGATATTCATTGATCGCACTGCCCGACGTGGCTGCGTTTGCGGCGACCGCGTCGACCGCGGCGTTTTGCACCGGATCGATCTCACTGAAGAGCAGCGCTGCGGCCGCGTCGTACTTGATGCCCGGGTAAGCCTGGGCAACTGGCGCTGTGCCGCTGGTATCGGCTGGCGCGGTGACGATCAGCATGCCGTACAGTCCCATCGGCGCCTGAATCGACGGATGCGAACCGGTCTCGTACAGATAGGTCCCCGGTTTGAGCGTCGTCCACGAGTATGACGCGGTGGTGGCCGACGTGGTCTTTGCAGCGGCTTCCGGCGCGAACGAGCGAGCACGCGCGGCCTGGGCGGGCGGCGTGAAGGTTGAGGTGCCCGCGCCGGCAGCCGGCCACGTGACCGTCTGCGACGGATGCCGCGGCGAAGCTTCACGCGTGACCGCGCCGAGCCCGCCGCCGGTCTGCCCCAGCACGACGATCGACGTCGGTGTCGGCAGTGCATTGGTCAGATTGATCGTCAGGAGCGGCGTCGTACCAGAGCCGGCTGCGACCGTGATCGTCGGGCCGGGCGCCCAGAGCGGCGCAGCGGACCCAGTACAGGCGACCCCGTCGCTCACCGCATTCGGGTTGCTCGCTGCGGTCGCGGGGTCGGGTGTGTAGCAATAGCCCCACATCGGCACGAGTGAGCCGTCGGGCAGCGTGGTCGCGGTGCGCTGTGCGGTCAGGTTGACGACGACCTGCGCCGAAGCCGCGCCCGTCAACGTCAGCATGACCAGCATAGTGCCTGCTCGCAGGATCTTGTTCAGGATTGTCGTTCGCACGGCGAGGCTCCCGGACCAGCGTTATTGAGTTTCGTCGATGACGGTCGGGTGGCCTGTCGCATCCATTGGCGGTTCGATGATAAGCATCATCATCATGCCGCCCGGAAACACGTTCCCGGTCGTGATTTCGCGTTCGTTATGCGAGTGCCACATGTAGGCGTAGCCACCGTCGGCGTTCTGCCGCACCACTGCAGGCGGCAACGGGTTGGCGGGCGTACCTTGTAGCCCGAGGTACGGCGAGCCGCCGTACCAGAGTCCGTTCGCCAGAATGTTCGGGTCAGGCGGCGTCACCGGGAATCGCTTGCCGTGATCCGGGCAGTACTCTTTGGTGACCGGGTCGAAGCCCGGAGACGGCGTCGTCTTGCCGTTACACAAATGGCCATTGGTCGCGCCGTAGACGTCCCAGTTCAGGCCCTGCCCGGTCCACGTGAAAATGGCGTCGACTGTTTGGCCCGGCACCGTCGCAATGGTGAACAACAGTGGACCGGCAAGCCTCGCGGGATCGTTCTGGCTGACCAGCAAGGTGCCGTCGACGGCCAGCACCCGCGCGTGATTGCCGTGAAAGTGGAACGGGTGCTGCAGCCGGCCCTGACCGATCACTCGCATCAGCACCAGTTCGCCAGGCAGCATGTGCGGATTGCCGTTGTAAGGCTGATGGGGGTAGTTCGGTGCGTACGGCGTATCCATGTCGTCAGGCATCGAGCGGCCGTTGATCAGGAAGTAGTCGGGCTGGTACGGCTCGGTCGCGACCATCATCGGCGGGCACGGCAGCGTGGCGCACTCCAGCACCGCGGCCTGCGCATCCCGATGGACCCGGCTCATTATTTCGGACCACTGAAACAGGTACTCCCGGTCGTAGCAGGTCGACGCGTGATCGTAGGCGATCGCAGCAAGCGAATACGGGCCCTTCTTGCAGGCCGTGGGCACCGCCATCGACGGAAGCACAATGACGGCTCCTTGCAGGCCCATCTCGACCTGCAGATCAGGCTGGCTGCCACTGTGGTAGAGATAGGTGCCCGGTCTGGTCGCGGTGAACTTGTAAGTGACCACATTCGTCGTGGTGCCGGAGGGCGTCGCCTCGCGCGCGAGCAGGCCGGCAACGCCGCCCGTCGCCGCCACGTCGAACCCCGGCATCACGATCGACGTGTTACCGGCGGCGGGAGGCAGTCCATTGCGCAGGTTGATCGTGACCGAGTCGCCCTCGTTGACGATCAGCGTCGGGCCTGGGATTTGCATCGTCGTGCAGTTCGCGCCGGTCGCGGAAGCCGGCGCGAAGCCCGTCGGCGGACCGTCGCAGCCGTAGCCCCACGAATAGATCATCTGACCGTCGGGCTGGCTGATTGGCGCGGCGCTCGCGATCAAATTGAAGACCGGTGCGCCCATTTGACCGGTGATGCCTGGCACCGCCGCGTATACGTTGCACCCGGCAAAAGCGGACAGCAACCCGGCAAGCACCGTGAGCGCACCGATCCACAGGAGCGTGCCCAGCTCGCGCACAATTCGTCGCGTCTGATCCATGTTGTAGGTCTCCTGATCAGTTGACGATGATCTCGGTCATCATGCCGCCGAAGTTTTCTGCGTCGTTCGACAGATGATCGAGATTGGTGCTGTAGAGGAAGTAGGTGCCCGGAGGGACTGTTGCGGCGTCGAGAATGACGTCGGTGCTTTCGCCGCCGCCCATCGTCACCGAGTTGGTCAGATACGACAGGTTGTTGCCGGCCAAGTCGCGCAACAGGCGCGCGTTGACAGCGATCACTTTCATGGGGATGCCAATCGTCGCGAGCGTCGTAAATTCGGTCACGTTGACATCCGACATCCGCAGCAGCGCGCGATGCTTCCTCGTTCCGCACGCGCCGGGTTGGCCAACGCACGACTCGAGGATGATCCGCGTGGGTAACGGCTGCGACGGGCGGGCAAGCCCGTCCGACGCCTGCGTGCGGATCGGGCCGGGGACCACGTTGCCGCCGGCATCGACGTTGCCGCCGACGGTGTCCGGATAGCTGCGTCCGCTCAGCATGAAATACTTGTCCTTCATGCCGGAGAAGTCCTCCGGCTCGAAGGTCATGCCGGCGAAGTGGAATGTTGGATCGAAGCCCATCATCTGGATGGGGTATTCGACGTCGTATGCGGTCGAGCCGTCGCCGTCGTTGTAGGCATACATGACGGGCGCCGCTTCACGCACTGCGCCGGCGGCCGGTGCGGGCGTCTGCCCGGTACACAGGATGTCGCTGCAGGACTTGCCGTCGACTGCGCCTGGTGCTTTCTGGTTCGCGGCAATCAACGGACCAAGCAGATCGGCGCCCGGTTGCACGCGGTTTTGCCGCGGACGCACGTAGAGTTGACCGACCATGCCCATCTGCAAATGCTCGGGCGGCGTGATGTGGCAATGCCAGAAGTACGTGCCCGCATCCGGTGCCTGATAGTAGTAAGTCATGCTGCCAGAGATGTTGACCGCGACCGACGCGTCGGGCACGCCATCGAAAAACGGGGAGGCGTTGGGATAGCCGTGGAAGTGGATCGTGTGCTGCTCGAACAGGTCCGGCCGCATGATCATCCCGACGTTCGACAGCGTCAGGAAAAACTCGTCGTCCTCGTCGATCGCCATGAGCGGTGCTGGCTGCTGCGCCGAAAGCACACCGATCTTCATGATCTCGGCCGAATCAGCAATCGCGCCGTTCGGTGCAACGGCCTTGGCCGCCTCGTACAGGGGATCCGGCACCGACGCATTACCATTGGCGGCATCCAACCCCTGCAGATACGGGACGTTGTATGCGTTGTTGAACGCCGCCGAAGTCTGCGTGCCCGGCAGGCCGGCTTTGATCAGCTCGAGCCCTGACAGTGGCCCGAACCCGAACAGATAGATTTGTGCGCCGTCAGCCATCGTCGCATAACCGTCGGCACCGGATACTTCCTGGCACTTGATGGCGGGATTGGCGCCCTTCGGGTTTGCGGCCGTCGGCGTGACGAGCGGATGCTCGGCCGTGCTCGTCGGACACTGCACCCTGAAAAGCTGGGCGGACGCTGGCAGCGCCATGAGCATGCAGATCATGGCGGGGAGTCCGTGTAAAAGAAGTCGGGCTGTCAGCACAGTGGTCTCCGTCCGCAGGCGTGAAAGGCATGGCGACAACGCCAGCACCGTCGAAGCGCACAGTTTTGTTCGGCAATGGGTTCCGGAGGCGTCGGCGGCAATAATCCGCCTTACATTTTGTTTTCTCCGTGCAGCGATTTTGTTGAACGGAGATAGCGCGAGATATGGGTTAGCTCCCTCCTTCTCGGGTAGGAGTCAACCGAACCTTACAATGAGTAAGACTCTCCTCCTGCCCTCCAAAAAACTGCTGCAATCGCTTCGGTGCCGTTTTTGCAGCGGCTTGTCCGGATGGTTTACCCCGCGCATCGGTAGGGCGTTACCCCATGTGGCGACTCGGCGCTCATCCGGATAATCCGAAGCGTGGTCGGCGATCGTCACCACTACCACGGAGCGTCGTCCTTGTCCCGCTCATCTCCTGCTTTTGTGCCGCTTTCTCGTTCCGCTTATCACGCGATTGTTCAATCAACATGCGAGCCGGAGCCGCCAGATGAGATCCCCGCGTTCACCGCGCTCAGTGCTGCGCTGCTGCGTCGCGTCGCCGTGCGCGCCATTCGCGATCTGGGTAATCCTGATCGTCGCCTTGTTCGGGTCTTCATTGCGTTGCGCGTCGGCAGCAGATAAAGGGGAAATCGAGGCGCTGTATCGCCAAGGCATTTTGCCGTCGGGCGCGCCGCTCGTCGGTCAACGTGCTGCCGGCATGCAGATAAGAGGCACCGACGCAGCATGCGTCAGTTGCCATCGTCGCAGCGGTTTGGGTACGGCCGAAGGGCTGATCGTGATCCCCCCGATTACCAGCCGGTACCTGTTCCGTCCTGCAACCAGCGCGAACGACGATATGGATTTCCGCTATATGCCGGGCTACGTCGACCTCAAACGGCAGCCCTATACGGAAGCGACCCTCGCTGCCGCGATCCGCAGCGGGGTTGGCCGGGACGGGAAACCGCTGAACGCACTCATGCCGCGCTTCGACATCGATGACGCCACGATGGCCAAACTGATCGGCTATCTGGGTGGGCTGTCGAGCACGCTGTCGCCTGGTGTCACTGACGACACGCTTCACTTCGCCACCATCGTTACGCCCGATGCGGACCAGGCCGGCAGAGACGGGATGCTAGCCGTGCTGCGCCAGTTCTTTTCCGACCACAACGACTTTCTTCGCGGGGGTGCCAAGCCGATGGTCAGCAACAGGAAATTGCCTTACCGCGTGACGCGACGCTGGCAACTACACATCTGGGAACTGCAAGGGCAGCCCGAAACATGGGGACAACAGTTGCATGAGAAACTCGCGGCCGAGCCCGTGTTCGCGGTCGTTTCAGGGATTGGCGGCAAAACCTGGGCGCCCGTGCACCGCTTCTGCGAAAGCGAAGCGCTGCCCTGCCTGTTTCCGAATGTCGAAGTGCCGGTCGTGGCGGAACAGGACTTTTACAACGTCTATTTTTCCAGGGGTGTTCTGCTCGAAGCCGATCTGATCGCATCGAGACTCCTGCCGCCAGCGGGCGCACCACCGGCCGCAGGGCACGGTGACGCGCGGCCTCGCGTGGTTCAGGTGTTTCAGGAAGGAGATATTGGAGAAGATGGTGCGCGACAACTGTCGGCCGACCTCTCGGTTTCGCGCCATGCCGTCCGAATCGACCGGCCACTTCACCGCAACGCAACGCCTGCCGATATCGGTCGCGCGGTGAGCGGTCTCAAACCTGACGATGTGGTGGTTCTCTGGTTGCGACCGAGTGCGCTTGCCTCGCTACCACCTTCGCCACCGGGCGCGATCGTGTATGTCTCCGGCTTGATGGGCGGACTCGAACATGCGACGTTGCCAACCGCGTGGCGCGACACCGCGATCCTTACCTACCCGGTGGATTTGCCCGTCCTGCGGCGGGTCGCAATGAATTTCCCGCTCGCCTGGTTCCAGGTGCGGCACGTGCCGGTCACGAACGAGCGGGTTCAGGCGAACACTTACCTTGGCTGCCAGATCCTGTCGGAAGGCATAACAGGGATCCTCGACCTGTTTCATCGCGATTATCTGGTCGAACAACTTGAGAATATGCTGAGTCAGCGCCGGGTCAACGGCTATTTCCCCCGCTTGACCCTGGCGCCCGGGCAGCGCTTTGCGTCCAAGGGAGGCTATTTGGTCAAGCTATCCGGCGACGCGCCTGGCGTGCTCTCCGCGCACGGTGGCTGGATCGTGCCGTAGCCGACGGCGCGTATGGCACCGGACTGACGTGGGCTGTGATGCAGGGGGCTATACAGCCGTCACACGGCCCTGATGCGACTTCGGTATCGCATTGCGGCAACCGCTTCTCGGAATATCGACCGTCTAGGTTGCGTCGAATAGACTCAGACAAAAACGCCGTGGAACCGAGCGGACATTGCCGAATGGCGGCTATTGCTTGATCGTCAATGGCAGGTATGGCCGACGACGCGACTCACGTGATCCGCGCACGAAGGTCCATTGCCTGCTGCGGAGCGGACGTTCGAATGTCCGTGTGAAGTCGTGGGCCAGCGTCCGTTGATGGGCCGGACTGAGCCGGTGATGATCGGCTCGGGACGACCCGCTTCTACCTTACGAAATTCTCAAAACCGGCCGACTCCAGGATTTTTATCCGGGTGTTATTGACAGCATTTTTACCCGGGTATAAATTGGTGGCCGTTCCCGATCCGAGGTCCGCGCGGTGTCACACGATTTCCCCTCTCTATATACATCCTTCGACGGTCATCGGCGTATTGCGTCGGGTCCATTGGAAACGGTCGCCCTAGCGGTTAAACAGGCGGTCGAGACCGGGGCCGTGGGCCCCGTCCTGATTTTCGATGACACAACCGGGCGTTCGATCGACATCGATACGAGAGGTTCGGATCACGAGATGTTGGCGCGTCTCGCCACGCACCCGGCTAATGCCGATGATCGTGCCGGGTCGGCGCAACCTGGCAACCCATTCGACGCCGCTATCAACTCGCCCGACACTGGGGAGCCGGTAGATCAACGTCGCGGGCGGGGGCGTCCCAAGCTAGGCGTAGTAGCTCGCGAAGTTACTCTGCTGCCGCGTCACTGGGAATGGCTGACTGCACAGCCCGGCGGTGCTTCCGTAGTTTTGCGAAAACTGGTCGATGAAGCCAAACGAACGCACGGCGAGAAGGACAGACGTCGCAGAGCGCAGGAGCGTACTTACCATTTCATGTCTGCGATGGCCGGAGACATGCCCTTTTTCGAAGAGGCTGCGCGCGTGCTTTTTGCGAACGATCAGCAACGCTTCCGCGATCTTGTTGCTGCGTGGCCCGGGGACGTGCGCGATCACGCCATCGCGCTCGCCTTCGGTACCAACCATGATGGTGCCGTTTAACGCTTAGATAGAAAGACAAAAAATGACCACAATCGACTTAAATTCAGGCGCAACAGCGGCCGTCTTTAACGAAGTCCATCTTGTCGATCTTCCCGTTACGGGAACAATCCCGCAAGATCTCAATGGTGTACTGGTACGCAATGGGCCCAATCCATTGCGCGGGCATTTCAACGGACACGACGTGTTGGATTGGTGGCCGGAAGATGCGATGCTGCATGGCATCTCTCTCCAAGGCGGCCGTGCAACGAGCTACAGAAATCGCTGGGCTCGCACAAAGAGATGGGCACACGTACACGACCCGGATGCCTCGCCGATGCTGCTTGATACGAATCCGAACGTGAATGTGCTTTACCACGCAGGCGAAATTTTGGCATTGGCTGAAGGCGGTGCCCCGCTGGCCATAACAGCCGAGCTCGAGACACTCGGCGCGACACGTTCTCACCCGGGACTCGCAAGCGGCATGACCGCCCATCCGAAAGTTGACCCCCTGACGGGCGAACTGATGAGCTTTCGCGCGGATTGGAAAAAGCCGTATTTGCGCTATGCCGTGACGGACGCGGACGGAATGCCAAGCGTTGAGCTCGACATTGAGATGTCATCGCCCTCAATGATGCACGATATGGCAATCACCGCCACCCGCAGTATCTTTCTAGATCTTAATGTCGGTTATGACTTTTCGATGCTATCTCGTGGTCATCGGATGCCGCTACGTTGGCGCGACGACCATAAGGCAAAGTTGGGGATCATCCCGCGCAATGGCGGCGAGGTGCGCTGGTTTGAAATAGCACCGTGCTTTATCCAGCACGTGGTAAATGCATACGACGCAGACGAGGCTACAATTGTTCTAGACGCGGTTCGATATCCACGATATTTTCGTCTCGAGGAGGATGGTTTTACCTTCGAGGCCCCCCCACTGGGAGTTCTGTGGCGCTACGTCATCGACCTCGACAGAGGAACGGTGATTGAAAAACAAATGGCGGATATTTGTATCGAGCTGCCTCGTATCAACGAAGGACGAACCGGCCGCCCTTATCGATTTCTCTACGCCGCAGAGCAACCTACAAACACTGAAATTCGAGGTGTCGTTCGCTACGATCTCGAGTCCGGTTCAATACTACGATATAGGGTTCCCGAAGGCGATTCAAACAGTGAACCAGTGTTCGTAGCGCGTCCTACGCACCTCGTTATACACAAGCGTCGTTACCACCGTCCTCGCGCAACAAACGCATTGTTTCTGCGGCGACATGAACTTTCGTGAGTCCCTTCCAGATGGTTTCCGCGCCGGG
>NZ_CADIKM010000054.1 GCF_902859895.1 Pararobbsia alpina
ACGCTCGACGCCGGCGGGGGCACCATCGATACGATGCCAGCAACCCAGCTGACCCAAAACGGCGCGATAGGCGGCACCGGTGCACTGACCAAAATCGGCACCGGCACGCTGACACTTGCCGGTCAGAACACTTACACGGGCGGCACCTCGCTTGACGGGGGCGTGGTACAGGTCAGTGCCGATGCAAACCTCGGTGCCGCGACGGGTCCCCTCAGCTTCAACGGCGGCACGCTGCGCACGACCGCCGACATCACCATGAGCCGGGCAACCACGCTCGACACCGGCGGGGGCACCATCGATACGATCCCGGGAACGCAGCTGACCCAAAACGGCGCGATAGACGGCACCGGCGCACTGACCAAGGCCGGCACGGGCACACTGACGCTTGCCGGTCAGAACACTTACACCGGCGGCACGTCGCTTGACGGGGGCATGGTACAGATAGGCGCCGACGCAAACCTCGGTGCCGCAACGGGCCCCCTCAGCTTTAACGGCGGCACGCTGCGCACGACCGACGACATCACCATGAGCCGGGCCACCACGCTCGACATCGGCGGGGGCACCATCGATACGATGCCAGCAACCCAGCTGACCCAAAACGGCGCGATAGGCGGCACCGGTGCACTGACCAAAATCGGCACCGGCACACTGACGCTTGCCGGTCAGAGCACCTACACGGGTGGCACGTCGCTTGATGGTGGCGTGGTACAGGTCAGTGCCGATGCAAACCTCGGCGCCGCAACGGGCCCCCTCAGCTTTAACGGCGGCACGCTGCGCACGACCGCCGACATGACCATGAGCCGGGCCACCACGCTCGACACCGGCGGGGGCACCATCGATACGATGCCAGCAACCCAGCTGACCCAAAACGGCACGATAGGCGGCACCGGCGCACTGACCAAGGCCGGCACCGGCACCTTGGTGCTCTCCGCAGCGAACGTCTATGCGGGCGGCACATCACTCAACGGCGGCGTGGTACAAGTCAGTTCTGACGCAAATCTCGGTGCCGCAACCGGCCCTCTCAGCTTCAACGGTGGCACGCTGCGCACGACCACCGACATCACAATGAGCCGGGCAACCACGCTCGACATCGGCGGGGGCACCGTCGATACGATGCCAGGAACCCAGCTGACCCAAAACGGCGCGATAGGCGGCACCGGCGCACTGACCAAAATCGGCACCGGCGCGCTGACGCTTGCCGGCCAGAGCACCTACACGGGTGGCACGTCGCTTGATGGTGGCGTGGTACAGGTCAGTGCCGATGCAAACCTCGGTGCCGCAACGGGCCCCCTCAACTTCAACGGCGGCACACTGCGCACGACGGCCGACATCACCATGAGCCGGGCCACCACGCTCGACACCTCTGGGGGCATCATCGAAACGATGCCGGGAACGCAGCTGACCCAAAACGGCACGATAGGCGGCGCTGGCGCACTGACCAAAATCGGCACCGGCACGCTGACACTTGCCGGTCAGAGCACCTACGCGGGCGGCACGTCGCTTGACGGGGGCGTGGTACAGGTCAGTGCCGACGCAAACCTCGGTGCCGCGACGGGCACCCTCAGCTTCAACGGCGGCACGCTGCGCACGACGGCCGACATGACCATGAGCCGGGCAACCACGCTCGACGCCGGCGGGGGCACCATCGAAACGATGCCGGGAACCCAGCTGACCCAAAACGGCACGATAGGCGGCACCGGCGCACTGACCAAGGCCGGCACCGGCACCTTGGTGCTCTCCGCAGCGAACGTCTATTCGGGCAGCACGACTGTCAGCGCCGGCACGCTGAGCGCAGGTGCCAACGACACATTCAGCGCGAACTCCGGCCATACGGTTGCCAGCGGCGCGACGCTGAACCTTGCCGGGCACAACCAAACCATCCGGTCCCTCTCCAACGCCGGCACGGTGACCCTCGGCGGCGCGCCAGGAACGGTACTGAGGGTAAGCGGCGACTACACGGGTTCGGGGGGCATGCTTGCCATCAATACGACGTTGAACGGCGATGCCTCACCGACCAATCGACTGATCGTAGACGGCAATACCGCGGGTGCCACGAAAGTGACGGTGGTCAACCTGGGCGGCGCGGGCGCACCGACGAGCGAGGGCATCAAGATCGTAGATGTCGGCGGTATTTCGAACGGAAATTTCACCCTGCAGAGCGACTATACTTTTCGCAACCAACCGGCGGTTGTGGCCGGTGCTTACGCCTATGCACTCGAGAAAAACGGCGTCAGCACGCTGGACGACGGCGACTGGTATCTTCGCTCGAACCTCAACAGCATGGTTTCCGGAATCCCGACCATAGGCATAGGCTCCGTGCCGAATGTGCCGGTCTTCCAGGCGGGGGTGCCGGTGTACGAAGCGTATCCGCAGATCCTGCAGGCGCTCAACGAACTGCCCACGCTGCGGCAGCGTGTTGGAGACCGTTACACCGACAAGGCGGACCTGAACTTCGTCCAGAGCCCGTCGGGAACGCAATCGCTTGTGGGCGACGATACGCCCGTCTGGGTGCGTGTCATCGGCAAGCACGGCAACTTCTCGCCGGCCAGTACGACGAGCTCGACCGACTACGATCTCAACGCCACCGGGCTGCAGGCAGGCTTCGACGGAAAGCTCTATCGCGATGGCAACGGCAGCCTGGTCGGCGGGTTCACCACGCACTACGAGTCGAGCGCGGCGCATGTATCGTCGATCTTCGGCAATGGCCGGATCGATGCCAGCGGGTTCGGCTTCGGCGGCACGCTGACCTGGTATGGACAAGATGGCTTCTATGCCGACGGGCAAGGCCAGGTCACGTGGTTCGACAGCGACCTGTCGTCGAATCTCGTCAACGGCGACCTGAAAGACGGCAATCACGGGCTCGGTTATGCATTCAGCATGGAAACCGGCAAACGCGTGCGCTACACCGACCAATGGACCATCACGCCGCAGGCCCAGTTGACTTATTCCGCAGTCGACTTCGACAGCTTCACCGACCCGTTCGACGCGCGCGTCTCGCTCGATCAGGGCAATAGCCTGCGAGGCCGGCTCGGCGTATCGATCGACTATCGGGACGGCTGGCGCGACAATGCCGGCAAGCTGAACCAGCTGAGTTTCTATGCGATCCCCAACTTCTATTATGAATTTCTCGACGGTACGAGCGTCGACGTGAGCGGATCAGGAGTCGGCAGTCGCAATGAACGGCTCTGGACAGGACTTGGCCTGGGGAGCAAGTGCAGTTGGGCAGACGGCAAGTATTCGGTCTATGGCGAGGTTTCCGCGAACACCAGTGTCAACCACTTCGCCGACAGCTATACGGTAAAGGTCGATGCAGGCTTGCGCATAGCGTTTTGAACAAGTGCCCGGCAATCCTCCTCCTGAAGGACTGAGGATTGCCCACGACTCCGGTTGTAAACCGCGGCAGACCGTGTGAACTTTTGCGCATCCTGTTCATGTTCCATAAGTCTCCTGGCAGATCTGACGCAAAGAGGCTGCGAACAACCGGTCTGCCGGTCGGTGCAGCCCTTGCGCGCGCGTGAACATCGCGATGGGCGGCAAGGTCCAGTCGAATGAGTACGGCACGATCGCGACGCCGGCAATGCGTACCAGCTCTTCGGCAATGTCAGCCGGCACGATCGATACCGCTCTCTCGTTCGCGACGATCATCTCGCCAATCAGTTTGGATGAGTAGCTCTCCACGACGGGGGCCGGAGGGGCGAGACCGGCACCAAGAAAGATATCGGCCACCTGTTCCCGCATGGCGGTGTGCGGCGCACCCAGTACCCAGTCCAGATCCGCCAGCTTTCTCCAGTCCAGGCGATTTCGCCCCAACTGAGCTGCCAAGCGGCGGCTCGCGATCAGTCTCGGCTGCTGGCGGTACAACACTTCGAACGTGACCTGCCCCAGATCCACCGTGGATGAGGCGCGACCGATCACGATGTCGAGCGTGTGATCACGCAACTGGGACAACAACTGGTCGCTCGTGCCTTCATGAATCGTCACGGTCAAGCGCCCATCCCCTTCGGGACGTGTTCGCTGAACCACCGCCGAGAGCATCTGCCCCGAGATGAAGGGGGTCACCCCGATGTGCAGGTGCGCGGCGTATCCGGAGGCGACCGTCTCCATATCGCGCACCAGATGGCCAAGGTCATGAACCATGGCGCGCGCCCGAGCCAGGACAACGGTGCCCAATGCCGTCGGTGTCATGCCGCGTACCGAGCGATCGAACAACGGCGCGCCGAACATGCTTTCCAGTTCGGCCAGCGCATTGGTGATGGCCGGCTGACTGCTCGCCATATGCTCGGCGACGCGCGTGAGCGAGCCATGCTGCTGAATTCGCAGCAGCAGAATCAGGTGCCGCATCTTCAGACGCGCGCTCAGCCTTCTGATCACCTCGCCCGACTCAAATGCCACCATGGGAACCCGCTTCCATTAGAAATATGTGATGGGGGCATCATAATTCAAAATAATCTGCTTATGTCTCGTCTCTAGAATGGCCTCAGATCAAGACAGAACGTAGATGAGGCAAGAACATGAATTCGACAGATCGGCAAGCAGCATTGGACTATCACGAGTTTCCGACCCCGGGAAAAATCGCGGTGAACGCGAGCAAACCCCTGGTCACACAGCGCGACCTGGCGCTCGCCTATACACCGGGCGTGGCGTCTGCCTGCGAGGAAATCGTGGCGGATCCGCTCAACGCGTTTCGCTTTACGGGCCGCGGCAATCTGGTGGGCGTGATCACCAATGGCTCGGCCGTGCTGGGGCTGGGCAATATCGGCGCGCTGGCCTCCAAGCCCGTCATGGAAGGCAAAGCGGTCTTGTTCAAGAAGTTCGCCGGCATCGACGTCTTCGATATCGAAATCAATGAGAGCGATCCCGAAAAGCTCGTGACGATCATTGCGGGTCTGGAGGCCACGTTCGGCGGCATCAACCTCGAAGATATCAAGGCACCGGACTGCTTTGTCGTCGAGCGCAAGCTGCGCGAGCGCATGAAGATTCCGGTCTTTCACGACGACCAGCACGGCACGGCGATCACCGTCTCTGCCGCCTTCATCAATGGCCTGAAAGTGGTAGGCAAGGACATTACCAAGGTCAAGGTCGTGACTTCCGGCGCAGGCGCGGCGGCATTGGCGTGTCTCGAACTCATGGTGCATCTGGGCCTGCCGCTCGAGAACATCTGGGTGACCGACCTCGACGGTGTCGTCTACGAGGGTCGCAAGACACTGATGGACCCGGACAAGGAGCGCTATGCGCGCAAGACCGACGCGCGCAAGCTTGCCGAAGTGATCAAGGACGCCGACGTGTTCCTGGGCTTGTCCGCCGGCGGCGTGCTCAAGCCGGAAATGGTCGCGACCATGGCAGAGCGCCCGCTGATCCTGGCGCTGGCCAACCCGACACCGGAAATCCTGCCCGAGGTCGCCCACGCCGTGCGCGATGACGTCGTCATGGCGACCGGTCGCTCCGACTTCCCGAACCAGGTCAACAACGTCCTGTGTTTTCCGTATATCTTCCGCGGTGCGCTCGATGTCGGCGCGACCACGATCACGCGCGAAATGGAAGTCGCGGCGGTGTATGCCATGGCAGGGCTCGCCGAAGAGGAACAAAACGATGTCGTCGCGGCCGCCTACGGAAGCTTCGATCTGCCGTTTGGTCCGCAGTACTTTGTCCCCAAGCCCTTCGATCCACGTCTGATCGTGCGGATCGCCCCCGCAGTGGCCAAGGCAGCCATGGAAGGCGGCGTGGCCACCCGTCCCCTGACGGATCTGGATGCCTACGCCGAACAGCTGCAGCAGTTCGTCTACCGCTCCGGTGCGTTCATGAAACCGCTGTTCGCGGCGGCCAAGGGGTGGGTACGCGATGGCGGCAAGTCCCGCATCGTCTTCACCGAAGGCGAAGACGAACGCGTACTGCGCGCGGTGCAGGTCATCGTCGATGAAAAGCTGGCCCGTCCGATTCTGGTGGGACGCCCTGAAGTCCTGTTGTCGCGCATCCAGAAACTCGGCTTGCGGCTGCGTCTCGGGCAGGACGTGGAGGTCACCAGCCCGGAGTATGACGACCGTTTCCACCAATACTGGACGACGTATTGGGAGCTGATGTGCCGGGACGGCATCAGCAAGGAGATGGCGCGCGTGGAAATGCGACGCCGGCTGACACTGATCGGCGCCATGATGGTCCGCCTGGGCGATGCCGACGGCATGGTGTGCGGCACGGTGGGCGCGTATCACGACCATCTTCGATTCGTGGACCAGGTCATCGGCAAGAAGCAAGGCGCGCAGACCTACGCCGCGATGAACATCCTGCTGCTCGATGAACGCACCGTGGCCCTGGCCGATACCCACGTCAACGACGACCCGACGGCCGAACAGATCGCCGAATTCACCGTCGCGGCGGCGGAGACGATGAACTGGCTGAGTCTGGCCCCCAAGGTGGCCCTGCTCTCGCGCTCGAGCTTCGGCTCCGCGAGTTCCGCCTCGGGTCCCAAGATGCGCCGCGCGCTCGAACTGGTGCTCCAACGGGCGCCCGATCTGGAAGTCGATGGCGAGATGCATGGCGATTGCGCGCTCGACGAAGCACTGCGCTCACGCATCCTGCCGAACTCTCGGCTCAAAGGTGCCGCCAATTTGCTGGTCTGCCCCAATGTCGACTCGGGCAACATCGCCTACAACCTGCTCAAGACAGCCGCGGGCAGCAATGTGGCGGTGGGTCCGATCCTGTTGGGCGTCAATGCCCCGGTGAATATCCTGACCTCGAGTTCCACAGTACGGCGCATCATCAATATGACGGCGCTGACAGTGATCGATGCAAACCGGAGAGCACAGTCGTAGCTTGGCTATCGGGACGAAGTCCTAGTCCGTCTTGCGAGCTTGGTCTCGTGCCCGAAGCGTTTCGACAAATCGTGCCGTCGACCACTGCTCGTCGAGCGCCTGCCTGAACAGCGCCTGCTGACTCGCGGGCGCCAACCCGCCGGCAGGCGGATCCCGATCCAGATTGGTCGGAAACGGATAGCCCTCGGCGCTCGACGCAATGACCGCGTCGATGTCGCCGTTGTCCATCCGGGCGTCGGCATGGAGCAAACGCAACACGGGATAAAGCGTCTCGCACATCCGCGTGCGGTCGACCGACTCCATCGCTCGCCCGTACGCCGATGAAACCTGAAGCAGATTCGCCATGCGCGACACCGACGTCGTGCGGTTCGACCCCGCTGCATGAAACAAGGCAGGACTGAAGAAGAGCGCGTCGCCCTTTTTCAGGGGCAACTGCACATTGTGTGATTCGAAATAGTCACGAAAATCCTGCCGCCGCCATGCCAGATACCCGGGCGCATAGCGTTGGGAAAACGGCAGCAATTTGGTCGGCCCGCTTTCCACCGACATGTCGCAATGCGCAATTGCACCCTGCAGCGTCAGAAACGGCGACATGAGATGGACATGCGCGGGGTAGCGCTGCGACTCGTCGATCGTCTGGAAGCCAAGGTGATAGTCACGATGCGCTAGCTGAGCCGCACCACCCGGTCGCACCACGTTGATTTGCGACGTCATCTGATAGTGCGGTCCGAGCCAGGCCTCCGAGATAGCGGCGATGAACGGATTCGCGTAGTAACGTGCGAAGACTTCAGGATTGCACAAGCAGAGCTTCTCAAGCGCATTCCATATCCGGTCGTTCGCACCTGCCTTGGCAAAGTGGTCGGCGCCGCTGATGCCGGCTTCGCGTTCTTGAGCAATGATCGTCTCGAAGACCGTAGTGGCTTCGTCAATCGATGTGGTATCCGCATACGCGCCCTGCAGGATCAACACGCCAGCCCCGTGAAGCAGCACGTCGGCCCATTCGCCAAGCAGACTTGAACGTTCGGAGGCGCCGGCCAGCATGTCGCGCGAGGCGGAGCAGTCATACAGGGGAATGCCCTGCTCGACAGAGGCGGCAAACAGCAGGTTTTCATTACCTGCCTCACTCTCAGACCCCAGCAATGCGGCGAATTCGCTGACCGAGCAATCCTCTTCCCTATACCACGCGGGATGCAGTCTGTTCGGCTGCAGCTTGTCGCGCAGGCTGTCGTATTCCATGGCGTCTTCCTCCTGTTCAAGAATAAGAATATCCCCTCCGCGACCGATGTGCGAGACGACGAACAGATGGGCAGGAGGTAGTGAAGGCCTATTCGGTCAGCCAGTCGATCGTTTCCTGGACGACCGTACTCCAATCGCCCGATTGCCTTTGGCGCAGCACCTTGACGTCATGCATCCAGGGCGTCGTCGAGCCCTGGCTGCCCCATCGCCAGTCGCCCGAGGAATGCGTCAGCACGGCCGTAGGCTTGCCCATCATGGCACTTAGATTGGCGACAACCGAGTCCACGGCGATCACCGCATCCAGTTGCTCGATGCACGCCGCCGTGTCCGCGAAATCATTGATGACGGGGCCGTACTGGCTGATATTCCCTGCCGGCGTGCCGGCCAAGGCGCTCGTGGAAGGATGGTGCAGGCCGACGAAATGTGCCCGGGCCTCGACTTTAGGCTCGGTAAGCAGATGGCTTGCCGCCGATAGTGGCAGGCTGCGTCGCGTGGCCCAGCAACGCATGGTGCTCCCCAGTTCACGGTAATGCCGCTGGCTACAGTCCCAGAACAGCCCGATCAATGCCTTGCCAGGATATGTCAATCTCAGACCCTTGGCCCATTCGGCAGCGATCTCTCCTTGCACAGAGGGGGGGCTGACGTAGGCGCGAAAGTAGGCCTCGGGCGATGCCCTTCGTTCAGCTGCCAATATCGGCAAATGCAAGAGGGAGATCTGCATATCCGGGGCAAACGCTCGCACGGCCGGCACCAATGCTTCCGGCAATTGAGCGAAGCGCTGGGTGGGTCGTGTGGCACTGACTACCACGCACTGGGGTAACGACGCTTTCAGCAGACTGTGAAGTGGCGGGTCGCAACTGATCATCAGCGTCGCACCTGCGGCGATCCAATGTGGAATGCAGGAAAAAAGCAAAACCTGATCGCCATATCCCAACTGGTGCGTGACCAGGATGCGCTTGCCCCGCAGGTCTCGCTGGCCAGCCCAGGCAGGGATGTCACTCGGCAAGTAACTGCCGCTATCGTCTTGATTGCGTGCGAGCCAGTATGCAAAGCCTTGAGTTTGGGCGGTCTTGAGGAGCGCTTCTCCGAGTAAGTGCTCTGCTGCAGATGCAAATGGTTCGTTCCCGGCCAAAGCAACTTGTCGCGCGCTCGTCAACATGGGGATCCCGCGTTCGAAGTCGCCCGCCATCACAAGCTGATGCCCCAGCTTTATCTGATAATAAGGGGCTCCCCATGGGAGGGACGCGTAGTGCAGCCAGGTCGCCACCGCATCGGAATGCCTGCCAAGCAGCGTCAGCGCATGGGTCCGCAGCCGGACAAAGTCAGTTCCACTTGGATTGAGGGCTAGAGCCTTGTCAGCCCAAGGCAACAATTCATCCTCACGCTTGAGATGAATGAGAGCACGACAAATGTCGCGCAGCGGCGCGAGGTCCTCCGGTGATCGAGCGTGTGCGGCCAAGGCTTCACGCAAAAACTGTTCGACTTTCCCTGTCATTTGACAGAACCGGGGCCGAGCGACTTGACCACGGTCAGTTCGCACATCTGCCGTGTCTCACTTGAAGAGGTATTCACCATTGCTTTTCTGCCCTTTTGACGACGCCCACACCCTGCAATGCCTGCAACAAGACTAACGTTGTTTCCTTGCGGTTCTCTTGCTCCCCTGCGCCGTCCGTGACGGCCCACGTTCCGCAAGGCATTCGGATTCGCCTCTTCCCGGCTACCCCTGTCCGTGTCATGGGAAAGGGCCGGATCGTTTCTCGCGGAGCAAAGCGAAGTCGTCGTCGCTGCGCCCATGACGGCGGCCAACACATGGAAATGGGTTCGGAACACGATGGCTGAGTGCCGCGAGAATCGTCATGGCATAATTTTGCCGTCCGAGTCATCGTCACACTACACCACCCGGTAGATGTTCAGTCGTTTCCCGCACAAAGTTGGCTGGCTGCTCGGATTGTTCGCGATCCTGATGGCAACGCTCGCGCCGACCATTTCGCAGGCGCTTGCCCAGAGTCGTGCTGGCCATTCCCTTGCGGGGATGCATTGCTCGATGCCTGCGATGCGCTACGACGCGCCGAATGACAGGCCGGGTTATCACTCCGCGATGTCTCACGGCGATGCGTGCGGCTACTGCAGCCTGCTCGCGCATATGCCTGTCGTACCCACCATACAAACCCCTTTCACGATCACAGTCTGGGCGACTCAGCACCGTATCGCGACGCGCTTTCAACGCCTTCTTCTCGTTGAGGCACTGACCTCCGCTCGGCCGCGCGCCCCTCCAGTTCCATCCTGATCTGAGTCCTCTCAATGCGACGTGCCCACTGCGTCGCAGCGTTTTCGCGTGCTCGGAGAACTACGCGTCAAACGGGCACGACCTATGGCGAAGGATGAATCGTGAACACCTGCTCAATCAACGAGGGCGAGGCCGCACTGGCCACACCGGCCGCCGTCGCTGCGCTTCTCGCACCTTCAGTATCAGCAAGCCGCTATTGAATTCGGCATTCATGGAGTCAGCCATGCAATCGTATAAACCCACTGGCCGCCGGATGGCCACGAAGCTCGCCGTGTTCGGTATCACCGTCGCGTTTTCCGGCGCCGTCTTCGCACACGTGTTTCCGAAGAAGCAGGAGCCGGGGGCTGGAGCGACGGTGTCCTCGCCCGCCAAGGTCAGGATCCTGTTCGACGGACCGCTCGAGCCCTCGTTCACCACATTGACCGTGACCGATGCCAGCGGCAAGCAGGTAAACGTCGACAAGGCGAATGTCGATCCCCAACAACCGGCCGTCGTGTCCGTCGCACTGCCACCGCTTGTCGCGGGTCACTACACCGTGCATTGGGCGGCTGTGGCATCCGATGGCCATCGGACACACGGTGACTATTCGTTCGATGTGAAATAAGGTGTCGCCAGCCATGGATCCGCTTGTCGTTGCGCAAATGACGCTCGGTGCGATCGCCGATATCGCGTTCGCCCTGGCGTTCGGGGCGAGTGTGCTTGCCGTGGGAGGGGTGAGTCGCCACCGCGTCGTGTACCTGGCCCTGCTCGCGTGGCTGGCGATGCAAGTGCTCAATCTGCCTTTGCAGGCGGGTGCCATGACCGGCACTTCGTTCTTCGACGCGATGCCCGCGATTCCGCTGGTACTCGAGCATTCGCATTTTGGATTGATGTGGACCATCGGTACCGCAGCCGGTGTGATAGCGCTCTTCGCGTCGTTGTTCGCATTTCATGCGACGGCTCGGCGCACGACGAGCGCGGCGCGGGTCGTGGCTGCACTGATCGTCGTCGCGTTTGCTCACGCAGGCACGACGCACGCGGCCGACGCCGGAGACTTCTCGGCGGCCGAGCTGATCCATACCGTGCACCTGCTTGCGACCGCCGGCTGGGCTGGGGCCGTCATCTGCGCGGCCTTTCCGCTTCGGCGGTGGTTTGTCGGCGCTTCGGAACAGTCACGTGCAAACGTCACACGTCTTTCCCAAATCGCCGCGCTGACGTTTGCGATCGCGATAGCCACGGGACTCGCCAACGCTTACCGTGGGCTGGGCGGTTCCCTCGCACCGCTGACGACGAGTCTTTGGGGTGGACTGCTCATTTTCAAACTCGTAGCGGTGAGCGGCGCGGTCCTCATCGGCGCAGTCAATCGCCTGGTTCATATGAAGCACACCCAGGCTGGGCACACCCGTGCTGCGGCCGCCTTTATGCGATTGCTGACGATTGAGGCTGGCTTGATGATCCTGGTGCTGATCGCAGCCGCTGTTCTGGGACACAGCATTCCGGCAGCACCCGGGTAGCGCCCCTGCGCCATGTCCCTTCTCAGACGAAGAATTCGACAACCCCGCCGTTCAAGTGGTACATCGCTCCGACAATTTTGATTTTTCCATCCTTCTCCATCGGGGCCAGCACGGTACTCCCGTTTCGTATTGCGTCGATCGTGCGACGAACATTGGTTTTTGCCACCGCATCGACAAATTCATCATTCTTGCTGCTTCTGTCACCCGAGTACTGCGTTTCATCCACAGCCGGTTTGATCTTGGCAAGGAGACCCGTCAGATCTCCCAGTTCAACGTGATCAATGGCGCCCTTGATTGCCCCGCATCCTGTGTGCCCCATGACCAATATGACTTTGGCGCCGGATGCCGCACAAGCAAACTCCAGGCTTCCGATAAGATCCTCATTGGCGATATTGCCCGCGATACGCGCGTTAAAAGTATCTCCAATTCTCGTATCAAGGATGATCTCGGCCGGAGCCCGGGAGTCAATGCAGCTCAGGATCACCGCCGCCGGATACTGCCCACCGGCAGTCTCTCTTTTTTGCGCCAGATAGTCGTGGGGCAACATTTTTCCTAGACGGAAACGTCCATTTCCTTGCTTGAGGCTCTCGATAATCTGGTCCGGCGTCAACTTGTCTCGCTCAGACTTCGAAAGCGCCGCTGCGTAAGCCGATTCGACGCCGCCCATGCCTCCCGCCAGCCCGACGGATACGACGCTGAGTGCAGTCTTCAGGACGGTACGTCGTCCAACGCTGTTGGAGGATTCCGCCGGACAACAGTCAGTTTTCGTGTGCATGTCGTTCTCCGTCAACACCCGCAAAGCGATCATGAATCGGCATCAAGCAGCTGACGTGCGCCATGGGGCGACGCTCTTCGCACCCGCTCCCTGATGGGCGGCGGCAGTTCGCCAAGCGACCTGCCCTACAGCTTATGGAATGGCCCAGAACCCATGGTATTTGCAGAGAGGCTCCCCGGCTATTGGACTTTGGTCCCGTGGCGGGCGGTCCGCCAGCGCCAGTCACGTGCGCCGACGCTGCGCTCGCCTATTCGGGCCGAGTCGTGGACACTTTCTCGGTCTTCTCGACTAAGGAATAGGTCGTCGCGCAACCGCCCTTTGGGCGAGCTCGATAAACGCACGGGCAAGCGCGACGACCAAGGCGAAGGGGAATTCCGGTGCTAGCGTGGAGCGCGCTCGCACCGGCCGTTCATGCGCGCGCTGTGAGACATCAGCCAGCGGTGTGACCGCCGTCGACATTGAGGACGTGGCCGGTGATGTACGAAGCTTCGTCCGACGCGATGAAAACGATCGCGTTGGCAAGCTCCTCCGAAAGGCCGAGGCGACCCATCGGAACACCCGTCACCAGAGCCGCCTTGTTTTCCGGCGTGCGCGTAAAACGGGTCAGCATGCCAGTGTCCGTAGGACCAGGCGCCACGCCGTTCACACGGATTCCCGACTTGGCGGTCTCGAGCGCCACCGACTTGGTGATGCCTTCGACGGCGTGCTTGCTTCCGACATAGACAGAGGCCCCAGCCGCGCCCTCGTGCCCGTAGGTCGAGGAGATGTTGATAATGCTACCGCTGCCCTGTCCCTGCATGACGCGCACTTCGTGCTTCATGCTGAGGATGACCCCGAGGACATTCGTGTCGAAGGTCGCGGCATAGCTTTCCGCAGTCTGGTCCGTGATCGGACCCACCTTGCCTTCGGTACCCGCATTGTTCACCGCGACATCGAGACGGCCAAACCGTGCGACGGTCTTGTCCACCAGGGCGCGGACGTCATCCTCCTTGCGCACGTCGGCATTGATGAACTCGGCCTCCGAACCGAAAGTGCGCAGCTCCTCGACGAGCGCCCTGCCCGCCTCATCGCGCCGACCGGCAACGACGACCTTCGCGCCTGTCTTCGCAAAAGCGACGGCGGCGGCGCGGCCTATGCCCGTGAGGGCTCCCGTGATCAAAACGACTGGCTTGTTCATGCACGACTCCTGACAGATTGATGCATATAACTTCTTCAATAACAGAGGGACTTGTCGTGTCTATCGACTCGGCATAGCAGCCAATGTAGGCATCCTTAGCGCACGTGAAAAATACTTTGTAAGCTGGAGTGCATACCTCTCAGGCATGGAATGGCGATGGAATTGAGGCATCTTCGATATTTCGTTGCCGTGGTCGAGGAAGGCAGTCTGACGACGGCCGCCGCGCTCCGGCTGCACACCTCTCAGCCTTCATTGAGCCGGCAAATTCGCGACCTGGAAGACGAGGTCGGGGCCCAGTTGCTGTCTCGCAGCGTTCACGGCGTCGAGCTGACCGCCGCGGGCAAGGCCTTTCTTGACCATGCGCGGCTGGCGCTGGCGCAGGCGGATACCGCGGTGGAAGCGGCGCGCAGGGCCGCGCAGCCGGCAAGAAAGACGTTCGCCATCGGCTTTCAAACCGGTCAGGAGATGAGCTGGCTGCCGCAGGCCATGCATGTGCTACGCGACGAACTGAAGAAAATCGAGGTCACGATCTCGAGCGACTACTCGCCCGACCTCGCCGAGGCGCTCGTCCGGGGCCGGCTCGATGTGGCATTCATGCGCGCCGAGCCGGCCTTCGACCTGGGCTACGAGGTGGTGGACCAGGAGGCGCTGATCGTCCTCATGCCAAGTGACCATCGCCTCACCAGCCGCGAAGCGATTCACCCGCGGGAATTCGTCGGTGAGATCTTTATCGGCGGCTTGCACAAGGCCACAGTACTCCGCGCCGTGACCGAGGACTATTTGCGTCGCTCCGGGCTCGACGTCAAACTGAATCACGGGGTGGACAACCTGGCGATGGCCATTTCCCTGGTTGCGTCCACCCGCGGCCTGGCGCTCATGCCCGCCTATGCGAAAAATCTGCTGCCGCAGTCCGTGGTCAGCCGTCCGCTGGAGGGTGAAGCGCCAACGATCGATCTGGTTGTGGGCTACAACAAGGCCAACACCTCGCCGGTTCTCAAGCTGTTCCTCTCCAGGCTCGATGAACTGCGGGCGCCGAGGTCTGAAAAAAAGGATTGACTGCTTGCGGCCGGCATCAAGCGAGCCGATTTCCCACGAGGTGTGGGAAATCGGTTCTGTCTCGTGCTTGGCCGGTCCCCGGCCTCGCCAAGGAATCTCGCTGGTTTGGTCTTTTTATTTCTGGCGGCGTCATCAATGCCTATGGTGCATCCAGCCCATGTGATGCGCGTCGAGCCACTGAGCCATCCCCTCGCCCCTGTGGTTGCGCCAGTAACGTCGCGCCAAGATGATCACAAAGGCCAACACGACCGCCAAGCCCACTACAAAGCCAATCATCGACTCAGTCATGGCACCCTCCTCACGGGTTGCAACCATGCTTCCATTGTAGGAGACGGCGTAGCGGCACGCCCCGATTCACTTATTCGTCAGGCGAGTCCCCGGTCCACGGCAACTGCGCCGTCTGATTGTGCGCAAGGCAATGAACCGCGTCGGTTTCGTTGCCGGAACACGCAGCGATGCATGACTACCGCGGCCCTGCAAACCGAGAAACGCTAGATTTGGCGGCAGCAGCAGATTTAGAGCCATCTTTGCGCAAAGACATGGGCCGGCTCGGGACGGCCAAAGTAGTATCCTTGGGCCTCATCGCAACCCAGCGCTAGCAGAGCCTCTGCCTGAGCCGATTCTTCCACGCCTTCTGCAATTGATCTGAGACCAAAGCTGCGCGCCATGCCGGTAATGGTGGTGACGATGTTGTAATCATGGCGAACTGTAAGCATGTCGCGCACAAATGAGATGTCGATCTTTAGCGTATCTACCGGCAGGCGCTTAAGATAAGCAAGTGATGAATAGCCTGTACCGAAATCGTCAATCGACAGTGCAAATCCCGCCCTTTTCAGGGTATGCATGACCTCGATCGCTCGCTGTACATTGCCCATCAAGGCGCTTTCAGTCAGTTCCAGCTCAAAACAGGCCGGCGTCAAGCCTGCCGCGCGCACGATCTCTTGAATATTGTCGGCAACGCCTGTCTCTTCAAACTGTTGGGCGGAGAGATTGATCGCGAGCCGACCGGGGAACTGTAGCCCAAGCTCCTGCCATGCCTTCATCTGGCGACAAGCTTCCCGCAGCACCCACTTACCGAGTGTCCCAATCATGCCGCGGGCCTCGGCAATCGGAATGAATTTCGCCGGACTGATCAAGCCGCATTCGGGATCGTTCCAGCGCAGCAAAGCCTCGGCGCCACTGACGGTACCTGTAGCGAGACGAATCTTGGGTTGGTAATACAGTTCCAACTCCCCAGTATTCATGGCACGACTTAGATTCTCGGCAATCTGCATCCGCTCAGCCAATCCCGCGCTCATTTCAGGCTGATACGTCAGATGACCGCCGCCCAATGCCTTGGCGCGATACATGGCGATATCAGCCCGCTTGAGGAGATCCTCGACCGTTGTGCCATCGTCCGGATAGAAGGCAACGCCGATGCTCACACCAATCGAAAAAGCGTGCCCATTTGCCGCGATAGGCTCGGCAAGCGCCTGTTGCAAGCGCCCGGCAATGTGGGCGGCCGCCATTTGGTCGGCTGCCTGGGCGACGACGACAAACTCGTCGCCGCCCAAGCGCGCTAGCGTTTCTTCCCTGTGCACAATTGACTTAAAGCGTTGCGCGACTTTAATCAGCACTTGGTCGCCGACGCCATGGCCCTGAGTATCATTGATCTCCTTGAAGCGGTCGAGGTCCAGGAAGAAGATCGCTATCCTCTGCTTATGGCGCTTGGCATTGACCAGAACCCCTTCCAGACGATCCATGAACAGCGCCCGGTTGGGCAGATCCGTCATGGTGTCGTACAAGGCGAGATGCCGGATTCTTTCATCCGTCGCCTTGCGCTCACTGATATCCGTATTGATGACGAGGATCGATTGAGGTTGCTCGTTCTCGTCGCGCATCAGGGTTAGTTGGCTATCCACTATCAAAGTGCTGCCATCCTTGCGCCAATGCGTGATCTCGCCGCGCCATTCGCCGTGGGTCAGGACCCGGTCGGCGGCATCGCTAAAGACGTCCGGATCGTTACAGAACAATTGTTCTGGTGAGCTTCCGATGGCTTCTTCCGGGGTCCATCCGTAGAGACGTTCGGCACCTTTGTTCCAGAACAGAACCTTATGATCGATCCCACGGATGATGATCGCGTCAGTCGCCTTGTCGAGCAACGACGCCTGGTCGCGGTAACGTGTCTCAATCGCGCGTCCCTTTTCGCGCAGCCGATGTTCCTCGGTCAAGTCCTCGACGACTACGAGCAGGCGGCGATCCTCCTCCGAAAGGCGGATTCCGGCGATCGTAATGCGCAGCCGCTTTTCGCCGAGGACGGCGTCAATACCACGCAGCGTTCTCCCGTCGGAAAAGACGCCTCGCACCTGCTCGCACAGCCCGGGCTGTGGCAGGATGGCGTCGAGTGTAGAGCCGAAAACATCATCCTCGCCCTTCAATCCAAAAATCTCGCAGAAGGCGCGATTGACATTAAGTACGCGCAGGGCGGCGTTCACCACGATCAGCCCTGTCGGAAGGCTCGCAATGATCTCCTCCGCGTAGCCCTTCAGGCTAAGGATGCCGTTTCTGTCCGTGAGGTCGGTCAGCGAACCGGCTACCCGCAGTGCCGTTCCGTCAGCTGCGCGCAGGGTCTTTCCACTGGCCCTGAACCATCGATAGTCGCCGTTTCGACGTTGCAGTCGATACGTCACATCGTAGGGCGTGCGGCCCGAGCGATCATTGATGTGAGCGTCGAACGCCGCCAGCGTTGGCGCCAAGTCCTCGGGGTGAAGCCGGGATGCCCAGCTGCCGAGTACGTTTGGAAAATCCTGTTCGTTGCAAAAGCCGAGCAAGCGACGAAACTGATCAGACCACCAGAACGGATTGTCTGCATCGGTCTGATTCGACTGATTGGTCTCCATGTCCCACAACCCGTCGCTCGTCGCCTGGCGTATCAAATCGAACCGCGCTTTGAGCCGCTCGTTCTCCTCGCGGAGTACTGCCAACGTTGCTTCTACCTGCACGCCTCTCCGACGGGCCAGTGACAATTCCCGCTTGGTCTTCGCCGAGTGCACACCAGGATGTTTTTTAAGCAGTCTAAAATTCATTGAGTATTGTTGTTCAACTCAGGCAGGTGCACTCAGTCTCCGCGCTCGAGTTCGGCCAGCTCGGGAAACTGCCAGCCCAGCGAGATGAGTTGCGTTCAAGCTTCTCATTTCGTTGGGGCGGTGTCGGTAGCGGATTGCATCGGGAGTCGCCGCGCGCGCGTGGCGGGTTGCACCCGCGCGAGTTTCGACGCGACTGTCCGGGTCGACGTCCGAGGTGCTGTCACGCCAAGAGGCACACGCACAAGATCACTGTCGCCCACCCTGAACACGGCCACTGCGTCACGCAATGCCTGAGCCTGTTCGGCCATCGAGTGTGCGGCCGCTGATGCTTCTTCGACCAGCGCTGCGTTCTGCTGGGTCACGTGGTCCATCTGCGTAACGGCCTGGTTGACCTGTTCGATGCCGGTGCGCTGTTCCTGCGACGCCGACGAGATCTCGTCCATGATGTCGGTCACCCGCTTCACTGACGCGACGACTTCGTTGATCGTACTGCCGGCTTCCTCCACGAGTTTCGAGCCGGCCTCCACCCGATTCACGGACTCTCCGATCAGCGTTTTGATTTCCTTGGCCGCGCTTGCACTGCGCTGCGCGAGCGTGCGGACCTCGTTGGCCACGATTGCAAAGCCGCGCCCTTGTTCGCCGGCGCGCGCGGCCTCGACCGCTGCATTCAGTGCAAGGATATTGGTCTGGAACGCAATGCCTTCGATCACGCTGATGATCTCGCTCACCTTGGCGGAACTGTCGGAAATCCCCTGCATCGTCTCGACCACGCGTCCGACCACCTCTCCGCCACGCTGCGCGATGTTCGATGCCGTGGCGGCGAGCGTGGTCGCCTGCTCCGCGTTGTCCGCGTTCTGACTCACCGTCGCGGTCAGTTGCTCCATGCTCGAAGCGGTTTCTTCCAGCGACGCGGCTTGTTCTTCCGTGCGTTGCGACAGATCGGTGCTACCCACCGCGAGCTGTTGCGTCGCGCTCGAAATCGATTCACTGGCGTGCTTGACGCCGCTAACGATCGTGGACAGTTGGGTAATCGCCCGGTTCAGCGACTCAGCCACGGCGCCGACCTCATCGCGGCGAAGGACATCTAGTTTGATCGACAGGTCCCCTTGCGCCAGGGCCTCGGCACCCTCGACCACGCGCTGCAGCGGACGGACGATCGAACGGCTCACCATGACACTCAGAACCGTCGTAATGATCAGCGCCAGTGCCGCCAATCCCCAGAGCACCGCGCGCGCCGTCGCATACGCGCTGACGCTTTCCTGCACGGCAACACCCATGTCACTTTGCTCGAGTGTCAGAAAATCGATTTGCGCCTGGATAAGCGCTCGTCCAAATGGCACCACCCTGCGCAAGGTCGCACGCACCCCCTCACTGTCATGGGCGGCCAATTGAGCATAGACGGGCTTGAGGGCCGCTGCATAGGACTCTTGTGCTTGTGACAGGTGATCGAAAGCAGTTCGTCCTTTCTCTGTGACAAGACGGCTTGCAATTTCCTTGCCGATGGCGGCATTTTTTTCGACTTGGACTTTCGCTATTTCAACGTCCGCTTGTTGTGCTTCGGGTGTCTGATCGTCGAGGGCGGCGTATAGCTGCAGAGCCGTCGAGAACGTCCCATCCTTGAGCTGATTGGCCCGCGCTACCTTCTCCGCGTGGTCATTGACAATGCTTTGCGTATCCGCATTCATGCTCGACATCTGCACGCTGATCACCACGCAGAGCACCAACAGCAAAACAAGCAAGGCACCGAAAGCCGATGTCAAGCGCGCCCAGATCTTCATTGCCATGCTGATGCCTCACCACCTATGTATTGCACATATATTTATCGGCAGGAGGCAGCGATTGTTTAGGGTATTAAGAAAGTGTTTGCCGGTTCCTTGGGGCCGGGGAATCGGGTGCAATCATCATAGCCGACGGCCTTACTGCAAAAGAACCGAGCCATCTTCGATGCCCGCCGTTATACAAATGTTCGCTCGACTGTAAACATTCGCACCGCTTCATCGAGCAACACCGCCTGGTTCGACAGGTTCTGTGCGGTCGTAGTGGCCTGCTCGACCAACGTGGCATTTTGCTGCGTACTACCGTCCAGGTGCGTGATCGCCTGATTGACCTGCTTGATCCCTTCTGCCTGCTCGCTGCTGGCGTTTGCGACTTCCACGATGATCGCCGACACGCGCTGGATTGCTTCGTCAATCACCTCCATCTGGGCGGTGGTGCGGCTCACCAGCGCAGCGCCACCCTGGATCTCGGCGACGCTTGTCTCCACGACCTTCTTGATCTCCAGCGCTGATGCCGCACTACGCTGCGCGAGGCTGCGCACCTCGCCGGCAACCACGGCAAATGCGCGGCCCTCATCGCCGGCCCGCGCAGCCTCCACCGCCGCGTTCAGCGCAAGGAGATTGGTCTGGAACGCGATGCCATCGATCACGCCTGTGATATCGGCAATCCGATGTGATGCGGTCGCAATGGCGGACATCGTATGTTCGACCTGGGTGGCAATTTCCCCCCCCTGAGCCGCAGCCTTCTGCGCCTGACGCGCCAATTCCAGCGCGCGGGTGCTGGCCTCGGCGTTGCTCTGCACGGTAGTCGTCAATTGCTCCATCGAGGCGGCGGTTTGCTCGAGCGAGGCGGCCTGACTCTCGGTGCGCCGCGACAGGTCGTTGTTCCCGGACGCAATTTCGTGCGACGTGCTCTTTAGGCCGTGCAACTGCCCACGCACGTCGAGCACGAGCGCGGTGAGGTTCGCCTTTAGCTGATTCAACGCACGGCCCACTTCGCCGAGGTCGTCGTCGCGGACTAACGTCAGTTGCGCCGTCAGGTCACCGGTCGCGAGGTGCGTCGAGAATGCGCGGATCTCGGCCAGCGCAACCGCCAATCGTCGCGCGAAGAGCGCCGCACCCAGCGCCGATACCAGAATAGCGCCCGCCAGTGCAGACCAGAATGCCAGCGGCGGATTTCCGGCGAACGCCGCGCAGCCGATGAACAACATCGTCAGTGGCGCAGCAGCGAAGCCGAGCGAGACACACGTCGCTACCGGCAGCCGTTTCAGTGCAGCCAGCTTGCCGCGCCAGCCGCGGCGTACCAGCCGGCCGTCTTGAAGTCGGTGCGTAGTCAGTATGCCGGCGCGCATCTTCGCATAGAGGGCATCGGCCTGTGCCACCTCGTCGCGCGATGGCTTGATGCGCACGCTCAAGTAGCCGATGGTCTGGTCGCGTTCGACTACCGGCGTGGCATTCGCGAGGACCCAGTAGTGGTCGCCGTTCTTGCGGCGGTTTTTGACCATCGCTGTCCAAGGACGACCGGCGCGCAACGTGTGCCACATGTCCTCGAACGCTTCGCGCGGCATATCCGGGTGGCGGATGATGTTGTGCGGCTGGCCGACCAACTCATCCTTCGTAAAACCCGATACGGCGACGAACGCAGAGTTGCAGTACTGGATCGTGCCATTGAGATCCGTTGCAGACACCAGCATCTGTTCGGCTGGGAAAACGAATTCCTGTTGAGTGACCGGAAGATTGTTACGCATTGCAGAATCCTGATAGATCTAGGGTGGCTTTTTTGCCCTGCGCAGCGAACGTGACGGTCAGCCGCGCCCCGATTCTCATTGCCATATTGAAAGGCTCATCAGTAGTGTCAGCTCACTTTATCGGTCCGAATCAGCAATAGTTTAGGGTATTAACCTAAGTAATTACCCCTATCCACCAACATGACCACACCTTATTTTGCCTCGTGGATGCAATCGGTTGCATCCCATGATCGACAATCGAAAGCCTCCGGCGTGGGAAGATGCACTTCACATGCGCCGTTTCTCCCATGCGCACAGGCGGCGCGGATTCGGCTCCTTGCCCATTTGTCTGATATTCGGTTAGAGAAATAGTCTGTTACGTTTTACCGTGAAATTCAGAAACATCAGGTAAACACCTAGTTCCCGTGACTACCGGTCGGGCGTACATTGATGCAATCGATTGCGTTAGGCGTGCATGGATCGAGTGAGACAAATACAGGCGCTGTGGCGGGTCGTTATCGAAAGCGACGCCCTCAGGGGCAGACGAACAGAAGAGCAGCAGAGAAGAAGGCATCAAATGACTTACAGACCAACTAAGCGCACATTTGTGCTCACCATGGGCGAGACACAGGGCGACTTTTACAGCGACATCCTCATCGACGGATCGCGTATTGCCGCCTTGGGACAGGGCCTTGAGATGCTCGATCCGGCGGCCAAGGCCGAGAGTCCAAAGCTGGCGAGCGTGAAGCACGTATTTGTTAAAGCGGCAGCCCGACTGAATAACCGAGCTAAGAACAGCCACCAGCCGACGCGCGATCGCGAGCGCTACTTGGGCGGCTTTCGTGATCCAAAACGCACGCAAACATTCCTGTCGAGCTTCGGACTGATCTGGCAACACTCCGCGCTTAAGCGGCATCTATGCGCGCCTCAATCTCCCGCAAACCACTCACGACGAAATTCGTTGCGTGGTGCGAATTCACCGAGGTAACCCTCTGAATCAGGGTCTCACCTGCGGTCGCTCCGTTTCAACCTAGACAAGTTAGCAACGCTCTCGCGCCTGCTTGATCGACGCTTCCGTCGACACGGAAATAGCGTCGGCTGGGTCGGGCCGCTCGCATGCCAACGCAAGCAATTTTCGCGGTCTATACGGGCGCGGTATTAGGCGATCCAGCTGATGCCCGCAAGGCTACAGCATGCACGGCACACATCCGCGGCGGAAACAAAGGCCAGATGATTCAAATAGTAATCCTAAGCCTATCAATCAGTTAATTGACAACATCGTGCATACAGATTGCACAACGGCGTTGAATCAGGAGACACAATGAGCAGGACCACACGGCGCCCGCAGTGCCTATCTAACATTACATTTGCACTACATATTGTTGTTTCCGCAATCACGGCATTTTCGATCGCTGAACCGGCGCATGCACAGTCAAGCCTACAACTCGTTGGGCAAGTAGACGACTGGGCCGGTGTGCAAAAGCTGCCGTCGAAACCGATGGCCTGGGAGGACGGCGGCGGAGGCATGTCGGAATCGTATTTCGCGCTGCACGGCAAAGAGGATTTGGGCTCGAACTGGAGCACTGTGTTCGCGCTCGAGGCCTTTTTTCAGCCGCAGAACGGCCAGTCCGGCCGATTCACCGGCGATAGTTTTTTCTCGCGCGATGCGTATTTCGGAATTGACTCGCCCTATGGGACGCTGACCTTCGGACGGATTACCACGCCGCTGTTCATCTCGACGATCCTGTTCAATCCCTTCGTCGATTCGTACACCTTTTCTCCGATGATCTTCCAGACGTATCTGGGACAGGGGACGTATCCTTCATATGCAACGGATCAAGGTGTAATCGGCGATTCAGGCTGGAACAATGCGGTCAGTTACGCGACACCGAACTTTGCCGGCCTGAGCGGCACTTTCATCTACGCGTTCGGTGGCACGCCTGGCGAAGCAGGCGCTCACAAAAGCAGCGCGCAGTTGCTCTTTTCGAACGGGCCTGTGGGTGCCACCGTGGTCTATCAATACGTGAACTTCAATTCGCAACCGCTTGATCTGAACGACCCGTCAGCAACTTCTACGGTGCCCGGCTTGCGCAGCCAGAAGGTATTCCAGACCGGGCTTACCTATGACTTCCAGGTGGTAAAGCTGTTTGGGCAGTACATGCGGACCGCAAACGCCGTTGAGGGAGGCGACTATGACGTCAATACGGTTCAGGCTGGCGTGACCGTCCCGATCAGCCTAGGCAGTCTGATGGCTTCGTATGTCCGCTCGACTGATAGCGGTGGGATGCAGCAGCATAGGAACACGTGGGCGGTTGGCTACGACTATCCGCTATCGCCCCATACCGACGTCTACGCCGCGTTCATGCATGACGAATTCAATGGTGAGAGTCCAGGCGAAACGGCTGGCGTTGGCATGCGGGCGAAATTCTGAACCATTCACCGCGCCCGCGACATGAGTGCACTCAATGCTGCTGGGCGCACTCCGGATTGAACACCCGCGTGGTCGAAGACGGGTTCTTCGCCAGCTTGTTCGCCGGACGACGCGGCCGGGCCACCAGTTCGCCACCGCAGTTCGGGCATTTCTCATTCAGCACGCTGGTCGCGCAGTCCACGCAAAACGTGCACTCGAAGGAGCAGATCCGCGCGTCGGCGGACTCCGGTGGCAGATCTTTGTCGCAACATTCACAACCGGCCTTAGTTCCAGCATCGACTTCTCTTTTTTATTGAGGAGTTAAAAAACCAATACGGGCTTTTCGGAATGCTGGGCCGACCGACGCTGCAAGGTGCGAAACCAGACGCTTTCGGCGCCGCTACCCTTAAGGTACAACGCGCGATCAGCGCGCTTCAGACCGAGCCCCGCAAGCCTGGCGTGAAAGCGTCAGCCATGCAGCAGGTACAACCCGCTGGCACCCCTGAAACCCCAGCGCCGCGCCGCCGACAGCCAGCAGAACGGGAATCAGGAAATCCTGACCCACGCGGGTAAATTCGAAAACGAGAACCACGGCCGTAAT
>NZ_CADIKM010000055.1 GCF_902859895.1 Pararobbsia alpina
CAACCGGTACTTGTTCTTCGATAGTGTTCACGTGTCCGCCTAATTGTTCGCGGACACGATACTCCCAAGCCGGATCACACTATTCAAGACGGGTTCGCCAGCCGCTTACGCACGATCGCGCCAAATATTGGCTCGATCGGCTGTCGTATTCGGAGGGTCTCGGGCACGCTGAGTCTGAATTGGCTGCGAGCCGAGAATAGGGGGCAAATCTGCCAAACAAAAAGGGTCACGCGAATGCGTAACCCTTTGATTTGATTAGTGGGGCGTGACGGATTCGACTGTCGACTTACGAATCAAAAATCAAACATCAATATTCCCCGCCCTCAACGCATTGTTCTCAATAAACGCCCGCCGCGGCTCAACCTCATCGCCCATCAGCGTAGTAAAGATCCCATCCGCCGCAATCGCATCCTCGATCCGCACACGCAACAACGTCCGCACCGTCGGATCCATGGTGGTCTCCCAAAGCTGCTCAGGATTCATCTCCCCAAGCCCCTTATACCGCTGCTTGGAAACATTGCGTTCCGCATCCGCGATCAACCACTTCATCGCGCCCTTGAAGTCGCGCACGAGCATCGTCCGTTCACCGCGCTTGATGATCGCCCCTTCGCCGATGAGCCCCTTAAACGTCTCAGCCGTTTTCTTAAGCTGTTGGAAGTCCGCCGTCAGCTGGAATTCCTCATCAATGCTGCTGATCTTGATATTGCCATGCCGATAGCGTTCGATCTGCAATGACCGTTGTTCACGCACTTCGTCATAGACGGCGCGTACGGTAACCTCCGGCTTCAACGGATCCGCCCGCAACGCAGCCTCAAGCGCCGTCGCACTACGTTCCGCATCTTCCTGAGTGAGCAGGTTAATCTCAACCCCATCCATCACCGCTTCAAGCGCACTAGGATCAACAAGCCGGCTAACCCGCTCAATAACCGCACTAGCCAGCAAATACTCCCGAGCAAGCTCACCCAGCGCATCGCCCGAAATCGACGCCGCACCTTCATTCGGAATCAATTCCGACCCCTGCAGCGCCAGCTTGAGCATGTACTGATTTAACGCAAACGTATCCTTCAGATACCGTTCATCCTTACCCGCCTTGATCTTGTAGAGGGGCGGTTGCGCGATATAGATGTACCCGCTCTCCACCATCTCCGGCATCTGCCGATAGAAGAACGTCAGCAACAGCGTCCGGATATGCGCACCATCAACGTCCGCATCCGTCATGATGATGATCCGGTGATAGCGGAGCTTCTCAAGGTTGTAGTCTTCCTTGCCGATCCCGCACCCAAGCGCCGTAATCAAAGTCACGATCTGCTCAGACGACAGCAGCTTGTCAAACCGCGCCTTCTCAACATTAAGCACCTTACCGCGCAGCGGCAAGATCGCCTGAAACTTCCGATCCCGTCCTTGCTTGGCCGATCCACCTGCCGAGTCACCCTCGACGATATAAATTTCCGACTTCGCCGGATCCTTCTCCTGGCAATCAGCAAGCTTACCCGGCAGCCCAACCCCATCGAGCAGCCCCTTACGCCGCGTCATTTCCCGCGCCTTCCGAGCCGCATCCCGCGCCCGAGCCGCATCAACGATCTTCCCGCAAATAATCTTCGCGTCGATCGGATTCTCTTGCAGGAAATTCTCAAGCGCCTTGGCCACCACTTCTTCAACCGGTGCCCGCACTTCCGACGAAACCAGCTTGTCCTTGGTCTGCGAGCTGAACTTAGGCTCAGGCACTTTCACAGACAGCACACAAGCAAGACCTTCGCGCATGTCATCGCCCGAAGTCTCAACCTTCGCCTTCTTAGCGATCTGCTCGGTCTCAATATACTTATTGATCACCCGCGTCATCGCCGCGCGGAGACCTGTCATATGGGTCCCGCCATCGCGCTGCGGAATGTTATTCGTAAAGCAAAGCACGCTCTCGTTGTAGCTATCGTTCCACTGCATCGCTACTTCGACGCGCACATTGTCCTTCTCGCCCTCGCTATAAAACGTGGTCGGATGCAACGTCTGCTTGTTCTTGTTGATGTATTCAACAAACCCACGCACCCCACCCCCAAACGCGAAGTCTTCTTCCTTCCCGCTGCGCTGATCGATCAACCGGATCCGCACGCCATTGTTCAGGAACGACAGTTCCCGCATCCGCTTGGCCAGGATGTCGTAGTGATACTCGATGTTTCCAAAGATCGTCTGATCGGCGAGGAAATGCACTTCCGTCCCACGATGTTCCGTCTCGCCCACCTGACGGATCGGCGAAACACGCTCGCCTTTCACTTCCTCGATCAACCGCTCCTGCGGCACTCCACGATGGAACTCCATGAAGTACTTGCGACCATCGCGCTTCACCGTCAACCGCAGCCACGACGACAGCGCATTCACGCAAGACACGCCCACCCCATGCAGCCCGCCCGAAACCTTATAGCTGTTCTGGTCGAACTTGCCCCCGGCATGCAGCTCCGTCATCACGATCTCAGCCGCACTCCGCTTCGGATCATGCTTGTCATCCATCTTGACGCCGGTCGGAATGCCCCGCCCGTTGTCGATCACCGAGATGGAGTTGTCCGCGTGGATGGTGACGAGGATATCGTCGCAGTACCCTGCAAGTGCCTCATCGATGGAGTTGTCCAGCACTTCGAACACGAGGTGATGCAGACCGGTCCCATCCGATGTATCGCCGATATACATGCCGGGTCGCTTGCGAACGGCTTCCAGCCCCTCGAGAATCTGGATGGAGGATGCGCCGTAGTTGCCTTCGGCATGCGGGATATGCTCTTCGGTCATGTGTCTCTTCCGGTTCTGCATGGTCCCGGAAACGGCCAGGACGGCCTTTTCCGGTATCACATACAAACGCCAAAGGGGCGCAGGGCCCCTTATGACGAATCAACTCAAAATTCGTGCTGAGCGCTCAGATGCGCATCGGCATGACGACATATTTGAACGTGTCGTTGTCGGGGATGGTCACGAGCGCGCTGGCGGTCGAATCGCCCAGCGAGATCTGCAATGTGTCGACCTTGAGGTTAGCAAGGGCGTCAAGCAGATACGTGACGTTAAAGCCGATATCGAGTGAATCGCCGTCATAGGCGATCTCGAGTTCTTCCTGCGCTTCTTCCTGGTCGGCATTGGTCGACAGGATCTTCATCTGCCCCGGCGAGATCAGGCAACGCACGCCCTTGAACTTGTCGGAGGTCAGAATCGCGGCGCGCTGCAGCGACCGCTGCAACTCGTCACGGCCGATCGTGAAGGCGTTCTTGTAACCCTTCGGGATCACCCGCTGGAAGTCGGGGAACTTGCCCTCGACCAGCTTCGACACGAGCTCGACCTGCCCAAACGTGAACTTGGCCTGGGTCGCGGCGATCTCGATCTTCAAGGGATCGTCGATATCCTCGAGCAGACGCTGCAGTTCAAGAATGGTCTTGCGCGGTACGATCACTTCCTGTCGCGGGAACGACTCGTCAAGCCCGGTCGACGCATACGCGAGACGGTGGCCATCGGTCGCCACGGCCATCAGCTGGTCGCCATCAACGACGAGCAGCATGCCGTTCAGGTAATACCGAATGTCCTGCTGGGCCATCGCAAAATGAACCATGCCAAGCAACTGGCGGAAATTCTTCTGCGGCACCGACAGGCTCGCGCCGAAATCCTTGGCCTGGGCGACGGTCGGGAATTCGTCGGCGGCGAGGGTCTGAAGGGCGAAGCGGCTCTTACCGGACTGCACGGTCAATCGCTTGTCGGACAACGTCAGGCTGACTTCGCCATCGGGCATCGCGCGCAGGATGTCGAGCAGCTTGCGCGCCGCCACGGTCGTCGACGCCTGCTCGCTGCCGGTGCCGAAGCCGGCACGCGTGGTGATCTGCAGCTCGAGATCGGTCGACAGGAACGAAACGTCGGCGCCTTGCTTGGCGATCAGCAGGTTCGCAAGTATCGGCAGCGTATGCCGCCGCTCGACGATGCCGCTGACGGTTTGCAGTGGCCGCAAGAGATTGTCTCGTTCGGTCTTGACCAATTGCATAGAGATCCTTTGATTTAGACTCATCAGCTGGCTGTCGCGCCACAAATCTACCGGCGCCAGCCAATCTAATCCCGTATTTTGCCCTAAAAACGCGGCGGTCCAGCAATTTTGGGGCCGAGTCTGTTCCGAGGCTTCGTCAGCCTTGTCCGGCGGGGCTTCCGAGCCAACGGCCGAGGCCTCGCGCGGTACCCGTCGTCAGCCCTTGAGCGTCTGTTCGAGCACGTGCAGTTCGTGGTTCAGTTGCGGATCCTTGCCGCGCTCATCGGAAATCTTACGAACGGCATGGAGCACGGTCGTGTGATCGCGTCCGCCGAACAAATCGCCGATCTCGGGCAGGCTCTTCTGGGTCAGTTCCTTGGCCAGATACATCGCGATCTGACGCGGCCGCGCAATGTTCGCGGGCCGCTTCTTCGAGTACATGTCGGCCACTTTGATATTGTAAAAGTCAGCACATGTCTTCTGGATGTTTTCGACGGAAATCTGGCGGTTCTGCACGGTCAGCAGATCCTTGAGCGCCTCGCGGGTGAGATCGATCGTGATCTCGCGGCCGTGGAATTTCGAATACGCAAGGATCTTCCGCAGCGCACCTTCGAGTTCGCGCACGTTCGAGCGCAGATGCTTGGCCACGAAGAACGCGACGTCCTCGGAGACCACGACGCCTTCGGACTGGGCCTTGCGCATCAGGATCGCGACGCGCATCTCGAGCTCGGGCGGTTCGATCGCCACGGTCAATCCCGAATCGAAGCGCGAGATCAGGCGGTCGTCGATCCCGCTGATTTCCTTCGGATAGGTATCGCTCGTGATGATGACCTGGGCCTTGTTCGCGACGAGTGCCTCGAATGCATAGAAGAACTCTTCCTGCGTGCGCGACTTGCCCGAGAAGAACTGAATATCATCGATCAGCAGCAGGTCGAGCGAATGGTAATAGCGCTTGAACTCATCGAAGGCTTTACGTTGGTAAGCCTTCACTACGTCGGAAACGTACTGCTCCGCATGGATGTAGCGGATGCGCGCGCCGATCTTGTCGACGAGCAACTGGTTGCCGATCGCATGGATCAAGTGGGTCTTGCCGAGGCCGACGCCGCCGTAGAGGAAGAGCGGGTTGTACGAGATGCCCGGGTTGTCGGCCACCTGGATCGCCGCCGCGCGTGCGAGCTGGTTGGCCTTGCCGGTCACGAAATTCTCGAAGGTCAGCACGGGGTTGAGCTTCGAGCGCTCGTAGGTCGTGGTGTTCTCGCCGTTGCCGGATGTCGATGTCGGACGCCAGGTGCGGCGAGCCGCCGCGGCTTCGCTTGCGTCGACGCTCGGCAGGTCGGAGTCGGCATCGGAGTTCATGGCGGCGCTTGCCGCCGCCGCCGCGTCGGCGAGTGCTGCGTTGGCTTGTGCGTGGCTTGCGGGCACGTCGGACGTTGCCGAGGCCTGTTGCGAAGCGATCGATGCGGCCGCGCGCGGCTGCGCGCCGGAAGCATCTTTGCTGGCATTGCCGGTCGGACGTTGGCCGGCCTTGGCGTCTAGGACGAACTGGACGTCGACCGAGGTCTGCCAGAAATCGCGTGCGAGGTCGCTGATGCGCCCCGAGAACTGGCTCTTCACCCAGTCAAGCTTGAAGCGGTTCGGCGCGGCAATCGACAGGGTGTTCGCATCCGAGTCGAACGCGACGGGCGCGAGCGGCTTGATCCAAGTCTGAAACTGCTGAGGGGTTAGCTCACGTTCGAGCAAAGTCGAACAGTGTTGCCAGAATTCATTCATCAATCGTCTTTATTGTTTACGGCAGACCGGGGCCCGGTTGGGCCTGCGGGATACGTGGCCTGCTTGCGGCCACGTCGAACCCATGCAGCATTCGCCGCTCGACATATCGAGCGAAGATGCGGCGGCCTCGGTGTTGTGATCAGGACAACGCCGAGTGCTGTGTTGGTCGTTCAGGATAGCCGCGATTTTACCGCCAAATATTTGCCTGCGGATAAGTTATCCACAGGGTCGGATCATCGGGTAAACGCGGCAAAGGTCGGGAGGGGGCCCGCAGCAACGATTGGCGCCAAAAAGAGCCCGGCGTTTGCGCAAGCCTTGGGCAACAATTGAACGTTCCTCTAGACACAAGGCGCGATTGTGAGCGATCTGATATAGCAGAAATATGAATGTCGTGGAAATCGATGGGAAGCGAACCAATCCGTCGGGCAGTGAAAGGCAAGAATGAGCGACAACTCTGGGCGACCAGACTGAAATGAGGCGCGCGACGAAGCGCCGACAGAAGGGCAGGTCAAGCGCAGTCAATGGCGCGGATGGGAGGCCGGTGACGAAATCAGCGTACGATGTGCGGGCTTCCCGAGCGGCCACTTGCTGCCCGCACCGGTGGCGCGGCTCAAAAATCCTCGTCCCCAAGCGCCTAAGCTATTGACGGTCCACGGGAAAACAGCTTAAATAGCGGGTTCCGCGAAAGCCAATTGCACTTACCACCTCACGGGCCGTGCACTTTCTTTCTAGCAAAGCGCGGCACTTACTGAGAGAACAACCATGAAACGTACTTACCAACCTTCCGTTACGCGTCGCAAGCGCACCCACGGTTTCCGTGTGCGGATGGCAACGGCCGGCGGCCGCAAGGTCATCAATGCACGCCGCGCCAAGGGCCGCAAGCGCCTGGCGATCTAACGCTGCTGCGCGGAACTTTGATCGCGCGCGACGAGGGTTTTCCGAAATCCGCTCGGCTGCTGAAAACGGATGAGTATTCATCCGTTTTTCGTTTGCGGCCTTGGGCGCGCAGTGCGCACTTTGTGCTGTATGCGCGTCATACCGACGGCCCGGCCCGGCTGGGGCTCGTCACCGGGCGCAAGTACGCGCCGCGCGCGGTAACGCGCAATCTGATCCGCCGCCTGACCCGCGAAATCTTTCGCGTGCGTCGCGCGGAGTTGGAAGGGTGGGACATGCTGCTTCGGCTACATTCGCGATTCGACCGGAAGACGATGCCGAGCGCGTCGTCGTTGCCGTTGCGCGCGATGTGCCACGACGAAATCGTCACGCTGTTCGACAACGCCGTGAAGACAATTCGTCGTCGTTCGGGCGAGACGAGCCGTTCAGCCGATACGAGTCCTTCGGTGAAGACGTCAGAGGGCGCAAGCCCCTCGGTCGATCCGGCTCGTCCCGCCGGACCGGGCGGTTCGGCTGATGCGGGCACGACCGGCGAGGGCACGTGAACATCATGCGAATCGTGCTTCTCGCGCTGCTTCGCTTCTACAAGCTGGCCATCAGCCCCATGCTCGGCCAGCGTTGTCGTTTTTATCCTTCCTGTTCCGACTATGCACGCGAGGCGATCCAGTATCATGGCGCCGCGCACGGCACGTATCTCGCCGTGCGGCGAGTGTGTCGCTGTCACCCATTTTCCGCCGGCGGCATCGATCTGGTGCCCCCGCCGAGTCACCCTTCCGCCGACACCGACAAAGGTTCGGCGCTGAATCCGCCTCGGTATTGAGATAAAAGCATGGATATCAAACGATCCGTTCTGTGGGTCATTTTCGTCGTGTCGCTGGTGATGCTGTTCGACAACTGGCAGCGCCATACCGGCCACCCGTCGATGTTCTTCCCGAGCCCGACGGTGCAGCAGACTGCTTCTCCGGCCACCACGACGCCGGGCGAGCAGACGGCCGACACATCTGCGGCGACGCCAGGTGCTCCGGCCACGCCGGGCACCGCGCAAGTCGCCAAGGCGGAGAGGGTGACGGTCAAGACCGATGTGTTCGACGCGGACTTCAGCACGCAGGGCGCCACGCTGTCGCGCCTGGAACTGCTCAAGGAAGGCGACACGAAGCAGCCTGACATGTATGTGACGCTGTTCGACAATACGGCGACGCACAAGTATCTGGCACGCTCTGGGCTGTCCGGTGGCGATTTCCCGAACCACGACGACATCTTCACGCGCGTGCCGGGTCCGACCTCGCTGGCTGACGGCCAGAACACGCTGCAGATCAAGTTCGAGTCCGCCGATAAGGGTGGTCTCAAGCTCGTGAAGACCTACACGTTCACGCGCGGCAGCTACCTGATCGACGTGGACCAGCAAGTGGTCAATACCGGTACGACGCCGCTCAAGCCCTCGCTCTATGTCGAGCTCGTGCGTGACTCGGAGCCGGTCGAAACGCCGCGCTTCTCGCATACGTTCATCGGACCGGCCGTCTACACGGACCAGCATCACTTCCAGAAGATGACGTTCGGCGACATCGACAAGGGCAAGGCCGATTTCGCGACGCAGGCGGACAATGGCTGGATCGCGATGATTCAGCACTATTTCGCGAGCGCCTGGATCCCGCCGCAAGGCAAGGACCGCAACTACTACGTGCAGAAGCTCGACTCGACGCTCTATCGTGTCGGCGCGCAGATGCCGCTGGGTACGATTGCTCCGGGACAGACGGTCAATGTCGACGCGAAGCTGTTCGCCGGTCCGGTTGAAGAGAAGATGCTGGCGGCCATCGCCCCGGGCCTCGACCTCGTCAAGGACTATGGCTGGGTCACGATCATCGCGCGTCCCTTGTTCTGGTTGCTCGAGAAGATTCACTCGTACCTCGGCAACTGGGGCTGGTCGATCATCGCGCTGACGCTGCTGATCAAGGCTGTGTTCTTCCCGCTGTCGGCCGCGAGCTATCGCTCGATGGCGAAGATGAAGGAGATCACGCCGCGTATGCAAGCGTTGCGCGAGCGCTTCAAGGGTGATCCGCAGAAGATGAATTCGGCGCTCATGGAGCTCTACAAGACCGAGAAGGTGAATCCGCTCGGCGGCTGCCTGCCGGTCGTGATCCAGATTCCGGTGTTCATCTCGCTGTACTGGGTGTTGCTGTCGTCGGTTGAAATGCGCGGCGCGCCCTGGATCGGCTGGATTCACGATCTGTCGCAGCAGGATCCGTTCTACATTCTGCCGGTGCTGATGGCGGGTTCGATGTTTATCCAGACCCGTCTGAATCCGACGCCGCCGGACCCCGTGCAGGCCAAGATGATGATGTTCATGCCGCTCGCGTTCTCGGTCATGTTCTTCTTCTTCCCGGCAGGCCTCGTGCTGTACTACGTCGTGAACAACGTGCTGTCGATCACCCAGCAGTACTACATCACGCGGATGATGGGACAGCGCAAGACGAAGAAGATCTCGGCGCCTGTTGTACCGCCGAAGCAATGAGTACTGAGTCGTGCTGGCTGGATCCGTACCGGAGAGGGTGCGGATTCAGTCGAAAAAAAACCCGGTGATTGTGGACCGGGTTTTTTTTCGTCTGTTCGCTCAGAATTTCTAAGCGATGGCGAGGTGGGAAATGATCCGATCGACCTTCAACGTCGCCTTGCTTTGCGCAAGTGTCGAGCCATCGGCGGCTTTCACGATGATTGCGGTCGTATTGGCTTAAAGCCCCTTGCCTTCGTCGGCGCCGATATGCAGGTTCATGCACTGGATCGCCGCGCCCGATGCACCCTTGCCGAGGTTATCGAGGCGCGCGACGGTGACGATCCGTTCCTCGTTGCCGAACACGAATAGGTCGACCCGGTTCGTGTCGTTGCATGCCTGGACGTCGAAGAATCCCTCATCGAGATTGCTCGCGGCATCGAGCGGCGCGACATTCACGAAGCGCTCGCCTGCGTAGTAGTCGGCCAGTGCCTCATGCACGCGAGCCGGCGTGACCTGGCCCGGCAGCTGTTGCGGATGCAGGAAGGTCGTGACCGCGAGGCCCTTGTAGAAATTCGAAACGATCGGGGTGAACACCGGCTCGAAGTCCAGGCCGCTGCGGACCTTCATCTCAGGCAAATGCTTGTGCTGAAGTCCGAGCGCATACGGACGCGGGCTCGTAAGCTTCACTGCGCCGGCTTCGTATTCGGCGATCATCTTCTTGCCGCCGCCGCTGTAGCCGGTAATCGAATACGCCGTGAGCGGCGTGTTCTTCGGCACGATGCCTGCGGCCACGAGCGGCTGCGCCGCTAGCACAAAGGCCGATGCATGACAGCCGGGCACGGCGATCCGCTTTGAGGTGCGCAGGCGTTCGCGCTGCGCCTTGCTCAGTTCGGGCAGCCCGTACGCCCAGTGCTCGTCGATCCGGAACGCCGTGCTCGCATCGATGATGCAAGTCGACGGATTGTCGACCAGGGATACGGACTCCCGTGAGGCGACATCCGGCAGGCACAGGAATGTGATGTCCGAGCGGTTGATGAAGTCGCGGCGCGCATCGAGGTCCTTGCGCTGGGCATCGCTGATGCGCAGGATTTCGACATCGTCCCGGTTCGCCAGGTATTCAAAAATACGCAGGCCCGTGGTCCCTTCCTGTCCGTCGACAAATACTTTTGTGGTCATTGCATGCTCGACTGCGGTGCGCGAAAAAACCGTATTGTACGGTTCTCGCGTGATGAGCAGAGGTCAGCCGGATGGCTAGTGTCCTTCCGAGCCCACACCTTCTTCGCATCAACGCCCATACACCACCGTCAACGATGCCTTGGCGATCTCGAGTGCATCGATTTCGTGAGCGAAGACCGCAGCCGGTCGGCCGTCTTGCAACGAGGTGCGAAGACTCCTAAGCGCATGAACGGAGATGACGTAACGATGCGGGCGGCCGGGTGGCGGGCAAGGGCCGCCGTAACCGTCAGTGCCGAAATCGTTTTGAGCCTGGAGTGCGCCAAGAGCGGCCACGGCGCCTGACGCACTCGCGTTCAGGGGCAGGCTGTGGGTCGAGGCCGGGATGCCGAACACGGACCAGTGCCAGAATCCCCGACCCGGCGCATCGGGATCGTAGATCGAAACGGCGTAGCCGGCGGTGCCCGCCGGCGCATTGCGCCAGTCAAGCGCGGGCGACTGGTTGCCGCCCGTGCAGCCGTTGTCGTTCAACAGGTGGATCGTCGGCATGGTGGCCCCGACCGGAAGATCGGGCGAGGTCAGCATGAACGCCCCGGCCGAACCGTCTGCGGTGCCCGAAGCCCCTGCGGCACCTGAAGCACGCGCATCAGCAGCAAGCGCGCCACGACCGGCAATCACGCATAGCGCCATCCCGATGGCGAGCTTCGCGAATCGCATTCCGCTGTTCCCTTGCATTGCACGCATGGCGTCGTCCCTTTGTTCTTACCGGCTCGCGCATGGTTTCATCTTACCCGCTCTTGTCCCCGGCAAAGCGCACGCTGCACCTGCACAAAATATGTTTTTCGACACGGGCCGAGTCCCCTTTGATTTCGCTAAGAACGTGGGATGGCGCACAAGGAGTCCGCTTCTTCGCTGATGAGCTTACAAGCCTTACAGGTCTGGCTCGCCGCCGAAATCCACCTTCTCAAAAAGTGACTGGCGCGTTTACCGGCCCCCCAGGGATACCCCGCACCGCTCGATCGACACTCCGCTTGATGCACTGCCGCATCGCATTGATTTGCGCGATTCGGTATCGTCAATCGCTTAAATGCAGCGGTACACTGGATCGCCCAAATCTTGTTGTTCGCAGGCGAGCACGCTGGTATCGCATGTGCCATGCGTCTTCATTCCAGGCATCAGCGAGTCGAGCATGTGCTTTGCAATCCTGCATTACCGTGCCGCGCCCCCATTGCTTTCCATCGGGTAGCTGGCCGGCACGCCCTGGAATGTTCAATCACGATCAAAGGCCCTGCATGGACGAGCAACTCAAGCAAAGCGCACTTGCCTATCACCGATACCCCCGGCCCGGCAAGATTTCGGTCACCCCGACCAAGCCCCTCTCGAACGGCCTCGACCTCTCGCTTGCCTACTCGCCGGGCGTCGCCGCGGCGTGTATGGCGATCTATGAGGATCCCCAGGCGGCGGATCTCTACACCTCGCGCAGCAATCTCGTCGGCGTCGTGACGAACGGCACGGCGGTGCTCGGTCTCGGCAATATCGGTCCGCTCGCCGCAAAGCCCGTGATGGAAGGCAAGGGCTGTCTGTTCAAGAAATTCGCGGGTATCGATGTGTTCGATATCGAGCTCGCCGAGTCGGATCCCGACAAGCTGGTCGATGCGATTGCGATGCTCGAGCCGACGCTCGGCGGGATCAATCTCGAAGACATCAAGGCGCCGGAATGCTTCTATATCGAACGCAAGCTGCGCGAACGGATGAAGATCCCGGTCTTCCACGACGACCAGCACGGCACGGCGATCATCGCGTCGGCTGCGATACTCAATGGTCTCAAGGTGGTCGGCAAGAAGATCGGCGATGTGCGGCTGGTCTGTTCGGGCGCTGGCGCGGCGGCGATCGCCTGTCTCGACTTGCTGGTCCACCTCGGGCTCGACAAGAACAAGGCGCTGGTTGTCGATTCCAAGGGTGTGATCCATGAAGGGCGCGACAATCTCGATCCGAGCAAGGTGCGGTATGCGGTGAAGACCGATGCCCGCACGCTCGCCGAGGCGGTCGACGGTTCGGATGTGTTTCTCGGCTGCTCAGCTGGCGGGGTGCTGAAGCCGGAGGTGGTCGCGTCGATGGGCCGGCAGCCGCTGATTCTCGCGCTGGCGAATCCGGATCCGGAAATTCGCCCGGAAGAGGCGAAGGCGGTTCGCCCCGACGCGATCATCGCGACGGGGCGCTCGGACTATCCGAACCAGGTCAACAATGTCCTGTGCTTTCCATTCATCTTCCGCGGTGCGCTCGATGTCGGCGCGACGACGATTACCGAGGCGATGAAACTTGCCTGTGTGAAAGCGATCGCTGAACTCGCCGAGGAAGTGGACCAGGGCGATGAAGTTGCCAAGGCCTACGAAGGCCAGGTGCTCGACTTCGGACCGGAATACCTGATTCCGAAACCCTTCGATCCGCGTCTGATCATGAAGATCGCGCCCGCGGTCGCCAAGGCCGCGATGGAGTCGGGCGTCGCGACGCGGCCTATCAAGGACCTTGATGCATATCGCGAACATCTCGCGGGTACGGTCTATCGAACCGGCATGGTGATGCGTCCGGTATTCCTCGCGGCGAAGACCCAGCCCGCGCGCATCGTGTTGGCTGAAGGCGAGGACGAGCGCGCGCTGCGCGCCGCGCAGTTCGTGCTGCTGGAGAAGATCGCGCAGCCGATCATCATCGGCCGGCCGACGGTCGTCGAGATGCGCCTGCGCAAGCTCGGTTCGAAGATGCAGCCGGGCAAGGACTTCGAGATCGTCGATCCCGAGAACGATCCGCGCTTCCAGACCTACTGGCACGAGTACCACCAGATCGGCGCGCGCGACGGCGTGTCGCCCGACGTCGCCAAGGCAGCACTGCGCAAGTTCAATACGCTGATCGGCGCGCTGCTGGTGCGGCTCGGTGATGCGGACGGCATGATCTGCGGCCTGATCGACACGTATCACAGTCAACTGAAGTTTATCGAGCAGGTACTCGGCAAGCAGGAAGGGGTCGAGCATTTTGCGGCGATGAATCTGCTGATGATGCCGGGCCGCAACCTGTTTATCTGCGACACCTATGTCAACGATGTGCCGACGTCCGAGCAGCTCGCGGAGATGGCGATTCTCGCCGCGCGCGAGATCGAGAAGTTCGGCATCACGCCCAAGATCGCACTGCTCTCGAACTCGAACTTCGGCAGTGCGCCGACGGCTTCATCACGGCGGATGGCCGCGGCGCGTGCCTTGATCGCCGCGCGTGCGCCCGAGCTCGAAGTCGACGGTGAGATGCACGGCGATGCGGCCCTGTCGGAAGTGGTCAGAAAGGCCGCGTTCCCGGGCTCGACGCTCCACGGCGAGGCAAACCTGCTGATCATGCCGAACGTGGAAGCGGCGAACATCACCTACAACCTGCTGAAGATGGCCGGCGGCGAAGGGGTGACGGTCGGCCCGTTCCTGCTGGGAGCAGCGAAGCCGGTGCATATCCTGACACCGGCCGCGACTGTCCGGCGCGTCATCAATATGACCGCGATCGCCTCGGCGAATGCAGCGGCAAGCAAGGTCGTGAAGAAGTAACTTTGCCGGTGTCCGCGACAAGGGTGCCGGCCATAAGCCGGCGCCCCTTTTTACATGCAATGCCGCTACCGCAAGCCCGACTTACGCGACCTGACCCATGTGAGCCGCGGTCGTACCCATCGGAGCACGCCATTTGGCCAGCAGCGCCGCCCAGCGCACGCGAATCGCCTTGAGGTTGTTCTCCTTCACATGACCGAAGCCGCGGATGCCATCCGGAAGCCCGGCGAGTTCAACCGCAAGCGCGATCTTCTCGGGCTTCAACCCCGCAAGTAGTTCGTCGACCAGCGCTTCATACTCGCCGATCAGCGCGCGTTCGGTCCGGCGTTCAGCCGTCTTGCCCATGAGATCGAACGGTCCGCCGCGCAGGAACTTGAGCTTCGCGAGAATCCGGAAGGCCGGCATCATCCATGGCCCGAAATCGCGCTTGAGCAGATGGCCATGCGAATCGCGCTTCGCGAGCAGCGGTGGCGCGAGATGGAACTTGAGCTTCCAGTCCCCTTCGAAGCTTGCACGCAGTTTTTCGGTGAAAGCCGGATCGGCATAGAGCCGCGCGACTTCATACTCGTCCTTATAGGCCATCAGCTTGTACAGGTTGCGCGCGACGGCTTCGGTGAGCGGCAACTCGGACGAGAACTCGCCGGACATCATGTGTTCGGTGGCACGGACTTTTTCGATTCGGTCCTGATAGCGGCGTGCATAGGCGGCATTCTGGTAGGCGGTCAAATGCCGGACCCGTGTCGCGATCAAGGCATCGAGCGCCTTCGGTGTATGCAGCGAAATGACCTTGCCGCCGCTGCTGGCGGCGGCCTGACCCGAAGGCATGGCCGTGGCGATGTGTTTGACTTCCGCGAGGTCGTGAGCCGCGCGGCGTCCCCATTCGAACGCGGCCTTGTTCTTGTCGACCGAAACATCGTTGAGCTCGATCGCGCGGACCAGCGACTCGTGCCGCAGCGGTAGCCAGCCGCGCTGCCAGGCATAGCCGAGGACGAACGGATTGGTATAGATCGCATCGCCAAGCAGCGCGACCGTCAAACGATTCGCATCGACGAAATCGACCGGGTCGCCAGCCGCGGCACGGATATCGTGCTCGGCACTCGCTCCGGGGAAGCGCCAGTTCGGGTTGAGAATGAATTCGGCGGTCGGCGTATGGGCGCTGTTGACGACGACACGCGTCGCATTGCGCTGCATGCGTGAGAGCGCCTCGTCCGATGCAGTGACGATCGCGTCGCAGCCGATCACCAGACTTGCTTCGCCCATGGCGATACGCGTCGCATGAAGGTCTTCGGGGCGATTGCCGATCTGGACATGGCTCATCACGGCGCCGCCTTTCTGCGCGAGGCCGGTCACGTCGAGCACCGTGACGCCTTTCTGTTCGAGATGGGATGCCATGCCGAGCAGGGCGCCGATCGTCACGACGCCCGTGCCGCCCACGCCTGTGACCAGCACGCCGTACGCGCCTTCGATCGTAGGCCGGTCGGGTTCGGGCAAAGGCGCGAGACCGGCGGCGGACGAGACTTCGGATGCCTGCGGCTTCTTGAGCTGGCCGCCCTCGATCGTGACGAAGCTCGGGCAGAAGCCGTTGAGGCAGGAATAGTCCTTGTTGCAGCTCGACTGGTTGATCTGCCGTTTCGTCCCGAACTCGGTTTCGAGCGGCTCGACGGACAGGCAGTTCGACTTGACCGAGCAGTCTCCACACCCTTCGCAAACCGCTTCGTTGATCACGACGCGGCGCGCGGGGTCGGCCAGCGTGCCGCGTTTGCGGCGCCGCCGTTTTTCGGTCGCGCAGGTCTGGTCGTAGATCAGGATGGTCGTGCCGGCGACTTCGCGCAGTTCGCGCTGCACGGCGTCGAGTTCATCGCGAGGATGGACGGTCGTGCCGGGTGCGAGCAGCGAACGGTCTTCGTAGCGATCGACGTCGTCGGTGACGATCACGATCCTCGTCGCGCCCTCGGCGGCGAGCTGCCGCGAGATCTGCGGCACGGTCAGCACGCCGTCGACGGGCTGGCCGCCGGTCATGGCAACCGCGTCGTTATAGAGAATCTTGTAGGTGATGTTCGTCCTCGACGCGATCGCCGCGCGGATCGCGAGCAAGCCCGAATGGAAATAGGTGCCGTCGCCGAGATTGGCGAACACATGCTTGTCGTTCGTGAACGGCGCCTGGCCGAGCCATGCCACGCCTTCGCCGCCCATCTGGCTGAAGGTGCTGGTATTGCGGTCCATCCAGAGCGCCATGTAGTGACAGCCGATACCGGCCATCGCGCGCGAGCCTTCCGGCAGATTCGTCGAGGTATTGTGCGGGCAGCCCGAGCAGAACCAGGGCTTGCGTTCGGTCGCGATGCGCGGCTTCGCGAGGGCTTGTTCCTTCGCGTGGATGATCGCGATGCGTGCGGCGATGCGGGCGCGGACATCGGCGGGCAGGTCGAACTTCTCGAGGCGTGTCGCGATCGCCTGGGCGATGATCGCCGGCGACAACTCGTAATGGGCCGGCAGCAGCCAATTACCCATTGGCACCGACCACTCGCCGCCCGCGCCGTCCTTCTCGTCGAACTTGCCGAAGACACGCGGACGCTGCGTATCGGGCCAGTTGTAGAGCTCCTCCTTGATCGCGTATTCGAGCATCTGGCGCTTTTCCTCGACCACGAGGATTTCGTCGAGCCCCTTGGCGAACGCGTGCGCGCCTTGTGCCTCGAGCGGCCAGACGCATCCGACCTTGTACAGGCGGATGCCGATGCGGCGGCAGGTCTCGTCGTCGAGACCGAGATCGACGAGTGCCTGGCGCGTGTCGAGATACGCCTTGCCCGCGGTCATGATGCCGAAACGCGCCTGCGGCGAATCGATCTCGATGCGGTCGAGCTTGTTCGCGCGGACATAGGCGAGCGCGGCATACAACTTGAAGTCGAGCAGCCTGGCTTCCTGTACGAGCGGCGGGTCGGGCCAGCGGATATTGAGGCCGCCTTCGGGCATCGCGAAATCGCTTGGCAGGACCAGGCGAGTGCGCTGCGTGTCGATGTCGACGGAGGCCGACGATTCGACGATGTCGGTCACGCACTTCATTGCGACCCAGAGACCTGAATAGCGGCTCATTGCCCAGCCGTGCAGTCCGAAGTCGAGATATTCCTGGACGTTCGCGGGAAACAGCACGGGCAGGCCGCAGGCCTTGAGGATGTGCTCGGACTGGTGGGCGAGCGTCGACGACTTGGCGGCATGATCGTCGCCGGCAAGGACGAGCACGCCGCCGTGCGGCGAGGAGCCGGCAGAGTTCGCGTGCTTGAGGACGTCACCCGAACGGTCGACGCCGGGGCCCTTGGCGTACCACATGCCAAACACGCCATCGAACTTTGCGCCCGGGTAGAGGTTGACCTGTTGGCTGCCCCAGACGGCGGTTGCGGCCAGGTCTTCGTTGACGCCGGGTTGAAAAACGATCTGATGCGCGGCGAGGTGACGGCGCGCCTTGCCCATCGAGATATCGAGTCCGCCGAGCGGCGAGCCGCGGTAGCCGGAGATGTAGCCTGCGGTATTCAGGCCGGCCGCGCGATCGCGTTCCTGCTGGAGCATCGGCAGGCGCACGAGCGCCTGGATGCCGCTCATATAGGCGCGGCCGTGATCGAGGGTGTATTTGTCGTCGAGCGTGACGGACGCGAGAGCGGCTTCGAGTTGAGCGCGCGTCTTCGGGTCCAGTGGGGCGTTCATGGATTTATGCTCCTCACCCGGATAGGGGTTCGCAAATTGGGCCGTCTTGATCGGCCTTTTGAGCGGGCAAGACGGAGGATGACGATTGCGAAATCATGTTAGCACCGCGGCCGGCAGCGCCGAAGCAGTCGAGACTAGGGGGTGTCCCTAGGTGCGCTGCTTCTTGCCTGGGGTGCACCCATGTGCTCATAACATGGAAACACCCTTGGATTCGATAAAGCGAGATTACAGCGGGAGCTTGTTTGTAACCCCCTGTAAAAGCAGTCTGCCTGTGCGGCATCACTTGGCATCCTGAACCTCCATCGAACGCAAGATGGATTGGTGTCACCTACTACCAAAGGAGAAGCCGATTTGATTCAGCCCCATATCCGTACTTTTCTGATCGCGTCCGCCGCGTTTCTTGCTCTTGAAGTGGGACCTGTTTTCGCCAATATGAATGCACGCCCGTCGCCTACCGAGCAACGTGCTGGAGAGCCCCGGCCGGAAGAGTCGACGCTCACCGCCTGGATGCCGGGCCAGTTGTTCAATTTTCCGAAAGGCCACAAGACGCGGCGCGACTGCGACTGACCGTCTGCTTTTCTCGCCTTCTTCTCAAACAGGCGCTTTTGCTTGCACCACGCCACGCCGGATCTGGTCGAGTTCGATCGATTCGAACAGCGCCTTGAAGTTGCCCTCGCCGAATCCTTGGTTGCCCTTGCGCTGGATGACCTCGAAGAAGATCGGTCCGATCTGATTCTCGGTGAAGATCTGCAGCAGCAAGTCGTGCGGTGCGCCGTCGATGAGAATCTTGCGTGCCTTGAGCGCATCGAGCGGTTCGCCATGGCCGGGGATCCGCTTTTCGAGCAGATCGTAGTACGCGTCGACTGTGTCGAGCAGCTTGATGTGCGAGCCGCGCAAGCCGTCGACGGTCCGGTAGATATCCGATGAGCCCAGTGCGATGTGCTGGATCCCTTCACCTCGATATGCATCGAGGTATTCCTGGATCTGGCCCGGCTGCTCGGTACCTTCTTCATTGATCGGGATGCGGATCTGTCCGCAAGGCGAGGTCATCGCCTTCGACTTCACGCCCGTGACTTGACCTTCGATATCGAAATAGCGGATCTCGCGGAAGTTGAACAGGCGTTCATAGAAATCCGCCCATTCGGCCATGCGACCGCGGTGAACGTTGTGCGTGAGGTGATCGATATAGACCAGGCTGTGGCCGACGGGGTTCGGGTCCACGCCGGAGATCGGTTCGAAGTCCACGTCGTAGATGCTGATATTGCCGATGTCGTGGGGTTTGGCATTGTTCTTGCCCGTCCATCGGTCTACGAAGTAGATCAGCGAGTCGCCCACGCCCTTGATGGCGGGGATGTTGAGTTCCATCGGACCGGTCTGGTTGTCGAAGCCCCAGGCGCCGCGTTCAAGTGTGTATCGATAAGCGTGGGCTGCATCCTGGACGCGAAAGGCGATCGCGCAGATCGACGGTCCGTGCTGGCGCGCGAAGCGCTGGGCGAATGAGTCGGGCTCTGCATTGATAATGAAGTTGATCTGCCCTTGCCGATAGAGCGTGACGTCCTTGTGGCGATGTCGCGCAACCGCCGTGAACCCCATTTTCTCGAATAGTTTGCCGAGCGCCTTGGGATCCGGGGCCGTGTATTCGATGAACTCGAAGCCGGCTGTTCCGACCGGGTTGTCCCACAGAGGTACTTGCATTGCCTGTCTCCCGATTCACTTTGTCGATCGATCGCCGATCGCAGGGGGCGCAGGTTCTTGCCCGCGCCTTGATGATTCGAGTGTAGCGGCGCGGTTTGAGCAGATATTCGCGCATTAGCCGAAGAATTGGCGGACGCCGATGGAAATCTACTCGGAAAAAGTCGAAAGCATCGATTCTGTCTTAGGGGGCAGCAACGGATAGTCAGGTTGCGGATGGTGCCCGGGCGCCGGACGGTGCACGGGTCAAGAACGGGGGCATGCCACAGACGATGCTCGCGCTACAGACGGCACTCAGGCCGCAGACGGTGCTCGGGCCAGGGACCGTGTACGGGCCGAGGTCGATGCTCGGGCCAAGGACGGTGCTCAGGCCAAGGATGGTACTTTGACCAAGGACGGTACTCAGACCCCGGATCGTGCTTAGTCCACGGGCAGTAAGAACGCCAGCAGCTTGTCAGCCTGTCGCACTTGTCGCTTGAGTACGTAGTCGAACACGGCAGCCTGCTCCTCGAACATTTCGGAGAGGATCGACGCCGAGTCGGCGGGCGGCAGTGCCAGATAGGCGTCCGCTTCGCCATAGTCCCGGCGAATATCCATGCCCGCCTTGCCAGCGATACGCATCATCGTCTTGTTATGGGCGAGACAGTGCATGTAGAGGGTGGTCACGCCCGAATTCCTGCAGCGCATTCCGGCACGCGCGAACAGCGCGGAGCCGACGCCCGTGCCACGCGCGGATTCGAGAACCGACAGGCCGAACTCCGCGGTGCGGCCTGTTTCGTCCTCTTCGAGGGGCAAGTAGGCGAGGTGGCCAACGCCGACCAGGTTCAACGCGCTATCGAAGACGCCAAAGACCACGTCATTCGTAAAATCCATCCCGCGCACGTAGTTTTCGATCACGTGATCGGAGGCGTGCTGCCCGAAGCGCAGAACACGATCGTCGCCGTCGAGTGCGGTGAAATGCCGGACCAGCCGGTCGCGATCAGCCGCTGTCAACTGGCGCACCATGGTCTTCACTACGCGGCGATGGCGGGCTGACGAGGCAGATGCAGGTTGGCCAGTGAGGGAGGGGTTCACGACTCGATTCCGGATGTTCAGGGGATCGCGCCGTCATGCCCACATACGTGCAGGCATGTATGCAGACTCCGGACAGCGCGGCTTCAGTCCGGATTCTAGTCCATCTTTGCTTAGCGCACTAGGGTTTATACCTAGGTCTAATTACCTATACTAACGGGGGGTGTCCAGCACGTTCTCATGGAGCGGCAGGGCGATTTCCCGCTCCTTGCCCTTTCCGCGAAGGCTGAGCCTGCCTGCATCGGCAAGCGTGCGGATGCGCCACAACACCAGGACGTCGGTCGCGAGAAAGCCGGTGTTGGCACGCATCACCTCGCTCACGAGGTGGTTCAATGGCTGCCGTTCGGCGGTGACATGCTCGATGATCAGCGCGTCCAGTTCGTGGAATGAACTTCGGGCAAAAGTGTTGGTGGTGAGGCGACGGACTTCCGAGTTGACCCGTTTGACCTCCTGCCATTCGAGTGCGAGCCGGCTGATGCGCAATACCGGAATCGGCACGATCGTCGGAAATCGTGCGCGGAGGATGTCTGGTGAATAGTGGCCGACCGCGATTTGTTTGCCGGGCCCTATGCGGGCCGGATCGGCTTCGCGCAGGGTCAGGCCGACTTCGTTGAGCCGTTGCGGGGCATTTCGCAGATGGAAGGCGACTCGGCGCAGCATCAACTGGTCGGCGGCGCTCAGCCCATGCCAGACAACGACTTCCATGCGCGTGTGGGCGAGTTCGGCCAGGGCCGCGGCCTGGGCCTCGAATTCCTTGCGCAGGTCGCGTTCGGGGTTATCGAGCACGGTCTGCCAGAAGGAGACTCGTGCGCCCGGATCCTCGTCGATGCCCTCGATCGGGCCCACCGCGAGGTCGTCGCGCAGGCACACCACTCGATCGTCCCGGCCGGCGGTCGTGAGTGCATCGTTCAGCAAGTCGGCGGCGTGATCACCGTTTACCGCGTGTAGATAAGCCATGCTCGAACCGGTTGCGAAGGCATTCGGAGACGCTTTGAAGTGTAGGCGATCCCAGCGACGGAATCATGAGCGTTCTGTATATAGGTGTGCATGTGCCCTCGCAATCTGCGGGCCTTCCGCGTAATCCCTATCGGGCACAATGCCGATTCGCAAACGACAGCCGTGGGGATTCGCGCATGCATGAACGATTGGCAACAGGCCTGACCAGTACTTTTCACAAGGGACTCACGATCGCATGCGTATCGGCTGGCCTGTGGATGGGCTTATCGGCGAATGCCATTGCCGGTAACACTGCGGTCGCGCAGGGACAGGGACCGGGACAGGCGGAAAGCTCAGTCCAAGCAGCCAGGCACTCAGCCCTGCCGGCCGGATGGGTGTCGTCCTGGAGTATGGCTGCCCAGCAAGTGCCCCCTCCGGAGTTCGCGCCATCGTTCAATCGGGCGCCTGATACGGCTGACCGCACGGTCAGACAAATCGTGGTTCCCTCGTTGTCCGGGGCGGGTCTAAGAATCCGACTGACTAACCGCTTCGGTAGCGTGCCACTCAAGCTGCGCTCGATCGGCATCGCCACTACCGGGCGCGGGGCGCAAATCGTGGCCGGCTCGGAAAAACCGGTGACCTTCGGCGGACGCGCGGATGTCGAGATCCCACCGGGAGAGGAGGTCTGGAGTGATCCGGTTGCGAAGTCGGTCATCGCAGGGCAGGCGCTTTCCGTCAGCTTCGTCGCACCAGGCGCGAAGGCGACCACATGGCACAAGATCGCGAGTCAGGTCAGCTATCTCTCGACACGGGGGGATTTCGCTGCGAGCACGGACGGCGCACCGTTCCGCGCACCTATGACGGCCTATCTCTGGCTCGACGGCCTCGCGGTCGACGCGCCGGGCGCACGCGGTGTGGTTGCTATCGGGGACTCGATAACCGACGGGATGCGCTCGACACTGAATGCGAACCGCCGCTGGCCGGACCAGTTGGCCGCCCGGCTCGCGCGTGCGGGCGGCGCTTCGAAACTGGCCGTTGTGAATCTCGGCATCAGCGGCAATCGCCTGCTTAACGACTCCCCCTGTTATGGGCAGGCGCTGGAAAAGCGATTCCGGACGGATGCGCTCGGGCAACCCGGCGTGCGCGACGTGATCGTGCTGATCGGCATCAACGATATCGATTTCGGCGAGGTGCCACCCCACCGTGGCCTTGACTGCGACGCGCCACACGTTCGCGTGCAGGCGGCCGACGTGATCGACGGGTATCGCCGTCTGATTGCGGCCGCGCATGAGCGACACGTTCGCATCTTCGGCGGAACCTTGACGCCGGCGGGCCTTACGGACGACCGTGAACGCGTGCGAACCGAGATCAATGAGTGGATCCGGACCAGCCATGCCTTTGATGGCGTGATCGACTTCGACGCGGCGCTCCGCGATCCCGCGGATCCGAGGCGCCTGCTGCCGCGCTTCGATAGCGACGATCACGTTCACCCGAGTGACGCGGGCTACGCACGGATGGCCGAGGCGATTCCTCTCGAGATATTCGACGCCCGATGAGTGGAAAAAATAAATCCGTACATCTGCTTGTCATATGCGAAGAGGAGGGCTAAGATTCGCCTCCTCGTTGCAAGACGAGCTTCGCCGGGTAGCCAAAACGGTGGGGGTGGAAGGGAGGTTGGTGCGGCAGTCGGGTGCGCTGTGAGGCCGGTGGGACGGGCCTGAGCAGACGGTGAGCAAGTCGAAGGTGAAGTAAAAAACTTGT
>NZ_CADIKM010000056.1 GCF_902859895.1 Pararobbsia alpina
GACGCTGCCGCGAGGCGGGCGTGCAGCCCTCGATGGGTACCGCAGGCGACTGCTTCGATAACGCGATGTGCGAATCGTTCTTCGGCACACTCGAAGCGGAGTTGCTCACGCGCGAGCACTTCGACACCCATGAACAGGCCAGGCGCCGCCTCTTCTGGTTTCTGGAGAGCTGGTACAACGTACGCCGCCTGCATAGCAGCCTGGGCTACCGTTCACCGCTCGAATTCGAAGACCTGAACCCGACAAACCAGACCGTGTCGCCTTGCGGGTTGCCCACCGGCGGGCAGCGTCATGGTCGTGACGGGCGACCCGCCGCCCGCCCGTGGACAACCCGCAGTTCAACGCTCAATGGAGGCTAAATCACATGCAGTCTCTGACTGCAAATCTGTCCGTCGAAACGGGTCAAGCTCAGTGAGGAGGATGGCCGGCTCTCCTGACATGTCGCAAGTGTCGCGACCGCAACACGGTTAGGCCCACTCACACCGGGAAATGCGACGGCCACAGCCGAGGGTGGCACGGCGCCATGCAAGCCGTCGAATCGTGAAGCCAGCCATCGTTATCGCGGCCCTTAGCGGCCCTTGCAGGTCATAGGCTTGAGCCGCGCTTCGAGAGCCGCTTCGTCTCGTTTCCCCCAACAACATCCGTAATTTTCCTCCCGCGGAGGCAGCGCGGCAGAAAGTTCGCCCGAAAGAGGGTGACACTACGCATCCTCAACCCGCGAACTCTCGAAGAATCGATAAACTCCCTTGCCCGCCCTTTTGGCGGCATATAGCGCACGGTCCGCGCGATCGAGAAGAAGTTCCGCACCTATCCGGTCGTGTGGCAGAGATGCGATACCCACGCTGGCACCGATATGCACGATGTTACCGTCAGCTAGCTCGAACGAGGTTTGGAACTGCTCGATGATGTGTTCGGCGACAACGGCCGCATCCTCATGCGAGTTCCGCTCCAACGCAATGACGAACTCATCTCCGCCAAGACGGGCCAGCATATCGTTGTGCCTCAACCGGGCGCTGAGCCTTGCCGCGATTGCTTGCAGCAGGTTGTCGCCGGTCTTATGTCCAAACGTGTCATTGACCTGCTTGAACCCATCGAGGTCGAGGTACAAGACTGCACTGGGGGTATCCCTCCGAGGCCGGTTGAGCATGCACTCCAGTCGCGCCATCAGCGACCGGCGGTTCGGTAACCCGGTAAGCGGGTCGTGATGCGCAAGGCGAACCAGCTCGCGCTGTTTTTCCGGTAAGCGTGTTTCGTCGGAGAGCGTCCAGATGAGGGCAAGGGCCTTCTGCTGCTCGTTGCGAATAGCATTGATGCGCAGTGGATAGCGGTGCATGTAATTGCGCATGAGCCGGGGCGACACTTCACCTTGCCAGTAACCTGTGTAAGCGATGGACCTGCGAATTGTCCGGTAGTGTGTCCGGCCGTCGTTAGCCACCCAAAGGCAAAACAGGTTCTTGTCAAAAAGTTCATCGACAGTGTACCCGGTCATACGCGTGAACGACGCATTGGACTCGATGACGCATCCCCGGGCATCGGTGATCACGATCCCGTCCGGGCAATGTTCGAAGATCATTGAACGCAACCTGAGACGCTGTAGTGCGATAACTCGCGCACGAGGTTTCCTGCTTTCCAAATGGCCTCCCGGTTTCGATGATTCGTTCTGCAGCTTGCAGGTTAAAAGGGCGTTGGGACAATTCATGTCTTACGTTGTGCATGGGTTTGCGGCGCCGGCAATGTGGCGCAGCAGGAGGCTGACGACCGGGATGCCGTTCATGCTCAGTGCGGTGAGTGCCGCAGACGTGACGAGCAGCCGCCCGGGATGGAACAGTGGTTTGAGCCTCGTGGACCGATGCATGATGAATATCTCCAGATAAAGGGCGAGCACGGGCCTCCGGCAGAGTGGATACGTGGTCGAGACAAATGAAAAAGCCGGCGAACTCGCCGGCTCTGGTTGGATAAAACGTCGGGGTGGACTACTGCATGCCAGCAGAGCGGGTAGCCGTAGCAGCGGGCTCCAACGTGCCAAGGCTGGCGAGAAGGGCCCTGCTGTTCGCGTCGAGATACGGAAGGATGTTTCCTGCACCCCCATCGAGGCCAGTGCGCGGGTAGCCTCCCGCTTGCGGTACTGCTTATAGCAAACAGCAACGGCCAAACTGGCGACGGCGACGCCAGCGATGACACTCAGCCCCTTCAGCGTGCTCGAGGACGATGTCTTGGGACAGACGAGAGCGATTGCGGACATGGATTTCTCCGGATGAAAGGCGAGCACGTGCCTCCGACAGGGGCGGATACGAGACTCGCTAAACGAAAGGGAAAGACAGAAGGGAAGACAAGCCGGACGCAGGACGCGTCCGGTTACAGCGCAGAAGTGGCGATTTGCCGCCGCAGGGCGGCGGCCCTAGCCTGGGAACAGCTGAGGTGACGGCGAATATCGGAAACAGTCGGCCGCGCGAGTCCAGCCGCGATGTCGCGCATCAGTTGCGTAACCGCGGTTTCCGGCTCCGTGACTGCGGGAGCGGGTGCGGTTGGATCGGACGCAAGAGTAGGTGGGCATCACGGCTCCCGAAGATGGGTTCGCCAGCGCGAGATCGCGTAGGCGGAGCGGCAGGCTGCTGCCGTGCTCGGGGCAGTGATATAGGGCCAAAGAAATCTGGAATCCCGATCAGGAATCAGGAATGAGCAAACGGGGAAGGGTGTGGCGTGAGGCCGAGTTCGACCCCGTTTCAGCCGGTCGACGCAGCCGACCTCTATGGCTGTTTTTAATGCATTAGCGCCGCTCGCTCACGAGCGTTGACCAATTCCTTATCAGCCGTTGCGGTGATCGATCGCAGAATACTTGGCCTTGCGAGAATGATGCTTTCCATTGCAGGTTGATGTCTGTTTTCGACCTTCGATGTGCCCACGGGCTTCGTGATGTGGCTGCTCGTCCTGCCAGACTGCGCTGTCAGTTGCCTACGGGGCTGGGCTGCGTGCCAGTGAGTGGTCGCGCTGAAGGCTGGTGACGGCGACAGTCATCGCATGACGCTGCGCGTCGCGTAGGGCAAGGTTCGCGAGAGCCTTGACGACCGTGCTCCCGCCGGTGTTACTCGAGCGCCCGGGTATCTGATGACGCGTGGCGCACGCCTAGGGCCGGATGCTGGAGGGCGAATGGCGCCAACGCTCGTCGAGCTGCTTGGCAGGTGCGGCGACAGTCAATAGAGGGAAACGGTGAGTATAGTGAAACATCAAAGGCTATTTGGTCGTTGGCACGATCTGGTACATTCCCGCCTATGCTGCTTGATGAGACGAATGGCAACTGCGTGTGATGATTGCGTAGCGTGCGTGGCTTACGGCTTTACATGTTGAAAAAATTACACGCCATCCGAAGGTTGGTGCCGCCAGTCCGTAAATCCTAGGCTCAGGCGAATAATGCAATTCACATGACCGAAACTCTGAGTCTTTCTCCCGACGTTCTAGATTGGGCCGCCAGTCAATCTGGTGGCTCGCTAGAAGGCATCGCGCGAACGATTTCGAAAAGCGCGCCGGAAAAAATTATCGCCGGAACACTAACGCCTTCCCAAGCGATAAGATTTGCGGCGGCGGCAAAGGTGCCGTTTGGCTATCTTTTTCTCTTGATACCGCCAGCGCCACGTGTTCGTCCGGAGCTTGTGGATTTTCGGACACTCAATTCGTCGTCTACGCCTCTGTCACGCGATTTCTTCGAGGTTTACGACGACGTAAAATTCAAACAGGTCTGGTACAGGGATTTTTTGGAGAGGGAGGGGGCGGAGCCTCTGCATTTTGTTGGCGAGGGCCGAAAGCGGTCTTTGAATTCAAGGCAAGTCGCTGAAGAAGTCCGCCATGTGCTTCGTCTCGATCAAGTTGCGATGGGTAGGGCGAGTACTGTCGAAGAACTCTTCAGTTATCTCTCTGCTCAGGCGAAGCGGCCGGCATCCTTGTGTTTAAGAACGGAATCGTGGGAAATAACACTTCCCGGCCGCTGTCCGTTTCGGAATTTCGTGGCTTTGCTATTAGTGACCCCATCGCGCCAGACGTGTTTGTGAATGGTAAAGACGCGGCAGCGGCATGGATGTTCACCCTTATGCATGAGGTCGCTCATATTTGACAAGGTGATATCGGCGTCTCCGATGCTGTGACGGCGTCCATAACGGCGAGGAGCGGTTCTGCAATGCGGTAGCTGCCGAAGTGCTCGTGCCGTCGTCGGATTTTGCAAAGATGTGGACGAGCGCTGAGGGTAGCGCCACTGCTCGCTTGAATGAATTACGTCGCCATTTCAAGGTCAGTTTGCTTGTGTTGGTGCGCCGTGCTGTCGATTTCGGGTATGTCGATGAATCGCTATACCGTAAGATTTATATCACTTCGCAAAAATCCGGTTCGAAAAAAGACGAAGCCAGTGGCGGTAATTTTTACGCAACCTTGGCGGTCCGGAACAGCAGGAAATTGGCGAAACGCGTTGCTTCGCTAGCTACCTCGGGTAACATCAGTTTGCGGGAAGCCGGCCAGCTGTTGAACACAAATCCAAATAACGATGTGACTGCAAAGCAGCGCGCGCTTCCTGCTTAATTCTGACGTACTGATTACTGCGAAAAACCTTCACTACAATCCAAACTTTTGTACTAATTTTGGGCGTGGGTGGGGCAGGGGTTTCAGCACGGTACCGTGTTTAGTATCGACAAGGCGCGTGATGAGCTGTTGAACGGGAAAACCGACGACCCGCTCTACGAGTGGGCATCGCATTTCGATCAAGGCGGATTTTTCTTTAAATTGCCTTCCCAGCGTCGCTAAATGGCAACAGTTAGCGAATTGGCCAGTTTCACGAGTACCCGCATTTCAAGCGACTGCGCAAGACAAATTCCTAAATGCAAGGTCGGCGGACGCTTGGCTGATAGCATTTGCTGCTCACCATCCTGGGTACGTTATCGTCACGAATGAGCAGTCGGCTCCGGAGAGCCGGAAGGCAATTAAATTACCCGACGCTGCAGCTGCGGTTGGCGTTGTGACGATGTCTTCGTTTGATGTGTTGTCGCGGCACGCGTTCGGTGATTTTTTGTTTAAGACGTAGTTGAAGCCGCCTGATCGGCGCATCGCCGCTGAGGTCTCGGATTCTCTCGCTGCATTTGACGACGCTCATGGTCCGGGCGACAGACTGCATTCAGATGCGTGAATCATCGCTCGGCTCGGCTCGGCTCGGCTGGAATCGGATATTCGTGCAAAGTGCTTACCCCTGTTCAACCGCTTCGCAAATATCATAGCTTAAAAAATATCCTTGAAAGTGATTGGATCGCTTAGTAACCCCAGAGGAAACCTTCCGCCGAGTTTCTCTACCACTCAAGGCAAAGAATCTCGTCATTTGCCCACTCCCCTATGTTGTCGGCGGTGCAAAACCGCCATTAAACGGCGGCGAGAATGCGCTTTTTGGGCGCGACCGAGGTCGCACCCAGCACCAGAATATCGTCCCTTCTCGGCGTCAAGGATTCGCTTCGCCAAGCTGCGCTTGTCCTTGACCCCGCTGCGAGACTTTTCGCCCGTCTATTGCTCAAGAACCGTTCCCGGAAAACACTCGCCGCCGTTTAGTCGCGGATTTCGACCGCCGTTCACATCCTACGACGGCGCATTCATGGAGCTCTTCTACCATGCTGGGGGGTCGTCCAGCAATTCTTCGCGGCCGACGCGCAGGTGCCCCGCGAAGTCGCGTCTTCCGACGCCTGCTCATCGGATGGTGGCACAATCCTCGCAAACCGTCGTCAGTTCCCTGTCGTTGAGGTAATGGAAGCGCTTGGGCCGTTGGCACAGCCGGAATTCCTGAGATCGGGCGAGGAAGACCGGCCTCGCGAACTAACGTGAAACGCCGACCCTTGTGGTGGATACGGTCATCGCTCCGGTTTCGCGCACCCTCCCATAGGAGGACCGGCGCGTCTTTGTTAGACTGCGGTTGGTCATGCGGCTCACGCCGAGAAGATGGGGAATGGAGCTGACGGGCGTTTTGAAGACTGCTCTTCGCCCGGCTTCTAACCGAGGTAGCGTGTACGCCGGTCGGCTATCCACCGCCCGACGGAACACCACACCAAGGCCGCACGAACGAGATGGTTAGCGATCAGCCGCAGATGGTGGACACCCGAACGCCGGCCCAGCGCAGCAGGATTATGCGCGCAGTCGGCACCCAAAATACCGGTCCGGAGCTTCTCGTGCGTAAGCTGTTGCACAGGCTCGGATACCGGTTTCGCTTACATGTCCGCGTGCTTCCAGGCACGCCAGACGTCGTATTCTCTGGACGTAAGAAAGTCATTCTCATACATGGATGCTACTGGCACGGCCACGCCTGCAAGAAAGGAGCGCTGCCGAAGTCTTCGCTTCAGTACTGGGCTCCCAAAATACAAGCCAACCGAGAAAGGGACGTAAGGAACGACGCTGCGTTAAGGGCCGCCGGATGGGACGTATTGACGTTGTGGCAATGCGAATTGAAGGATGTCGCCACCTTAGAATCGGCCCTCATTTCATTCCTCGGCCCTTCCAAAATTCGATCGACATGTTGAGGACATTCCGGTACGATTCGTATCTAGCAATTTGGCATTGACAGAGGAAGAGAGATTGACGATGAGCCGATCACTTGGTATCGATTTGTTTGCGGGCGCAGGCGGGCTATCGCTCGGATTCGAACAGGCTGGCTTCGATGTCGTGGCAGCAGTCGAGATCGATCCGATTCATGCTGCAGTCCATGAATTCAACTTTCCTCATTGCGCAGTAATTCCACATAGTGTCGAACGTCTTTCCGGCGCGCAGATCCGTGAGGCTGCAGGGATTGGAAAGCGTAAGGTCGATGTCGTATTCGGTGGCGCACCCTGCCAAGGCTTCTCAATGATCGGACAGCGCGCTCTCGACGATCCCCGCAACGCACTCGTTCGTCACTTCGTCCGCCTCGTACACGAACTTGACGCCGAAGCATTCGTTTTCGAGAACGTAAAGGGCATCACCGTCGGCAGGCACGCCGAGTTCTTGCAGGAGCTGATCGACGCATTCTCCTCAATTGGCTACGAAATTCGTTTGCCTTGGAAGATCTTGAACGCAGCGCACTTCGGCGCGCCTCAGTACCGCGAACGCCTCATTTTGATGGGGTGCAAGAAAGGGCGTTGCCTGCCGGTCTATCCGGCACCGATGTTCTGTCCTGCTGGCGCTAGCACAGATCTGACCGGTCTTCCTGAGGGCCCGTCTTGCTATGACGCGCTCGACGACATTCCTGACGCGGAGGCCTACTCAGAACTGATCGACACGGATGCCGTGAAGGTGAAATGGGGCAAGGCGAGCGCCTATGCTAAGGCATTGCGCGGGACAGTGCGCCCGAATTGGGACTTCTCCTACAAGCGCTTGCACAACTCGGCCTTACTAACGAGCAGCATGCGCACGGACCATACGGAAATCTCGCGCCGCAGATTCAAAGAAACAGAACAAGGTGCTGTTGAACCGATCTCGCGCTTTTTCAAATTGCCGAGCACAGGCGTTAGCAATACACTCCGTGCCGGAACAGACAGCGCGAGAGGTGCATTCACTTCACCGCGCCCGATACACTACGCGCATGCGCGCTGCGTCACAGTCAGGGAAATGGCACGCTTGCATGGTTTCCCAGATTGGTTTCGCCTGCATCAAACTAAATGGCATGGTGCGCGTCAAATTGGGAACGCCGTCCCACCGCCACTTGCTCGCGCAGTCGCCGCCCAAGTGATGCTCGCTCTAGGAGCGCAGCCTACTGTGCCCGACGTCGCTGTGGACCTTGGAGACGACGCTCTTCTGCGGATGGACATGGGAGAAGCCTCCTCGCACTTCGGCATCTCCACGCCCATCGGCAAACGCGACAAGAAGGGCGCGCCCAAACGCAAGCAATGGGATGATCGGGCAGTGCCGGCGGGAGACCCGCAACCTGAGGATGCTCAGCTAGATACCCTTGACGTTCGGACAGAGCTCGTATGACGCCTCTTGTTCCAGCTCCAACGCAGTGAAATTGGCTAGTTCGCTGCGTCGAATACCTTTAAACTCTGCCACATAGATACCGTTAGTTACTGAAGTCATTGCAATGGGTACTACGAGATCCACAGGGGTCTCGTTGAACGCAGCCTTCACCTGCTGTACTACCTGCTCCTCTAGAATCCGTTGATTCTTCTTCTTGGCCTCGGCAGTAATGATCATGCGTTGCCGTTGGCCCTTTTCGTCGCGATAGGTCGCGGCAAATAGCGCATCCACTTCGCAAAGCCGGAGCTTGATGCCAATTTGCAGATGGGTTAGCTCTACAACGTCGATAGGCGAGCGCAGCGCGAAGTGCGTCTCCACCACCGCCAGCTTCACTGCAACCTGAATCAGGTATGTTTCGTCGTCGCGACCCAACGCCTTGCTGGCCAATGGCATGGAAATGCTCTGAATCTGGTGAGACCAGACGCCCTTGTGGTAACCAAATCGATTGGGAAATGGCTCGTCTTGGCCTTCCTCGTACGGCACAAACTCAAACACGTTGCCGTCGCCCGTGACTTGCCTGCCCCCCATGCGAAGCTGCTTCAATCGCTCGGGCCACATGTTCGATGCGCCGTGACCCCGAATGATGTCCTTCATGAAATTCGCAGGGTTCTTCTCCGAAAGACTCGATCCCTTGTTGGCTTTGCACCAGGCAATCGCTGCGACGATGTCTTCATTCGTCACGACAGTTCGGATCAATCTCTGCGCCGCAGGGTCCCACAACGTTTCATAGATACGTTCGATGACGACCGGTTTTTGCGATTTTGCCATCTCTGTATGGTGCCAGTGCGTGGGAGAACCCCTACTGTACCAACTATTGTTCGCATTAATTCAGACGCGGCGCGGGTTTGCTACGAAGGATCGGAATACCAGACACACTGACGCAATACATGTGTAACACCAGAAACGAACGCAGTCATTGATTTTCAAGGGAATTATTAGATTCGAATCATGCCGCGTCCGACCTCCTCTGACGAAGACGATGGGTCGCTGCTCGTCCATGTCTATATCGCTAAGCAACGGATACCAGTGATTTGGTAACGCGATCTTAATTGTGGCGCCTTCTGTGGTTCCGATCCGTGACACCGGCCATGACTTTTGAGGCTTAGGGCGGCGCCGTGATGAACGACAAGGAAGCGTTTAGACAAGCCGAAAAGGACACCCAGCGGCGCCAAGCATTGATTGCGGAGGTGGAGAATTGGCGACGCGCAATACTGATCCGTGCCTATCTCGCCTTGCTGGACAGCCGCTTGGGCGGCGGAGATCAACCCACAGAGGGCTATAGCTCCTCGCGCGAATGGGCGTCGACGGTCGCAGACGACCTCGATCCCACTTGCCGCCACGTTAGCTTTCCTGCCACGCCGGCTAACAGTCCGCGCGACCTCACTTCAGCGGCTCAAAATTCATCCGCGCTTGCTCGAGCATCCAGGCTTCGATCTTGTCATGCCACATGCGAAGCAGATCCAGGGGGCGGCGTCGATAATGCTTCTCGGCGATTGCCGACGGCTTATGCCCCTGAATTTGGGCAACAACGCCGACAGGAACCTCGACCCACTCCGACAGCGTGCCGAACGATCGGCGCAAGCCGTGCAGTGACATGTGCGGCAAACCTGTTGGGGCCAACGCGCGGTTGTGCGCATGACGCGGTTCGGCAATCTTTCCATCGGATGCAGTTTTACTGGCGAACACCCACTCGGACGGCGCCCATGGCTCGCCCTTTTCTGTATGACGCGCGACCTGCCGCTTGTTGGGGGGGATCTCGTTCAGTCGCTTCAGAGTCAACAATAGGCTCGTCAAATACGGGGTCAGTGGAATGGTTCGGCCGCCGGTACCCTCGACTTTGTCGTTGATGGTCAAGCTTCGCCATCGGAAGTCCACATCTTCCCAGCGCAATGCGGCCAATTCTTCCCGGCGAGCGCCTGTGATCAGTAAGCCTTGAAGGTATGCACCGATGACAGGATTTGCGATGCCCCGTACGGCACCAAACCAAACGGACAACTGCTCACGCTGCAAACAGTCATTCTTCGCGACGCTCCGAGGGAGAATCCCCTTGACCTTCGGCGACGCGTAGGCGTCATGGGAGACAGTGCCTGCGTACGTCTCGTGCGTGTCACACCATCGAATGAATGCCTTGAACAGACCAAACGCATGAGCGGCGTTCGTCGGCCCTCGGGATATTTCAACCTCTAGCCAGTCGGCCATGCTCGTTGCCGTGATTTCGGACAACCTGCGCGGCATGAGCGGTGCCAACGGGCCGCGCACTTTTTCTTTGCCGCCCCGTTTGGAAATACCGCCGCCGGGCGAGGAAAGCGCGACGTGGTCGGCGATGTATCTGTCCGACCGAGGCTTCTTCGTTTTGGGCGAAATCTTCGTACGCAGATGCACCAAGTAATGTTCCCACGCTTCGCCGACAGTCACGTCCTGACGGCGCTTGGCTGCCTGACGACCCTCGTGTGCTGCCTTCTGCTCAGCCTCATGTTCCCGCGGGTCAATGCCGCCGTCGATGAGCGTCTGGAGGCTACGTGCTCGCTCCTGCCCCCGATCGATTGTCCAAGTTCTGGGATCGCCGATCGTGATCCGTACCGTCGAACCATGTATCTTTCCCTGGAAAATGTATGCTTTCGCGCCACCGGTTGTGGCACGCAAGCCCAGCCCAGGAGTCTTGCTATCCCAGAGAAACGACTGTGACTTGCCTTCGGCGCAGCGATGGGCTTCTACCCGAGCTGCAGTGAAATTGACCTTCGCCACCGAACCTCCGTTTGTGAGTCAGCAATGTCGTGTAACCGCTGTGTAACCGGATTATGCGGTAGTGAAGGTACGTAGATCAACGTGGGTCGGTGATTGATTTTAAGATATTCGTTAAAATACAATGGACTGGGGAGATTAATGTATATCGATCTATCCAAAGGAATCTCGACTTGTTCGTTTTCGCAATGCGAAGGTCGGGAGTTCGATCCTCCTCCTCTCCACCAATAGGATTTCCCAAAACCCGCGTGGCTTAAGGCCTCGCGGGTTTTTCTTTTGTTCGCGACGATTCCTCTCACCACCCGGGACTTCCACACTCGCTGTCACAAATGTGTCCCCTCGGGCATCGCTTCCAGGTCGCACGAAGCCCGCGATGCGCTGACCCCGCGCTCCTTGACCAGCTTCACCGCCTCAAACTTGAATTCGCGGCTGAAACGATAGGGGGTGTTCGCCGGCGGAGTACTCGGCAATTTCGCGACCAGGCTTTTTGTCGGCCCCAATCTGCCGGTGTCGCTTTCCTATTCGCTCGCCGACCTTGATAGTCGGAGCCCTGTTGCCGCGGTTATGATCGATATCGACGCATTCAAGGCCTACAACGATCACTACGGGCATCAGGGTGGCGACGAGTGCCTGCGTACGATCGCACAGGCGATTGCCTCTGTGGCCAAACGTCCGACAGATTTTGTCGCACGGTATGGCGGCGAAGAGTTCGTGCTGATCTTGCGGGATACCGATCAACAGGGCGCGCTGAGGGTTGCCGAGCGTATTCGGGCAGGCATTGAAAACCTGCGGATTCCCCATTCGGCATGCTCGACCGGCGTGACCATCAGCGCTGGCGTGGCCGCGCAAAGACCGGGCGAAGGCAGCGACAGGAACGGCCTGATCGCGGCAGCAGACAGGGCGCTCTACGCCGCCAAACAGCAAGGGCGGAACCTGGCCTGCTCGGCTGCTACCGATTTTGCCGATCAAGCAGCCACATGATGCGACGCCGCTTCGCGTACGTGTTCCCGAGGCGGCTTATCGAATTTCGACTACTTTCCGATGTTCGACACTACCGTGATCACGAGACTCGCTACCAGCCTATTTCCCCATATTACTGAGGGTCACCCAGCCGTGGAGGGTGCGACTGTCGGCGCTGGCATCATCACGTTCGACTAAAGTTCGGCCGCTTCGAACCGATAAACATTAAATAAATATAAAGAGTCCGTCGAGCCAGCAACGGAAGCGCTCTGCTATCGAAATGTAAGAGGTGCTGATAGAAAGGTTTGGTGGTCCGAATTCCTGCAACTCCTGTCGTGCCTTCCGATCGACACTTGAATTTCCGGCCTCGAGCCGCTTGCCGACTCGCGGAATTTCGATATCTAACTGGGGAAACCGCAGTGCCCTTGCCATTTGAGAACGAGTCCATGTATTTCAGGAACCTGAAGCCTGGCGCCAAACTGCTCAGCGTCTTTGTAGGAGAAAGAGCATGTTGAAGAACCTGTCTATTCGCGCCAGCCTCAACGCGATGATCGCTTTGTTTGGGATTGTGCTGGTGGTCGGCGCCGCGGTCGGGCTTTCGTCTATGCGCAGTGGCAATGAATCGTTGCGCCAGACGTACACCGTCGATACGCCTGCGGTGGCGGATCTTGAAGGCGACTCCGTGAAATTGCTGAATGCGCGTCTCGCACTTGCGACCTATGCGTCGCTTGCCGAGTTGAAGGATCAGAAGGGGCAGGACGCCGTGCTCCAGCGTCTCAACGTGTACCTGCAAGCGTCTAACGATTACTTGTCGCACTATCTCAGCCAGGTCGGTGCTGGCGACGAGCAACAGGGGCTCGTCAAGGACATGCAGGACAAGCGCACCGCGTTCCTGCGCCAAGGGTTGGAGCCAGCCCTCGCCGCGATCAAATCCGGCGACAGGCAAACCTTTGTGCAACTGCAGGCGCACGTCATGCCGAAGCTGTTCAACGTCTATTCATCGGCGATGGATGCGCTGGTAAAGGCGCAATTCAATCGCAGTGCGAAACGCTACCAGGACGCACAAGACCGGTTCCACGCGGTCAGCATGGCGGTGGCCGTCGGTCTTGCGGCTGTACTGTTGCTGGCTTGGGGCGGGCGCATGATGTTGATGCGTGCGATCGTCGATCCGGTCAACGCCGCGATCGGTTATTTCAATCGCATCTCAGAGGGCGATCTGACTGGCCGGATCGTCGCAACGAGCGACAATGAGATGGGTAAGCTCAGTGCCGCCTTGCAGAAGATGCAGGATTCACTGCGTGCGGCGATCACCGCTGTGCGTGGGGGCACCGAATCGATTAATGTCGGCGTGAACGAAATTGCCGCGGGCAACACCGACTTGTCGCAGCGCACGGAAGAGCAGGCGGCATCGCTCGAGGAAACGGCCGCGAGCATCGAACAGCTGACCTCGACGGTCAAGCAAACTGCGGACAATGCCAGACAGGCCAGCCAACTCGCGCAGGACACATCGGGGCTGGCCGTGCGAGGAGGCGAGCTGACGCAGCAGGTAGTCGGCACGATGGAGAACATCGTCAATGATTCGCACAAAATCGCCGACATCGTCGGGGTGATCGAAGGCATCGCCTTCCAGACCAATATCCTTGCCTTGAACGCCGCAGTGGAAGCCGCCCGTGCGGGCGAACAGGGGCGTGGCTTCGCCGTGGTCGCCAGCGAGGTGCGCGCGCTCGCACAGCGCAGCGCAGGGGCCGCCAAGGAGATCAAAGGATTGATCGCCGAGTCGACCTCCCGTGTGCACTCGGGTTCGGAACTGGTCGAACAATCCGGCGCGACGATCACCGAGATCGTCGATTCGATTGCACGAGTGAGCGCGATCATGAACGAGATTGCCGCAGCTTCGGCCGAGCAGAGCGTTGGCATCGACCAGGTCAACTTAGCCGTCGCGCAGATGGACGAAGTGACCCAGCAGAACGCGGCCTTGGTCGAAGAAGCGTCGGCGGCCGCGCAGTCGATGGCCGGACAGGCCCGCACGCTGCGTGAAGCGGTGGCCGTGTTCAAGGTCGCCGAGACGGGGGCCTCGACCTGAAGCAATTGCCACGCAAAGTGAATCACGCCGGTTGGTATCGACAGTTCGAGCATCACTTCGTACAACGAAGACAAAGACGTCGACAGTCACCGCCGCAGACACGGGCGCGGTGATCGAGACGGATGCCGATGCTTTCGGACTGGCACAGACTCTGATCAGGAAATAACTTTGGATAACGTAGGGTTTGAGATTTGTTCATCCGATCAAGATCGCTACGTTGCTCGCTGCTCAATTCAATTGGTCTCGCCGTCGTCATGGAACGCTCCACCGTCGGTACTTCTTTCATGGGAAGGTTGCCGACGGGAAGCATGTTCCTGACAAGCGCCTTTGGTTGGATATTCTCAAAACGCGATCTACTATCCCTATTCATAGTGTGCAGGTATCAGCGTGAGCCACTGGCTCCGCCGACTGACTTACCATGCAAACCATGAAGATTTCCGTCGCGATGGCTGCGTACAACGGTGAAGCGTATATTCGCGAGCAGCTAGATAGCATTGCGAAGCAAACGCTTCTGCCCGACGAGCTGGTGATCACCGACGACAGCCCGGATAGGTTGACTGAGGACGCCATCAATGCATTCAAAGTGACCTCGCCGGTTCGCATCGACTACTACCGTAACGAAACGCGCCAGGGCTTTCCGGAAAATTTTTTCAAGGCAATCGGCCTCTGCAAGGGCGAGTTGATTGCGTTTGCGGATCAGGACGACGTATGGATGCCGCGAAAGCTCGAATTGATGACCGCCCAATTCGCCGATCCCGAGGTCATGTTGGTGACGCACAAGGTGACCATCGTGGACAGCCAGCTCAAGGTCAAGGAAGACCTCGACGACAACCACTGGTCATATGTTGGTACCTTCGAGCCTTTGCAAACCGACCCTTGGTATCTCCTGTTCGGCATGAGCGCAATGGTGCGCGGCGCGCTGTTCCGCGTGACCGACCTGAAGGTTCGCCCGCTGGATTTCAGTCGCGATGGCCTCGCGTCACACGACATGTGGGCGTGGTTCATGGGCGGCGCACTCGGAAAAATCGTCGGCTTGCCGGACAAGCTCGCGCTGTATCGGCAACACGCGGTGAGCGTGGTTGGCGCGCCGAAGCAGAGTAGCCTCGCCGCGCGAATCGCGTATTCGATCAAGACGGGGCGGAGTCACTACGACAAGATGGCATCGATTTCCCATGACCGGGCCAAGGTTCTTTCGCAGGTGACCCAGCCAGATCTGGCGGCGAGGGCGCGGGCCGCCGAGACGTTTTACATGGTGCTTTATCAGCAGAACGCCGACCGGGCGAGCCTTTACGCGCCCGAGAAAACGCTGATCGAGCGGGCAAGTGCCGGCCTTCGGCTGCTGCGCAAGGCGGGCTATCGACCGCAGGCGCAGGGCGGATTCGGGCTCAAGGCCTTATTTAAGGACCTCTTTCTGTTCCTACTGGTGCGCCGCGTCGCTTGATGTTTTGTTGTGCGAACCGACATGCCGGACGGCATGCCGTGTCGCAAGGTCGCCGACTGACCCAATCGCGGACGGCGCTCAAGCCACAGCAGCGCGCCGCCTTGTCAGCATGTCAAAAGTTCGCGTGAACGTTTGCGAACGCGCTAAACGGCTCGCCGACGAACGCACCGGCCGCATTCGCCGCGACAAAGTAGCGCCGGTCCGTGAGGTTGTGGACGTTCAGATCGATGCCCCAACGCGGTGCCTCATAGCCGAATGCCGCGTTCGCGATCACATACGATGGAATCGAATTGACGTTGGTGATGTCGCATCACGTTGCGCATGCAGCCGCACGCACGCAAAGGCGCGCGGCTGCTAAAAACACGTTGCTGTGGGGATAGACCCGTTGCGATCGCTGCATTGGCGAACGCGAAGGGACGGCGCATGGGGCGGAGCCGCTGCGACGTTCTGTGGAGAAACGCCGCACCCAGGGGCTTTATTCCATCGATGCGAAAAAAACTGGCTCCGACTGCTCAGCCTGTAGAGAGGAACAACCTCTCTTCCAAACCGCCGGGAAAAGCCGATGACCCGGTCTAGCGGATTTCTCTGGCCACGCTCTGCAACTTCGTGAAGGCGCTGAACCGCGCCTCGTGCAGGTCCGCGATGGCACCTGCGGCCGGCTCGTAGATCTTGTTGATCTGCGACATCCTGGCCATCGCCGACCGCACATCGCCGAACAGGCCACCCCCCACGCCGCCCAGCATCGCCGCGCCTAGCAAAACGGGCTCTTCCGCTTGCGTGGCAAGCACGGGCTTTCCCGTCGCATCCGCGAGTAGTTGCCGAACAAGATCGAGTCGCCCGGCGCCGCCACTGATGATCACCCGCTCGATTGGCGCACCAGCCTTGGCCTGCGCTTCGATGATCTGGCGCAGGCCGTAACCGATACTACAAACGCCGGCAATGTAGAGGGCGACCAGACTGCTCAAGTCGTTTTCCATTCCAAGGCCCGCGATCACCGCTCTTGCGTGAGGATCGGCCAGCGGGGCACGGTTTCCCAGGAACTCCGGGACGACATGCAGAGCCTTGGCCAGCAGCACCGCCTCCGACAGACCGTCCGCCGCCTGGGTCGCGAGATCGGCGAGCATCACGGGCAGGGACTGGCCCGCGTGCTCCGCGCGGCGTCGGGCGTCGGGAGCCGCGGGGTGCATCGAAAGCAGTTGTTCGATCGCGGCGCCCGCCACCGATTGCCCGCCCTCGTTGAGCCATGCGTCCGGCACCATCGCCGAAAAATACGGTCCCCACACGCCGGGCACGAAGACCGGACTTCTGGTCGTGGTCATCGTGCACGATGAGGTGCCGAAGACGTAGGCGAGGCAGGACTCGGGCTCACCCTCAGCGCCGACCGTGCCGATCCCCCCTGCATGGGCATCGATCACGCCCGTGGCGACTGGGGTTCCCGTTCGCAGGCCGAGCTCGGCGGCGGCGGTTGCCGTCAGTCCGCTTCCCAGCGGCGTGCCCGGGTCGACGACGGTCTGGCCGATGCGCGCAAAGGCCTCGTCCGCCAGCACACCGAGACCGACGGTCCGGAAGTAACTCTCGTCCCAGCGCCGCTCGTGCGCCAAGTAGGTCCATTTGCAGGTGACCGTGCAGGTGGATCTGGAAAGGTCCCCGGTCGCGCGCCAGGTCAGGAAGTCGGTTAGATCGAAGAACTGCCATGCCGCCGCAAAGACGGCCGGCTTGTTTTCGAGGAGCCACAGCAGCTTCGGTGTCTCCATTTCCGGCGAGATTTTGCCGCCGACAAATTTCAGCACCTCGTGGTTCGTAGCGTTGATGCGCTGCGCCTGCTCCACGGCGCGGTGGTCCATCCACAGGATGATGTCCCGCTCGGCTTGCTCGGAGGGGCCGACGGGCAGGGACTGCCCGCCTTCGCCCAACACGACGAGCGAGCAGGTGGCGTCGAACCCGATGCCCGCGACCTGATCGGGCGATACCGCAGCCTGCGACAGCGTCTCCTTCACGCAACTGCAGACAGCGTTCCAGATCTCGCCACTCGATTGCTCGACGATGGAGCCGCTCGCATGGAACAGGGTGATGTCATGCTTGGCCGACGCCAACATGCGGCCGGTGAGGTCGAAGATTCCGGCCCGGGCGCTGCCCGTGCCCACGTCCACGCCGATGACATAACGCGTGCTGCCTGCCGCGCCGGAGGTCGGGTTTTCTAAGGTCATAGCTCGTTGTCTGTTATGGGAGGTGTTTCAGATAGGCGGCGAGCCACACCGGGCTCGCGCCTGTCATACGTTTAGAGATCGACGTTGTTTGGAAGGATCACGAGATCGCGGATGGTCACATTGCGCGGCCGCGTCAGCATGAACAGCACCGCATCGGCCACCTCCTTGGGTTGCATCAGGCTGCCCGTGGCGAGCGCCTCGTCCATCTTCGCCTTTGGCCAGTCGTCGAGCAGCGCCGTGACGACCGGGCCCGGGGCCACCGCACCGACCCGCACGCCATGCTTGGAGACCTGGCGCCGGGTCGTGTGGACAAAGGCCTGCACCGCGAACTTTGAGGCAGTGTAGATCGGCTCCCACACGACCGGGACGATACCCGCAATGGAACTGGTGAAAATGATGTCGCCCGATTTCTGCGCAACCATATGCGGCAGCACAGCGTGGACCGATCGAAACGCGGCATTGACATTCAGGTTCAGCACACGATCCCACTCGTCCGGATTTCCGTTCAACACCTCGCCGCCGACGTAGGCGCCGGCATTGGCATGGAAGATGTCGAGGCCGCCGGCAAGTTCAAGGATTTTCGGCAGCATCCCGGAAACCTCCGACGGCTGCAGCAGATCCACGACCAGCGGCAGGGCGTTCGGCCCCAGTTCCGCGCAGAGTTGCGCGAGCCTGTCCTTTGCACGGTCGATCAGAACGACCTTCGCGCCTTCCGCGAGCAGTGTGCGCGCGCACTCCAGGCCGATACCCGATGCCGCACCCGTGATGGCGGCAACCTTTCCCTTCATGGATTCATTCATCAACCGGTCTCCTGGATTGCTGGAATTACGCGCGACCATGCGAGACGCGGGACTGCCGGGCGAGCGAGTCGACGATCACCGCGATCGCCAGCACCGCGCCGGTGATCATGAAGCGCAGCGAGGACGACAGATTCAGCAGCGTCAGGCCGCTGGCGATTGACTGGATCACGATGATACCCAACACCGCCGAATACGCGCTGCCGCGGCCCCCGAAGAGGCTGGTGCCGCCGATCACGGCCGCTGCGATGGCGTTCAGGTTCACGTCGCCGCTGCCGGCCTGCTGGCTGGCCGAGGCGAGGCGTGCCGCAGTCAGCACGCCGCCGAGCGCGGCGAAACTGGCGCACAGCACAAAGGCGCTGGTGTAGATGGCACTGACATTGATGCCCGCCCGCCTCGCGGCTTCGTGATTGCCGCCGACCGCGCTCATCGACCGGCCCCATCGCGTCCTCGTCAGCGCATAGTCCATCGCGACCGCGAGGCCAAGGAAGACACCGAACATCAGTGGAACGCCTCGCCCCTGGTTAAGGTACGCAACCACGATCTCCAAAAGCACGGTGATTCCCACGCTGCGCACGAGAAGGCTGCCCACCGAGGGCGCGGAGAGATTGGACGCGCGGCGGCGCTTACGCGTACGCAGCCCGAGGAGCAGAATCACGACACCCGGCACCAGCGCAAGGAGGTAGGAAATGGCGGCGGGGATGATGATGAGCTGCCCGAGGTTCACCATCGGCGAGTCGTAGGGCAGATTGATCGACCCGGTTGCGCCGAGGATGTAGAGCTGCATCCCGAGGATCGCGAGCAGCCCGGCCAGCGTCGCGACGAAGCTCGGCATGCCTAGCCGGTTGAGCATCAGCGCGTATAGGGCGCCGACCACCGCGCCAACGAAAATGGCAGCCACGATAGCCAGCAGCACCGGCCAGCCCTGATTGACCCAGAGCGTCCCCACGAGGGCCGAAGCGAAGCCACTCATCGAGCCCACCGACAGGTCGATCTGCCCCACCATCAGCACGCAGACGATGCCCAGCGAGATCACCCCAACCGTCGAGCAGTCGAACAGCAAATTCACCAGGTTGTTGGCCGAGAGGAACACCGGATTCAGGCTGGTGAACACAGTCCAGATGATGATCAGGCCCGCGATGACCGGCAGCGATCCCAGATCGCCCGAGCGCACCCGTTCGACGAAATCGGAAACGGCGCCGCCGACCCCTGCAGCGTGCTTGACGCGGACATCGCTGCGGTCGAGCGGCGTGGACGACTGCGGAGGGCCCGACGTCTCACGTTGCGGGCCGCCTTGCATTTCATTACCCATGATCGTTCCTTGGTCTAGGCGCCCTGTTCGGCCTGGCGCCGGTCGGCGCGCCGCGACACGGCGTTCTCGGTGGCGCCGGTGATAGCGGCTATCAACTCTTCATTCGAGGAATCGGGATAGAAGACGCCGTTGTTGCGGCCGAGCCGCAGCACCACGATCCGATCGGCTACGGCGCGCACGTCCTCCATGTTATGGCTGATCATGATCACCGCGTGGCCGCGATCGCGCACCCGCTCGATCAGGTTCAGCACCTCGGCGGTCTGGGCCACACCCAGCGCCGCCGTCGGCTCGTCGAGCATGATCAGCTTCGGATCCAGCAGCAGCGAGCGCGCGATCGCGACGGTCTGGCGCTGCCCGCCCGAGAGCGAGGCGACCACGTCGCGCACGCTCGGGATGCGCGCCGACAGTTCGTTCAGGAGCGTCCAGGCCCGCACCTCCATCGCGACCTCGTCGAGGCGCAGCGGATTGAGCTCGCGCCCGAGGTAGATGTTCGCGACCACATCGAGGTTTTCGCACAGCGCGAGGTCCTGGAACACCGTGGCGATGCCGAGATCGAGCGCTGCGCCCGGGTCGGACAGTGTGACCGTTTGGTCGCGAAAGGTGATCGTGCCGGTGCTGGGTTGATGGACGCCGGCGAGTACCTTCACCAGCGTCGATTTTCCGGCCCCGTTGTCGCCCACCAGGGCGACCACTTCGCCGGCATGCACGTCGAGCTCGATGTCCGTCAGGGCCGATACCGCTCCGAAGTGCTTCGAGACACCGCGCAGACTCAGTACCAGCTCTCCGGGCTCGGATCGTGTTGAGGAGTTTGTTGAGGAGTTGTCATTCATGGACGAATACCTCATGGTGAGTAAAGGGACCTGGCAGGAGCCTGATCCCGAACGGCATCGCGCCGGATCAGTTCGCGATTCCCAGTTTCTTGCACCCTTCGGCATAGCGGTCGGTGCACAGATCCTTGGGGCTCACGATCCCCTTGTCGACGACCTCGGTCTTGAGGTTCTTCGCCGTGATCACCGTCGGCTTGAAGAGTTGGGACGGCGTCTTGAAGAGCGTCCTTTCGGCTTTCGGGGCCTGGCCGGACAGGAAGCCGACGGCCACCTTCGCCGCCGCGGCCGCGACGATCTCGCTCGGCTTCAGGATCGTGTTGTACTGGTCGCCTGAGACGACCAATTGCAGTCCCGCGAGCGTCGCGTCGTTGCCGGTCACTGGCGGCACCGGGTTGACGCCGGCCGCCTTGAAGGCCGCGACGGCTCCGCCGGCCGTGCCGTCGTTGGCGGCCACGACACCGACAATCTGCGCGCCGAAGCGCGTGACCTGACCGCTGACCCACTGCTGGGCCTTCGGCGGTGCCCAGTCGGGCGTGTCGTACTCGGCCAGCGTCTTGTAGCCGCTGCCCTGCAAGCCGGCATGGATGCCGTTCCTGATCAGCCCCGCCGCCGCGTCGGTGGGCGAGCCGTTGACTTCGAGCACGCCGCCCTTGTCGGTCGGCACGCCCTTGTCTTTCAAGTGCTGGACGAGCGACTGCGCGATGGCCTTGCCGATGCCCTCGTTGTCGAACGACACATAGTAGTCAGCGGGCGTCGAAGGGACAGGCCGGTCATAGGCGATCACCTTGATACCCTGGCCCTGTGCCATATGCACCAGAGACGCGGCTGCCGTCGAGTCCACCGGGTCGAGGACAATCACCTTCGCGCCTTGGGAGATCACCGAGTTGAACTGCTGCTGCTGCTGCGCGACATCGGCATTGGCGTTCTGGTAGAGCACTTTGCAGTCGGGGCAGAGCTTGCTCATTTCGGCCTTGAAGCCAGGGAAGTCATGCTGTTCGTAGCGCGTCGACGCTTGGTCGGGCATCAGGAAGGCGACCGTGCCACCGGGGGCGGCGGCCAGTGCCGCCGTAGCGCTCATCAGGCACAGGCTCAGCGCGCTGGCGCCGATCAGTTTGTTGGAAAGTCTGGTCATCGAGTGTCTCCGTCTTTTTGGAACATTCGGGCGCAGTCGCTGCCGCTATTGGGCCGCGGGTGCGGTTCTTGTTGAAGTCGTTCGCACGCGTAGCGGTGTTCAGATAAGCGCCAATCATGCGCTTAAACTGCCTTAGCGCGAATACGGACCGACCACGTGTTGCATAGCAATTCATATAGTCTGTAGTACGCAGTACATCCATGCTGGCGGTGACGCTTAATCTCATTGTTAATGGAGGAGGGAGGACAGGTGCTTCGGGGCATGCAAATTGCGCTCTCGAAATGGAGACGCCGCAATTATTGTTCCTCGCTATTGCAAACCGTAATGCTCGCCACTTCAAAGCGTGAGAGATCACGTACTTGCAAGGGATGCTAAAAAATGAAGATCCTTTTGCGGTTCTTCCCGATCGTTCATGGGTTGATGGCGATTCTCTTTGCCTGCGCGGCGCTGATGTTGATTGCGATTGCAGCTCGCATGGGATCGATAGCATTTGTGGGCGAATGGGACCAGGAAAGCGCGCAATTCGTCATTGAAGCCGTGGGGCTGTTGGCTGGCGCCCTCGTTGCATTGCAGATCGCCGAGACCATCGTAGAGGAAGAGATCATCCGGGATGCTGACATGAGCGCACCGACGAGGGTGCGACGTTTCTTGTCGCGATTCTTCGTGGTCGTCGTCGTGGCGCTTGCCATCGAAGGGCTCGTCGCAACGTTCAAAGCGCTGCACCAGGATCCATCGGAGCTTCGTTATGCGGCTGAGCTCCTTGCTTCGTCGGCCTTGCTTCTTGCCGCCTGGGGGCTGTTCGTCCACCTGAATCGTTCCGCGGAAGAGTTGGAGCCGGAGGCCATGTTGGAGGCAAAAGACGAAGACAAGAAGGTGAAATAGCCTCTGCTGAATGTGCTGCCCAATTTTCCGCCGCGACACGGAGCGCCTGATCCTTAGGAAAATTTTTCACTTCGATGAAACTGAAATCCCTCTACAGGGGGCATCTGCACAAGGGATGGGAATGTCTTTCTCTTGGCTAATGGTAAACGCTAGGCAATCTTGAGATTTAGGCCGGACTACGATGTCGGCTTTCGTCAATTTCGAAGCAGAAGGTGACGCATGAAGGGATACTTCATCCAATGAGTGTGAATCGATTTCTCACGCTGCAGGGATCATCCTGCGCATATGTATCAAAGATCATCAATCTGTTGTTTCTCCTCTTCGCGTATCTGCTGGCGGCCGGTGCCGGCTTTAACGGATTCGTCACCAAATACGGCCTTCACGACATGCCGGATTCGTTCGAGGCCACTCAGCGCTACTCTTTCGGGCGGATAGTGGACCAGACCGCGGAGCGGCCGTTTGTCTATCGGCAGTTGCTGCCAATCATCGCGCGTGGCATCGAGAACTCGATCGCGCCGGAGCGACGCGACGCGGTAGGCAAGCGCATCGTTGCGGCGCTCGATAGCAACTGGTCGCTGAAGCACACCTTCGGT
>NZ_CADIKM010000057.1 GCF_902859895.1 Pararobbsia alpina
ATCGCCTTCACATTTGGCCCCGGAGGGTCCGAGCAGCGCGTATACGCACACGCCCGCGACTTCGACCGTCAGCTCCACGAGACGCTGGGGTTGTGCGTGTTCGCGCTTGTCGTTATGCGCGTACTGTGGCGGATAGTCGACAGGCAACCGGAGCCGCCCCAGGTTTCGCTTTGGATGAGCGTCGCGGCGAAAGCCGTGCAATGGACGCTGTATCTGATTCTCTTTGCGCTCCCGCTCACTGCTATCTCCGGTGCGTGGCTCGAAGGGCATCCCCTGACGCTCCTCGCGGGACTGGAGATTCCACCATTCTTTGAGGTTTCACACGATGCTGGCGCGACCGTCGCAACGATCCACACATGGCTAGGTGATGCGATTCTATGGCTCGCGGGGTTTCATGCGCTCGCCGGGCTCTACCATCACTTTATCCTTAAGGATGGCGTTCTCGTCTCAATGCTTCCGCGCTGGCTTCCCCTGCGGCGATCGAACGGCCATTAAAGAATACATGACGGCTTCGGGTGGAACCGAGGTTCGTCGTGAGACCCAGTTCGGCCATGAAGCGACAGTGGCAGCATTGAATCGAACGGCCGAAGTTCAGCCCGAATATGACGTCTGTTCAGGAGCTCGTTCTAACGGTGCAGGATGGTCGCCCTGAAGGGCAGGCCGACGAATACTGGCGCCGGATTCGCGACTTTGAAGCGCAATGATCGCCGCGAGTTCATTGACTTAACCCGCGGCGATCACCTATCCATCATTTTACTTCGCGAGCGCAACAGGGCCACCCGCGCTAGCCAATATCAATCGCGCGGCTGGCGGATCGCAAGGCCTCGTGTTTTGGTACGGTCAAGGTCAGCACGCCCTTGTCAAACTTGGCAAGAGCGTGGTCAGGATCGGCGTTCTCCGGCATTGGGATCGTGCGCGTGAAGGTCCCGTATGGGCGCTCCAGACGATAGCAGCCGTCCTCCTCACTGTGCACGTCCTGTCTTTTCTCGCCGCGCACCACCAGCGCTCCGTCCTCGACGCTGATGGTCAGATCGTCCCGCTCCATGCCTGGCAGCTCGACGGTCACGCGCAGTATCTTCCCTTCGTCGACCACGTCGATGCACGGCTGGGAACGCGATGAGCTGAAGTCGCCGAACCATCGTTCGAGCGTGCCGCGCACGGCGAACGGATCGAGAAAAAAATCCTCCATGGCACGCAGGGAGTCGCGCGAGAAAAGTCGCTGAATGTCGGGCCATGTGGCACGCCCCTGCTCGCTAGCTGCCTGAGTCTCCGGGCTGTTCGCGTCGGACTTGCCCCCTGACCCGCGAAGAAATTTGAAAGGGTTCCACTTTTTCAGGTCGTTGTTCATCGTATCCACCTCGACGGTCTGACAGGAAAACTGGCCATCCCTCTGCGCTCACGGTGCAAAGCTTCTGCTCACGTGGCTCGACTGCGCCTCGCGAGGGGCCACCATTTCTCCATTACGTTCTGCATCCGCCCCTCTAGAACGCAGGTGATGGCAACCTCACGGCCGCCACCGCCTTTTCTCCTGTCTTCGTTGCTGATCTTCAAGATTCAGTTAATCTGCTACCTCGATGCGTCGCGGCCTTGCTTCGTCGCGGCGCGGAATGGTCAGTTTCAGCACGCCGTCCTGCAGGTTCGCGTCGATCTTCGATATGTCGAAGTCCGGGCTCAGCGAGAACGCACGCGCGAATCGCGGTTCACGGATCTCGGCGTGCTGCAGCCGCAGACCGGCGGGTGTCGGCACGACCGCTTCGGCCTCGATATACAGATTGCCGTCGTGCACCTTCACCTCGAGCTTGTCCTTCGGGACGCCTGGCAGGTCCGCCCACAGCGTGATGCCCAGGCTGTCCTCGAATACGTCAACTGGGGGGGTGAGCGTCATCCGCCGCGCCGGCTCGTCCCCCTCGCGTCGTGCTGCCGGTTGCCGGTCGCGTTCAGCAATATGTGTCCTGTCGTTCATGGCTTGCTCCTCGAATAACTGACGTTACTGGACGGTGATGGCCCGCGGCTTCGACGCTTCGCGCTTGCCGACGGTAATCGACAGGCAGCCGTTGGTGTAGCGCGCCTGCACCTTGTCGGGGTCGGCGTTCTGCGGCAGTTCGATCACGCGCCGGAATGCGCCGCTGAAGCGCTCCTGCGCGTAGGTGCGAACGTCGTCGCGGGTGTCGCCGCTAACGTGCGGCCACGCTGGCTTGCGCTCGCCGGCAATCGTTAGCAACCCCTTGTCGATCGACACGTCGAATTCAGCGGCGTTCAGGCCCGGCGCGAACGCGACAATCTCGATCGAGTCGTCGGTCGCTCCGATGTTGACGTACGGGAAGGTAGCGTCAGGGCGGCCGGAGCGGATGCTGGAAGGGAAGCCGTTGAACAGGCTCGCCATTTCCCGTTGCAGACGGTCAAATTCGCTGAGCGGGCTGGTTCTCGAATAAAAATCACTCATGGTCGTATCCTCCTTGAATGGAGCATGGAGGCGAACGGGCTTACGCGCTCCAGTCCGCCTGCCAGCTGCTGGCAAACAAATCGAAACACGCAGCGCGCTTGGTGCCACCAGCGCGTCTGCCTGAGCGAAATTCAAGATAGGCATCCCGCGGGAAATTTCAAGGGGGAAATTCGGGTCTTGAAAACAGCATGTCGGCCCCTATCATCGCGAGGCAGAGCAACGACCAAACGGAGGACATCATGGAATTCAATTCTGACTGGCTCACGGTGGGAAGGCACCGTGTGCGGCTGCGCTCGACCAGAGGCTTTCCGACTGAAACTATGCGCAGCGTCGCGGAGGTCGTGAGGCTCGCAATCGACAACAACATGAGTGCGCGCGCGCGGCTGGTCGAGATCGTCTTTCAGCAGGACGAGACCTACGATGTTGCAGTCGGCACGACCGTGGTGGAAGACATCGTCTGTGCGCCGCAACTGGAAGCGGCGATGTCGGTGGTGCTTGGTCTACGGACGGAACAAGTCAACGTCACTGTGACGACGGTCAGTCAGGAGGAAGTCGACCTGCACTTCGGCGTCTATGAGCGCATGCTCGCCGAGAAGCTGGGCGTTGTGCCGCCCATCCAGTGATTGCCGGGCCATTGCGCTGCGCCGCAACGGCGGACCCCGAGTAATTCGTGTAGTGCTGAGCCATGGCCCTCGAGGTTCAGCGGCGCACGAACGCCGCGCGGATTTCCGTACGGGACAGCCTGTCGAGCCGCCGTCCGGTAAGCCGTGGTAGACGGTATCGAGCCGGTTCGCGGCCGGCAACGGAACCCGCTCCGAATCTGAAATCGATACGACGGGCGCCTGCGGGAACATGGCGAAGAGCGGCTGCAGTTCCGGCAGATCGAGGCGCTCATGTAACGTGGTTCCGAACGGCACGACGAGCTGAGAAAACGTCGGGAACGGCAAATAGCTCAGATGGAAGTGCAGGATGTCAAACGTATGGGCCACGCGCCGAACCTTCTCGAGCAGCAACAGATGCGGAGCAAGCGTATCGCAGCCCAAGCGGGCACGTCGCGACTCTGCTGACGGCGCTATCGAAGCGCCGTCGTCCGCCCCCTATGTCATACAGACCGATCAGAACCCGCCTTCGCTGAGCGCGGTCGGGATTTGCCCGCAATCCGGTTTTAGCCGGGCTTTCGTGTCGTATTCTTGACCGTATCCTTTACGTCGCCCGCCTTCTTCCGCGCTTCGCCAGTCGCCTGCTGGACATCGCCCTTGACTTCCTGTTTCCGGTCGCCCGTTGCGCGGCCGAGGGCCTCATTCACCTTGCCCTTCACCTTCTCCGCCGTACCCTTCATCTGATCCCTGTTCATGGCCAACCTCCCGTGCAAAACTGATCATTCGTTTCCGCCCTTACCGGGCAGACTAATTACTTCGCAAACGGCGTGCCTGTGCTGTTGCCGCCCCGTGCGTGCTCCGTCTGCCTGCCTGACACGTAGCGAGGTTGATATGAAGTTTGCACAGCTTCAGGGGAGCAACCTTCGGGCTCTTCCCGGACGTTGAGTTGCCGGAACTCCACTTACCCAATCTCCCCCGCACAGATCGCCACGCGCACCGCTTGACATAAAATTGATCTCGCCTCGACACACACACACAGACAAAACAGGCACGCCGACATCTGGGGTTGGCCTCGACCTGGTGCGGGAACGTCGTTGACGAAACGCGGACCGATTCATTTGACATGCGCTGGCACCAGCATTCGCCGGATAGAGCCAATCGTTCGACAATGGGTCGCGCAGGGTCCATTAAAAGCATTGCGGAGTCGGGAGGTGAACGGCCGCTTTTTCAGCGGGGTGGGACGTTCGGAGAGGCTAACGGGAGGACAGCAAGGGGTCGAGTGCTGCCGTTCTTCGTCTTTGCGCCGCTCGGAGTGGTCGCGCGGTGAGGGGGGGCGCTCCGTCTTCGGAGCACCGTCGCTTCGCTTCGTTCTTGCTTTTTAACCAGAGACTGGGCGCGCCTTCACAAGCGAACATGCGAACGCTACGCCAAGCTGTCGCGCAGGTCATCGACACATTCAGATTTGAGCGTGTCGCCAGAGTGGCAAAATTACTGCACTCTGCTTGCGTCGGTTGGTTTGTCTCGCGTCCACATCTCACGAGGGTCGCTGTGCGGCTCATCGCATCGGACGCAGCTCCGGCACGGCCACTGCAATCGAAACGGTCAAAATGGCCGCCGTAGGCTGAAACTTTCCAAGCACCAAATCAAGGTTCATCTCGACGGCTACAACAACCTCGACTATTGGGAAGGGAAGACGGACAAATCGGCGCGACGTGAACTCTTCTACTCCGACGAAACCGACCTCATGGCGATCCGCGTGGATGCATGGAAGATGCACATCGGCGTGAAGAAGGACAACAACTGGTTCAATGAGAAGTCGTATCCGAGTGTGCCCTATCCGTTCAATCTGCTGATGGACCCGATGGAGAAGATGGATCCGGAGTCGCATGAATGTGGGTACGCGCGACGGAAGTTCCTTGCGGAGAAACTTTGGGCTCCGACCGCGGCCGTGCCGTTCATGCAGGCGCATCTGAAGACTCTGCAAGATTTCCCGCCGAGCCAGGCAGCCGACACGCTCAGCATGAAAAGGGCGGTCGACGAAGCGATGAGGAAGCTGTGGTCGCCGACCGGCAGCAGCAACTAGGGGAATTTTGCCTTTAATCGTTCGCCGCAACGGCGCGGTCTATCGCAACAGTCGACCGCTGCGCGTCTTTGTCGAAGCTCGATCGTCTCAAGTCGGCGTCATAGGAGACGATCGGCAGGCTTGTCCTAATGGCTCGAACGGGTAGCGTGCTGCCGATCGCAGCATAGCGAGGTTCGAACTGCGCATGCCCATTGCATGAGGCGGCACCCGGGCCAGTTACGGACGTTCGACAGCGGCGTCTGGACTGTCGACAATTGGAGCATCGGAGAAGCAGCCCGTAACCTACCTGTTCTTCCGATTTGCAGGCGAGCCTACTCCGCTAACCGCTCGGGTGCAGTTATTTACCTTTAAGCCAACGAGCTGCGGCGTCTGGTGTGTCTTCAGGGCGAGTATTGAAGGCAATGGACGCATTGGGAGCGCATTTGTGCACGGTATTCACGAGTGCCTCAAAGAGCAGCAAGCTTTTTGGAGGAATACGTATCCCGCCGCCGATCACAACGCAATCGTAAGTTGAGGTTGTCAATTGGCGCTCAAGGGTAATGGGCGCGGTTTCATCTGGTCTCACCAAGCAGAGATCGGCACGCCATCCATGCGCCTCCATTTGCTGCATGCCGATTGAAATTCCGGCATGAATTTTCGCGGCGTCGAACCCCGGCGGTAACGCGGGGTCGGAGAAGTCGACCGTCTCAGGCTCCTGGCCGACGAACAGCACCCGCTTGAAGTCATGCATTTCGCTCATTACCTTCTCCTGAATCGGTGATGGTTCTTGCAAACGCCCGCGAGTTGTGACAACGAAAACGAGCAGGCGATATGGATCGCGCACAGCGTGCATATTAGTATTCACCTCGGCATTGCTACTGCGAATCTTGACGGCGTCTGCGTAGCGATTCTCGAGCGCGTTTGGCGAGGTTATCCTCATCCAACGTTAACGCTTCTGAACGAAAGGGTTTGCAGGGTAAGACCTCTCACGGTTGCATTGGGGCAGTATTGCACCGTACCCTCCGGCTGAGGCGAGCGCCACTACGAGGCGTTGCGAGACTTCCCAGGATTGGCGGGCAGCGATCTACCACACAAGCAGGCCCGCGCCAGCAAGCGCGCCGATCGCGAGTTGCTCCGACGATCGCGCCGCCGCTGAACTCGCTGATCGCCCTATGCGCGATCAGCATGAGACCCGAGGCGTCCCAAAATGAAAGGCGACTATGTGCGGCCAATGCGACCGGCGCGTTTGGCTCTGTCCGATAACCTGTGTGTTCCGAGTTATTGAGTTCGGCGTTCTTCGTCCCCCATTTGTTTGCTCGTCGCTGGGTCTGGCGTGAGCCGTTCGCTTGAGTTACCGCGGCAAATATGGAAGAGTTGAGCGCAACGGTGCATCAGACGACCCAAAACGCAGCCGAACCGCTTCATTGAACCGGTGCATAGATCTCCAACCGGAGCCCACCCATGGAATCTCACGATAGGGACGAGCCGCTTGACACCCGACTCGTGCACGTGCGTGGTCAGGTACAGGGCATTGGCTATAGGAGGCCTGCGTACGCCGCGCGACAGCCCTGGGCGTTACAGGCTGGGTCCGCAACCTTGTGGACGGCTCCGTCGAGGCGGTGCTGCAAGGCTCGCCGGAGCAACTGGAGATGTGTGCGTGGCTAATCGAGGGTATGTCCGCAGCGCTTGTGGAGGAGTTCGAGGTGACCGAGGTGCAGCCACCGTTTGCCCGCTTTGACAGCTTTGAGCGCATGCCCACCCTGTGAGGGCACGCAAAGTATCGACTTTGGAACATTGCCGACTTCTTGTATTTCCGGTTCACAGTGACCAGTGAGCGTAGCCGTCCGAGCGCGCCTCGGAATATATGTCGACATACGTATTCTTCGTGCCGAAGGGAACAGGCGCTCCTTCATTAGCGCGGTGAAACTGCGCCCCATGCTTTGCGCGGTGATTGCGCGGAGCGTCCCGATATCGGGATTCGAATAGGTGAGATATGTCCCCGCCCGATAAGCCGCGCGACACGACTCGGAATAGGCGAGCAACTGGTCTTCGTCGTGGATGTTGTCAGGAACCTTCAGCGGCGCCCGCTCGGGGTATGGGTGCCCAGATTGAACAGATTGACCTTGCCGAACTTGCTGTCCCGCAGCGGCATGTGCTGACTCACGCTGTGGGACAGCCAGAGCCGGTTGTCTGCCTGCATTCATGAGTCGAGCGTCGCCGCGAACGTCTTGCTCACCGAGCCGAACCCGAACAGGGTGTCATTCGTGACGGGCTTGCGCAGCTCCGTCTAGGCCACGCCCTCAGTGCGCTCGCCCGAGGATGACGCCGACCTCCATCCCGTGAATATCGTCCTCGGCCATCAACGGGCGGATAGCGTCGTCGAAGTGCTCCGCCGATTCATCGTACGGGGAAGCATGCGCCAAGCCCGTGATGAGGCGGATGGCGCAGAGTATCGTCGTGAGGGTTTTGCGTCGCGGTCTTCAAGTTCATCGCCTGCACTGACTCCGGTTGAGGGTTGCGCGTAAATGTCGACCGCCCTTGACGTGGCCGCCATGTGGGGCGGATTATCGCAGGCATCGCGGGCGAGCACCGGAGAAGAGCATGAACAAGGCGGCCTTCCTGGCACGGTTCAAGGATCGGGCCGTCGTAATCGGCGATCTCCCGGTCGGCACTGCCCGCGACCTCGCCGAACAGGTGAACCGCACGCAGGGGCCGGGCGATGGCGTCCTCACCAGAAAGGCCGAGCTGTCGGCCTTGTTCGATCTCTTGCGCAATCGGGCGGGCGCGCCGGGCGACGATCTGCCGCTGGTCGACGGCGCAGGCCGCTCGACCGCGGCCGGTGACGCAATCGCGCACTACGAGGTGGCGGCGCTCGACAAGCCGCACGTTTTCTCGGAGCCGATGTACCTCGTGCACGTCACCGACTGGCCGCACGATCGTTTCACGCCGGAAAAGCCGATGACGGCATCGCAGGGCGCACGTTTATCCGTCTGGCGCACCGATCCGCACGACGCTCGCCATATTCCACCTCCGGGCAGCGGCGGCGTGCTTTTCTCGACCGCTTCGTTCTCGCTGATGAACAGCGGCAATCGCACGCTGCGTGCGCCGAAGCGGTCGTGGAAGGTCGAGATGGAGTCCGATGACCCGGGCCACGACGAGCTGCTCGGCATGCACCGCTTCAACCTGAAGGCGATGTACAACGACCCGTCGCAGATGCGCGAGGCACTGGCGTGGGGCTTGTTCGCCCGCGCCGGTGTGCCCGCATCGCAGCACACCTACGCGAAGCTCGCGTTTGACGACATCTACTTCGGTCTCTTTTCGCTCATCGAGCAAGTCGACAAGCAGTTCCTACAAGACCACTTCGGTGCCAACCACAAGGGCAATCTCTACAAGGCGTACTGCGGCGACATCGGCTGCGCGACGCTGGGGCATCGTATAGGGGAGGGCGGTGATGATAGCGGGCGGCAGTATGCGGGCAAGGATCCCGACAACCTCACGTATCGTCTGAAGGGCAACAGCGACGATCCGGCGGCGAACACCTTCGACGATCTCGCTCAGTTCGTGCGGGTGATCAACGGCGTCGGCCTGCCGGGCGGCGACAAACGATTCGACACCGACGCGTTCCGCAAATCGGTAGAAGGCATCTTCAATGTCCGCGCGTTCCTGCGCTGGCACGCGCGCTCGCGAAGTCATTGCCCAACGCTGGCGCCATCGTGGCGACGGACCTAAATCAGTCCATGCTCGATCACGACTGACGGGCCTCGCCAAACGCTCTTGCCTTCCCGGGAAAGAACATGGCCCTGAACTGGCAGACGACCACATCGAACTCGCCATCCGCGAACGGCAATTGCATCGCATCCGCTTGACGCCACTCCACCGCTCTGGCTGTTCTGAACACACGCAACCTTCACACTACCCTCAATGCCATACAGTCTAGGACTGGAACGAGCCTTGAGGGCAAGGAACCGGCCGGCGGAGCAGAGTTGCGCCGTCGGCGTCCGCTGTCGCGCCTGCGGCAGGGGCAGAGATCGGCCATGAAGGGACCTTCACCCGACGTGCGGCTCGGACATGCGGAAGACCGCTTACATCAGTAAACGGTCACTCAACGGCCGAAAGCCGGCGTCGTGTCGTCGGCCTAAGCCGCCGTTCGCATGTTGTCGCTGGCACGCCCGCTCACTCCGGCACAGCGGTCGTTCAACAGCGGTAATCGCAAACTGCCGCTGACATCGGCGAACGCGTACTTTCGACCCACTGCGGACGCTCGGCCAGGCGCCACCTCACTTATGTGAATGACCATGATCGACGCGACGTGCGACAGTGCACTCGCGGCTGCCAGCACCCAGAGCGCCGGCGCAATCCACATGTCCGCCGCGTTGCGGCGCGTGCGCGGGTTCGGTTTTCTTCATTTGATCGATCACTTGTCGTATCCGAATTCTTTCAGGTATCGCGGAATGAAAAGCTCGCGTCCCTTGATCAGCGCAGTCGCCCACCGCCCTGCAAACCACCCACGGCCCAGAATGGGCAGCATGCTCGCGCCGTCCTGCGGCCCCAGCGGAACCAGAATCCCACGCGCCGGCCACGGCTTATATGGGGCAAGCGACTCTATACGGCGACCCGCCAGCAGTGCGTTAATCGTTTTCGCCAGCCACGGCGCCTGCCGGGTAATGGCGACGATCGTCATCGGGTCGCCGGTTGCTGCCGCATCGCCGAGCGAAAAGAGCCGACTCAGGCCGGCGGGCCTGAGCCACCCGTCGACTATCACCCGGCCCTGACGGTCGAACCGCGCTCCCACCATCTCGCGGAACAGGGCGGTCACCGGCTGCGCGCCCAGCGCCGGGAAGATTAAGTGTCGAGGCTCATCTCCTGCATCGTTGCCCAGGATGCCGGCGTGGGGCCGCTCGCGGTGCGCGAGTGTCTCGACCCGCGTGTCGAGACGCAACTGCACGCCCTTGCGGCGCAACTGCGTCTGCAGCGCGCGCGAGAATTTGGCTGAGTACCCCGGCATCAGGGCAGGCGCGTTGGAAACTAGCGTGACGCTCTTATTTGGAAATGCGGTCGAGATCTCGCCCGCTAGTTCGACGCCGACCGCCCCGCCGCCAACGATCGCCACGTTGTCCGCTGCCCGCAGCGTGGCATGGGCCGCCCGGATGCTGCCATTGAATGCCGCAGCCGAGTCACCGTCAGGCTTGAAGGGCTCCGCATAGCGCGACCCGGTCGCCACGATTACGACATCGGCTTCAATTGCCTCGCCGCCAGCCAGCACGACGCCGTGCTCGGACGCGCTCGCCACCACGCCACGCCGCACGGCCCCTCGCCGCAACAGGCGGTCATATGGAATGACGATGCGCTCGAGCAACGCGGGGGCGACCACGCTGCGAATGGCAGCGGCATTATGGACGAACCGGTCCCGCGCTTCGACGAGACAAACCTCCGCATTGCGGTCCAGCGCCCTGGCTAGGGCCACGCCCGCATAGCCACCCCCGACGATCACCACTCGTTTCATGAGTACCTCGAAATGGACTTCATTGTTGCGTAGATGTAAGTTGGACGCTCGCCAGCAAACAAGAAGGCACTTTGACGAAACCGACTCGCCGCGCCCCCCAACGGGATGCCCGCCGTCAAGCCGCCGCCGTTCCTTAGCTGATCACCGACAAATGGACGGTGTTTATCATCGTTAGGCATGGTTGGTCACGCTCCCTAAATCGCCCGACGCCTTGACGGGGGCCGCTGCGGGCATGTGTGCCTCCGAATAGGTGCGCCGCTTGAACAGGCGCCGCAGCCATCGCTCGAGGTCGTCGACGTAGGTGAACGTCACCGGCACCACGAACAAGCTGAGCGCCGTCGAACTGATCAGGCCGCCGATCACGGCCACCGCCATGGGCTGGCGGAAGCTGGCATCGGCCCCCAAGCCCAGGGCGATCGGCGTCATCCCCGCGATCATGGCGACGGTGGTCATCACGATGGGCCGCGCCCGCTTGTGGCAGGCGTCGATCAGGGCCTCGTGGCGCGACAGTCCGCGATCGCGCAAGCCGACGATGGTGTACTCGACCAGCAAGATCGAGTTCTTGGTCACGATTCCCATCAGCATGATCAGGCCGATCATCGACGGCACATCGAGCTCGCTATGCACCGCCAAAAGCGCGACGAAGGCGCCGCCTAGTGAAAGCGGGAGGGCCGACAGGATAGTGACCGGCTGCAGGAAGTCCTTAAACAGCAGGACCAGCACACAGAACACGCACAGGACGCCGATGACGATCGCCATGCCGAAGCCGGACGCGAGTTCCGCGGCCATTTCCGCGTCGCCGCTCTGGATCAGCTTGACGCTGGAAGGAAGCCCCTGAACCGACGGCAACGCCTTCGCCGCCTTGAGTGCGGCGCCTAATGGCATGCCGCCCAGACTCGCATCGATGGTCACATAACGGTGCCGGTCGTAGCGATCGATCTGCGAGGGGCCGCTCTGGATCGACAGGTCCGCGACACTGGACACAGGGATCGGCCCGTTACGCCCGTTGACCCGCATGTTGGCCAGGGTGTCGAGGTTCTGCCGATCGACGTCGGGCACGCGCACCCGAATATAGACCTGCCGATTGTCAAGGTTGAGCCGTGCCACCTGGGCGTCGAAGTCGCCGGCCGAGGCGATTCGCACGACATCGCCGATCGTGGCGGTGGTCACGCCCAGTTCAGCGGCGCGCCGGGCGTCGGGACGCACGACGATCTCGGGGCGTTCGAGGCTGGCGGTGCTGCTAATGTTGGACAAGGCTCCCACCCCACGCAGCTCGCGCTCCACGGCTTGGGCGCTGACCTTCAGCGCCTGGGCGTTGTCGCTGGACAAGATGAGCTCCAATTTCTCGCCCGGTCCGCCGGATCCCACTGAAAATCGCGCTCCAGGCACCTCCGTCAGGCGCTTGCGCACGAGGCCCTCGATGACCCCCTGGTGTTCTCGCTGGCTACGCGGGACGAGGGTGAGGATCAGGGCGCCTTTTCGGACTTCTCCCGCTTGAATCGCGTCGGCTCCCACCTGTTGCGCGTTCCCGAGCGTGGTAAAGATGTTTTGAATCCCGGGCACACCCTTAAGCGCTGCGCGGGTCGCTTCAGCCACCCCGAGCGTGTCGCGCAGGGAACTGCCAGGCGGCAATTCGATGTTCACGCTCGTGTAGCCTGAATCCGCCTCCGGGATGAGGCCTGACGGGATCAGCGGCACGATGGCGATAGATGCGGCAAAGAACACGACCGCGCCCACTGCGGTGCTCTTGCGGTGGCCCAGGCACCACGCGATGACCGCCAGGTAGCGGGTCATCAGCCATCCATCCTTCTCCATTTTGGGTGGATGGGCCTTCAGGAGATGGACGGCCATCAGCGGCGTCAACATCCGCGCCACCAGGAGGGAGGCGAGGACGGCAATCACCGCCGTCCAACCAAACTGCTTAAAGAACAGGCCGGGCACGCCGCTCATCATGGCGGTCGGCAGAAACACGACCACCAGGCTCATGGTGGTGGCCATCACCGCCAGGGCGATCTCCTTCACCGCGTCGCCAGCCGCCACCAGGATGGGTTTGCCCATCCGGCTATGACGCTCGATGTTCTCAACCTCGACGATGGCGTCATCAACCAGAATGCCGACGATCACCGCCAAAGCCAGCAACGTCAGGGTGTTCAGCGAATAGCCCAGCCACGCCATGGCGGCGAAAGCCGGCAGGATGGAGAGCGGCAGCGCAGTCGCCGCGATCAGGGTGGAACGCCAGTCACGCAGGAAGAGGAAGACCACCACGACGGCCAGGAGCGCGCCCTCGTAGAGCATATGCATGGAGCCGTCGTACTGCTCCAAGGTGTAACCCACCGAGCCGGACACCTGGGTCACGCTGAGCGACGGATCGGCCGCATGAAGCTTCTGCAGGGCCGCGCGAACGCCCTCGGCGATCCGCGTCTCGTCAAAGCCTTTGGCGCGGTAGATGGTGAAGCCGACCACTGGCTTGCCGTCGAGCAGGGCGGCCTCGGTGCGCTCGGCGATGCTGTCGCGGACGGTCGCCACCTGATCGAGCCGGACCTGTTGGCCGTTCGGCAGGGCGATCGGCAAAGCGTCGAGTTCGGAGGCCTGGCGCACTGTGGCGATGGTTCGGACCGATTGTTCCTCCTGGCCAATCTGACCCTGGCCGCCGGACGACTCCTGTTCGACCTGGCGCAGGGCCCGCGACACGTCGGCGGCGGTGACACCGAGCGACGCCAGCCGTACGGGATCCACATCCACGCGCACCTCGCGCTGGACGCCGCCGATCCGTTTGAACTTGCCGACGCCGGGAACGCCCAACACGGTCTTGGCGACGGTGTCGTCGACGAACCAGGACAACGCCTCTTCATCCATGCGTGACGAGGCGATCGAGTAGCCCATCATCGGATCGCTGCCGATGGTCACGGCGCTGACGCTGGGTTGCTCCAGATCGGACGGCAGGTCCGATCGCACACGGTCGACCGCATCCTTGGTCTCGATCAGAGCGTCCGACAGCTTCTTTTCGAGGACGAACTGGACGGTGATCGAAACCTGGCCATCGGTGATGGAGGTGCGTACGTGCTTGAGGCCGCTGAGCGTAGCCAGGGAGTCCTCGACACGCCGGGCGACCTCCGTCTCCAGCTGGGCCGGGGCGGCGCCCGGCTGGGTCAGGGTAACGTTGACCGTCGGCAGGTTCAGGTCAGGGAGGTTCTGGATTGGCAGGGCCCGGAAGCCCCAGAGGCCCGCGACGGCAAGCAGCAGGAACAGGACGATGGTCGGGATTGGGTTGCGGATGGACCAAGTGGCGAAGTTCATGGCAGCATTCCCTGGGCGCCGGGCTGCAAAGACGGTGTCGAGGTGTCCACCAAGCGCACGACGTCGCCATCGTTCAGGAAGCCAGCGCCTTGCACGATCACCCGGTCCGCATCGCCCAGGCCGCTGACAATCTCCACGTCGTCGCCGAGACGCCGCCCCACCATCACGGGTTGCAACGAGACCTTCGGCTCCGCCGAGCGGTCCATGACCTTCAGCACGTAGCTGCGGCCATCGCGAATGACGACGCTGACGGCGGGGACGATCAGGGCGTCGCTCTGGCCGAGCGCCACATGGCCGTTGGCGTACATGCCGGCGCGGGCGCGGCTGCCAGACTTGATATCGGCGTAGACGATGGCCATACGCGTCTGCAAGTCCAGTTCGGGGCTTGTTTCGCGCACGTTGGCAATGGCCGTGGTTGCGTCGGGCAGGCTGAGAATGATTTTTTGGCCCACTGCCACCCGGGCAAGCTGGTCGGCCGTCAGTTCACCACGCCACTCGATCCGATCCTGCCGGATGAGGCGGAACAGCTCCTGCCCAACTGACGCCACGGCGCCGAGGGTTGCAGTTCGCGAACTGACCGTGCCGTCGTCGGGCGCTATGACCGCCGTGTAGCGCAACTGCAGGCGTTTGGACGCCAAGGCCGCGTCCGCCGTCTTGGCCTGCGTGACGAACTGCAACACGTCCTGGTCGCTGATCGCGCCGCTGCTCTTTAGCTCCAGGGCGCGTTCGTGGTTGGCGTCGGCCTGGTCGGCACTTGCCTTCAGTTGGACTTCGTCGGCCTGCAGCAAGGCCGGATCCAGTTGGGCCAAGAGCTGGCCCTTCCTGACGTGGTCGCCGACGTTCACGAGTACCTTGGTCAGTCGGTATCCGCCGATCTGGGCGCCGACGCTCTCTTCCTGCCAGGGCGCGACGGAGCCCGAGGCGTCGAAGGTCAAAGGCCACAAGGCGTGGCGCGGGACAGTGCTGGTGACGGTTAGGGCCGGGGCCGGCTGAGCAGGACTGGCGGCAGCCGCATGCCTACGGGTCCCGAGGACGGCGCCGACGCCGATGGCGGTCAGCAAGAGGCCCGTGAGCAGCAAGACCCGCATCGGCCATCGCGACCGGGGGGCACCGCGCGGGCCCGCTGGCAGGGGAAGAGAAGACATATGGATCATCCGGGTTGGTTGGTTTGGGCCGTGGCAGCCGCTGCATTCGAGGTCAGGGGAGCGCCTAGGCCGTCACCGGTCGCCTTGACGAGATCGACCCAGGCCTTCGCGCGGTCGCGGGCGGCGGTGATCGCACTTTCCTGGGCGCTATTGAATTGCTGGCGCGAGTCTTCCAATTCGAAAATGCTGATAGCGCCGGCGCGCCATCGCGCCTCATCCGCGCGCAGCGAGACGCGGCCGGCGTCCACGGCCTGCTGCGACGTCGCCATCCGCTGCTCCGCCGACAGCTGAACGGCCAGGGCATCCTCGACGCTCTGCGACGCGGTCAACACCGTCTGGCGCAGGTTGGCGACGGCTTCGCGATAGCGCGCCTGGGCGCTATGCACGCTGGCGGCCCCTGCGCCGCCGTCGAACAGGGGGGCGGATAGCGCCCCGCCGACCGACCATGTCTGGAAGCTGGCAGCGGTCCCGAGGGCCTGGAGCCAATTGCCGGTCAGGACTGCGGTCAGGTCGATCCGGGGCAGGCGATCGGCGCGGGCCACGGCAATGTCGGACCACCGCGCGGCCGCTTCGCGCTCCGCCGCGACCACTGTCGGATGGGTCAGCAGGACGGTCGCGGGCAACGCCAGCTCGATCGGTGGGGGTGTCGGCATCAGGGCCGTCACATCCGCCTCGACGACGGGGGGCGGCGCTGGAGACTCAGCCGGCGTGGGCGCGCCGCCGGCCTGCACCGTCGGCGACACGAGCCTGCGCACGGTCTCGGCGTCCCGGCCGCTGAGGGCGACGAGGGCGTCGATGTCGCGCGTGCATTGCTCCTGCTGGCTGATACGGTCCGTCAGCGCGTTGGCAAGGTTGGTCCGGGCATTGGCCTCGTCGACCGGCGCCACATTGCCATCCGCCAGCCGCTTGCGCATCAGGTCCAGCTCCACCTGGCGCGAAGTAATGTCGCGGTTGCGCACCGCCAGGGAAAAAGCGCAGGCGCGTAGATCCAGCACCCCGTCGGCGACCTGGGCGGTCAAGGATAGCCGCGCCCACTTCGCGTCTGCGTCCTGCGCGTCTAGCCGGTCGCGAGACGCGATGGCGGATTGCCGCAACCGCCCCCACAAGTCCAGCTCCCATGACAGGCTGGGGCCGCCGGAAGCGGCATCCTCGCCCAGCGTATAGGGGCCAGTGATCGGGACGGGATTCGCCACCTCACCGTGGGCGGCGTTCCCGTTGGCCGTGACCTGCGGCAACTGCTGAGCGTTACTGAGCCGTAGCGCGGCGCGCGCTTCGTCCACGCTGGCCAGAGCCTGGGCAAGGGTCGGGTTATCGGCGAGCGCCGACTTTGCGAGGGCGTCGATGGCCGGATCGTGGAGGTTCAACCACCAGTTTCGGTCCGCAGCCGCTTGGGCCGGGCGAATGGATTGAGACATCGAGGGCGCGACGTTGCTCCACGCCGCGGGTGGCTTGAGGTCCGGCCTGACATAGTCCGGCTGTGTGGCGCAGGCGCCAAGGAGCAGGACGGCCGCGACAATCGTGGTCAGCCCTTTAACGCCTGATATAGGGATTATCGCCAAGTGTTCCAAGATCTCTCGTTCGCGAATTGGTGGTTATCTCGTCTCTATATCGATCAACGAGCACTAGGTTTCTATTGGTGACTGGATGGTAAGATGGAGTTTCCCAAGCTCGCAAGAGGGCACTTTGATGAAACCTAGTCACTTCAACCTTCCGCCAGGCGCTTGCCAGGAAGCTGCAGCCGTACTCGAACGCATCGCCGACAAATGGTCGGTATTCGTCATCGTCAGCCTGTCGGACGGTAGCCTGAGGTTTAATGAGCTGAAGCGATCAGTAGAGGGGGTGTCTCAGAAAGTATTGACGTCGACCCTCAGAAATCTCGAGCGGGATGGATTCATCACGCGTACCGTGACGCCCACGGTCCCGCCGCGGGTCGACTATGAACTCACGGCGCTCGGCCGTGACGTACTGGTGCCACTAGACGCGCTAGCGGATTGGGCAATAGCCCGAAGAACGGTTGTCGCAGAGGCCCGCGCTGCCTTCGATCGTCACCAATTGGTGCAGACTCAAGCCGGCTCGGCCGTCGCTGTTCCATCAAGGCATTCCGTTTCTCCGGAGAGTGACGTCTCGAGGGTAAGTGACTCGAACCTATCTGGACTACCTTTGGGATCGGAAGCACTTCCGGTCTATGAAACGTGACCGGTATGAGGTGGAAAGCGTGAAATGAGAACATCGGCAAGTCGCCACTTCCCACCGATCCAAAGAATAACCGGTTCTGCCATTGCAACCTCCTTAAGTGCCCTAACTGAACGACCTGGCGTTCGGTAGCCGGCTCATCAAGGTGCGTTGGTACGACGGCACGCCGACGGCGGCGCTTCATATTTTTGGCGCCCGGCGTAGATTCATGGTGTTGACCTACTCACGTCGATGGGGCCGTGACAGGCGGGCCGGCCTGAGTCATTGGTGCCGCTCGAAATCGAGGCGCCGGTTGACCATCACTATCCGCTATGGCCCAGCGAAGCGACCTCCATCAACTTGCTGCGAAACCACTGTTGAGCGGCGTCATTGGATTCCCGTTTGTGCCAGACCATATCTACCTCGACGACATGCGACAACGGCAGGTCCAGGAGCTGAATGTCGGTCAATGAGGCGAGTCGTTCTCCAGTCCTTTCGGGAACCGAGGCAATGTAGTCAGACTTACGCAAGGCCAGGGGCAACGCCAAAAAAGTAGCCACGACCAAGCCTATGCGTCTCCGTAGTCCCCGGGACTCCAGTTCCTTGTCAATCGCACCGCGCTTCTCACCCGTAGGAGAGAGCAGGATATGTGTCATCGCGAGATATTGGGGAGATCAAGCTGGCGCTGATTTGGCAACCTGGGATGGTCCTTCCGAGTTATAGCTACCAGTTTCTCCGTGTAGAGAGACCGTGAATCGAAACGAGCTGGCAGGTCTTTCAGGTGTCCAATCGCAACATCGATGTCCTGAGCGTCCAACTGGGAGACAAAGCCCGCTTTGCTCGTTGGCACCAGTCTGACGTCGGCGTCGGGCGCGGAACGTATAAAAGACTCGATGATCCCTTCCACCAATGCAATCTCGGCATACTCTGCGACACCGGCAACAAATGATGATCATGTAGCCGGCCTCCTCGCCGCGGTTATGCGACGAGGGTTAAAGTCAGTTTGCGAAACGCACTTTGACCCTGCGGAGACCGACATGAACTATTGTGGCATAGACCTGCATTCGAACAACTGCGTGGTGATCGTCAGCGACGAGAACGACCGGATCGTGTACCAGAAACGCTTGCCAAACGAGCTCACGCAGATCGCGGTGGCGCTTGAACCGTACCGGCAAGAACTGGCGGGAGTGGTCGTCGAGAGCACGTACAACTGGTACTGGCTGGTGGATGAACGGATGGATACAGGTTACCGGGTACACCTGGCCCATCCCGCTGCCATCAGGAAATACGAGGGACTTAAACACAGCGGAGATTTCGCGGATGCGGCCTATCTGGCGCAGCTGCTGAGGCTCGGGTTGCTGCCCGAGGGCTATGTCTATGAGCGCGGCCTGTTTGCGCATCATCTCGCGCAGTGGCGCGCGGATTTTTGCACGGTTGGCGGGGCTGGTGCGCTGGTACAACCATGAACATCGTCACAGCGCGATCCGGTTCGTGACGCCGGCGCAGCGTCATGAGAACCTCGACCAGGACATTCTGGACCGACGCGCGGCACTCTACGAGACTGCACGGCAGCGCAATCCGCTCCGATGGAAAGGCCGCATGCGCAACTGGCAGCGCGTACGTGCTGTGCACCTGAACCCGGATCGCATCGAGAACCAGGACGGCGCCCCACAGCGCAGTAACCAGGAGCGAAAAGCCGCCTGAGATTTAATCGTCGAGGCGACAACTACCTTGAAAATTTCCGTCACTGTGAATTGACGCAACCTGTTTGCGACGTATTTTTTTGCCCTTGACTCCGGCCGGCTAATGGGTGTCCGTTGAGCCTTTGAAGCAGTCGTTGCTCTATCCAGAGTCCGACCGGCGGCTCAGGGTCGCGTGCCGCCGGTCGTTGTGGGACCGGGTTCGGCCAAGGGCTGCCTTTCAGCGAGCGGGGAACCTGTCGTTTGAACGGCTGCAGTACTCCGGAACCGGACGGACGAGGTATGCCTGCGTGGCTGATCACTCCTCATCTCGTCTTTTACTTGAGGGACGTGCTTCAGAGCCAACAATCGGCAATGGCCCGAGTCAGTCCCCGAAGCACGCATGGTTTATGTAAGCGTCGGAAGTTCTTCAAAGTTCATTAAGCCTCGGAACGGGATTTTACCGAACGAGGAATTGAAACTATAGCCATCAAGCATTCCGCTCTGCTCGGCGGCAGTGAAGAGAGTTTACAGTTCCTTTATCGAGGCAACGCCAAGAAGAGAGCACAGCGCAACTCGATGCTTCTTCGAAGTTGCTTTTGAAAAGGCGCGGAACGGTTCCGCTCCCCAGCGTGACGTGTAGACCAGCGAGCGGGGAAACCAGTTCGGCCAACGGCCCTGCGCATGGATGATATGGCGCAAGCACAAAATAAAGTCTGCTTCGGTCAGCTCGTTAAATGACACCTGTATCGAGTCAGCACGTTCATGGAGTAGGAATGCAGTCAAAGAAACCTTCTGAAGCTTCAACCGAGAATTTCGATGTTCGTCAATACCACGGCAATACTGCGTAAAGAGCGTGTAAGGTTCCTTTAACGCCTGGGCACGGTCGCTTCCTCGGAATACAGCTGTCCGGATAAGAAACCGCAACTGGGAACGCATTCCCCCCACAACATTCGTTGAGATTTAATACGATTTCTGACGCCGAACCTACGGCCTCCCGTCAACTTGCCTTTATTCCAGGGCACAGGCGCCGCGCTAACAACGGTAGTCGCTTCCATGACGATCTCCTTTCAAGTGAAGGCAGTGCCAGTCTGCGCCGACCACCGGGGGCGATAACCGACCCGTATGAGCTACTCAGACAAGACTTGCGACCGGCCGCTCGCGGGCCGACATAAGACGATTGCGGGGCTTTACCTGAAGCCAGCCAGCCAGATCAAGTTATTCAGTCGCATTTCTCTATATCGGGCCACGCTGCCAAAACGCTGTCGGCGGGAATTTATGCGAATCTCGGGTTAAGCCCCTTCTGCAAAAAACGGCGCCGCCTCTCCCGTCAGGGCGCTCTCATCGATCGAAGGCAAACTGAACTGAAAAATCGCACCATGGCCAGCATTGTTGGACGCCCACACCCGTCCTCCGTGGGCTTCAATGATCGAACGGCAGATCGACAATCCCATGCCCATGCCATCAGGCTTCGTGGTGAAAAAGGCGTCGAACAACCGATCCGCGTTCGCCGGATCGATCCCCGTGCCGGAGTCCTGCACGGCGACGATCACATTGCCATTCTCGCCACGACGAAACTCGATCAAGAGTTCCCGCGGCCTGTCCCGAATGTCGGCCATCGCCTGAATGCCATTGATGACGAAATTGATGATCACTTGCTGGAGCTGGGCCCGGTCGCCCAACAGCGCAGGCACTCGGGGGCGAGGTTGAGACGCAACCAGACCTGATGGTTGGACGCCTCGCGCTGAACGAGCGACACAACTTGGTTGACGACCTCGTTGAGCTCGAGCCGCGTTTTCTGCGGGGTCGCCCCCTTGATGAGCGTGCGGATATGCCGGACGATTTCGCTCGCTCGGTCGCCTTCGTTCATCATGCTCTGCACGCAGGCCCGCGCCGCGTCCAGCTGAGGTGTCGCCCGGTCCAGCCATCGAAGGCAGGCATCGCCGTTGATCAGGATGGCAGCAAGCGGTTGGCCGATTTCGTGAACAATGGATGCACTCAGTTCAC
>NZ_CADIKM010000058.1 GCF_902859895.1 Pararobbsia alpina
GAACACGTCGTGCTGACGCTCGATCATCTCGCGCATGCCTTCGTCGACGATCATCGCGACCTCGTATGCGAACGCGGGATCGTACGCGCGGCAGTTCGGCACCGTCGATGCTGCCAGATGGCTCGTGCCGTCCTGATGTTGCAAGCCCTCGCGTCCCCGACATGCAGAGCCTGGAGCGCTTCATTGTGCAGTGGCTCACGAAGATTCCGGGCGTCTCAAACATCCGCTCGAGCGTCTTGCGCAGATAGCGTGAGGCCTGCGACGGGGAGCGGCAACGCCGTCTTGTAGCGCACCTGCTTGAGCGCGAAGCGATGCGCCGCGCGAATGGGCCTAGCGAGAATCCGATGGCGAAAAGCCCGATTGCGAGAACACCGATCGCCCCTCAGACGCCGCCTGACAACCTGCGACCGCCTCGTTCCCTGCCTGGATAACCGAAACAGCTGACAATGCGGAATTAATATGCGAATGACTACACGTACTAGGCAACGGTTTTAGGCGTACGAAATAGTGCTGTCGCCGGCCGGCGGAGCCAAACTGGGACGAATCGCGACCGGCTCAGTCCGACCCAGAGCGGACCTTCGCCATCGGCAACCGCCTTGCCTGAAAACCGTCATTCGGCTGTTCACCCAGACTGCGTTGCCGGAGCCATACAGGGTGCCTCCGGGTGGCTCGAGATCGGCCCTCGCAATCCTCAAGATGCCAGTTCGAGCCCGTGGCGTTCCATCACGGACTTCATCATGTCCATATTCGGTGGGCCGCCAGCGCCCAACACACCGGCCACCTCGCGAAAATAGTCAGGCCCGATGTTGGCGGGCGAAAACACCACCAGCGCGCGAGCGGGAACATCGCCCGGATTGGAGAAGTGATGAACGCTGCCGCGCGGTGAGAAGCAATAGTCGCCCGCGTTCAGGACGCGTACGCAGTCGTCGACCCGGTAGGTCAGCGATCCCTCCAGGACTTGGATTGTCTCGTCAACGTCGACGTGGCGATGAGGAGGCGGGACTTTGGCGAGCGGCTGGACGACCATTTCCGCCATCGCCATATGGCCCGCAGTGTCCCGACCATCGACCAAGAACCGCATCGACAGTGAGCCAATGGTGATCAGTTCTTTACGTGTCGAATTCATCGCGAAACTCCATCGAGTTATGGTAAAGTCACTTTACCATATGCGAACCAGCCGTCAATCCCCTTCTCCCCGGAGATTTTCCGACGATCCGAACCCCGATGATCCGCTCATTGGGGCCCGGCTGCGCTATTGCCTCGCCCAAGTGGAACAGCGCTTAGGGCAGGCATTGGCCTCGGCCGGCTTTGCCGACATCCAGATTGCCCACTTCAAAGTGTTGCGTTTTCCTCCTCCCGAGAACGAGCGCCCGATTGACTTGGCACAGCGCGCTGGCATGTCCAAGCAGGCGATGAACTACCTGCTGCTGCAACTTGAAGAGCTGGGTTATGTGCAGAGGGGCGCAATGGGGGGATCGCCTGCGCGCCTTGTTTCTCTAACCGAGAGGGGCTGGAAAGTGGCCGAAATACAGCGCGCCACGGTGCACCAGATCGAACGCGAATGGGAGCGGCAGATCGGCGCACAGCGCTTTCAGACGTTTTACGCGGTGCTCAAGGAACTGACGGATGGTTGATAACTTGTCGGACGTTCAGGGGGAAAGCGACAAGCCACAGGGCCGCTGTCAAGCGGTATTGAAGTGCCGTACACCGTCCCCAAAGCAGGCGTTCGCCACCGTCGCTTCATGCCTCACGGCCATCGGCGGCACGCGACCCACGTGAAACACCGATCAGGCTCGTTGCGGGGTCGGCTGGCAGAAGCGCCTCCGATAGTCAGAAGGCGTTAGGCCCATGACTTTGCGGAAAACGCGCCGAAATCCTTCTACGTCGCCATAGCCAAGACTCCACGAAATCTCTTCAATGCTGGCCTGCGAAAACTCGAGCATCTCGCGTGCTCGAGTGACTCGAAGTCTCTGCTGGTACTCGCTTGGCTTCATCCCTGTGGCTGCAACAAAGCGTCGCAGAAACGTCCTTGGTTCAAGATTCGCATGACGAGCAATGTCCACTACATTGACCGGACGCTCGCGTTGAGTGAAAAGCCAATGCTGTGCTCTTAATATCGCTTTATCCCCATGTTTCGTTCGCGGATCGAATTCGCTGTAAAAGCGTTGCTCACGTCCGGGAGGGTCGACGAGCATGTAGCGTGCTGTTTCCAGCATAACAGCGGAGCCTAGAAACCTCTCGGTAAGCCTTAGCCCAAGGTCCGCCCAAGCGAGCACTCCCCCTGCCGTGACGACGTCTCCGTAGTCGATTACCATATGATCAGTTTCTGTAAGCACATCAGGAAATTGCTCGGCGAATCGGTCACTGAATGACCAGTGTGTTGTCGCCTGCCGGCCGTCTAGAAGACCGGTTCTTGCCAGGACAAAGACGCCACCGCATACCGCAGCAAGGACGACTCCTTCGGCGTGCCTTTGACGAAGCCAGTGCAGAAGAGGATTCTCTTTTTCGGTCCTCACCGGGGCTTCCACGTTCCCAGGGATCACCAGCAACGACAGCGTGTGCGGCGAACCGGGACTGCTGTCATACGCACAACGAACATCAGCAGTGCAATCGTCTGCTCGCCAATGCGTAATGCGCACAGCCGGTCGCGCGGGGTCGCTATGCCGTTTCGCCGCAAATTCGCCAGCATAGCTGAACAGGTCAGTCAGGCCATAGATGCCCGCTTTCGACGTTCCCCCATCGCAAGCTAGTCCAAACTCGATTCGTGGCGCCGAAGCAAGTGCCGTTTTTGCCATGTTTTTTGTCAGATTCGTCCGTTGTGGAGTTGGGCTGCCCCGAATACGCTGACAACGGCAGGCCAGATTTCGACAGAAGCCGGGGCAAAGTGCGGCTAAGAGATCGATGTGCAATATTTCCGCCGCCCAAGTTCTAAATAGTCAACTCAGTGCGTTTCGGACTTTCAGCTCAAGGCTGAATTACCGGCTTTTCTTAAATAGCGGCTGCGCTCGTGGAACGTTCATCCCTTCATCAAAACCGCCCCCATAAGGATACGAGATGAAAGCGAATACCGGAAGTTCATACATCACCACCGCGGACGGAACTCAGATTTTCTACAAGGACTGGGGCACAGGTCAGCCATTGGTCTTTCATCATGGTTGGCCTCTCTCTGCCGACGATTGGGATGCCCAGCTGATGTTTTTCATGGGGCACGGATACCGGGTGATCGCTCATGATCGCCGTGGCCACGGGCGCTCGACCCAGACTGTGAGCGGTAACGACATGGACACCTATGCCGCCGATGTTGCCGAACTCGTCAAAGTACTTGACCTCAAGAACGCAGTGCACATCGGTCATTCCACAGGCGGTGGCGAGGTGACGCGCTATGTTGCTCGGCACGGCACCGGCAACGGACGCGTCGCAAAGGCAGTACTCATCAGCGCGATTCCGCCACTCTTTATGAAATCCGAAAAGAACCCCGAAGGCGTTCCAAAGGAGGTTGTCGACGATATCCGTAACGGCACGGCGAACCATCGTTCCCAGTTTTACAAGGACATCACGATTCCGTTCTACGGTTTCAACCGTCCCGGCGCGACGGTCTTAGAAGGTATTCGCGAAAACTGGTGGCGGCAGGGCATGATGGGCGGCATCAAGGCCCAATTCGATTGCGTCAAAGTCCTTTCGGAAACTGAGTTCTACGACGATCTAGCGATAATCGATGTTCCAGTACTTGTGATGCACGGCGAGGACGACCAGATCTGCCCTTTCCCGACTACCGGTGCAAAGTCCGTCAAGCTTTTGAAGCACGGGACACTTAAATCCTATCCGGGATTGCCGCACGGGATGCCGACTACGCATGCAGAACAGATCAACGTCGACCTGCTGGCGTTCATCAAGGCCTGATGGCGTTCTATGTCAGGCTCCGCCTGGGCTCTTGTCCAGGCGGTACGCTTATTCGGTCCGTAGTCATTCCTCCTATCAGTCCACTTCAGCCGACCAGGCCGCCAAATCGTTGCCCGTCGGCTGAACTTGGGTGCTGAGACCGAAGAAAAAGAGGCGCGCTCAACCTCCAATTTCAAGCAGGACGTCCGGGCTTTCCCACGTCCGCTTTGGTAGCAGGAGCGGCCGCTCGATTCCAGCAAGCGATCGTCCGTAAATGGCCGGACGCGGACTCACACTGCCGCCGGGCAAAAAACACGCAGACGGTGGCCATCGGGGTCGATGGCGGTGAAGGTGTAGCCGAAGTCCATGTGCAGCGGCCCCTGCACGACTGTGATACCGCGCTGCGACCACTCCCCATGCAGCCGTTGCACTGCAGCGTCGTTGGCAACGGCAAACGCAAGTTCACTGCCGCCTACTGCTGTTGCCGCAGGTTCCACGGTGTGTCGCGACCAGAGACCAAACATCATGCCGGTCTCCAGCCTGAACAGCACGAAAGTGGGAGAGGATTCGACCGGGTCGAGGCCGAGCAGCTGAGAATAGAACTGCGCGCTTTGCGTCGGGCTATCGACGTAAAGAATGACGAAGTTGATATTGGGCATGGTGCTGTTAGACAGGTAGCGCTTGAACCGCATGACCCGCCTATCGAGCCATCAGTGTTCAAGACAAGGCCATGCTAAATCTTCTTACTGTCAGTTTCTGGCAGTAGTGAGCATCACTGTCCCGCCGTGATACCTTCCTTTTCCTGCCACTCCTTCAGCAAGGCCCGCCGCCGCTTGGGATAACGTGCTTCCAACACATCAAGCGCGATAAGCCTGTCCACACGAAAGTGGCGCAACCCTTGGCGCAGCTCGCACCAGGCCACCACCATTCGAACGTGGTCGAAGAATCCGAGCGCAATTGGCCAGATGAGCCGCTCACTATCTCGCTTCTGCAGATCGAGATAGCGGATTGCCAGCTTGCGCTCGAGCCGTATCGCCCGGCGCAGAGCCGGGAGGTAGGTATGCCCGTCCAGGACGGCACTAGGCGGTCCGACGAGTAGAGACGTCTCGTGTAGTTCCTGCTGCAAGTCATCAGGCAGAACCGCTCCGATTTTCGCCAGCGCGTTGCGAGCGTCCTGTGCCAGTTCGTTGTCAGTGCGGTCGGCGACCCAACGCGCTCCTAGCGTCAATGCCTCCAATTCCGTCACGGTGAACATCAAGGGCGGCAAAAGGAATCCTGACCGCAGCACATACCCCATGCCCGGCTCTCCTTCAATGTGCGCGCCTTGTGCCTGCAAGCTGGCTATGTCGCGGTACAGCGTACGTAGGCTAATACCTAACTCCCCAGCCAGAGTGGCACCATTGACCGGATGCCGACGTCGGCGCAGACATTGCATTAGTTCAAGCAATCGCGCGGCTCGGGACATAAGGTTGACTCTTCTTGGGCACAGATCGAAGCTATCCGTACCGCCATAAATTGGCAGCATCTGAAGCAGTACTCGCGTCCTTCATGGCCGATCCACGACAGACATCCGCGCCATCGCTCATTGACGCTGAGCCACCCACCTTCGAAGACAAGGCGCCGGTCACTCTCCCGTCGCTTTGTGCTCGCCGGCACCAATGGCCGTCGGATTCATCCGGATCGCTTCCCAGATGTGGCCGTCAGGATCGGCCAGGTTCCGGTTGTACATGAAGCCAAGGTCTTGCATCGGGTTGATGTCGGCTGTCCCGCCGTTAGCCGCTGCGGCTGTATTCATCGCGTCGACCGCCTCGCGATCGTCGCAGGAGACAGCGAGCATCACCTCGCTTGAGGTGCTGGGCGGAATGGGACGAGCCGTGAACGTGCCCCACTTGGCATGGGTCATCAGCATGACGTTTATCGACTCGCTCCACACCATGCAGGCAGACGTGTCGTCGCTGAATAGTGCGTTGTTCGTGAAACCCAGCGCCTCGTAGAAGCGCCTCGATGTCGCGAGGTTTGCGACAGGCAAATTCACAAAAATCATCTTGGGCATGACTTTATCCTTTGAAGAATATGCGAAGCGCGGGATTACCTCGTCACGGTGTTTATCATAGGATTAAGACAGCGTCCATCAATAGTTCGGCAACCTGAAAGCTGCCACTCGCAAAGGGCGGCTTCTGGCTGGATTTTTTCTGTCGGCACTGGCGGCACTCAAACCGGTGCGGGCAGATCATTCTGTGGAAAACCGCCATTCAACCTTTGAGCTCGGACCGCGGCCGTTAAAGCCAACACGCACTTGCCATGGGCGAAAGCTGACGCTCAATTGCGGTCGACTTCAAACCGTCTTAACCTTTCACCGAGCCCCCAACCTGGAACCGCGCGATGCAAGCACATCCTTTGCGTCTCTCTTCCGGCGACGATCTGCGCGTCGCCCTCGAAGATTTGTTGCGTCAGCGCAAGTGGCTGGCGGCCTTCGTGATCCAGGGTATCGGGAGCCTCAGCATTGCTCAATTGCGATTTGCCGGGAACGAGGATCCGACTGAACTGCGCGACGATCTCGAAATCCTGACGCTCGCGGGGTCCATATCGTCTGATGGGGCGCACCTGCACATGTCAGTTGCCGACCCGCGCGGTCGGGTGTTCGGAGGCCATGTGACACGCGGGTGCACGGTCCGTACAACAGCGGAGATATTGTTGGCACTTCTGCCCGAACACCGCTTCTCCCGGGAATACGACTCAAGTTCGGGGTTCATGGAACTGGTGATACGAGATAAACCACCCATGGGGTAGGTTCGACGTATACATCCGAACAGTGTTGACGCATGTGCAGTCCAGCCACGGCACCGATTTCTCGCGAGAACGTGTCGACGACAGACCGGTGATGGCCGGTCGTGACTTCTCATTTTGCCTTGTCGTGTTCCGCGAGGCCGATGTCCTTGTAGTCGTAGGTCGGATAGAACTCGGTCTTGTACACTCCCCACGCGGTGTCTTCGAGCACGCGATTGACTTCGCGAACCCGCGATGCGGGTAAACGAAGCACGACGACCTGACCGATACCCATCGCGACAGTCCAACTCACGACTTCGATGCCTGGCGGCGGAAAGGCCTTGTAAAAGCCCTGCTTCGACAACTGCGCGTTGAGTTCGCTGAGTGGACGCGATTGGTCATGGCGCAGAAAGATCGTGAGCAGCACAGCGTTGTCGGGCGTCGCGGCAACCGAGCCGACCTGCGTAGAGGCAACGGTTTGCGCTAAGGCGACGGCGGGGGCAACAAGCGATAGTGAACTGGTCAATGCACCCAAGACACTCAGTCTGCGTGTGGCGCAATACAACGTGCTTCGTGACAGCATGGATTTCTCCTCGCGTAGGGGGATCTATAAGCAAACAACTTACTCAAGGCGCTCGACGAATTGAGGACGGTCGAAAGGCGCGTCATAGGGCTTCGGCCAAAACTCATTGATCTTGGAGATGAGTCCTTTCTCGACGGCAAAAAATGGAATTGCATATGCTTTTGCAACCCCGTCGTCCTAGCCAATCTGTCTTCAAGGTAAGAATTATTCCAGTGTGGCAAGAGAATACATCGAATTCAAAATGAGACGCCCCTGATGCTCGTGATAATGTCCGTTAAATCGCTTGCAAGAGACAATCGACGACTCGTAAGCTTCAAGTACTCGCCTGTGTGACGCGGCCAAGTTCAAATCGAAACTATCGAATGCTCAGCCGGAGAAAGGAATTGGAAAAGGCATCGCGAGTTTCTGCGCTATTTTTCCTCGTTCCACCAATGACAGCCATTATCGCGTTTGTTTTGCTGGGCGAGACGCTTCCCCCTTTTGCAATACCCGGGATGTGTCTCGCTGCGGCCGGAATCTATCTCGTGATGAAGAGGCAATAAGATCGCAGTGGTCGTGATAGCGATCCTGCTATATATCGCGGCGGCGATCGCGTGTCCGTAGTCGCGGTCTGTCGAGCGTCGACCCCAGCGATGCGACGCTCGCGGCCAATCCCCGCGTCACTTCGGCCATGCGGCCATAGTCCAGCGTCGCGGGGATATCGTGCGCGGTATGGTAGTGCGGATTGCGCAGGTAAGCCGTGTCCGTGACCATGACAGCCGGATAGCCCTGGCGCCAGAACGAAGAGTGATCGCTCAATGCGACCCCGGGCACCCACCACGGCAGCGCCGCCGCTTCCAGCGGAAAACTGGATGAGGCCTGAAATGCGTCGACGACCCATCTCAGTCGGCGCGCCGAGCGAAGATTGGAAACGAAGCCTATAAAGTTGCCGTGCGCTGGATAGAAGTAACGCAGCAGAGGCGGATATTTCTGGGTGCCCGGTTCGTCCTGGTAGTAGCCCAGCATCTCGAGCGAAAGCATCAGGCAAATACGATCCTCGCGCAGACGCGCGGCTCTCGCATATCTCACGCTGCCCATATCGCCGCGGAAGAAAAACGGAGATTCCTCGTTCACGAACGCAACACAGCGCACGGTGTAGCGGGGCGAACGGGCCTGAAGCATGCGCGCAATCTCGAGTAACGCAGCAACGCCGCTGGCGTTGTCATCGGCCCCGGGACTGTTGCGCACTGTGTCGTAGTGGGCGCCCAGTACGATGATTTCGTCACCTTGAACGCAACCCGGGAGCGCTACCTCGATGTTGGCGCAGGGGACGCCTCGCGCCTGATAGTCCTGACGCATCACCGCACAGCCACACCTCGTCCATTGCTGCACGATATAGTCCATTGCTGCACGCAGCGCTTCCGGCCGGAACACGTTGCGCTCGCCAATGTCTCCGGCAAGAACATTCACATGGCGCTCCAACGCCGCAGCCAGGTCGGGGACGTTCGCAGTCTGCATGCAATTCGCTCCAACCTGACAATACGGCAGGCAGGCGCACCTGAACCGCTCCTTTAGTGATGTTCGAAGAGCTTGATCTGACCGCTCTTGTACATCGCCCGGACTTTTGTATGGAGCGATGCCTTCGGTGCCTTTTGGCATTCGGCGACAATGGCGGCAACTGGCGTTGCCGTGTCTTCCACCATGGTGTCGGTTTCCGTGACACCGAGCTTGTCTACGCCTACCAGGTAGTAGACGACAGCGGGCCGGTAGACTTCGCCCACGGCGAGGAAGTCCTCACATTTCATTTTCATGGGGTTCGTTTTCGTGGGTGCCTGAGCCCATGACGGCAACGCCAGGGCTGAACCCAATAGCAGGGCAACAACAATGCGGCTCATATTGAACTCCCGGATGCATTGGCACGAAATAGGGCAGCTTGCCCCTGACGCCCAGTGAAAAAAACTGCGGGAAAGTCGACACGACGGGCCCGACCGCCTCCGCAACCGGTACGCAAAGTCAGGATTGCTCGCGCCGCTTCGAATGAACAGTATCGGCGCTGGCACAAAAAGAACAATGGGACTTTGGTCCAATATGATGGTGGCTACGCTTGGCCCATGGCGCATCCGAAGATGGAAGTGAACAACCGCGTACGCGATTGCTCCGCGTCAAAGGTAAGCCGATTTGCCGGCGATCCGACCTGCTGAAGCTGCGCGTTGGCAGCGCTCGGCGAGCGCGCCGAACAGCAGCCCGATCGTGGTCCACATGATCACCTGCATGCCGATCGCCGCGACCCTGAATTTCCACAGCAGAACTGCCGGGAATGCAGCAGGTACTTCGTTGATTACCGGCAGACCCCACTGCACGGCACCGACAATCACGACGAAAACGATGCCGGCAATGATCGATGCATTCCATTGACCAAAGCGTGCAATGGCGTATTTGCGTACCTTCAGCGAGAACACCATCGTCGCGATCGAAATCACGATCATGAGGAAGAACAACCCGGTCCGCATCCCGATGGTTTCCGGGTCGCCCACAGAAGGCGGATTTGCAGGGTATTTGATGTTTGGCACGATCACCAGCGTGATGAACGCCGCGAGAGCAATCCAAGCAGACAACGATCGTGCCCCGAGGTTGCTGACGCGGCCAAATGAGTAGGCGAACGTCAGTGCAAACAGTCCCCCTACAGCTGCACCGAACGTCACCACGCCAGTCAGCAGACCTAGGCCTGCCTGCGTATGCCGGCTGACGATTTCCGGTTCAGGTGCTTCGCCGTTGGCCACGTTGGCTTTTTCCTCGAAGGAAATGGCCTGATCCACCTGGGGTTCGCCCACCAGCTTGGCGAAACTGAACGTGAGAAGTCCCGCGGCAATGCCTGCGAGCATGCCGCGTACCAGCAGTTTACCGACCATGTTCAACTCCGCATCAGTGGCAGGGGAAGCCAAGCAGATGGCGGCCGTCGTGGATGAATTCGTGGACGTACATGCCAGGAATCAGCGACGTCGCGCCCTCTTCTGCGCCAACGAAATAGATGGCGAGCAGCATGATCAGGCCGCCGAAGATGATCCACGGCATCAGTTCGCGCAGGGGGATGGCGGTCGGCTCGGTGGCCGGATTGAATACCGCGTCAGTCATGATTGACCTCCTCCAGATGTTGCGCGCCCCGATGACTGATTAACAAAGGATGACAAGAAGCACAGGTCTGGCTTTCGGCTCGTCACGAGCCTGATTACAGTGGCACGACCGCGCCGGGCTTGCACCGGCTTCCGCGCTTCTAGCAACACTATGCTATGCGCTACTTTTATGCTAAAGCAAGAGTACTAGCGGCTACGGTTGGCTGTCAACGATGCTTTCATTCGAAAGGCAAGAGGTGCGTACCCGGTTAATACTGATCAACCATGCCGCATGCCGCGGCCTCCTGATTCGAGCGCGGCGATTTCAGCAGACGAGAGCACACCGCTGACCTTGATTGTCTTCATCAGCGCGTCGAAGAAATGCTCGTAGTAATCCCAGTGAGGTTGCCCGTCGCATGGAGCGTTTTCCCACTCGGCGATCGACTCGATCAGGTTCTGCCGGAATTCTTCCCATTCGAAGCACCCGGCCTTCGAGAGCGACAGTGCAAGACCAAACACTTCACGCTCCCACGCTTTGCCGAACAGCAGTTTGCCCTGCAGCCGTGGCGGCGAATCCGGGTGTCCGAGCATGCTGGAGGCTGCATACTCCTCGAAGCGTGTGAACATGGCGGCTTATGACGTGGTCGAGGAGGGGGTGGGCGAAGCCACCAGTGCAACACCCATCATTGCTTCCGGCGTAACGAGCGCGACAAGTTCCTCTTCGGTCAGATTGTCGGTACCGGCGGGACGCTCGGGCACCACGAACCAGCGGATCTGTGCGCTGCTGTCCCATACCTTGACTTCGGTATCGTCCGCGATAGCCACGCCAAATTCGCGGAGCACCGCGCGGGGTTCCCGCACGCCCCGCGCACGGAAGACCGGATCCTTGTACCAGTATGGGGGAAGTCCCAACACCGGCCACGGATAGCACGAGCATAGCGTGCAGATGATCAGGTTATGCACGCCGTCGCCATTGGCCACTGCCGCCATGTGCTCGCCTTCGGCACCGCTCATGCCTGGTGGCAGGTTCAGTTCGGCAATTGCCTTGGGCGTGTCGGCGAGCAGCCGTTGCTTGAACGCCGGATCGACCCAGGCGTGCGCGACAATCCGCGCGCCGTTGAACGGTCCCGCTACCCGCTCGAAGTGACTCAGCACGGTATCGACCGACTCGCTGCCAATAACGCCTTTCTCGATCAGCAGCGCTTCCAGCGCCCGCACTTTGGCCGCGCTTTCCGCTTCGCGGTCGTCGTCGTATTTGAATAGTTCGCTCATGGTGGTAGGTCCGGTGTGTCGTCAGTTGGACGGCTGCAGATAGGCTTCGAACAGGTCCGCGTAAATGGTCGTGTTGGGTTCGCTCTTTTCCTTGCCCCAGATCTCGGCGGCGTCGACGGACACGCGATACACAGGCATCGGATCGCCAATCCCATCCGGCCCGGTGGAGACAAAATACGAAAACGCACCGGGATACACGAGATCGACCTTACCAGGCTTGTTGCGCAAATAGCCCGGCAGGCGCGTGTGATCGACTGCATCGGGGTCAGCCACGCGAACTTCGTCGCCTTGTGCAAAGCGCGGTGCCTGGGTCAGTCCACGCAGGGGCGAATCGCCCTTGGTGAGGTACTCGTGGATCTGCGTGGCGATGGCCGGGTTGGGCTGGTTGGGTAGCGGCGCGCCGGGATTCGCACGGTAGTAGTCGATCTTCTGGTTGAGTTCATCAGCCGACAGATAGCCTTCATCGATGAAGAACTGCGAGATCCCCATTAGCCACTTCTCGTAGTAGCGATACTTGAAGTACTCGAACGGCTGCATGCCCTCGGCACCGGTGCGCAATGACGCCCAGGTCCATGTGTTCCTGAAGGTCGTCGGCAATCCGGCCACCGGATACTGCGGTAACGCGCCGCTCAGATGCGTGCTCTCCGCCATCATCGCCGTATGTATCCCGAAGATGCGCTTTTCCCATGGTTCGACGAACACCTGCGTTTCGACATTCACCGGGCCCAGATTCTGCAGTCCGCCAAGGGTGTGCTGTAGTTTCATTCGATTCTCCCGGAACGAGATGAACTCAGTTGAGTTGCGGCGTGGGCTTGCGGGTCAGGGAGTTGCCCAGCCACGAAGAGGAACGCAGTACGGGAAAGGACGACCGACACCGCAAAGCCCTATTGCAGACAGTCGACGAACCCCTCGCGAAGGCGGCGCATGTCAAGACTTCGACCGATGAATACAAACCTGTTGTCGCGCGCCTCCCCGGCGCGCCATGCCCGTCCCGGGCTGGCCTCCAGCAACATGTGGACGCTATGGAAATGGAATTGCCGCGGCTCCGAACGGAAGTGCAGCACACCTTTCATCCGCATCAGTTGCTGGCCGCGCTGTTGCACGAGTTGATTGATCCACCGGTTGAACCGGTCTGGGTCGAGCGCGCCGCTTTCGATCAGGCCGCATGTCTGGATCGACGCGTCGTGTTCGTGATCGTGAGGCGCGTCGCTGAGCAGATCAGGCTCGAATTCGAGGAGCGTCGGCAATGAGAAGCGTCGCACACCTAACAGAGAATCCGCGGGGACCCGGGAACGGGTTGCTGTGATGACTTCGGCGGTACGGTTCAGCAAACGGACCTCCTGCTTGAGCAGTTCGAGCGCTTCTTCCGCGACCAGATCGGCCTTGTTCATCACCACGACATCGGCGAAGGCAACTTGATCCCGCACGATGGCATCCCCGAGTTGCTGCCTGAAATGATAGGCGTCCACCACGGTGATGACGGATTCGAGTTCGACCTGTTCCCGTAAATCGGGATCGGCGAGAAAAGTCTGTAGCACGGGTGCGGGATCGGCGAGTCCCGACGTTTCAATGATCAGACGATCCAGCCGCTTGTCGGCATCTTGCTGGGTGCGTGCGAGCAGTTCCTTGACGCTCACCACCAGATCCGCGCGCACGGTGCAGCACACGCAACCGTTGCTGATCTCGATCAGCACTTCCTGGTCGGCGACGATCAGCTGACCGTCTATCCCAACTTCGCCGAACTCGTTTACGACGACGCCGATGCGCTCAATCTTGCGCTGCCGCATCAGGTGGTTGACAAGCGTGGTCTTGCCGGCGCCCAGAAAGCCGGAGATCACACTGACCGGGATCTTGCGTTGAATCATGGCTCACTCGCTCAGTCTTACCGCCAGGCACCGGCCTGGTCTCACCAACGCGGCCTTGAAGACCATTGGGAAGGTCTATTTTTCAAGTGTGGCGCGGCGGCCAGACTCCACTTCGACGCACGCAGCGGTGTCGTTGGGCACGGACACGCTGCTTTCTTCTTTTTATAGATCATGACTCTGTCAACGATCAAGACAGTTTGGGCCCGCGGCCGCTTCAGCCCGCACAGCGAGCACGTAGACAAGCGCCTTTTCGTCGATCCAGTGCGATGACCGCTCTCGCAGTTCGAGCCGACGGATCTCCTCCTTACCGCGTGCCGTCAGCACGGCGATATCCACGGGTTCATGAGGGCCGGGCACCGGCGACGACGGTTGGCGCATCGTCGCGATCAAGCCTTGCTGATGCAAAAACTCGAACACGCGCGGGCGCTTCGGCCACGGCACCTGTCGAAACTGTGCGCGTCGCAGCGCCTCGAGCACGGCCCCATTCGAGTACAGATACATCATCTCCGACCTCCATCTGTTACCGGCGAATACGCGCGCATCCGTCGTTCGCCATTTCGCAGTGCGACGTGCATTCACCGGCCGTTGCATTGACCGGCTACATATAATCGTCACGCCGCCGATCCTTCGGCCAGCACCCCTTACTGCCAGCGCTGTGCATGCTCAACGGCAAATCACGATAGCCAAGCAACCAGATCGACTTCCATGAAATAAGAGGGGGGACTCGTTGGTGCGTCTTTCGCCCGGACCTCTAGCCATCGGTCCAGTCTGTCTTTCGCTTCGTCGCTAAGGTACTTGCGAGTCCATTGCATCGTATTGAAGAAATAGTTCCGAAACTCCGGCGGATACGGTGCAACGCGCTGATACACCTCGAAGTCGATCGATTTTGAAGGATAGGATGAGGAAGCGATCGTATGAAAGACCCGATCCAAGTCGTAGTGCTTGAATTGACCGCTGCCTATAACAGAATCCATTAGGCTCTTGTCAATGAGTTTGCGGTCTTGGTCGCTCATCGGTCCCATGCGTAACAGGGCACCGTCGTACTGCCGTACGATCAAGCAGCCGCCCGGGCGCAGTTTCGACCTGATGTTTTCCAGAAGACTTATGGGGTCGGAAACATACGGGAAAACATTGAATGCCAAGAAAACATCTGCCTCCGGCATCTCATTCGATTTTGCCTCGACGTCAAGCGTCTCGAACCTGTTCGACTGTGCCCAATCGCGTGCGCGATCACGGGCTGTTTCCAGGGCGCGCTCATCGCTATCAAAACCAAATATTTCACAGTCCTTTCTGAGTACGTCCGCGCAAAGCTCAAGCCAAAGACCAGGACCACAGCCGAGATCGACGACGCGACGCGGTGCGCGCTCGGCAATAAGTTTTACGAAGTTCTTTCGCTCGGGTAGTTTTGCTTGATGGTGGGCTTCCAGCCATGAGTCGGAAGACAGCGGTCGCCCGCATTCGTTTTGCCAATGTGACATCAATAAATTCTAAAATGATTTACGGCTTGAAAATTCCCGTCGATACGTAGTCCGCGGAAAGAGGGATGGAACGCCTGCCAATTTCAATCATGCGAGCGGAATGCCGCAGCAAGACGCTTAAAGACAATAGCGGGAGGCATCAAAAATCGCCGTAAAATAGGCAAAGGACACCGTAAAGCACCTATATTTTCGCACTACCAAAAAACGCTTGAACTTAATGGCGCGTCGCTCGGCGGGGCTGGATGGTCGCCATGGCGAGACCCGCTCCTGCGAACGCGCACGCGGCGGACACCAACGCGACGGCGCGCAGCGCGTCAGCGATAGCGTCGGCTTCCGCCAGCGCCACGGGTGTCTGGGGCGGCGTATGGGCATCGCCGGCTGCCGCCCCGTTTTGCGCGTCCGGCTCCAGCCACTGCCCGGTCTGGCGTGCGCCCTGAGGAACGTGCAGTTCGTCGAGCCGGGCCGACAGCGCCGCGTGGTGCGACCACACGAACACGATGCCGAGCACCGCAATCGCCAGCAGGCTCGCCACGCGTGCAACCGCATTGTTGATGCCGGATGCGACGCCTGCGCGGTCGCCCGGCACAGAGACCATTACGGTCGTCGTGAGTGGCGCGACCGTGATGGTCAAGCCGAGCCCGAGCACGGCGAGCGCAGGGAGGTATCCGGCCCAATAGCTGCCGCGCACGAAGGGCAGCGCGAGCATCACGAACCCGATTCCGGCAACGCCCGGGCCAGCGCTCAACAGGACCCGCGAACCGAAGCGGCTCGTCAGGCCGCCGGTGAAGCGCGACAACAAGCCGATGATGACCGGCATCGGCAGCAGCGCCGCTCCCGCTTGGGTTGCGGTGTAGCCATGAGCGCGGATCAACGCGAACGGCAGGAAGAACAGTACGCCACCCAGACCGAAGTAGAGCAGCAGCGTGACGAGGTTGACGCCGGTGAAATCGCGCGAGCGGAACACGTCGAGCGGCATCATGGGGTGACGGCTGTTCGCTTCGATCATCACGAATGCGGCCAGCACGAGCACGCCGGCGCCGATCGCGCACAGTACGAGCGGATGCGCGAAGCCACGCGCCGACGCCTGGGTCAGGCCAAAGGTGAGGGCGGCGAGCCCCGCTGCCGCACTCAGCGCGCCGGGCCAGTCCAACTGTTGAGGCGCATCGAGCTTCTGGCTGTTCGGCACCGACGAAATCGCGAGCGCAATCGTCACCACTGCAAGCGGGACGTTGAGGAAGAAGATCGCGCGCCACGACAACGCGTCGACGAGCGAGCCGCCCGCCACCGGCCCCACCGCCGACGTGATCGCGCCGACGCCTGCCCAGGTGCCGATTGCCCGTCCGCGCGCTTCGCCTTCGAATACGGCGCCGATGATCGCGAGACTGGTGGGGACGAAGAGCGCAGCCCCAATGCCCTGCACCGCGCGCGCGGCGATCAGAGAATCCGCGTTCGGCGCGAGCCCGCAAGCGGCCGACGCCAGCGTGAAGACCCCGATGCCCGCGATGAACACCGTGCGGCGGCCGAGCTTGTCGCCCATCGATCCGCCCACCAGCACGAGGGACCCGAGAAAGAGCAGGTAGGCGTTGACGATCCACTGCATCGCCGCGACGCTCGCGCGGAGCTCGCTCTGAATGGCGGGCAGTGCGACATTGACGACGGAGCCGTCGATAAACGCCATGCTCGAGCCGAGGATCGTCGCGGCGAGCGCAAGACGCTTGCGCCGGCACGGGCGGTCGACCGTGGTGGGCTGCGTGCGGATGATGAGCTCGTCGCACGGGCTCGCTTGCGCAGCGACGATGTGCGCGGTCTTTTGCTCGCTATCGAGAAGATCCGGGTTGGCCAAGCTCGCTCCCGTGCTGGTCGATGGTGACTAGCATAGCAACTGGAGCGCGGGACCGCAGGTGCGACGCCCGACGACTTGCTTGCGCACGAGTGTATTCTGCTGATGCGCGGACACAAGACCTTCGACCGGTGGAAGTTCCGCGAGAACGGCGAAGTCCGGGACGTGCAGGTGCGTGGTCGCCTTCTCACAACGAGCAGTGAGGTGGTCTATCAATGGACGCTCGCCGGCGAAGGCATTGGCATCAAGGCCCTATGGGACATTCACCCAGATCTCGCATCCGGCCGTCTGATCGAGTGCCTTCCGCAATACGCGCGTGACGACGCTGACATGTACATCGTCTATGCCGAACGCCGGCACCTTCCGCCGCGCATGAGGGCGTTCATTGATTTTCTCGTAGCGGAGCTGAAAAGCTTCTACGGTGCCGCGGGGATCGCTGATTGAACTGGACGGCATTACGTCCCGAGCCGGCTCGGGACGATCCGCGCACGCTCGTCGAACAGGCCGATTATCTGCGAGTAGCGCGGCGGTAGCGGGGGGGCGCCGGCTCGGCAGGCAGGTCATGCGACGATGGCTTTCGATTCCAGATGGGCCTCAAGGCCGAATACGCCATTTTCGCGACCGATGCCTGACTGTTTAAACCCGCCAAAAGGAACATTGGCTTCGGGGTATGCGTTATTAATCTGCACTCGACCTGAGTCTAGCTGGGCTGCAACGGCTCGTGCGCGTTCAACGTTACTCGAAAGAACAAATGCCTGCAGTCCATAGGCCGTATCGTTTGCGATTTCAATGGCCTGCTCCTCCGACTCGTAAGAGATCACGCTCAACACGGGACCGAAAATCTCTTCCCGGGCGATACGCATCTCATTGGTCACATTGGAAAACACTGATGGCCGGACAAACCAACCCGCGTCCATGCCATCGGGACGACCCTCGCCGCCGATCAGTAATTCCGCGCCTTCGTCAAGACCGCTGCGTAGAAAACCCTGAACCCGATCCCACTGTTTCTTGCTCACCATTGGGCCCACAGTCACCGACGAATCTTTCGGATTGCCCACTCTCACTTTGGCGATTTCGGACTTGAGCCGTGAAAGAATTTCGGCCTTCCGGCTCTCAGGAACCAATATACGAGTCCCGGCAATGCAGGCTTGCCCACTATTCATCAACCCGGAAGCAACTGCGGTGGGAATGGCAGCGTCCAGGTCGGCGTCGTCAAGAATGATCTGCGGTCCCTTACCGCCGAGTTCGAGCGTGACGCGCTTCATGGTTTGGGCAGCGGCCGACATGATCGAACGCCCGACAGCAGTCGATCCCGTAAAAGTGAGCTTGGCAACGTCTGGATGCACGCTGAACTCGGCGCCCACCACATCGCCCCGGCCATTTACGATGTTGAAAAGACCGGGAGGGGCACCGGCTTCATGCAACGCCTCGACTAGCACCTGGGTTTGAAGTGCACTCATCTCACTAGGTTTCAACACCACCGTGCAGCCAGCAGCGATCGCTGTCGCCATCTTGCCGCATAGGAAAAACGCATTGGCGTTCCATGGGGTGATGGCAGCGACAACACCCAATGGCTGCATCACGACCTGCGTCTTTCCGATGCTTCGTTCGAATTCGTAATTCTCCAGCGTATTGGCGGCTTCAAGGAATGCGTTCCCGGCTGTCTTTGCCAGCCAATCGCCGAAAGCGAACGGTGCACCGTATTCTTCCTGCAGGGCCGCAAATTGCGCAGAAGCGCTTGCTGCAACCGCCTTATGCAGGCGGTGCAGCAGATCGATTCGATCCGCCTTGCTGGTACGCGACCACACGGGGAAAGCGCGCTTTGCAGCGGAGATTGCTGCACGAGCGTCTTCGGCATCGCCGAGCCGAACGCGGCCGATTACCGCTTCCGTAGATGGATTGTGCAGGTCCGCCCACTCCGATCCGTGCGGCGTCGCGAAGGCGCCGTTGATATAGATTCGATCGATCTGATGCATTTCCGCTCCTAGTATTGGTGGACCGTCCCACTGTAGGGGCAATCGATTGATTAAAATAGACGGACAAAGCTAATCACCCTGTCCGTGGATGTGAATCAATGAGCCGAAGTGGTTTGATCGAGCTGGAGGCGGTGCTTGCCGTAGGCCGCTGCGGTGGCTTTCGTGCCGCCGCGCGCGAGCTGGGCATGTCTTCATCCGCCATCAGCCAGACGGTAGCGGCGCTGGAGGCGCGTCTGGGCGTGCGATTATTCGACCGGACGACCCGCAGCGTGTCGCTCTCCGCGGCGGGCGAGCAGTTCCTTGGCCAGATCGGTCCGGCACTCGCGACGATCCGCTCGGCCATGGAGGACGTGGACCAGCATCGCGAGCGTCCGTCGGGCGTTCTCCGGCTCAACGCGGCGTTGAACTGGGCGCGCATGATCCTGGAACCGCTGGTCTTCGAATACCTGCGCCGCTATCCAGACATGAAAGTCGAACTGGTCACGGAAGGGCGGCTGATCGACCTCGTGGCGGAGGGATTCGACGCCGGCATCCGCAATGCCGAAGCGCTTCCCCCAGACATGGTTGCCGTGCCGATCGCGCCGACCTTGCGTTCGGTCATCGTCGGATCCCCAGCGTATTTCGACGGGCGGGAACGTCCGAAGGTGCCTGCCGACCTAATGAAGCACAACTGTGTGAGAGCCCGGAAGCCTTCGGGCGCAATTTACCACTGGGAGTTCGCAAGTCACGGACAGGCAATGGAGCTCGATGTGCCTGGTTCGCTGACACTCGACGAGGCGGATCTCATGCGCAGGGCTGCGCTGGACGGAATCGGTCTTGTCTGGATCGTCGAGGATCTCGTGGCCAATGATCTTGCGTCCGGGCGTCTGGTCCAGGTGCTCGACGACTGGAGCCCATCCTACCCGGGAATATCGCTGTACTATCCCGGCCGCAGACATGCTCCGGCCAAATTGCGTGCATTTATCGAACTCGTGAAGGAAAAATCGGGACAACTCGACCTGCGCTCCCAGCGAGTTTGAACAGAGTTTGTGGGGTGTCTTGTCGAACGTCCGTATGGCCGGACGCGGTCCCACGGCGAACTTCCAAGATCGGACCCTTCTTGGACGCTCAGACGCGTTAATTGAATGTCTGTACATCCTCGATAGGGGATTTCAGGAGCCAACGCCTTAAACAAAAGGCCGTTAATGCAAACTGTCAATTCAATTCGAAATTCGCGTCAGCCAATCCTGCACTAGCTTCGCTATGACTTGGTTATCGCGGTCCATGATCAGCATGTGGCTATTGCCGCGTATGCCTAGCGCAGGTAGCTCCATGAGCTCTACTAGCGTCTCCGAGTCGCTTAGCACGCGGCGGTAATTCTCGACGATCCGGAAGTAACGGGACCAAGTCTCGCTTTTGCCATGAATGTTGTCCCCCCATATGAACAGATGGGGGGACAACATTCATGGAGTAGGACCGACGTATCCATCCGAACAGTGTTGACGGACTGACTCAGGGCGTGAAGCGTAAGCGGCTGGCGAACCCGTCTTGAATAGTGTGATCCGGCTTGGGAGTATCGTGTCCGCGAACAATTAGGCGGACACGTGAACACTATCGAAGAACAAGTACCGGTTG
>NZ_CADIKM010000059.1 GCF_902859895.1 Pararobbsia alpina
CTACGTGCAGCTGGATTGGTCGGCTCCGGCGCCGCATGCTCAGATCGCGCCATAAATGAAGTAGCTGTGCTTCAACCGTCGAACAGTTGACCGAACCGACGGTCTGAACGCGGGTTGACCTTCAAAGCGGCCCTTGAACGTGCGAGGCGCAGAAGGACTGTTTTGGGTCGGAATGAGACGTTGGGCGCACTTAGGTACGCTTGCGGCTAGCGTGAGGAAGTCGGCACTTTGTGCAGCACGACAGATGGCGGCGTCAAGTAGCAAACGACAAACACTTTTGTGTTGCGCTCCCAAACGGCGCACTGAATTATCGCAAGACGACAAACTCGCGTCGGCCTGTGTATGCTGTGTAAATCTTTTGATTTTATTGTCTAGCAAATGACAAACATTTTTAATCGGCGTAGCTGTTGGCATGTACTGGAAAAGGAGAGTACGACGACATGAAAAGAATGATGCTGTTCGCCTTAGCGGTCACTACTTTGGCCGGATGCGCTTCTGACTCGGGCATTGTTCCGATGGGGCAGGATACTTTCATGGTCTCCCGACAGGCCGCTACGGGATTTTCTGGAATGGGGAATCTGAAAGCGACGGTGATTCAGGAAGCAAACCGGTATTGCATGAACAACGGTCAACATCTTCAGGTTGTGCATACCTCCGAGTCGCAACCGCCGTATGTACTAGGCAACTACCCGCGAATTGAGTTGCAGTTCATGTGTCTGACCGCAAACGACCCAGAACTCAAACGTCCGCAACTGAAGAAAGATGCGGACACCGTGATCGAGCTTCGCCAATAGGTTTTTTCGGCGAAGCGTCTGAAACAAACGGAAAAGCCGGCCTCGCCGGCGCACAGGGAAACATTGGCGCGCGGGCGCCCGTCTTATTGCGAAGAGCCGAGGATATCGATGGCAACAACCATGTACTTTGAAGAAACGATTCGAGACCAAGGCGGCAAGGCGACGTTTGACCTTGAACTTGGCCGTTCGTCGTTTTATCTAGAACACAGTGTCTACCTGACTGTCGATGGAAAGACGGTGATCATGGATCGCGCTACTGCAAAACGATTTGTGGAAGCTGTTGTCGACGTGGGGCGATACCACGGCATGATTGACTAGGCCGGACTAAGGAAAACAGCGAAATGACGAACGAGAATCTAGTCGTTAAGCCTTGCCCGAAGTGTCATGAAGAAACCAACGTTGTGTCGCATCTGCGCGTAGGCAAGTTGTTAGCAGAAGTGCTGATGTTCGCGATCATGTGGGTGTTTATGCGACTTTATGCGCACATTTCGCTAAGCGTCGGTAGGTACTTTGACGTTCACATGGGATGGCCGTTGCTTGCGTGGTTGGTGGGCGTGGGGATTTTAACGACGGTTGGCGTCGCTCGCGCGCAAGGTCGGTGGATCGGCTTGGCAAGCATCGCTGGGGCAGTTCTGGGCATGTCGCCTCTGCTTGCGACGATGTAACGCGGACAAGGGAAATGCCATGCCTTCGGAAACCCAAGGCTTTCGCCCGCAGGATCAATATTTGTACGTGATGCAGAACGAGCACGGCCTTATAAAGGTGGGCCGTAGCATTGATCCGGCGCGCCGCAGACTCGTGCTGCAGTCGCAATGCGGCTGCAACATCGCTCTCGTTGCGAGCCTTCATCAAAGAGGTCCTGACGAGGAGTGGGTGCATTCACTGCTCGCGGACTTCTGCGTAGGATATGAGTAGTTTGATGGAACGGCAGCAGCCAGACGGAAGGTCGAAAGAATTTTATGCCTCGGTGGCGCTGTCCACTGGCCGTTTTCACTGAACGAACAGGCTTCACGGGCGTGGCTGGATCGATTCCTTGATAATCAGGCGGTCGCGTTTTGGAGTAGGCGCCGTTACAAGACAATCGGGACGTTGAAAGCGTCTTTGGCCGGTCTACCGCCCTTAAGGGATTACAGGTTCGGCGGGGCGGATCTCGACGGCCGGATAGCGGTGGCCCTGGGCGATGTTGAGTGGTTTATGGTGGAAGGCCGAGGCGCGTCGGCAGTCGCTATCGGGTTTCTGGTGGATACAGGCGAGCCGGGATCAATACCGCGTTAAACAACCGTCGTGGAAGACGCGCAATTGTTGTGGCCGAGAATATTCGACGTCTCCGACAGGCGTCCAGTGGTTAGTGCACTTGATTGTTGTATAGCGGCACTCTGTGCGCGCTGGGGTTTTGTGGAAGCGCGCATTTCGCCGCGGCGCGGTTGGTGAATCTAGGGACGAAAAAGACATGGACGAGCTTGCCCTGTTGAGCAGTTCCTCCCGAGGTATTGAAGGACGCATACAGCGATGCCGTATCCGGTACTCCGAAAGAGGCCGGAAACATAAGCGTCGATTTCATAAAGACCGTCCGGCTGGTTTTATTTTCTGCGCAGTATGCCGCAGCGCTCCCAGGATCGACTCGCTCGCCATATCGACGATATCTATCCGACGGGTCCCGGCAGAGCGAAGAGTTCCCCGCGCGATGGGCAATAAGCACTCGACCGGCTGATGCCTACCAGCCGGGTCTGCTGTGCCACCGGCAGGGCGTGATCACGATCGATCATCGCCCTACGCCCAGCAGTTCCGCCTTGCTGAGCGCGCCTTCAAAAAGAACATTCTCCGACGTCAACTGCCCGATCTTCGCGTGCAGCACCTTCACGTCAATTAGGGGGCTGCCGGCGACACGTTACCCGTTTCGAACGCATCGGCAACCCGATCCTGCAGTTGCTTCTTCCAGTCCGTGATCTGGTATCGATTCCATATGTATCATATTTAGTTACAATTTTACATAACCTATCTTAACAAATTTTTCTAGAAAGAGGGACTAGCCCCCTAGCGCTCTTTGAAAATCAGCCGTCAGGCCTCATACCCCACGCATATGCCGCGCAGCTTCGATGACTGCATCACGCTTATTCGGCACATCCTTAGGTGCGAGAGAATCCCGATGCTGCTCAGCAGGCACGGCAATCTATCGTTCGAGAACGAAACCAGGCTGGGGGGGGCTGCGAGTATTCCTTGCCACCGAATGGCGCAGCAAGTGCGGCCTCGGCATTTCCAGTCACGTCCGTATCGCATCAACGAAAGGTACACCAATTACTTACCGTGCCCGCCGCACTCGGACCGGTGGCTACGCACTTCGGCTACGGTCCCTCATTGAAATTTTCGAAGCTAGCGTTGGGAGCCTAAAAAGATGAATGGGAATGTCGACTATGGCACCTCCTCGCCGGCCCCCTTGTCTGCACTGGGGGATCCTCTGGCAAGTGCGCGCGCGCGTGGCCGACGTTTCGCTGCCGAGGAATATCGAAACTCAGCCAACCAAGCCCTCGCTGACGCCCGCAGTTACACCAGGCACAGCGAGAGCACGATCAACGATCTGCCTCAAAACGGCAAGCTGTACGCCTTGCTTCCGCCGGGAAAGACAGGGGAATTTCGCTATCCAAAATGGCAGTTGGATGCTCGCCCGCTAGGCTCTGCAGGGTGCTGATTCTGTTCGCGAATGTGAACGATTGGCTAATACATTCGTTCATGAGCCGCAAGCGGCACGAACTTGGCGGTAAATCTCCCGCTGAGTCAATTCTTGACGACGCCGAGAGCATAGATTCAATTGTCGAATTCGCTGAGCGCGATGTGTTCGGCGAACAAGGCGCGTCGTGAAAAATATGGACGACCACCAGTGACCGAACGGGGTGCTCTATGGTAGAGAACGCCGAAGCTGCCAGGAGCAAAGCGGACAACGTTCCAGTCAGGGCGTCACGCAAGCGGCGAGGAACTAAATTTGGGATAACACTGCGACGCCCTCGATTTTCCCAAATTTAGTTCCCAATACGGGAACTAAATTTAATGAAAAGATGCAGCGCTTGCCCAAAACGATGAAAAATGTGCACCGTCATGCGGGGAACCGGCCGTAACCCGGCGTTTTTTGGGAACTAAAAGCGGTAAACAGGTGCAGTGCATCGTTTACATCGATTTAGTTCCCGAAATATCCCAAGTTTAGTTCCTCGCGCTGTAGTCACGCGGGGAACCGGCAAGCATACCGAGGTCAAAACACGACATTTCTACATGGCCAGAACACGACATTTGCATAAAGCTCCTACTCATGTCGAGGCCATTCTTAAATGTCCGCTTTCCGGCTAAGTTGAAATGTCCGGTTTTAAAGGGTTTGTGGCGTCTGTTATCGGTGTTCCGCTCACGCAGTGGTGAAGGAGGGCGCCTGAGCCGGCAGGGCGCTGACGTCTGGTTCGACTGCTTTGGCAGACCGACGGCCAGGTTTGCGTGGTTGCTGCACTTGCCGCTGCTGCGACTGCTCCAGAATCACACCAGCGAGATCGGCCTGCGTGAACTCGCGTTGCTTCTTCGTTCCGTGCTGACGTTGCTGCGTCCGAACCGCCGCGCCAAGATGAGTGCGTGAGGGCGCTGTCCCAATGCGGCGGTTATCGCGCTGCGCCTGAAGGGCCTGCGCCACCTGCAGCGCGTGCCCGAGCCGCTTGTGCTCAACGACGGCCCCCTGGTCAATTTCGGCCAGCCGGTCATAGGGCCGACTCGGCAACACCCGGCCATCGGCCCGGATCTCGATGCAGCCGTCCGGGTACTCCCACACGTCGATATAGCGATGAATCAGCTTGCGGTTGGCCGGCGTATCGTCCAGCAGGTACATCACCCGGTCGTACTGCACCGTCAGGGACTTCGTCACGCGCCGCGTCTCACGCCACGTCAGCAGCAGATCGAGGCTCTCGTCGGCACGCAACGGTCGGTGCGCGTTGAATCCACTCTTCGGCGGCTTCGCAAAGCGCGCGTTGTAAGCGGCCATGAAGGAGGGCGCGTAGGCATTGGCGTCGGCCACCGAGTGGATGCCGCGCAGCCGCAGCTCCTTCACCAGCCGGTCCTGCAGCGTCAGGTGCGCGCGCTCGACGCGACCCTTGGCCGAACTGCTGTTGGCGCAGAACGTGTCAATGTTCAACTCGTACATCGCGCGGCCAAAGTGCGTCACATTGCTTCCCGTTTCGTCCGTCTTCGTCTTGCGAAATACGCTGTACTTGTCGCTGTAGAACGCGACCGGCTTGCCGTGCTGTTCCAGATAGGCACGCGTCGCTTCGAAGTAGCTGAAGGTCGACTCGGTCGCGGTGAAGTGCAGCGCCATCAGCCGGCTCGTTGCGTCGTCGACGTACACCAGCAGCGTGCACGCCGGAGCCCGTTGCTCGAACCAGCGATGGTCGCTGCCGTCGATCTGGATCAGCTCGCCCAGACACGACCGCCGGGCTCGTGGCTGATAGATCTTCGGCGGGCGCTGCCGGCGCGGAATCCAGAAGCCGGCCTCGGTCATCAGGTGCCGGAGCGTCTCCTTGGACAGCCTCAGTCCATGACACTCGCGCAGCTTCTCGCAGGCCAAGGTCGGACCAAAATCGGCGTAGCGCTCACGAATCAATTCCAGTGCGCGGCAAGCAATCCCTTCGTTGAGCTTCCGATTGCCCGGGCGACCGCGCGCACGAGAACCGATCCCAGCCGCGCCAGCTTGCTTGTATCGAAGCACCAAACGCTCAATTTGACGGGTCGTCAGCTGCAAACGCTCAGCTGCACGCCCGGGTTTGAGCCCGCCGTCCACGACGGCCTGGATAACCTTTAATCGATCGAGTTCGCGCATGGTCAGTGTCACCAGTTCGGTTGGACTCATGGCAAGCTCCCGGATTGCGATCGGAAGCGGCTAGCTTGCCACCAGCACCCAAACACGACATTTCTATCTTGCTAGAACCCGACATTAAGATATTGCTCCTACAACTCAAAACGACGCTAATTTACCTTATGTAAAATCAAAGATAGAGCTTTGGGCATTCGTCGCTCTCGGCCACCACGAACTGACTTTGTTGTTCTACCTTTATGCGGCGCCGAATGGCAACTTCGACTTTTCGCAATGCGACGCCGCCGTCGTTTGATGCCTGCAATGTCGATGTTCCGGGCATCGAAAACTAGCGCGGCGCTGCGACCGTATTGCGCAGCACGCCAAGCTTGTCGATTTCGACTTCACAGACGTCGCCGGGCCGCATCCACAACTGCGGCTTGCGCGCCATCCCGCCAGCGGGCGTCCCCGTGACAATCAGATCGCCGGCCTCAAGCGTGAAGACTTCGCTTAGCAGCGACACCAACATTTGCACGTCAAATATCATGTCGGAGATCGATGCGTTCTGCATGACTTTGCCATTGAGCCTCGTCTGGATCCGCAAACCACGGCAGCCAGGCGCCAACTCGTTCGCCGGCACGAAATAAGGCCCTAGTGCCCCAGTGCCGTCGAAGTTTTTGCCCATCGTCCATTGCGGTGTTCGGAACTGGTAATCCCTGAGCGTCGCGTCGTTGAAGATCGAATAGCCCGCCACATGATCCAGTGCCGCTTCTTTGCCGATGTTGTACCCGGGTTTGCCGATGACCGCGACCAACTCCCCTTCGTAATCCAGTTGCGACGACCGTACCGGCATTTGGATGGGATCGCCGTGCCCGATCAGACTGGTCGCAAAACGTGCAAAGACGGTTGGATAGGTCTGCTCTTCAAAGCCCGCCTCGCTCGAATGAGCCCGATAGTTGAGGCCCACGCAGATAATCTTGCGAGGATGTGACAACGGAGGCAATAAACGTGCATGGGCAAGATTGACTGCGGGTCCGCCCTCGAGTAGCTTCGCAACGGCGGACAGATCGGCGCCTGTTGCGATTAGCGTCCCAAGCTCGCCTGGGTAGCTCTCATTGTCGGCAAACATTCCATGGAAGCTCCCGTCGTGTTCAGCAGCCAACCCGCGACGACCTTCGACTTCAAACATGGCAAAGCGCATGGTGCTCTCCTATGCAGATTTCCAATGACATAGCCGGGCGCACATGCGGGAATCCCGAGTGAAGCGAGCTTACGCTTCGGCCGTCCTTTCGACGCGCTCGTCATTACTCGACCGGCGCCTTTCGCAAAGCTTCAGGCATGGGGCCTCCAGTCGCCCAGTCGAGCAATTCGACGGTATGGACGACGGGAATTCCGACTGCGTCGGCAAGCTGCGTCATACAACCGATATTGCCGCTGGCAACGACCTCGGCATTCATTGACTGGATGTTTGCGACCTTGCGCTGCTTCAGCTCGCTCGCAAGGCTCGACTGCAGAATGTTGTACACGCCCGCGGATCCGCAGCACATGAAGCTATCGGGAGGCTCGACGACCTCGTATCCTGCCGCGCGGAGCAGATCTATCGGCTGATGCACGATACGCTGTCCATGCTGCATCGAGCATGCGGCGTGATAAGCGACGCGCAGCCGCCGCGGTGTGTGCGGTATTTGTATGCCGAGTGTCGACATGAATTCGGTGATGTCCTTCGCCAGATTGCTGACTCGCGTAGCCTTGTCTTTCCATGCGGGATCAAGACGCAGCGCATGTCCATAAGCCTTGACAGAAGTCCCGCAGCCCGAAGCGTTGATGATGATTGCGTCGAGGCCGCCGGGCTTGTCTGCCTCAGACAACCATGCGTCGATGTTCGCTTTGACGAACGGAAGCGCCTGCTCCGGCAAGCCCATGTGTTCAGCTATGGCGCCGCAGCAGCCGATGCCTCGTGCAATCACGACCTCGACACCGTGACGTCGTAGCAGCCGGATCGTCGCCTCGTTGATAGCCGGATCCAGCACTTTCTGGACGCAACCGCTCAGCATGCAAACGCGCGCGCGGCGTTCGCTCAGTGCCAGAAATATCTGAGGACGATCGACGGGGCTTGAACCGACTCTCGCGTCCTTCGGCGCCACTTCGAGCATCGCGCGCAGCGTTCCCCTCAAGAGTCCCCGCAGAGGTCGCGCCGCGCGTCCCAACAGAAACCCGATGGTGAACAGTCGGGGGTTCGGAATCAGAACCGTCAACATGCGCCGAATGACTCTTGGCACGAACGGTCGACGGTAAGTGGACTCTATACGTTCGCGCCCGTGGGCGATCAGCTTCGAGTACTGCACGCCTGAAGGACAGATCGCTTCGCAGGCGAGGCAGGTCAGGCAGCGATCAAGATGTTCGACCGTCTTCGCATCAGGTGCGCGATCCTCTTCGAACATGTTCCGCATGAGGATGATCCTGCCGCGTGGACTGTCGTTTTCATCGTGGCGTATCTGGTAAGTCGGGCAGTGCGACAGACAGATGCCGCAATGCACGCAGGTCCTGATGATGTCGTTCGCCAGTAACGTGCCCCGATCGGCGAGCGCGGCTTCGGGAATGTTCGTTCTCATGTCAGGCTTCCCCATGCGAGAGCGATGCGAGCTTGCCGGGATTGAGCACGCCGTTGGGATCGAACGCGCGGCGCAAGCGCTCGCCGACTTCCTGTAACGCCCCATGCCGCGGCTGAAACGTTCCGACCTGGCGGCGCACGTCGAGTGTCGCGCGCAACAGGCTTGCACTTCCCCCTGCTTCGGCGATTCGCTTGCGTAAGGCATCAGCCTGCGACAGCATGCTTTCGGCACGGCTCTGCACGAACACCTGACTCCCACCCCAATCGTAAATTGCCGGACCGCCAAGACTTTTCGCAACGGACGCGGCCTGGTCGCAAGGCAGCGACAACCGCCAGATACAGGCATCGTCGTCGACGGTAAATGCGGACAGATCTTTGAGCGACGCCCAGAAATGACGGCTCTCGTCCGTCCCGAGTTTCTTGACCCCTGTGTACGCTTGCAGGCGCTTTTCGATCTCGGTCTCACGTGCCATCACGGACTCGCGAAAACCTTCGATCCGGATTGCCGTCACCGATGCCGACGAACGCTCGCCGCCGAGATGCGCCGCAGCACTGATCTCGAACGGCAATTGCAACAGATCGCTCATCGTCCTGAGCGCAACGCTGTCGTCAAGCTCGCTCACCACCAGCGTGGATTCGTATTGGGGCGCAGGATGGATCTTGAGCGTGATCGACGTGAGCGCGGCCAACACCCCGAAAGACCCTGTCATCAGCCGCGGGATATCGAAGCCCGTGACATTCTTGACGGTGCGGCCGCCGCTATGGAACGCTTCTCCACGCCCATTCACGCCTTCGATGCCGAGCACCGAGTCGCGGGCCGCACCCGCGAGCACCCGTCGCGGCCCGGAAAGATTGCAGGCGACGATGCCGCCGATGGTATCGATTGCATCCACATTCCCGAATAGCGCCGCGTAGTCCGGCGGCTCGAATGCGAAATGCTGGTTGTGCTTTCTCAGCGCGCTTCGCAACAAGGACATTGGTGTTCCGGCCCGGACCTTGATCACGAGTTCTTCCGGTTCGTACATCTCGATGCCCGCGAGTCCCGACATATCGAGCAACGCATCGGCAAAGACGTGATCGCCGAACGATCGTTTGGTACCGCCACCGAAGATCTCAAGCGATCGCGCTGCTGCGTTCGCATCCATAATGACGTCGACCACTTCGGCGACATTGGTAGGGCGAAAATGGCCGCCCTGCAGTGGGAGCTCTGAAGCAATGGTATTCATGACGTGATCTCAGAACCTCGGCACGCCGGCGAAGCGCGGATCGCCATTGCCCGTCGGCAGACGCCCTGTCCGGACACAGCCGCAATGCGTCGGAAACACCTTGCCGGGATTGAGCATTTCTTGCGGATCGAACGCGCATTTCAGGTATTGCTGCTGCGACAGATCGATGGCGCGAAACTGGTAAGTCATCAGATCGCGTTTTTCGATTCCCACGCCATGCTCGCCGCTCAACACGCCGCCAAGATCCACGCAAGCCCGTAGGATGTCTGCGCCGAACGCCTCGGCTTTTTCCAGATCGCCGGGCTTTGCCGAGTCGAACAGCACCATGGGGTGAAGATTGCCATCGCCTGCGTGAAAGCAGTTCGCGTATTCCAAGCCATAGTTCTTCGACAGACTGTCGACGCGGCGAAGAATTTCTGGAAGCTGGGCGCGCGGAATGGTGCCGTCCGTGACATACACATCGCGCGCGATCTTTCCCATCGCGCCGAACGCAACTTTGCGGCCGCGCCACAAAAGTTCCCGCTCGGCATCACTCTTGCTGATGCGTACTTCAGCTGGGGAAAATTGCTTCGTCATCTCTCCGACACGCTCGATAAGCGTATCCACTTCGATCTCAATACCATCGAGTTCGCACAGCAGGATGGCCTGCACCTCAGGTGGATGAAGTTCTCCCAGCATCGACGCGACAGCATCGATGACGCGGCGGTCCATGAATTCAAGCCCCGCCGGAACAATCCCGCTCGCAATAAGGCCGCCGACACATCGGCTCGCATCTTCGACACTGCGAAAACCTAGCGAAATGACGCGCGCGACGGGCGGCTCTGGTGTGAGCCGAACCGAAATCTCGGTGACGACTGCGAGCAATCCTTCCGAGCCAATCAACACACTGGCCAGATCGAATTCCCCATCGGCCGCGCCCATGAACGCACCGCCGATGCGAATAATCTCTCCCGTGATGAGCACGGCTTCAAGGCCGCAGACATGATTCGACGTGACGCCGTACTTCAGGCAATGAACGCCGCCCGAATTCTCGGCGACGTTACCGCCTACTGTAGCTATCGCCTGACTCGACGGATCCGGCATGTAACACAGGCCAAGCGACTTGACCGCTTCCGTGACCTTGATGTTCGGCACGCCAGGTTGAACACGGGCGATGCGATTGTGCGCGTCAACTTCGAGAATGCGGCTCATGCGCGCTGTGCCGAGCAGGATGGCATCCTCGAGCGGTAGTGCGCCTCCGGAAAGCGATGTACCGGAACCGCGCGGCACAACCTTTATGCGATTCGTATGGCAATACCCGAGGATTGATGCGATCTGAGCCGTGGTCTGCGGCAATACAACCAGCAAGGGCAGCGCCCGATAAGCCGCAAGTCCATCGGATTCGTACGGTCGGCGTTCGCTTTCGCTGTCCAGCACCGATTCTTTCCCGACGATGCGGCGCAAGTCTTCAGCAATCGTTGCGCGACGTTCGATCGTCGACTGATCAAGCGGTGGCATTTTCACGGTCAGTTTCCTCGGAGCAAAATTTTTGGTCTCTGCGAACGGGAAAGCAGACGCGCCCTCGATGTTCCGAACAATCATGGCGTAAGGACGCGTTGCGCTTTCGTTTCGTAGAACTTACAGTCGATCATAGTTGCTACCCTGCAAGCGAACCTACTTCAAAGTCGTTAAACGTTATTAAATGCAAATAAAAGGTACGGACCCGCGTACTGATACCTTTGATTCATCGCGGTGCCGTTGCTTCGCCACAATCAGATCACTGTGTCCGGACGGCCCACCAATAAGGGCTGCCGCTCGTCCTCGGTTCAGCCATAAGTCGTCGACGAACACAAAATTGACTCCAGTTTCATGTAATAGCGGTCAGACATCCGGCCAGCTACCATCGAAACCAGGTAGAACACGGGAGCGACCACGGCTCGACGACTTTAACGCGACTATCGGAGTCGCTTGTGTGGGCGGATTGCAGTCCAAATACGCGGTCTCAGCCAAATGAACATTTAGCGCAATGATTCGCATTGAGAATCTGACTGTACTCCCCGACCGACGAAAGATATTCGTCGACGGCGCCCCTGTCGAACTCGGTTACACAGCGATGGATGTATTGCTCATCCTTATCGAAGCAAACGGCGCGTTAGTGACAAAGGACGAGCTTATGGACCGGGTGTGGCCGACCACCATAGTCGCGGATAACAACCTTCGCGTGCAGATCTGCGGGATTCGCAAAGTGATGGGCGAGCATCATAAGTTGCTCGTATGCGTGCCTGGGCGCGGCTATCGCCTGTTGAGACCGGTCCACCCAGTACACGCGGCCTCGACTTTCGTCGCGCGGCCTGACTTGAGCCAGGCTGCACGATAGTCCTTTCTCTTTAAGCGCGCAGCTTGTCGGGCGCGACACGTCTCCGACAGAAATTTTCTCAAGCTATCGCTAGCGGTGCTGAGGTTCGAGCGGGGTACCCGTTCGACGCTAGCTCCTGTTCGAGCGCCTCCAATCGGCCATCGCAGCCATCCCGTACAACATCGAGCGCATGCGAAAGTGCATAGCGCTCGTGGACATACTCATGGCCGGGCGTCCGCGACGTCCTTTGCCGTGACCTGCCCCTGCTTGCCGCCAAAATGGGCGATGGCATAGTTGGCGACCGCAGCGATTTCGGCATCGGTGTAGGCCGCGCCAAACGACGGCATGGCGGTCGCCGGGGCATGATCCGGAGCGCTGGTGCCCTCGAGGATCACCCGGATCAGGTTGGCCCCTTGCGGATCGTTGACGGCGTGCGAACCGGCCAGGCCCGCACGCGCGGTCTGCTGGCCGTTCCCGTTCCAGCCATGGCAACTCGCGCATGCGCCCTCGAAGATGCGGCGGCCAGTGCCGGCGCTTCCTTCGCCGCCCGGCGACCACGCAGTCGATGCCTTCACGGCCGCGCCGACCGGCATCGCGGCCGCAGTAGCATCGGCACGGCGCGGCGTTACCGTGCGCAGATAGGTGACGATGGCCTCGATGTCCGTTGCCGGAAGCAGGCTCAGGCTCAGATCGATGGCCTGGCGCATGCTTCCCGACGCCGCGCCGTGACCGGGGGCATAGCCGGTGGAAAGATAAGACACGAGCTGGGCGTCGGTCCACTGGCCGATCCCGGTCTCATTGTCGGGCGTGATGTTCCAGGCCTTCCAACCATCGACCACGCCGCCCGATAGCGCTTCGTCCAGTTTCCGGGCGAACATCAGGTTGCGCGGCGTGTGGCATTCGCTGCAATGCGCCAGTCCATTCACGAGATAGGCGCCGCGGTTCCACGCAACGCCGCGCGCTGGGTCGGGTTCGAACGGTTTGCTGTCGAGGAACAGCAGCTTCCATCCGCGCATAATGGGACGCTGGTTGAACGGAAAGGCGAGCGCGTTGGCGGGTGCCGGCGTGGCAACCGGCGCGAGCGTCGCCAGGTAGGCACGAATCGCGAGGACATCGTCGCTGGACAGCAAGGCGTAAGACGTATAGGGAAAGGCGGGATAGAGATCCTCGCCGTGTCGCCCCACGCCCGAGCGCATCGCCCGCGCGAATTCGGCATCGCTCCATGCACCGATCCCGTTCTCGCGATCGGGGGTGATGTTCGGTGAGTAGATCGTGCCGAATGGCAGTTTGAACGCCAGGCCGCCGGCGAAAGGCTTGCCGCCCTCGGTGGTGTGGCAGGCCGCGCAGTCGGCCGCCATGGTCAGGTACTTGCCGCGCGCGATAAGGGCATCGCCGGTTCGTTGCTCGGTGCTGGGTGAGACCGGATCGAGTCCATGCGGCAAGAAAAAGAACAGCACCGCGCCAATCAGGACGATGCACGCGAGTGTCGCGAGACCATAGCCAATATGATTGGGTCGGGTCATAACTGCTTACCTTTCGCGCCAAGCGCTCGCCGGTCGATCGGCAGGGCGCGAAGCCGCACTCCCGTGGCCGCAAAGATGGCATTGGCCAAGGCGGGCGCCGCAGACACCGTGCCGACTTCGCCCAGTCCGCCCGGCTTCTCTTCGCTTGGCATAACGGAGACTTCGAACGGTGGCACCTCATTCATGCGAATCTGCCGGTAATCGTGGAAGTTGCTTTGCTGAACCCGCCCATTCTCGAAGGTGATGCCGTTGTAAAGCGCGGCCGAAAGGCCGAACAGCACGCCGCCCTCGATCTGCGCGATCACGGAATCGGGGTTCACTGCGATGCCGCAGTCGACGGCGGCGGTGGCGCGCCGCAGGTGAATCTCCCCTTGTGGATCGACCTCCACTTCCATCACCAGTGCGGCATGTGTGCCGAAGCTCTCATGCAGCGAGATGCCGCGCGCGCAGCGTGGCGGCAGCGGCTTGCCCCATCCGGATGCTTGCGCCGCTTTGTTCAGTACGGCGAGCGAGCGCGGGTTCTTGCCAAGGAGAGCCCTGCGATAGGCGACCGGATCCTGTCCGGCTGCGTGCGCAAGTTCGTCCAGGAAACTTTCCACCACGAACACGTTATGCGTCTCACCGACGCCGCGCCACCAGTTGAGGGCGACTGGACCGTCTTGTCGCACCCACTCGGAACGTAGCGCGGGAATGGCATAGGGCAGGTCCGCCGCACCTGCCACCGCATCGTGGTCGAGCTGCCCTTGCGGCCATGGCTTGCGATCGTAGTAGCTGCGCACAGTGGAGCACCGGGTCCGATGGGTCCACGCCATTGGCAGGCCGTCCTTGCCAAGCGCGGCTGCAATGGTGTCGAGATAAGCGGGCCGGAACCGATCGTGCTGGATGTCCTGCTCGCGTGTCCATATGATCTTGAGCGGATAGCCGACCTGCTTACCGAAGCGGGCGGCTTGCTGGATGGTGTCCACGGCGAGCCGCCGGCCGAACCCGCCGCCGATCAGATGATTGCGTACGATGACCTTGTCGGGCGGCAGGCCGATGATCTCCGCGGCGACGATCCGCGCGATCTCCGGCACCTGAGTACCCACCCAGATGTCGCAGCCATCGGGGCGCACGTGGATCGTGGTGTTGATGGGTTCCAGCGCCGCATGGGCGAGATACGGAAGATCGTAGCTCGTCTCGATGCGCTGTTTGCCTGCTTCCTGGATCACGTGATCGGGATCGCCGGTAAGGCTGCCGTTGATCGGCGTTCCCTGCGCGGATCGGAGCGATTCGGCCAGTGTTGCCGACGTGAGGGTGGCGTGCGGACCCTCGTCCCACTCGATCCTCAGCAGGTCGAGCCCTCGTTTGGCGGTCCAGTAGTGCTCTGCGACCACCGCGACGGCATCGTCGATACGAAGGATGTCGACCACGCCGGGCAGGACACGCGAGGCGCGCTCATCGAGCGAGCGCAGGCGCCCGCCGATCGTGGGACACATTGCGATCGCCGCAACGCGCATTCCTTCCACCATCGCGTCGATGCCGAAGCGGGCGGTGCCATTGACCTTGGCCGGCGTGTCCACGCGCTTCGCCGCCCTGCCGATGAGCTTGAACTGCGACACCGGCTTCAACGATACCTCGCGAGGCACCGGCTGGCGCCGCGCGGCACTGGCAACCGCGCCATAGGTCAGAGTTCGACCGGTCCGCTGGTGGGTGATGACGCCACGCGCCACAGCGCATTCGGCGGGCGGGACTCGCCAGCGCTCGGCGGCCGCGCCGATCAGCATGGTGCGAGCGGCCGCGCCGGCCTGGCGCAACGGTATGAAATACGCGCGCACGGAGGTGGATCCGCCGGTGGCCTGTGCCTTCAGCATGCTCTGCGTGTAGGCGTGCTGGTCCGCGGGCGCTAGTGCTACTTCGACCTGGTCAAGCCCGACTTCCAGCTCTTCGGCGATCATCATGGCCTCGCCGGTGGCAATGCCCTGCCCCATCTCCACGCTGGGCACCACGAGCACAATACGACCGTCGACACCGACGCGGATGAAGCCGTCGGGCACGAATCCGTCGAACCCCGTTGCCGTTGCATCGAGCGCGCCGATGGCGGCAAGATCCGGCTCCCGCTCGAACGCACGTACCGGCCGCACGAACGCAAATCCAACCAGGAGCGCACCAGCGGTCAGGAAACGTCGGCGCGCGTTGTCTGGTAGTGCGTCTTCGCCGATTGCACTGTAGGTTCGCATCATGCCGCCTTGATAGCCGCGCGGATACGCGAATAGGTGCAGCACCGGCACAGATTGCCGGACATCGCGGCATCGATATCTTGGTCGTTCGGATGCGGATTGCGGGCAATCAGCGCTGCGGCCGACATGACCTGGCCTGACTGGCAGTAGCCGCACTGGACCACTTCCAACGAGAGCCACGCGGCTTGGACTCGCTTCCCGGCCGCGGTCTCGCCGACAGCCTCGATTGTGGTGATCTCTCCCTTGACGGCAGAGATCGGGAGTAAGCAGGAGCGCACCGGGTTGCCGTCTAGATGTACGGTGCAGGCGCCGCACTGGCCGATGCCGCAACCGAACTTTGTGCCGGTCAGCGCCAGTACATCGCGCAAGGCCCAGAGAAGCGGCATGTCCGCAGGCCCGGTGATGTCGACAGTTTTTCCATTAACGACAAGCCGCGTAACGGGCCAAGGCTGGGAGGTTTTATCAGTTTGCATCATTATCCCCGGTGCTGCGATTGACCGGACTCTGTGGGATCTCCATGCGCGCTTCTTCAGCATGATCCCGATAGTTCAAACCAATGGCGATGAACTTCGAAACTCTCGAGACCGGAAGGCGGCGATACGAGCTTTTCGGCCAGCTATTGCGGCGCTTTGATCAAACGTCCACAGAAGCAAGATATAGCGTTCTGTTCGGCCGAGACATTGCATGTTCATGTAATCAGAGGCATGTCCAGGGAAGTGCTGAACATAAACATGTAATAACGGTGTCGAACCCGGCTTGCTACCATTGTTCCATCGAAGTTCAATTTCAAATGCACTCAGGGCTGCATGAATGCCACTAACGACAACCGAAGTGGCAAGCAGCCAGAGAGAGAGAGAGAACATGACCTCCACCATAAACCCCATCGTCAATCACACGCTCCGGGCGAACGGCATTCGCCAGCATTATCTTGATTCGGGTAGCGGCCCTGTCGTCGTTTTGCTTCATGGCTTTCCCGAAACCAGCTTTGCGTGGCGCTTTCAGATCCCGGTTCTAGCGAACAAATTTCGCGTCATCGCACCCGATCTTCGTGGTTACGGTGAAACCGACAAACCCGCAAGTGGCTATGACAAGCGCAATATGGCGCAGGATCTGATCGCCCTGCTCGACGAGCTCGGTATCGACAAGATTGCTTTGATCGGTCATGACAGAGGCGCTCGCGTGGCCACGCGATTCGCCAAAGATCACCCGCAGCGCCTCGACCGGCTGGTCGTGATGGACAACGTGCCGACCCGCGTCGTGGCGCAGAACATGAACGCGCAGACTGCACGTGCTTACTGGTTCTTTCTGTTTCATCTCGTCCCGGACCTGCCGGAGGCTTTGATCAACGGTAAGGAAGCGGAGTGGCTTCATTATTTCTTCGCCGACTGGTGCTACAACCCGCACGCGATCGAAGGGACCGACTTCGACACCTATGTCAAGGCTTACAAGTGTCCGGGTGCCGTGCGGGGAGCAATGTCCGACTATCGGGCGAATGCTGAGGATGTCAAACAGGATCTCGTCGACGCGGATACTAAAATCGCTTGCCCGACCATGGCAATCTGGGGCGAAGACTTCTATACGGTTGGCGGAATGTTCGACATGAGGACGGTTTGGGAGGGAATGGCCACTCATCTGCGCGCGGAGCCCATTGCACAGTGCGGGCATCTACCGCAAGAAGAGCAGCCGGAACGGGTCAATACCCTATTGCTTGATTTTCTGGGCACCTGGAAAGGTTGAAATGGGACGACCTCGCCCCGGGTTGTGTCACTGATCCTGCCCGCTTCCGTCGATCACACGGCGCCAAGCAGCGCCTTCGGCTCGAGAAACGCCTCAAGCCCGAACGTCCCGTACTCGCGGCCGATACCCGAATGCTTGAACCCGCCGAAGGGCGCAGCCGGTTCGTGCGCGAGCGTGTTGACAAGCACGCGTCCCGCTTCGATTTGCGACGCCACTGCGCTTGCGCGTCCGACGTCGGATGAGCATACGTAGGCTTGCAGGCCGTAGGGCGTATCGTTGGCAATCGCGATCGCGTCCTCTGTATCGCGGTACGCGATGATCGAGAGCACCGGACCGAATATCTCTTCACGAGCGATGGTCATATCGTTCTTCACATGGCTGAAGACGGTAGGACGTACGAACCAGCCTGCATTGACGCCGTGTGGACGCCCCTCACCACCGGCGATCAGGCGCGCGCCTTCGTCGATGCCGATGCGGATATAGCGCTGCACGCGGTCCCACTGTTTCTGGCTCACCATCGGGCCGATACTCGTGCGAGGGTCACGCGGGTCGCCGGCCTGAATACCTGCGACTGCGTCCACGATTCTCTCCTCGAACTCTGAGAGCCGCGCCTGTGGCACCAGAATGCGCGTGCCGGCAATGCACGCTTGCCCGCTGTTCATGAAGCCCGCCTGAAGCGCAAACGGCACGGCTTCGTCGAAGTTCGCGTCGTCGAGCACGATCATGGGGGACTTGCCGCCGAGTTCCAGCGTCACGCGCTTAAGCGTCTCCGCGACAGTGCGCAGAATCGTCTTGCCGACTGCCGTTGATCCTGTGAACGATAGCTTGGCGACGTCGGGGTGCGAACTGATCTGCGCGCCTGCCGTTTCGCCACGTCCCGTGACGATGTTGAACACCCCCGGTGGGAGCTCCGCTTCATGCAGCGCCTCTGTGACGACTCGCGTCTGGATGGCGCTCATCTCGCTTGGCTTGACCACGGCCGTGCAGCCGGCGGCGAACGCAGACGCGAGCTTGCCACAGACAAAGCCCGCATCGCTGTTCCACGGCGTAATCAGTCCGGCGACGCCGAGCGGCTGCATCACCACTTCGGCAGATCCGGCGCGACGGACGAACGAGTAGTCCTCAAGCACCTTCGCCGCTTCCAGCAGCACGTCGCTCGCGTGCTGCGCCATCGAGCGTCCGCGGGACACAGGTGCGCCATATTCCTCAACGATGGCTTCGAAAAGCTCGCTTGCTCTCGCGGCTACAGCCGCATGCATGCGCCTCAGCATATCAACGCGCTCGAGCTTGTCCGTGCGCGAGAACGCCGGGAATGCCCGCTTCGCCGCGGCGATGGCGTCGCGCGCGTCCTCGGCGTCGGCAAGGCGCACGCGGCCGATTACCCGCTCGGTCGACGGATTGAATAGGTCGAAGAACTCCTCGCCGTGCGGCGTGACGAATGCGCCGTCGATGTAGATTTGGTCGATGATCTGCATGGTTGGTCCGGAAAAACGTTGCCAAAGGCATAAGATAGATCGTCGCGATTGCGCCGACTAGCCGTACAATTTAGGATGACTTGTTGAAGGATTTAGGACAATGAGGACATCCGGCCTGAGCGAACTGGAAGCCGTTCTGGCCGTCGCGCGCCATCGCAGTTTCCGCGCGGCAGCAAACGAAATGAGCGTGTCGACGTCCGCGCTTAGTCACGCGGTCGCAGCGCTTGAAGCGCGCATCGGTGTGCGGCTCTTCAATCGAACGACCCGCAGCGTGTCGCTGTCGGAAGCTGGAGCGCAATTTGTGAGCAGCGTCGCGCCCGCTCTGTCGACCATTCATGCCGCGCTCGAGCAGGCCGGCAGCTTCCGCGACACGCCGTCGGGCACTTTGCGCATCAATGCGTCGGTGGGCGCGGCGAATCAGGTGATGCCGGTTTTCATCGCATTCCTGCAGCACTATCCCGAGATGAAGCTCGACATCGTCACCGAAGGGCGGCTGATCGATATCGTGGTCGAAGGGTTCGACGCGGGCATCCGCCTGATGGAAAGCGTGCCGCAGGACATGATCGCGGTGCCTTTTGGCGACAGGCAGCGGTTCGCCGTCGTTGGCAGCCCCGCGTATTTTTCGCAGCACAAGCCGCCGCGCGCGCCCGTGGACCTCAGCGCGCACCGGTGCATCCGCAGCCGGATGCCAAGCGGGTCAATCTATCAGTGGGAATTCGAACGGCGCGGCGAGACGGTACGCGTCGACGGCGACGGCGCACTGACGCTGGACGAGCCGGGTCTGATGCTGGCGGCGGCGCGCACTGGCCTCGGGCTTGCGTACTTGACCGAATGGAACGTCAACGCGGATCTGGAGGCCGGCACGCTTGTGCGGGTGCTTGAAGACTGGACGCCGCCGCTAGACGGGCTATGCCTGTACTATCCGGGCCGGCGTCATGTGCCGGCGGGACTGCGCGCACTGACCGACATGATTCGCGAATACGCTGATGCGAACCGCGAGCGCGTGGTGGGGAAGAGGAAACGTCGCTCTGCCTTTCGTGCCTGAAGATCTGCCCAATGTAGCCCGAGGATCAAACAGACCGGCCTTACTTGACTTGCCTGCCAGTGGCAAATGCCCCTGCCATCTGCTGGGCACGCGTGAGGTCATCGCTATGCAGGTAAATGGAGGTCGTCGAGATCGAGGCGTGCCGCAGGTTGTCCCGCACGGTAGTCAGTTCGGCACCATGCGCAAGCGCATGCGTAGCATGGGTATGCCGCATCCAATGTGGACTCGCTCGGCGCAGCTTTTCTGCCAGTGCCGGATGGTCCACTTCAATCACGTCGGCCGCCTGCCCAAAAAACCGCTTCATGATTTTCCACAGGCGAACCCCGCTGATGCCGCCGCCATCCGTGTCCAGGTTCGCGACCACAGGGGTATCGCGTCGCCACTGCTCGGGCACGCGTGACAGGCCGCGCTCGCCAAGGGACTGGAACAGCGCCTCCGCTCCCAGGGGCGGTAGCGCCACCTTCGCCGCCTTGGCGCCCTTTCCGATTAGATGGATCCAGCGGTCG
>NZ_CADIKM010000060.1 GCF_902859895.1 Pararobbsia alpina
ATCCGAGAGTAAACGCGAGTTCGCGCCGGTTTACAACCCTTTGTGACCAGATTTCTTCAAGCTCCGACTACACATAGTCGATGCCCGCCTTCACTTCTGTATAACGAGATGCCCTAAGAAGCCCCGGTGCGCAAATGATATTAATGTGCGGGGGTTTGTGACAGAAATATGTAGAATATAAATTCTTGACACTTTAGACGCACGGAAATAGCTATTGCGCTGGCCGAGGTGGGCCGTTGGAGTAGCGACGTTCCGGCAGTACGCAAAATGGTCCATCACGGAAACGCGGCCTCCTCTTCTTCCGAGAACGGAAATGTTGACCACACCGGAAGAAAGAGCATTGCCCTATTGACCATGCATAAGGCGGCAAGCACTTATGTGGGATCGGTTCTAAGGCGCCTTTTCGAACGCTGTGACTATCGCGCGGAAGACATTGCTGCCGAAGCGTTCGAAGCCGGTACCGATGAAGTCTCTTACATTCAGCGACATCTTTCGCGTCTGGGTCAGCCCAACACCTTTTTTGGTCCGTTTCGGACCGAAAGTGCCGTTCCGGTTTCCTCTGTCGTCTCGGTGCGTCCCATCATTCATATCCGCGATCCAAGAGACTGCGTCGTTTCACTTTACTATTCGCTGGCGTATAGCCACGTGGAGCCTGGACCGGGACCCATTCGGGATCAATTTCTTGCGGATCGACGTCAGTTCCAGCAAATGGGCATCGACGATTTTTGCTTTGAAGGACTCAGGCGGGGCTACGACGCACTGGGAATAATGCGGCGCGGCGCCGAAGCGCGACCCGACGCCGTACTTTCGCGATACGAGGATATGGTCACCGATTTTCCGAATTGGTTGGAGAGACTAGCGGGAAGTGTCGATATCACAGTTGACAAGGATATCCTTGACACGTTTTGCGCTAGCACCGGCTTTAACGTAGTTGAGGACCCACTGCAACACAAACGGCAAGTGATACCGGGTGATCATCGTCGGAAACTCCGACAGAATACGCAGGATGCTTTAACAGAAGCGTTTAAAGATGATCTTAGCTTTTTTGGCTATACAAGATGAAGAACGTACGGTACTAGGATCCAAGACGAATGATTAGATCTGACTTCGTGATCGCGAGGATCGTTTCGTATGTAAGGGAGTGTTTTCAAGACGTACGGCAACTAGTTGATTCGACGCGGTTTCAGATGACATCGGTGTTTATTCGGGAGGAGCTTACCCTTGCAATATGTGATTGATACCCGGTGTGAGTGACGGGCCACTCGATTGATATCATGTGCATGTACGCACGGAAGCGCGCGGTCGTGGTGAATGGTCCGGACCAGGACGCATCTGCCTTGATGCCGAGGTTGAACCCCCGCGCGTTACCACGACCCAGCGCCGCAAATCTGGCCAAGCGTCAAAGTCTTGACGCTCGGCTACCGGTTCTGACCGTCATTGCCGGGTCAGCGAGGCCGATACGGCCTTCACTGGCCCGGAACTCACGAGTGTTGCCAAGAGAGGGGCCAAGTGTTGCGCAACCAGAGCGCTTCCATAGACGCTCAGGTGGTTTTCGTTTCGATATAGGAAATGGTGATTCCTTGAGAGATAGCACCTATCTGAGTCGCAAAAATACTGGCGCGCGTCGAACACGATCAAATCGGGGTGCGCTTGCTTCAGGCGGTTCACCATAGCATTCTCACTGCCTAAACCTGCCTCGAATTTAGACCGTGACATAGAACAGTCGGAGTACGCGCGCAACGGATTGCCGATGGCGCAGTAGGTCCGCATGTCATCTTCGATGTACGGAGTATCGGGTACGAACACTACCTTCAAATGCCGAGCCTCAAGGTAGCTGATGGTTCGCGACAGGCCCCTGAAGATTAGCTCCGTTCTGTCAAGGCCCGCATCGCTAGGAATCTTCGATGTGAAATCAATCTCGCCCCACGTGTCTTTGAAAGCCTGTGTGGGGTTGCCGCCGTCGAGATTCTCTTTCCACCACCCCGATATCACAATTACCTTTATCGACGGGTAGTCTTCAAGTACCCGCCTGTTGAAAGAGAAATTGTCTCTATTCGTGCAGGCATACGCTGCCTGATTCTTTGCAACCGATAGCTTTACCCCGTCGAGCGGTAGGCATGTGTTCACGTTGATGATCTTTGGGCTCACCGGGTTCGCTGCAAGACCGGGATAAAAGTGGTTCACATGACTGTCGCCTAGCAACATGACCTCGGGGTGGTCGCTGTTCATCATGCACGGTTCCACAGCGTAGCGGCGGGTGCAGTTTGCAGACGTCCAGTAATTGTAGTTGAGCGCTGTAGTCAGGTCCCTGTTGGCACGCGCGACAGTACGAAACTCCAAGCCATCCCGATGGTAGGTATTGATGCCGGCATAGCCAATCGCCAGGGTCAACGTACACAGTGACGCGACCTTGAGGCCGACGAGGCCCCTTCGACGAATGGGCATCTCGACAATTCTGTAGGTCAGCCATGATAGAAGTAGGCTGACGAGAACGACTCCCACCCGCGCAACGGAAGGCGGGGTGCCCGCATAGCCGATGCGCGCGAAGACAAGCAGCGGCCAGTGCCACAGGTAAAGCGGAAAGCTGATCAACCCGACCAATACCGCTATGCGGTTCGACAGCACCACCCTGTTCAGCCAGGCGGTCGGGCCGGCCGAGATCAGTAGCGCGGCGCCAACAGTCGGCAGAAGCGCCCACCATCCGGGGAATCGACTTGATCCGTTGATACGAAATTCGGCGATGATCAGCAGCGCAATCCCGGCCGCAGACAACGCATTGGCACGCAGAGTGGTTGGGAACGATCGTGCACGCATCATGACGCACGCCAGCAGCGCGCCTACCAGCAACTCCCAAGCTCGACTATGTGGCAAATAGAAGGCCGAGACCGCATCGCTATGCGTAAGGTGTACGTCGAAGCCAAATGAGGCGATGGCTATCAGCGCCGCGAGAAGCCAGAACCGGCCCTTGGTCCGATACACCCCATACGCCAGCAATGGCCAGAAGATATAGAACTGCTCTTCGATTCCAAGCGACCAAAGGTGCAGCAGAGGTTTCAGGTCGGCCGAGGTGTCGAAATAGCCGGTCTCCCCCAGTAGCACGAAATTGGAGGCGAACCCCGCGCCGCCAGCTATGTGCTGTCCAAGGCGCTTGAAGTCGTCTGGTAGCGAGAAAAACCACCCCACCGCATAGGTGAACGCGAGCACGAGAAACAGCGCGGGGAAGATTCTCTTTACGCGTCGACCGTAGAAACCAGCAAAGGTGAACGTTCCGGCTTCTAGACCTTTGAAAATGATGGATGATATGAGGTAGCCCGATATCACAAAGAAAATGTCGACGCCGATGAAGCCGGCCGGCAGAAGCGCGGGGAACGCGTGGTACATGAGGACGGACAACACTGCGATCGCTCGCAGCCCGTCGATGTCTTTTCGATACGCTATGGATTCCAAGTTTTAGATAGTGTTGTTTTGGGCCGATGCGGATCATATCCCATTCCGTCGGCAAAATTGATTGGGGCGGCGTGATGGCGCATAGCCCGTCAGGGAGCATCCGGGGGAGGGTGTGAGAACGTCCATGCGCTGCCCGTCTCATAAGCTACGCAATGATCTGCCGGCATCGACCAGAGTCTCGATGAACTCAGGATGGAAGCGTTGAGCAATGGAATTTCGACTGGAGTGATCGGGTTTCCTTCAGCGTCCTGCGTTCGCATCATCGGTTAAATAATTTCAACGACAACACGAGTATCAATGACCCACCCGCTCTCGAGTGAGGCTTCTGCGACGGTGAAGTCCGCCGGGATCTCGTGGTCACCGCGCTCGCGCGCGCGGCCGACGCTTGCGTCGGGGCTTTTCCTTGCCCGACGGCATCCCGAGTGGCGCACCTCTCCATCCCGGCATATCTGCGGGAATCCACCAGCCTTCAAAAGGCTTACACTTAGGTATCTTTATTACTCTGGCTGGAATTTTGCCAGACTCAGCAACCGTCGCAAGAACACCATGGAGAGTGTTATGGCGCAGCCGATTAACCTCAAAAATTGCGTTCTGCTAGCCGATCTTTCTGTTTTGATGGTCGAGCATACAGAGAGCGACTATCCAATGACCCATCTTCTTCCAGGGACATTTCTTCACCTTTCGCACCTTGAGCTTTTGCGTCGATTCGCGGTAAAGCATGGCTACTCGACCCCAAACACCGCCGGCTGGCATGCAATGCAGATATACCAGACCTATATCACCGACGCTCGGAGCGAGGTTGGCGTAATCGAGGGCATGCTTAAGGAGAGGTTCGTGGTGCAAGCCGGCGAACTTTCCGAGCAGCCTGATGGTGGCAAACCCAATCCAGAGAATGGTCCATGTACTGACGCCGGGACTCCTATTCAGACGTAAGAAGCCGAAGCCAACATCGGCGGATCAGTCCACGACAAAGGTTGCGATGGTCTCTGGCTACAGAAAGGTCGCCGCATCGTGCAGTTCACCGCGCCCGCCGTCGAAGCCGGTGCCACGGGCGACCTCAATTCCTGGCCGTCCTGGCACCTGGATTACGCGTGGCTTGCCACTACGTGTCAGCAAGCACCCAACAATTGCGTGCCTGTTGACAGCGCTGATCATCTCATCAACCGGATCGGCGAGTTGCTTAGTCCAAGATCGACCTTTGCCCAGCGTCCCCCTAAAGGCCTAGGTTTTTGCTAGGCAGCGGCTTAAAGCAAGTTTCGTTGGCCGTAAAGGGTCGGGAATCTCGATCAAATTCTTCCCGTACCTACGCGCGCCGTGTGGCATTTGCGCCCGCTTAATACAGTTTAACGCGGGAAAACAATCAGCCTCCCGCCGCTGTCTTAGGAATATCTTGAGTGGCCTGAATCACTTCCATTTTTATAAAGCCAATACCGAGCTTTCGAGTGTCATTGCCGAGCCTTAAATCTTTCGGAGAACTGGCGAAGGGGATGTTAACGTAGATTGAGTCAACGGAGCCGACCTGGTTAAAAAATAATATTCGCTCCTCTGGGGTTGGGCCCAATGCAAATGGAACCTCAACTGATCCAGCGCGGGCCGCGAATTTGCTGCCTATATTTTTCCCAAAGGCCTGTGCCGTGATACGCAGCCTGAAGCTCTCCGGGAGCGGCTTTGAGAATCTAAATTTGACGACCGGTCCGTTGGACCACGTTCCCCACGCCTCCGGGGTCGATAGGCCGGTGACGCTAGCAATCACGCCCGGCCACGAATTTTCTCTAAAATCAATCGAATTTGAACACGCCACGCAAAACAGGGAGAATCCGCTCAAATTAATACTGAAGAAATTATTATCTGGAATCTTGCGATCACCAATCAACAACACCCATTTTGCTCCAGGGGAATCCCTCAAAAAATCGTACTGCCGTCCTTCAGGCAGTATCAGCGGCAAAGCGCTGGCATTGCTCACATAAAATAGGGATCGATACACACCACCAGAATCGGCTCCGACGACCACCAATCTCGCTAAATCCGCATCGGCCAAGTAATTTTTGGCAAAAATTCCTGCGTTGTCATATGAGTCGCTGGCAGAGTGGTACCCAAGTTCTTGATTGATATTGGCGCTGGACCACGCTGTCATCAGCGGCATAAAAGCAAAAAGAAAGATCCGGATGCCGCCCGTTGGCGAATAGGCCCAGAATAAGACAGAGATCAGGGCTAAGCCGTTTAGAAAATAAAATTTAAACGGCACAGAAGTCGCGCCACGTAGCTCGGGACTGTCTACGAGTTTTGGCGTAAATTGCTCAAATCTCGACATCACAATGAACAGAATGACAAGTACAACAGTCGCCGCCAGTAGAGTTCGGTGTCGCGTCGTCCACGTAAAGCTATCTGAGGCCAGTTGAGATGCTGCGACTATCAGAAAAAGAGGAAAAGAAAAATTATAATACCTCATATGCAGGCGGGTAATTGTCTCCTCAGGAGTGGATCCAGCTACCGATGCGGTGAATATTGCCGCGACGCAAACCAAGCTTCCGATAACAAAAAAAGAGTAAATCATCATTTTTGCACTTTCGGTCCTTTCAAGTGCGGAGCGAGCGCGATTCGAAAAAAAGCCACTCATCACTAGCAGAGGAACTGCGTACATTAACGCTAGCGCGAGTGCGTGTCCCTCAAGGCTTTTTAAGGCAAGCGGGAGGATGCTAATGCTATGTGATAAATAAGACGTTGCGGATGAGGCGATAGCCGTATAAGCCGTTCCGAAGATGGATAATCCAGATTTTCCCGCGAAATAATAGCCAATGGAAAACTTGACGGCGAACGTAGCGATCACCATCAGGAAGATTTTCAATGCCCATTCCCGTATCCTCGACGGCCCTGTCTGAATATAGAATGCGTATAAAATTAATGCCGGAAGCAGAAAAAGAGCGTGTGGCTTAACTAACGAAGAAAGTCCCCAAAGAACCCCGACTTCTACCCAGATGATGCGCCCCGATGACCCCGATAGCCGCAAGGAAAACCAGGTTACGATCCAAAAAGAAAGAAAATAAAGAGACTCCGGCATGAAATATGCCGTATAGCTATTGATTGGCCCAAGCAACGATATTGCAGCAACATAAAATGCGAGCCCTCGTCCGCACAATCGCTTGGCCACCAGATATATAAACGGGGCGGAAGCTAGAAAAAACATTATATTCAAAATGCGCGCACAACTTAAAAACTCGTTTCCGCAAGTATTTGTTATTCGATAAATCGCGAGAAACAAATACCCAGGTATTGTTGACTTGGAAAACGGCAACAGCCTAGATGCTGTGCTATAGATATATTCATCTCCGAAGACAACTGGGTGCAGGCCCGCCACCTTAAAGTGAAGGACGATGAACAAAACAACAATTGCGGTAACCGCGCAACCGGTTTGGAGATCATAAGGCGATATTTTTTTTGTCATGCTTCTTCAGAAATATATGTCGGATTGATGCCTAAAATTTCATTCGACCGAAGTCAGGCTTCTATGGAAATAGCCTAATTTTTAGAGACCTAATTCATTCGGGGCGGCAGAAAAAGCATTCAGAACCGAATGCCTCGCGTCTGAAGCCCCTAGCAATGCCATAATTTAGCACGGGGCTGTCATCAACCCGGCCACACATATTACGGCAAAACGACGGAGATCAGCCAAGTTGCATCATAAAAGCAACCTTAGATGGTACAAAATGTGGCGCGGCATCGAAATCTCCCTCGAGCCCTTGACTAGGTTTTCCGTGCTCAGGGAAATTTAACTTGCGGAGCCGTAGGCCAAACCGCCCGGGCTAGCTATAATAAACCGCCTCACTCGCCACTGCTCTTGGGAACTCTGCGGGCTACCTCCGGCGGCCTTTTGCGTGTCCTCCGCTAGGCTTCTCGCAGGGCGCGCTACGGTCTCACAGTAAAGAGCATTGACGTAGCTGGCATTTAAATCCAAGGATACTTTTAGCGGCATCCTAATCTTCCTCCTCGCCAATGGAGGACAGGAGCCCGCCGGACAATCGATCGCTCAATTACCATGAAGCCTGCCATCGTTACATCACTACTCATCTGCGTTCTGGGCATCTCAGCCGGCCAGATCCTATTCAAGCAGGCGGCCTTGTTCGGATCAACTAAACACGGCTTGATTGAAGCGTGGGTACTCAGTCCCTGGATTTGGATCGCGGGTGCAGTATACTTCGTCGCAACAGTTCTATGGATCTACGTACTTAGGTTCGCGCCTTTATCGGTGGCGTATCCATTCATGGCATTGGCATTCGTGCTTGTCCCGATAGCGTCCCGCCTGGTCTTTGGGGACCATCTCCGTCCCATGCAAATGTTTGGGGCACTCGTAATCATGGGCGGCGTCGCGCTAACATCTCTATGAAAAATGACAACGATATTTGGGTTGTGATCCCAGCCTACAACGAAGCGTCTGTGGTGGCCGATGTCGCAAGCGTCGTCTGCCAGCACTATGAAAACGTTGTCGTCGTAGACGACGGGTCGTCCGATGAAACCGCCCAAGCTGTATTGACGACACGGGCGTGGCTGCTACAGCATCCGATCAACCTCGGCCAGGGGGCAGCCCTTCAAACCGGCATCACATTCGCCAGGCAGCGCGGCGCCTGCTATATCGCGACGTTCGATGCGGATGGACAACATGACATCCATGACATCGCGGGCATGGCCCATCTAGCCGCGCAAAGCGGTCTAGATGTGGTTCTCGGCAGTCGCTTCCTTGGAAGCGCAATCAACATGCCGATTCGCAGGCGACTCCTGCTGAAGGCGGCGATCCTTTTCACTCAGATTACTACCGGCCTTCGTCTGACTGATGCGCATAATGGCCTGAGGCTATTCTCACGTACCGCGACACAGAAACTCACGATTACGCACAATGGCATGGCCCACGCGTCCGAGATTCTTGAGGAAATCAGCCGGATCGGCCTTCGCTACCAAGAATATCCGAACACGGTTCGCTATACCGCCTATTCCCTAGAGAAGGGGCAAAAGGCATCTAACTCAATGCGCATCGTCTTAGAACTACTACTTGATAGATTTGTAAAATGATATCTCAGATTTTCTTTTCCTTCCTTCTGATGGCGCTATGCGTTTATGTCGTTGCTAATAAGACTATAGCGACTTGGCTAAAGCGCCTATCGTTCGCCGGCTTTGTCGTGGCGCTTGTCTTCGTATGGTGGCAACAAGGCGCAGTCGACCTCGCAAAATTTTTCGAAATAGGGCGAGGTGTGGATTTGTTTACCTACGTGGCCCTCATTGGCATATCCTTCTTGCTGCTCAGTACGCAGGGAAAGATTCGCAAGCTCGAGCGGATGACTACCGATCTCGCCCGCCACTTGGCCATACAAGGCGCCACTAAGGAAGGAAGCGGGGCCGGGCAACGTGCGCAGGATTAACTCGTCCGCCGGCACTTCGGTGGCCGTAAGTATTTTTGCGCCATTGAAGTAAGCAATAATGGCCGCCTCAGTTGAATCCGCAAACTGAACGTTGAGAATAGAAGGCGTGTCGGAAATTCCGTTTAAGACTGACTTATCAAGCGCAGAATGCGGCAAATCAGCACGCTGGAGATTGGCGTACTAATTCTTCTCCATTTTGTAGAGATGGTGAGCAACCATCGCGTGCATCATCTCGGAAAAGGAGGTCGTGGGGATCCAACCAAGGCGATGACGCGCCTTTGATGGATTTGCGACCGTTGCACCGGTCTCCGTTGGTCTTAGAAGCCTCTCGTCGGTTTCAACGTACCTTTCCCACTCAAGGCCAACGCTTGAAAACGCAATTTCGCACATGTCGCGAATTGAATGCAATATTCCGGTGCCGATCACATAGTCTTGCGGCACATCTTCTTGAAGCATTAACCACATTGCGTGCACATAGTCGCCGGCGAAACCCCAATCGCGCTGGATATTCAAATCACCCAACCATAATTTTCTTTCCTTTACGATTGGCTCCCCCAACTCACTGAGCAAGGGTGAATTCGTCAATCCCAATTTCAGGCACGCCGCGCCATAAGCAATCTTTTGACTTATGAAATTCATGCCTCGCCGCGGACTCTCATGATTGAAGAGAATCCCCGTAGCGATGAAAAGATTGAAATTTCGCCGATAGATCGTCGCCATCTGATGGGCATAAACCTTGGCAACGGCATATGGATTGACCGGACTAAAAAGAGTGCTTTCGTCCTGGGGGAATGTCAGGGGACGACCGAACATCTCAGACGAGGAGGCCTGATAGATGCGAGCCTTCGGACACTCCTGCAACGCGAGCTCGTACAATCGATGGGCACCCATCGCTGTCACTTCGCCGGTATACAGGGATCGCTGCCATGATTCCCCCGGGCGCGATTGGGCGCCCAAATTATAAATTTCGTCCGGTCGATGAGACCGAATCACATGTTGCAGGCCTTGTACGTCCGATAAATCGCACGCGACCAACTCAAGTCGGTCATCAACGATTCCTAGTGTCGTTGGCAGAAGACTTTGTCGCGATAATCCGATGACGGAATAGCCTTTTTCGAGCAGTAGTTCCGCGAGATAACGCCCATCCTGGCCAGATACTCCAGTAATCAGTGCCGTCTTTTCAGATCGGAATTTACCGCGTTCCTCAGTCATTGGGTCAACTCAGAAAGAGATGTCTTGCTCGTTAAATACGTTTGTCGCCTCTAACAAGAATGAGACCGTGCGTTGCGCAGAGTCCGTATGACTTTTCGAGAAGCGAAAATTAAGTTCGGTCACCGGCTGGTCTACAGCAGGAATAACAATTCTCGATTGAACGTTCGCACTAAGATCCTGCGTCAATCTCTTTTCGCCATTGACAAAGATTTCGACGGTCTGTTTCGTCGGGGACATTCCCAGCAAGAATCCAATCCAGCCGAGAGTCTGACGCGGATTCTTAACGTATAGCTCCGGCATTACCCAATTATCCGGATAGAAGCCTCGTATACGAGCCCCCTGCCCACTTCCTAGATGGCCAGATGCGTCGGACGACGCTCTCCTCTTCCGTCGCGCCCGCAGCTTATGCAATACGACCCGCCCGAAGGCAGTCGGGGATCGTTTGCAGCGACTAGTATAAACGTAATGCATCCGTCCTAGCACCACATGCACGAACGGCTTACCACCCAATATCCGATTCAAGATTCCATGATGTTCGTGAATCTTGTGATGCCAATATCCAATGAAATAGTCTCGCCCAATATACTTGTTGTGTTTCCAGCACACGTCAAAAAGTTCGCGATAGATTTTCCCGCGCGCCGATAGTGTCTTTGTGTCTGCGTAAAGCCTGGACGATGCGAGATAGTGATCGACGTGGACAATACCCTCACCGGAAACCGCCGCGCGCAGCCAATAGTCATAATCCATGACGTAATGCAGTCGCTCATCAAACACACCGATTTTATCTTGAAGTGTGCGGCGCCAGAATGTTGCGGGCTGGCAAATGATACACTCCTCGGCCAGCGCATCCTTTGAATAAAATGCGGTCCGATAATCGCCCGTGATCTTGTCATTCTCATCGATATAGTGAGCTTTGCCGTAGATCAATGAGACTCGCTTGTGCGCTTCGAAGTAGCTGACGACCATCGCAACGGCACCGGGAAGCAGTACATCGTCAGAATTCAAATATGCCAGGATCGAGCCGCGCGCTTCCCCTAGTCCCTTGTTGATTGCATGCGTCTGCCCACGATCTTTTTCCGATACCCAATTGATTCTGTCGCCGTAGCTCTTAAGAATCTCAACCGATTCATCCGTTGATCCTCCATCCATGACGATCAATTCAATGTTCGGATAACTTTGTGTTAATACGCTTTCGATCGTACGACGTAAGAAACGCCCTTGGTTATACGAAGGCGTAATGATTGTTACAAGCGGTCCTGCAACAGCCGGACGGAGAAAGGAGTCATGGGAATTGGCGGCTCGCGTGGCCACTCGTTCGAGTGCATCGATCAGTGAGCGCGCGGACGCGTCCCAACTGTAAGCCTTAATTCGCGCGGGTCCTCGCTCAATCAAGTCTCTCCGCAATTCAGGATTTCGGACAAACCGTAGCATCGTATTCGCAATCGCGCTTACGTCGAGAGGATCGCAGGCAAGGACTGCATCGCCCCCCACTTCGGGCAGGCTCGTAGTATTACTACAGAGCACCGCGGTCCGCGCATCAAATGCCTCGAGGAGAGGCATTCCGAAGCCTTCATGCAGCGAGAAAAAAGTCATCGCCGCGCAACGCTCGAGTAGCACGCGTAACAATTCCGGACGGACAAATCCCAGGTGGTGCACGGGGGTATCGGGAAACTTCGACTTCAACGCGTCCCATCCGGCAGGATGACCCGTCAGCACCAGTTCAAACGGAGTTCCTAAATCTTTGCGGAATTGGTCGAAGGCCGCGAGAAGTCGTTCATGATTCTTGTGGGGCCAAAGGTTGGCGGGAAAAAGGAAAAACGGAGCTTGAGGGATCGATTCCAGCTCTTCTTTCGAACACGAACCCGCGGCGTCGCCCAAATGGGCGTCCTGCAGTGCGGGTGGCATGAGAAAGATGTCCTTTACCTCGGTCTTAGGGTGAGCCCTTAGCGTTCCGCGTGCGTACTCAGAAATGGTTCCTATAGCACCAGCTTCACTCAACGCCAGATCGAAAGCGGCGCGACGAGACCGCAGTACCTCTTCCTCGAAAAACTCCGGGAATATCTCGTGCTGGATATCGGGAATCTGAAAAACTGTTCGTTTCAGCGGAAACGCCAAGTTTGATTCGGCGGGGAATCCCCGGAAGAGCACGTCCACGCCATGCTTCGAGCAAAGCGCATCCACGTCGGCATAAAACGACGTGAGTGGAAGCGTGTGGAAACGTACGTTGGGGCGATCAGCATCAAGCAGTAAACGATTGAACGCTGTGCAAAAAACATGAAACGTATGCTCGGGTGCCAGCGCAGTTGCCCGGTCAAGCACTCCCTTCAACAGTTGGGTCAGCCCGCCTGTTTGGCCTAGGACTATCTGCCTCAGTTCGACTCCGATGTTCATGTACGGCGCTCCGTCGTTTTAAGCGGGAAGCCATCTGGGCCCGCATTAAAGCGTGAGAAACCGGCCGACGTCGCCTGCCAAAGCTTCCGGATGGCGACATCGACATCCGCGGACAGCAAATCCGGGTTTGCTGCACGAAATCGCAGCAGTTCGTCGAAGAAGTAACAAAGAACACCGGGCGTCATCTCGCGGCCTGAATACTTGCTCGAGATCTGCCTGAGTTCTTCAATCCGCGAAAAAGAACCAGTCGACGTCTTAGTGCTTTCGTACTCACGTGACGCAGACAATACCGCCTGGATGGGGACCGGCGCACCACGCGCGGACAGGCGCATCCACAAGTCGGAATCCATACCGAAGTGAAGCGATTCATCTAGCCCGCCACATTGTTCGAATGACTTTCTGTCGATGAACGTCGAGGGTTGCAGGATGTAGTTCAACCCAAGAAGCAACGCCTGGCGATCAAATCGAACCTTGCCGTTAGGCGTAAACCCACCTTTTACCTTCCTTCCTGCATCCACGCGTATGCCATCACCAAAATAAAACGGAGCTCCCGGCGCGGCAGACCAAGCGGCAGCCACCTCGGCAAACGCACCCGGCAAAAAGTAATCGTCGGCATTCATCCATACCAACAAATCTCCAGTTGCCTTTGCAAACCCCTTATTGATCGCATGACTTTGTCCGCGATCCGGTTCGCTTACCCAGTAGGTCAATCGGCTCTCATATCGCCTCACAACCTCAACCGTGGAGTCCGTGGAAGCTCCATCGATTACGATGTACTCAAGGTTGGGGTAATTCTGGCCGAGCACTGACTCCATACAGTCTTTCAGGAACGAAGCCATGTTTCTGCATGGAGTGATGACACTAATTTTGGGATTCATGGTGCTCCGTGCTGCGCGTCTAACAAAAGAGAGAGGCCATCAATGCCGCTACGTATTCGTCACGAGACCGACCGGCGCGAAGACCGCGATAGTGGCTACAGAAACCGCTTAATACCTTTGAGCCTTTCGACGAGTCGATCGATGACATTGAGACGAGCGGCACGATCCGCTTCGCACACTCGCAACATCTCGCTAATTTTTTGGATCAACTCACCTCGAGCAGCGTGGTCCGCTCGGAGTTCACGAAGATCCGACGCCTCCGGATACTCCAACCGATCGTACACGCCTGGCGGCAATCTGAGGCGTTGCGCCAATGCCGATTCGTCACAACGGACGTAAAACCGGCTCAAGCCATCGTAGTAGGCGAACGCGTACCCAGCCGCCAATATGCTCGGCTCCCACCTCATCCAGTTTGCAATGTCGTCGATACGGTCCCAATCGTCGATCGCGGTCGCCGGCTTGGTTGCTTCAATGACAAGCACGCGGGGTCGATGACGAGCGAGATCAAGTCCGGCAAGGACCATCGCCTCGGCCCCCTCAACGTCGATCTTTAGAAAATCGATCACGGAAGGCGCGTGCTGTTCAATCACGTCGTCCAGCCTCAACACTTGAACGTCGTATTCTTCAACCGGAAGTTCGCGGCGACGCAGCTCGGCTGCCTGGTCGGGATCCATCGTCGAAAGGGCCGTGTCGGTGGCACACTCATAAAAGCGGAGAGACCCCGATCGGTCAGACAGCGCAACATTGAGGTTCACGTCGCGCGCTCGGGTCTCTTGGAATCCCTGCCAGTTCCGTCTGATCGGCTCTACGTTAACGCCCCGCCAACCCCGGTCATAGAAGTACTTTGTGACGGAATGTATCTCAGGGTGCCAAGCGCCCACGTCGATGTAGAAGCCTTCCGTCTGATTCGCGAACAGCCTTGCCAGCATTACGTCTTCGAAATTTTGGGCGTAAGTCAGCATGAAATAGTTGCCTGGAGGCGTTGTGCGTGGTCAATCGCGCAGTATAAGCGACGGGTCAACGGACAGTCGAGAATAGGGCAACGGTAGCGCCCCGCTCGAAGGCCTACCACGGTCGGACGACGTGTCGCGGATGCTACAATCAACGCAGTACGTGCGCCGTATCGAGGGCGCCGTTTTCCTCTCACATACTGGCACTCATCGCCCAATCACATGGCTCTTCATCCCGTTATCCTGTCGGGTGGATCGGGTACGCGCCTCTGGCCCGTCTCCCGTGAACTACATCCTAAACCCTTTATCCGACTGGCCGACGGCGAGACGCTGCTGCAAAAGGCGTTTGTACGCGCAGCCTCCTTGGACGATGTAGCCGACGTACTGACGGTCACGAACCGTGAGCTCTTCTTCAAGACTTCGGACGATTTCGAAGCGTTGCCGCAAGCAAGAAGCTTGACGAAGAACTATATCCTCGAGCCGTTTGGCCGGAACACAGCCCCCGCGGTTGCGATCGCGGCGCAGTACATCGCAGCGAGCTACGGTGACGATGCCGTGATGTTGGTTTTGCCCGCAGATCACATCGTCAACGACCAGCGAGGATTCGCAGAGGCGGTGCGCGAGGCCCATGCCTTGGCGCTCGATGGACGCATTGTTGTGTTCGGCGTCAAGCCCCATTCCCCTGAAACCGGGTATGGGTACATCGAAGCGGACCACAACGTCGTCAAGCGTTTTGTTGAAAAGCCGACGATAGACAAGGCCAACGAATACCTCGCGTCCGGGCGTTTCCTATGGAATGCCGGAATGTTCTGCTTCAAGGCAGGCGTAGTGCTCGCTGAGTTGGCCAAGCATTCGGCAGATCTCGCGTCCACTGCCAATGATTGCTACAGCGCGGCTAAAACATTGAGCGGAAGTGACTTCAACCAACTGCTACTAGACGCAGAGACCTTCGAACAGGTGCCGGATATTTCGGTTGACTATGCGCTGGCAGAAAAATCGACGGTCCTTGCCGTCGTCCCGTGTGACATCGGTTGGAGTGACGTTGGGTCCTGGAGCGCAATCAGTGATCTCTCGCAACCGGACGCTGAAGGCAACCGTGTCGTCGGCGACGTGCTGATTCATGGTTCTTCGAACTGTTTTGTCCAGGTTGAAGAACAACGTGTTGCCGGTCTAGTAGGCGTGCGTGACCTTATCGTGATCGACACACCAGATGCCCTGTTGGTCGCAGATCGCTCGCGTTCGCAAGACGTGAAGCACATCGTTGCACAGCTGAAATTGCGCAATCATGACGCTTACCGTCTACACCGTGAAGTGCATCGCCCATGGGGAACCTATACGGTCCTCGAAGAAGGCAGCCGCTTCAAGATCAAACGCATCGTCGTTAAGCCAGGCGCGTCACTGTCGCTACAGATGCATCACCATCGAAGCGAGCATTGGATTGTCGTAAGCGGAACGGCAAAGGTTGTCAACGGTGACAACGAGCTGCTGATCTACACGAACGAATCGACCTTTATTCCCGCGGGTCATCGGCATAGGCTCGAGAATCCTGGCGTCATCAAGCTTGTGCTGATCGAGGTCCAAAGCGGCGAGTATCTCGGCGAAGACGACATCGTTCGCTTCAATGATCGCTACGGGCGCGTTGAGGGCGGGACTCCGACGTCTTAAGCGAGAATTCTAGAAATGGGACATATCGGATTTTCGAGCACCACGGTGCGTCAAGGTTAAGGCTCCCATGAGAGGATTTAGTCAATTTTGCTGGCTGGGTTTCACGCTGGCTCGACGCGACATCGAGCAGCGCTATCGAGGCACAGCACTTGGGTTTGCGTGGCCTTTCGCAAATGCCGCGCTGCTGCTTGGTGTCTTTTCACTTGTGTTTTCGGTCATCTTGCGAGTGAGGTGGGGCGGGGCGCTTGGCAATAGCGCTCTGATGATCTTCGCGGGCCTTGTGCCGTTTCTGTTCATTGCCGAGGTCCTCACACGCTCCTCGCTGTGCGTGATTGCGGTACCGAATTTCGTCAAGAAGGTGCGATTTCCTCTTGCACTGTTGCCAATCGTGCTGGTGGCTAGTGCACTCGTAATTGCAGCAATCAACACCCTGATTTTGTGCATCGCGGCGCTTGCGACGTTGCATTCGCTTCCATGGCAAGCGTTACTGCTTCCGTTAGTTTTCGTTCCGATGGTCTTGTTCGCGGTCGGCCTTGCCATGTTCTTAGGGTCGCTCGGCGTGTTTTTTCGAGACCTCGCACAGGTTATGCCGCTGTTCGCACAAGTTCTCATGTATCTCGCACCGGTATGCTATCCGCGGACTATTGTTCCCGCCCGTTTCGGTCGGTATATCGATCTAAATCCACTGACATGGTTCGTTGAAACGATTCGGGCGCTGCTGTTCGGCGGTGACATCCCCCCCCTGTGGCAATGGATCGCACAGACGGTAGTTTGGCTCTGCTTCGCCGGCTTGGGGTACTCATTTTTTCATCGCACGCGACGCATGTTCGCTGATCTCCTTTGACGAAAGATATGACCACTACGACTGCTCGTACGCTTGAAGAATTTCGAGCGCAACTTCAACCACAGCTTGCCGACCTGGTCGTGGTTGATGTTGGCGCTCACGGCGCTGAAGACGGAGATGTCTACGCCGCCGCCTTATCCGAACGAGACCTCGTGGTGGGTTTTGAGCCCAATGCGGAAGAGTGTGCGCGATTGAACAAAGCATCGACTCACCGCAGATACTTTCCCCATGCTATCGGGGACGGGAAACCCGGCGAATTTCGAATTTGCAGTTACCCGCTCACCTCATCCTTGTTTGAACCGAATATCTCGTTACTCGAGCAATACGAGAACCTTGCTGAATTGTGTGCGGTTGTTGGTCGTGAACCGATCGAGACGCGAAGGCTTGACGATATTGAAGAACTAAGAAGGGATATTGATTTCCTGAAACTTGATATTCAGGGGGGGACGCTCGCGGCACTTTCAGGAGCGGAACGGATGCTGAGCAGAACACTGATCGTGCATGCCGAGACAGAATTCGCACCGATCTATGAAGGAGAACCCCTTTTTTCCGAGTGCGAGCGCTTTCTCCGCGATCGCGGCTTCATGTTCCACCACTTTCACAGCAAAGAAGGCAGACGAGTGCTGGCCAACGGCAGCGCTGTGGGTCTAGCCCCGAGCCAATCTCTTTGGGCGGACTCGGTCTTCGTCCCGTCATTTGAACGACTGAAATCGCTGACGGCAAACCAGCTAGTGCGCTTCGGCTGGTTGATGCATACGGTCTATTCGGCCGCAGATTTCGCTATGCTGGGATTTTCGTTGGCCGCGAAAGCCGGCGGTCCAGACTATGCGCCCGCCTACAGGGAAATGCTGGCTGCCACCAACGCGCTGAGCGCACCCTCGGGTGGCGCAGCATGAGCAAAGACTCCACTGACGACGCGCGCGGCACCTCCGAGCCGGTGCTCATAGCTCGAAACGTCACGAAGAGATACCCGTTGTTCAACAGTCCCGGACATAGACTGTCAACGGCTTTGTTCGGACGCTTCATGAAGCGTCCGACGGAATACTCTGCGCTTGAAGATGTCAGTTTCGAGCTCGCCCGCGGTGACGCCCTCGCCGTTGTTGGCCGCAACGGTGCAGGCAAAAGCACGTTGCTGCAAATCCTATCGGGCGTTCTCGAACCAACCTCGGGCTCTGTGTCTGCACCGCGTCGGGTTGCTGGCCTTCTCGAGCTCGGTAGCGGCTTCAACCCGGAATTCTCCGGAAGAGAGAACATTTATGTCAACGCGGCGATTCTTGGCCTGACTCGCGCGGAGATTTCGGCGCGACTAGATGCCATTGTCGATTTCGCAGACATCGGCGACTACATAGATCAACCGGTTAAAACTTATTCGAGCGGCATGTTTCTTCGCCTGGCATTCAGTGTTGCGGTCAATGTTGAGCCAGAATTACTTCTAGTCGACGAAGCATTGACCGTCGGCGATGTGTTCTTCCAACAAAAGTGCTACGCCCGCCTCAACAAGATGCGCCTCAATGGCACGTCAGTGCTACTCGTCACTCATTCGATGGCAGATGCTGCGGAGTTTTGCAATCGCGGTATCGTTCTGTCACAAGGGCGCATAGTGTTCGCTGGTCGAAGCAAAGAAGCAGTCGAATACTATTTTCACCATGAAAGTCACACGCCGACGGGTCGGCGTCGCGTGGCGACAGCGGAGTTGGCACCCCTCTCGACAGAAACGGAAGCTCCTTATCCGGAGCGTGAGGAGTCCATTGATCTTTCCACGCACAAACAATTCGGTGATGGAGGGGTGGTGGCTTTGCGGATGCTTGTAACGGACAAGGACGACGAACCGCGCCGGGTCTTCACGCAGGGTGGCATCATGCGCATCTACACCGATTACAAGGTAGATAAGCCCATAGACGTACCCTTGGCCGGCGTGCAAATTCTAAACGCGAAGGGCATCTTGGTTCATGGCAAAAACTCTCTGCAATACTCGGAGGCACCACCTAAGGGTTTAGCCGCTGGCACGATCATGCGATGCGTGCAGGACATCGAACTCGGACTTGATACCGGCGAGTACACGCTCGATGTGGGGGTTGCGGACGTTGAAGATTCGCTCTTCGAGCGCCGGCACCAATTGAGCCCATCTGAAATTCATCCTCATATCAGACTTCTGTGCCACTTATCCGGTGTAGTCCGCATATCGATCGTCCACGCCGCCGAGCGTTACCCTTCGCCAGCAAGTCACTATGGCATCGCCGATCTTCCGGGTGATCAACGAATTGCTGTTCTCGCCTGCGCGGACCACGAGCTGAGCACGGCGTCCGCACAAGCTTAGACCTATATGAGCCGATCCTTTCGCCGGACACTGGGGGTTCGGCTTGGTACCTTTACGCACTACGATGGCCGGCCGTTAACCGTTCGCGCTCAACGTGGGTCGGATCATACAGCTAGCGTTGCGCCTCGAATCTCAATCGTTACCCCCGTCTACAACCAGTCCCTCTACATCGAGGCAACCCTGCAGAGCGTGTTGTCCCAGAAGTATCCGAATTTGCAATACATTGTTATGGACGGGGGGTCCAGGGACGGCACATGGGAGATAATTCAACGTTTTCAGGAACACCTCGCATTCGCTCACTCCGGGCCAGACGGCGGTCAGGCCGCTGCGATCAATGCGGGGATGCAGAAGGCGGACGGAGAAATTGTCGCGTGGCTAAACGGCGACGATGTCCTGCTGCCGGGCGCCCTGGCTTATGTAGCAGCGTTTTTTGAACGGAACGCCGAAGTCGATGTGGTCTACGGGCACCGGATTGTCATTGATGCAAACGGGCTCGATATCGGTCGCTGGGTGCTCCCGCCGCATGATGGATCTGTGTTGTCATGGATGGACTTCATACCGCAGGAAACCCTGTTCCTGCGACGAAGTGCATTCGAAAAAGTTGGGTTCCGGGTAGACGAATCGTTTCAATTCGCGCTCGACTGGGACCTTCTGCTGCGTCTGCGCGACGCTGGCGTTCGTTTCAAGCGCCTACCCCGCTACCTTGGCGGATTTCGTGTGCATGAAGCGCAGAAAACATCTGCAGCGTGGTCGCAGGATGGTGTCGCCGAGACTGAGCTTCTGCTCAGGCGTTGCCATCAGCGAATTCCCACGATGCAGGAACGAAGGTTAAGGGTTATGCCCTACATCGCAAAACATGTGTTTTTGCAGTGGGCAGACAGACTGTTTCACAGATACTAGCGGTCTTTTATCATTAAATTGTGACCGATCCCAAATCGGATACGACTCTAATCTAGGGATGGTGTTCAAAACAAGAGCATCGATTTCACACTGACAACGCCAAGCCCATCAGGCGAATTCGATGAAACGTCGAATCCAATTTCGAGGTGGTTTGCGGCATAGA
>NZ_CADIKM010000061.1 GCF_902859895.1 Pararobbsia alpina
CGTTTGCTTGCCGATCTGCGAAAAAATCTTGGCGCGTGTGTACTTCGTGATGTCGTGCGTGACGGTGAATGTGCCGAACGCGCCCGAGCCCTTGGCGTGCATGCGGCGCTCCGGAATCACTTCGCGGTCGAAGTTCGCCAGCTTCTCGAGAAACCAAACGTCCTGCAACAGCATCGGACCGCGCGGACCCGCAGTCTGAACGTTTTGATTGTCAACGACGGGGGCGCCAAATGCAGTGGTGAGCTTCTTCATGGACATACCTCTTCTGGGGACCGTATACAGGACCGGCTATGCCGGACCTGGTCTTTCTGTGGATATCGACCAACTCATGTAGCGGGTGACGCGCCGCGCGAACCATTTACACGCGGCCGCATCGGCGACGCGGGCGTCAGACGGCTTGACCGCATCTTCCGGCAGGCTACGCCGGTGATTGTAGAGCGTCGTTAAAATGTCTGCAGCGACGTGCCCCCCGCGTTCCTCGATAGGGCCATTCACGGCATATTCGGCCTGGGCCGCACCACGCTCCGGCGCAGTCCAAACGAATACGAGATCACCGCGGACACGAGCAGGGTCGCACTGACGAAGTACAGGCCCAGCGAGAAATCTCCGCTCATATCGCGCAGCTTGCCGATCACCATCGGGCCGATCGTGCCGCCGATCAGGCTGCCCATTGCATTAATCAGCGCAATGCCCGCCGCTGCGGCGGAGCCTGTCAGGAACTGCGTCGGCATGCTCCACAGAGGCGGCTTCGCCGCATTGATGCCGAAGTTCGCCACCGACAGTCCGACGATCAGGATCACTGCGCTGCTCGCATGGCCTGCCAGCAGCATCCCGACACCGGCGGCGAGACAGGCAATCGCGACGTGCAAGCGACGCTCGTTGGTGCGATCCGAATTGCGCGCCCACAGCACCATGCCGACCACCGCGACGAGATTCGGAATCGCGTTGACAAGGCCCAGTTCGAAATATCCGAAGCCGAAATGGTGGATGATCATCGGCGCCCAGATACCGATCGCGTACAGCCCTGTCGATGTGCCGGCATAGACGCACGCCAGCAGCAGCACGCGCGGGTCCTTCACGGCGGCCCATACGCTTGACGCTTTTTGTATGCCCTTCGCTGCGCGCTCGCGCTTCATCTCCTCAGTGAGCCAGTTGCGCTGCGGCGCACTCAGCCAGTTCGCGTCTTCCGGCTTGTCGGTCAGGAAGAACCACGACACGATGCCGAGCAGCACGGTCGGGGCCCCTTCGACGATGAACAGCCACTGCCAGCCGTGCAGGTGGGCGAGGCCATCGATCCCGAGCAATGCGCCGGAAATTGGCGAGCCAATCATGTTCGACAGCGGTGCGGCGGTCATGAACATCGCTGTGACGAAGGCGCGGTGCCGGGCCGGGAACCAGTAGCTGAGGTAGAGGATGATGCCGGGAAAGAAGCCAGCTTCCGCGAGGCCGAGTGCGAAGCGCAGCGCATAGAAGCTGTACGGACCGGTGACGAATGCGGTCGCCGCCGACAGCACGCCCCACACAACCATCAGCAGCGCAATCCAGCGGCGCGCGCCGACGCGCTGCAGTGCAAGATTCGACGGCATACCGAACACGATGTAGCCGACGAAAAAGATCCCGGCGCCGATTCCGAACATCGCTTGCGTCAGTCCGAGGTCGTGGTTCATCGTCAGCGCCGCGAACCCGACGTTCACGCGGTTCAGGAAGCTCAGGAAATACAGCACGATAATGAACGGTGCGATTCGCCGCGAGATTTTGCGGATCGTGCCTGCTTCGAGTGCGGCGAGTTCCTTTGCCGCGGGGGATGGAGGTGCCGATGTCATCTAAGTCTCCTGCCGTTTCGCGCGGCGCGCGAACGATCTGTTTGAAATCAACGGCTCGCCGCGACCATGCGGCGAGCCGGGTGAGCCAGACGCCCGCTTACGACGCGGCGGATTGCTCTGCCTGTTTCGCCTGCTGCGCCGGCAGATCGATGCGAGCCCATGGCTGCGCCTGCCAGTGGCGCGCTTCGAACGCGTCGATCGCATCGGCCTGGCGCAGCGTCATGCCGATCATGTCGAGCCCTTCGAGCAACATCTGCTTTTGCCGCGGCGGAATCGAGAATGCATAGCGCCGGCCGCTCGGGCTCACGACCCGCTCGCCGACCACGTCGATCGTGATCTGCTTGTCGCTTGCCGCCTCGACCTCGGCGACCAGCGCCTCGATGTCGGCCGGCGGCAAGCTGACCAGCAACAGCCGATTGTTCAAGGCATTGAAGTAGAAGATCTCGCCATAGCTCGGCGCAATGACGGCGTCGATGCCGGTCTGTTGCAAGCCCCACACCGCGTGTTCGCGGCTCGAGCCGCAGCCGAAGTTCGAGCCTGCGAGCAGAATCCGCGCGCCGCGGTACTCGGGGCGGTTCAACACGAAGCGCTCGCGCGGGCGGCCGTCGGTGTCGAAACGCAGGTCATACAGCACGCCACGGGCGAGGCCCGATTTGTCGATGCCGAGCAGGAATTGCTTCGGCATGATCTGGTCCGTGTCGAGGTTGTTGATCGGCAGTGGCGCCGCGATCCCGGCAATCACTTGCAGTTCAGACATGATGGAACTCCTTGCGTACGTCGACGATACGTCCTGCGATGGCCGCTGCGGCCGCCATCGCAGGGCTCATCAGATGGGTTTGGCTGCCGCGCCCCTGGCGGCCCTCGAAGTTGCGATTGGTCGTCGACGCGCAGCGCTCGCCTGGCTTGAGCACATCGTCGTTCATCGCGAGGCACATCGAGCAGCCGGGCTGGCGCCATTCGAAGCCGGCGTCGATCAGCACTTGCGCGACGCCTTCACGCTCGGCCTGGTCCCGCACAAGGCCGGAACCCGGCACGACCATCGCGCGCACGCTCGCGGCAACCTTGCGCCCGCGCACGACATCTGCCGCCGCGCGCAGATCCTCGATCCGCGCGTTGGTGCACGAGCCGATGAACACGCGATCGATCGGCGTGCCTTCGATGGGTGCACCGGCCGACAGTGCAATGTAATCAAGCGCCTTGCGCATCGTCGCGGCGTCGAGGCCGGCACCGCTCGCGCTATCGGGAATGCGGCCATCGACCGGTACGGCCTGGTCCGGGCTCGTCCCCCATGTGACATACGGCGCAATCGCGCTCGCGTCGAAGCGATGCTCGGCGTCGAAATGCGCGTCGGTGTCCGAGCGCAACTCGCTCCAGGCGGCGCAGGCCGCATCGAGGGTCGCGGTGTCGAGATCGCGGACTTTCGCGCGCACGTAGTCGAGCGTCGTACGATCAGGCACGATCAGCGCGGCGCGCGCGCCGGCTTCGACCGTCATATTGCACAAGGTCATGCGGGCCTCGGCGGACAGCGCCGCGATCGCCGAGCCGGTGTATTCGACCGCGAAGCCACGCGCCCCCTGGGCGCCGATCTGCGCGATGATGTGCAGCACGAGATCCTTGGACGTGGTGCCGGGTTGCAGCAAACCGTCCACGGTGATTCGCATGTCGCGTGCGACGCGATAGACGAGAGTCTGCGTCGCCAGCACGTGCTCGACCTCCGACGTGCCGATCCCGAAGCCGAGCGCGCCGAGTGCGCCATAGGTGGTCGTGTGGCTGTCGCCGCACAGGACAACCATGCCGGGACGAATCAGCCCAAGCTCGGGTGCGACCACGTGCTCGATCCCCTGCACCGGGTCGTTGACATCGAACAGGTGGATGCCTTGCTCGGTGCAGTTGTGCGTGAAGTTCGCGGCCTGTTTCGCCGCATCGACGATATCGATCGTGCGCGCAGCGACCGGCACGGCGCGCGTCGGGATCACGTGATCGACGATGCCCATCTGCTGGTGCGGACGACGTACGCGCAACCCTTTCTCACGCAGCCCGGCAAATGCCTGCGGGCTGGTGTACTCGTTCATGATGTGCAGATCGACATAGAGCTGCACGTGCTGGTCGTCGATCCGACTGACAGTGTGCGACGCCACGAGGCGCTGATACAAGGTATGCGACATTCGATCCTCATGCAGTTCAAACAAAAGTCCCGACGGATTGGAATCCAGGTGACCGAAGTTTAATCAGCAAGCTGATCTATATAATTCAGATGCATTTAACCTATTCTTAATTTGAAGTTATCAATGAGCGCCGTCTCGGATCTGGAATTCTTTGTCGCACTGGTACGGCACGGCAGCCTTTCCGCGCTCGCGCGAGAGATGGGCGTGACACCGCCAGCGGTCAGTGCGCGGCTCGCGCAGTTGGAACGGCGCCTCGGCGTGAGGCTGCTGAACCGCACGACGCGCCGGCTCAGCATGACGCACGAAGGCGAGCAATACCTCTCGACCGGTTCGGGACTGCTGTCACAATTGCAGGAGCTCGATCGCACCATCTCGAGCAGCCGCGCGACGCCGAGAGGGCTGTTGCGTGTGAACGCGACGTTCGGCTTCGGACGGCGCCACGTGGCGCAAGCGATCGCCGCCTTCCATCGACAGTATCCGGACGTGGACGTGCAGCTCGAGCTGACCGACCGGCCACTGAATCTCCTCGAGGCCTCCTACGACGTCTGCATCCGCTTTGGTGCCATTCCCGATTCGAACCTGATCGCACGCCGCATCGCGCCTAACCGGCGGCTCGTGTGTGCGTCGCCGATCTATCTGCGGCAGCGTGGCGAACCCGCGACGCCTCGCGAACTGCAACAGCACAGCTGCATCGTGTTGCGCGAAAACGAGACGGCGTATGGGACCTGGCATTTCAGCAAGGGGAAACGCCATGAGACCGTCAAGGTGCACAGCGTGTTGAGCAGCAACGATGGCGAGGCAACGCTCGTGTGGGGCCTCGACGGTCAGGGCATCTTGATGCGCTCCGAATGGGACGCGAATCCGTACCTGGAATCGGGGCGTCTGAAGCGATTGCTGCCGGACTGGGTGCTGCCGCCAGCGGACATCTGCGCGGTCTATCCTCAGCGTCTGAACTTGTCCGCGAAGGTGACGGCTTTCGTCGATTTCCTGGAGCAGTTCCTGGACGACGGGCGAGCGTGGACGTCAGGTGGGTGAGTGGCGTCGAGAGAAGATCAAACGAGACGGCACCTGTCGTTCAAGGCGGGCCACTTCCCGGCCCGAGTGAAATCTCGAACGCCATCGTCGCGTGATGCGATAGGTGGCTATAGCTGCTTATAGGGGGCGCCAGTACGCTAGCAGCGCGAGGCGATGGACGCCATGCAGCCATACTTGGTCGGCAATGAACCACGCCGCCACCCATGACGCTCCGACGACCAGCAAATCACAGTGTCCGCTCTTCCACCAATTGAGCGAATGACGCGCGGCGACCCAGGGAACGCCGAGCGGGTTGGGCCAATCGGCGAGCAGATGGATCAGGCCACCACATGCGAAACCGAATGCAGCCGCCGCGAGCCAATCATGTCCGAGCCATCGGTACGAGAACAGCAGCAGCGCGATCCAGCCGATGCCCCAATGGGTAACCGTGCGATGCGTGATCCACAGACGGCGCTTGCGCGACCACCACGCGACTTCCATCCAGTCCGGCGCGGTGCCGCCCGCGACGGCTGCCATGAAACTTAGAAACACCCCCACGTCGAATGGCCCGGCCGCACCGCTGCGCGCGACGATGCTCGCCGCGATGACACCGGCCGCCCAGCCGGTCGCGTGATGTGCTTTGCTTGATGCCATCCTGACGATGCTATGTGAAAGTACGGGGCGGCTATGTTCGCAGATGCACGCGCAAAATGACAGGTGCTTTCCCTGTCTTTTTTCACTCTCTACAACTCGACCTGGCTTGGAGATCAGAGCCACGGACAACTAAGCTCGATCCCGAGTATCGAGCCCGAGAGCTTTTATGAGCCCAGCTCCGCGCGCCGCATCAGACGGCCCCGGCGAAGCGTTGCTCCAGATAGGCGATGATGGCCTTGGATTCGTACAACCAGCGCGACTGGCCCTCTTCCTGAATATGAAGACAAGGGACCTGAATCTTGCCGCCGTCGGCCAGCAGACGATCCCGTGCAACGGGGTCGTTTTTGGCGTCGTGCAGAGTCATCGGCACATTCAGACGACGCAGGGCGCGTCGCGTCTTGACGCAGAAAGGGCACGCATGGAACTGATACAACGACAGTCCCGCCGCTTTTTTTGCCACTTCTACCTGAGCTTGCGCCGAACGGCGTTGGGGGCGTGGGCGACTGACGGCGTCACCGAGCAGGATCAACTGGCCGAGACCGACACGCAGGGCTTTCATCAACATGGAGACTACCTTTGAACGGGGAATGGAAGCCGGCGAGTCTACCGCTTCCGGCCGCTAGTACCCAATCATCCTAGGTTTCACGAAGACCCTGTCACGATTGGACTGCCGGAAGCTGAATCGGCTCGATTCGTCGATTGCCGCAGACATAAACGCATTGAGCAGGACGAGCGACTCGTATATCGGCTCCCCGGGTCATCGTTTACAAGATTTTTACGATAAAGGGGCAACTCTATTGATGAATCGCGAGGGCTGTCTCCATAAAATCCTCAAGTTGCGGGTGCCCGAATCGGCCTCCATTCAAGGGGAGCTTTCGTTGAACACGCTTGTTGATCGAACGGAGCGTTATCCGGATTTTTTATCCGAGATCATGCTTGCATATCCTGACTCATTGTTGGGGCATTTCCTGGAGTATAAGTAAGTGAAAAAAATTATTATCAGCGCAGCAGCTCTGTCCGTCTTTGCTGGGGCGGCTCATGCCCAAAGCAGCGTCACCCTTTATGGACTGATCGATGCCGGTATCGTTTATACGAATAACCAAGGCGGCAAGAGCGCGGTGCAGGAACAAAGCAGCATGCTGTCGAACGAAGTATGGGGTGTGAGGGGCAATGAAGATCTCGGCGGTGGTCTGCATGCGATCTTCCGTCTCGAGAACGGATTCAATCTCCAAAACGGCAAGACCACTTACTCGGGCACGATGTTCGGCCGTCAGTCTTATGTCGGTCTGCAGAGCGACAACTATGGAACGCTGACGCTCGGCCGGCAGTACGACGCCGTGGTCGATGATCTCGGACCGATCGCACTGGCAAACAACGGGGACGGCAACAACCTGGCCGCGCATCCGTTCGACAACGACAACGTAGACGACTCGTTCTATATCAACAACTCGGTCAAGTACGTGAGCCCGTCGTACCAGGGGCTGCAGGCCGAGGCGCTGTACGGCCTCAGCAATGCGGCTGGCGGCTTTGCGGACAATCGCGCCTATAGCTTCGGTGTGACGTACAACAACGGTCCGATCAACCTGGCGGCTGCTTACCTCCAACTGAATAACGGTGCGCTTACCGCTACCGGTGCAGTGTCGAACGGCGACTTCGTCAACTTCCCCTCCGCGCGGCAGCGCGTGATGGGTGTGGGCGGCAACTACACAATCGGACCGGCGGTTGTCGGCCTGCTGTGGACGCATTCCTTGTTCGACAACACGGTGCCCGGTGCGAACTCCGTGATCATGGAGTCGTTCAACACCCTGCACTTCGATAACTACGAAGCCAACGTGCACTATTCGCTGACCTCTGCGCTCTCGCTCGCGGGCGCGTATACCTTCACTGAAGGTGCCGTCAGCAGCGCCACCGGTTCGGCGGACCCGAAGTGGCATCAAGTGACGCTGATGGCAGACTACTCGTTCAGCAAGCGCACTGATGTCTATCTCGAGGGTGTCTACCAACACGCCTACGGGGCTGTCGGCACGGCGTTCGCGGGTGCGTATATCAATGGCTTGGCGCAGGCTTCGACAGGCAATCAGGTTGCGACGACGGTGGGTATTCGGACGCGCTTCTAACGGGCGCAGCGTCTAAGAAGCTTAGACGTTCGTCGCGACGTCGGCACCTCGCCCGGCCACCCGGGATCGAAGTGCCGACGTATTCCCCGGATGCTGACTAAAGCTCCAAAGTAATCGAGTCAGTGGCTGCGCGAGAGACACAAATCGCCAAGCGGGATTTCCGGGCACCCGCACTGAGGCAGAAATCATTGTGCTCGACTGTCCCCTGGCTATAGTCCACAACACAGGTCCCACAGCTACCCGACTCGCACGAGGACGGAACATTGACCGCGTTGGCGCGGAGAACCTCGAGGATGCTTTGCCGTGCGGAGACCGCAAAGGATTTTCCTGACGACGCAAGGCGTACGGTGAAAGGTCGCGCGAGATCCGTGGCTACCGGTGCGAAGGCTTCGAAATGATAGTGTGAGGCAGGGAGCTTCGTTGGAGCATTGCGTACCGCATCCATCAGCGAGGCGGAGCCGCAGCAATAGACATGTGCCGTCTCATCGAGTGCTTCGATGATGGCACCTACGTCGAATCTCCTTGTCGAGTCACCGTCGGTGAAGTGGAATCGCACTTCATTCGCGCGCAGGTTTCCGAGCTCATCCAGGAACGGAGTGGCTTGTTCCGAACGCGCGAGATAGAAAAGCTTGAAACGCGCACCGGTTTCTCGAAAATGCTGGATCATTGAAAGGAACGGCGTGATGCCGATTCCGCCTGCGAACATGACGTGCAGTTGCGCATCGGGCGCCACCGGAAAGCTATTTGATGGTGCAGAGGCCAACACCGTGGCGCCAAGGCGGAGTGATTCGTGAATCCACCTTGAGCCTCCGCGACCGTCCTGCTCGAGCCCTACGGCGATTTTGTACGAACGTCCCCGCGAGTTCTCGCAGAGCGAATAGTGTCGCTCGAGCCCGTTGGGCAGTTTAAGTTTGATGTGCGCGCCCGGCTCCGATGAGGGCAACTCACCACCCTCTTCCGCGACAAGGACGAATGAACGAACATCAGGAGACTCCTCGGTCATGCTCCTTACACGCAAAGACAACCACGCCTTCCCGTCTGATGTCGCGGCCGGGGCAGCATCGGCACCAGGCGACCTTTCAACCAGTCTTGAACTCCAGTCTTCGATCTGGCGGGATTGCAATCTCTTTCGGAACAGGTTCCTGATGAGCGGTGCCATGAGCTCGAGGTCCGCGAGCGTGGTCATTGCCTCGACATTTTCGGTGTCGACATACAGGAAGTGTTGGACCTTTGATATCGTCCACTCCGGGTGTCGACGCTCGACTATGCGAAGTGTGACGCCAGAACTGACGGCACCCGGCTTGAGCACCCGGTAGTACCAGCCGGTTCTGCCTGTCTGCTGGACACGGCGAGCCATGGACGGCTGCTCAAACCGGTGGTTCAAGCGAAAGCATGGCTGCCGAGGCATGGATACCTGAAGGCGGGCTTCGCCTACCTCGACGACGTCCCCGATGCATATGTTGGACTCGTTGAATCCGGACGCCACGAAGTTCTCGCCAAACCCTCCTGCTCGCAGTCGCTCGGCGCTCTCCGGAAACTCTTCCTGCCACGCGGCATAGTGCTCCTCGGGGTATTGGAGGATAACCTGTTCTGCGCCCCCGTGCAGATGAGGCGAGCCGTATTCGTCACCCGCTATCAGGCTTTGCGCTATCAATGCCGGCCCGGCGCAGACGGACTTCTCAATGCCGGACATGATGTCGCTTTTGCCAAGTCTGGCGACTTTCCCGACGCGCACTTCTCGCAAGATCGTTTGTTGAATCACTTCGCTCTCAGTCGTGGTCATGGCTATTTTTCTCCATCGGTTCACTCTGACAATCTGATCGAGGCCCACGGTGTTGCCTTTGAGCCATGACCGGTTGTCCACGCGAGTTGACGCCTTTGCAGAAGAGCAGGGATCGAGCTCACAACATCAGGCGTCCCCGCGTAGGTTTTCTCGTTTGCCGTGCTGGTCATCCCTGATTGAAGGACTGAAACAGCAGGACGGCAGGAGTATGAGCGAGTTCCACGCCAGCGAAAGCGGCTTGTCCGTATTTGTCTTCAAGTTGGCAGGAAGTGTTCTGTCGACTGTCTATTTGGGCGACAACGGGGGGAGTCCCGCCGTCAACGATTTCACCCGAGTTGGATGCAGACGAGTCCAGCGTGGTGCTGAATGGGGCATTGGGTGTGCGACGCACCGAAAACGGGCAGACGATACCTTAGAGGTAAGAACTCTATTTTCTTCTTTTCGTGCGGCGCATGTACAGCCGTCGGTGCTGCACATTGAGGGCGTCGAGCCGCATCGCGAGCGCGGGGTCGAGACGCGCAAACGAAGACGCCCTCAGTGCTTTCAGTCCGGATAGTACCGTTTGGTAACATGAGCAGTCCGCGTTGCTCCTATCTCCTGCGCGCCCTTCACGAATGCCAGGAAATGCGGTGTCACCCGATGGGCCTTGTAGGCGGCCTCATTCCTGTATGTCTCGATCAGCATCACACTATTGGGCTCGTCTTCGGGCCGCAGCACATCGAAACCTATACAGCCCGGTTCTTCCTTGCGCGAGGCTCGGCTATTTACCTTGCTGATTCTGAGGAAGCTGGCCATGCCAGCGGGTGGCACCTCAAACGTCACGACATTGACAATGGCAGGTCCGGATCCTTTATGGGGGGCGGCCTCTGCCGTCAGGGGCATGAGACCGGACAGCAGCGACAGGCCTGCCGCCACCGCCAGCGCGCGGGTCAGGACGGTGCGGCGGGTTGAAGGCGACCTTGTGCCTGCATTGTTGGGAGATTCCGCATGTTCGGGCTCCTCATTGTGATACGTCATGCCAATGATCCTTTCTCGTTTCGAGTAGCGTAGGTTGGGTTCGACGTCAGGATAACAAAGCTCATGTAGCGGACTGGTGACGTAGCCATGAATACATATTTATTCGTCCGGTTGCTTAGCTCAGTCCTATTGATACAGCCCTATCGCTTCGGTTTGCCGGTGGACCGCTATCGGCCAGTTAGAGCCATTCAGAGGAAGCTTTCGCCGGTCCGCTCGCGGTTCGACATGAGACGGTCGCTGATCGCGCTCTGAGCTTGCCATCCGCCATTCCAGGGCATCGCGAATTGCGGACGAAGGGATGAGGCCCGTGAATAATGCCCGGCCCACCACAGGTGGCCGGGCTGCAGAAAAGCAGAGGTCCATTGGGCGGGCACACCACGTGAAGGCCGGCGCCTGAACGGGAACCGCGAACAGCTACCTGAGAAACGCGCTTCGCGTACGCCGAAGCATCGACGTCCACCGACAAGCGGCTCAGATTACGCAGTCGGAACAGTTCCGCCGTCGATGACGTACTCAGTGCCGGTGATGGCGCTGGCCCGCGCGGAGACGAGGAAACCGATGAGTTCTGCCACTTCGTGGGGAGAGCATGGCCGGCCGAGAGGAATGCCCCCGAGCGAATCCATGATGATCTTGCGGGCGCCTTCCATGTCGATGCCGTTCTGCCGGGCGATCTCAGCAACGAGACTCGCGGCGGCATCCGTCTCGACCCAGCCCGGGGAGACACGCACGACCCGAACCCCTTTCGGACTGACTTCCCTGGACAAGGCTTTACTGTAGTTCGACAGGGCAGCCTTGGCGGCGGCATAGGCAATCGTGGCTTCCGGCAACGGTAATTGCCGCTGGATCGACGTGACGTGGATGATGACGCCCGAGCGCTGCTCGACCATCGAGGGCAACAGCGCGCGATCGATCCGTACTGCCGGGAACAGGTTCAGGCTCAATGCCTTGTTCCATTCGTCGTCGTCGAGCACCCTGAAGCCACCCGCCGGCGCAGATGAGCCACCCGCCACGTGCACGACTATATCGACGCCGCCGAGCCGGTCGAGCACGGCGTCGACAATGGTTTTGCAGCCCTCTGCGGTCGTGATGTCCGCACCGATGAACCTTTCTTCTGCAAGGTCATCGGAACGCGAACGTGCCGTCGCGAGGACATTCGCGCCCGCCTCACAAAGGTGTGCGACAACGGCTTTACCGACGCCTTTGGTCCCGCCTGTGACGAGCGCTCGAAGCCCTTGAAGTTCGAGTGCGGCGCTCATCAGCGAATCTCCAGAGACGCGATCTTGCCGCCGGCCAGGATGAACGTGTAGGTCAGCTCGACCGGGCTACCGGCGAAGGTGCCGCTGAGCCTGGCGCGCAGGGTCACGGCGGCGCCACATCCTGGGACACGTCCAACGGCTCGACGTTGTACTGGTACCTGGCTTTGGAGTCTTTCTTCCAGGCCTGGATGGCTTCAAGCCCCTCGATAGTGCGGCCCTCGTCGCGCACGACGGCATCGGCAGCGAAGCAGTTCGCCAGAGGACCGGTGTCGCTGGTGGTTTCCGCCTTCAGATAGGCATCCAGAGGCGGCGGCAGGGTCATGTTCATCGGACTTTTCCTGAACGTCACGTTTGCATGTCCCAATGATGGCGCTATAGTTACCACATCGCAAGAACGCACTAAAAAGTAAGTAAGCCGTGCCCAACCGAAAAGCCTACACTGCCACGACCGCCGCGATCGACGTCGAAGCCGCATTCAAGCTGCTGGAAGGACGTTGGAAGCTGGTCATCCTGTTTCACCTTTTCGGTGGTCAGGTACGACGCTTTTCGGACCTCGAGAGGCTAATTCCCGGCATCACGCAAAAGATGCTTGCCCAGCAGCTACGCCGCCTCGAAGAGGACGGCATTGTGACGCGCACGGTCTATCACCAGGTGCCGCCGAAGGTGGACTACCGCCTGACCGATTGGGGGCAGGCCCTGTGCCCGGCACTGGATGCGATCCTGAAATGGGCGGAGCGCCGTGAAGACTTTCCATCGGCTGCGTCGAGCGTGCGTGCCTAAGGCTGACTGACCTGTTTTCCTGAATTCGAATTCTGTGGGTCGTCGACGAGGTGTCTGCTGCAAGTCAACGGATGCGTCTGCATCGGTTTGGGGTGCTCTCCCAACGTTTTCGGAGTCACGCCGTCGGGTCTCGGTATGATCGGACCACGTCAGCGATCCGCCACTTTCCGTGATGGCCGACAAGATAAAGACCGATACGCTATCCGTGGTCGTCCCATGTCGCGGTTCATTTTGACACGCTTTAAAAGACCAGGACTCCTACAATGTTTAACATCCGTAGCGCAGACAAAGGAGCGGCAAGGTTGAAGACATATCGTGGTGGCCGATGCGGTGGGCTCTGGCGAATTGGGAACGCTTGGGCAGGATTGACACACGTGCAAGCGACATTGACCGACTGTGCAAGCGGATGCAGTCAAAGGCATCCCAGCTAGTGTTTGTCGATGAAGCCGGACCGTGCGGCTATGCGCTGTACCGGCAACTGGCTTCCAAGGGCGCCCGTTGGGGGTAGCCGCCCACTACGCATCAAACCGAGTTATCGGAGGACTACATCATGTTTGCATACCTTAGTGAAAAATTGGGTAAGTTGCTTGAACGCGCTGAACATAGCCGCCGTGACGCCGACCTCGCGTCGACAGTCGATATTTGCGAACTTGAACGCCGCATGCGCTCGATCGAGATCAACGGCTAGTCGAGCCCCTGATCCTTGTCCAGGGAGGGGCACTGGTGGCCGGCTGTTGTGCGAGTCACGCGAGCGCGTCGAAGGTAGGATTCAGCCTACGCCACATGCTGGTCAAGCCACGCAAGTAATGTGTCAGTGACGAAGGACTGATTTTCAAGGTTTGAGATGTGGCCCGCGTCGGGTATTAGCATTTGCCGGCAGCCAATCACCGCAGCCATTCGTGCCATTTCGGTTGGCGGCCGCGGAATGTCGAGTTCGCCGCACATGATCAGTGTGCTGGCGGCATCAAGGCCGGCAAGACTGGCAAGCGCGTCGGGCCGCCCGAAAATTAACCGGCCCAGCGGGACAACCGACTGTCGCAACTGGTCCGCAGAGAACGCTGCCAGCGCCTTTCGAAATCTTGCGTGCACTTCACCGTCCAGCGTTGCACCCCGGCGGAAAAACAAAGGCACGATGACGTCGATCATCGGAGCGGGAATGCTGCCAAGGGATTCGATCGCGTTGAACATCTGGGAATATTGCTTGAGCGTCACATCAGGTTCGGCGCTCCTGTCGGTATCCATCAGGACGAGGCACTTGACACGGCCCGGTTCGCGCAACGCGAGTTCGGACCCCCACATCCCACCGACCGACAAGCCGACTATCGCGCATTGTCCGATACCCAGGGCATCCAGAAGGCGGCCCGCATGTGTGGCCAGATCACCAAGCGTATGCGTATTCTCTGGGAGCCGCCCGGACTGCCCGTGGCCCCAAAGGTCCGGAACGATGACCTGATAGTGGCGAGACAACGCGTCGATTTGCGGCGCCCACATTGACGAATCCCACAAGTAGCTGTGCCCCAGCAGTACCGGGAATCCCGTGCCGCGAGTCTGATAGTGCAGCGGCTTTCCTTCAATTTCGATGAATGGCATGTTTGATCAGGTAGAGGTATTGAGTTCGGTCCGGCAGGCTCGCTCCGCCGCAATGAGTGCTGCGTAACAACGCTTGAACCGATCAAAGCATTCCATCGGTTCGTCATGTTCCTGGGGCGCAACATTGCTGAGGCAAAGCCGTGCTGCGACCGCGGGAATGGGAGGAAAGTTCCGCGTATAGGCCCCGCCGCAAGTCGGGTTGGCACGGGCAGTCGTGGTAGACCTATGTACTGCGTAGCTGCCTTCGAGCACCGTCCCCTTCCTACTTGTGTTTCACCTCGCATGAATCGACGGTCGGCCTCTGCGTAATGCGCTCTCGACACTGAGTGCCTGCTTCGGGCTCGAAGCCATCAGTCAAGCACTTGTACCTCCGTCGACCTTCAGACTTGTGCCCGTTATGAACGCCGCATCGGGGCTTGCCAGCCAGGCGACAAGTCCCGCAATATCGTCGCCTGATCCGTACCGGCCCAGTGCAATGGAGCCGCGGATCTGGTCGGCCATCGGACCGTCGGCCGGGTTCATCACGGTATCGATTCGTCCGGGCTGGACGTTATTGATCGTAATTTCCCGAGTGCCAAGATCCCTTGCCAGCGCACGCGTCATGCTGGTTACCGCACCTTTCGTCGCGGCGTAGACGGACACGCCCGGAATCGGCATGTAGTCGCTGCTGATGCTGCCGATATTGATAATCCTCCCGCCTTTTTCCATGAAGCGGAGCGATTCCTGAATGGCGACAAACAGACTCCTGACGTTGATGGTCAGCATCCGATCGATATCTTCCAGTGGGAAGTCGTCGATCAGGCCGCGGCGGAACATCGCGGCGTTGTTCACGAGAATATCCAGTCCCCCGAAGCGTCTCGAGGTCGATCCGACCGCGGCCTTGACCGCTTCCGCGTCGGCACAATCTGCGCGAATGGCCACACCTCGTCCCCCAGCGTGTTCGATGTCCTCGATGACGCGATCCGCGTCGGCACTCGAATTCGAATAGGTTATCGACACGGCCGCGCCATCGCTTGCGAGCCGCCTTGCGATGGCCGCGCCTATACCCCGCGAGCCCCCGGTCACGAGCGCCACTTTGCCAGCCAGTTGCCCATTAGAAAAAGTCACGTTTGCTCCCTTCAATTGCATTCTCTGCTCGTTTCAGACCGGCCACGCTTGCCTCGTACATTGGTAGCCGGAAGCATGTGCGAGCGGCACACTACCGGACCCGGCAACGCGTCGCTGCAGCGACAGGACACGACATGTCGTGTGAATAATTCTAGCTAGTCTGCGTCGATCGAAGGTGCCAAAATGAGCCAATGGATTGCTTGTCTGGTAGCAACATTAGGCACGTTCTTGCGTTTATTTGAGACGATGAGCCAATGAAATTGGACCGGATCGACGTTGAGATCTTGCAGGCGCTGCAGCGTGACGCTCATGTCAAGGCTGCGGACCTCGCTGAATCGCTTGGCATTTCGCTTTCGCCGCTCTACCGGCGCATTCGTCTGCTCGAAGAGGCGGGCGTCATTACCAAATATGTGTCACTTCTGGACCAGGAGAGGGTGGGATTCCCGGTCACCGCCTACGTATCGGTCGCAATTGAAAAATCCGCGGCAAAGCTGGCTGCTTTCGAGCGCGCCCTGCTGGGTTGCGAGGAGGTGATGGAATGCTATCTGATGACGGGCGCGTTCGATTACATCGTGCGGGTGGTGGCCAGCGACATGGCGGGAATCGAACGTTTCGTGATGACGCGGCTTGCGACCATCGAGGGTGTCCGCGACGTCAGCACGTCGATCACCTTGCGGCGCGTCCAGTACAAGACCGTGCTACCGGTTCGCGAAAGCGAAGAGTAAGTATCCAATTGCACCGGAAGTACCCGATCGATGGAGCAGACTGCTCAGCGTGCCAGGCCGCATTGCGTACCTTCAGGTTGCAGATCGCTCTTTCGTCAATTGACGAGCCACTCCAATTCGATTCGACAAGATACCGCCGACCGGATGGACGCACCAACGCTCAGCGTCCGCTTCGCCCGACGGAGCGGACCGTGGCGACATTCCGCTGAGGGGCGGGAGTGGGTCGGACTGAGCCGGTCGCGATTCGTCCCAGTTTGGCTCCGCCGGCCGGTGACAGAACTATTTCGTATGCCTAAAACCGTTGTCGGTACGTGTCGTCACTCGCATATTAATTCCGCATTGTCAGCTGTTTCGGTTGTCCAGGTAGGGAACGAGGCAGTCGCAGGTTGTCATGCGGTGTCTGAGGGGCGATCGGTGTTCTCGCAATCGGGTTTCTCGCCATCCGATTCTCGCTAGGCCCATTCGCGCGGCGCATCGTCTTGCGCAGATAGCGTGAGGCCTGCGACGGGGAGCGGCAACGCCGTCTTGTAGCGCACCTGCTTGAGCGCGAAGCTCGAGCGGATGTTCGAGACGCCCGGAATCTTCGTGAGCCACTGCACGATGAAGCGCTCCAGGCTCTGCATGTCGGGGACGACGACGCGCAGCAGATAGTCGGCGTCGCCCGTCATCAGATAGCACTCCATCACCTCGGGCCGCTCGCCGACTTCCTGTTCGAAGCGGCGCAGCGCGTCTTCGACCTGTTTTTCGAGGCTCACCTGAATGAACACGTTGATACGCAAGCCGAGCGCTTCGGCGTCGAGCAGCGTGACCTGCTGACGAAAGAGACCCAGTTTTTCGAGTGCACGCACGCGGTTGAAGCAGGGCGTCGGCGACAGGTTGACGGCGCGCGCCAGTTTCGCGTTCGTGATGCGCGCGTTCTGCTGAAGCTGCTGGAGAATCGCGATATCGATACGGTCGAGTCGCCGCGCGGCGGGCCTGGCTTCGGATGTCATAGTGTAAACATTCCTTACGATGCCGATTTTGCAGAATTAATACACTATATTAAAGGGCCGAGGCAAGCAAAAGAGACGCACATTCTGCGCCTCCATGGGTAAGCTGATTGAACGTCTTCCATGTTTACGTTCCCTTCCTGCCGGAGTCGCGCCATGACGGATTTATCGAGCGGTGCTCAACCAGTTCTTGCCCTCACGAAAGCGCGCGTCGACAGCGATCCGCAGGAAACGGCCGAATGGCTCGCCGCGCTCGATGGCGTCGTCCAGCATGTCGGGCTCGAGCGTGCGCAATATCTGTTCGACCGGCTCGCCTTACATGCGCTGTCGAACGGCGTCGCGACGGCCCGCGCGAACGTCACTCCGTACACGAACACGATTCCTGTTTCTCAACAGCCACCGTATCCGGGCGACCTCCGCACCGAAGAGAAGCTCGCCGCCGCATTGCGCTGGAACGCGCTCGCGATGGTGGTCCGCGCCAACCGCGCCTATGGCGAACTGGGGGGCCACATTGCGAGCTACGCATCGGCGGCCGATCTGTTCGAAGTCGGCTTCAATCATTTCTTTCGCGGCGCGAACGCTGCGCATGGCGGCGATCTCATCTATTTCCAGCCGCATTCGTCGCCGGGCGTCTATGCGCGCGCATTTCTCGAAGGCTTCCTGGACGAGACGCATCTCGAGCATTACCGGCGCGAGATCGCGGGACCGGGCTTGTGTTCGTATCCGCATCCGTGGCTGATGCCGGACTTTTGGCAGTTCCCGACGGGCTCGATGGGCATCGGGCCCATCAACGCTATCTACCAGGCGCGCTTCATGCGATACCTGCAGAACCGTGGATTGCTGAAGACGGAAGGCCGCAAGGTGTGGGGCTTTTTCGGCGACGGCGAGATGGACGAGCCGGAATCGATCGGCGCGTTGTCGCTGGCGGCGCGCGAAGGGCTCGACAACCTGGTGTTCGTGATCAACTGCAATCTGCAGCGGCTCGATGGCCCCGTGCGGAGCAACGGACGCATCATCGACGAACTCGAAGCACATTTCACGGGCGCGGGCTGGAACGTCATCAAGGTGCTGTGGGGCTCGGACTGGGATGCGCTCTTTGCGGGCGATCGGACGGGCGCTCTGCTGCGCGCGTTTGCGCATACCGTCGACGGTCAGTTCCAGACCTTCTCCGCCAACGACGGCGCATACAACCGCGAGCGCTTCTTCGGCCAGAACCCCGAGCTTGCCGCGTTCGCCGCACATCTGAGCAACGACGACATCGACCGCTTGCGGCGCGGCGGCCACGACGTGCGCAAGCTCCATGCTGCGTATGACAAGGCGCTGAAGCACAGCGGCCAGCCAACCGTGATTCTCGCGAAGACGATGAAGGGCTTCGGCATGGGCTCGATCGGCCAGGGGCGCATGACGACGCATCAGCAGAAGAAGCTCGACGTCGAGCAACTGAAGGCGTTTCGCGACCGCTTCCGCCTGCCGTTGTCCGATGAGGACGTCGAGCAGCTCAAGTTCTACAAGCCAGCGGAAGACAGCCCGGAAATGCGCTACCTGCATGCACGCCGGGCTGCCCTCGGAGGCTATCTGCCCAGAAGGCGGAGCGCCGCATCGCAGACACCGACCGTGCCCGCGATGTCCTCCTGGGGCCAGTTTGCGCTGGAGTCGAACGGCAAGGAAATGTCGACGACGACGGCGATCGTGCGCATGCTCGGCAATCTGCTGAAGGGCGCGTCGCTCGGGCCGCGCATCGTGCCCGTGGTCGCCGACGAGGCGCGCACATTCGGCATGGCGAACCTGTTCCGCCAGATTGGCATCTATTCGCCGCTCGGCCAGCTGTACGAGCCGGAAGACATGGGCTCGATGCTCTACTACCGCGAAGACAGGGGCGGCCAGATCCTCGAAGAGGGCATCTCGGAGGCGGGCGCGGTGTCCTCGTGGATCGCGGCGGCCACGTCGTACAGCGTGCACGATCTCCCGATGCTGCCGTTCTACATTTACTACTCGATGTTCGGCTTCCAGCGCATCGGCGACCTGATCTGGGCCGCTGCCGATCAGCGCGCACGCGGCTTTCTGATCGGCGCGACGGCGGGCCGGACAACGCTCGGCGGCGAGGGCTTGCAACATCAGGATGGCACGAGCCATCTGTCGGCATCGACGGTGCCGAACTGCCGCGCGTACGATCCCGCGTTCGCATACGAGGTCGCGATGATCGTCGACGAAGGCATGCGCGAGATGATCGAGCGTCAGCACGACGTGTTC
>NZ_CADIKM010000062.1 GCF_902859895.1 Pararobbsia alpina
TCACGGTGAAGCTGATTCACCCGATCGCGATGGAAGAAGGCCTGCGTTTCGCGATTCGCGAAGGCGGCCGTACCGTCGGCGCTGGCGTGGTCGCGAAGATCATCGCCTAAGTCAGATAGGCGTAAGATCGGATGTTTCATTGGGATCGGAGTTCGCCCGATCCCAGTTTGGTTTTCAGGGGCATAGCTCAACTGGCAGAGCGTCGGTCTCCAAAACCGAAGGTTGGGGGTTCGATTCCCTCTGCCCCTGCCAAATAACTTCGGGCCGCCTTGAGCGGCTCGTCAACTTGGTGTTATGGCGAATCCTTCCGTCGACAATGTGAACTCCACCGGCGACAAGCTCATGCTTGGCGTGGCGGTGCTGCTGGTGGTCGCTGGTGTAGCCGGCTTCTACCTGCTCGGTACGCAAGACTGGTACGTGCGCGGTGCTGCGCTGACGGCCGGTCTCGTCGCGGCGGTCGTCGTCGCCTATTTTTCGTCGGCCGGCAAAGCCTTTGTCGGTTTCGCGAAGGATTCGTACCGCGAAGTTCGCAAGGTCGTGTGGCCGACGCGCAAGGAAGCTGGGCAGACCACCCTTGTGGTGTTCGGTTTTGTTCTTGTGATGGCTCTCTGCATCTGGGGAAGTGACAAGACGATCGAGTGGATCGTTTTCTCGCTGATCCTCGGTTGGAAATAATATGACCGACTTCGCAAAGCCTCAGGAAGGGAAGCGCTGGTACGTCGTGCACGCCTATTCCGGTATGGAAAAGAGCGTGCAACGTGCTTTGCAGGAACGCATCGATCGCGCCGACATGCAGGGCCAGTTTGGCCGCATTCTCGTGCCGACGGAAGAAGTGGTGGAAATCAAGGGCGGTCACAAATCGGTGACCGAACGGCGATTCTTCCCGGGTTATGTGCTCGTCGAGATGGAAATGACCGACGAAACCTGGCACCTCGTGAAGAACACCGCCAAGGTGACCGGCTTTGTCGGCGGCGCCCGCAATCGGCCGAGCCCGATTTCGGAGCGCGAAGTCGAAAAAATCATGTCGCAAATGCAGGAAGGTGTCGAGAAGCCGCGGCCGAAGACACTTTTCGAAGTTGGCGAACTGGTGCGCGTCAAGGACGGCCCGTTCACAGACTTCAACGGCAGCGTCGAGGAAGTGAACTACGAGAAATCCCGGGTGCGGGTCTCGGTCACGATTTTCGGACGCTCCACACCGGTCGAGCTCGAATTCGGGCAAGTCGAGAAAATCTGAGTTTCACGCCGCCTCGCAATGAAATGCGAGGCGGCGTTCGCGCTTACGGTCCGCGCACACCGTAGAGGAGCGTCAGTACCACCGCCGCCGGCGTAGTCGGCGGCCCGGGAAAGCGCGCTACCACTCACCGAACGCTTAGCGTTCATTCGAGGTTCACTATGGCAAAGAAGATTATCGGCTTTATCAAGCTGCAGATCCCGGCTGGTAAGGCTAACCCGTCGCCGCCGGTTGGTCCGGCACTGGGTCAGCGCGGGCTGAACATCATGGAATTCTGCAAGGCGTTCAACGCGCAGACGCAGAGCCTGGAGCCGGGTCTCCCGACTCCGGTCGTGATCACGGCCTTCGCGGACAAGAGCTTCACGTTCATCCTGAAGACGCCGCCGGCCACGGTCCTGATCAAGAAGGCCGCCAAGCTCGAAAAGGGCTCGGCCAAGCCGCATACCGACAAGGTCGGCAAGATCACGCGCGCGCAAGCCGAAGAAATTGCAAAGACCAAGATGCCCGACCTGACCGCTGCGGACCTCGACGCCGCTGTGCGTACGATTGCTGGCAGCGCCCGTTCGATGGGCATCACCGTGGAGGGCGTGTAAATGGCTAAGATTTCCAAGCGCCTGCAAGCATTTGCAGCGAAGGTCGACAGCAACAAGCTGTATGCGATCGAAGACGCACTGACGCTGGTCAAGGAATGCGCGACCGCGAAGTTCGACGAGTCGATCGACGTGGCCGTCCAGCTCGGCATCGATGCGAAGAAGTCAGACCAGGTGGTTCGCGGCTCGGTCGTGCTGCCTGCCGGTACCGGTAAGTCGGTCCGCGTTGCAGTGTTCGCACAAGGCGACAAGGCTGAACAAGCCCGTGCCGCCGGTGCGGATATCGTCGGCATGGAAGACCTGGCTGAACAGGTCAAGGCCGGCAACCTGAACTTCGACATCGTGATCGCTTCGCCGGACACGATGCGTGTCGTCGGTACGCTGGGCCAGATTCTCGGCCCGCGCGGCCTGATGCCGAACCCGAAGGTCGGTACCGTGACGCCTGACGTCGCGACGGCTGTGAAGAACGCGAAGGCTGGCCAGGTCCAGTACCGCGTCGACAAGGGCGGGATTATCCACGCGACGATCGGCCGTGCATCGTTCGAACAGGCCGCGCTGCGCAGCAACCTCGCCGCCCTGATCGATGCGCTGCAAAAGTCGAAGCCCGCGACGAGCAAGGGCGTCTATCTGCGCAAGATCGCGCTGTCGAGCACGATGGGTGTCGGCGTTCGCGTCGACCAGAGCTCGCTGTCGGCGTAAGTAGGCCAGACGCTACAAGATTCAAAGAGTGCCGGACCGACAACGCCGGCAATCTGGAAAAAGACTTTGGGCGGGTGTGCAGGCCGTATGCGGTGCATCCGGTTGTCAAAGACCGTTGGCGGAGGCGGCGTTTTGACCAACTCCTTAATGCTAGCCAACGCAGATGGCGAACCCGAAACAGTTTTGCAGCATTTGTACCGAATACAGCAGTAAGTGGACGGTGGAAATACTCCTGACAACTCGGACGCCGTTGTGAAACGCGATGCGTAGAACAGACGTAACACGCATCGAACTGGAGGTTTAACCGTGCCACTCAACAGAGAAGATAAGCGAGCTGTCGTTGCTGAGGTCCAGGCGGAAGTCGCCAAGGCCCAAAGCATCGTTCTGGCCGAATATCGTGGAATCGCGGTTGGCGATCTGACCAAGCTGCGCGCGAAAGCGCGGGAGCAAAAGGTTTACCTGCGCGTGTTGAAGAACACGCTCGCCCGCCGTGCGGTCGAAGGTACGCCGTTTGCTCCGCTGGCTGACCAAATGACTGGCCCGCTGATTTACGGCGTGTCGGAAGACGCCATTGCTGCAGCAAGGGTCATCAACGACTTTGCGAAGAGCAATGACAAGTTGGTCATCCGGTCTGGTGCCTACGAAGGCCAGGTGTTGGACAAGGCGGGCGTGCAAGCGCTGGCGTCCATCCCGAGCCGCGAGGAACTGCTTGCGAGGTTGCTGGGCGTCATGCTGGCTCCTGTTTCCGGCTTTGCGCGTGCCTTGGCCGCGCTGTCCGCGAAGCGTGCCGAAGACGCACCGGCCGAAGCTGCGCCCGCTGAAGCGGCTGTGTCGACTGACGCAGCGCCCAGCGAAGCTTGATAGCCGACCCGTATCCGATTTCAAATTAGGAGTATTTTCAAATGGCAATCGCAAAAGAAGACATCCTCGAAGCCGTAGGCTCGATGTCCGTGCTGGAACTGAACGACCTGGTCAAGGCGTTCGAAGAGAAGTTTGGCGTGTCGGCAGCGGCCCTGTCGGTTGGCGGTGGCGGCGGCGGTGCTGTGGCTGCTGCAGTCGAAGAGCAAACCGAATTCAACGTGATCCTGACCGAAGTCGGCGCCAACAAGGTTGGCGTGATCAAGGCCGTTCGCGAACTGACGGGTCTCGGCCTGAAGGAAGCGAAGGACGTGGTTGACGGTGCACCGAAGCCTGTCAAGGAAGCGGTCTCGAAGGCTGCTGCTGAAGAAGCGAAGAAGAAGCTTGAGGACGCCGGCGCCAAGGCAGAAATCAAGTAAGACTCGCGTTTTCGCGCGAAGGCTGACGGTTTTGACCGTCAGCCTTTTTGTGCTTTGTGGGACAGCGTTTTCTGTCGGCGGATTTTACCGATGAATGCGACAGAATCGCCGTTCCGCAGAATTCAAAGAAGAGGGTCGCGCCGGCCTACGGTCTGCCTGTTTGGCAAACCGCGGGCACACCGCGAGGCTCTCCTCTTTGTCTTCTGAAGCGACTGCAGAAGGCTAGTTTGGTCGGGCATGGGTGCTGGTCGGTCCATGCTGTCAGCCAGCGGTTGGTAGCGGCCAACCACCAAGCTTCTTGGTCTGTTCCTCGTTCCTGCAGCGGACGACCACAGGTCTCAGTCGGTGAACACTCGGGTCTCGCCTAAATGGCGTCGATCTGCCGTGATCCGGAGCTCGTATGCAATATTCCTTCACCGAAAAGAAGCGTCTTCGCAAGAGTTTTGCGAAGCGCCCGATCGTTCACCAAGTACCGTTTTTGCTGGCTACCCAGCTTGAATCATTCAGCACCTTTCTGCAACAAGACACCAGCCCGACGACGCGTAAGCCAGAAGGCCTGCAAGCAGCGTTTTCGTCGGTGTTTCCGATCGTCTCGCACAACGGCTTCGCACGTCTCGAGTTCGTCAGCTATATGCTGTCGCCTCCTGCGTTCGACGTCAAGGAGTGCCAACAACGGGGCCTGACTTTCTGTTCGGCGCTGCGCGCGAAAGTGCGCCTCGTGCTGCTCGACAAGGAATCGCCGAGCAAGCCCGTCGTCAAGGAAGTCAAGGAACAAGAAGTCTATATGGGCGAAATTCCGCTCATGACTTCGACCGGCTCGTTTGTCATCAACGGCACCGAGCGAGTGATCGTCTCGCAGTTGCACCGTTCGCCAGGCGTGTTCTTCGAACACGACAAGGGCAAGACGCACAGTTCGGGCAAACTGCTGTTCTCAGCACGGATCATCCCTTACCGCGGCTCGTGGCTCGACTTCGAGTTCGACCCGAAGGACATCCTGTACTTCCGCGTCGACCGCCGCCGCAAGATGCCGGTGACGATCCTGCTGAAGGCCATCGGCCTGACGCCGGAACAGATCCTTGCGCACTTCTTCGTGTTCGACAACTTCACGCTGATGGACGAAGGCGCGCAAGTCGAGTTCGTGCCGGAACGCCTGCGCGGCGAAGTCGCGCGCTTCGACATCAACGATCGCGAAGGTAACCTCGTCGTTGCGAAGGATAAGCGGATCAACGCGAAGCACATCCGCGACCTCGAAAACGCGAAGACCAAGTTCATCTCGGTTCCGGAAGACTATCTGCTCGGCCGCGTGCTCGCGAAGAACGTCGTCGATGCGGAAACCGGCGAAGTGATCGCGAACGCGAATGAAGAAGTCGCTGAAATGCTCCTCGAGAAGCTTCGCGAAGCGAAGGTCAAGAGCATTCAGACGCTGTACACGAACGACCTCGATCAAGGTCCGTACATTTCGCAGACACTGCGTATCGACGAAACGACGGATCGCACCGCCGCACGTATCGCGATCTACCGGATGATGCGTCCGGGCGAACCGCCGACTGAAGAGGCCGTCGAAGCGCTGTTCAACCGCCTGTTCTACAGCGAAGAAGCGTACGACCTGTCGAAGGTCGGCCGCATGAAGTTCAACCGCCGCGTCGGCCGTGACGAAATCGTCGGCCCGATGACGCTGCAGGACGACGACATTCTCGCGACGATCAAGATCCTCGTCGAGCTGCGCAACGGCAAGGGCGAAGTCGACGACATCGATCACCTGGGCAATCGCCGGGTGCGCTGTGTCGGCGAACTCGCCGAGAACCAGTTCCGTGCCGGCCTCGTGCGTGTTGAACGCGCGGTCAAGGAACGTCTGGGCCAGGCTGAAAGCGAAAATCTGATGCCGCACGACCTGATCAACTCGAAGCCGATTTCGTCGGCAATTCGCGAGTTCTTCGGTTCGTCGCAGCTGTCGCAGTTCATGGACCAGACCAATCCGCTGTCGGAAATCACCCACAAGCGCCGCGTATCGGCACTGGGACCGGGCGGTTTGACGCGTGAACGAGCAGGCTTCGAAGTCCGCGACGTGCACCCGACCCACTATGGCCGCGTGTGCCCGATTGAAACGCCTGAAGGTCCGAACATCGGCCTGATCAACTCGCTCGCGCTGTATGCGCACCTGAACGAGTATGGCTTCCTCGAAACGCCGTACCGCAAGGTCGAAGACGGCAAGGTGACCGACAAGATCGATTACCTGTCCGCGATCGAGGAAGGCCGCTATGTGATCGCCCAGGCGAACGCGGCGGTGGCCGAAGCCGGCACGCTGACCGACGAACTCGTGTCGGCGCGTGAAGCGGGCGAAACGCTGATGGTCACGCCGGATCGCGTCCAGTACATGGACGTCGCACCGTCGCAGATCGTTTCGGTTGCCGCTTCGCTGATCCCGTTCCTCGAGCACGACGATGCGAACCGCGCCTTGATGGGCTCGAACATGCAGCGTCAGGCGGTGCCTTGCCTGCGTCCTGAAAAGGCCGTGGTCGGTACGGGCATCGAACGCACGGTGGCGGTCGACTCGGGTACGACGGTTCAGGCGACGCGTGGCGGGGTGGTCGACTATGTCGACGCCGGCCGTATCGTGATCCGCGTGAACGACGATGAAGCGCAGGCGGGCGACGTCGGCGTGGACATCTACAACCTGATCAAGTACACGCGTTCGAACCAGAACACGAACATCAACCAGCGTCCGATCGTGAAGGTCGGCGACAAGGTTGCGCGCGGCGACGTGGTCGCCGACGGCGCGTCGACCGATCTGGGTGAACTGGCACTTGGCCAGAACATGATGGTCGCGTTCATGCCGTGGAACGGCTACAACTTCGAAGACTCGATCCTGATCTCGGAAAAGGTCGTCGCTGACGATCGTTACACCTCGATCCACATCGAAGAACTGAACGTTGTCGCACGCGACACGAAGCTCGGACCGGAAGAAATCACGCGCGACATCTCGAACCTCGCCGAAGTCCAGCTCGGCCGTCTCGATGAGTCGGGCATTGTCTACATCGGCGCGGAAGTCGAAGCAGGCGACGTGATGGTCGGCAAGGTCACGCCGAAGGGCGAAACCCAGCTGACGCCGGAAGAAAAGCTGCTGCGCGCGATCTTCGGCGAAAAGGCATCGGACGTGAAGGACACCTCGCTGCGCGTGCCCTCGGGCATGAGCGGCACGGTGATCGACGTCCAGGTCTTCACGCGTGAAGGCATTCAGCGCGACAAGCGTGCGCAACAGATCATCGACGATGAACTCAAGCGCTATCGCCTCGACCTGAACGACCAGCTGCGGATCGTCGAAGGCGATGCCTTCCAGCGTCTCGAGCGCATGCTGATCGACCGCGCCGTGAACGGCGGTCCGAAGAAGCTCGCCAAGGGTGCCAAGATCACCAAGGAATACCTGGCCGATCTCGATCACTATCACTGGTTCGACATCCGTCTTGCAGAAGACGATGCGGCCCAGCAGCTCGAAGCAATCAAGGAATCGATCGAACAGAAGCGTCACCAGTTCGACCTCGCGTTCGAAGAAAAGCGCAAGAAGCTGACGCAAGGCGACGAACTGCCGCCGGGCGTGCTGAAGATGGTCAAGGTGTACCTCGCGGTCAAGCGTCGCCTGCAGCCTGGCGACAAGATGGCGGGTCGCCACGGCAACAAGGGTGTCGTCTCGAAGATCGTGCCGATTGAAGACATGCCGTACATGGCCGATGGCCGTCCCGCGGATGTCGTGCTGAATCCGCTCGGCGTGCCGTCGCGGATGAACGTCGGGCAGGTGCTCGAAGTGCATCTGGGCTGGGCCGCGAAGGGTCTCGGCTGGCGCATCGGCGAGATGCTGCAGAAGCATGTGAAGGCCGAGGAAATGCGGACTTTCCTGGCGAAGATCTACAACGAGTCAGGCCGCACGGAAGCGCTCGATACGTTCTCCGACGACGAGATTCTCCAGCTTGCCGAGAACCTCAAGGAAGGCGTGCCGTTCGCGACACCGGTGTTCGACGGTGCGACCGAAGACGAAATGTCACGTGCGCTCGACCTCGCGTTCCCGGACGACGTGGCCAAGCAGCTCGGCATGACGCCCTCGAAGAATCAGCTGCAACTGTTCGACGGCCGCACGGGTGAAGCGTTCGAACGCCCGGTCACGGTCGGCTACATGCACTATCTGAAGTTGCACCATTTGGTCGACGACAAGATGCACGCGCGTTCGACCGGTCCGTACTCGCTCGTCACGCAGCAGCCGCTGGGTGGTAAGGCGCAGTTCGGCGGCCAGCGTTTCGGTGAAATGGAAGTGTGGGCACTCGAAGCCTATGGCGCGTCCTACGTGCTGCAGGAAATGTTGACGGTCAAGTCGGATGACGTGGCAGGCCGGACCAAGGTGTATGAAAACCTGGTCAAGGGCGATCACGTGATCGATGCCGGCATGCCGGAATCCTTCAATGTGCTGGTGAAGGAAATCCGTTCGCTCGGGATCGACATCGACCTCGATCGCAACTAATCGGACTACGGAGAAAGCAATGAAAGCTCTGCTCGATCTATTCAAGCAAGTCCAACAAGAAGAAGTATTCGACGCGATCAAGATTGGTCTCGCGTCGCCGGACAAGATCCGGTCGTGGTCGTTCGGTGAAGTCAAGAAGCCGGAAACGATCAACTACCGGACCTTCAAGCCGGAACGCGATGGTCTGTTCTGCGCGAAGATCTTCGGTCCGATCAAGGACTACGAGTGCCTGTGCGGCAAGTACAAGCGCCTGAAGCACCGTGGTGTGATCTGCGAAAAGTGCGGCGTCGAAGTGACACTCGCCAAAGTGCGCCGCGAGCGCATGGGCCATATCGAGCTCGCCTCGCCGGTCGCGCACATCTGGTTCCTGAAGTCGCTGCCGTCGCGCCTGGGCATGGTGCTCGACATGACGCTGCGCGACATCGAACGCGTGCTGTACTTCGAAGCCTATGTGGTCATCGAACCGGGCATGACGCCGCTCAAGCGCGCGCAGATCATGACCGAAGAGGATTACTACAACAAGGTTGAAGAGTACGGTGACGAGTTCCGTGCCGAAATGGGCGCGGAAGGCGTGCGCGAACTGCTGCGTTCGATCGACATCGACGCGCAGGCCGAAACGCTGCGTCAGGAACTGAAGACGACCGGCTCGGAAGCGAAGATCAAGAAGTACGCGAAGCGCCTGAAAGTGCTCGAGGCCTTCCAGCGTTCGGGCATCAAGCCCGACTGGATGGTGCTCGAAGTGCTGCCGGTGCTGCCGCCCGAACTGCGCCCGCTGGTGCCGCTCGACGGTGGCCGTTTCGCGACGTCCGACCTGAACGACCTGTATCGCCGCGTGATCAACCGGAACAACCGGTTGAAGCGTCTGCTCGAGCTGAAGGCGCCTGAAATCATCGTCCGCAACGAAAAGCGGATGCTGCAGGAAGCCGTCGACTCGCTGCTCGACAACGGTCGTCGCGGCAAGGCGATGACGGGCGCCAACAAGCGTCCGCTGAAGTCGCTTGCCGACATGATCAAGGGCAAGGGCGGTCGTTTCCGTCAGAACCTGCTCGGCAAGCGCGTCGACTACTCGGGCCGTTCGGTCATCGTGGTCGGCCCGACGCTCAAGCTGCATCAGTGCGGCCTGCCGAAGCTGATGGCGCTCGAACTCTTCAAGCCCTTCATTTTCCACAAGCTGGAAGTGATGGGCGTCGCGACCACGATCAAGGCCGCGAAGAAGGAAGTCGAAAACCAGACAGCAGTCGTGTGGGACATTCTCGAAGAAGTCATTCGTGAACATCCGGTCATGCTGAACCGCGCGCCGACGCTCCACCGCCTGGGTATCCAGGCGTTCGAGCCGGTGCTGATCGAAGGCAAGGCGATCCAGCTGCATCCGCTCGTCTGCGCGGCGTTCAACGCCGACTTCGACGGTGACCAGATGGCCGTCCACGTGCCGCTGTCGCTCGAAGCCCAGCTCGAAGCGCGCACGCTGATGCTCGCCTCGAACAACATCCTGTTCCCGGCCAACGGCGATCCGTCGATCGTGCCGTCGCAGGATATCGTGCTCGGTCTCTACTACGCGACGCGTGAGCGCGTGAACGGCAAGGGCGAAGGCCTGACGTTCACGGGCGTCTCCGAAGCGCTGCTGGCCTGGGAAAACAAGCAGGTCGACCTGACCTCGCGCGTGAACGTGCGGATCACGGAACAGGTTGCGAACGAAGACACGTCGGAAGGCGCGCCGAAGTTCGTGCCGAAGATCTCGCTGTACTCGACGACCGTCGGCCGCGCGATCCTGTCGGAGATCCTGCCGCCGGGCCTGCCGTTCACGGTGCTGAACAAGCCGCTGAAGAAGAAGGAAATCTCGCGCCTGATCAACACGGCGTTCCGCCGCTGCGGTCTGCGCGAAACGGTGATTTTTGCCGATCAGCTGATGCAGTCGGGTTTCCGCCTGGCGACGCGCGCAGGGATTTCGATCTGCGTCGACGACATGCTGGTGCCGCCTGCAAAGGAAACGATCGTCAACGACGCCGCGCAGAAGGTGAAGGAATACGATCGCCAGTACATGTCGGGTCTCGTGACTTCGCAGGAACGCTACAACAACGTGGTCGACATCTGGTCGGCGACGTCGGAAGCGGTCGGCAAGGCGATGATGGAACAGCTGTCGTCCGAACCGGTCGTCGATCGCGAAGGTGTGAGCACGCGTCAGGAATCGTTCAACTCCATCTACATGATGGCGGACTCGGGCGCGCGGGGTTCGGCGGTGCAGATTCGCCAGCTCGCCGGGATGCGAGGCCTGATGGCCAAGCCGGACGGCTCGATCATCGAGACGCCGATTACGGCGAACTTCCGCGAAGGGCTGAACGTTCTCCAGTACTTCATCTCGACTCACGGTGCACGTAAGGGTCTGGCCGACACGGCGCTGAAGACGGCGAACTCGGGCTACCTGACGCGTCGCCTGGTCGACGTGACGCAGGATCTGGTCGTGGTCGAGGACGATTGCGGCACGACCAACGGCGTCGCGATGAAGGCGCTCGTCGAAGGCGGTGAAGTCGTCGAAGCGCTGCGCGACCGGATTCTCGGCCGTGTGGCGGTGGCTGACGTCGTCAACCCGGAAACGCAGGAAACGCTGTACGAATCGGGCACGCTGCTCGACGAAGACGCGGTCGAGGAAATCGAACGCCTCGGCATCGACGAAGTGCGCGTACGCACGCCGCTGACCTGCGGTACGCGTTACGGCCTGTGCGGCAAGTGCTACGGCCGTGACCTCGGTCGCGGCTCGAGCGTGAACGTCGGCGAAGCAGTCGGCGTGATCGCCGCGCAGTCGATCGGCGAACCGGGCACGCAGCTCACGATGCGTACGTTCCACATCGGTGGTGCGGCATCGCGTAATGCAGTGGCCTCGAGCGTCGAAGCGAAGTCGAACGGTACCGTGCGTTTCACCGCGACGATGCGTTACGTCACGAATGCGAAGGGTGAGCAGATCGCCATTTCGCGTTCGGGCGAAGCCATCATCGCGGACGACCATGGCCGTGAGCGCGAACGTCACAAGATTCCGTACGGTGCGACGCTGCTGCAGCTCGACGGTGCGCAGATCAAGGCCGGCACGCAGCTCGCCGTCTGGGATCCGCTGACCCGTCCGATCATCACCGAGTGGGGCGGTACGGTGAAGTTCGAAAACGTCGAAGAAGGCGTGACGGTTGCCAAGCAGATCGACGATGTGACCGGTCTGTCGACGCTGGTCTCGATTGATCCGAAGCGCCGCGGTACGCAAGGCAAGACCGTGCGTCCGCAGGTGAAGCTGATCGACGCGAACGGTGAAGAGATCAAGATCCCGAACACCGAGCATGCGGTGGCGATCGGCTTCCAGGTTGGCGCACTGATCACCGTCAAGGATGGTCAGCAAGTGCACCCGGGTGAAGTGCTCGCACGGATCCCGACCGAAGCGCAGAAGACGCGGGACATTACCGGCGGTCTGCCGCGCGTGGCCGAGTTGTTCGAAGCACGTTCGCCGAAGGACGCCGGCATTCTCGCGGAAGTCACGGGTACGACCTCGTTCGGCAAGGACACGAAAGGCAAGCAGCGTCTGGTCATTACCGACCTCGACGGCAACCAGCATGAGTTCCTGATTTCGAAGGACAAGCAAGTGCTGGTGCACGACGGCCAGGTGGTGAACAAGGGCGAAATGATCGTCGATGGTCCGGCCGATCCGCACGATATCTTGCGCCTGCAGGGTATCGAGGCGCTCGCGCGCTACATCGTGGACGAAGTGCAGGACGTCTATCGCTTGCAGGGTGTGAAGATCAACGACAAGCACATCGAGGTGATCGTTCGCCAGATGCTGCGTCGTGTGCAGATCTCCGACAACGGGGATACGCGCTTCATCACCGGCGAGCAGGTCGAACGTTCGGACATGCTCGACGAAAACGATCGCATGATGGCCGACGGCAAGACGCCGGCGACGTACGAGAACGTGCTGCTGGGTATTACGAAGGCGTCGCTGTCGACGGATTCGTTCATCTCCGCGGCTTCGTTCCAGGAAACGACGCGGGTGCTGACCGAAGCGGCGATCATGGGCAAACGCGACGATTTGCGTGGCCTGAAGGAAAACGTGATCGTCGGTCGTCTGATTCCGGCGGGTACCGGTCTCGCGTTCCACAAGGCACGCAAGACGAAGGAATCGCTGGATCGCGAACGTTTCGACCAGATCGCGGCCGAGGAGTCGACGTTCGACTTCGCGACGCCCGACGCGACTATCGAGCCGACGCAATCGGCGGAGTAAGTCTCTTCGGTATGGCGGTGCGAACGGGTGGGCAGAGCTAGTCGAAGCCCGTTTCGCCACCCGCCTCGCTGGATACCGGATCGTCCCGGCAAGCGCGTGTCGCTTGCCGGGATTTTTTTTGCCCATGGGTTGGACTGCCGTCTCGGATGCCAACTTTATCCATCCGACCTATCGGCTGCGCATCGCTAGCGCTGCTAGACTCGGGTGTCTCGTTCCGCCCTGCCGGTTTTAGGATTTATGTCTCGTTGCCTCGCGATTCTCAATGAAGTGTTCGGTTATCCGGCTTTCCGCGGATTGCAGGCGGAGGCCATCGAACACGTCGCCGATGGCGGGGACTGCCTCGTACTGATGCCGACCGGCGGCGGCAAGTCACTGTGCTATCAGATTCCCGCGATCGACCGGAAGGCTCGCGGGCTCGGCGCCGCAATCGTCGTATCGCCGCTGATCGCATTGATGCAGGACCAGGTCGCGGCCCTGCTCGAGGCGGGTGTGCGCGCAGCCTATCTGAACTCGACGCTGACCGGGCAGCAGGCGTTCCAGACCGAGCGTGCGTTCGAGAACGGCGATATCGACTTGCTGTATGTCGCGCCCGAGCGGCTGATGACGGCGCGTTTTCTCGAATTGCTCGACCGCTCGCGCATCGGTCTGTTTGCGATCGACGAGGCGCATTGCGTGTCCCAGTGGGGACACGACTTCCGGCCTGAATACATTCAGTTGTCGGTGCTTCACGAACGTTTTCCGAGCGTGCCGCGCATCGCCTTGACTGCGACGGCCGATGAAGCGACCCGCAACGAGATCATCGAGCGGCTTGCGCTCAGCGATGCCCGCGTCTTTATCGACAGTTTCGACCGGCCGAACATCCGCTACCGGATCGTCGAAAAAGACAATGCGCGCACCCAATTGCTCGACTTCATCCGCAGCGAGCACCAGAACGGCGCCACGAACGACGCGGGGATCGTCTACTGCCTTTCGCGGCGCAAGGTCGAAGAGACCGCGGAGTGGCTCAATACCCAGGGCATTCGCGCACTGGGCTATCACGCGGGAATGGACGCGGAGATCCGGCAGACGCGACAGGAGCAGTTCAAGCGCGAGGACGGCGTCGTGATGGTCGCGACGATCGCGTTCGGCATGGGGATCGACAAGCCGGATGTGCGCTTCGTCGCCCACCTCGATCTGCCCAAGAGCATGGAAGGCTACTATCAGGAGACCGGCCGCGCGGGGCGCGACGGTTCGCCCGCGAATGCCTGGATGGCCTACGGCCTCGGCGACGTCGTCCAGCAGCGCAAGATGATCGACGAGTCCGATGCCGACGAGGCGCACAAGCGCCTGAGCACGGCGAAGCTCGACGCCTTGCTCGGCCTGTGCGAGACCGCGGGCTGCCGTCGCGTGCGGTTGCTCGCGTATTTCGGCGAGTCCTCGGCGCCCTGCGGCAACTGCGATACTTGCCTGAATCCGCCCGATACCTGGAACGGCACGCGTGAAGCGCAGATGGCGCTGTCCTGTGTGTATCGAGCGTCGCGCGCCAGCGGTTTCAGCTTCGGCGCGGGGCATCTGATCGACATCCTGCGCGGCACCCGAACTGAACGCGTCGCGCAGTACCACCATGACCAGCTGTCTACCTTCGGGGTGGGCGCCGAGCAGGGTGAGCCCGAGTGGCGTGCGATCTTTCGCCAGATGGTCGCGTATGGTTTCCTCGCGGTCGACCACCAGGGTCACGGCGCGCTCGTGCTCACCGCCGCGAGCCGAGCCGTGCTCAAGGGCGAGCAGGAAGTCACGCTGCGCCGCTATGTGAAACCGGCGCGCAGCCGGCAGGTCGGCTCGAAAGGCGGCTCGCGCACCGATCCGACCACGGGTATGTCGCCGCACCAGCGCGCGCGGTGGGAGCGGCTGCGCACCTGGCGCGCCGAAACCGCGAAGGCCGACGGCGTGCCGGCCTACGTGATTTTCCACGACGCGACCCTCGCCGAACTCGCGCGCAATGCGCCGGCGAGCGTGGGCGAGCTGCGGGGGATTCCCGGCATCGGCGCCCGCAAACTCGAGCGCTTCGGCGAAGAACTGATCGACGTCGTCGGCGCGGACTGAATCGTCGTTATTCTTTCGGTTTTCCAGTTGACCAATAGCCGATTCACGGACTAAGATGCGAGGTTCCGGATTTTGGGTCAGGTGCCTTCCCTCATGGCGTTTTCAAAACGCCATTCACGGGTTGCAAGCCGACACAGTACTTCCGCACTCGCTGCGGTGAGTCCAATCCGGACGCGGTCCGCTTGCCCGGGCCGTCCAGATCCCAGGGGTCTGAAAAACCAACTTCATTTTTAGCAGGATTTAACAATGCCAACGATCAATCAGTTGGTCCGCAAGCCGCGCACCTCTGGCCATGCCAAGAGCAAGAGCCCGGCACTGCAGGACTGCCCCCAACGTCGTGGCGTATGCACCCGTGTATACACCACCACGCCGAAGAAGCCGAACTCCGCACTGCGTAAGGTTGCGAAGGTTCGTCTGACCAACGGCTTCGAAGTCATCTCGTACATCGGCGGTGAAGGCCACAACCTGCAGGAACACTCGGTTGTGCTGATCCGCGGTGGCCGGGTGAAGGACTTGCCGGGTGTGCGTTATCACATGGTGCGTGGCTCGCTGGATACCCAGGGCGTCAAGGACCGTAAGCAAGCGCGCTCGAAGTACGGTGCGAAGAAGGCAAAGGGCGGCAAGGGCGGTAAGTAAGCGCCGAACCCGGAGCTCTGGCCCCGCCAGAACCGTAGTAGATCAAGCTTTTCGTTTTGCGCGCAGTCGCGTTTCAAGCGGTTTGTGCACATTGCGGCGGGTCGGTGCAAAGCGCCGGCGCTGTCGAGTAAGTGGTCATCCAGCCAGCTACTGAACGAAGGCTCGTTGATGACCGCGGAGCCAAAGGCTCCAACTGAACAGGTAAAGGAAAGAAGATGCCACGTCGTCGTGAAGTCCCCAAGCGGGACATATTGCCGGATCCGAAATTCGGCAACATTGATGTTGCAAAGTTCATGAACGTACTGATGCTGTCGGGCAAGAAGTCGGTTGCCGAGCGCATCGTGTACGGCGCATTTGAACAAATCCAGGGAAAGGCCGGCAAGGACCCCCTCGAAGTGTTCAATATCGCGCTGAACAACATCAAGCCGGTGGTCGAAGTGAAGAGCCGTCGGGTTGGTGGTGCGAACTATCAGGTTCCGGTCGAAGTGCGTCCGTCGCGTCGTATGGCATTGGCGATGCGTTGGTTGCGCGAGTCCGCGAAGAAGCGTAGCGAGAAGTCGATGGCCCTGCGTCTGGCCGGCGAACTGCTCGAAGCATCGGAAGGTCGGGGCGGCGCGATGAAGAAGCGCGACGAAGTGCACCGTATGGCTGAAGCGAACAAGGCCTTCTCGCACTTCCGGTTCTAAGCGCCCAAAGCGCAGCAGAATCGCCGGAACTCCGGGCGGGTGCGCGATAAATCGCGCCTCGCCCGTTTGTGTTAGGGCGCTCCGGGAACGCCTGGGGTGTCAACGTATAGAGGATCACAAGTGGCTCGCAAGACTCCTATCGAGCGCTACCGCAATATCGGGATTAGCGCGCACATCGACGCCGGCAAAACGACGACGACCGAACGTATCCTGTTTTATACCGGTGTGAACCACAAGATCGGCGAGGTGCATGACGGCGCCGCGACGATGGACTGGATGGAACAGGAACAAGAGCGCGGCATTACGATCACGTCGGCCGCGACGACCGCGTTCTGGAAGGGCATGGCCGGTAACTATCCGGAACACCGGATCAACATCATCGACACGCCGGGACACGTCGACTTCACGATTGAAGTCGAACGCTCGATGCGCGTGCTCGACGGCGCCTGCATGGTTTACTGTGCGGTCGGCGGCGTGCAGCCGCAGTCGGAAACGGTCTGGCGCCAGGCCAACAAGTACGGCGTGCCGCGTCTCGCGTTCGTCAACAAGATGGACCGTACTGGTGCGAACTTCTTCAAGGTGCACGACCAGATGCGTCTGCGCCTGAAGGCGAACCCGATTCCGGTCCAGGTACCGATCGGCGCCGAAGAAAACTTCCTCGGCGTGATCGACCTCGTCAAGATGAAGGCTGTCTTGTGGGATGACGCGAGCCAGGGCACGAAGTTCTCGTACGAAGCCATCCCGGCCGAGCTCGCCGAGCTCGCCAACGAGTGGCGTGAAAAGCTGCTCGAAGCCGCGGCGGAATCGTCCGAAGAGCTGATGGAAAAGTACCTCGGCGGCGAAGCGCTGAGCGAAGACGAAATCAAGGCAGCGATCCGTGCACGTACGATCGCCGGCGAAATCGTCCCGATGCTGTGTGGCACCGCGTTCAAGAACAAGGGCGTGCAGGCCATGCTCGACGCCGTGGTCGACTACATGCCGTCGCCGATCGACATTCCCCCGGTCACGGGTGAAGACGACGACGGTGAGCAGGTCGAGCGCCGCGCAGCCGACGACGAGAAGTTCGCGGGCCTCGCGTTCAAGATCATGACCGACCCGTTCGTCGGCCAGCTGATCTTCTTCCGCGTGTATTCGGGCATCGTGAATTCGGGCGATACCGTCTACAACCCGATCAAGTCGAAGAAGGAACGTCTCGGCCGGATTCTGCAGATGCATGCGAACCAGCGCGAAGAAATCAAGGAAGTGCGCGCGGGCGACATCGCCGCCGCAGTTGGCCTGAAGGACGTGACGACGGGCGACACAATCTGCGATCCGGATCACATCATCGTGCTCGAACGCATGATTTTCCCGGAGCCGGTCATTTCGCAGGCTGTCGAGCCGAAGACCAAGGTCGACCAGGAAAAGATGGGTATCGCCCTGAACCGTCTGGCTCAGGAAGATCCGTCGTTCCGTGTTTCGTCGGACGAGGAATCGGGTCAGACGATCATCTCCGGGATGGGCGAGCTCCACCTGGAAATTCTCGTCGACCGGATGAAGCGCGAATTCAACGTCGAAGCGACGGTCGGCAAGCCGCAAGTTGCGTATCGCGAAACGATCAAGTCGAGCGCGGAAGACGTCGAAGGCAAGTTCGTCAAGCAGTCGGGTGGCCGTGGCCAGTATGGTCACGTCGTGATCAAGGTCGAACCGCAGGCGCCGGGCAAGGGCTATGAGTTCGTCGACGCGATCAAGGGCGGCGTCGTGCCGCGCGAATACATCCCGGCAGTGGACAAGGGCATCATCGAAACCCTGAAGTCGGGCGTGCTCGCCGGCTATCCGGTGGTCGACGTGAAGGTGACGCTGACGTTCGGTTCGTACCACGATGTGGACTCGAACGAAAACGCGTTCCGCATGGCCGGCTCGATGGCGTTCAAGGAAGGGATGCGCCGTGCAACCCCGGTACTGCTCGAACCGATGATGGCTGTCGAGGTCGAGACGCCGGAAGATTTCATGGGCAATGTGATGGGCGACTTGTCGAGCCGTCGGGGCATCCTGCAAGGGATGGACGACATTGCAGGTGGCGGCGGCAAGATCGTGCGCGCGGAAGTCCCGCTGGCCGAGATGTTCGGCTATTCGACTTCGCTGCGTTCGCTGACCCAGGGTCGTGCAACGTACACGATGGAGTTCAAGCACTACTCCGAAGCACCGCGTAACGTTGCTGAAGCGATCATCAGCGCGAAGTCGAAGTAAGTAAAAACGAGTCAAAGCACGGCGGCCACGCCGTGCTCAACCCAATTTTTTGAAAGAAGAGAATCATGGCTAAAGGTAAATTCGAGCGGACCAAGCCGCACGTGAACGTGGGGACCATCGGTCACGTGGACCATGGCAAGACGACGCTGACGGCAGCGATCACGACGGTGCTGTCGCGCAAGTTCGGCGGCGAAGCAAAGGCCTACGACCAGATCGACGCGGCGCCGGAAGAAAAGGCGCGCGGCATCACGATCAACACGGCACACGTCGAGTACGAAACGGAAGCGCGCCACTATGCGCACGTTGACTGCCCGGGCCACGCCGACTATGTGAAGAACATGATCACGGGTGCGGCGCAGATGGACGGCGCGATCCTGGTGTGCTCGGCCGCTGACGGCCCGATGCCGCAGACGCGCGAGCACATCCTGCTGGCCCGCCAGGTGGGCGTGCCTTACATCATCGTGTTCCTGAACAAGTGCGACATGGTGGACGACGCCGAGCTGCTCGAGCTCGTCGAAATGGAAGTGCGCGAACTGCTCTCGAAGTACGACTTCCCGGGCGACGACGTGCCTATCGTGAAGGGTTCGGCGAAGCTGGCGCTGGAAGGCGACAAGGGCGAGCTGGGCGAGACGGCGATTTTCGCGCTGGCCGATGCACTGGACTCGTACATCCCGACGCCGGAGCGTGCGGTGGATGGCGCGTTCCTGATGCCGATCGAAGACGTGTTCTCGATCTCGGGTCGCGGTACGGTGGTGACGGGCCGGGTTGAGCGCGGCATCGTGAAGGTCGGCGAAGAAATCGAAATCGTCGGGATCAAGGACACGGTCAAGACGACGTGCACGGGCGTGGAAATGTTCCGCAAGCTGCTGGACCAA
>NZ_CADIKM010000063.1 GCF_902859895.1 Pararobbsia alpina
CGGATGGTTCTTCACGTCGACGTCGTCTGCGTGCGGCAGACCGCGCGGGTCAAAAATCCGCGTTTCCGCACCGAAAGTCTGCAACAGGCGAGCGGCTTCCTCGACGAGCAATCGCGAATACGACCGCTCACGCAGCGAACCGTAGAGCAGCAGGATCCTCACCGGCGGCTGCCCCTCCATGCCTAGGCGGGCTGCGATATCGGTGTCGAAAAAATCTGTCTTGGCGGCCGGGAAGCATTCGGCGCCGTTGATTGCATGAACTGTCATCTCATTACCCTGCCGTCTGACATTTCCAATTGGATCGATTCAAGGCTGCTTTGCCGCCCTGCGGAACACGCCACCGTCTCGTCGTTTAGATCCTACGACATTTCCGGTTTTCTAGAAGTGTGAAATATTCACTGAGCAAGAGAGGTTGAAAAGATTAAGCAGGATGTCGAGAGGCGATGAGAACGCCAGCGGGAAGACGTCAGCCGTCACGCGGCATTCAAGGCAGCTTGATTCCAACTCACTCTGGATGCGCCACTCAGTCAGCTTGCCCCTTCGCGCCGGGGCCGTGATGAATGTCGGGAGGCGGTATTCCGATGGCGTGCGCGACGGCCACTGAACGCAGCAATGCATTCATGCAACTCAACGTCCACCGCCTCCATGACCACCGCCACCACCATGACCACCCATACCACCGTGACCACCGAAACCACCGTGACCACGGCCATAGTGGTATCCACGGTACCACTGGTGGCCATAGGCAAATCGACCTCGATAGTAGCCTCCCCAACCGCCCCCAACGAACACGCCACCGTACCCTGACGCATAGTAGTTGTAGGGATAGTCGTAGGTGGAGACATAGCCCGACTCGTAGAACGGCGGATAGTAGTCGTAACCAGGGGCAACAGCACATCCGGCGAGGCCGAGAACTGCGACAGCTAACGTGATTGACTTGAACATCTTGCCTTCCCTATCGATAAGTTTCTCCTTTAGGAAACTTCTATGGAGGCAAAGTTCATCACCGAATATATCCGAATATTTCCGAACCTTTCGCGGGCGTAAGCGACGGCCGCAAACGTAAAGCCAACCGTAAGTGCGAGGAAGGCTGGTCCGGCACTGTGCCCGGGCCCAAATACCGATGAATTGAGCTCCATCGCGCGAGACAAACGATCGCTTTTGCTTCACCAACTACCCGTGCTGCAGTCTTTGACAGCGCCGCATATTAAAAAAGTTGTAATGGAAATCGAGCACCATGTCGTAAAGGAAATTGCCCGAGCGACGAACACTGACGAGGACACGGTTGTGCAAATCGCCGGTCAACAAACGGGTGATTAGGTGGTTTGGCAAAATTTGCCAAAGCGCGATAGAGTGGTTTCATGAGCACGATGAACATTTCCCTCCCCGATTCGCTGAAGGACTACGTCGACGAACAGGTCGGTGAGTGCGGCTACGGCACGAGCAGCGAGTACGTCCGCGAACTGATCCGGAAAGATCAAGATCGCAAGCGCTTGCGCGCGATTCTCCTGCAGGGCGCGCAGTCGGGCCTCGCGGGTCCGGCCGATGCCGACTATTTCGAATCGCTGCGCGCACGCGTGCGTACGGCGCGCAAATGCCAGGCAGGCCAGTCATCCCAACCAGGCTGGCCAAGCAGGACGTAGAAGACGAGCTGACGCACTACCTTGTGGACGAAGGCTCGGAGCAGGCCGCGCTCGGGTTCATTGCGGAGATCGAACAGGCATATGATCGCCTCGCGAAGCACCCTAACATTGGCTCGCCGCGCTATGGTTACGAACTGAGCCTACCGGGCCTGCGGTCGTGGCCGCTGGATCGCTATGCGCACCTGATCTTCTACATTGAGCGCGAGGACCACGTCGAGGTCTGGCGCATGCTCAACGGTAAGCGCGACATTCCGGCGTGGCTGTTGAACGATGACAGCGCGTTTCACTGACACTCTGACAAGCAGTGCGGCAGCGATAGTCATTCGAATTTTCAAGTTGTCGCCGTAAAAAGCGAACCGGCAATCACGCACTCCAGCACGTCTCGTCTCAGCGGCCCGCACCGATACTTGCGGCCATCTCCGGGAAATCGTGCAGGAACGAATCACGCGTCCGCAGCCCTGCCGACTTTTGCTCCGGCGCGCGACCGTCATCCTGAATGAGGCGTGCGAACACCAGCGTGTTGTCCTTTCGCGACGCCCAGCCGACGAACCAGCCCCAACCATGTGCCTCGTCGTCAGAGCCGTCAGCCTTTGCGGGAAACCCGGCACCCGTCTTGCCATGTATGTCCCAGCCGTTGGGCAACTCCGTGACCTCGACAATCTGGTCCGTCATGTTGAACGCGTGCGCGCTCACCGGCAATTGGCGATTGACGACCTTTCGCAGAAAAGCCACCTGCTCGAGCGGAGAAATCTGAAGCGACGAGTCGATCCACGCATGCGTCAGCCCATCATGCCTGCTGTCCCCTGCGACGTTGGCATTGCCGTAGCCGAATCGCTTCGTGTAATCGGCGAACCGCGCAATCCCCAGCGATTCCGTCACCTGCTGCGAGTACCACACGACCGAATACTTGAGCCACCGGGCCGGGTCGGTCGGCTGCCGCCATGCTTCGCCGCCCCAATCCGAGTAGCCCGCGCGAAACGGGAGCGTGGGCGTGTTGGCGTCCTTCAGAAAGCCGGAGTCGAAGCCCATGAGGCTAATGGCAATCTTGAACGTCGAGGCAGGCGTCGTGCGCGTGGAGCAGTCGCCCTGCTGCATCAAAATCTTGCCGCTTGCCGCGTCGGCAACGACGGTACAAATCGTATGCGCGCTGACCGACGTGGCTAGTGCGGCAAGTGCGGCGGTTGACGCCAGCATTCGAAGTTTCATATTTATTCCCCGTTTCCTCAATACACGCGCATCACGGCCTTGGGGCTGGGATCCGGAGCGAAAATGATGCCGGACATTGGACAGACGATAGAACCGATCACCACTACGCGCTCGTCGGTGTAGGAGGCGACGGGTCGTGACGGCAACCGACGTCTAGACTGCACTGCTTGCCCTGTCCGATGCCAACCTCGTCATGCGAAATGATCACGGCCCCTACGAGGTGACCGATCCGTTTGTGAAGCAGGCCCGCAATGACCCGTTGAGTTTTCAGGCGTCGGATACGCCGAGTCTGCCGGCATGCCCCAATCCCTCTAGTCGAGTGAGCTTCTTAAAACCTCTCTACCCAAGGGCGCAATTCAACCTCCCATGTCCACGCGCTGCGATGTTGACGATGAATATGGAGGTATTCCTTGGCTATGGCGTCAGGGTTTAGCCAATTGTCGTCCGTGCTGCCGTCATCCGGTTGCGTCCGACTACTGGCAATGCCTCCATCGATGACAAAATGCGCAACGTGAATATTTTTTGGGGCGAGCTCCCGTGCCATGCATTGAGCCATCCCCCGCAACGCGAATTTGCCCATCGCGAATGGCGTCGAACCGGGAAGGCCTTTGACGCTCGCTGTAGCGCCAGTCAGGAGGATGGTGCCGTGGCCACGCTCAAGCATGCGCACGGCTGCGGCTTGTGCAACAAGAAAGCCGCCGAATGCAGTCACTTTGATTGCATCCTCAAGTCTTGCTGCCTCGATGTCAGGGACTGACGCGCGATAGCGGCCACTTGCGTTGTACACCACGATGTCTGGAGGGCCGAACGCTTGGCCTACTTCTTCGAAGAGCGCGTCGACGTCGGCAGTTCGGCTTGCGTCGCAACGGAATGACTGGGCGCCCGTCTCATCGACAAGGTCATTCAGCTTGCTGATTTCGCGAGCCGCTAGCGCAACCTGCATACCCTCTGCTGCAAATAGTCGCGCTAGCGAGGCACTCAGTCCCTTTCCCGCACCCACAATCAGAGCAGTTTCCATTCGACTCATGATTCCTCCGGATTCGGCAGGGAACGGCGCCGTGGCACCTGCTGTGCCGCGTTGACGAGCAGGTCATGCAACGAACCCTATGGATATGCAGAGAAATTTAAGGCTGGGTAGCTGCACACCGCCGCGCGCTATGCGGTGAGGGAGGAATCGTTCCTGCTAGTTCCGCCCTCGAAAATCCTCTGCGCACTAGCGCGTCCCAAACCCGATTTCTTTGCTCAACGCGGGTACCGCAGTCAAAGCGCTCCGTGCCCCATTCAGTAAGGCTTTCGGGGTAGTTTGCCCCCTCCGCGGAACGCTTCTATGAGAGGTCGCGGAACGCTTTCATTTCCGACGACCATCAGCAGTGCTCAACAGAATTAGAAGCGTTTACAGAACCCAGTTTTTGACCGCTCCGCTGAACCATACTTAAAATCAGCGCCTTACGGAAGGCGTAAACGCTTTTGATAGACGCGGGCCAGTCGAATTGCCACAGCAATGCTGTCAAGCCGACTTCGCCGCGCGCCAGAATTAGAAGCGCTTACGCCCCGACCCGCTCGGCTCCCGAGCTTTTCCCAACCCAGTCACGCCGTCACAGACCAGGTTTCAGCATGGAGGCAGCTTCAAGCGTCATGTCGAGCTCAGCCCAAGACATTTGGCGGATACGCATCGCATCCGCCTCAAATAACTTTAGCAGGCCTTCCTCCCCACTGGGAATCCTCCAGATAAGGCAGTGAGGACTTCCCTCCAAACGCTTGACGGAAATCATAAGTGGACCACGCTGCTCTTTTGGAATCTTCACGTGGTTGTTCCAGAGTGGCGCGCGACGGCGACTTCGAGCAACTCGATGAAGCGGAGACCGGTGAACCCAATTCGCTCGTCTACTGCCAGACGCTTCAATTCCTCGAAATTGCCGAACGCAATCCCAATGTGTCGGTCATCGTCACGACACCGGCCCTCGCTCGCGAGAACGTGAGCAAGGCTCTGGTGGTCGTGGATGATCCGCGTTACGCATTCTTTTCGCTTTACACGCAATTCCACGCTCGAGGCATCGGGGCGCACCGGATCGAGCCCGGCATCGGGACCGGATGCCGGATTCACCCGTCGGCGGTCGTGTCGCCGCACGCGCGGATCGGCGATCGCGTCCACATCGGCGCGCATGCCGTCATCGAAAGTCATGTCGAGATCATGGACGGCGCGATGATCGGCCCGCAGGCGGTGATCGGTGCGGAGGGCCTCGTCACGATTCGACATGCCGACGGATCACTGATGCACATCGCGCATGCAGGTGGAGTGCGGGTCGGGCAGGGCGTGGAGATCCTTAGTAGCGCCGTGGTCGCGAAGGCCATGTTCCATGCGCCGACGACGATAGGCGATCACAGCCAGATCGGCATTCTCACCAATATCGGTCACGGTGCACGTATCGGCGCGCGCTGTTTCGTCGCGGGCAATAGCGTGGTCGCCGGACGCGTGCGCATCGGCGACGATGTCTGGATCGGCGCATCGGTGTCGATCGCGCCGTGGATGACCGTAGGCTCCGGCGCGGAAATCAAAATGGGATCCGTCGTGGTCAATGCCGTTCCGCCCGGCGCAGTCGTGTCGGGCAACTTCGCGATCGACCACAAACAGAACATGCGTCTGCTTTTCAGGAACAGAACGTCATGACCAGGCACGATCTGGAATTCCATTTCAAGGGGAGGCGCGATTATGTTCAAGGCCCCGATATGCTCAACGAGGTCGGGAAGACAATCCGCGCATGCATGGAGGGGTCCCTCACAGGGCTCGACTTCGCGGTCCATCGCATGACTCACCACAACCTCGCGCTCGAGCTTGCCGAAGGAGAAGCCGCACCGCAAGCTGTCGATGCGGTCGCGACGCTCGGCTTCGAGGTCCGGGGAGTACGTTGGAACGGACGGCTCGTCGAACGCGCGGAGATGCCCGTCGAGCGCATCGCTTACGACGAGGCACGCGTCCTGCAGGTGTGCTCGCTCGATGCGCAAGCACGGATCATCGAACTGAAAACCGCGGCGCCGTTCAGTCCGATCGAGACGATCGTCTCGATGAACAAGGCGCTGCATGTCGCGGTCTTTCCGGGGACGACGCAACCGTGGGTGTTCTGCCGATGGCGTGGCCCTAGTTGGCCATTGCCCGAAGATCTGGCGGGCTGCCGTGTCCAAATCCGGCAGGCGATCGGCACACGGTTCACGCGATCGAGCGTGAGCCTCGGCGAAACCGTGATCGGTCAGATCGATTTCAGCCTCCGGAGCCCGACATGATTGGAATTGCAGCAGTAGCCGGTTACGCTCACAAAGGGAGCTGGGGAGCGTTACCTCATTCAGCATTCCGCTGGCTCCGGCAAAACCAATTCGATTGCCTGGACGGCGCACTTTCTCGCCGACCTGCACGACGCAGAGCACAAAAAGATGTTCGATAGCGTGCTGGTCGTATCAGACCGCACGGTGCTGGACGCGCAGTTGCAGGAAGCCATCTTTGACTTCCAGCGCACCAAGGGCGTCGTGGCAACCATCACGAATAAGCAAGGCAGCAAGAGCGCCTCTCTCAGCGAGGCCTTGAAAGACGGCAAGAAAATTATCGTCTGCACCATCCAGACTTTCCCATTCGCGCTGCAGGCAGTACAGGAACTGGCCGCCACCGAAGGCAAGCGATTTGCCGTCATCGCCGACGAGGCGCACAGTTCACAGACGGGTGAAGCGGCATCGAAGCTCAAGCAACTGCTGTCCGCTGAGGAATGGAATGCACTGCAGGATGGGGGCGAAATTGATATCGAAGCGTTGCTCGCCGCGCAGATGGAAGCGCGCACCGGCGCGAAGGGGCTGACCTACGTCGCTTTCACGGCGACGCCGAAACAGAAGACCCTCGAGCTCTTCGGTCGTCCCGGCCCGGACGGACTGCCACAACCATTCCACGTGTATTCGATGCGCCAAGCAATCGAGGAACGCTTCATCCTCGATGTCCTCAAGAACTACACGAGCTACAAGCTCGCCTTCAAACTCGCACACGATGGTCATGAGTTCGACGAGAAACAGGTCGAGCGCAGCACAGCGATGAAGGGCATCATGCAGTGGGTTCGCCTGCATCCCTACAACATCTCGCAGAAGGTTCAGGTTGTCGTCGAGCACTATCGTGAGAACGTGCAGCCGTTACTCGGTGGCAAGGCTAAGGCGATGGTTGTGGTCGCAAGCCGCAAGGAAGCGGTACGCTGGCAGAAGGCCATTCGCGCCTATATCGAGAAGCAGGGCTACGCGCTGGGCGTGCTGGTCGCATTCTCCGGCGAAATCGACGACCCAGAGAGCTTTCCGACGCCAGTGACCGAGACCAGCAAGGACCTGAATCCGGGTCTCAAGGGCCGCGACATTCGCGACGCGTTTGGCGAGGCCGGCTATCACCTGCTCCTGGTGGCCAACAAGTTCCAGACTGGCTTTGACCGACCAACCGTTACTATGCGGTATGTACGTGGACAAGATGCTAGGCGGCATCCAGGCGGTGCAGACGCTCTCGCGTTTGAATCGTGCGCATCCGGGCAAGGACACCACGTACATCCTCGATTTCGTCAACGATGCCGGCGAAGTTTTGAAGGCGTTCAAGACGTACTATGAGACCGCTGAACTCGAGGCGACGACCGACCCGAATAAGGTTTATGACCTGCGGGCTAAACTCGATGCGAGCGGCCACTATGACGACTTCGAAGTCGAGCGCGTCGTGAAGGTCGAACTCGACTCGAATGGAAAGCAGGCACAGCTGGCCGCCGCAATCGCGCCCGTTGCTGACCGCCTGCTGAAGCGATACAAGGCTGCGCAGCACGAGCAGACGGTTGCCGAAGCACAGCAGGACGGGAAGGCCGCACAGACGGCTAAGGACGCGCTCGATGCGCTGGTGCTGTTCAAGAACGACACAGGTGCATTCATCCGCCTGTACGCGTTCCTGTCGCAGATTTTCGACTACGGCAACACCGACATTGAAAAGCGGTTCCTGCTTTTCAAGCGTCTGGTGCCCCTACTTGAGTTCGGTCGCGAGCGCGACACGGTCGACCTCTCCCAGGTAGTCCTGACACATCACAATCTGAAGAATGCCGGAAGGCAGCCGTTGACTCTCGGGCATGGCGAAACGCCAAAACTGCCACCCATGGACGCGGTAGGCAGCGGGTCGGTGCAAGAAAAACAGCAAGCCTTTCTTGAGGAAATCATTGAGAAGGTGAATGGTCTTTTCGAAGGCGAGCTGACGGACGATGACCAACTGGTGTACGTCAATGGCGTCATTAAAGGAAAGCTGCTGGAAAACCATACGCTGATGCAGCAAGCCATGAGCAACAGCAAAGAGCAGTTTGCAAACTCGCCTGACCTCAAGGATGCGCTGCTACATGCAATCATGGATGCGTTTGATGCGCATACGAACATGAGTACTCAAGCCCTTGGTTCCGAACGAGTTCGCGACGGGTTGAAGGACATCCTGCTAGGGCCTGCTCAACTGTACGAGGCGTTGCGTTCGCGCTCGAACCAATCCCAGCGACTCGCCTAGATATCCAGACAGTCAGTAACCGAAGCGAAACATCTTGCGCGCTCTATTCCGCACTATGACGCCGAGAGGGCGCGCCAATCCAACGTCGTTTGGGGACAATAATGGCAGGCGTTTATTTGCTGCAGCATGACAATCGACTCGTCGAGTTTGTCGAGGCCCCCTACGATTCCGAAGCCCTGCTTCAGGAACTCCTGCAGCAACATCCAGGTTTGCTGGCTGGCGAACTGGTCGACTCGGCGACCCCGCGTCGCTGGCTGTTGGTCAAAAGGGAGGCCGGAATTCCGGACGGGACGGACACCGCAAATCGCTGGTCTATCGACCACCTCTATCTCGACCAAGACGGCATCCCCACACTTGTCGAGGTGAAGCGAAGCACTGATACGCGAATTCGCAGAGAGGTGGTGGGCCAGATGCTCGACTACGCAGCGAATTCCGTCGTCTATTGGTCAGTCGAAGTCATTCGAGAGCAATACATGCGAACACATGAACCAACTGGCGACGCAGACCTTCAACTCGCGGAATTCTTAGAGGACGCTGACCCGGAGGAGTTTTGGTCCAAGGTCAAATCCAATCTCCAAGCGGGCAAAATACGTATGCTGTTTGTGGCTGACCGTGTCCCAAAAGAACTCCGACGAATTGTCGAGTTTCTGAATGTGCAGATGGACCCGGCGGAGGTTCTCGCGCTCGAAATCCGGCAATACGTCGGCGAGAATCTCAAGACGTTCGTGCCTTCCATAATCGGTCAAACCTCTGAAGCTGAGATTCGAAAGACTTCGTCCCGGCCGGGACGAGACTGGGACGAAACGACGTTTTTCGAAGTGCTTCGAGAGAGGGACGCCGCTGGCGTTACACACACCCGCAAGCTACTGGAGTGGGCCTATTCCCATAGCTCGGTCGAGTGGGGCCATGGACAAATGACCGGTTCCTTCGTCCCCATGGTTGAATCGACAACCAAACCTCAAGCGCTTTTCGCGATGTACACAGGGGGTACGGTGGAATTGTATTTCCGGTTTCTCTCCAACAAACCTCCCTTCAACGACCCGAAAAGCCTCGACGAAGCCGTCGCCCGCGTCAACGCTGCTTTACCGAAACCGTTAGTCGACGACGCCGCGCGGAGGAAGCCGAACGTCCGACTCTCAGAGCTATCTGACGCGCAGTTTCTTCGACTCTTAGACGCGCTTGCTTGGATGGCACAAAAGATTCGAGCCGTTTGAAGAGTTTCAGCAAAGCATTCGGGCGGAGCTACGGCGAATGGCGAACGGCCATCACGTTGCTTGAACGATACGGGGACGTGCGCAAGCTCTAGCCGAACTTCAGGTCCCGGGACTGTTCCGCGCGGCCCAGTGATGCCCGTCAACTGGCCGCATGCTCATCTCAAGCGGTACGCCGACTTCGATATTGACCGGACCGACGGGTGCAATCACCGCGTGCTCGGAAGTGAACTCCACCTCGAACGGACCATAGGTCTTGTCAAATATCCGGATGCTGTCCACTTTCTGCTTCAGCACCATCAGGCTTGGCGTCTGGGCGCTCACGGCCGCCAACAGGTTGTCGAGCGGCTCCGCAGGCACGACCATGCCCCTGAATTCCTGATTCACTAATTTATCAATGTCCATCAGAGCAAGAATTTCGCGGCCGCTGGCGGCTTTATGGAGGACATCGTGAACATCATCGGGCATCGTGACATTCAACCTGAAGAACTTGTCCAGCTTGCGCAGGAATGTGAGCTCTCGCAAAAACGCCCTTAAATACCGATGGTAGTCGTCGGCATCGAGTGTCCCGGTACCCAGTTCGACTTCCTGCCCGTTTGAGACGAGCTGCAGCTTCACAGGCGTCCCCGCTTTCAGCGTCTGTGCCACCTGCATAAGCTTTGCAAAATTCGGCACGCTGAGGAGCGGCTTTCCCGCCCACTGCTGGATGTCAAAGTGAAGATTGAACGTCCTCGCTTTCGTTGTGCGGTCGTGCGTCAGCTCCGTGCTGAGCAAGCCATCGTAAGCAGATGCCTTGATGCGTAGCCCCTTTTGTCCTTGCGTCGCTTCCCCTGTAAACTCAACAAACACGCATCGGGGGTCTTCACCCAGCGCTACCGTTAGCGTGATGGCTTTAGCGTGAGTCGTTATCTTAAGGCGAGTTATCACCCCGTTTGTATCGGTATCGAAAATCGGAGAACCCTCCAGCCCGATATCCTTGCCCTCAAAGGACTGGGAGCCACCGTAGTCGAGAACATCGTTCAATGCAGCAACGGTCTGCTGCCTGGCGCTTCCACGCACAATCATGCGCGCTTCAACAGGTTCCCTGGCCTCCAGTTCATATACCGGACCATTTCCCGACCAGTGCACGTCAACGCTGAACCGTGGGTCCAGCCGCTCCTGTCGTTCGGCTTCGGTCAGGCAGTAAATATCCACCGCGCGCCTGATTTCACTGCGAGTCCACGGCAAGGGCTTCTGCGAAACTGGCGGACGGCCAGCACGCACCTTGGCCAGACGCTCAGCCTTTTCCTTCAGTCTGTGCAGCTCCTCGACCGGGTAGGCGGTTTCATCGCGGTCAATGATATCCGCGCAATTGGCGCAAGCCCATATGCCGTTCCTGATTGAGCGCCGCTCCTCTGGAGTCTGGTTCTCGTCAAATCGAGGTCCCTCAGGGGCCGCCGCCTTAATATGCGCAGCCTTGCCAATACTGAATGACTTGTCGCTGTCCTTCTTCGGGCCAACGGTCTGAGCATCGCAGATTGAACAGTGGAAATTTACCCGCTTGGCCATTTCGAGCCTCACGGGCGCCGGAAAATCATTCCCCTTTCTGCCGGTACTTTTCGCCATGCTTTTCGTTCAGACCTCGCGCTTATCAAGATGGCCATCTTAGCGGTTGCCGCGCGAACCGACCGCCAGGCTGACCGAGAGACGAGAACCGAGCAAATGGTCGGCGGAACGCCTGCGGACAACGGCGAGACACGCATCTCCGAGACCGGCGTGCGACCACAGACCATCGTGGCAGCGGTGCCCGGTTTCATCGACACAGACGACGGCCAAGTCCTCTATGCCGCAAACATCATGGGCTTCAACGGCCGCGCCTAGGCACGGAGCTAGGTCAGCTTGTCGGCTGCACGGTTTTGCTAGAGCGCGATGCGGTGCTTGTGGTACGGGCCGAAGCGGCCGGAACTCTTATCGCGATGAGTCTGCCGCATCGACAGCGACCTTCACTTCGCCATCTGAAGCATCTAATCGAAGTCGGTGCATTTGGCCACATCCAGCCCATCGACGTGAGAATGATTCGCCGGGCCGGTAGCCGTGCACTTTGACATCTGCTTCTATGCATTGCGGACATCTAACCCTTAGCGCACTGAGAACTCTCTCTCTAGTTCGCCCATCTGGAAGAGTCTTACCGAGGTTTTGAAAGAATAGTTCGCGGCTATAGCGGTTGTTCGTTCAACAAGTCGCTTAACCTGCGCAAATTTCGATGGCTCAGTGGCATCTGTGACAATGGCAAATATGAACTCGACCTTTTCCTGAAGAGAGACGGGGAGGGTGCTCGAGAATTCTTGAACGCGGTCAAAATGCGGCAGCAACCGCTCCTCTGGAACGTTACCGTTTCGAGTAAACCTCGTCTCCACCACGATGGCTTTATCGCGCAATGTTGCTACAGCATCAAAGACCAACTTCGGGTGTCCCTTCACGGCAAGATTTTTATCGAAAACGATTCGAAATTCTTTCGTCAATTTCGCAGTAACCAGCTCCTCTGCGAGCAGCCCGTTTCCCCGGAAACTGTTCTTCAACGTGTCTGCAGCCGAGATGACCCCATCATTGGGGTCGGCTCTTGCCTCCCTGCCATTCTCTGGATTCGGCCCATTGTGCACATCAATCTCGCCTGCTACAGCGTCGCCGCCGACATCATCCAGTTCCACCCCGCGCTTGCGCAAGGTCTCGCCTATTGGAGCACTTTGGAACAGCCGCGTGAAGCTCTCGTCGTCCCTATAGTCCGTCGGCGCATATAGAACGTGGTGCTTCTTATAAAGAACAAAGAAAAATACGGCGACCAGGAACGTCGGAAATAGCATCAAGAACCATACGTACGTGTTCTGGACCCCTGTCTCCAGCAATGGAAGAATGACGGTTCCACTAATTTCTGCAAGCCCTGCGAATATTGCTATTACAGTTAGGGGATTCTTGATATGACCAATCTTTTTCAGCATAGACCGTTCGTCCTAGTGGCATAAAACACAGGAACCTAGAGCTTCGTAGTATCTCCGCACGAACTTTTTGCAAGCAGCCAACTCCGACGGACCAATGAGATATCGGCGTCTCCGCGCAATTCTTGAGCAAACATTCTTGCTTTCAGTGGGAGTGCCACCCTAGCCGTGCGACATTGCCCCAGGTGCGCGCAACGAAGCGCGCTAGAAAGCCATAGGTGACGATGCTCAGCCGCTTCGCGTTTTCGGCACTACCAAGGTCGGCCATAGTCGCCAAGGCGGCCCAGTCCCCAAACCACTCATCTGTTGACGCCTCAACTTACGTAATATGGCGCCGAATATGCCCTATCAATCACGGAGGCCTTATGCATCCGTGGTTCCGAACAAGTCGGCCTGTCCGTCTGCTGGCTGTTTATCTGCAAATCGCTTCCTCCGCCCTTGAAACGTCTCATGAACCTTGCCACTTCCGTCAATCTTGTCGAGTACAGTCGTCACACGATAACCCGTTATCTTCTCGTTGCCGGCCTCATCTAGCTTGCGGTCGGTTTCAAGAACGCATCGAATGCTGTCTCCATGCTGGAAGCTCACTTCGTTTCGAAATACTTGTTGTTTGAATGCCCAATCGTTCATCGCAAATGTGATGACTTCGCCACTCCGACGCCCTTTCCACTTCATATCTCCTTCCGAAATGACCGGTGAGACAATCTCAACTAGGGCTTCACTGACATCTGGTTCAAGCACGTTGCTCTGCATGATGAACGCGGCGAATTGAGAGCGTTCAGTGATGGCTTCGTCCGGCGAGGGGCCATCGACAGGAACAACCCGAAAGCCAACTGCAGTGGCTCTCTCATATGCCAATAGATGCTTGTAGAAGTTGGACCTCCGTGTGACCACCTTCAAATCGCGTTGCAATTGAAGGGGCTTACCGCTCGCGTTCGCGGAAACAAGCGGAATTGAGTCATTAACTGCGGAGGGAGGATGCTCGGCAGCAGGCATCGGAGGTGGCGCAGGAACCGTCATCGTCGCAGCGGTGCCTGCCTGCGGCTGTGCTGACGGCTTTGACGCTAAGGCACTTTCGCGTTCGCGCTTCTGGATTTCCAGTTGCGAAAGCTGATTTTCGAGTTTCCAATGCTCGATAATCAACCGGTTGATTTCCAGTTGCTGTTTTTCGAGCTCCGGGTTCGGCTTTGGCGGCGCATTCCAAATATTTACGGTCTGAGTAAGCACCAGTGACACGAGCGGAATGAGCACGGTTCCCAGCAAAGGATGGCTGGCTTTGCCAACCACGATTCGCCATATGTCTCGGAATCCACCTTCGGCAGGAACGGTCGCCTCGAAACGGAGCTCGACGCCAAGCGTCTGCGCTATATACGAGACAGCTGCCAAGAACTCGGCCTCGCATCGATTCCGGACAACCGCGTCTAAAGAGTGCGAGTCATCTTGCAGGTAGTAGTGCACCTCGAGGCGCGGAACGATATCCACCTAACGTCTCCCCACGGTATGGGAATACAGAATTTTGAGCGCCAGACCATGTGCACAGAGATGCTCACATGGACTGACAATGCGTTTTTCGTCAGCCTTTTCAGGGTGCGTTATGTCCGATTCAATTGTTGCGTCCCGGGGTGACCCAAAGACGGGGTTTGTCCAGAAGCGGCCTCACCGAAAGCGCGACACGTCAATGACCTTCACCGCGGGTTAATCTACCAGCGCAACGCACAAAAAGGCGGGCGGCGGTGTCGGTTGGCCTTCCATTTCACAGCTACACAGAAAAAGGCACACCTATCAATTCTGTGTTGATGAAGCAGTCCGCAGGTAGCGTAAGCGTCGCATTGTTGCAGCCAGGGCCCGTCAGCTCAATCTCGACACGTTCATCGGGCAGCAAAGATAGCCGAGACAGGGCCGCGCGCAAGGTGGCGAGGTTGACAGTGCTACCAAGGTAGCTTGATTGCAGGTCACTTTGCCTTGGCCGAAGAAGCGACGTGTCGGCTTTCCCCGGATAAGTTGCAACGACCTCGCGGATTATCGCTGAATCGTTTTCAAGGTCGCAGACGACGCGTACCCGAAGCCTGTGCTGCTCGATGCCCGGAATCCAGAAGAACCTGGTTTCATACGGTTCCAGTTGCCTTTTTATAAAATCCTGCGCCGGCTCCCAGCCCGGTTGAGTGACCCGGTCAAGCAGCATCGGTAAGCCTTCTCCGAGCACGGACTCGCGAAGATTGCCCCTCGATTTAAAAAACGCTTCAAACAGCCCCCCAGCAATAAACCCCTGTTCAGATAAAGGCGCCTGCAATTCGAGCGAGCGTGGGCCGCTGAAGAGGATGGCGGCTTTAGTCGCGCCCCGTTGCATAGCAGCAAACATCGCGCGGCCCACGGCGAATGCGGTATCTGTCGTTGGAGGTACGCCGACGACCTGAAACCGTTTGATTGCGAGGTCTTCCATCTTTCGGTTCTCCGAAAGCAGATTGCCAATCAACTGCACATATGCTGCAACCTGAGGAATCGACCCAAGCCTTGTCCTCTCTACCATCACCTCATCTGAAACAAGCAACTCTTCGTTGCCGTCGACCGCATGCGCAGCTCCATCTTGCTCGCGCCCAGTTTGGCCGCCCACTATGCCTGCGCCGGCCTCAGAAGCATCGTGTGTTGCCATCGTAAGCTCAGGCTCGTAATCAATCGCCAGCTCTTCCACTGTCTCGGCACTGCCTTCGCCGAGTTGACCTTCCACTGTCGTCAGCTTCGTGTCAGCGACACGTTTCTGTTTTCGCATTGCGGAGATAAACATCCCGACCGAGTCCTGGAACTCTCGTTCCAGAATTGTGGTGAGCGCGCCGGCAGCAATCGACTCGAGACTTGCAAACGCTATCTTCCTGTGACCGACTCTGAACTCAAATTCAGAAGCTAGCCGCGGGTCAATCAGGCGAATGTCAGCGTTGTCTTCTATCTCGACCTTCTTCTCGGCACTCGCCAGCCGTCGTCTTGGACGGTATAAAAAGTCCTCTTTTTTCTCTTGGGTGATAAACAAAACTTGGCTCTGCTTTGATGGCCCTGTAGCGGACTCCCGCCCGGACGCGCGCTCCGCCGACAGTTGTAATATCTCAAGCCACACGGCTAAGTCGCCCTCGGCATTACCTGCCGCCTCTTCCCCATCTGCTGCGATTCCCTTCGCAACATCAGTGAGCCCAGGAGGAATACGACTGGACCGGCGATAAGTAGCCTGCTCGCAAAGCATACGTGCAATCTGTCCCAAGTCATTGGAAACGAACGCTGCGCGCAGTTCCGTCAATAGCTCGCGGTGGACGGCATCAATAGCTAAATCTCCACCGGCATCGCCCAACGCGTACGCGAGCTGTTCGACCCGCGCATTCAATTCGCGGCTCGCTTCAGCGGGGGGCACCTTCAACCGTTTCGCGATTTTTTCCATGTCACGGTCGGACGCGACTTGGTGAAGAATTGCCGATAACTGTTTGGTTGCTGGAAGTGAGGAGCGAAGGCGCTCCAAATCGGCTTCGCGAAATCCATGACCGTTCTTCGAGGCTTTGAATGCGTTATGCACATATTCGTTCGCAACCCATGCAGGTACGACAAGACGCTTTGATGCCAAGGGAATGCGCAATAGCTTGAACAATCCTTCTCGCGCTTCCTGGTGAAGACGGAAAGCGGCAGACAGTACGTTCGTATCCAGAAATACTAGAGTTTCTTCGTCCGACAGCGCCTTATAGCAGGCGGACTCATAACCGGCCGGAGATAACGGAAGCTCCCAAAGACCGATTGGTTCATTAAGGTCAAACAGACTGGACACGATTCAGGCACCGATTTAATTTGACGAAGTCAACGCAGACTGCCGTTTGACACGTTTAGAAACGTCGTGGCGCACAAAATCATTTTCGAATCGTCGACCTCTTTACCGTCTTTCGATTTGTCGAAGATGTACTCTTCGCGCTAACCGGCGGCGGCTTAAGTTCGAATCGCCCCTCTGCCGACATTGGGGGTGCGCGCTTAATTTCCTCAAACAGATTCGAGAGTGCCCGCGCCGCTGCCGATAGCTCTTCAAACTGCTGGTTCGAAAATGTCATTTCCGACGCCAAGTCCTTTTGGACCCCTGATGCCTCAGACGTCGCGAGCGCAGGGCGCTCTACGATTGGGCGACTTACGCGCTTCTGTGCCGAACGCTCATCATTGACTGCATCCACAGAGCTGCCATGACCGTCGTCGGCCGCCAGCCTGAAGGGCGCGGAGGCACCCGGTAGCACATCAACCGATAGAACTTTTGCAGACGCACGCGGCATTCCGGACAACAACTCAAATTGTCCCACGGAGGCTAACCAGGCGAACTCGGTCCACGATAGGTCGGCCGCAGACGTGGAAGCTATGTCAAAGCCCCCTCGCAAAAGTTTGGATATGGCTGCCGTGGTTCGAGCCCATTCAGGGTGCCAAGAACCTTGTCCCAAGACACCTGCGAACGCACCGAACCAAGCGTACGTTGCAGGCATACTCGACGATACTTCAGCGAGTAAGCTTATATGACTTGTCCCGGAACCGACCCATAAAGCCAGCGCAGCGAATATGGCCGGAAGTCTCACTTGTAGCTGGTCTGCTTTCGCTGCGGCCTGCGGAAGGAGGATAGACATTACTCGCTCAAATTCCTCAACGCGATACTCAAGTGGACCGCTCGCGAGCTTACGCAGGTCGAGAGATACTGCCCGCAGTTCCTCAGGGAGCTGTGGCATCGCGCCTCTTGAATCGCGCTGACGCTCGAATGACCAAGACAGCAAACTCACCAAATCGCGTGTGAACGGGTCTAAGGTGAACGCATCTTCCGCAAGCGCCCAAGTTGCCCTTAGAACGCCGGTATTAACGTTGCGCCATTGCCTTTCGGCCTTCTCGAGCAACTCCATTCTGTCGGCCACCAACACGAGAGCGACCGGGTTGCTGCGGTACAAGGCGGAGGCACGGGCTTGGGTGTAGCTTCGGCACAATGGCACACGTGACAAGGGAAGCGAGGTTAGCCGCAGGTCGGGGGTAGCACCTTGGGCGAGTAGCTCGCCAAGGATGAGCGACGGCCATATTGGGTCGGCCTCGAGTCGCGTGCGAGCCGGTACCTTCCCTGTTTGCAGCCATTCATCTGTGTCCAAAACCCGGACATATTGACTCAGAGGAAAGACGTCCGGGGAGTAGGTCGCAAGCCATGCAAAAAGGTCTTCGGCACGTTGCTTGTCGACCACAGCTACAGCTGGCGCGAGCGCGTCCCCTACTCCGTTGGTGAATCCCAATACGATATCGCCGCTAGCTGTCGGCTCGGATATCTGGCTTGCAGGCGCACGGACTTTGGACGATGCTTCCTGTGTACCGAGGAGAGCTGTGGCTACATTCCCTCTGTCGACAGAAAACCATACGATTGAGCTTGAGGTCATGAGCAGATTCTAAAAAAGGTCGTCCAAAGTGGGCTCAGCAGGTTCTGCGAATGCAGCATCTAGAAGCGGGGGCACCGAACCCGTCGAATATGCCGTCAAGCTGGTCTTAGCGCGAGTTACGGCGGTGAACAGCTTCTCGGGGCGCGCACTACGAAGCTTTTCGACAAACATCAGGTGCACCGCGCGAAACTCCAGCCCCTTGGCCGAGTTCACCGTAATGACACATACCCTTTGATTGGCGTAGAAGGAGCGGTCGCCTTCGCGCCCCGGTTCATGGTAACTAACGACGTCAGAAAACTCCGCGGTCGTTAGCCGTTCCTTTACTCTCGGGATATCAGCGTTGGCAGGAACGAGCACACCGAGCAACTCATCTGGGTAGGCCCTCAATTGCCGTTTGATGGCGATGACGAGCCTGCCAAGTTGTTCATCGACCGAAGCACATGGAATCAGCTTGGCTGACGATGGCCTGGCACCCTCATCGTATCTGCATCTTGACAGCAAGCTGTCGGTCGGGTCAGCAGGAGGCGAGATACAGTCTGCCACCTTGCAGATGGCATGCCCGATTCGATAGTGATAGGGAAGCTGAAAAGTTTCCAGTCCCAGTGCCTTAGCCGACGCTATACCCACCTCGTTATACACAAGCGTCGTTACCACCGTCCTCGCGCAACAAACGCATTGTTTCTGCGGCGACATGAACTTTCGTGAGTCCCTTCCAGATGGTTTCCGCGCCGG
>NZ_CADIKM010000064.1 GCF_902859895.1 Pararobbsia alpina
GTTCGGTGATTGATGCAGCCTCTTCGCCCGGCTTGCGACCGGGCCCTATCTGAAAGGAGTGGAAGCAATCATGGCGACAAAGCAACCGAATATCCTGATTCTTTGGGGCGATGATATCGGATGGTGGAACATCAGCTTCAACAGCCGTGGGCAGATGGGTTATCGCACGCCCAATATCGATCGCATTGCCAATGAGGGCGTGGCATTTACGGACTACTACGCCCAGCAGAGTTGCACGGCTGGACGCGCAGCCTTCATTACCGGGCAGAATCCAGTCCGCACGGGACTGACCAAGGTCGGTATGCCGGGTGCCGACGTCGGCTTGTCAGCAGAAGACCCCACCATCGCGGATATGCTCAAGCCGCTGGGCTATGTCACCGGGCAGTTCGGCAAGAATCATCTGGGCGACAAGGATGAATTTCTGCCTACCATGCACGGGTTTGACGAGTTCTTCGGCAATCTGTATCACCTGAATGCGGAAGAGGAGCCTGAGGATCCCGATTATCCAAAGGATCCAGCATTCAGGAAACGTTTCGGTCCGAGGGGTGTGCTCCACTGCTGGTCTGATGGCAAGGGCGGTCAGAAGATCGAGGATACCGGTGCGCTTACCAAAAAGCGCATGGAGACGATCGATGAAGAAACGACGGAACTGGCTTGCACATTCATCGATAAGGCTCATAAGGATGGCAAACCGTTCTTCGTCTGGTACAACACGACGGCGATGCACTTCCGGACCCACTGTGCCGAGAAGCACAAGGGCAAGAGCGGACAAGGCGACTATAACGACGTCATGGTCGCGCACGATGAGAACATCGGCAAGATGCTGGCGAAGCTCGAAGAATTGGGGATTGTCGACGATACCATCGTCATGTACTCGACGGATAACGGACCTCACTTCAATAGTTGGCCAGACGCGGGGATCACCCCATTCCGGTCTGAAAAAAATACCAACTGGGAAGGAGGCTGGCGCGTTCCTGCGTTCGTTCGGTGGCCGGGGAAATTTCCTGCTGGTACGGTTCTTAACGGGATAGTCACGCACCAGGACTGGATGACGACCTTCCTCGCGGCGGCGGGCGAGCCGGACATCAAGGCAGAACTGCTTAAAGGACACAAGGCTGGTAAGAAAACGTACAAGGTTCACCTGGACGGTTTCAACATGCTCCCCTATCTGACTGGGGAAGTGAAAGAAAGTCCACGCGAGTCGTTTTTCTATATCAGTGACGATGGCGACGTGATGGCAATCCGTGTGCGCGACTGGAAAATGGTATTGCTGGAACAGCGCGCCAAGCAGTTGGCGTGCTGGGCGGAACCCTTCGTTCGGCTGCGGATTCCGAAGATGTTCAATCTTCGGCGGGATCCATTCGAGCGCGCGGATGAAAGCTCCAACACATACTACGACTGGATGATTTCCCACGCGTATCTGGTGTACGCGATGCAAGCGGTTGTGGCATCGCAGATCGACAATTTCAAGGCGTTTCCTCCGCGCCAGAAGCCTGCGTCGTTTAACCTCGACGCCGTGATGCGGCAACTGGACGACGCGGGTGGCGGTGCCCATCATTGACCATCATCCACCTGTGACGCCTATCCTTCCTGGCACCCGGTCGAATGGCTGGAGATGGCCGCGACCGTTTCTGGTGGGACCCGTTGCAGACCTTCGCGTCTTCGTGCCCCAACGTCCGTTCTAAAAGTCCAGCCACCATTCGTTGACGCCGAACGTCTTCCGCTCAAAGTCTGCCGCGTCTGCCGCTCTGCCGCGGGCGCCCGCGGATTATCGGCTTAGGGCGACCTGGGCCCGTTGCAGCCACTCGCTGTTATGTTCGCGGGCGTGGCGTGGCCAATGCTTGGCATCGTGCACGATCTCAGCGTAAAGTTCGCGCGCACGCTGGCGGTCGGCATCGTCGGGCTGCGCCGTCAGCCAATCGGCGTACAGGCAACGGGGTGCAGCGTCGCTTGCGCGGGTGAGCGCCATCTCGAACGCGGCGCGCGTGCCTGGTGCACCAATCGTAGCCAAGGCCCGTGCATACAGCAAGGCAGGCTCGGGTTGCCGGCGGGCGAGGGGATGGACGGTGAACAGTTTTTCCAGCGTGTCCCGCGTGGCAGCAGCATTGCCGTTGGCAAACTGCGCGCGCGCCAGCCCATGGAGTAAGGCCGGATCGGATGAGAACGGCCCACTGACCGCCGATCGGTAATGCTCCAGGGCTTCGGTGGCATTTCCTGCATCGAGCAGCGCTGCGCCCAGCCGCATGCGATGCGCGACGGTCGGCGCGCGATCGAAATCCATGCGCGCCTCGCGCACCGCTCGGTTGGGATCGACAAGCTGCGAGATGGCCCTCGTTGCCGCCCTTGCGCCACGCGACTGGCGCAGAGCGGGCAAGTAAATGACAAAGAAGTAGACCAAACTGCCAAGGCCAGGGAAAAGAAACAGGATCAGCAGCCAGTACATGTTCTGCTGGGTGCGCATGGCATGCACCGCAAAGAACAGGGCAATGATGACGTAAAGGCTTATTCCGAAAATGCGCATTTACGAAAAGGTCGGTTGTGGTGCGTTGCCAGCGGCACGTTAGCGAAACGGCAGAACGCTATTGTGACAGAAGCCCACTGCCATGCTTCGGACTGATCCGGCAACACTTCGCACTGAAGCGGCATCTACTGCGCGCCTCACTCTATCGCAAACAACTCGCGGCAAGGTTCGTCGCATGGCGCGAATTCACCAACGTCGCCCAAGCCTCGTCCTGCGCTTTCTGAGGCATGCGCGTCTCTGCCATCTTTCCGGCTTCGGTCCTACAAGTTGACAAAGCCACGCTAAGTGACATATCCGCATAGTTCGACGACACTTCAGGCAACAGACGCCGCGGCAGAGCTTTAAGCGGTTTTCAGGGAAGGCTTGTGTTCAGGCGGGCATGGAAAGCGCAGCGCAAAGGTCGTGTTATCTCCTTGGCTCACGACGTCCACTTTGCCTCGATGCGACTCCATGATGGACTTCACGATTGCGAGACCCAGCCCGGTGTTCTTTGCCGATCCCTGTCTGGCTGCATTGACGCGATAAAATCGATCGAAGATCTTTTCGATGTGCTCCTGTGCAATCGGCTGCCCTCGGTTCGTTACCTCGACCGTCACATACTCTTGCGAGTGATAAGTCCGTAGTTTAATCTCGGTCCCCGTTGCAGCGTGGTCGAGCGCATTCGACATTAGGTTGCTGACTGCACGTCTAAACATCATCGGATCGGCGGCGATCCTGGCGTTCCCATCGATCACGAAGTGCACGCCTGAGCCTTCGGCGATGCCTTGAAAATAGGACGTCAGCCTGGCCAACTCGCCCCGACAGTCGACTTCGCCCACCTTCAAGTGCTGCTTCGAGTTATCGGTACGGGCGAGGAACAGCATGTTCTCGATCATGCGTTGCAGGCGCTCGCACTCTTCAATATTGGAATCGATCAGCGCCTCGTATTCCTCGGTGGTTCTCGGGCGCGACAGCGTAATCTGCGACGAGCTGATGACGTTGGCCAAAGGGGTGCGCATATCGTGAGCCAAGTCCGACGAAAACTGCGACAACCTGATGAACGCGCGCTCCAGGCGGTCCAGCATCCGATTGACCGATACGGCGATTTCCTGTAATTCGATGGGCCCCGTGCTGATATCAAGGCGCTCGCTCAAGCTGTGCGCTTCGATGCTGGAGGTTTGACGGCCGATCGTTTTGACCGGCGAAAGCCCTCGCCGCGCGATCGCATAGCCCAAAGTGCTCATCAGAAGGGCGCCCCCGGCAATCGCAAGCCAGACATCGACTTGATAGCTTCCGAGCAGCGATTTTCGCCCTGCCGCAATATGCGCGAGCACGATGCGTATCGACTCTCCCGAAGGCAAGGTTTCGTCCGCGAAAATGCATCGGGACGATCCCAGGGTGGGAGGAGCACATGTATAGGCCATGTGCGGGTAGAAGCGCCCCACCCCGATGGATTTCAGCTCGCGAGACGGCGTGTTGGAGTGCTCGACCAGCACGTCACCGCGCCCATTCAGGATGGCGAGATAGACGGCCGGGTGCGACTGCAACACTTCATGGAACACCGCATTGTTTTGAACCAGCGATCGCGTTGAACCGAAGTCATGCGCCTGTTGTAGAAACTGATCCAGCTTTTCGGCAATCTCGACGTCGTCGCGGCGTTGCAGTTCGAGTGCAAGCGCGTTGTACAGGAAGCCGCCCACCAAGGCAAACGCCAGAAGCGCCACGATCCCGAAAGCGACCGTCAGGCGCTTGAGCAGCGAATAGGGTTTGCCGGCGACGGTCAAGTCCTGTCCTCGAGCACGTAGCCCATACCCCGAACGGTGTGCAGCAATTTATTTTCAAATGGGTTGTCGATCTTCGCGCGCAGCCGTTTGACCGCGACATCGACCACATTCGTATCGCTATCAAAATTCATATCCCAGATCTGCGAGGTCACGAACGTCCGCGTCAGCACTTCCCCCTGCCGTTCGGCCAGCAACTGCAACAGCGCGAATTCTTGTGCGGTCAGGTCGATGCGAGCACCACCGCGTCGACTTCTGCGCTTGACCAGATCGATCTCGAGATCCCCCACCGACAACACTTCGCTGACTATGCGCGGTGCCCGACGTATCAGCGAACGTATCCGGGCGAGAAATTCGGCGTATGCAAATGGCTTGGAGAGGTAATCGTCAGCACCTGATTCCAGACCCGCGACCTTGTCTTCGACGGTGTCTCGTGCCGTGAGCAGTAGCACGGGAATTTGCTTCTCCATGCGCAGCCGTTTGAGCACCTCAAGACCATCCAGCTCCGGAAGCATGACGTCGAGTACGATCAAATCGAAGTTCTCATGGAGGGCGAGGAACAGCCCGTCCTTTCCGTTCGCCGCGATCTCAACCGTGAAGCTCGCTTCTGTCAGCCCTTTTTTAAGGTAGGACGCCATCTTCAGCTCGTCCTCGATGATCAATATTCGCATTGCAAAGTTACCGTTATATCAGCAGGCCACAGTGGATCAACAGCCTGCGCCGTCAAGACTAGCTTAATGATGAAGACGCGAAGATGACGAAAAAATGACCCGCTTGCCATTTGCCGCGCGTGACAGCGCGCGTGTATAGCGTGCCTATTCGACCCGGTTCCACAGCCAGCCGGCGGCTCAGTGCATGGTACCAGTTGTCCATCATGCCGTCCCTCCAGGGGACCTCCTCCCTAGTGCCTGAACGGGTGCGCGATCGACAGGCTCCGCCAGTGGCTGCCTTGATGACCGAAATGTCATTTCTGCGCCACGTTATGTCCAGAGGGGCGAGTCAACAATTGCGTCCGTCCGGGTCATCCCAAACGGCTCATCCGTAGACCTTCTGCGTCAATGCCTGAGTGATCATAAAAATGCAAAAAATCCCTGCCTTTGCGATGTCTAGATTCGCCAATTCAACCGTGGTTGACGATTCAGCCAAAGCCAATGGGATGGTCCAGCGTGCCCACACGTACCGCATAGCGATCGGGTCTGCATCATGCTGATGCGCAGGCGGTTTTATGTCTTGATCGGTACGGCAGGCGTGCTTGCTTTAGGCGCTCTTGGAACTCGACACGCACTGTCTCCCGCAGTGGCGAACCCGACGCAGGCCGTTGCCATCGCGGCTGCCCCGCCGGTGCCCAATACCGTGGGCTTCTCGCCCGAGGCACTCAGCAATATGCGCTTGCACTTCGCCAAAGCTGAGCTGCGTCCTCTCGTTCGCACGGTGCGGGTCACCGGTATCGTCAGCTTCAACACGCTGCGTTTTGCGCAAATCAGCCCACCTTCGCGCGGTCGCATCGAAGCCATCGACGTGGCTGTCGGAGAGCATGTGCAGGCAGGTCAGCGGCTCGCCGTCCTGGATGCTTTCGATCTTAGCGAGGTGCGCAGCCAAGTGGCCAGTGCCCGGGCGGCGGTCACCGACGCGACGGCTGCAGCCGCCACTGCCGAAGTCGCGCTGACGCGTGCCACGGACCTGATCGGCATCGGTGGGATCGCCCAAAGTGAAGTCGATCGCCGGCGCGCCGTGCTTGCCAGCGCTCAGGCCATGCTGCGCACGCACCAGGCCGAGCTGCGAAAGTGGCGGGGCATGGAGGAGCGACTGATGCCCACCGGCCAGCTCGCGACAGGCGGCGGCAAGCTTGCTTTGGCCCAACCGGGCCCAGCCGATTCGCTGGGCGCCGTGGTGGCGCCGTTTGCCGGCATCGTCAACTCGGTGGGTGCCGCGCCCGGCGACATCGTGGACACCTCCCGCCCGATCTTCAGTGTGGCCGATCTCTCGACGCTCTGGGTGCAGGCCAATGTCCCGGAGCACGACCTGGCTGCCGTCCGGGAGGGGGACGCGGTCGCCATCAGCGTGGATGCCTTTCCCGGCAGGCAGTTTACCGGGCGCGTCACTTACATCGCCGATCAGGTCGATCCGAACACTGGCACCGTCGCAGTACGGTGCGAGGTTCCGAACCCGAGTGGTGCTCTGCGCATCAACATGTTCGCCACAGTGGACATCGCCGCGCCACTCGATCGCAATGCCGTGCTGGTGCCGGACGCGGCGCTCCAGGATGTGAATGGTCAAACGGCGGTCTTCATTCCCGCCGGTGCGGGTCGCTTCACCTGGCACGTCGTGCGCACGGGTGTGAGTAGCGGCGGCTTCACGGAAGTGGTCGAGGGCGTGACGGCCGACACGCCGGTCGTCACCGATGGGAGCTACTGGCTGAAAGCCGGTCTTCTCCAGAATTCCATTCCGGACGAAGGCTGAGAGGCCAAACACATGATTACCAAGATTGTCGACGCAGCCCTCGGGAACCGCGCGGTGGTACTGATTCTGGTGGTGGTTCTGATCGGGATCGGCATCATGAGCATGCAACGCCTGCCATTCGATGCCGATCCTGACATCTCGCCGCTGCAGGTCCTCGTCACGACCCAGGCGCCGGGCCTTGCGCCGCTCGATGTCGAGCGCTCCATCACTGCGCCCGTCGAGCTGGCTCTGCAAGGCTTGCCAGGGATGCAAGGCTTGCGCTCCATCTCCCGTTACGGCGTGTCCGTCCTCTATGTGCGCTTCGCGGACGGCGGGAACATCTATCTCGACCGCAATCTGGTGACTGAACGTTTGCAGAACGTGCAATTGCCGCCAGGCACCAGCACGCCGCAACTGGGCCCGCTCTCGGATGGACTGAGCGAGATCTATCAGTTCCAGGTGCGGGGCAAGGGACAGTCGTTGATGGCCCTGCGCACCCTCCTCGATTGGCAGATCGCCCCTCGGTTGCGCCAGGTGTCCGGCGTGGTCGACGTCAACGTCAATGGCGGAGAGCGCAAGACCTACGAAGTCCAGGTCTCGGACGATGCACTGACACGCTATGGCCTGTCGATCGACGATGTATTCAATGCCGTGCAGATGAACAATGGCGCCTCCGGCGGCGCGACGATCGAACACAATGGCGGGGAGGCCATTATCCGCGGCGAGGGGCTGCTGCAAACCTCGGCGGACATCGGCAACATCGTTCTGCGTTCGAGCAGCGGTGCAGCGCCGCTCTATGTTCGCGACGTCGCCAAAATAGTCCAGGCGCCGATGCCGCGCCTCGGTGGCGTGACACGCGACGGACGCGGCGAGGTGGTCGTCGGTGTGGTACTGATGACGCTGGGCCAGAATACCCGGGTGGTGGCCCAGAATGTCGAGGCCGCGATCAAGCAGATCCAGACGACCCTGCCGCCGGGTGTCGAGATCGCCCCTTACTATAACCGCGCGGATCTGATGGACCGGGTCCTCCATACGGTGGCCCACAATCTGGCCGAGGGCGCGATTCTCGTCATGGTCGTGCTGCTCCTGCTGCTCGGCAATGCCCGCGCCGGCTTGATCGTGGCGCTGGCGATCCCTCTCTCGATGCTCGCTGCGGCCACGGCGATGTACTTTGCGGGCCTATCGGGCAATCTGATGAGCCTGGGCGCGATTGACTTTGGCTTGCTCGTCGATGGCGCGGTCGTGATGATTGAAAACGTGGTGCGTCGGCGGGCGGAAATGCCGGACCGCCCGGTGGATCAGGTGGTGCGGGAGGCGGCCCGGGAGGTGGCACGTCCTGTCACCTTCGCGGTCGTGATCATCACCGCCGTCTACCTCCCGATTCTCAGCCTGCAGGGAGTCGAGGGGAAGATGTTCATACCGATGGCGCTGACGGTGATTTTCGCGCTGATCGCCTCGCTCGTGCTCACCCTCACATTGATGCCCGTTCTAGCGAGCCTTCTGCTGCGGCGCCGGGTGGCGGAACACGACAGTCCAATAATCCGGTGGGTCCGTCAGGGCTACGGGCCGGTGCTCGCGCGAACCGCGCGCCGCCCCGCACTTGCGATGGGACTAGCCGTGCTGCTGTTGTTGAGCGCTTGCGTGGCCGCCTCGCAACTCGGTGCGGAATTTCTGCCGCGCCTGGACGAAGGCGCGCTGACGGTCACCACCACCAAACTCCCGGGCATCTCGCTCGCCTCCGCCCTCCAGACGCAGACGATGATCGAACGCACGCTGAAGCGCTTTCCCGAGGTCCAGTCGGCCGTCACCTTGGGCGGAACCTCCGAGATTCCAACGGACCCGATGGGGGTCGAGCAGAGCGACACCTTCATCATGCTCAAGCCAACCTCCGAGTGGCGCACGGCGCACACCCAGGACGGGCTGATCGCAGCCTATTCCGCGGCCTTGAACCGCGACGTCCCCGGCCTGCAACTCAGTTGGGCGCAGCCTATCCAGATGCGCATGGACGATATGCTGCAGGGTGTACAGGCGGACATCGCCGTCATGATCCACGGCAACGATCTCACGACGCTGCACGATACCGCCGAACGGATCGCGAGCGTTATCTCGCGCGTTCCGGGGGCCGCCGATGTCGAGGCGCAACAAACCATCGGTCAACCTTATCTGCGCATCATCGTCAATCGCGAGGCGGTGGCCCGGTATGGGCTCAATGCCAGCCAGGTGCTCGATCTGGTGCAGTCACTCGGCGGCCGGACCGTGGGCACGATGGTTGACGGCGACGGTCGTTTCGATATTCGCGTTCACTTGCAAGCGCAGGACCGGGACAGCGTGGCCCGCATCGGCGATCTTCGCGTCAGCGACGGCGCGGGCCGATCCGTGCCGCTGAGCGAGGTCGCTGACATACGAATGGAGCCAGGGCCCTCCACGATCGCCCACCAGCAGGGGCAACGCGTCGTCATGGTTCAGGCCAATGTGCGCGGCCGCGATCTCGCCGGCTTCGTCACGGCTGCGCAGCAAGCGGTAGCGGTCCATGCACCGCCGCCCCCCGGCTATTCCATCTCGTGGGCCGGGAGTTTCCAGAACCTGCAGGATGCGATGTCGCGACTCGCCGTCGTCGTGCCGGTCGCGCTTGCAGTGATATTCGCCCTGTTGTTTCTCATGTTCAATAGCGTACGCCTGGCCGCGCTCATCTTCTTTAACGTGCCGTTTGCCGCGATCGGCGGCATCTTCGCGCTTTGGATGCGCGGCCTGCCATTCAGTATCTCCGCGGCGGTCGGATTCATCGCGCTCTTTGGCATCGCGGTGCTCAATGGCGTGGTGATGGTGAGTTACATCGAAGAAAGGCGAGCTGCGGGTCTCAATCCTCTGGAAGCGGCCATGCAGGCCGCGATGACCAGGCTGAGGCCGGTGTTGATGACGGCGACCGTGGCGAGCCTGGGCTTCCTGCCCATGGCGATCTCCACCAGTTCGGGCGCCGAGGTTCAGCGGCCGCTCGCCACGGTCGTCATCGGCGGTCTGGTTTCGGCCACGCTGCTGACGCTGCTGGTGCTGCCGGCCGTCTACCCCTGGTTCAGCGGTCGGCGGCGCGCGTCGCGCACCGTGGCGCAGCCCGCCTCACCGCTACAACCCGCGGAATAGAAATGATGGGTATCCCTGCTATGGCTTTCAAACGCTCCTCAAGTCTGTTCGCAATACTGCTGCTCGCGGGTTGTGCCGTAGGTCCGGACTTCAAGCAGCCGTCCGCCCCAAGCGCCGCCGGGTACACGCCGCAGCCCCTGGCGCCGAAAACGGCGTCTGCGCCGGGCGCACTTGGCGAGGCACAGAATCTAGTCCCCGGCATGGACATACCGGGCCAATGGTGGACGCTGTTTCAGTCGCAGCCGCTGGACGACCTGATCAACCGCGCCCTCAAGGCAAACCCCACGATTGCGGCCGCGCAGGCGGCGCTACATGTCACCCAGGAGAACATGCTGGCGCAGGAAGGCTCGCTGTTTCCGAGCATTGGCCTTAACACGTCTGGCAGCAAGAACGAGACTTCCACCGCGAGCCTCGCACCTGTCGCCGCGAACAACCAGCGCATCTATTCGCTCTATACCGGTCAAGTGGCCGTTTCATATTCGGTCGATGCGTTCGGCCTTAACCGAAGGACCATCGAGTCCCTGGCTGCGCAAGCTGAGAATCAGCGCTTCGAGCTGGAGGCCGCGTATCTGACTTTAAGCACCAACGTCGTGCTGGCCGCGGTGCAGGAAGCCGGACTGCGTGGCCAGATCGCCGCACAGCAGGAGACGATCAAGGCGGACACTGAACTAAGGGACATCCTTCAGCGCGAATATGCCTTGGGCGAGCTCGCCCAATCAGACGTGCTTCAGCAAGACGCCGTGCTGGCGCAGGCCCAGGAGCTTCTGCCGCCGATGCAGAAGCAATTGGCCCTGCAGCGTAACGCGCTGAACGCACTTGCGGGCGGTTTGCCGAACGAGGATCTCGCCGAGAATTTCGATCTCTCGTCCTTGCGATTGCCCCGGGATCTGCCGGTCAGCATCGCGTCGAAGCTGGTCGAACAACGGCCGGATATTCTCGCCGCGGCAGCGAGCCTGCACGCCGCGAGTGCGCAGGTCGGCGTCGCCATCGCCAACCGGTTGCCGCAGCTCTCATTGACGGCCGCACTGGGCACATCACCGAATGCGATTGCCAACGCATTCACGCCGTATAACCAGTTCTTCGCGGTGGTGGGCACAATCGCGCAGCCTATCTTCCAGGGCGGAACCCTCGTGCATCGCCAGCGAGCGGCACAGGCCGCATTCGCCCAGGCGGGGGCGCAGTACCGCGTGACGGTCATCAACGCCTATCAGAACGTGGCCGATGTATTGCAAGCCTTGCAGTCCGACGCTAACACCTTGCAAGCTGCGGTGAACGCCGAACAAGCCGCCGCGCGCAGTCTTGACATCGCTCGCAAGCAACTGCAGTTCGGCTCAATTTCTTACCTGTCGGTTCTGACCGCGGAGCAATCCTACCAGGTCGCGCGGCTTGCGCTGGTTCAGGCGCAGGCGGGGCGTCTTTCCGATACCGCTGCGCTGTTCCAGGCGATGGGGGGCGGGTGGTGGAACCGTACTGCGTTGGAGGAAACTTGATGTCGCCACGATTTTCCACTTTAGGCCGGCTGATCGCCATTTCGGTTCTATGCACAGCAATGGACGGGTGCGCACACTCGAGCATCGAAAGGACGGGAGTATCAGTCGGCCTGCATCGCACATCTCAACTTCCACCGAATTACCCCTGCCAGGGCATGCACGTCAAAATGCCTAGCTGTCCTTCAAGCTAGGCACGATCGCGTCCAAGCGGAAAGCTCCGGGCAGCGGTGGCGCACGGCCTTGTCGACACGCCACGACCGTCCCGTAGGCGTGCCCAAGCAGTTCCAGCGTGTGACGAACTTTGTAATCCCTTCACCCAACGCAGATTCGGTGTGTGAGCCAGCGACAAGCCCCGCTCGGGGTGGGATCTGGCGCTCGCAACTGCGCACCCAACTTGACGCGCATTTTCAGCGCATTACGGCCACATCCGCTGGACCACGCGATCTTTGAGGACGAAGCGGTGAAATAGGGCTGCACCGACATGCATGCAGATCAGCGCCAACAACACCCATGCCAGTGCGCTATGGACATCGCCCATCGCGTGTCCGACGACAGAGCCCGTCGGCGAGAGGCTAGGATAGGGCACGATGCTCAGCAGTCGAACCTCCCAGCCGCGCGAGGATGCGTTGACCCACCCGAGCACCGGCACCACGAGGAGCGCCGCATAGAGAAGAAAATACGTGGCGCTCGACGCCGCGCCGAGCAGCGATGAAAGCGAACTCGGTGGCGGCCGGTGAGTCAACCGCCACACAACCCTGACAGCCATGACGGCAATCAAGGTTGCCCCGACACCCAGATGCCAGGCAATCAAACCGATAGGTTGAGTGACTTTGCCGATGTCAGGCATGATCCAACCGATCGCAAACTGTATGGCGATCAGCGCTCCCACCAGCCAGTGTAGAAGGCGTGCACCACGATCATAAGGTGGCGGATCCGAATCATACGATTTCGTCATTTTGAATCCTCGATAGATGAGGCAACAAAAGAAATTCCCGAGAATGCAACTGAACGGAAGCACGAGGTGACCGGATCCAACAATAGCAGTACTCCAAGCTGTTCCCTTGAACAGCGGATGCCTGCGTGACCGCAAGGCGGCCGTGTAGGCGCAACGTGTTCAAGCTCCAGCGTCGCACGGCTTTCGTGCGTGCAGATAGGCACAGCGGTCAAGCCCCACGCCCTTGCCCGATTCGACAATCGGGCGAATAGCAGTTTCTAGCGTGCGACGTTCGTCATCGGTGAAGCCGTTGTCCATGATCTGCGCAAGCGTTGGTGCGAACGGATGAGGAGAACTCCCCACGAATATCTCCCACGATGTGAATATCGACGAAACGATTTTGATGTGGAGCTCCATGTGCACCTGCTCGAACGCGGCTACCATGGCAAACCGGACAAGATCCCGCTCGTTGAAATTCGTCAAAGGATTCTTGGCAATAGCCTGGGGATTGTCCGGATATTGCGCCGACTTCCAGCGATGCATGAGCGCGACGATCAAATCGGCTTCGCTCGCAACCTGATTTTTCACCCGGTCGCGAAGTGCTGTCGTCGAAACCGCTTCGTCCAGCATGATGGGTTCAGCGATAGACAGACGTCCGCCTGGCTTCAGAACGCGATGAAACTCGAGTAATGCACGCTGCTTGTCCGGTACATAGGCAAGCACGGCGCGCGTCGTTACTGCATCACAGGACGCTTCGGCGATATCGTGCAAGTCATCGGCACCACAGTGGATGAACTCACACTGCTCTCGAACGCCCCGACTTGTGGCGATAGCCTCCACGTGCTCAAGCAACGGCGCGGACACGTCAGTGAGTATTACCTTCAGGGACGGACCGAATCGCTCGATTGCACGAAACGCAACGAGACCGTCACCGGTGCCTATGTCTAACAGCGTGGACTCCGGCTCCAGTTGAGCCGCATCAATCACCCTGTCTGCAATAACGGTCGTGAGCGACCGAACCTGATGATGAAATTTGGGATCGCCCGCGTGACGCAGGTTCAGCAACCATTCGTACCACGCGTCCGTTCGTGCAATGGACTTACTCATACGGGACTCTCGCATTGGTCGCTCGAGCTCATTCCGAGCCAGGCGTCGGGCGTCTGCGCACGGAATGTCCTCACGACACCGTTGTTTGGAGTCGGATCGTAAGCTGAGAATCCTTAAGGCACCCTGAACCGATGGGCCTGCAGTCCTCAACTGCAGCAAAAGCTGGCGCGACCTTCGGGAATGGGATTGACTGCACGAGGCACCGTTGGTATCTATTGTCGCTAGGGCTTTGTCAACTTGTAGGACCGAAGCCGGAAAGATGGCAGAGACGCGCATGCCTCAGAAAGTGCAGGACGAGTTAGCCGGCCCAACAACCTGACAACGCCGTAGCTGCGGGTTGAGATCAGGTGGGAACTGACCTCACGCAGGCTAGGCGCATGAAACTCGTGTCTTCGCACTTATTGCTGAGCGCAGATTGCCAAGGAGTCGGTGCCGAATGTACCCGTGAGGGCCAGGCCGGCCGACATCGGTAGCACGAATTGACCGGTGTAGGAAGAACTCGCCATCACAGCAGCCAGGCCATTGAACGTGATTGCGGAATACCCGGCGGCTGCCAGCACAGGCAGCCTGTTGTAGTCGAGGGCGAATTGGGCGCCCACCCCTGTGACCGCGGTGCCGCTAACGGTTGGCGTCGTTCCATCGGTGCATACCCACGAGCCATTGAACTCGTTGCCGGCGAGCGTCGCCAATTTCACACCGCCGAGAAGGCCTGTTCGAGTAACGGGAGAGCTTGTTAGTGTCGAGTCGTACCAGTCAACAAGAAACACCGGACCACGGTCGCCAGCAGCCACGCGTGCAATCCCAACGCGCTGGCCGTTCGAGCTAAGCTCAAACCCCGGCAAGGCCGAGTTGTAGGCCATGCTCAGGTTCAGCGTTGCGGGTCCATTAACTACTGGAGTGCAGCCCGTCCCATTGAAAATGCCGCTCTGGCAGACCGTCACAGCGGTGCCCGTGCTATCGACGTTAAATTCTCCGGCCGCGAGGACCGGGGAGGATGAGCCGACAACATCTGTAGTGCGGCCCACATAGGCGTAGGTTCCGGCCAGCTTCGTACCGTCTGTCACGCTATATCCCGTGCCGGTAACCGTGGACGATTTACCCCCCACCATGACAGTGCCGGAAATGATTTTTGTGCGGGTATCGACAGTGACGTTTAGACCCTGCCCGGTGTATGTAATGAAACTGCCGTTCACTGACATGCTAACGGGCGACGGACTGGTGCTAGTCAACCCGTACTGAGTCGCTTGGACGTTGATGGTGAAAGTGGGCGCGGCGGGATCGCTGGTATCAACGGTTAGCCGCCAGCTGTCGCCGATGGTAGCCGTCAAGTCGTAGACATCCTGCGTGGAACTGGTGGACAGGGGGGTAGCGCCCAGGCTTGTAGCTGTCGCTGCGGATAGGGCCGCAACGGGGTCCGTGCCACCGGCGCTCGTCGTGCCCGTTGAAGTGCCGCTGGCGCTCGATGATGCGTTACCAGAACCTCCGCCACATGCGGCGAGCGTCACGACGAGGGCAGCAGCAGGAATTGCCATCGCGTGGCGAAATGCGTACTTCATGTTCTTTCCTTGTTACTAAGCTAAATATTTTATGAAGATAAAAGCAGCGCCATACGAGCCATTCACGGGTTGGCTCGTGGCAAGCATCATTAACGGCATCAGATAAAAAGACTGAAGGGTCGGGAGGTGGCCGCGTTGCGGTCTTCGCGCTGGACAGGGGATAACGCACTTGGCCTCTGGTCGAGCATGGGCTATCGCTGAGCACGTTCGGCACGGATCATGTTGATTCCTTTCTGGTCATGGACGACGTCCGTCAGGTACGCAACAAGGCCGTTGTCGCCTTCCTGCTCGACACCGGTGTTACAGCAACCGAGTTTCTGCGAGTGGCAACCGCAGATGTGAGGCTAGTAAGTTCACAACCCTACGTGACCGTGATCGCTCACGGGCCCGCGTCCGATGAGGTCGGTCCAGATCGAACCGTTCGCTCATCCGGCCCTCGAGACATGGCTTCGAGTTCGAAATGCAATCGCCACCGACAGCCCCTACTCTTTCCAAACAAAAGCGGCAAGCCCCTATACCGTCGTCATGGTTGGCGATATCGTCCGCGACGCGTTGCTTGCGATCGACGTCCAAACGGAAGAGATGAGTCCACGGCTTCTACGGACTGCCGCCGGCGACTGCCGCCAGGCTGCCCACCGGACGAAGTGAGCTACGCGTCTCACCGCGCGCGGTCGAGCGGATGATTACAATGCTTAAGGCCCAGCCTCACGTCTCATAGACCGTATTGATTCTGTCACCCCTGCCCCGCTCCCTCGCCGACTGTGCGGCCTCGACCAAAGACCGCTTGCGGGAAAATTGACAGGCGCAATCCGACCCATTGCTGCCCTCAAGTTAGTTTGACCGAACGTCATAACCGCGCTCCAAAGCGGCCGCTGTGCCTGTCGGCTTGGTCAATTGTCGCGAACCGCACTTAGAAGCGGACGCGGTAGCCGACTGTCGCAATAACCTGATTGGCCGTCGACGAAGCACCGCCGGAGGTGTTGATGAAGGCCACATATTTGTAGCCCGACACTTGCTGATACATTGATTCGAAGTAGACATCGGTTCGCTTCGACAAGAAGTACACAGCTTGAAAGTTCACCTGATGCCACTTCGGATCGGAGCCGAACGTCGTGTTGCTGCCGTTGCCGACGTGAGCATCGGTGTACGTGTAGGTGAGACCAAGCGTGACAGTCGGGGTCGGCGCATATTGGCCATTCAGCTAAGCGTGCGAGCGGAACGCTTGCCCAATATCACGAATCGGTCGCCAACGACTTTTCTGGCGGTTCGCGGTCCGGACCCTCGCCCGTTTCAGGCGTGCAGCGGTTATCGCTTCGGGCGATGTTCTCAATCTCGATTCGAGCACTGAGACCAGTGTCTGAGCGGGCATTGCGTGCGAACAAAGCGAGAAGTTCGGGACGGAGCCCATCGCCGCGTTGAGCTGCAAGGGTGTGAAACGGGAGCAGTGGCAGCATGATTCACCTCAGTCGACGAGTAACGGATGAACGCCATCGCGGTCAAAGGGAAGGCACGTGTGCGACTGTCCCCAGCTGGCGAGCGCGATCGGCGCGTCGGCCGCAACGACAGTAACGCGATTGCCACCGGCAACATGACGCTATCGCGGTGGATTCATCGAATCACTCCGTTTCTTGCTGTTGAATCGGCTTTAAGCAGCGGCACGTCGAAATATCTCGGAAGGGAGTGTTGAACGCGCCCTCGAAATGCGCATTTATGCCAAGCCGCCAGACATAAAAGTCACGAGCCCGGCCAAATCGAGCATCGCGCGCTACCTCGCCACCGAACAGGCCATGGCCTTCGAGCGAAATGGCATCGGCATTGCCAGCGGCTCTCCTTCGGCAGAGGCGGCCTACTGCAGAATTCAATGGCAAGAAACGGATTGTGCCGCCGGCCTAGCGGTTCTAATTTATGAACATGCGATGGGCCAGAAGCCGCTTCCGGGGGCCCGTGCCGGTTGCGGAAAAGTTCTTGTAGCGCACTATTTTTATGAAGAGGCGAGCTCCTATGACCAATGCGTACCCAATGATCGACAATGCTAACTACGTCGCTCTTGAGCATGGCGTTTTTATCTTGCGCGGCTTTGCTCTACGCTACGGGGAAGAACTGCAGCGCGGCGTAGCCAAGCTACAAAAATCGCCACGAAATTGCCACTCTGTGACACCGAATGGACTGAGCATGTCCAGCGTCTCAACGACATTATTGCAAATGGGCTGGACGACGATCGAGCGAAATCCAGATCGTCTTCCGACGGACGTGCCGCCTGCGGCAATGCCGGAAGTATTGAGGAGCCTAGGGCGGGACGCCGCCGCCGCTGTCGGTTTCAATGATTTCACCCCTGACAGCAGTCTGGTCAGTCGCGCTTCGCCAGGTGTGCGCGTCTCTTTGCATCAGGAAATGAACGGGCCCGAAGGAGGTGCGCCTATCGTTGCATTTACATTCGGACTGGCCAGCGCATTCCTCTTCAAGGAGCACAAGTCTTCCGTAGATGCGTGCAGGATTACGCTTTGGCACGGAAGCGTCATCGTCTGGGGACCAGCAGGGTCGTGAGCCGTTCTGCACCGCTTCGCTTCGTTGCACTTTTGGCGTTCGCCCAGCCGTGTCCGATGGCGGCTGGGATGAGCGGAAATGGGAGCAACCGAGTTGATGTCTCAACTACAGTCAATGAGGAATTCACCATGTCCAAGGAAGATGACAACAAGGCCATCGTGGGCCGCTGGTTCGCCGATTTCTGGGGCAAGACATGCAACCTCGACATCGTCGATGAACTTGCCGCTCCCGACATGCTTCTTCAATACTCGCTGCACGAACCGCGCCGTGGCCGCGCCGATATCAAGGCATTCATGACCGATTTCCGCGAAGCGTTCCCGGACCTCAACTTCTGGGGGGCTGCTGATCTCATCGCCGAGGGGGACTATGTAGTTGGCCGCTGGGAGGGTGGCGGCACACATACCGGTCCGGCATTCAACGATTTCCTCATTGGATCGTTGCCTGCTGCAACCGGCCGGAAAATGCGCTTCACCGGCACGACCGTGCTACGGCTCAAAGACGGCAAGATAGTTGAAGAGATCGGGCTGGATGACGGCGTGACCGCGCTGCGGCAACTTGGACTCATCAACGCTTGATCGAAGGCGAAGCGCTTCGGCGGTCTTCAGGCAACGCTGTGCGCGTCTAACGCCACAACCGGCCGGGTCAACCCCGGCCTTTCTATGGACCTGGCGCTAACCGTGAAAGTCAGCTTTGCGGCAAAGAGGGTGCGTTCGAAGCGATAACAAGGCGCCGCCCGACGCGACGCCCTCTGTACGTTGCAGCTAAGTCAGGAATGGACCGCGCTTACTTACGTTGCACGACGAGCACTTCGAACGTGCCAGGAACGACCGTCGGACGCGGATGCGGATTTTGCGCCGTCGCCGCTTCAGCAGGACCGAACTTCGAAGACACCAGATACGCGCGGTGCATCTGCGAATCGAGCGCCATCGTCTTCGCCCCTTCCTGCGTCTGCACATTTTGCACGACGCTGTAGTGATCCGCGTCGTCTTCGTGGACCACCGTCAACGTGCCATTCGCACCATTCGAACTGAACGCCAGCTTCAACGCCGGATCGAACGCGGCGGCATCGGGATGCCCGCCAATCGGCAAGTCGGCCACTGCATGGCCAGATACCGCATTCACCACC
>NZ_CADIKM010000065.1 GCF_902859895.1 Pararobbsia alpina
GTAGGCGGCCAAGCCCGCGGGCAAGGTAGGTAGGCAAGTAGGTAAGCGGCCAGGCCAGCAGGAAGGCAGGAAGGCAGGAAGGCAGGAAGGCAGGAAGGTGGCTGGGGTCGAGGCCTAAATTGATTTATTCGGGAGACCGCCGACAGCGGCGACCCCACTTGCCCTTGTGGCGGTTCGGCCGGTCTGCCGTGCCGCCCTGAGGCCGTTTCATTCTGGCAGGTCCCCGTCTTGAACGAATATTCCGAAGTCACTCCCGCTGTGCCCGAGCACGTGTCAGATACAGCGCCGCCTGAGAGCGGCGCTCCTGCGTCGCGAAAGTCTGCGGCCGCGGCGCTGATCGGTACGCTCAAGCCCGCCCATCAGGCCGAACTCGAGCGGATCTTCGCCGATGACGGCCTGCTTGCACGCCAGATCGACGGATATCGCGTGCGCGCCTCGCAAATGGAGATGGCACGCGCAGTCGCCGCGGCGCTCGAAGCGAGCGGGCAGGCCCAGGCCCGCAGCGGACTCGGCGAGCTCGAGCGTCCCGCTCGCGCACTGCATGCCGAGCGCGGCCGCGAGGACGAGAGCCGCGGTGCGAATGGGATGGGGGGAGCGCGGGGAGAGGACCGCAGAAGCCACACTGCACCTGCGGACACCGCGGCCAGCGCCGAGGCGCTCGATGACGGCGGCAATACGCTGATCGTCGAAGCCGGTACGGGCACGGGCAAGACCTACGCTTATCTCGTGCCCGCGATGCTCTGGGGCGGCAAGGTGATCATCTCGACCGGCACCAAGCACCTGCAGGACCAGTTGTTCCAGCGCGATATTCCGACCGTGCGCGATACGCTCGTCGTGCCGGTCTCGGTCGCGATGCTCAAGGGCCGCGCAAACTACCTGTGCCACTACTACCTGCAACGCGCCTCGGACAACGGTCGGTTGCCGTCGCGACAGGATGCGAGTCATCTGCAGGAAATCGTGCGTTTCGCCAAGCTCACGCGCACCGGCGACAAGGCGGAGCTGGCGAGCGTGCCCGAGACCTCGCCGGTCTGGGGCATGGTGACCTCGACCCGCGACAACTGCCTTGGCCAGGAATGCCCGAACTACAAAGATTGCTTTGTGATGAAGGCGCGCAAGGAGGCGCAGCAGGCCGATATCGTGGTGGTCAATCACCATCTGTTTTTCGCCGACATCATGTTGCGCGATACCGGCATGGCGGAACTGCTGCCGATGGCCAACACGGTGATCTTCGACGAGGCCCACCAGTTGCCGGAGACCGCGACGCTGTTTTTCGGCGAGACGCTGTCGACCACGCAGTTTCTCGAGCTCGCGCGCGACTCGGTCTCGGAGGGACTCAAGCATGCGCGCGACGCGGCTGACTGGGTGACGCTTGGCGCGGCGCTCGAGCGCGCGACACGTGATGTGCGCCTGGTGTTCGGCACCGAGATTGCGCGCATGTCGATCGCCCAGCTTGGCGACCAGCATCCCTTGTTCGAAGCGCTCGATCACGTGCGCGACGAGCTCGATCACTTGAGCGAAGCGCTCGGCGGCGCATCCGAACGGGCCGAATCGATTGGCCATTGCGTCCGGCGCGCACGCGAGCTGCGCGAGACGCTCAGCGGCTGGATCGACATGCCGCCTGGCGATGTTGCCGCGGCGAACGGGCAGACGGCCAGCGCCCGTGCAGGCGCAACGACGAGCGCCGGCAAGAGCGGCGCAGGGAAGTCAGACAAGACCGGCGAGGGTGGCGCCGCCGGCGCCGATCCGCTCGCCCGGGTCCAGGATGAAAAGGTCCGCTGGATCGAAGTGTTCTCGCACACCGTCCAGCTCCACGAGACGCCGCTGTCCGTTGCGCCGATCTTTGCGAAACAGCGGGCAGGGACTCCGCGGGCATGGATCTTCACGTCGGCGACGCTGTCGGTCAAAGGCGACTTCAACCACTACGCGGCGCAGATGGGTCTGAACGGCAAGCGTTCGATGACCTTGCCCAGTCCCTTCGACTACGAGCAGCAGGCGCTGCTCTATGTGCCGCGCGACATGCCCCAACCCTCGTCGCCGAACTTCACCGACGCCGTGTTCAATGCCGCGCTGCCGGCGATCGAAGCGGCCAAGGGCGGCGCATTCATTCTTTGCACGACGCTGCGTGCGGTCGACCGGGTCGCCTCGAAACTGCGCGATGCAAGTGTCTCGCGCGGCTGGAACTATCCGATCCTCGTGCAGGGCGATGCGAGCCGTACCGAACTGCTCGACCGTTTCCGTGCGTATGGCAATGCGATCCTCGTGGGTAGCCAGAGCTTCTGGGAAGGCGTCGATGTCCGTGGCGACGCACTGAAACTCGTTGTGATCGACAAGCTGCCGTTCGCTCCGCCCGACGATCCGGTGCTCGCGGCGCGGCTCGATGCACTGACCCGGAAGGGCCTGAGCCCGTTCGCCGTTCACCAACTGCCGCAGGCGGTCATTACGCTCAAGCAGGGCGCGGGGCGCCTGATCCGTGCCGAGTCCGATCGCGGGGTGCTGATGATCTGCGATTCGCGGCTCGTCGACAAACCCTATGGCCGTCGCATTTGGCAAAGCCTGCCGCCATTCAAGCGCACGCGCGACCCCGACGTCGTTCGTGAGTTTTTCGCGCGGGAGCGCGACGGCGAGTGAGCATGGCGGACCGGCAGCAATCTTGCCGATTTCGCCGGGGTGATGGTGTGATGCCGCGCAGAGGTGTGCGCGGGCAAGGTGTAGTCTAGCGACACCCTGGCCCGGAACCGCATTCGAAGTCATGAAGATCATCCACTTGGCAAACCACGTCCTCGAGATCGGCAACGGTATCGTCAACGTGATGGTCGATCTTGCGTGCGGGCAGGCGGACGCCGGTCACGATGTCGTTGTCGCGAGCGCGGGCGGCCAGTATGAAGCGCTGCTCGCCGAGCACGGTGTGCGGCATATCCAGCTGGTCCAGGAACCCCGCCCGGCGAAACTGCTGCCGATGTGCTGGCGTTTCAGTCGGATCGTCAGAGCGGAGCGGCCCGATATCGTCCATGCACACATGATGACCGGTGTCCTGATCGCCCGAGTCGTGCGTGCATTTGCACGGGGCCGGGCCTACCGGCTCGTGAGCACCGTGCACAACGAATTCCAGCGTAGCGCGATCGTCATGGGCATCGCCGATCGGGTGGTCGCGGTGAGCGCGGCCGTCGCGGAATCGATGAAGCGGCGCGGCGTGCCTGAAGTGCGGCTGCGCACGATCGCGAACGGCAGCATCGGCTCGCCCCGCACGGCTGCGAGTGCGGCGTCCAGTAGCACGTTGGTGCTCGAGCGGCCGAATGTGATGACGGTGGCGGGCATGTACCGCCGCAAGGGCATCGATGTGCTGCTGCGCGCCTTCAAACCGGTGGCCGCGCAGCTGCCGCATGCCCATCTGTACATCGTCGGCGACGGACCGGACCGCGCGGAGTTCGAAGCACTTGCACACACACTTGGCCTCGAAGGCCGCGCCCATTTCCTGGGCTTTCGCCAGGATGTGCCGGCACTGCTCGAGGCGACCGACGTGTTCGTGCTGCCTTCGCTCCAGGAGCCTTTCGGACTGGTGATCAGCGAGGCGCGCGAAGCCGGCTGCGCGGTGGTCGCGTCGGATGTCGGCGGTATTCCCGAAGCGATGAGTTTCGGCCGTGCGGGTGTGCTCGTGCCGCCCGGCGATCATCAGGTGCTCGGCCGCACCCTGCACGCGTTGCTGGCCGACGACACGCTGCGCAACACCTGGCGCGAGCGTGCGCGGACCGACCTCGAATGGCTCGAGGTCGGACGCGTCAATGCCGACTATCTTGCGGTGTACGAGGAAGTGCTCGGACGCCGGACGTCGAGAAAACCCGTCACGGCTTGACCGTATACCTCAGCATCCTGTCGCGCGATGCCGCGAGCAAGCGCGTCATCGCTGCCGCGGCCGCATCGGCCTGGCGCGAGACGATATGGTGGCGCACCGCGTCGTGCAGTGCGAGGTCTTCGCTCGGCTTCGCGGCCTGACGATGCAGCATCTCCGACGAGACCCGCAGTGCTGCCTTGATCGCATTGCCGATCGTGATGAACATCCCGTTGTGGGACATCGCAATGATGGCCATATGGAACTCGAGATTGGCGTCGGCCGCTGCCCACACATCGGACGGCGCCGACGGCGACGCGTACGCACTCGCCAGCTCGCCGTAGCGGCGCTCGATCAACTGAAGGTCTTCGTCGCTGCCGTGCCGCGCGGCGAGAAAACTCGCGCGGGGCTCGAAGCAGATGCGCATCTCGAAGATGTCTTCGACGATCTTCGAGTCGAACTGCGCATTGAGCCGCCACGCGAGCACGTCGCGATCCAGCAGGTTCCAGTCGGAGAAGGGCAGCACGCGTGTGCCGATCTTCGGCGAGACGTCAATCAGCCGCTTGCCTGCCAGCTGCTTGATCGCCTCGCGAATGGTCGTCCGGCTCACGCCGTACGCGCTGCACAGTTCACCCTCGACGGGCAGTACGTCACCCGGGCCGAATTCACCCGAGACGATGCGCATCCCGACGATCTTGGCGACCTGCGCAGTCATCGTGCCGACGACCGGCTCACGCTCAAACATTACACCCCCTTCATAGACGTCCTGCACGGCTGGTTTAGCCGCGCTCCCGCGCGGTCGTGACGATCACGTTCCACGAACCCGGCTTGAGCCGGGCCGTGATCTTTTCGCCCTCGACCGAAACCCTGGAGTTTACCGCCGGCGCGACCGTCAGTGGGGCTTCGCGCGTATTAACCGCCTTCATGTTGGTGTGATGCAGCTCGAGTGCCTGGTCGAGCGTGCGCTCCGTGCCGAGGCCGCGCAACTCGATGTTCAAGTCCATCTCATCGGTCAAGTGCCGGTTCAGTGCGAAGATCGTCGTGATCCCCGTCGCCGGGTCGTCGACGACGGCCGCGCAGAGATAGGCAATCTCGGGGAAGGTCTCGGCCTCGTAGGTCGGCGATTCGATCACTGACTTGAGCACGCGGCCGTGGCCGAACTTCGACGCCTGCGAGAACGGGTAGAAGATGGTCTGGCGCCAGGCCGCACCGCCCGGTTCGGTCATGATCGGGCCAATCACGTTGACGAGCTGCGCAAGGCAGGCCGTTTTCACGCGGTCGGCGTTGTTCATCATCGTGATCAGCGCGCCACCGACGACCAGCGCATCCTCGGTGTTGTAGACCTCTTCGATCAGGCGCGGTGCGGTTGGCCAGCCCGGCTTGCGCAGGTCGTTGATCGAACGCGCCTTGTACCAGACGTTCCATTCGTCGAACGACAGCATGATGCGCTTGGATGAGTGCTTGCGCGCGGCGACGCTGTCGGCGACCGCGACGATTTCCTTGATGAACAGGTCCATCACTTCGATATTGCCGAAGAACTCGGCGGTCGAATCGCGACGGTTTTCGAAATAAGTATGCAGCGAGATGAAGTCGACCTGCTCGAAACAGTGCTCGAGCACGCGGTCTTCCCAGGCGCCGTAGGTCGCCATCTCGTGTGTCGACGAGCCGCAGGCCGCGAGCTGGATGGTCGGGTCGACCGAACGCATGAGCTTGGCCGTCTCGAGCGCGATGCGCCCGTATTCGTCGGCGGTCTTGCGGCCGATTTGCCAGGGGCCGTCCATCTCGTTGCCGAGGCACCAGAACTTGATGTCGTGCGGCTTTTCGTGGCCGTGTTCGCGGCGCAGGTCCGAGAGCGCGGTGCCGCCCGGGTGATTGCAGTATTCGACGAAATGGCGCGCCTCGTCCGGACCGCGCGTGCCGAGGTTCACCCCGTACATCGGTTCGATATCGAGCGCGCGGCACCATTCGATGAATTCATTGGTACCGAACTGGTTGGTCTCGACCGAGTACCACGCGAGGTCGAGCCGTTTGGGTCGTTGTTCCTTCGGGCCGACACCGTCTTCCCAGTTATAGCCGGACAAGAAATTGCCGCCCGGGTAGCGCACGATCGTGGGTCCGAGTTCGCGGGTCAGTTCCATCACGTCTTTCCGATAGCCGCGCGAATCGGCATCCGGATGGTTGGGCTCGTAGATGCCGGTGTAGACGCAGCGGCCCATATGTTCGACGAACGTGCCGAAGACGCGTCGGTCAAGGTCCGCGACGACGAAATCTCGGTCGACGACGAGGCGGGAGGCAATCATTGTGGCGTGTCCTGTTGCTGGAGTGGATGAGCGTGCAGCCCGATGGGGCACGCTGTCTGAGTCATGCACATATCGTTGGATCAGGCCCATCCGCACCGCACCGCATCGTGCCGGTCGCGGCGCAGGGGGCCTCGTTGCACTACTGCACTTACTTCGACAAAAGCTTGTTCACGCGGTCTTCAGCCTGCTGCTGGACGTCGGTAATCGACTTGCCCGACGAGAGCATGTTGCTGATTTCCTCGCCGACCATTTCCTGGATCGCAAACTGGCGCGGCACGGTGTTGGGCAGCGAGTAGCCCGTCGATGCGATTTCCTTGATGTCCGAGCGGTGCGGCAGGGCATTGAACGCGGGGCTGTCGATCACCGACTGGCGAGCCGGCAGGTGGCCCGTGCGCGCCCAGTCCGCATCGTGGTCGTAGAGGAACTTGAGGAAGACGAGCGCCGCATGGCGGGTCTTCTCATCCTTCGCGCCGCCCTTGAGCATGACCCACGAGTGGCCATCGGCCCAGACTGCTTTCTTCTGATACAGGTTCTGGAACGGCACCACTGTGTAGCCGTCGTTGGCAAGCGCCGAATCGGGCTTCTTCGACAGCAGCGTGAAGTCCTCGATCACCCAGGTGCCGCACATCAGCACGCCAGCCTTGCCGTTTTCGAAGGCCTGGTTGGCCGCGCCGTAGTCGAGGCCCGGCGTGATGGCACCGGCTTTCATCAATGAGTCGTACAGCGTCAGCGCATTGGTGGCCTGCTTGCTATGCAGATCGATCTTCGTCGGGCCGTTCGGGAAGAGTGTGCCGTTCTGCTGATAGAGCCAGGTGTCGAAGGTTCGCGTTTCCGCGGCGCCTTCGTTGAGAACCGGCATCGCGAAGTAGGGCAGCCCCGTCTTGTCCTTGAACTGCTTGGATTGCTTGAGCAGTTCGTCGGGCGAGGTCGGCAGGATCGGCTTGCCGCTTGCGTCGACGAGGCCGGCCTTCTTGAACAAGTTGACGTTGATGTGCCAGAGCCACGAGTGCGTGTCGAAGGGCAGCGCGTAGGTCTTGTCGCCGAAGGTCACGCCACGGTGCGCATGGCCCGTGAAATCCTTCGTATCGATGCCGACCGATTTGAAGCCGTCGTCGAGCGGCTCGACGAGCTTGCGTTTCACATAGTCACCGAGCACGGCTTCATGCATAACCGAGATGGTCGGCACATCGTGGCTCAGGATCCGTGCGTCGATTTGCGTGTAGTACGGGCCCCACTCGATGATCTGCGGCTTGACGAAAATGTCTTCCTTGTTCGTCGCATTGAACTGGTTGACCAGCGTTGTGATGATCCCGCATTCGCCGGAGGCCTTGTTGACGTCGTTCACATTGCCGTATTGCGCGTCGCAGGCGCCAAAAAAACGCGACAACGTAATTTCGGTCTTGGCTTGGGCCGGGGCGGCAAGGCCCACTGCCAGGCTCAGCACGGCGAGCGAAAGCGCACCGCGCGCGAGCGATTTCTTCATGTCTATCTCCTGTTGGATACTCGATGGGCCGCCTGCTTCGCCATGGCGATCGTGCGGCTTCCTGGTTGAGCAATCGGAGCGATGAGTCGCTCTCTTGTTGATTCAAAAAAAGGGTGATCGATGCATCGTTTATCGAGTGGCCTATTGAGCCGCTCACTCGCTGCTCGATAAGCCGCTCATCAAACCTCAACGAGTCGATCCATGCATGTGGCACACGCTTCGAACGCGAGCCGACCGCCTCTCAGCGCACCGTCGTACCGGCCACCGCCGCCACGATGTACTTCTGGAAAAACAGATACAGCACGAAGATCGGCAACCCCGCGAAGACGGCCTGCGCCATCAGGTAGCCGATCCCCTCGGACTGCGCGAAATTGCCCTGGGTCGAGGCGAGACCGATCGTCAGCGTGTACATCTCAGGCTTCGATGCCGAGACGAGCGGCCAAAGATAGTCGTTCCACGCACTGAGGAAGGTGAAGATCGCGAGCGTCGCCTGTGCCGGAATCGACAGCGGCAGCACGATGCGCCAGAACACCTTGAAGCGCGATGCGTTGTCGAGCAGCGCGGCCTCCTCGATATCGACGGGCACGGCCTTGAAATACTGCGTCATCAGGAACACACCGAACGGCGAGGCGAGCCGCGGCAGGATCAGCGCGCCATAGGTGTTGTGCCAGTCGAGTGAAGCAAAGATGCTGTGCAGCGGAATCACGAGCGCCTGTTCGGGAACGGCGAGACCCGCGAGGCAGATCACATAAAGATAACGCTTGCCCGGAAACTCGGTGCGGGCGAAACCATAGCCGGCGAGCGAGGCGATCACGAGCGTCAGGAAGGTCTGGCCGAGCGAGACGATCACGCTGTTGATCAGCCAGCCGCCGACCGCCGAGGTCCCGAGGATATTCGTGTAGTTCTGCAGCGTGAACGGCGGCGAGAACAGCACGTCGGTATGTTGCTCGAGGAAGGCGTTCGGCTTGAACGACAGCGCGAAGACCCAGACCAGCGGCGCGATCCACACGAGTGCGAGCAGCACCACGGCCGCGAGCATGACATAGTCGCCAAGGCGGCCCGCCAGCGCGCCGCGTGCGCGTATCTCCGGACTGGGCTCCTGGCCGGGTTTCGAACTGGACTTCATCGCGACCGTGCTCATGCGGGCTCCTTCCTGCGGGCGATCCAGGCCTGCAGCGCGACGCAGACGAGCATCAGCACGAACAACACCTGGGAGGCGGCGGCCGAATAGCCGAACGACCATTGGCGAAAGCCGGTTTCGTAGATGAATTGCACGATCGGGCGCGATGAGTTGTTCGGGCCGCCGGCGGTCAGCAACTGGGCCTGGCCGAGCAGCTGGAACTGGAACACCGCCTCGATCACCGCGACCAGCGCGACCGTGCGCTTGATCGACGGCAGCGTGATCGACGTGAAGGTGCGCCAGCGCGTCGCGTTGTCGAGCGCGGCGGCTTCGTAGAGCTCCTGCGGAATTTGCTGAAGCGCGGCAAGAAACAGCATCATCGGCAGGCCCACGATCCACCAGACCGTGACGACCGCGACCATCGGCAAGGCCGACTCTTCATGGACCAGTGGCAGGTATTCGGGGATGTTCAGTGCGTGGCTCACATCGGCGAGCAGCCCGTGACCCGGCATCAGCACGAGTTTCCAGACCAGCGTGACGATCGTGACCGACAATACCGAGGAGCCGAAGAAGATCGCGCGCAGCCCGGCACCGAAGCGCCCCGGCCGATTGAGCACGAGCGCGAGCGCCAGACCGAGCGCCACGAACACCGGGACGGTCATGAACACGAAGTAGAACGTGTTGCGGACCGAGCCACGGAAGATCGGGTCGAATGCGAGGTCGACGTAGTTCTTGACCCCGATGAAATCGCTCGTGCCCGCGAGCAGGTCGACGCTTTGCAGGCTCAGCCACCAGCCGAACACGAGCGGCACGATCAGCAGCAGCACATAGACGATCACGAACGGCAGGACAAACAGCGCGTTCGAGATGGGCGCACGGGAATTCCTGAAACGGCGTTGCCGCGTCTTCGGCAGATCGACCGTTAGTGAACGGTCAGACGCCATGGTGTGCCTTCCCGCTTTCATCGAAGAGATGCAGATGGGTGGCGTCGAGACTCAGGCGGATCACGTCGCCGGCCTGCATATCGAGTTCGCGCGGCACCTCGACGACAAGCAACTGGCTGTTGGCGAGACTCAGGTGCGCGAGCGAGCGGTCGCCGAGGCGTTCGATGACTTCGGCACGGCCCGAGAGCGCGCCATCAGGGTCTATCACGACGTGCTCGGCGCGCACGCCTAGCGTAAGCTTGCCGGGCGGGAGCGTATTGGCCGCGACCGTGGTCGGTACCACGACGTTGTCGACGGGCAGCCGCACGAGCAGGCGGCCGCCGTTCTCACCCGCGGTTTCGACCTCGAGGAAGTTCATCGCCGGTGCGCCGATGAAACCCGCGACAAAGCGCGTGGCCGGACGACGATAGATATCGAGCGGTGCGCCGATCTGTTCGATGCGGCCGCGGTTCATCACGACGATCCGCGTCGCGAGCGTCATCGCCTCGATCTGGTCGTGCGTGACGAAGACCATGGTCGAGTTGAGGCGCCGGTGGATGCGTGCCAGTTCGACGCGGGTGCGGGTGCGCAGCGATGCGTCGAGGTTCGAGAGCGGCTCGTCGAACAGGAACGCATCAGGCTCCTTGACGACTGCGCGGCCGATCGCGACGCGCTGGCGCTGGCCGCCCGAGAGTTGCGCGGGGCGGCGCGCGAGCAGCGGATCGAGTTCGAGCATGCGCGCCGCTTCGGCGATGCGCCGCTCGATGTCGGCCGCGGCGACGCCCGAATTGCGCAGTCCGAACGCCATATTGTCGTAGACCGTCATATGCGGGTAGAGCGCGTAGTGCTGGAACACCATCGCGACACCGCGCTTGCCGGGCGGAAGATCGTTGACCTGGCGGCCGCCGATGCTGATCCGGCCGTCGGATACTTCTTCGAGTCCGGCAATCATGCGCAGCAGGGTCGATTTGCCGCAGCCCGAGGGGCCTAGAAAGACCAGGAATTCGCCTTCATGGATATCGAGGTCGAGACCGGTGATGACTTCCGTCTCGCCATATCGCTTCGTCACGCCGTTGAGCAGAATGCCCGTCACGGTGCCTCCTTTGGCTATGTCTCGAAACTTCCGTTTTGAACTGCTTTGATATTATGAAAGGCATCGTAACAAGGCCGTTTTGAGGGTGTCCAATCTCGAATTGGATATCGAGCGATATGTATTTGGGTATTGTTCGGGCCGTTCGCCCAGTATGTGAGCGCAGGGGCGGGGCATCGCGCCCATGAAAAAAAGCCCGGCGAACTTGCGTTCGCCGGGCTTCTCATCCCTGCCGCCATTCGGTAAAGGCGCGCCTTACCAGATCTGCCACCACGGCTTCGTCGTCCCGACCCGTGCACGACCCGTCACATACGGGCTGTCCGGGAAGGTCGCCGCGAGCACGCGCTGCGTGTCTTCGGCGAGCTGCTTGTTGCCGATCGCCTGATACGACTGCACCATCACATGCAGCGCCTCCTCGGTCGCCGGTGAGTTCTTGTATTGAAGAATCGCGGCCTGTGCACGATTGATCGCCGCAAGATAGGCGCCACGCTTGTAGTAGTACTGCGCGGAATAGACTTCGTGCGAGGCGAGCGCATTGATGATGTAGCGCATGCGCTGCGCGGCATCCGGCGCGTATTTGCTGTTCGGATACTTGTCGACGACGGCCTTGAACGAATCGTACGAATCGAGCAGGGCCTTCGGATCGCGTTCGCTCATGTCCTGACCACCCCAGCGCCCGAACAGGCCGAGGTCGTCGTTGAAGTTGATCAGGCCCTTGAGGTAGTACGCGTAGGCGATGTCCGGGTGATCCGGATGCAGCTTGATGAAGCGGTCGATTGCCGTATTGGCCTGCGACTGTTCACTGTCCCTGTAGTTGCAGTAGGCGACATTGAGCTGGGCCTGCTGTGCATGGGGACCGAACGGATCGCGACCCTGGACCTGCTCGAAGTACTTTGCGCACTTCGCCCAGTCGGCACTGGCCATCGAATCCTGAGCCTCCGAGTATAATTTGTTGGTCGACCAGCCCGCCGTCTCGTCGGTCTTTTGCGGCAGGCCGCTACAGCTCGCGAGGAGAACGGTTGCGCCCGCCGCCAGGGTCAGCGCTACCAGTTTGAATGTGCTCAAGGCTTGCATTTCCCGGGTTTCTGTTCCGAATCCTTCATGGCCGTTGTTTTAATGGCCGCCCACTCATGGCCCCTGACTGATGGCCCCTGATCCAATCGCGAATTATAGCTTAACGCCGAATGTTCCCGACGCGCCTGAAACGGATGCGCTCGACGATGATTTCGCACTCGATGCAGGCATCGATCCGAGCACGCCCGATGGCGCGTCGCCCGCTGCGTCTGCTTCGGCCGGCGCGACGCTCGCTACCGCAGCCGACGAGGTGCCGCGCGCCGCGCGCATGCCGTCGGAACTGGCCGGAGAACGGCTTGACAAGGCGCTCGCACGCCTGTTTCCGCAGTATTCGCGCAGCCGCCTGCAGGCCTGGCTCGAGGAGGGCCGCGTGACGGTCGACGGTGCGACCGCCAAACCCAAGCAGAGCGCGATCGCCGATTCGGACGTCCAGGTGACGCCCGCGGCCTCGCCCGAAATGCAGGCGTTTCTGCCCGAACCGATTCCATTACCGATCGTTGCAGAGGACGATACGCTCGTCGTGATCGACAAACCCGCGGGGCTCGTCGTGCATCCGGCGGTCGGCAACTGGAGTGGCACGCTGCTCAACGGTGTGTTGTACCGCTACGGGGCGGGGGCGCTCGCGCTGCCGCGTGCGGGCATCGTGCATCGGCTCGACAAGGACACCTCGGGGCTGATGGTCGTTGCCCGAACCGTCGAAGCGCAAACCGACCTGGTTCGCCAACTCCAGGCGCGCACCGTGCACCGGCGCTATCTTGCGCTCGTCTGGGGTCGCGCGGGGCAGGGCACGATCGACGCACCGCTTGGCCGCGATCCGCGTGATCGGGTGAAGATCGCCGTCGTCAACGGCGCGGCCGGCAAGCCCGCGCGCACGCACTACCGGACGATTGCGATCGGCGAACTCGACGGCAAGCCGGTTTCGGCCGTCGTGTGCGATCTCGAGACGGGGCGCACGCATCAGATCCGGGTGCACCTCGCGCACATCAATCACCGATTGCTCGGCGATCCGTTGTATGGCCGGCTCAGGAACCAGCCAGCGCCCGCGCCGCTGCCGGGCGGGTTTGCACGGCAGGCGCTCCATGCCTGGCAGCTCGGCTTCAATCATCCACAAAGCGGCAGGTCGGTCGAATGGCGCGCCGAGGTTCCCGCCGATATCCTCGCACTCGCCGAAGCCTGCGGAATCGCCGAAGCACTCGATCTCGATCTGTTGGCGGAGCAGTAACGATTCGCCGGTTCGACCTCAAGAGGTGAATGTGACCGATGCAATGACAGATGATCCCCTGGGGTTCGTTCCTTCGAAGTCTGCTTCCTTGAAGGCCGTTCCATTGACGCTCGACGATTGCCTGATTCCGGACTGGCCGGCACCGTCGAATGTCCGTGCATGGGTGACGACGCGCCGCGGCGGCGTGAGCCGGCCGCCGTTCGATACCTTGAATCTCGGCCTGCACACCGGGGACGAGAGGGACGATGTGCTGGCCAACAGGGCGGCGCTGGGTCGGCTCGCCGGCGCGAGGCTGGCGTGGCTCGAACAGGTCCATGGAACCGCCGTTGCCGATGCAGCGGAAGTCCTGCGGGCCGGTCAGCCGCTGCGCGCGGATGCGAGCGTCACCAGCGAACCCGGCATCGCCTGCATCGTGATGATTGCCGATTGCCTGCCCGTCCTGTTCTGCGACGCGCGCGGTCGTGCGGTCGGCGCCGCGCATGCGGGCTGGCGCGGGCTGAGCGCGGGCGTCCTCGAGAAGACCGCACAGGCCGTCGCGCGGCGTGCGGGCGAGGGCGCGGTCGTGCATGCGTGGCTCGGCCCTGCAATCGGGCCAAATGCATTCGAAGTAGGTCGCGATGTATTCGATGCGTTTGTCGACGGCGCGCCTGCCGCGGAACGCGAAACCACGGCCGCCGCGTTCACCGCGCACGGGAGTGCGCCGCAAAAATATCTCGCCGACCTCCATGCGCTCGCGCGAATTCGTTTGCGTCGTGCGGGTGTCACCTCGGTCGCGGGTACGCAGGCCTGCACCGTCTCCGATCCCGCGCGCTTCTATTCATACCGGCGCGACGGCGCGACCGGGCGTTTTGCCGCGCTTGTCTGGCTGGCCGGGCAAGCGATATCCGGGTAATCGATTAGAAACGCGTCGATTGATAAGACGATTGCTTAAAACTCGGGGAAAATGCCTATAAACATTCTGACGCAGTGCGTCAAAATCGGCTTGCAAAGCATTGACAGAGCCTCGCCCCAGAGGAAGAATGCCTAAACGGTAGCGCATCTGTTTGAATGCAACATGAATCGTCAAGCGCCGATCCGTCCGACCTGCGAACCGATCGCCGATCCGGGTGTCGTCTGGGACAGCGCATCAGCCGACACGCTTTTTCTCGCCATCGTTGAGCGCATGTAAGGGTCGACCGCACGCATGACAGCCTCGAAAACTCCCGGCAGTTCCTCGGCATCGGCCGCCTCCGGCTCCCCTCCTGGCATCCCCGGCAGCGCTGAATTCACGCGTGCTTTCGAGCAATGGCTCGGCCAATGGAGTGCATTGCTCCAGCCTGCCGCCGACGTCGCGAAGTCCGCGGGAGCGGGCGCAGCGAATTCGGCGGGGGCTGATGCCTCGCAAGCGGGCGCGGCTGGATACTCGCCTGCCGCATGGTTTGCCGGCTGGCCGGCCGCGGGCTTGCTGGCTGCCGGTTTTCCCGCAGCGTTTTCCGCTGGTTTCCCGTCGGCAAGTGCATTTCAGAGTTTCTTTCCCGCGGCAGCCTTGCCGCAGGGCGCGCCGTTCGCCTCGCTGCCGAACTTCCCCAGCATGCCGGATCTCCAGCAACTCAGTGCGCTTGGCAACCTGCCTTCGGTCATGATCGTGCCCGAGAAGCTCAGGCAGCTTCAGAACGACTATGTGCGCGAGACCGGCGAACTGCTCAAGCACTTCACGGTGAACGAGCCGTTCGCCGTCGAACTGTCCGATCGGCGTTTTACGTCCGAGGCCTGGACGTCGACACCGGCGTATGCATTCACGGCCGCCTGGTATCTGCTGAATTCACGCTATTTGTCCGCGCTGGCCGAGGCGGTGGACGCCGATGCGAAGACGCAGGAACGCATCCGCTTCTTCATCCAGCAATGGACGGCCGCCGTTTCGCCGGCGAACTTCCTCGCCCTGAATCCCGAAGCGCAAAAGGCACTCGTCGAGACACGCGGCGAGAGTCTGCGACAGGGGATCATGAACCTGCTGACCGATATGTCGCGAGGCAAGATCTCGCAGAGCGACGAGGCAAACTTCAAGGTCGGCGAGAACCTCGCGAATACTGAAGGCGCGGTCGTGTTCCAGAACGATCTGATCCAGCTGATCCAGTACAAGCCGCTCACGGCGACGGTCCATGAACGGCCGCTGCTCGTCGTGCCGCCCTGCATCAACAAGTACTACATCCTCGACCTGCGGCCAGACAATTCGTTCGTGCGTTATGCGCTCGAACAAGGCCATTCCGTCTTTATCATTTCGTGGCGTAATCCCGATGCATCGCTGGCCGCCAAGTCGTGGGACGACTATATCGACCAGGGCGTGCTCGCCGCGATCGAAGTGGTCCGCGAGGTGTCGGGCCGGGAGCAGATCAACACACTCGGTTTCTGTGTCGGCGGCACGATGCTCGCGACGGCTCTCGCGGTCCTCGCGGCGCGCGGCGCACATCCGGCCGCGTCGATGACGCTGCTGACGACGATGCTCGACTTCGCCGACACGGGCGTGCTCGACGTCTTCATCGACGAAGCGCATGTGCAGATGCGCGAGTCGACGATCGGCGGCTTGCACGGTACATCGCCGGGCCTCATGCGCGGCTACGAATTCGCGAACACATTTTCATTCCTGCGGCCCAACGATCTCGTCTGGAACTATGTCGTCGAGAACTACCTCAAGGGACATACGCCGCCGCCGTTCGACCTGCTGTTCTGGAACGGCGACTGCACGAACCTCCCGGGGCCGATGTACGCGTGGTATCTGCGCAATACTTACCTCGAAAACAAGCTGCGCGTACCCAATGCACTGACGGTCTGCGGCGAGCAGGTCGACCTCGGCAAGATCGATGTGCCGACTTTTATCTATGGTTCGCGCGACGACCATATCGTGCCCTGGAAGAGCGCGTATGCATCGACGCGCTTGCTCAATGGCCCGGTGACTTTCGCGCTCGGTGCGTCGGGCCATATCGCAGGTGTAATCAATCCGCCCGCCAAGAACAAACGCAGTTTCTGGCAAGTCGGGACGGATGGGGATGGCGCGTCGAAGGCGGCGCATGCGCTGCCCACGAGTGCCGACGAATGGTTCAGCGCGGCGACCGAACAGCCTGGCAGTTGGTGGCCGGACTGGTCGAGCTGGCTCGCGCACTATGCGGGCAAGCAGGTCAAGCCGCGTACGAAGCTGGGCACGGCCGGTTATCCGGTAATCGAAGCCGCGCCCGGCAGTTACGTGAAGAATTGAAATTCGCAACTTGAGAGGTTGGTTATGACCGATGTAGTCATCGTTTCGGCTGCCCGTACGGGCGTAGGCAAGTTTGGCGGTTCGCTCGCGAAGATCGCCTCACCCGAACTCGGCGCAGCCGTGATCCGCGCAGCCCTGCAACGCGCAGGTGTGACAGCCGAGCAGGTCAGTGAAGTCATCATGGGCCAAGTGCTCACCGCGGGTTCGGGACAGAACCCGGCCCGTCAATCGCTCATCAAGGCCGGCTTGCCCACGTCGGTGCCCGGCATGACGATCAACAAGGTCTGCGGCTCGGGCCTCAAGGCGGTGATGCTCGCGGCGAACGCGATCATCGCGGGCGACGCCGAGATCGTGGTCGCCGGCGGCCAGGAAAACATGAGCGCGGCGCCGCACGTGTTGCCGGGTTCGCGCGACGGATACCGCATGGGCGACACGAAGCTGATCGACTCGATGATCGTCGACGGCCTCTGGGACGTCTACAACAACTATCACATGGGCACGACGGCCGAAAACGTCGCGAAGGAACACGGCATCACGCGTGAAGCGCAGGATCGCTTCGCAGCCGAGTCGCAGAACAAGGCCGAAGCTGCCCAGAAGTCGGGCCGCTTCGACGACGAAATCGTGCCGATCGAGATTCCGCAGCGCAAGGGCGACCCGCTCAAGTTCGCCACCGATGAATTCGTGCGCCATGGCGTGACCGCCGAATCGCTCGCCGGGCTCAAGCCGGCGTTCTCGAAGGACGGTTCGGTGACCGCGGCGAATGCGTCGGGCCTCAACGACGGCGCCGCGGCACTGGTGGTCATGTCGCTCAAGAAAGCCGAGGCGCTCGGCCTCACGCCGCTCGCGCGCATCAAGGCGTATGCGAATGCCGCCGTCGATCCTAGCGTGATGGGCATGGGGCCCGTGCCGGCCTCGACCCGCTGCCTCGAACGCGCGGGCTGGAAGACATCGGATCTCGACCTGATGGAGATCAACGAAGCGTTTGCCGCACAGGCGCTCGCCGTCCACAAGAAGATGGGCTGGGATACGTCGAAGATCAATGTGAACGGCGGCGCGATCGCGATCGGCCACCCGATCGGCGCGTCCGGTGCGCGCATCCTGACGACACTGCTCTTTGAAATGAAAAAGCGCGACGTCAAGCGCGGTCTTGCCTCGCTATGCATCGGCGGCGGCATGGGCGTGGCGCTCGCGGTCGAGCGCTTCTGAGCGGCTGCCCGGTCCGGCAACACGAAGAAAACAAACTAAAGAATATTGGGAGTCAGCATGAGTGAAACCCCGAAGCGTATTGCGTATGTAACAGGTGGCATGGGTGGGATCGGTACCGCGATCTGCCAGCGATTGTACAAGCAGGGCTTCACGGTGGTGGCGGGATGCGGCCCGAACTCGCCGCGGCGGGTCAAGTGGCTCGGGGAACAGAAGGCCCTCGGCTTCGACATTCATGCGTCCGAAGGTAATGTGGCCGACTGGGAGTCGACCAAGCTTGCGTTCGAGAAGGTCAAGTCCGAGATCGGCGAAGTCGACGTGCTCGTCAACAATGCGGGCATTACGCGTGACGTCGTGTTCCGCAAGATGACCGTCGAAGACTGGAACGCGGTGATCGACACGAACCTCACGAGCCTGTTCAATGTGACCAAGCAGGTGATCGACGGCATGGTCGAGCGCGGGTGGGGCCGTATCATCAATATCTCGTCGGTGAATGGGCAGAAGGGGCAGTTCGGCCAGACCAACTACTCGACCGCGAAGGCCGGTATCCACGGTTTTACGATGGCGCTTGCGCAGGAAGTGGCAACCAAGGGCGTGACGGCCAATACCGTTTCGCCCGGCTATATCGGGACGGAGATGGTTCGCTCGATTCGTCCTGATGTGCTGGAAAAGATCATCGCGACGATTCCGGTACGGCGACTGGGTTCGCCTGACGAGATCGCGTCGATCTGTGCGTGGCTGGCGTCCGACGAGTCGGGCTTTTCGACTGGTGCGGACTTTTCATTGAACGGTGGTCTGCATATGGGCTGAGGCCGCCTGGCGCCCCCGCCGGCTGCCCGCGTGGCGGTGGGTGGCCGCCCGGCAGTGCCCGGGTCCAGACTGCAGATCAGATCCCGACAACCTGTGCAGCCTTATTGAATGTTGAGCGCTGTGCTGAAAGGCTTCGAATGACGACGACAAAGAAAACCGGCGAACGACTAATCAAGAAATATCCGAATCGCCGGCTATATGA
>NZ_CADIKM010000066.1 GCF_902859895.1 Pararobbsia alpina
TACTCGGCGCTTGCAAAGCTGCGTTGCTTCATGTCCGTACCGTTATGTTCGCATCGCCTTCAGCATGCATGCATCGTGTAGCTGAAGTCAATTGATCAGCGAATCCTTAGCTCCATGCATTGATTGCGCGGCAATGGATGAGAGAGGACGGAAGCGTGCTTGTCCACCGGCCAGTCTGTCCGCACGCTTGAAGCGATAAAAGCCACCGCAAGGCCGCCGCCCATGGATGGCGCAATCGACGGCGCAAATAGTTTGCGGCCTCAGCGTGATTGCGGTCTTATGCCTTAGGCGTATCATCGAAACGCGCACGCCCCTGTGCGGCTTTGAACTTAAGGTCCGCCCTACACTCTCCCCGGAGTTGGGGCGGCTTTTTTTATGTATTGGTTAATGGGATAGACTTATATCGAGCGCGATCGGGTTAGCCCCCGCCGATCTCGATGAACTGCGCCACAAAGACTTGACCGATGGCATAGCCAACTGCAGCGGCTGCACATGTCATTCGCTTAGGATCGCTGTGACCGCGAAGCGTCGCTTGGTTTCTCGGCACGACCGTCGGTCAAAGTGGCGACGCGGTGCGCGATGCCATATTGGTGGCAATCGAGAACCGTTTCGGTAACGCGCCAAAAATGCCTGGCGTGGCCGGGCTGATCTCAAACTCGCGTATACAGATGGCGCCCCGAACATGTTGATGAGCCCTGGCACAACCACGGAGGCGGCCGCAGACCAAGAAACACTCCCTTCGATAATTCAAAAACGGTCTCCATGAATGAGTGACGGGTGAGGTAGGCCGGTATGCGACCAATCGACCTCGTCAGGATTGCACTGTCCGGCATCGACAGCAGGCAGAAATATTGCTCTAGGCGTTGAATTCAATAGAACATATTGGAAAGCCCATGCGTGAGTTAGCTTTTGTCGTCGGCTGGTTGGCACTCCCACTTGCGGCGTGCGCGTTCGGTCCGGAAGCAGCGACCGATACGGGCTTCGGCTTGCGTCCGGCATTACCTGCCCCGCAGTCGTCCTTGCTACAAACAGTGAACATTGCGCGGGCTGAACAACGCACAGCCGACTCGATGCCGATCGCACCGACAGGATTCAATGTTACGGCATTTGCGCTAGGCCTGAAGCACCCCCGCTGGCTGTACACGCTGCCCAACGGCGACGTGCTGGTCGCCGAAAGCGATGCGCCCGAGGAGCACGACGAAGGAAGCGGCGTGTTCGGGTGGATCAGGCAGCAGGTGATGAAGCGTGCGGGGGCTGGCGTGCCCAGTCCGGACAGGATCGTGCTGTTACGCGATGCCAACGGAAGCGGCATCGCGGCGCAACAAACGGTTTTTCTGGAAAACCTTCACTCGCCATTCGGTATGGCGCTAATCGGAGATCAGCTCTATGTTGCCAACACGGATGCGTTGCTTCGCTTTCCCTATCGAGCGGGCGAGACCACGCTCAGCGCGCCGGGCGTGAAGGTGGCGGACCTACCCGCCGGACGGATCAATCATCACTGGACCAAAAACATTCTGGCCGATCGCGATGGCAAGCATCTTTACGTGACGGTGGGTTCAAACAGCAACGCTGGCGAGAACGGGGTAGCCGCGGAAGACGGCCGCGCCCGAATCCTTGAGTTCGACGTAGCAACCGGGAACTTACGGCCTTTCGCAACCGGCTTGCGCAATCCGAACGGTCTCTCGTGGCAACCGGAGAGCGGAGCGTTATGGACGGCCGTCAACGAGCGCGACGACTTGGGCAATAACCTTGTACCGGACTACATGACGGCAGTCCGCGACGGCGCGTTCTACGGCTTTCCGTATAGCTACTATGGCCAGCACGTCGACACGCGAGTCAAACCGCAACGCCCGGATCTGGTTGCGCAATCCATTGCGCCCGATTACGCGCTCGGCAATCACACCGCATCGCTCGGACTGGTCTTCTACACCGCGCGGCTATTTCCCAAACACTATTGGGGCGGCGCATTCGTCGGTCAGCATGGATCGTGGAATCGCAAGCCGTATAGTGGCTATAAAGTCGTGTTCGTGCCATTCGAAAATGGACAACCCACCGCCGTGCCGGAAGACTTCCTGACTGGCTTTCTCACTGCCGACGGACATGCGCAAGGTAGACCGGTCGGCGTCGCGATCGACCAGAGGGGCGCGTTGCTGGTGGCCGACGACGTTGGCAAAGCCATCTGGCGTGTGGCGCCTACCGATACGGCCAAGCAGCAATGATGCCGTCGCGGGTTGCTCGCATGTCCACCCTCTCGCCGGTCGCGAGTCATCGCAGGTCAGACCGCGTGAAGCCTAGAAGCGCTTGATCAATCCGAGCTGCACGCCGCGCACAGGCGCACCCGGATAGGCGACGGGCAAACCGGTCACATTCACGCTGCGTAACGTAAAAGTGGCGCTGCCGCGATTGGATAGATAGGCGGTGTTGAAGTACAGCTGCAGCGTGCGCGATACATCATATTCAAATGCGGCGCTGAGCTGGTTTGCGCCCGCTCCCGCGCTAGAACACTCGAGCGCGCGCGCATAGCCAACGGACACTCGGGACTGCGTGGAAAACCAGTACTGAGCCGATATTGAGCCGCCGGCGGCATGGTATGCCGGCGAGCCGCCATCGCCGTTGAAAAACGTAAGCCAGCCGCGCAGTCTTCCGAAGTCGTAGGACACGCCACCCACATTGGCGCGTAGCGCTTCGGCACCGTGCGTTTGCTGCCGCGCATACTGCACACTCATGGCGCCAAGCTGATACTCAAACATCACGTAGTATCCGGCGATACCGTTGCCGTCGTTCGCCGACGAATCGCGCATGGCGACCATGAGCGTGGTGGTGAAGCCCGCTATCATCGGCGACAGATAGGTAAACGCGTTGCTTGCGTAGGGCGTGATCTTCGACAGATTACTCAGTCCGGATGCGATCGTGCCTGCGCCGAATGCGTCAAGGTCGCCTTTGAATGGAATGTAAAGCGGCGAGTACTGCCGCCCGACCCGCACTTCGCCCCACCGACCCTGCGCGCCGATACATGCCTGTCGGTTAAAGAGCGTGCCGGGGATTGCCAGGGCGCCATCCGCGCTGCTGAAACCGCTTTCCAGTGCCAAGACCAGCTGGAGGTCGGCACCGAGCGATTCGCGGCCCCGCAGCCCGACACGCGAACCGCGGTACGCACCGGAATCCAGCCGTGCCGCCCATCCCGAACCGGGATTCGTGACTTCGAGGCTCGTGTCGAGTAAGCCATAAAGCGTAACCGAACCCTGCGCAACGGCAGAGGGTGGAAAGAGTAGATGGCCCGCGCTGACCAGGCATAGCCGCGCGAACGTGCAGTGGACCGGCGAAACGCCATGGGTCATCGGCTGCGATTTCCGGAGCAAGAGCGCAATCGCGCGATTCTGGTTCAGAAAAAACGAGAAGACTGCCCGGCGAAGCTCGCAAGTATGCCTTGGCGAAACTGCTCTCAGCTACCCACAGTAACCCCCATCGCGTCCTCTCAAGTCGCAGATCTGAATCTATGCGTGACCCTGCGCAACCGGTCGAGATCGGAAGGACGAAGCGCTTTCGCCGCTGCACTGTTACGAAGACCAGAGACCTAGAACTCCGGCGCAAGCTGCGGGGCGTCGCGCTTTGGTCGCCGTCCTATTTCGCTGGCAGTTGGGACGGGGCGCCTATCTCGACACATGTGGCGCACGCAGCACTGAACGCCAAAAAGGACGGCTATGCCGTCCGCGTTATCCTTCCCCGCCCTGAAGGGCGAGGTTTGACGTGCGTTTGGTCAAGTAACACATCGGGCGCGATAGCGAGTGCCCCGGCAAGCGAAGGAGGTTCTCGGGCAAGGTGGTCATCGTGACCGGGGCGGCACCCAATGGGGTTCGCGAGGCGCTTCGCCCCAGAAGGCGTCACCGTGATGTCGGCCGATCGGAAGAAGCGCATCAGCTAGCCGCCGGCTTTCGTCGACGGCCCGCCACAATGCGCCCGCCATACGAGCCGACCGGCGTCGCACGAAGCATCCCGCGAGATCAGTTACCGCCGCTGGTGCCCTTTTCCGGCGCCGTCGCACCGCCGCTCGTGTTGGCGGGCGTGCCGTTGCCACCGCCCACAGCATTCGGCGAGTTGCTGGCGCCACCCGTGCTGTTAGGCTCAGCATTCGACGAGCCGCTCATCGCCTTCTTGTGTTTGCTGGGTTTGGCCGTGTGCGCAGACGCACCGGTTTGCGGATCCGATGCGGTCGGACTGCTAGCCTGCTGCGCGAGTGCGACAAGAGGCGACGCGCCAATGCACAGCGCGATCAGCGCACGGCCGGCGTAGTGAAGCAGTTGGACGTTTCTCTTCGAAGACATGGCATTTCCCCTTTCAGAAGGACGATCGAACCGAATGAGTGTTGATACTGACCTATGCCTGCGCAGCAGTAGGCGGCGCCAGCCATGACCGGGTTCGCGATCAGGCAAAAGCCGGTCAGTCCCTTGCGGGGGCTCTTGCAAATGCCGCAACCGATATCGCTGAAAGAGGAAGGCAGACGCGATCGCCTGCCTTCAAGCGGTCGACAGCCAAGCCGACCCGTTTCCACATTCGTGGAACCCTCGTACAACGAGCACGCGCCATGCCTATAAATAAAAAAAATTTTCTAGGCGGCTGGCAATACCTTTAAGGTAGCCGCTCATAGGGAATGTGAAGAAAAAGCGGTCGACCAAATGCGGTGACCGTGTGGCTTGATGTCGGTAGCAGTGACATGCGGAGTAAGGTGGGTGTCCGCTCTGCGGAAATGTGCGCCGCTCGGCCATGCGCGAGAAGGCTATGGGGGCCGGCTAAGAAGAAAGGGAGCGCACTGGTGTTTTTGAGGCTCACGGGACAACGAATCTTCCAATTCGCAGCCACACCGTTCCCACGAAGAGGGTGCCTTTCGAAATAGGTGAGAGCCGCGGCATCGCTCTTGCGCGTTCCCGTGTTATCGATCAGAAGGCAAGGAGCGCGCGCATGACTACCATTCCTAAGCTCAACCCCGGCGACGAAGCTGAACCAGGCGTCGACGGCACCGGCGAGGACATCTGCCCCGACTGCAACGGCACCGGCAAACGGGAAGAGAAGATTGTTCGACCTGTGGCGGCACCGGCAAGGTCATAAAGGGGGTCGGGGGCGGTTGACAGGTCCGCGATCGTCTCAACACCGTCTGCGCAACGTGAACTGTCTCATCCTGGTATCTGCATGCGAAATGCGCTACAGAAAACGTCGGCGACGAGCGTGTAGTGGAACGTTTCGTTTGGTTCCTGATGCAAAACCGGCAGCAAGATCCAGCCCACTGCGGCACGACAATTGCGGCGCAGACGCTAGATGGTTTGCATTCCTTGAGGAAATCGGCCCGGCGCGCCGGGCACTACGTCTGCGACGCGGCACGTTCCCCGCTATGAACCGTCGAATCGCATAACGGGAATCACGTGCATTAGCCTGGACCGGACCTGACATCTATTACGAGGCGCGTTCGGCCGGATATGGCCCCCAGACGGCACCGGAAACACAGGAAGCGTTCCAAACTCGATGCTTTGCGTGCCCTCACACGGTAGGCATGCGCTCAAAGCTGTCAAAGCGGGCAAACGGTGGCTGCACCGCGGTCACCTGGAGCTCCTCGACAAGCGCTGCGGACATGCCGTCGATGAGCCACGCACACATTTCTGCCAGTTGCTCCGGCGAGCCCTGCAGCACCGCCTCCACGGAACCGTCCATAAGGTTGCAGACCCAGCCGGTAACGCCTAGGGCTGTGGCGCGGCGTACGCAGGCCTGCCTATAGCCAATGCCTTGTACCTGACCACGCACGTACACCAGTCTGGTTTCAAGCGGCTCGTCCCTAGCGGGAGATTCCATGGGCGGGGCTCCGGTTAGACATTGGTGCGCGGTTCCGTGAGGCGGTTCGGCTGCGTATTCAGTCGTCTGATGCACCGTTGTGCTCAACTCTTCCTTAGCCGCCGCGGTCTTTTCGAGCGAACGACTCTCGACGGCGACGATCGACGGATGCCGCAGGCCGCAAACAGAGCACGACTCAGATAAACAGACGCCGGTCCAAGTCGAAGCGTTGCTTGTCAGCAACCTCAGTAGACCACGTTGCGATCGGTTGTACACACGACGAACCGAACTTGCATCGCGATCGCCTTACCCTCAACCAGCCACTGTCGATGCCGGGGGTGACCCCCAAGGTGTTCCAATCGTCCGGCACTCGAGCTCGTAAACGTTCCCGAACAACTCTTCAGGCATTTCCAGCGTGACGAGGAAAAGGTTGGCGAGCGGCATAAGTCCCGCGCATGCACGCGCGCTTCGAGCACTGCCGCGACGCGTGACAGCAGATGTATAACACGGCACGCCCTGCGCGTTCCATCGTCCTCCACCCGCATACCCCGCGCCATTACTGCTATTCGGACGGCACTTTGCATTGAAGGGCATTACGGTCCGCAATAGCGCGGAACAAGACTTGCGGCGACTCCATTTCAACCGATGTCAGGAGACTTCAATGACTCAAACCGTTGGCGACTTCCTCATTGAGCGGCTGCACGCGTGGGGGGTACGGCGCATTTACGGGTACCCGGGTGACGGCATCAACGGGGTTTTCGGTGCCTTGAATCGAGCCCAACAGAAGGCTAAAAACAACAACGACAAGAACGAGAACCCTACCGGACCCATCGAATTCATCCAGGTCCGCCACGAAGAAATGGCCGCCTTCATGGCCTCGGCCCACGCCAAATTCACGGGGGAGCTCGGCGTCTGCATCGCCACGTCGGGCCCTGGCGCTTCGCATCTGATCACCGGCCTCTACGACGCCCGCATGGACCATATGCCGGTCCTTGCCATCGCCGGTCAGCAAGCCCGCGCCGCACTCGGCGGCCACTATCAGCAGGAACTCGACCTCGTTTCCATGTACAAGGACGTGGCCGGCGCCTTCGTCGAGCAGGCCGTCGTCCCCGCGCAAGTGCGTCATCTCGTCGACCGTGCCGTGCGCACCGCTCTTGCCGAACGCAAGGTCACGGCGATCATCCTGCCGAACGATCTGCAAGACCTGGCGTACGAAGCACCCGGCCACGAACACGGCACGCTGCATTCGGGCGTAGGCTATCGTGCGCCGCGCCTCATCCCCTATGCGGACCATCTTCAGCAGGCCGCCGACGTACTCAACGCCGGCAAGAAAGTCGCCATCCTTGTCGGTGCGGGCGCGCTGCACGCCACCAATGAGGTCATTGCCATCGCGGAAAGACTCGGTGCGGGTGTCGCCAAAGCACTGCTCGGCAAGGCCGTGCTACCAGACGATCTGCCCTGGGTCACTGGCTCGATCGGTTTGCTCGGAACCAAGCCCAGCTACGACCTGATGACCGAGTGCGACACGTTGCTGATGATCGGATCGGGCTTCCCGTACGCCGAGTTTCTGCCAAAGGAAGGCGCGGCCCGCGGCGTGCAGATTGACATCAAGGCCGACATGCTGAGCCTGCGATATCCGATGGAAGTAAACCTGGTTGGCGATAGCGTGGAGACGCTGCGCGCCCTGCTACCGCTGCTCGACGAAAAGCAGGATCGCGCCTGGCGCAAAAAAATCGAAGGCTGGACCAAGGACTGGTGGGAAACACTAGACAGGCGCGCACACGAATCCGGCAAGGATGCAGTCAATCCGCAACGCACGGTATGGGAGTTGTCGAAGCGGATTCCAGCCAATTCGATCGTCACCAGCGACTCCGGATCGTGTGCAAACTGGTATGCACGCGATCTGAAAGTGCAGCGCGGAATGATGTGCTCCCTGTCAGGAGGACTCGCATCGATGGGCGCTGCCGTGCCGTACGCCATCGCCGCCAAATTCGCGTTTCCCGAACGCCCCGTAATCGCTCTGGTGGGCGATGGCGCCATGCAGATGAACAACATGGCCGAACTGATTACCGTCTCGAGGTACTGGAAAGGCTGGGCCGATCCACGCTGGATCTGCATGGTGCTGAATAACCAGGACCTCAACCAGGTAACGTGGGAACAACGCGTGATGGAAGGTGATCCCAAGTTTGAGGCCTCGCAGGATATCCCCTCGGTGCCGTACCACAAGTTCGCAGAGTTGATCGGCCTGAAAGGCATCTACGTCGACGACGCCGAGCAGATGGGCGCAGCATGGGACGAAGCACTCGCCGCAGATCGACCGGTGGTCATCGAAGTGAAGGCCGATCCGAATATCGCGCCGTTGCCGCCGCATATCACGCTCGCGCAGGCCAAAGCGTTTGCATTGACGCTGATGAAAGGCGACCCCAATCAAGCCAACGTGATCCTCGAAACGGCTAAGCAGGTCCTAGCAACGGTCCTGCCGAGCCACCACGACAAATGACCATGCAGCCATGACCGCGCCGATACCTTGTTCTCTTATACACCCGAGATCCATCGTCTATGACCAGATTAGCAAACACTCAATGGACATCAACTGGCGCTCATTTGGTGAGCTTTAAGCTGGGCCCGTTACGAACCGCCCAGCGCTCAATGACCATTGAGCCGACCCTGTGCCGCGATAGCTCGCTTCGCCGTTCGTGAACGCGGATCAAGGCGCAGCGCCGGCGGCGCTGCCGGTTCCATTGGCGCCATCCGATGCGCGAGCGTTCGCGTGGCAATTGCGGTAACAAGTCCTGGAGTCGCGTCTTGCATTAATTTCCGGCGCGACGTGGGACCACGATCGCAAGACACCGCGCGCTCGCCGCGCATCGAGTTGCGAGCCTTGGGAAGCACTATCTCGCCTTTCCGTATCCCAGCACTTCGGACACGATCAAAGGCGAACCGACGCATACGAGAGGCAAGGCGCATGAAACTCGTGGCTTCGCACCTATTGCTGAGCGCAGACTGCCAGGGAGTCGGTGCCGAATGTACCCGTGAGGGCCAGGCCGGCCGACATCGGTAGCACGAATTGACCGGTATAGGAGGAACTCGACATCACCGCAGCCAGGCCCTCGAATGCGATTGCGGAATTCCCGGCGGCCGCCAGCACAGGCAGCTTGTTGTAGTCGAGGGCGAATTGGGCGGCAGCCGCTGTGACCGCGGTGCCGCTGACAGTTGGCGTCGTTCCATCGGTGCATACCCACGAGCCATTGAACTCGTTGCCGGCGAGCGTCGCCAATTTCACGCCGCCGAGAAGGCCTGTTCGAGTAACGGGAGAGCTTGTTAGTGTCGAGTCGTACCAGTCAACAAGAAACACCGGACCACGGTCGCCAGCAGCCACGCGTGCAATCCCAACGCGCTGGCCGTTCGAGCTAAGCTCAAACCCCGGCAAGGCCGAGTTGTAGGCCATGGTCAGGTTCAGCGTTGCGGGACCATTGACTACTGGAGTGCAGCCCGCCCCATTGAAGACGCCGCTCTGGCAGACCGTCACAGCGGTGCCCGTGCTCGCGATATTAAATTCTCCGGCAGCGAGATACGGGGAGGATGATCCGTCATCGTCTGTTGTGCGGCCCACATAGGCGTAGGTTCCGGCCAGCTTCGTACCGTCTGTCACGCTATATCCCGTGCCGGTAACCGAGGACGATTTCCCCCCCACCATCACAGTGCCGGAAATGATTCTTGTGCGGGTATCGACAGTGACGTTTAGACCCTGCCCGGTGTATGTAGTGAAACTGCCGTTCACTGACTTGCTAACGGGCGACGGACTGGTGCTAGTCAACGCGTACTGAGTCGCTTGGACGTTGATGGTGAAAGTGGGCGCGGCGGGATCGCTGGTATCAACGGTTAGCCGCCAGCTGTCGCCGATGGTAGCCGTCAAGTCGTAGACATCCTGCGTGGAACTGGTGGACAGGGGGGTAGCGCCCAGGCTTGTAGCTGTCGCTGCGGATAGGGCCGCAACGGGGTCCGTGCCACCGGCGCTCGTCGTGCCCGTTGAAGTGCCGCTGGCGCTTGATGATGCGTTACCAGAACCTCCGCCACATGCGGCGAGCGTCACGACGAGGGCAGCAGCAGGAATTGCCATCGCGTGGCGAAATGCGTACTTCATGTTCTTTCCTTGTTCCTAAGCTCAAATATTTTATGAAGATGAAAGCAGGGCCATACGAGCCATTCATGGGTTGGCGTGTGGCAAGCATCGTTAACGGCATCAGATAAGAAGACTGAAGGGTCGGGAGGTGGCCGCCTTGCGGTCTTCGGGCCGGACAGGGGATAACGCACTCGGCCATGTTTTGGGGGCGTCGCTGCCGCAGAGGCTGTGGACTGTGCCGGCGAGATTCGGGAAGCTCTCCAAATATTCGCTGTCTAAGTCGGCGCGGTTTATCTGTATTAGCCTGGACCGGACCTGACAGGTAGTCGGAAACTGGCTAAGGCGATTCAGTGAGGAATCGGTTTCTCCCTGGCAAGTTCGAGTGAGTCGGGGAAGGTCCGCATAGGCGTCTTGCCATAGCACCATCGCCCTTGATGTTCGCGCTCAGTGTTGTACTGGTCCAGCCGGGCGTCAGCAGGCCGCCATTCCCGCCGCAACGAAAGCTGCCATAGCCTTCTCCTCGTAGGGATTCCCCTATGCGAGCGGATCCCCGCCTCTTCGTCCTCCTTCCTGCAGATGAAGCACCGCCCTCCTTCCTGCGCGACCAGCTGGACTTCCGCTTTTGTCTGATCCCAATAGTCGTCAAGATTCGCGCGAAGTTGAACAACACCGACACCATTCAGCAATGGCGTAGTTGCAAAAATCGAGGATGCCCTGACAAAGAGGTTTATGGGCAATGTCATCCGCCGGGGAGAAGCCGCTTACTTGAGGTCAAGGTTTTCAGGCGAACCGGAGATTCGCTTTCGATCATCCAGCATCGCGCCATGTTCGATCGCTTCACCCGCAATCTGGTCGAGCATGGGCTATCGCTGAGCACGTTCGGCACGGATCATGTTGATTCCTTTCCGGCCCCGAGCCGGGCTTCGCCGAAGACACGACGACGACGCGCATCCGGTACGCGAAACTGATCGATCGTCTGTGCCGTCATCTCATGGACGTCGGCATCAGATCCGGGAATCCGGTTAGTGCCGACGGTGGGGTGCGCTGCTCGGGCCGTATTCTGGATTGCGCGCAACCGGTTTGTGATAGTCAGCGTCCTCTTTCCCTGTCAATGGAAGCAGCAGCCCGAACGCCTCACCGCCAAATCGCGAAAGGGGCTTGATAACCGACTATCGTCTCACGCAGTCGGCAGTAGTCAGTTGATCGCGATTGGCAACAAGCACGCCAACATGCATGGGCCATGCTCAGAAAGACGAACGTGAACGGATTTTCCAAGGCTTAGTGACCAAGACCGCTCTTGGCAATCTGCTGCTCCACGAACCGGGCGAAAAGTGCATGCAGACGCGTCGTCGGATGAAGGTCGTCGGCGAAGATGTACGTCTGGTCGGCATTGGCCGTCACGTAGGTTATAGGCGAGCACAGCAATGCCGTGTCATCGGGCGTTTTTGCAGGATCGCAGGCAACGCTGGTGTTTGACACGGCGAAACCATTGGCCTGAAAGTTCGCGATGATCTCGTTCACCCATGTATAAGAATCGATCTGTATGACCCTGCCTTGCAGGCCATCGGCCTGTAAGGCGCCGTTCAAGCCATCGTTGAACATTTGCGATAATTGGGTCAAATTTGCCCCGCCGTCGGACGAGGCGATGCCTTTGGGCGATAGACCGACATTCGGAACATTCACCACGACGACATGAGTGGCGCCGTTCTGAACGATCTGGCCGACAACTTGAGCGAGGGTGGTTGCCGCCGTCTGCACTGTCTGCGCCGCGGCCGGCGGCGCTCCGGCTCGAAGCACGTCGTTCGAGCCAGCCCAGACCAGCACCAGTTGATTGGAGTTAAAGCGCCCGTGAGCGGCCAAATAGCTCGAAACCTGCTGGTTGACGGGCATTTCGATGTTGCCGATCACGTCGGCAAGGAAGTCGTACAAGTTCGCTGGCGTCGCCACCGTGGCGCCGCCCTCAGCATAGCCGAGGCCGCTTTGCGCACTCAGCTTATGGGTGATGTCGATCGTAAACGCAGCGCTAAGCGTATCGCCATAGTATTGAGCAACATCCTGAGTCCACACCTGCCCCGGATTGGTCGTGAAACGCCCCCCGCCGACCATGCTAGCGATTGGCGTATAGGTCCCGACGTCCGACAGGCTGTCGCCGAACGAGACAACTTGAAGACCAATGCCGCCGGCCGGAGTGGCCGTGCCACTGCCGTTGCTTGAGCCACCTCCACCCCCGCCGCATGCGGTAAACAGTGAAATCACCAGGGCAAGAATTGCGGCACGTACCTTGTTATTGCTTCCTAGCATAGCTCCTCCTCGCTGGCAGCCGCCCTCACGGCGGGCCTATCGACAGCCTGCCAATCGCTCTTGCGATAAGCACCTTAGCGGAGCAAAAACGATGCCCCATCGTCCTGATTTCTTAATTCCTGCGGACATTGCGTCATCCGGTCTACGGCATCGAGGTGTCCATCGGGAACCTCGCGTAGCGCGTCCATGAGACGTGCTGCGTCAACGTCAATGGCCGGCCGCCTTCGTGATCCAAGGCATCGGGACCTCAGCTTCGAGCGCGACGCGCAGATCGTCGCGGAGAGAAAGGCACACAAAGAATGTGCGTACATCGCGCGTTTCGAGGTTGGGGGCTCGGTGAAAGGCCTTGCCCGATTGCAGTTTGCCGGAAAGGCTGCGATAGATCGTCTCGTGTGGACACCTGGTAGTCCTCATCCAGTGCCTGCAAAAGAAAGCGACTCCGGCATCCATGCCATCATCCGGTGCATGACCCAACTACCGGAGATCATGAAGAGCAGCAAGTGGTTTTCGAAATTCGCGAACTACCTTTCCTCGATGCCCGGCAGGCCCGCCACTTGTGATGGCCGTCGCCCTGGTGATCGTATAGGCGATCGCGGCCCGTTTTTTCACCACAGCGACGCATCTTGATCAACACGTCGACCACGATCGTCACGTTTTTAATGGTCTTCTTGATCCAGAACACGCAGAATCGCGACACGGCGGCGATGCAGATCAAGCTCGACGAGCTGATCCGCGCAATGGAAGGTGCACATAACGCGCTGTCGATCTCGACGAACTCGAGGAAAAGGACCCCGGAGCAGCGCGACACCGTATTCGCCGCATTCGGCCCGACGCCTGACATGCAACTCTACGAGCGTGGCATTCGCCGAAGGCTCGCGCCGATGCTCGACGGCGACCGGCGTCGCCTCGAACTCGCGTATAGCGTGATGCTCCGTCGCCGGGAACGCCGCTCTTTCGCGTACGGTGGTGCTCGGGCCCTATGGCTATCCCTGGAATCGCGTAGGAGGTCTCGACTATCTGCTCAAACGCAGCGAGGTCTAGAGTTCATCCAGCGATCGTGTCGTGATGACCGACGTCACGACACCATGGGGCGTCTGGACTTCGTCGCAGTGGTGCTTCAGGCGCTTGCGAGCGCCTGATCAATATCAACCAGCAGATCGTCGATATGCTCGATGCCGATCGAAAGCTTCGCGCACGCGCGCTTTCACCAGCTCCTCTGCCGAGAGTTGCCGGTGGGTGGTCGACGCGGGATGTGCGGCCAGCGACTTCGCGTCTCCGATATTGACGAGCCGCGTGAACAGCTTGAGGGCATCCTGGAAACGCGCCCCACCCGTACTGCCGCCCTTGACACCGAAGGTCAGGATGCCCGGTGCCTTGCCCGACAGATACTTGGCGACGAGCGCGTGATCCGGATGATCGACGAGGCTCGCATGGTTGACCCATTCGACCTTGGCATGCGTTGCAGGTGGCGCGCGATGCGTACCGCGTTCTCAGTGATCCGGTCGACGCGCAAACCCAGCGTCTCGATGCCCTGGAAGATGAGGAACACGTTGAACGGCGAAATCGCCGCACCGGTGTTACGCAAGGGAACGACGCACGCGCGACCGATATACGCCGCAGGTCCGGAACACGTCAGTATAGACGACACCGTGATAGCTGACGTCGGGCTCGTTGAGCCTGCGAAAGCGTTGCTTGTACTCAGCCCATGGAAACTTGCCCGAATCTACGATCGCACCACCCAGGCTCGAGCCGTGGCCACCGAGATACTTGGCAAAAAAACGAGCAGGACCGGTACTTGCGAGTGTTCCATTTGAAGGAAAGCGGCTTGGCCACCGACTCGTCGGTACGCGGATGCGTGCGACAACCGATCGAGGAAGCGTTAGCTTATTCACTTCGGCCGAAAGCGAACGACCTGAAGTACGCAACCACTGGGGCCGCCTGGTATGGCCCGAACAGCCCACCGTGGTGATGGCCGACGCCGCGCATTCCTTGCCACGGGAGGAGCCTTGAGGACCGCAAACATTAAAAATCTGCGACCGACCCAGTTGACCCACGGTCTGCGCGAGATACGCGCGAAGACCCGGTTCTACCAATCGCTTTCCGGCCATGAACTCGATATGGCGATTGCAGAAAAGCCTGTGCCGCTCGTCATCGGTCCGGACGGTTCGCCGTTCGCCATTGACCATCACCATGTCGCGACCGCGTTGTGGCATGCCGGGATAAAGTCGATGCCCGCACTGTTGGTCGCCGATTTATCGTCGTTGCCCTATCAGGAATTCTGGTTATCGATGGAGAACCATCGCTGGGTCTATCCATACGATGGCAAAGGGCGGCGAAGGACGTTCGAAGACTTGCCGAAACATGTATGGGAACTCGTCGACGACGAATATCGCAGTCTTGCGGCCTCGGTTCGTGACGCCGGGGGCTACGAAAAAACGGCCGTCCCTCTTGAGGAGTTCAGGTGGGCGGACCTGTTTCGTACTTATCTCCCCTATCCGCAAACTGACAAGGAATTCGCGTCGGTGAAACGACAGGCGCTCAAGCTTGCAAAAAGCCGGCGGGCCGCTGGATTGCCGGGTTACATCGGAAAAGAGCGAACGTAGGTGACCAGGAACTGAAGCACGTCGCCTGTAAACAATTTGGACGCGTCCAGTATCTGTGTCAACAGGTCAGAAGGAGACAAACATGGAAGCGCTCATCGCGTTATTCGGCGAGGGAAAAGATCTGAATTCCCTACAGATGGGAATGCGAGCCGCTTCCATTTTCTTTGCCGCGCTTGCTCTTATCCGTATATCAGGACGCCGCTCTTTCGGCCAGCGCTCCGCTTTCGATTACGTGGTCGCCATCCTCCTCGGCGCTACGCTGAGCCGTGTTATCGTCGGCGCCTCACCTGCCATCCCAACTCTCGTCGCTTCGCTCGTTATCGTCCTGGTACATCGTGCGCTGGCGTGGGCATGCGGGCGTTCACGGACACTAGAATTGTTGGTCGGCGGTGTGGAGCGGGAGGTCTATCGTGACGGTAGATTTAATGAACGGGAAATGTCGGCCGCGCTAGTTACAAAGACCGACATTCTGGAGACGGTTCGGCGTGAACTGGGCGTCCGTGGACTGGATAGCGTGGGAAGCGCGATTCTCGAGCGCAACGGAGAGATAAGCATTATCCGGTCGAACGAAACTTCACCCCAGTAACTGTCCGCAAGATATAGGTTCAGTAGCCGCCGCCGATCGCCCACGACCAGCCCTCTGCTAGGCTTCCAGCGCTGCAGGGCGCGCACATCGATCCCGGCGGTCTCACCGGCCAGATGCAATCATGTGCCAGTCTCCTCCGCCGACTCGATTTCCCGGGCCAAATGCTGGCGATCTTCGAGGCCGCTCCTTCGTAACCTTTCTGACGCCGGGAATGAATTGCGTCACCGCCGCTCGGCCACGCGCGTGGGATGCGCTCGGCGAAGCGGGGCCGGGTCTTTCGGCCGTGGGGAACCTCCATGAAGCCCATCCAAGTCCAACCAGCCCGTCAACGCGCGGCGAGAGCCTTTCAATACCCGACCGTCGCCGTGCACCACCAGGCCAGTTGGCAAGGGGGCGAGCCCGTGAAACGAGCTGACTCCGACAGTCGAGGCACGCGACATGCTGCCCCGAACAGTACGCTGCCCATTGGGCGGCGCCGCCAATTCCCCTGGAGACGTAAATGAAAGCGCTCGTTTATGAAGGTCCCCGCAAGGTCGTGGTCAAGGAAATGCTCGACGCTAAAATTGAAAAGCCGACAGATGTACTCGTCAAGATCACGACTACCAATATTTGCGGCTCTGACTTACATATGTATGAGGGTCGCACGAACATGGAAACTGGCCGCATTCTCGGGCATGAGAATCTAGGCGTCGTCGTCGAAGTCGGCGCAGGTATTGAACGCATCAAGGTAGGTGACCATGTCTGCCTTCCTTTCAACATTGGCTGCGGCTTTTGCAAAAACTGCGAAAAAGGACTGACCGGCTTTTGCCTGACGACGAACCCGGGCGTGGCAGGCGCAGCTTACGGTTTCGCCGGCATGGGTCCTTACAGCGGCGGCCAGGCCGAATATCTCCGGGTTCCCTTCGGGGACTTTAACTGCCTCGTATTACCACCTGATGCCGAGGAAAAGGAAAACGACTACGTGATGCTGTCAGATATTTTTCCCACCGGCTATCACGCGACCGTCCTCGCAGGCGTCGAGCCAGGCGACAGTGTCGTCATTTATGGTGCTGGTCCAGTCGGCCTGATGGCCGCCCTCTCGGCCTCGATAAAGGGTGCGAGCAAGGTGATGGTCGTCGATACGCATACGGACCGGTTAGCGCTTGCCGAAAAACTCGGAGCCATTCCGATTGACGATAGCGATGGCTCTTCGGCGGACCAGGTCATGGAGCTGACTGGCGGGGAAGGAGCAGACAGGGGTTGTGAGTGCGTCGGATACCAGTGCAGTTGCAAAGGGCACGAGGTACCCAACGCCACGATGAACAATCTCATAAAAGCGGTCCGACCGAGCGGAGGTATTGGTGTGGTCGGCGTCTTCGTCGCGGAGGACCCGAAAGCCGAAGACTCGCTCGCAAAAAAAGGGCAGATTGCGCTGGATTTCGGCCAGTTGTGGATGAAGGGGCAACATATCGCGACCGGCCAGGCGAACGTTAAGGCGTACAACCGGAAGCTACGAGACCTGATTGCTGCCGGGAAAGCGAGACCGTCCGAAATCATCTCACATCAATTGCCGCTCGAGCAGGCCGCAGAAGGTTACGCGCATTTCGATGCGCGGGACGAAGGATGGACGAAAGTCGTACTGAAAACGGCGGCGTAAGCCCAAGCCCAAGTCCGCCACTTTAGTCAAGGCCCACGGCGAGTGGGGGCATATCGCATCGAGTCGCGAATTGGAGAGACTGCATCGGTGTCCCGATGCTCATTCACTGCTGCAATTCACACCCATAGAAAGGAAGCGACTCCTGCACTATGCCATCATCCGGTACATTGACCCGACTACCGGAGATCATGATGAACAGCACGTGGTTTTCGAAATTCGCGAGCTACCTTTCCACGATGACCGGAAGGCCCGCCACCTTTGTGGTGGCCGTCGCCTTTGTGATCGTATGAGCCATCACCGGCCCATTTTTTTACTACAGCGAGCATGGCAACTCGTGATCAACACGTCGAAGACGATCGTCACGTTTCTGATGGTCTTCTTGATCCAGAACACGCAGAACCGCGACACTGTGGCGATGCAGATCGAGCTCGACGAGCTGATCCGCGCAATGGAAGATGTGCACAACGGGCTGCTCGATCTCGAAGAACCTGAGGATAAAGACCTAAGGCTATGCTGAAGAAGTCGCCGTTTTCGCCGACGGTTTGCTGCTGAATTTCGGAATTCGAGATCAGCGACGCGATTGGTTCGATTTTCTTGCCCTGAAGGGCCGTGTAAGCGGGTCTCTCGA
>NZ_CADIKM010000067.1 GCF_902859895.1 Pararobbsia alpina
TGGACATGGCGTGGCGTGGCAAGCAGTTTCGCGCCGGGCAGGGGCGCGAGCGGTTGCCCTTCACAAATGCCGATCGTGTCGAGAACGACTGGATCGAATTTCTGCCATGTCTACTTTGCAAGCTTTCAATCCTTTGTTGACCGTGCCGAATGGCAGCGCCACCGGTTCCGCGAGCCACCCGTTATCGCAGGCCGCGAGTTGTTCTTCTACGGCAACATTGATGTTGGTGACACCCTTGGACTGCGCGTGGTCGCGGAGCATAAGGATGAACGCGGCCTTGTCCATTGGTGCGAGCTTCGTCGTGGCAGCGACCAGCAGAAGATTGCCGACGTAGTAACAAGCAAGCATTGGAGGCAGCGATGAACCGCGAGGGCGATATGCGCGGCGACCGGGACTTCGATCGCGGCGGTAGCGCCTGCCGTCTGAACGCCAACATGCTGCGAAGCTGGGTGGCCGCTTAGGAAGAACTGAATGCGATCGTCAGCGCGCGTATGGCCAGTCATTCGTGCAGCTTCCGGTTGCCTGGACGGTCGCGTCTGTTGGAACGCATGCCGGCTGCGCCCGAGGCCCGGTGGATGGTCATCAGCTCCTTAACCTGGCGCCGGCTCGGCTGGAGCCGCTCGGCGGCTTGCCCCGTCATCAGAACACCATCGACAAGTCAGGATCGTCCTGAGCCCGCCAACCCCGCGCATGGACATGGTGATCGTCCAGGATGCCGCTATGCGAGCCTCTCATTGCTTGGTCAGCTCGCATGAGACGCGACGTTTCAGTGTTGCAACTCTCTCTAACGGAAAAGCTCTCCTGTTTGAGTTGGGCAGTTTTGCGCTGCCGGCATTCACACCGCTTGCAGCGGCACCACCAATTGCGCGAGGTCGCTTACTGTGCGCGAATCTTGAGGCGTCGTGGGCCGAATGAGAAGCCGGGCTTGTTTGGCGAAGCTCGGTCGCGATGACTGTCTTAAGCCGTAAGCGGGACCATCGCAGATCGGGCTCGTGACACTGCACTGGGTCGACTCCGGGCATCGACGTCACTTCAAAGCGGTCATTGGCAGAGCATAGAAAGCGATCCTGCGCAAATGACCACGATGGCAGACGACGCGACGCACATCATCGGTGGCCGAACGGCCGTTGACGGAGCGAAGCAGTCGCACGAATGTCCAAACGACGGCCGCGACGAATGACTCTTCCTGGCCGCATTCTGCCGGACCAGTCAGTTCCATGCGCCGCCGACGGCGATCGGCAGCGGCTAGTATCGATGGCGGTTATATTCGTCTGCCAGCCTCAGGGTTGATCCTCGGTCGCACGAACGCATCGGGAGGCAGTACATGCTGACGCTCTACTCGTATCCGGATCTGTTTGGTGTAGCGGACAACAATCCATTCGGATTGAAAGTCTTCGCGTTTCTTCGACTGTGCCGCCTGTCGTTCAAGCACCGGCACATTCTCGATACCGCACAAGCGCCGCGCGGCCAGTTACCCTACCTCGTCGATAGTGCCGACATGATCGGCGATAGTGATGCGATCGTGGCGCACATCAAACGCAAGTACCGGCCGTCGATCGACAACGGGCTCTCGCCCGGCCAATTGAACCTCGACCTGCTGGTTCGCCGGACGTTGGACGACTTGTACTGGCCGATGAGCTATTCCCGCTGGCGCGACGACCGCTTCTGGCCGGCCTTCCGGCACGCGCTTCTGACCATCCATCCGCGGATCGCGCCAGCCGAACTGGATGCCGCGAGGGAGTACAACCGCCAGCGGTACTACTATCAGGGCATCGGCCGCTACGAGCCCGAGCAGGTCTATATGCGGGGTATCAGCGACCTCGAAGTCATCGCAGACCTGCTGGGCGAACGCGGCTTTGTGTTTGGCGCGCAGTCGGCGAGCCTCGATGCCGGCATCTACGGGTTCGTCGCGAATATCTACTTCTATCGGATCGATACGCCGCTGAAGCAGTATGTGTTGTCACGGCCAAACCTGGTGCGCCATTGCCTTGCCGTGCATGAAGCGTGAAGGGTCGTGCGCCAAGGTCCGCTATCTGAGTGAAGGTAGCGGGCGAACGGCTCCTGATGGCCGGCTACTGTCCGATATCGATCGACCGCACGCGACCCCTTGAGTTGCACAGAAACTCATTCCCTACCGTCCGCTCCCGCGGAGGCACGAGGCGCTCGCCGACGACCCTTCGGCCCCGCACTCCTTCACAGGAACGTCGGCGATGACGTCTGCCACCTCGCAAAGACACTCGGTCTCGACAGGCTCGATGGTGGCGGTGAGCCCCGTCGCCAGACCGACATGGTGTTCGAATAAGGCTTTAAGTTCAGGGCGCAGTCCATCGCCGCGTTGGGCCGCAAGGGCATGAAGCGAGAGAAATGGCAGCATGGTTGGACTCCAGTCAATGAAGGACAGGCGAGCCCTACGCCTATGAGCGAATTGGCGACCGGGCGCCCGCAAGATCTATGTGATTCGAGCGCACCATTCCTCGTGCGTCGACCTCGTCTACTGTGCGATCGCATGGACAAGATATGGCAGAGGGTCGGCGCGGGCACTCCGATTCTTGCTGTCTAATTGTTGCGAATACAAGGTAACGTCATGCCGTGTTGTCGTCCTTGCTTCTCCGTCGTGATGCACCACAGAAACGACGCGCGTAACGACTATCGTTTCGATAAGCGCCGTGTCGGCTTATCGAGTATTGCAGCAAGAAACGAGGTGCGGCTGGCTGCCTGGACCACTATCGTGCGGACAGAGGGCAGCGTTTTCGCTTCCCTTTCTCAACTACAGTCAATGAGGAATTCACCATGTCCAAGGAAGATGACAACAAGGCCGTCGTGGGCCGCTGGTTCACCGATTTCTGGGGCAAGACCTGCAACCTCGACATCGTCGATGAACTTGCCGCTCCCGACATGCTTCTTCAATACTCGCTGCACGAATCGCGCCGTGGCCGCGACGATATCAAGGCATTCATGACCGATTTCCGCGAAGCGTTCCCGGACCCCAACTTCTGGGGGGCTGCCGATCTCATCGCCGAGGGGGACTTTGTAGTTGGCCGCCGGGAGGGTGGAGGCACACATACCGGTCCGGCATTCAACGATTTCCTCATTGGATCGTTGCCTGCTGCAACCGGCCGGAAAATGCGCTTCACCGGCACGACCGTGCTACGGCTCAAAGACGGCAAGATAGTTGAAGAGATCGGGCTGGACGACGGCGTGACCGCACTGCAGCAACTTGGACTGATTAACGCGGCGTGATCGAAGGCGAAGCGCTTCCGCGGTCTTCCGGCAACGCTGTGCGCATCTAACGCCATAACAGGCCGGGTGCACCCCGACCTGTTCTATGAACATGGTGCTAACCGTGAAGGTCAGCTTTGCGGCAACGAGGGGCGTTCGAAGCGATAAAGGTGATCGTCGCCTGCTGGCCGGATTGGGAAGTTCACGCCGGATCGAATTGACCAACCTCGTAGTCAAGGGGGCGAACTCGGTCTTGCCAAAAGACGTTCTATCGACGCGATCATAGCCTTCGTGGGCACCGGCTTCTGCCAAAATTCATCCCAGATCGGTGTGGCCGAAATTGATTTATAGTCCGCGCTGGTCAGGACGACAGGCACCGTCGCCAATTTCGGTACGAGTTTGAGTTGGCGACAAAACTCCACGCCCCCCATTCCGGGCATCGAGTGGTCCGTGACAATAAGAGCCGGATGTATCTCGTTTGCCGCAGCAAGGCCAGCGCTCCCATCGACCGCCGTCACAACGCTATAGCCGTTCATTCGCAGCAAACGCTGCCACGCCTCGAGAATTTCGAGATCATCATCCACAAGAAGAATCGTCTGCATAACTTCACCCGGCCTTGTCCCTTCCATTTCCCCGGATCCATCGACAACCGCGAAGCGCAACTAGTCAAAAGCCGACACCCGAACGTCGGACCAATGCCCAAGGCGGGCGACGCTTCATGGCTGGTTACTGCCTGGCAGGGATTGGCGGCACGCGGACCCACAACGGACCTCCGGCGTGCGGGAAAGCGGACACCCACGAATTGCGCTTCGCGCCGCGAAGGAGGGGGTCCGAATGTTCGCTAACCGGAAATCGGACGCCACATTCCTGGCGCGATCGCAGCACGATCTCTGCATATCAGTGGGCACCGCCACGACAGGGCAAGTGGAGACTACCCCTCGTTTCGGGCTGCAGAGGAATGCGAAATCAACACTACGCTTCAATCTCGCTCACGTCGATGACCAGCTTGCCAGCCGCCTGTCCTGGTTCCAGCTTGTGATGCGCGTCGGCCACCTGCGCCAGACTGAAACGCTGCGGATCCAGTAACGGCTTGATTTGACCATCATCCACGAGACGCCTGATCGCATCGAGGTTCAATCCCTGCGCTTCGCGGTCCTGCCCGAACATAATCGGGATGAGCACCAGTACTGTATGCAGATTGGCGCCTCGCAGATACAAGGGAGCGAGATTGTGCGTCGCTGCGCCCACCACGGTGATCACGTCGCCTGCAGGACGAATCATCTGAGAAGCTGCGTCCAGCAATGAACCACCTACGGTGTCGAAGATGACATCGAAGCCCCCGCCGTCGTACGAGCGTGTGGCAGAGATAGCTGGCCCGGGGGGCGTGTCAAAGGCAATCGATTGCGTGGCTGGCCAGATCGGCGCCGATGTCTCGCGTTCTCTTGCCCCCGGCGGAAAAATGGTTGTGTATGGCGCGCTCTCGACCCATCAACAGACCGAGGCAGAAAAACTCGCCATCCCGATTTTCTCCCGCTCGATCATTTACGAGACCAAGATCGTCCAGGGCTTTTTCCTCCTGCGCTGGTTCGCAACCACACCGCAAGAGCAGGTTAGGACGGCCATTGGAGAAGCCTTCGAACTGGTCGCCAGCGGAATTCTTCGAGTTCCTGAGGGAAAGCCGCTCGCGTTCAAGCAGTTTGCCGAGGCAGTCGCTCTTGTGGAAGCACCAGCCCATGAGACGAAGCCGCTGCTTGTGCCGAACTAGAGCGGCTCCGGCAGCCGTGCTCTCGGGCCTGCTCGGTATGTTTAGGCGCGGCGATTAGACAATCAAATTCAGCGCTGCTGCTATACAGATGACACTGAAACGCGTCCCACCCATTAGATCTTGCGTTTGGCTGCCTTCGCCATCTTGTCGCTAATCCAGGAATGGGTCTGCTCCAGCACTTCATCGGAGAGCTGCGGGTCGTCGGCAAGGCGCGCCAGGATCACAGCGCCGACCATGGCCGCATAACTCCCGATCGCGGCCCGACGCGCTTCGGCGGCATTGGTGCCCGGCGCACTTTGGCTGAAGCGCTCGATCTGGCGTCGCAATCCGGCCGTCATTGCCGCGCGCGCTTCCGGCGCCTGCCGGATGGTTTCTGCGCCAAGTCCCGCAGTTGGACATCCGCCGGCGAAATCGTCGCGGTGGCTCGGTGTCAGATAACTAGCGGCATAGTTAGCCAGATCGGCCTCCGTATCCGCCCCTGCCTCCAGGACGTGCGCCAAGGTGTGAGCGATCAAGTCGTCCTTGGACTTAAAGTACCCGTAAAAGCCGCCGTGTGTTAGCCCGGCGGCCTTCATCACCTCGGCCACCGTGACGGCCTCGAACCCGCTCGACCGGAATAAACCACCGGCCGCATCCAGAATTTTTCGACGGTTCTCGGCGACTTGCTCGCGACTGACCTTCATTTGAACCTCTCCATCATTGCTTGACATTTTACATGATGGCTCTCATGATTGCAATCATGACTACGGTCATGAATAAGCATGACCGCATCTTGAAGGAGATCCACATGACCGCAGATCCGAGTGTCCTGATCACCGGCGCATCCGCGGGCATTGGCGCTATGTATGCTGACCGCTTCGCAAGGCGTGGCCACAGCCTCGTGCTCGTGGCGCGCGACCGCGACCGCATGGAAGCAATCGCCGAGCGCCTGCGCCGCGAGGCTGGTGTGACTGTCGACATCCTCCCGGCTGACCTCACCAATTCCGCAGAGCTTGCCCAGGTCGAGGCGCGGTGGCGTGACGACGAGCACATCGGCATTCTGGTCAACAACGCCGGCGCCAGTGTCGCGGGCAGCTTCGCGGATCAGAGTCCGGATGACCTGGCCGCGCTCATTAGCCTGAACACGACAGCGTTGACTCGACTCGCGAGCGCCGTCACACCTCGCTTCGTCCAGGCCGGCAAAGGCGCCATCATCAACATAGGCTCGGTCGTGGGTCTTGCGCCTGAATTCGGCCTCGCCGTCTATGGTGCGACGAAGGCCTTCGTCCTCTTCCTGACCCAAGGTCTTCACCTCGAACTGGGGCCAAAGGGAATCTACGCGCAGGCCGTGCTGCCATCTGCCACGAGGACTGAAATCTGGGCGCGCTCCGGCAGAGATGTAAATACTCTTCCGGCGGTTATGGAGGTCGACGAGTTGGTGGATGCGGCTCTTGTCGGATACGACCGCCGGGAAACCGTCACTATCCCGCCCTTGCCAGATGCCGAGCAGTGGAGCACGTTCGACGCTGCCCGGCTGGCTATGCTTCCGAATTTCATGCAGGCCCATGCCGCAGAACGGTATCGCAACGCCGCCTGAACCCGTGGAGGCCGGCCTTCATTGAGGTGCGGCCTCGATCGCTCGATCGGTTTTTCCCGCGGGCAAAGTCACCGGCGTTCGCGCATGCACCGCACTTTACGATTTGTTGGGGAACCGCGTCACTGACCCATGAATCGGCGCAGTCATCGGCTCACGGCAGCGGCACGCAAGCACTGCTGTTAGCGTCCGTCCTGAGTATTTTATGTTCCACTTTTACGGAGATCATTACGGGCATGCTCTCGAAGAAGATTGGCTTCGCCGTCTTTCCAGGTATTCAGGCAATGAACATGGCGGTGATCACTGCTTTCGAGGTTGCCAATATAGTTCTCGGCGAGGATGCGTACGATGTCATGCTGGTGTCGGAGGAAGGCGGTTCGGTGCGGTCTTCAGTGGGCTTCTGTGTCAATACTGAGCCATTTGGCGACACGATTTTTGACACGGTCATAATCGGATCGGGCATGCGGCCAAAGCCCGCAACGCCCCGTCCGCTCGAGTTCGCGCGAAGGCTTATCATGGAATGGATGTCGCGCGTTACGTTGTGCGGAACCTTGTGGTCTATCACCGGCGAGCAGGCGGTCAATCGCAGCATTCGGCCTTACTCGAACTAGAACCGAAGGCGGACCGCATTCAGAAAGCCTTGGACTATGCAAAAAGAAATCTGAAGAGCACGCTATCTGTAGAAGAATTGGCTGAAGCAGCCCACTCAGCACAAGACAATTTGCCAGGACGTTCCGCGCCGAGACGAGGCAGTCACCCGCCAAAGCCGTGGAGAATCTTCGCGTGAAGACGGCCCGGCTGGTGATGGAGCAGGGCCGCAATTCGATGGACGAAGTTGCTAACGAAACAGGCTTTGCCAATCGAGAGCGCATGCGTCGTGCTTTCTTGCGGGCGCTGGGACAACCACCACAGACTGTTCGTCGGAATTCCAGGTCTGCCGTTTGACGACTTGGCTCCGCACGGTAGCGACGAGATCCATCCGGTCCAACGCCACTGGCCGGCAAGCGCCCGCTCGCCGGCCGGCAAGTTTTCAGACTTCAGTCTGCTCTTGGTGCTGCTCAACCGGGGCATCTTCCGCTCGCTGGGCGGTGAGCCGTCCTACGCCGCCGAGATTGCCAACCAGATTGCCAATAACGATCTGACTGCCGTGGTGAAGACGGCGCCGGACGACCGCTCGAGCCTGCTGTTTTCGATGAAGCGTATGCAGGAGCAGCTCGCACAAACGATTGGCACGATCAAACTATCCGCCGACTCGATCGCTACCGCCACGCACCAGATCGCCGCGGGCAACCAGGACCTGTCACAGCGCACCGAAGAGCAGGCCGCCTCGCTCGAGGAAACGGCATCGAGCATGGAGCAATTGACCTCGACCTTCACCCAGAACGCCGACAATGCGAGTCAGGCGAATCAGCTCGCTGCGCAGGCTTCCCAGGGGGCGGAGCAGGGTGGCACCGTGGTGTCGCGTGTGGTCGAAACGATGGAGGGCATCAACGCCAGCTCGGACAAGATCACCAACATTGTCGGCATCATCGAGGGTATCGCCTTCCAGACCAATATCCTTGCATCGAACGCAGCGGTCGAAGCGGCGCGGGCGGGCGAGCAGGGGCGAGGCTTCGCAGTGGTGGCCTCGGAAGTGCGTTCGCTGGCCCAACGCTCCTGGACGGCCGCGAAGGAAATCAAGTACTTGATCCACGATTCCGTGCAGCGGGTGCAGACCGGCGCCGGCCATGTCCGGGAGGCGGGTGAGAAGATGCGTGAGATAACGCACGAGATCAGGCGCGTGACCGACATCATAAGTAAGATCACCGCCGCATCTCAGGAACAGAGCAAGGGCATCGGCCAAGTCAACCAGGCTGTCACGCAGATGGATGTCATCACGCAGCAGAACGCGGCGCTGGTCGAGCAGGCGGCGGCCAGCTCGCTTGAGTCGCAGGCGGGTGATCTGAAAGCGTCCGTTTCGATGTTCAGGCTGAGCGGCCCAATTTGAGCCATTCAGTCAAACTTTGAGAATGTCCGCTTGCGGTTTCCTTTGGGCCCGACGTCGGCCTACCGTGGTGATGTCCGCGGCAACGTTCGAAGTCGAGGGGGGCGACCAGCCGCGCCGCTCGAGGCGCTGCGCGAGCTGCCTCACTAGCTCGGCCTTCCCGTGCATGTCGGCGGCGTCGGTCATGCCGAGATCTGCGTACGCGTTGCCGCTGCCTTGCTCAACACGGGCCACGATCAGGTCGCTTGTGCTGGCTGATGGGTTATGTCGCACGTGCGGAAAGCGTCCTTGCTATTCTTAAATTGCCGAACGAGATCAGCGGCCTTTGATCTCTCGAAGCGAGCGTTTGAACGCCTTCAGGTCCTTCGTCGCGAAAAGTTGGTTGCGGCCCATCTTGCTAGACGCCTTCAACTTGCCGTCGCGTACGCAGCGCCGGAAAGTCGACATCGAGACTTCTAGGTAATCAGCGGCTTCTACCGACGTAAACTCATCCTCGGCGAGGTGGCCAAACACCTCCTCGTGGCTAACGTTGTCCTGCGTAGACTGCAAAGCCTGCCGACCCAGAATGGCGAAAAAGCGCATCTGTTCGGAGCTGGGCAGCGTCTTCAGATCCTGGAAAACGCTCTCGGCGGTCTGCTGGTTCATTGCAATAACTCCTACGATTTCAGGTACTTTTTAAGGGCCGCTAGAAATTTTCGTGCGAGCCGACCTGACAAAAATCAATTAGCAGCAACTCAACGTCTACGCCTTCTGCCTGCATCTCATCGTCAGTGGGAGGCCGATAGGCGACCAGATATTCCTGACGATTGTGCTTGAATTTGTAGACCCAGATCCCACTCAGATCGCCTGCCTTTTGCTCCCCTATGTTGGGGTCAGCGCAGATGTCCTCTACAGCGTCCTCAATGGCGAGCTGAAGTGGCCCGTGCTGTTTTTTGACAAAGGCGTGGAACAGCGGCTTGTAGTTGGGCTTCCTTGGTGAGTTCTTATGAGCTCAAAAACGAGTATATATGATGTCAGCATGTATGGCAACGCTTGAGACATCACATCCGCATACCTGGAAGCGTGTCACGGGTTGGCACGTTATCGGCTAGGTTTGCCTATCGCGTTCCGGTCGAGTCGAAGTACGCGTTTTTTGAGATCGCGATTGAGCGTGTCTAGCAGAACTGCGTTAGTTTTTGCAGAAAGGGCAGCGTGCCTTGCGGCCCAAGAAGTAGGCGATCCGCTCCGCGTTCGCGCCGGAAGGGTGAGGCAATCCATGCAGGATCCGGCCGGCGGGGATCAGGCCACGCTTTTCGAACCATTCCAATTGCAGTAGGAACGGTGTGCGCACCATGTTCGGCGTACCGTTGTAGTTCGCGCCGTCGACAAACACCGGATGACGCAGGATCGACGTGGTCTGCACCAGATGATAAAGAACTTGTCGACGTATTCCGTCGGTTTGAAGCCTCGCCGGCGCGACAACCAGTCCCGCGCATCCTCCGCATTTACATAGGTGCGCGAGCCTGGCTGAAAGTCTTAAGAGGGTCCTTGCTCTTGGGATTCGCTGCGTTGCGCACGCTCTTCTCATCCATATTCGCCAGGAAGCCTGGTAACAGGAACAGCGTCACGCGACTGGCCGCCTTCCTGCAATCGCAATACTATCCAGCAACGCGGTACCTAACCCTTCCGGAGGGGCAACATGGCAAATGTGGAACAGTTTAAGGACGACCTGGAAAACAGCGCGGATGGCCTGGCTGGGGGAAGCCGGGGTGACTTCATGGAAGCCCTGGGGGAGGCCGTGTATATGCGCGTCGCAGGTCACCAGCTGGACAGCATCATTTCCGCGTACCTGACGCTGCAGGAGGTTCTGGATGTGAACGTGGGCAAGTTGGACGACGAGGCCGACGAGGCGATCGAAAACGCGACCAGCGAATTTAATGAGACGGTCGGGAAGATCCTGGGGGTGTAGTCGCTCGCACGGGGTGGTCTCACGCAGTCGGGTGGCCGGACGCTTATGATAGAAGTCGGCCGCGACCGCGTCGAGCGGTTTGCGCCCTGGGCGGTCCGATACCTGCCGGCGCCTACAGACGTGCCAGCGACCATTCCCCTTGATTGAGGAGATCACGATGCATGAATATCAGGACAAGGAGCGTCGCGCTGGGCATCTGGGTCCTCTTGGATCTGGCGTGCGCTGTCACGGCCTTATTTGCGCGGCGGCCAAAAGAAAAAAGCCCGCCGAAGCGGGCCCAAAACCATAACCAACGCTGTCACCCGCTGGCGATAGCACACTAGCATGAGGGAAATGAAGGGTCCATCGCACTTACAAAGCGTTGCTGGTGCTGTCTGTCCCTTATCAGGAGGAGAAACCATGGCAGACCCGCAGAAAATCCGTTTGACGCTGGCGCCGGCCGGCGATGAGGGTGACCGATTCGGTGAGGGATACCAGCGCGCGCTGCGCCACTTCTATGACCAACTGCGCGCGGGCCGATGAAGGTCATACCGCGGATCTTCACGAGGGACAGTGCGGGTGCGGCCGGCAGTCTGGTCGGCGAGTTCATGATCCCGCTCGCGTCGATCGTCGGGCCCGTGCTCGCGGCGGCGGTGACCGCGTGGTTTCGGGGCCCGGCCGGACGCAAGCTGCGTCTGAGCGGGCGAGCGGGCCGGCATTCGGTTTCTCGAGTTCTTCGCGTCGGCGATCCGCAACCCGCACACGTTGTGAAGACAGCGCGTGCCACCCACCGGTCGATTTCCGCCATCAAGCCGTAACGCTCTGCTGCGGGAATGAACCCATCGGGCAGAATTATCGTTCCGCCAATCATCGTCACCGCCGATGCGAGCCATGTCCCTCTGACCTGATCCTTATCTGATTAAACTACGCCTTGAATCGAGTCAGGCGGGGCGCGCCCATGCATTTCCGTCCGCGACGCCCCGGTTTCGGTCGACGTGGCGTGCCGACAGAATATTGAACGTGGCGGCTCAATGCGGTTTCGTCGCCCAACACACGACGGACGGACACCCAGGGAAAACGATGGCCCACTTTCCTGGCTGGACCTCCCGACGACCGATGCGGATGATGCTGCGGGCATGCAGCGGCGATGGATGCCAAGCGAGTACGACCAGATCGATGGAGGCACGTTTGCCGGTCGGTTTCAGCAACTGGGTTTTCAAGACATCCTCGTGGCCGCCGAGCGACAGAATCGCACGGTGCTGAAGCAGCAATATTTCCCCGCCGATTACTGCACAGTAAGCCTCATCCGTTCGGGTCTCGGGGCAGGCGCGATGTTGCCTCCACGCGCTTTGCAAAAGGAGTGCCGGCTACATGCCCGGGAACAATGACTACGAAGTTCTTTTACCGCCAAGCGAGATCGTCTTTTTCCGGATCCATAGGATCGGTTTCTATAGGCAGGCGACACATTGGGTACGACTTGCCGGGAGGCGGACGCCAGATGCTGTTTCTCGAAGCCTTAATCGGAGTTATCTGGGTTCGCGGTGCCGCGTTCCCCGACGAAGAGGACCCGGATGAGCGGAGTGAGCAGCATAGTTTTCGCAAACACATCTGACACAGGCGAATGCTGAATCGACGGCCCAACGCCCGCGCCCTAGCGCCGCGTACGCCATACCGCTACATGCGCAGACGGGCGTCGTAGATCCACTTGCGTAGCTTCGTCGCTGTGATAACTATGGCGTCCGGATGCTGTGGGTTTATAAGCACATTAAACTCCTCCGGAACAATGACGGAAGGCACAAGCAGAAGCGCGGACTTCTTTTCGGTTGCCCACGCCTCGCCAACGTCGAGGCTCACCCTCCCCGTCGGGATGGCATTCCAGCCGACCGGTCCGTTGTCTGCGCTCACGACCATAGCCTTGTCGAAGACCTCGTCCGGCACGTCGAGTCGCACAAGGTAGCGGTTCAGAGGCAGATCATCGGCATTCCAGTGCACAACGGTTTCCAGACAAGCGAGCGCGATACTGGCTGCACAGTACAAAACCGCAGTGCCGGACCTGTTCCATCGGCCGCCGGTTCGCTTCGCCCCCTCGCCTGTCAGATCGTCCGAAGTGTAGTCGGGCGTATCAGTGGCGATTCGCCACGCCGCTACAGTCATGCGTAAGCCCCGCTTTGCATTTTCGCGAGAAGCCCCGAGATCACTTCCTGACCTTCGACCGTATCCATCAACTCGGCAGGACGTATGCCCCCAAGTGCGTTGTTGGGACGCTCCAGCCATTGCCCCGCCCATTGGGCCGCGTCAAAGTTAGTCGGGTCGCCGGATTGCTCCACTATTTTCCTGACCTGGCCTACCAGTTTCATCAGGCCAACGACACGTTCCGACTGTTCCTGCGATAGGTTCTGTTTGTTCCGTGCTTTCCGGTCGACAGTCGCACGCGGCAGCCCGAGTCGCTTAAACAGCTGGTCTTTGGTCGTGTGGAGCGAACTGGCCAGATCGATCAGGCCGTCCGCGGCGATTCCGCCCTTGATTAGCTCAATGCGCTCCATCGGGCCCGCTTCATAAATCCGGACGAAGTCGCGCACGGTGCGAGGCGTACGACTGACAGCGGTTTTGGTCGCTTGCGTGAAAAGCGGCGCAGCAGCTGCTGCAGTTGCTGTCTTCGCAGTCGGTGCGCGCTTACGTATGGTGACTGACATGATTGGTGCCTCCGCATTTGAGCATTTAGTATAGGTCAAACGAGCAGCTCATGGCGAATATCGATTTCATGCCTTGCGTGCTGCAGCGGTTTGCTGGCTGTCGAAATTCGTGTCGAAATTCGCTTTGCTAAAAAACCCGGCCAGCGGCGGCTGGGATGCGTGTCGCACCAACTACTGAGCAGCAGGACATTGCGCGCCCAGGAGGAAATCGCCCGCAGCGCCGGAGCAGCGGGCTACTACGCCGCCGGCGTTTACCGCGAGAAGGCCTTCGGGGCGCGCGGATCGCCCCGAGCTGTTGCGCATGATTGGCGACAAGGGCGCGCGCCTCGCGGTGCCCGGTGTCATCGATCTTTCCGAACTTGGCTGCGACGCCCCGGGAGTCGCCAGGGTCGTCCTGGAGTCGGTTCAGGACATGCTGTTGAAACCCGCGCTGCAAATAGCGCGCGACGACTACGAAGATCGCCGGGAACGACAGCGGCAAGGTGTTGAACTCGCCAAACACGCAACGCTATGCCCGCCGCTGCGCAGTGCGATGATGCGACGGTGGGTGGCGGTGTCGGTCTTCCGTCCGACGTACTTGCCTGCCAACCGCAAAACTTGCCCGGTGCAGTCAAAGCCAGGTCAAGCGCGTCTGAGCGATGGCCCAGCAGAAAAACGGCACCGCATAGGGCAGTCATTGCGACACAACATTGGTTAAGCTACAGATTTGGTTGAAATCCGAGAGCCGATCGACACAACTTTGGTCGAAAGGGAAATCTGCTTCGAAGGCCCATCCCGTCTAGTTCAGCGGGGAATTTTTGCGAAACGAAGGATGGTTACAGGCTGTGTGAGCGGTGGACGAGCGGCAGCACGCAACGCGTCAACCCAATGATCTCGTGTCTATAAGATCGGATGAGGGGCACGTCCGAACCGGGTCGATGCTCCGTCGAGTGAATCGCACAGCCCGACGCGCGCTGACACTCCTGCGCCTGGATTCCAAGAATGTCATTTGCGCTTCCAAGCATGGAACATCAGTACTTGCTTTCCACATTGGCACGGCGAGCCTGACGACGGTACCGAGGGGCCCTTGCCCATCTCCGGGATCACGATCCGGACGCATCGCGCCGACAATCGGATCCTGAGGCGCATTCATGGCTGCGCCTCATTCAAAAAGCCCTTGAGCATTTCAAGCGTATCGGCGTCCTCGATTGCCTTATCGGTCCGCCATCGCAGCATCCGCGGGAAGCGCACCGCAATGCCTGACTTATGTCGTGGGCTCGCCTGAATCCTTTCAAATCCGATTTCGAACACGAGCGTCGGCGTCACACGGCGGACCGGTCCGAACTTGTCGATCGTCGTTTTTCGGACAACGGCATCGACCTTGCGCATTTCCTCATCGGTGAGCCCGGAATAGGCTTTGGTAAACGGCACGAGCGTACGAACGCCGTCGGCTTCATCCCAGACTGCAAAGGTGAAATCCGTATAGAGACTTGCACGTCGACCATGGCCACGTTGGGCATACAGCAGCACGGCATCGACCGAGTACGGATCGACCTTCCATTTCCACCAGGTACCCGATGCCTTGGTACGTCCGACGCCGTACATCGACGCGCGCTCCTTGAGCATTAGCCCTTCGACATTGCGTGCTCGGCTCTCCTCCCGCAATTTGGCCATCGCTGTCCAATCCGGGGCGATGACGTGTGGCGATACACGTAGCAGGTCGACCGCAAGTGTTTCGGCTAGCGACCGTGCGAGCGCATGCAGTCGCGAACGCCGCGCCTCAAGCCGTTCGGTACGCAGATCGCGCCCCTCTGCCTCGAGCAAGTCATACGCAAGCATCGCAGCCGGAGATTCGGCGAGCACTTTCCGGGTCAGCGACTTGCGCGTAATGCGTGGCTGCAAACGCGCGAACGGCAGGGGTGTGTCGGCACCGGGTTCCCAAGCGAGAATTTCGCCGTCGATGACGGTGCCATCGGGCAACGCCTCGCCGAGCGATGCGAGTTCTGGAAAGCGCTCAGTCACGAGATCTTCACCACGTGACCAGATCCATACGCGGCCCGCGCGTTTGACCAGTTGTGCCCGAATGCCGTCCCATTTCCATTCGACGATCCAGTTCGATGTCGGGCCTAGCGTTGCCGCGTCGGCCTGCAATGGATGCGCGAGGAAGAACGGATACGGCAGGCCCCTATCGCTTTCATGCGGCATGCCGACGTTGTCGCCCTCGGCCGCCGGTGCGATCAGCCGAAGATAGCGTGCGGCGTCAGGCGCCTGACGCGAATCGGTCCATCCGACCATGCGTTGCGCGATGTGTTTGTGTTCGACGCCTGCGACCTGCGCAAGCGCGCGCACGACGAGTTGTCGTGATACGCCCACACGAAAACCACCTCCGATAAGCTTTGTGAGCAAAAAGCGCTCGCTCCAGTTCAATTCATCCCAGTAGCCGATCAAACGTGCGCGCAACTCGATCGGACTGCTACCGCGCAGTGTGAGCACGCGTCCCTCGATCCATTGCGCCAATCCAAGTTCCGATTCACGGGTCGCGGGTGGCAGCACATGGGCGATCGTTTCGGCCAGATCGCCGACCGCCTGATACGACTCTTCAAACAACCATTCGGGCAGAGCCGCACGATCGCGCGCACATTCGACAAGCACACGTGTCGGCACAGTCTGGCGAGGTTTTCCACCCGCAAGGAAGTACGATGCCCATGCCGCGTCTTCGGGCTGTGCGTCCGAAAAGTACGCGATTAATGCCGCGAGCTTCTCGTTGGTGGAGGTCGTCGCATCGAGCGCCGTATAGAGTGTCGCGAAGCGTTTCATTGCGGCGTGCTCTCTGTCGGGGCTTGCTCGGCATCGGCCTCGATCCCGTCGTCGCCATATTCGGTCGTGAAAGCGCCGGCATCGAGCCCTTGCTCCGCAAGCCATCGCACCATTGGCTCGATCTGGCCGTGCGTGACGATCACGCGCTCGGCGCCGGTCGCACCAATGGCGTGTTGCAAGCCCGGCCAGTCTGCGTGGTCCGACAGCACGAAGCCGCGATCGACAGCACGTCTGCGTCGTGTGCCGCGCAAACGCATCCAGCCCGACGCGAATGCGTCGCTATAGTCAGCAAAGCGCCGCATCCACGCAGTGCCTTGAGCGGACGGCGGCGCGATAATCAGCGCGTCTTTGAATAGGGCCTTGTCGCGGATCGGGATGTCGCTGACCAGCCGCGTGACGGGCAAGTCGACACCCGCGTCGCGATAGGCGCGATTCAACGGCTCGACGGCGCCATGACAGAAAATCGGGCCGATGCCCCGATCCACGCCTGCGAGCACGCGCTGCGCTTTCCCGAACGCATAGCAGAACAGCACCGACGCACGTCCTCCGGCCGCGTTACGCCGCCACCATGCGTCAATGCTGTCGAAAATCGCTTGCGATGGCTCCCATCGGTAAATGGGTAAGCCGAAGGTCGACTCGGTGATGAAGGTGTCGCAACGTACGGGTTCGAACGGTGTGCACGTCGGATCGGTTTCGACCTTGTAATCGCCTGATGCGACCCACACGCGCCCGGCGTGTTCGACCCGCACTTGTGACGAGCCGAGGACGTGTCCCGCCGGATGCAGCGATACACGTACGCCATCGATGTCGATGTGTTCGCCGTAGGGCAGGCCCTGGACGTCGATGCCGGGCAAGCGGGACAGCAGGACTCCGAGGCCCGCTTCCGCAGTCAGATAGCGCGCATGGCCGAAGCGCGCATGATCCGAGTGCGCATGGGTAATGACGGCGCGCTCGACAGGTCGCCACGGATCGATATAAAAGTCGCCCGCCGGACAATAGAGTCCTTCAGAACGGGCGATGATCAGATCGGAGGCATTGTCCATAGGTGTCAATTTGTCGGTGAAGGCGGGACCCTTGGTTCGAGGCATCGCAAGACCGCGGCGTCGGACGTGGGTCGTGTACACCGCTGTAGCTAAACCCGTTCCCACTCGCCCGCTGTGCGGTCAGGGCGTCTGTCACCGATACCTTGGATCGAAGCGTCGCCGCGACTGCCCGGCTCATGACGTCGACGCTGCCGCCATGAGGCGAACGGGCGACGCGAAGAAGCGTACGAGCCCAAATATTGACGTTGCATTGCGGCACAAACTAGCCTATTCGCGTTCCTGGGATTAGAGTATTCGCACTGAGGACGATGACGGAAATTTTCAAGGTAGTTGTCGCCTCGACGATTAAATCTCAGGCGGCTTTTCGCTCCTGGTTACTGCGCTGTGGGGCGCCGTCCTGGTTGTCGATGCGATCCGGGTTCA
>NZ_CADIKM010000068.1 GCF_902859895.1 Pararobbsia alpina
AAGACCCAAACCTCTTTTGCTGGGCCACTGCGATTTCAGATCACCTGATCCCCTTCAAACCGACGAAGCTGAACAGCGCGCTCGATTCCGCACTCAAATTGCAGAGCAGGCTCAGGTGAGGTAGCGGCTTCGGTAGAGGCGGTCGCTTGCCGGCCAGGAAGCGTCATTCACCGGACGGTGCGGCCGGACATTCAAGCGGCGGAGGCAACCGGAAAGCGGCCATCGGTCCTCCCCCGTCGTGTCTGCCAGGCACCAGCCATTACTGTGGAGCTTCATCGCGCACAGCCGTTGATGGGTAGCTTTTATCGGTTTATCGCTTTGCATCGTAACGGCAGCCGCACAAGAACGTTGAGAGCGATGTCTAAGGAATGGTTACGCTGGGGTATTGGTGCCCACAGCAAGCGCATTTTTTGAACGAGAACGCAACCATACCGCACTATCAACGCTGATTTCGGATTCCCTGAAAACAAAAAGGACTCGTCCGCTTGATTTAGGCTCAGCAATACTCCAGCAGTGATTTCCTGGGGTGAGGTCCAGATAGACCCTAACTTCCTTGCCAATCAAGCTGCTGATATCAAATTTACTCATGGCGCGCCTTTTGACGTTTATTTAGGTGTTACCCAATATTCTGCTTTCTCGGGAAAAATTTTCCTCACCCCACCTCTCGGGTCTTCCTGATCCCCCAGATAACGCGGGATCAGGTGGATGTGCAAGTGCGGAACGGTCTGCCCAGCGGCAGCGCCTACATTGACGCCGATGTTAAAGCCATCGCGGGCATTGCCTTGCTGAACCGTTTTCTTGGCCTGATCCAGCAACGCCAACAGTGCCAGACGTTCGTCAGTCGTAGTGTCAAAAAAAAATTCCACGTGTCGTTTGGGGATAACAAGGCTATGACCTGGCGAGACGGGAAACCCGTCTTGAAACCATAACGCCTTGTCGTTTTCACCAAGAATTCGGTCTGGTGGAAGGGAGCAAAAAGGGCAGGTTGGATTCACGATTCACCTTTCAATGGTGGCGACCGTCTGCGCGGCTTCCCAGCATGAAACTCGTCGCGCCAATTCAGTTTTCTGATTTTTCGAAAATTGTCAGCTTCCGTTCCGCTTGTTCGGGCGGGATACTATGAATCGCCGCCGCGACCTTATCGGTGTTGTAGCCATACGCGACACTCCCGGCCTTTCCGAATAAAGCCCCAATTATGGCCTGAGCCGCTTTCTTCTCACCGAACCTGCTGGTACAGGTCGATTGGAAGTCCGATTGCTGCACTTCAAAGGAGTTGCAATCTACAACGTAGTCCACATAGGCATTTTTCCAGTACTGGAGGTCTCGCGTTGCCATAAACAGCTCCGTATCTTCGGAGGGAGGAATCTGAGGGGCCGAAGCGAAAACCCTATCGATTTCCCAATGCTTTCCGGATGGCTTTATCGTAACGTATAGGGGATTTTGAACATCGCGACTATCAAGCGCCCCCCAAACTTTCCACGAATTATTTATCTCGAGGGCTTCGCTGTCAGTCCCAGACGCGGATTCAGCCGAGAAGGCAGGGTTTGCGATCCCGGTCACGAGCAGCGCAAAAAACGCAATTCTGTATATTTGGCTCAAATTCATTGTTTGCGCCGGTAAGTTGGTCGAGATGATCAAAGACTCCGGCTTTCCTCAACGTATATTCGGGCGAGGCAACAACACGTAGAAAGTTAAAATGTGGATTTTCCCAGCGCGACGTATCGACGGCCGCTCCCGCTGCACCGGCTTTGTAAACGCCCATAGGCACAAAGACGCTGCCATACACACTAGAGCATGGGCTATATTCCTGAGTCTTCTTTGTTAAATGCCCCATGCAATTCATAACGACGGTTTTCTCATTGTAATTTCCAGCGTCGCTGTATGTATAAAACGTAGAAATCTCGAAATCGGGGGCGAATTTGGTCAAATCGCTATTGAAGACAATGCGCTCCTGTCGTTCGTTTTGAATGGACTGCCGGGCCTTCGAAATGCTGGCGATGTGAAGCGACCCATCGGCAATAGACTCTTCAACAAGAACATACGTTAAATTTCCTTTAGCGACGTCCTCTTTCAAGAGAATAGGATTTGAAAAGGTTATGGTCCGTCCGCTGGAATTGAGGTGCGTAGGAGGCGGGGTCGCGCACCCGGAAAGAATAACGGCAGATGCCAATGCCGAAAAGATATAGCCCTTCATTTTTGTTTTCTCACAATAGTCATTTGAAATCGCCCAGCGTCAGGACGCATAACCGCTAGTGAGGCAGCAGCAGGTCGGAGTCGTCTGACACCACCTAGCTAACGGTAGCAGGGAAGAAAACTTGAGTTCGGAAAGGCGCCGGGAGATTGTGGCGAGTGATTGCACGGGCGAAGGTGATGCTGACGACAGCTGCGTCTGCTCGCGCTGTTGACCTGTTCGGAGCGGCAGCTATGAGCAACTGAACAATGACAATTACCTCCGCTGACAGTGTAAGCTGGGGGCCCCTTCGAATGACGCAAGCATCCGAATAAAAGCATAGCGACATCGCTTTCAGCAGACGGGCCCGTGTTGAGGTGGCTTTATTCTTTTGCAGAATTGGACCGGACGTGACCATTCTTCCGGTTGTGGTTGTCGGCAAACTTATCGCCTATTTTTTTCACCGACTAGAGATTCGCGGTGACAGGGTCACCGAAGTGATTGACATATAGAGTTCGCGAAATCGACCAGCTGCAGCCGGCCAGGCCCGCCACCGATGAGCCCGAACGGCGGCTGTTACGCCGTCTTAGGACAGAGGACTTGCCGCCCCGTGTGACCGATATGGGTTGCCTGCGGAAGTTCGTCGTGGGACCGGCTTCGGCCATCTACGGCCGTTGGCTTGCGCTGTCACGCGGACATTCGAACGTCGTCAGCTCAAGCTACAACGGTCGCTGAGAGTGACCGCTCCTCGACTGGACCTGCACCGGGCACAACGTCGTTCAATCACGCCGCGATTTGCGTGCCCACGTTCTATCGTGCAGTAGCGGGCTGTTGGACAGCGCCCGGGCTTGGCCCCCATGCGATGATGACGCTGGGATTAATTCCCGATTGTCCTGTGGCGCGCCCCTTGGGGGTTGAAAAACATCACCCAGGGCCACGTCGTCTCCACAAATACCGATAACGCGCGATTAGCATGGCGATGAGCAGCGTATCCATTTTCAGCGAAGCAACGTGGCTAGCGCCCGAATCGTCCTCCTCCTAAACTTAGTTCCGCCAGCGGCATGAAGGACCGGACGAAGGAGGCTTTTCCATGAAGTTTCACATTCGTGAGATCGACCACGTCGTGATCAGGGCCGCCGATCTCGATGCGATGACCCGTTTTTACTGCGACGTACTTGGTTGCCGTGTGGAAAAGGATCAGGCGGACCTCGGGCTCACCCAGTTGCGCGCCGGGCGTTCGCTGATCGATCTGCTGCAGGTCGGCGGGAGGATCGATCGTCCAGAGAGCGGTGCGCCTGGCGCGGGGCGCAATATGGATCATCTGTGCCTGCGCATCGAGCCTTTCGACGCCGACGCTCTCAAAGCGCACCTCACCGCCCTCGGCGCGCGGCTAGGCGAGCAGGGGCGGCGATATGGCGCGGACGGCTACGGCCCTTCTCTGTATCTGTTCGATCCGGAGGGCAATGTGGTCGAACTGAAAGGGCCGCCCGAAGCGGCGCGCGAGACGTCGGAGTAATCGCGGCGCCCTTCGGTGCTCGGAGCGGCCGCCGGCATCGGCAAACTCTGTCAGTCCTGCCCTAAAGGTGCCGCTTGCGCACAACCAGCGCCCGGTCAACCGCCAGAGGGATGTAGACGTCGACATCTGTCGGCTCAGGTGCAGTCGCGGGCGACTCGAAGTGTCCATTCAACCGGTTGCCGGGAGGACGATTTTCCGTCACCCGCTCGCATAGCGGCAAGCATCTTGCCGCTATGCGAGCGGGTCAGCAGACGTTGCAATGCTTGCACTTTGCCCGATCGGCCTTCCCGAACTGCTTTGGCGATACGCACCTGAAGTCGTTTCACATCTGCCTCCATGTGCGACCGGTTCGCCTGATCCCACATCTGCGCAGCGCGCGAGGACGCACCAGCCCCAGTCGCTTTCGCGCTGATCGCCGTCATCTGCCTTCCCTCGTATAACGATTGGTCAAAGCTCTCTCGCCATGAATGACCGCGCGGAAGTCTGCCCGCTTTCGCGTCGGGCAATGTTTCAGCCCGTATCCCGTCCATTACAGCCGGGCGTTCGCTTTCTCCGCATTCCTTTACCCACAGCGCCGACAGCGTTCCTTGCGGTTCGCCTGCCGTTTCCGGCAGCACTATGGGCTTACCCATTCCGCATGAATTTCCGAGCGGGGCGGACCCTTCTGCTTCGCCGGAGGTGGTTATGTCCATGATGGTCCAGTATTCAGAGGCCATTCCTCACCGCATACCGCTTTGGTTCAAGCCTGTCAGCACGTTTGGCTTGTTAAAGATCACGACGTTAAACGGAAGTTCACATGTGTTGGTCGTACCCGCTCATCCCTTGCTCCTCTCCGCCTTCGTGCTGGCAGATTCCGCCTTGCCTCACGGCTCGGCGTACCGGATACCCGGCGGCTACGTTGTCCCCGGAGCTTCACACCGAGCTGTTACCGGCTCCGCATGTCCGGGTAGGGAACGGTTGATGGAACAACCGGTTTCATCAAGTCATCCCTGCTCCTGTGAAACAGAAACTCACGCGACTTGCAGGTCGCACGAATAAGTTCTTCGCAATAGCCACCCCTACGGTCGTATACTTCATCCGAACCGCCGAGCGGATTCGCGGCGAACTGCAGAAGCGCATGGCTAATATCGCCGCTGACTTGCCGTGAGCTTTGCGCGTGCGCACACCACACCAGAGCGGCATTCGCCGGATGCATCCCGCCGAAACTGGAACATAGTGCCGCTCAATGATCTCGGCGCAGATTACGTACATCATGTCCAGAAGGAGATCGAAGACATGCGTACTGAGTTCGCGCTTCCAGATGGACGCCTTGGTACGAAACCGGAGCGGCTCACGCATACGCACGTGTTTGAACATCGAGGCTACGAAATCGTGGTAAAGCCGGTGCAGAACGCATACGACGCGTGGCAGGCGAAAGTGAGTGTGCGTCATGCCGATAGCACCGTGGCCGAATTCCTTCCGGAGACGATTCAGCCGGAATGGCTTACGCAGGAGGAGGCGGTGCGCGATGGCATCGAATGGGGCACGCGTTTTGTTGATCACAAGGTGAGAGAGTCGCACAACCGGATGTAATGGAACCATCAGCCGAAAGCGAACAAAGCCCGGCAGTATCGCGAAAGACACCGCCCTGTATCAGGAGGACGGCACGCGTATTTCGGCGCGCACGTCAATCTGTGCGACAGGCGTGGCATATCGCACGCTAGGCCTGGAAGGTGAAGAGCGCTTTTTTCGGCGCGGGCCTTTATTACGGCGCCGGCGCGAGTGAGGCTGCGCTGATCCATGGCGAAGACGTCTATGTGGTGGGCGGCGGCAATTCGGCGGGACAGGCCGCCATGCATTTTTCGCAGTCCGCCAACCGCGTCTATATGCTCGTGCGCGACCCATCGCTTAGAACACGTTGTCCCAATACCTGGTAGATCGCATCACGTCGGCGCCGAACATTGAAAAGTGCACGTGCACCGAAGTTACCGCGCTCGCAGGCAGTGATGTGTTGCAGGAAATCACGCTGACGGATGTTCACACCGGCCGGCAATGCAGGGTCATGACGAGTTGGCTATTCGTCTGCATTGGCGGCGTGCCGCAGACCGGATGGGCGCAGGAGGTTGGCATTGTCCGCGATGAAGGCGGCTATCTCGTGACCGGTCCCGACCTGCAGGAATATCGGGCGAACCTGAAATGGCCGCTCGAACGCGCGCCGCTACATCTGGAGACCTGCGTACCTGGCGTATTCGCAGCGGGCGACGTGCGTCACGGGTCGATCAAGCGTGTGGCGTCGGCAGTCGGCGAGGGGGGCAATGGCTGTGGCGCTGGTGCATCGCTATCTGAATAGCGCGTGAGGGTAAGCGCTGCCTTGATGCGCGCACCTGTCCGAGGAGTACGATCACGACCCCTGGTTGCACGCACCTAGGCGAGGCCCACATTCTCCACACGCCCATCGACTATTGCGAGGACTGCGTGAAGCTTGTCCAACCCTGGGTACATTTGAGGCTTTGTCTTTCGTGCGGACACGTCGGCTGTTGCGATTCGTCGCCCCACCGGCATGCAAGCAAGCATTTTTACGCGACCGGCCATCCACTGGTGCGTTCAATCGAACCTGGCGAAACGTGGATCTGCTGCTATCGCGACGAGATCGTCGTAGGTGAACTTGAATCGTGACAGCACGCCGCCCGCACGTGCGGGCGACGCCGCGTTCAATCATGCCAGCGTCACGTATGCGCCGGTTCTTGCTTCGACGCCTCGCTGGGCGCTTCTGTGGGCGCTGCTCCCTTCTGCACCCGCACAGAGTGCGTACCCGAATCGTAGGTCATTGTGACCTTGTCGCCGTCGCGAACGTCGCCCCGCAGCAGCGCATCGGCGAGCTGGGATTCCACTTCCGCCCGGATCTTGCGCTTGAGCATCCGTGCGCCGAACTCGGGGTCATAGCCGATCTCCGCGAGATGATTGCGCAGCGAATCGTCGAATGACAACTCAATGTTTTGCCCGACTGCGGTGCGCTGCACGCGCGCGAGTTGCAGATCGACGATGCTGCGGATCTGCTCCTTGCCGAGCGCACGGAACACGACGACTTCTTCGACCCGGTTCAGGAACTCGGGCCTGAAGTGATGCCGCAGCACTTCCATCAGACGGTCGCGCAGCGCGGGATAGTCGAGCTGCTTCTTGTCGGAGCGCAAGTTGTCCTGGATCATCTGCGAGCCGATATTACTCGTCGCAATGACAATCGCGTTCGTGAAATCGACAAGACGTCCCTTGCCGTCGGTGAGACGGCCTTCGTCGAAGAGCTGCAGCAGGATGTTGTGCACCTCCGAATGCGCCTTCTCGATCTCGTCGAGCAACACCACGCTATACGGGCGGCGCCGCACCCGCTCAGTCAACTGTCCGCCTTCCTCATAGCCGACATAGCCGGGAGGGGCGCCCACCAGCCGCGCCACGGTATGCCGCTCGGAGTACTCGCTCATGTCGATCCGCACCAGCGCGTTGTCGTCGCCGAACACTGAGGCGGCGAGCGCTTTGGCGAGTTCGGTCTTGCCCACGCCAGTCGGTCCGAGAAAAAGGAAGCTCGCGGTCGGCTTGCCGCCTTCGGTGAGACCGGCGCGTGAGAGTCGGACCGCCTTCGCGACGGCGCGGACCGCCTCGTCTTGTCCGACCACGCGTTCCTTCAGGCGGTCTTCGAGACGCAGCAGCTTCTCGCGGTCCTCGGCGGTGAGTTCGGACACCGGCACGCCGGTGAGCGACGCTACGACCTGCGCGATGTCCTCCGCCGTCACCTCTTGCGAACTGGTGCCGCGTTCCTTCTTCCACGCTTCGGTCGCATCGTTGAGGCGCTTCTGTTCGGAGACGAGCTTGTCTTCCAGTTCCTTTGCCTTGTCGAACTGCTTGGCGGCGCTTGCCGCGTCCTGTTCCTGACGCGCGCGGCGGATGGTCGCCTCGATGTCGTGCAGTTGCGTCGGCCGGGAATTCGACGAGATGCGCACGCGAGCGGCCGCCTGGTCGAGCAGGTCGATGGCCTTGTCCGGCAGGAAGCGCGCGGCGATATAGCGGTCCGAAAGCTTGGCCGCGGCCGAGATGGCCTCTTCGGTGATCTTCACCTTGTGATGTGCTTCAAGGCGGTCGCGCAGTCCGCGCAGGATTTCGATGGTTTCCGCGACGCTCGGCTCGGGGACGTTCACCGGCTGGAAGCGCCGTTCGAGCGCCGAGTCCTTCTCGATGTACTTTTGGTATTCGTTGAACGTCGTGGCGCCCACTAGATGCAGCTCGCCGCGCGCGAGCGCCGGCTTGAACACGTTGCCGATGTCGAGCCCGCCTTCGCCGCCGCCCTGGCCAGCACCCACGATCGTATGCAGTTCATCGATGAAGACGATCAGCCGGTCCTGGTTCTCGACGATCTCATCGAGCACCTGCTTCACGCGCTCTTCGAACTCGCCACGATACTTTGCCCCCGCGACCGCGCTGTTGATATTTAATTCGACGACGCGCTTGCCGCGCAGCACTTCTGACACCTGGTCCTGGGCGATGCGCTGCGCGAGTCCTTCGACGATTGCCGTCTTGCCGACGCCCGGTTCGCCGATCAGCACCGGGTTGTTCTTGCGCCGACGCGCAAGGACTTCGATAGTCGTTTCGATTTCCTTGTCGCGGCCGATCACCGGATCGAGCTTACCGCGCCGCGCGAGAGCGCTGAGATCGCGCGCGTACTTGTCGAGCGTCGGCGTGGTGGAGCGGCCCTCGACGGTGCCTTCCTCGGCTCCTTTGCCGACCACCTTGACCGTCTTCTGACGGAGCGCATGCGACGATAGCCCGTACTTGCGCAGCAGCTCGCCCGCGGAGCCGTCTTCCTCTTCCACGAGCCCGATCAGGATATGCTCGGGTCCGACATAGCTGTGGCCGAGTTCGCGCGACGCGGTGAGCGCGTTCTCCAGCGCGCTCTTCGCGCGCGGCGATACGCCGATGCGTTCCCCGTCCGTCTTTTCGGCGCGGGTGCCGCGCGGTGCGTTCCGGTCGACGTCCTTCTTGATCTCTTCGGGATCGAGCTTAAATTCCCGCAGGATCTCCTGTACCACGTTGTTATCGGCGAGTGCGAGCAGGAGGTGCTCGGTATCGACTTCGGACTTGCCGAACTCGACCGCCTTTTGTGCGGCCGCCTGCAAGCGGTCCAGGCCGCTCTCGCTCAGGAAAGTCTGAAGGTCGACGGCTTCGCGCGCACGGCGATGCCGACGCGGCCGGCCGCCGGGCCGGCGCTCGCGTTCGTCCCCGCCGCCGCCCCCTTCCCCCGCGCTCGCGCGCGTCTCCTCCGCCTGACCGAGAGGTTGCCAGCCGCTGCGCCTGCCCTCGAGCGGCGACCACATGTCGTCGAAGAGACTTTCGAAAAGGCCGCCGTGAAACAGCGATTCGAGTGGCGAGAGGCTACGTTGGTTGCGCGCCACGAACTGCACATAGTGCTCGTCGCACAGCGTCAAGTGACGGCGCTGGCCGTTCTCGGTGATCGTGATCTGGGAGGTCGCCGGTTTTCCGCAAATGCTGCAGTTGGCCATGATGTTCTCCGTTGGGTGGGCAGGGGATTGTTGAAGGCGAGGGATCGTGCGAAGTAGTGAGGCGATGCGCCGCGGCGGATGCCCTCCGCGCTTTGCGTCCGGTGGGACATGCCCCGTTTCGGTTTCACGGTGCCGCGCGTGCGTTCTGCGGCGCACGACGAATCCGCCGGACGACGCGGCGCCCGCGTAGTCCGCAGGCGCCCCGCCACGTTCCAAGAGCCGCGCGCGCTGGAACGCACCGGCATGGTCGAGGGACGGCTGCACGGTGGCCTCATCGGTGTCGAAGCGCGCGGCGATTTCGCTGGCCGGTAGGGCATCGACACCAGCGAGCAGCATGGAGCGCCGCCACGCATGCAGTAACCAATCTGATTCGCCGATATCGTCGGGAGTCTCGGCCGCAAGCGTCGTGCTCGGCAGCGCGAACCGCAGCTCACGCGATAGTTGTCGGCTATGCGCCTCGTATCCTTCTCGGCACGCGCGCACAGCATGACGAGACCCGTCGCGAAGTACTGCAAGTGCCGCTCGACATGAAGCGCGTCCAGCCCCGCGGTCTTGTCTTCGACGGCCTCATGCGGGATATTGTCGAGGCGATGGAATCTGACGAGCTGTTTCACGATGTCGCCGTGCGCATCACGCTATTTGATCTCGAGGCGCCGCTTCGCCGCGGGTTCATTGGCCGCCTTGGGCATCCGCACGGTGAGCACGCCGTTCTCGAAATTCGCTTCGGCGCGTTCGAGATCGACGCCGGATGGAAGCGGAATCGCGCGCTGGAACTGTCCGAACGCCCGCTCCACCCGGTAGCAGCCCTTCTCGTCGTTCTTCGATTCGATGCGCTTCTCGCCGGTCAGCACCAGCATGTCCTCGACGACTTCGAGCTCCACGTCCTCGCGCGACAGTCCTGGCAACTCGGCAACGATGCGAAGCGCGTCGCCGTCGTCGATCACGTCGAGGCGCGGCTGAAAGCGGCTAGGACTGAAGTCGCCGAACCAGTTGCCCAGCGGTCCCATCCCGCCGAACGGATCGCGTATCAGGTCGGTGAGAAGATGCAGGGGATCGGGCAGCGGCCATCGCGCCGTATCGAACGATGCCGGCCATGCGGACGCGGCCGCATCCGAGGTCAACGGTCCTGGGGCCTGCTGTGAGACCGCGGGCGCGGCGTTCAGCTTTGCGCTCGCGCCCTTTTCCTCGGGGCTCTTGCGCAGGAAACGGAAGGGGTTCCACCTATCGAGGTCCAATAGCATCGCTAGCTCCTTGTTCCGATGAACCGCCAGAGCGGCCCGAATCTTCGGTAACTCGTGCCGCCGTGTTCGCGGCCGTTGTCAACCCTTGACATATTCGAACTCCGGAAGCTTTTTTAACGCGTCCTTGTTTGCGCCGGCCAGGATTGCCTTCGGCGCTATCTGCTTGAACTGCTGAATGGGGATGGCGACCGGGTGCGCCGCCACCCCGAGAAAGCCGCCGACGTCGATAATCGCGGCCGAGAGCGAGCCATCGGGCGCGACAATCAGGTCGTCGACGCGGCCGATCTTTTCGTTCTTTTCGTTGTAGACATCGGTGTGAATCATCTTCGATGCGCGCCACCCCGTTGCGACGAGTCGCGCTTCGGTGACGGTCACGCCGAGCGTCACCTTTCCGGCGATGGGCGCATCCTGCGCGGTCGCGCCGTTGGCCACAAAGCCACCAGCGGATAGCGCAAGCAAGAGTGTCGACAGCCTTGCGACCGCTAAGAGTTTAGTCTTCATGGCGTTCTCCAGAATGCGCAACGGAATACGTGGGCGCCGGGCGCAGGACGCTCACGAGTGCAGCGGTGTGTTTTGCTGGTCGCGAAGGACGGCGCTGCGCCAGTTCCGTGCGACGAGGCCGAGGACGAGCAGAAGTGCGCCGGTCACGATCGCATAGGTTCCTATCATCCACACGAGGGCGAGCGCTCCAGCACCCGGGACGATCAGCACGAAGATGCCGAACAGCACCGACAGGATGCCGATGAAGAACAGCAGCCACTCCGTCCGGCCGCGCCTCTTCAGCCGAACCCCGGCGATGAGATCGAGCACTCCGGTGACGATGGCGTTCGCGCCCATCACGGCGATCAGTACAAGCGCCGTGATGCCCGGCGCCGCGACGGCGATCAGGCCCGCAGCGATCGTGCACAGGCCGAGCAGCAATGGGATCCACCAATCGGTGCGGATCGAACGATGTCGTATGGCCGCGCTGACCGCCGCGATGCCTCCGATGAGTGCATACGCCGCGAACATCCCGACGAGAAGCAGCAGCGTGAGGCCAGGCCAGAAGAGCGCGAGGAGACCGAACAGGATTCCCGCGGCGCCGCGCAGCGCGAGCATCCACCATGCGCGTCCGAGCAGTTCGTCCATCTTTGGCTCCTCGGTCGGATCGCCGGCATCCGGCTGATACAGCGCGCCATTTCTATGCGGCTCATATAGTCAAGCCTACATCCGCGAGGCGCGCGCTTCTTTCGAGTTCCTGCTCAAAGGTGTCGGATTTCTGTGCTTGTTGGTCACTCACCGATCCAGTCGCAAGCGCATCACCGGATCGTCGGGCGGTGATGCGCAAGGCGGAAAGCGCGGGGCGTGCAGCCCGCATATCGATGAAACACTTCGGTGAAATGCTGCTGCGTCTGAAAGCCCGCGCGTGCCGCGATATCGATCAGTGGGAGGCTCCCTTCCGAAAGCATCGACTGCGCTAATCTCAACCTTTCGGTTATCAGGTATAAGTGCGGCGGATGCCCCGTCGCGTTCTTGAAAGCCCGTGCGAAATGCGACGGGCTCATATGCAGGAGCGCTGCGAGGTGCTCGATGTGGATGTTCTCCGCGATGTGCTCGTGTATGAAGTGTTCCACGACGCTGAGCTTTGGCTGGGTGAGACTCGTACCCGCTTCGCGCGTATCGGCGTCGTGTCCGTACCGGCGCGCGAGATGAAGTGCGAATACATCTGCGAACGCGGCGAGGCACAAAGGGTCCGGGCTCCTGCCGACGTGCAACGCGGTAAGCGTGTCGGCCGCTTCACGTAGGAAAGGGTCCCACGCTTTGAACCAGCACGGGATATCGCACGTCGTGGTGCCGAGCGCCCTTCGAGCGGTTTCCCTCAGCTTGGCCGAACTGAGCGCGACAACAAGGCCGCACCGATCGCCGGCATTGTCGAGCTCGATGCGAGCCCACGCTGGCACGACCGCGATGAACGGCGCACTGACGCTTATATGCCGAGAGGGGCGCGCGCTGCCGCCGACGGCGCTCGCGTGCACGGTGGTTCGGTCCGCCGGGATGACACACAAGATCCATTGCGCCGACTGTACGGCACAGTCCGTGCAGGACGCGCCGATCGAGTGGCAGGGACTTGTTACGGTTCTTCGTGCGCCTGGTCTGGTCGACTTCGCCGCTGCGGTTGCGCACACGCTGGTTGGTAAAGTCCTTCGCTTGCGGTGCCTTGCTGGCGATGAGTTCCTTCTGACTAACATAAGCACTGTCACCGTACACGCGCTGCTCCGCTCCGTGCAGCAGCTCAGGCAACGGGTGCTTGTCGTGCACGTTGGCCGCCGTCACCACTGCGCTGTGCGCCAGCCCCGTCTGGCTGTCCACACCGATGTGGATCTTCATGCCGAAGTACCACTGCTGGCCCTTCCTCGTCTGGTGCATTTCCGGGTCTCTCGCGCCTTGTCAGCGTTCTTCGTGGAACTGGGCGCACCGATGATGGTGGCATCCACGATGGTGCCGGTGCCAACCTTCAGGCCACGCCCTTGCAGTACCTCGCCGACCTTGGCAAACAACTGCTCGCCAAGCTCGTTGCGCTCCAGCAGTCTGCGGAACTTCAACAGCGTCGTGCCATCGGGAACCCGCTCGCGCCCCAGGTCAATCCCAACGAATCGCCGCAATGCGGTGCTGTCCAGCAGCGCTTCCTCGCAGGCCTCATCCGCCAGGTTGAACCAATTCTGCACAAAGTACATGCGCAGCATGCGCTCCAGGACGAACTGGCGGTCGTCCGCCTTGACCCTTCGGATAGTGCGGCTCGACAACCTCGCACAACTGTGTCCACGGCACGATCTGCTCCATCGTCTCAAGGAACACATCACGTTTGGTTGGCCGACGGTACTGTTCAAATCCAGCGCCTTGATCGGCCGCAATCGCAAGGGTCTGTTGTTTCATCCGCATTTAACGATTCACCGCCCAACGGCGTTGACCTTTTTCAGCGTAGCCTTATATTCATGTGGACACGCTGCATTATCGCCGGCGAAATGCAGCTCCGGCCGGGGCCCAGTTCATAATTAGCCACATAAAGAGAATGTAGGTGAATCAGACGCGCTCTTCGCGATCCCGCGCGGCGCGCTCGGCGATCGCGGCATCGACGGGATCGTCGCGCTGCCGCATCAGCCAGTAGACGCTGCCAAGCGCAACCAGCGCGGCCGCGAACGCGGCGATGTGAGCCGGGTCCGTGGCTGGATCGAGGATGATGAACTTGCGCGCTATCGCGAGCATCGCCACGAGGATCACTGTCTTGACTTGCACGATGTGATCGCGCCTTAACATGACGCGGGTAATCGAGTGCTTGAATTCCATCGCGATCAACAGCGTCATCAAGAACAACACCATCCATATGGCCGGTAACATCTACCTTCCGGAAGGCTTCAAAAAACAAAGAAGTACCCGGCCATCGTAGTTGTGCATCCCGGTGGCGGAGTAAAGAGCAGACAGCAGGCTTATATGCGCAGCGGCTCGCCGAACAAGGGTTCGTCACCTTAGCCTTTGATGCATCCCATCAGGGGGCCAGCGGGGGCATGCCCCGCTTGCTCGACGATCCGATGCGTCGGGTTGGCGATATTTACAGCGCCGTGGATTACGTGACTACGCTTGGTTATGTGGACCCGAGCCGCATCGGCGCCCTCGGAATTTGCGCCGGCAGCGGAGCGGCGATCATGGCTGCATCCACTGACCGCCGAATCACGGCATTTGCCACGGTAAGCGCAGTGGATGTCGGGGCCGCAGTCCGTAAAGGTTGGGAGGGTAATGCCGACGACCGCCGAGCAAATCACCATGCTGGACACGGTCGCCAAGCAGCGTACGGCCGAAGCCGCTGGCGCAGCACCGGTGTACGCCCCTTACGTCCCGAACGTTGGCGACAAGACAGCGCCACGCGATTTGCAGGAGGCCGCCGACTACTACTTGACGCCGCGTGGCCAGCATCCCAATGCCCCGAACAAAATGTTGATTTCCAGCCTCAGCTACATGGTGTCATTCACTGGCTTCGATCAGGTCGACAAGCTCACGCAGCCGCTCATGATCGTTGCCGGCAGCAAGGCTGGCTCGCTGTGGCATAGCCATGAGTTGGACGCCAAAGCGGCGTCGAACTCGAAAGAGCTATTTATCATCGACGGAGCGACGCACATGGACCTTTACGATGGAGAAGGCTCCATTACGGCGATGACGAAGATTGTCGCCGTTCTTCCTGCGCACCGTTTGAGGTTCCAGTCCGCATAGCCATCATCGGCGGCAGCGGACATGTGGGCACCTATCTCATTTCCCGGCTGGTCGAGGCAGGTCACCCAAGGCAGGTATCGGATCCTTGCGGGGAGGCCGAACCGTCCGGCGGGGAAAGCTTTCGTGTGGCGTCCCCCGCCGCGATCACGCTACGCGGCTATGCCGAGACGGCAGGCAGCGGCCGGGGCGCCCCAGAGCACATGGCGTGGCGTGGTAGCGCGCTCGAATGCCTGCGCCAATCGCAGAACTCTGGGTCATGCCCACCGAGCAGGCCTGAAGGTCAGACGACGTCCCTTCTCGGAGAAGCGCGCCCCCGTCGAGCGGGCTGTCCGCAAACCGTTGCCGCCATCATAAATTGAATGTCCGCTTTGCCGAAAGTTGGATGTCCCTTCGGGGTCGACATGTGCCGGTCGTCGTTCGTCCCGGTGCGGCCATGACCCGACGTTCGCCCTCGCCATCACTTGGACGTTCAGGCATCGACTCTATCCGGGAAACGGCCGTTCAATTCACGCCATCGAACATTGCTTGATCGGCGATGGATCCGACGCTCGTTGATCAGCCGCTGCGCAGCAGCTGAAGCACCGATACCTGTCACTCGCGCATGGGACGATCTAGATTCCAAGCGCCGATCCCTACGGCGGCAAGCTGAAGTCTCGCGGCGGTTGCTCCGTTCTTTGTATCCCGCAGCTATTGGAAAACAAATTCTCGGGGTAACGACTCGCTAATAAGCGCGGCTTCGGAACGATCGAAAACTTTGTCTTCTGCTCGATCTTTTTGCCATATCACAACGTCGTCGCGAGCCGTTTCACCCGTAAATGGCTGGAAACCTTTGTCTAATCCAAAAACGACATAGTCACATCGCATATATCGATGGTGGCAGAAATCACGAAATGCGTTATCGGGCGCAACCGTCAGTCTTAGCTTTCGAATGCCAGCATCCCGCAGACGATCGTACAGTTGCGACTCGAACGCGCCAATCTGAGCGGGCGAAACGTCGTGGTTTCCGATAAACAAATCAAGAGCCACTCGCCTATCACACCTACGACGCGAAAACTCTTCGAGAGCTCGCCATATACCCGAAACCGTTCCTTCGGCTAGGGCACGAATATGGTCCTTCAGCGCGTAGCGATCCACCAGAGTCGCGTTATCGCAAGCCAGTACCCATGATCCGAAGCGCCGCTTCCATTCAGCTGCGCAATCGCTTCCGGCAATTAGGCTTTCGGTAGTTTTGAGACGTGACGCTGCAACGCCTTCTGACTCACCGAAGGCGTGAAAGCGGCAGATCTCAAGCCCTGGTAGACCTGGTAATCGTGCGCTCAGGGCCTCATCTGGCAGATTGCCGAGCAGCGTGGCGCGTGTTGTCTCTAACAGCAGCAACTCTATCTCGTCGATCAGTTTCGCACATGCAGCTTCATCGATCACGCCGTCCCAGTCAACCCCACAAGGCCGGCGTTTGTTCTGCCGAAAGGCCTCCTTCCAAAGCTGCCGGAGAGCTACCGGCAAGCCTTCGATCGAGGTCATCAGCGACGACTCGGTTAGCTTTGACCCCGGATGTACAAGCGCCCCGTACCTTCTCCAAATTCTAATGATTGCTTTATGAACGCCCACAGTAAAAGAAAGGTCCGGATGCTGGTGCGGTAATGGCATCCGGATCGATTGCAAACGAAAGCGGCATTATTCTGTCTCAAGAGAACATCTCACGGAAACCTTCTTCGAAGAAACCTCCGGGCCATTCGTCAATGAAGTTCCCTTCTTCATCTAATTCCAGTTGCAACACCTCGCTTCCATTCTTGCCGATCGGATTAACGTACAAAACAGAGACGTCGCGACTGTGGATATTGCGCCTTCCTTGAAGCGGTTCATCGCGCGATCGAGCGCCTGGCCCGATGCATCGACTGCGCTTTGCTGGCTTTGCGCCTCCTGGCTCAGAACGCGTGCCGCGGACAGCCCGTCTTCGACTTGCTGAAATGCCGTCAGGACAGTCTGGCGATAGTCGGCCACTGCTATGTCGTATTGCGCGTTGGCGCCGCGCAGGTTGGCCTCATGTTGGCCGCCGTCGAACACGGTTCCCACGATCGACGGTCCGAGTGACCAGAAGAGGCTCGATGCGGTCATC
>NZ_CADIKM010000069.1 GCF_902859895.1 Pararobbsia alpina
GCTGCGCCCGTTCAGCAGGAAATGCTTGTCCTTGTTGTCGGTGAATGGCTCCGGATTGAAGGTCATCCCGACGAAGTGGAAGTTCGGATCGAAGCCGTCTATCTGCAACGGGTACTCGACGTCGTAGGCCGTCGAACCATCGCCATCGTTGTACGCGTAGAGCGTCGGCGTGCCGCTCTTGTTCTTCGCATGCATGACGCTGTTCTGCGGTGGCAGCGGCGTCGAGCACAGAATATCGGTACCGCACTTCGTACGCGGATCCTGTTGTTGTGTGACCAGCGAGTTGTAGAGCGTCGCCGTCGTCACGCGGTTCTGCCTCGGCCGCACGTAGATCTGCCCGACCATGCCCATCTGCAGATGCTCGGGCGGCGTGATGTGGCAGTGCCAGAAATAGGTGCCGGCGTCAGGAGCGAGGTAGTAGTAAGTGAAGCTCGCACCGATGTTGATCGCGACCGACGCATCCGGCACACCGTCGAAGAAAGCCGAAGCGTTCGGATAGCCGTGAAAGTGAACCGTGTGCTGCTCGAACAAGTCGGGACGCATGATCATCCCGACGTTGGTGAGCGTCAGGAAGAACTCGTCGTCCTCGTCGAGCGCCATCGTCGGTGCCGGCATGCTGCCGTTCATCACACCGATGTCCATGATCTGCCGCGGATCGACGTGACCGGTCAGTTGCCCGGGCGGCGTCGATTCCGGGTCCGGCACAAGTCCGACCGCACCGTTGTAGGTCGGATCGGCACTTGCATTGCCGACGGTATTGAACACCGACGCGAACTGCGTACCCGGCAGCCCCTTCTGGATGTCAGCCAGTCCGGACAAGGGCCCGAAGGCAAACAGGTAGGTCTGCGTGCCGTCGCCCATCGTCGCATAGCCGTCCCCACCCGAGATCTGCTGACACTTGATCGCGCCGTTGACGACGCCGGTGGGCTGCGAGTTCTGTCCGGTGACGGACGGACCTGTGTAGGCCGGTTCGCCCGCACCGCGCGGCAACGCTTGCGGATGAAGCGTCGTGGTGGGCGGGCATTGCACCCGGAAAGACTGCCCGAACGCGGGCAACGCGCACAGCAGGAACAACAGCGCTGCGACGCCGTTACGACACCGGTGAATACTGAACATATGACCTCCGTCCAGGGGGCAGCCAGCGCGAACCGCGCTGGAGGTCATGCTCTATCTTCGGTAAAGATCGGGGCGTTTGAGATTGACCCGTATCGGAATTCTGCAGGCGAGCGACGGCGGTTGGGATGGGTCACCCCCCTACATGTGCGGTAGGGGCAAACCCAGCGACGTTCTGCAGATTCGTTTTGCCGGACAGGAACGAGGCGCATGTTGATCGCCTCCAGCATTCGACCAAAGACCGAATACAACCTGACCTTTCAATTGGTTCGCCCTGATGGCCAGGTGGAAAGTATGGAGGCGCTGTTCGAGGACAAACATTTGCAGAGCAGGATCGTCGTACTGGGCGCGTACTGGCGGACGACGGCGGCGTCGAACTGTACGTTTATCGCTGCTCTGTCGCAGTAGGATCGCGACCGGAAATCTGTGTGGATTCGAACTGACTACGTGGCAAGAGAACAGAACTGCTGAGCTGCAGACGCAGCCTGACTGCGCTTGCCCTCCAGTTGCCCTTTGCGCAGCATGTGGATCAGTTGAATGATTGCTCCGAGCCGAAACCAATACCGCCGCTCGAGCGTGGCACTTCGTCGAAGTCCCGAACGTTGTCGGTTTGCATCGCCACCAAGTGTGGCTGGCAGCGTAATTGGAGTGATCCAGGCTTCGTCCAATCGAAAGGCTATTTCTTCGGGAAAGAGAGCGATCGATCTAGGTGCATCGAAGCTTTACGCTTATTGCGGGGCTTTACCCTGCCGATCGGGGGAATTCCCTACTTCCCTTCATGTCTATCCAGGCAAAAATGAGAAAACAGTCGCCGACCGGTGGGCGTTGGGCAGTGCCACGGTGAAACCGGGTTCGGGGCAAGATGAGGCTCCCGGGCTTAAGCTTGAAAGTTCCGGCCTCATCATTGAATCGCTGAAGGATCACATCATGAACAAGCTCACTGCCACAATTCTCGCCAGCTGCGTGACGTTCGCGACCGCTGGCGCCTTCGCTGCCGATAGTACGTCAAGTGACCAGTGTCAAAAGACGCAATGAGTCAAGAGACCCCGGCAAACGACGCAACGGAATACGACCCGCTGAGCGCCGACAGCATGGCCAAAAACGGGATGAAGGAAGACGCGATGAGCCAAGACAGCATGGCTAACGATGGGACAAAGAACAACGAGGTTTAGCAGTAGTTCACCTGGCGAGCGTGCGCCTTGGTGATGACCCGTACAACGTCCCAGTCTTTTCCGCCATAGCTTTATGCTCATGACTGCTGGTTTTGCATCGGTCGACAAGGCGAAATACCTCAATGATCCGTGTCGAAGGGAGCGGCCGTGTCCCTGTTGGTGTCTCCCCCGTTTGAGTACTTGACCCAGAGACTGGTGGACCCAGCACTGGTGACGTCGCAAGGCGACGATCCCGTTTAGGAAAGTGATCGACACCGCTAGCCCGCGACGGTTCCGGACGCGTATGCAAACAATGCACTGTTGAGAACGTTGCAGCGCCGTGTCATGACGTGGCGCGCCGAGCGCGCGAAAGAACTGATCCTGGGCCGCCTAGCGGAAAATTTGGAAGCCTAGGGGCCGGACGCTTCGCGCCCGGCACGCCATGAAAGAGAATGAAGAAGGTGAAACGACAACAATTCCTCGGGTAACATTCCTTCGTGAGCAAACACGACCGGACATCCTGTTATTAACAGGGAGCTATGCGTAATGGATGCTGCCACTCATGCGCTTTCGCACGGGGACTCCCGCAAGCAACTCCGGGAGACGATCTTGAATTTCCTACAGGAACGGCTCCAGTCCAAGCTGGACAAGCTCAAGGACGACGATGCCGATCAGCGCGAGAAATTCGTGACGGACTTCCTGCCGGAAAACTGGATATCTTTTGCGGCGCGCCGCGTCCTTCATATTCAGCAGGTGACGCACGCGCTTAAGTTCACCCACCCTGATGCGAGGGGCTCCAGCTTGAGCGTGGCGGGGAACCTACAAGTCGGCGAGCTCCACGTTGGCACCCATACCCTCGGCGGCACAGTCGTGCCGGACGTAGTGGGCGACGCCGCTGCTCTGGACGTCTACAAATTCCTGCGTCTGATCGTTGACGGCAGATCGCTACTGGAGCGTGCGATCGCCAACGACCCGGCTCTCGCTGCCGCGCTTTCCGACCATCCAGAACAGGCAAGCCGGTGGATGGCGGCTTTCGCGTCATTGACGCAATCTAAAGGTCAATTGGCCTCACATGAGTTAGCCAAGCAGATCTATTGGCCGCTGGGTGGGGGTCAGTACCATCTCCTTGCGCCTCTTTTCCCCACCTCGCTTGTGCATGTCGTGTGGAATACGCTTCAGGAGGACCGCTATGCCGATGCCGCCAAAGCGGCTCGGGACGCCCGACGGGCGGGTGTATCACATCCTCAGGGCTATCGTGAGTACCCCGATGTGGCTGTACAGAAATTCGGTGGATCAAAACCGCAGAACATAAGTCAGCTGAATAGCGAGCGCCATGGGGAGAACTACCTCGTGCCCTCCCTGCCCCCTTCGTGGCATCGCGAGCCGATACGTCCATCGCTGGGTATGGCGAGCGTGTTTCATCGTCTGTTCGGTCGTCGCCCGTGCGTCCGTGAAGTAACGCGCATCCTGCGGGAGTTTCGCGGGAGCGCTGAAAACGCAGATAGCAGTCGCCGGGTTCGCAACAAGCGGGCCGAACTGGTGGCCTACGTCCGTGATGAGTTGCTGCAGTTCGGCGCAGAAATGCACGAGCTTAAAGCGGGCTGGAGTCTGCAGCTGCACTGCCGCCTAAACACGGATGAACAGTGTTGGCTCGACCCAAGGCGGGCGGAGAGCGACGAAGTCTTTGCTTCCATGCGTTGTCGCGGAGACTGGCGGGATGGCGTCTGCAGGCGCTTTGGCAACTGGCTAAATGCAACGCTCACTACGCCCTGCACGCCAATGGGTCAAGCCGAGGCTGCGCATTGGGCGGACATTCTTGAAAAAGAACTACGGATGATTCGTATCGAGATCGACATCGATGAATGATCCCACTGCTCTCATGGTTCTGCCGCGTTTGCAGGTGCAAAACGCCAACGCGATCTCCGGCTCAATTTGTTGGGGCTTTCCGTCCCCCACCGCCTTTGTCGGCTTCGCCCATGCGCTTGAGCGCAAATTTCCCTCTGAACTGCGGAAGGGCTTTGGCGGAGTTGGAATCATCTGCCATCAGTTTCACCCGCAAGTTTGCCTGTCGCCGGGGCGACGGACCCACGTTTTCCGCCTCACGCGCAACCCGGTGAAAGAAGATGGGGGCGCCACTGCGCTAGTCGAGGAGGGCCGCGCGCACATGGAAATTAGTCTAGTGATTGCGGTGAAGGACCATATGCCTGCCAGGAGTGGCGAGTATTTTGCCGAAGACGTGCTAGCGACGGCCCAAGGCATGCGTGTTGCGGGCGGAAGCATCCTCCCGACTCGCGATGGCAAGCGCTTTTCGGCGCAGTGGTGGACGCTCGCCGACAATCCGGAAGGCCAAACCGAAATCTTCCGCAAGCTGCGTCGTCAACTGCTGCCCGGTTTCGCTCTGGTGCAACGGGAGGACCTGTTGGCGGAGCACTTGACGGAAATACGTCTGCGATACCCAGAAGGCAACGCGCTGGATGCGTTGCTGGATTTATCCCGGTTGAACATTGAGCCCGACAGACCCAGTCTTGATATACCGGACGAACGGCAATGGGGTGTTCGCAAGAAGCCCGGTTGGCTGGTGCCGCTGCCGATCGGCTATAGCGCGTTGTCGCCGCTTTATGCACCCGACAAAGTCAAGAACACGCGGGACGGCGTCACTCCGTTCCGCTTTGTCGAAGGTCTTTATTCGCTGGGCGAATGGGTTGGTCCCCATCGATTAGAAAACGTGCGGCAACTACTTTGGCACACCGAAACCGACCCCGCCAACGGTATTTATCGTTGTATCAACCATTATTTAACGCCTGTGCAATCGACTGATCGCCTTAGATGAGGAGGAAACGACATGACAAAAAATGAGCTGAAAACCGCCTCTGTATTGGCGTTCGCCCGCAAGCTGGACCCTTCAGATGCGTGTTTCACCGCCGGGCGCTGGAATGACCGCGGAAACGGCGAGAAGTGGTCTCCCGTTAGCGTGAGAGAAAAATCCGTGCGCGGCACCATCTCAGACCGGCGGGCCAGCATGGACCAAGACCCGGCGAAGCTGGATGCGGCCATCCAGTCTCCGAACCTCCATACCGTCGATGTCGCAACCCTGCCGAACGATGCCGATACGCTGCGCGTCCGGTTCACTCTTCGCGTGCTCGGTGAAGCGGGAATGCCTTCAGCCTGCAATAACGCCGACTACCAGGAAAAATTGCAGATTACTATCCAGCAGTATTCGGACCAGGCCGGTTTTGCCGAACTGGCACGCCGCTATGCCGTCAACCTGGCCAACGGACGTTTCCTGTGGCGCAACCGGGTCGGTGCGGAGCAGATCGAGGTGCACGTTCGCCACTTGTCCAAAGGCAGCGCAAGTCCAATCTGGATCTTTAATGCCCAGAGCTTTTCTCTGCGTGATTTCAAGGTGCCGACCGATGCAGAACAGGCGCTGAAAGCGCTGGCGCTGCTGATTGAACACGGCTTGACTAGCAAGGCGTATGCGTTGCTGGAAGTCGTTGCCTACGTTCGAATAGGCGACGGTCAAGAAGTCTTCCCCTCGCAAGAACTGATCCTCGACCGTGGCGTCAAAAAAGGCCAGAAGAGAAAAACGCTGTACGTCGTCGGAGAGGTAGCCGGAATCCACAGTCAGAAAATCGGCAACGCCCTGCGCACCATAGATACCTGGTATCCGGATAACGGTGGCGCTCCCATTGGCCCGATCGCGGTCGAACCGTATGGTTCAGTCACATCGCAAGGAAAAGCCTACCGCCAGCCCAAACGAAAGATGGATTTCTACAATCTGCTCGATAACTGGGTGCTCAAGGACAGTGCCCCGGATGAAGGAAATCAGCATTACGTGATGGCTACCCTGATTCGGGGTGGCGTATTCGGAGAGAAGGACTGATGGATGAACGCCTATCTTGAAATAAACATACTGCCGGACCCGGAATTCATTCCAACGACCCTCATGAATATCTTGTTCGGCAAACTGCATGGCGCGCTGGCCGCCCATGGGAGACGGAACATTGGCGTGAGCTTTCCGGACGTCCGGGAGGACAGCCAGTCGCTGGGCACGCGTCTGCGCATCCACGGCGATGCATCAAGCCTTGGCGCGCTGATTGTGTCCGGCTGCACGGCTGGGCTACTCGACCACATAGCGGTTGGGGAAATTACGCGCGTGCCGACGGATGCAAGGCATCGGGCGGTCAGGCGCGTTCAGGCCAAGAGCAGTCCTGAACGACAACGACGCAGATTGATGGCCCGAAGGGGGATTGATGCGGACACGGCCCGGCAGACCATACCGGACTGCGCTGCAGAGCGCCTTCAATTGCCCTATCTCATTCTGGCAAGCAAGAGCACCGGCGCGCAATTCCGCCTGTTCATAGAACATCTGCCCATTCAACAACAGGCTGTGGAGGGCGAGTTCACCGCCTACGGCCTGAGCGCCACAGCGACAGTGCCGTGGTTTTGAACCCTTTCCCGGGACCTATCATCTACCTTCTATACGCACTTGCAAGACCCGTTAGAATTCAAATTAGTGGGCACGATTGCGCCTTTTAAAAATCGGATTGCTATAATCGAACTACGGTCCTTCACTGCCGGACAGGCAGTTCAGAAAAGATAGGGGTCTTGCGAGCATCGCACGCCGCCTTCACTGCCGGACAGGCAGCTCAGGAATTTGACGCCGAACATATTGGCGCCCGTGATTTGTGGCAGCATCATCTTCCGTGCGTACCGTCTGTCCTAGGATAAGGCGGTGACGCATTCGCAATTGCTTCACAACCTGCACCGCGACCGCTCCATCACGGAAACGGTTCAGGCCGCTTTGCAGGAATGGCAAAGGGGCGGATCTTTTATGGGCGGCGCTGCCGGCTCATATGGCGGTTCGGGACTCGGCGTTAGCGCCGCCCTCGGCGGAGCATATTCGACGAGCTCAGGCGATCGGGAATTGACCGCCAATACGGCCCAGCGCTCTCGGACAACATAGCGCAGGCAAGCACGTCCATCCGGACACTTACAAGAACTGTCGTGGTCCAGTCGAATCAGCAGGAAAATGAGGAGATCCAGACTAGGTGTCACGGATCGGCGTAATGACGCCGGGGATGATCGCCGTAATGGCGCCAGTTTGAAGTGGAGTAAAGCGCGGATTCGAACGGACTCAAGGATGCGTTTTTTTAGCCGATTTCGCAAGCCGCGCCGGGTCGGTTTCGCGCATCGGTCTGGGCGTGCGGAAGCTGTCGCCGTCGAGCACGATGCGATAGGCGCCGTGGCGTAGACGATCAAGCGTTGCGGCACCGAGGATACGGTTGCCCGCGAACGCATCGCCCCATTCGCTGAAGTCGAGGTTACTGGTCAGGATCGTCGCAGCGCTCTCGTACCTTTCGGCGATCAGATCATGGAGGTCTTCGTCTTGCGGGGAGCGCAGCGGCTTGAGCGCGAAGTCGTCGACGATGAGGACCGGTACGCTGGCAAGCTGCTTCAGCTTGCGCTCGTAGGTACCGGTCGCGCGCGCTGCCTGCAGACTGTTCAGCAGCTTGGTCTGCGTGGCGAACACGACATCGCGTCCCTGTCGGGCAGCGCAATTGCCAAGTGCCTGGGCTAAGTGCGACTTGCCGGTGCCGGTTGGACCCGCAATGAGAATGGCGACCTTCTCATCGATATAGCGACCCGCAGCCAGATCGTGGATATGGGTTCGATTCAGGTTCGGCAGCCGGTCGAAGTCGAACGTTTCAAGTGTCTTGCCCAGGGCGAAGCCGGCGCGGGCCAGGAGGGTGCCCAGCTTCTTCTGGTCACGTCGGGCGACTTCGTCGTGCAGCAGCATGGCGAGGAACTCGGTGTAGGCGAGCTGGCCGTCAATGGCCTGCCGGTTGCGCTGCTCGAGGGAATCGAGCACACCCGACAGGCGCAACTGCTTGAGCGTCGTGTTCAGTTCAGGACTAGGATTCATGGGCGTTTAGTGGATCAGCAGGGATTGGAGATCGCGGCCGAAGCGGCCGCCGTTGACGTAAGTGTCGGTGAGTGTTTGCGGGGACTGTGGCGTGGGCTGGCTCTCCAAGCCCTTATCGAGAATCATCTTGACCGTTCGCCACCTTGGGCTGGAATGCGCCATCGCGCGTTCGCATGCTGCCTCGAGCCTTGCGTCGCCGACCCTGCGGCGCAGCCGCACGACACCCTGCGCATCCCGCAGGTTCACGAGCACCTGGTCATTGAACAACGCCAGAATCAGCGCAAGGCAGGACGGTCCGATTTCCCTCGCTTGCGACAAGCACCATTGCGGATCGTGTTCGAGCCACGCCTGCGCGGCCGGCGGCAGATGATCGCGTACGGTCGAGCGCGCACCGGGCTTGCGAAGGCGGGGATGAGTGGCGACGAGTTCGTGCTGATGGAACAGTTGCACGACCGTGTCGGTCGCCTTCACCCACAGCGTCTTGCCGACCAGCGCGAACGGCACCGAGTAGAGCGCCCTGTGATGCTGGATGTGAGCGTCACGATGAACGGTGACCGTGGACCACGCGGCGAGCACCGGCGGCACATCGGGTAACGGCGTCAACAGCGGCTTCTCGATGGCGAAGCGCATCAGCGGCTGTTCGCGTGTCGTGCCGTGTTCACACAACCATGGACCAGTCAGACGCACGAGACCGAAGTGCCCGTAGAGGTGTGAGGATGGATAACTCCCGCCCCTGGAACGTCGAACCTTGTACTTGTTGCGCAACCACCGACGCAACCGCGTGGCGGTGTAGCTGTCGAGCGCCCGATACGCGCGTCGGTCCGAGCCTACCTTGAAGTAGTTCGCCCAGCCGCGCAGGGTGCGGTTCAACCTGCCCACCAACTCCGTGGTCTCTTGCCACACTGTCTTGAGGGCGGTCATCGCATGAATCTTTTCGACCATGCGCCGGATACTCTTCTTCGACGGACGCATGCCCATACGGGCCTGGCCAGTCGTCGCCGAGTACAGCCGCCCAAACGTGTAACCCAGGAAGTCTAATTCGCCTTCCGGCACCTTGCAGATTCGTGTTTTCTCCTCGTTGACCGTCAGCTTCAGTTTGCCCATGATCTCGCGCAGTCGTAGCAAGGCCTCCTCGGCCTTACCCCGCTTGCACAGGATCACCAGATCGTCCGCGTAGGTCACAATGCGACTGCCAAGACTGCGCTGAAGCCCGAGCTTCTTCCACGCCAGCACAAACCGGCGCATGTAAATATTCGCCGGCAGTGGTGAGATGGGTGAGCCTTGCGGAATGCCGCACCTGCTGTCCTTGGCCTCGGTCGTACGTGTCTTCCGGCCTCGGTTGTCGGTTTCTTCAACGGAGCACTCCAACCACATCTTGATTAGATGCAGCACGCGCCGATCGACGATACGTCGCGCAAGCGACAACATCAAATCGGCGTGAGGAATACTTCCGAATTAGTCCGCCAGGTCGGCGTCAACAACGTCCGTTTGCCCTCGGTGCAGCCGCTCCTCCACCTCGATCACCGCTTGCTGGGCATTTCGCCCCGGGCGGTAAGCGTACTGCTCTGATGGAAGGTCCGCTTCGAAGATCGGTTCGAGCACCAGCATCGCTGCTGTCATGCACACCCGATCTCGCAAGGTCGAGATGCCAGTGGCCTCAGCTTGCCGTTGGCCTTCGGGATAAACACTCTTCTGATAGGGTCCGGCCGGTAACTCTTTTGCCTGAGCGCAAGCGCCAGTTCGCCGAGCCACTTCTGCACGCCATACGCTTCGACCTCCGCGAAGTCTTGCCGATCGACACCCGGCGCGCCCTTGTTCGAGCGGCACTGGGCGTACGCATGCGCCAGCACATCGTCGCGATAGATCTTGTCGTACAGCGCGTAGAAGCGATACCCGGCTTCTGCCTTCGCTTTCGCGTGTAACGCCATCTGCAGCTTCTGAACACTGATCGGAGTTGATAGGTTGCCCAAGTCCCCCCCTCACTACGTATTGCGTCTGTCTTGAACTGAGGCCCCTTCCCTCCACCGGCATTACCCGGCTTCAGCGGTACTACGAGCCTCTCCGTCATCCCAAGGCGCCCGGCCTGTCCCTCGCGGGCGTCCGGTTGGTCATCCCTGACCACGCCGAGGGACTTCCCGTGTTGCGTACGCTTTCCTTGTGTACATGCTGTCGCCACTACCCCGGCGCAGCGATTGGGCGTCCAGCCTGCTCATCCGCCCGGTCGTATCAGCCTTCCCCGATAGGGTTGCCGGGTCGGCCTGCGCATCGACCTTATCGAAGCTTGCTCGGCGTTCACTCGCGTTACGGCCTGCAAACTCGCGCTGTCACCAATTCGTGACACGCATTACCGAAGGCTTCAGCCACTTCGTTTCCTCCATAGCTGCTCCGGTTGCTTCCGGCTGGAGCGGTTGCCGGGTGGGATTTGCACCCACTGGAAAGCGCCACCTTTTCACGGCGCACACCCGAAGCGGTCGTTGCGTGGCTAGGCGCGGACCCCGAGGGTGACGCTCAACGCGAGCCGCGGCAGCCTCTGCGGTCTAATCCGCGAGCCACATAAAGAGCGCGGTTTCCAAAGTCGCCGTAGCGCTTCGTCTCTTCCGGCGGCAGCAAGCGTCATCCCTCGCCCTAGGCTTGCAGGCTGAGGTCAATGAGTGGACTAGACAAGCAATGCCAGATGATATAACCTAAGTTCACTGAACTAAGGCGTTAGAGCGACTATGCGTATCTACAACATGCACGACGCCAAAACCAACCTTTCCCGGTTAATCGAAGAAACGGTGAACGGTGGAGAACCGTTCGTCATCGCCAAATCCGGTAAGCCACTGGTCAAGGTGGTCCGGATCGACATGGAAACTGAAAAGCCGCGGCGGCGCATTGGTTTTATGAAGGGTCAGCTTAAAGTTCCCGCCGATTTCGACACAATGGGCGCGGAAGAGATCCGCGAGATGTTCGAGGGCAAAGCGACGTGAAAGTGCTACTCGATACACATTTAATCATTTGGGCTGCGGAAGACGACAATGCGCTGCCCCAAGAGGCTCGCGAGATCATTCAGGAATTGGATAACACGCTGTACTTCAGTGTCGCGAGTATTTGGGAAATCGTCATCAAAAGCACCTTGGGGCGCGACGATTTTCAGATCGATGCGCGCGTGCTCCGACGGAACCTGCGCGACTCCGGCTATGAGGAACTATCAATTGAGGCACCGCATGCCTTTGAGATCGAACGGCTTCCCCTGCTCCATAAGGATCCGTTCGACCGTATTCTCCTTGGTCAATCAATAGTAGAAGGAATCGTGCTGCTCACACATGATGACCACATCCGGCAGTACGACTTTGCGCCGATCCGATACGTTTAAGGCTTCACCTCTGCACTCGAGGGCTAGGCGATACGGATCGCCAGTGCGATCAGCGAGACCCACCCTGCATAGTCGTTTGCGGCCAGATAGACGATGCCCGCGACGATTATGCCCACCAGATAGCCCTGTTCATACCTTCCCCCTGCCGAAACTTCCAATGTATGGCAAAATGCCACTGAAATAAGGGCAAAATGCCACGAGGTGTGCCATGGTTGTTTTCACCCCCAGCGGCGCAGCTGCAGGAGTTCCCGCCGAGTTCGGACTACTGGCTGCGCTATTAAACGCGCCCGTGCGGTCCGGATTCGATCTGGCGGCGCTCGCCCGTGAACGCCTCGGTATTGAGGTACTTGACCGGCTGACCCAGCGGGGGCTGCGCGCGGACGAGCTGGCCTTCATCATCCCGCGGCGAACCCTGACACATCGCCGCCAACATGACGAACGTCTGACTCTCGAGGAATCCGACCGCGCGATTCGACTGGCTCGCATCGTCGCGCAGGCCATCGCCACGTTTGACGATGATGAGAAAGCGATGGCCTGGTTGCGAGCGCCCAAGAAGCGGTTCGGCGGCGCATCGGGCCTCGCTATGGCCAGCACAGAGCAGGGGGCGCGGCTCGTGGAAGACGCACTGGTACAACTCGACGAAGGCTACTTCGCCTGATGACGCTGTGGCGCATCAGCAATCATGCGGATCTCTTGGGCATCGGTGGCCTGCGCGCCCCGGCGCGATGGCATCACGCCGGGCAGCCTGTTGTCTATCTCGCCGAACACCCGGCGCTCGCCCTTCTCGAAGTCTTAGTGCATCTAGAGATCCCCTCGGGAGACGAGCTCCCCGTGAGCTATCGGCTTCTCAGGGTTGAAGTGAACGACGGGGCGTCAATGGCCCGGCTCGACTTGGGCGCGGCACCCGCCGATTGGCGCACGATGACGGCATGGACGCGCGCGGCCGGCAGCGAGTGGTTATCGACGGCCTCAAGCATCTTGCTCGAAATACCGAGCGTCATTGTCCCGTTCGGGAAGAATTATCTAATGAATCCGCTCCACGCGGATGCATCGCGACTACATGTCGCGGAAGTGCTTGAAGTGCAGCACGATCCGCGCATCCTGAAGCTCCTAAACCAAGAATAGTAGCAGTCGCCCTCGTCCGGCCCTCGGCGTTGGCATTAACCCGGATGTACGGGCCGGTCCATTCGCCAGCTCTTTCCGACTACGATTCTCCAGTGCCGGCAACAGTTCGGCTTCAGCGATGCACGGAATAATGATCAACTCAGATAATCCCACGCTCAGCGAGACTTTCTGCGTAGGCTGAGCGGATAGGTCATGGGCATTGCGCATTCCTTAACTTCGCGCTGCAGCGCCGAGGGAATACCTGATCGATCCAACAACCTGACAACGGCGCTCTTTCCGTTAGCACTACGCAGTGTAAACCCGCCTTAACCAGTCAATGGTTCTTCGATAGAGTGCATCCTCCGTCGCACTTCAGCAGACATCGCTTGCCGTTGATTTTGGCCCCGCCCGTGCGCGGGGGAATGCGCCGAGGAGAGATGCAATTGCGACGATTGACTTCCGATGATGGTCGGCCATCATCATCGTCGATATTCGGAGACGAAAATGCTCAGCCCGCAAGAGTTCGCCACCCTGATGCTCGTCAAGGACGTGCCTGATCCGCTCAAGTTGGATCGCACCGAGTTGAACACACTCCTGGAGCATCAGCTCGTCACGCTAGAAAGACTCGCGTCGGGAGACGGCGATTTGCTCCTCCAAGCTGTCGCACGGATGCATTGAATCGAGCACCCAATGTAAGCTGCCAGAACACGGGAAGGCACTGTTACTTGGCGAGTGAGACGGCACGACGGCAAACGTGCCAATTGGCCAACGCAGTCGACGTAAAGATGGCTACCCCTGTCCGGCGAGCGGGTTACGCTTACGGAGTATTTCATTACGCAAGTATGGGCCTCGCGGACGCGACGGTATCAGGGAGTGAAGCAATGCGAGGAGCATCGCAGGTCTGCAGGCTTTATGCACCGTGCCAGTTCAAAACCGTCCATGCCCGGCGTGCTCAGGTCGATGATAACGCCCCGCGGTGTACCTTGCGCCAACAATGCTAACGCCACCGGCCCGCTATATGCCGCAGTAGCATCATGGCCAAAATGGCTGAGAAGCATTTGCATCGCATCGGCGGCGTCGGCGTTATCGTCAACTACCAGGACCTTGATCCCCGTCATCGCGTGATGTAGCGCTGCGTTTTCCTGCGAGTCAGTTCGCGGCCGTGGGACGACAATCGGAAGCTTAGCGTAGACGTGCTTCCCATATCCAGGCCATCGCTGCGGACTGAGTTGGTACCTCCGTGTGCGGCCGCAAGTTCCCTAACCACCGAAAGCCCGATGCCGAGACCTCCCTCCCGGTGGCTTCGTCCGCTCGCTGATTGGGAAAAGAGTTCGAATATGCCCCCCAGCGCCCCTGCTTCTATTTCGATGCCGTATCCGTGACCCGCACCTGCAGCTCGCGCCCGTCGACCGCGACGCTCAGGGTGATCTGGCCGCCCGAGGTGTGAATTTGCAGGCGTTGTGCAGAAGGTTGCCAACCAGCTGTTCGAACCGGGCCGGGTCGCAGTCGACGTATGGATCGCCCACCGGATGCTCGACCGTGAGGCGGATAGTGTTGTCGGGACCGACTACGACAACTTCGCCCGTAAATTCGCGGCGCATGATATCGCCGGACTCCATGCCCGGCATAAAGCCGTTAACAGGTGCAAATCCAACCGCAAAATCGCACACGCCGACACCTTGATAATGGCGGAGCGCGGTGCGCGATAATCGGACCGTTGACGGCATCGCAGCGAATGTCCTTCTTGCCGGGCTAGCAAAGCGCTCTCATGGAAGTCTCCCGTTTCGTTGGCAGCATCCCCGTCGCAGATACTGAATCGTATTGACGTCAAGCGTTACTCTGCAACGCACGTTCCAGCTCACACACATCCCGCTGGACCGTGAGCACGCTGAATTCAGCTGCCTTCCTCGGGGTGTGAAGCAGCTTCGACGTTTCGCTGCTTTTCCTATTCCACCCGCCCGCCGACTCACTGGAGAGCGGAGGGTCACGCGGCCAAACCCGTCGTTCGCTCCGAGGGGGAGCGACTGGACTACTCGGACGCATTGATGCCCTTCTTTGCCGCCAGATCCTGGGCCATCTGAAGGTGTTCCTGAATCGTCGGCAAGCTCTTCTGCGCCGCCGCCTTCAGGTCGGCGTTCTGCCCAGTATTAATTTCTTCCTGGAACGCGGCGACTGCCTTCGTATGTCCCTTGAGTCCGACCTTCCGAATATATGCGTCGTCGAACGCTTTGCCGTTGAGTCCTTTCAGCGAGTCCAGCACCTCCATCTCGGAGTTATCCTTCGGCACCACCACTCCGAGGGGGGCCGCCATCTTTAACGATATCGTCAGGTTTGTGTGATCGGTCGACATATGCCGTGCAAACGACTTGACGTCCTCGTCCTGCGAGTTCTTCATCGCCAATTTAGCCGCGTCAATCTCGGTCGAACTGGACATCGACGCTGCTTGAACGAATGCTTTGTCTGGCGCGGGCAACTTATTCGCAGCGGTCGTTGAGGCGGCCTGAGTCTGCGCATTCACTAATGGGCTTCCCGCCGCAAGTAGGGCGGCGACTGCAAGGAAGGCGGCAATGTGTCCGGGTGTCATGACTATTCCTCCTTAAAGTGACGTGCTAACGATCCTCGCGCATTCCCGACAAGTTTAAGGCGCAGCATGGGACAAGTTTCAGGCGCAGCATGGAACGTTCCTGACATTCTCCTTCTGTTCAGGTCGCTATAAGTCCGCTACGGATGAATCCCGGTCAGCCCGCGCGGGAATGCTCGCGCACGCATGATCCACAGCCAGGCACGTCGGCTAGTGAAGCCCGCTGTACACGATTCGGTCGTGGCCAGTACGAGGCCGCGCTACGACACGGCGAGGAATATTCATCTTCTTAGCAACGGTATGACTTCGTCCGGGACAAGTGGAAGGCCATGTCGTTTGCGGTGCTGGTCGGCGCGATCGTCGGGATCCTGACCGCCGCTGAAAAAGCGATGTCCAGGGCGGCTCGAAAAGAAACGAACGCCAACGTTGGTTCCCGCGCGATTCAACCGTTCATAGCCGGGAACGTGACGGTCCGCGGACGTACGGCCCGGCGCGCCGGGCCGCCTGACGACAGTCGAGCGGACTACTGGCCGAGAGCCTCTGCCGCGATCTTCTCCTCCGCAAGCACGGATAGCTTCTGGTCGGTAGCCTTCTCCTCCTCCAACGTATCGCCCAATATTTTGACTGACTCGGTCTCACCCAGCTGATTAGCCAGAGCTATCACCGAGCCATATGCTGCAATTTCGTAGTGCTCCACCTTTTGGGCCGCGGCGATAAGCGCCGTGTCCAGAACGGGGCCTTTTTCGATCTCGTCAATTTGTTCTTGGCCTTCCTCGATTAGTCCTTCCATGGCAACGCACTTGATGCGCTGGAGCTTCATTCCGGTAGCCTCGACGACCCGCTCAATTCTCTCAATCTGTCCTCGCGTTTCCTCTAGATGCATTTCGAATGCGGCCCTGAGGCCAGGATTGGTCGACGCTCGCGCCATCTTCGGCAACGACTTCGTCATCTGATTTTCAGCGCTGTAAACGTCGGACAGCGCGTGGATAAACAAATCTTTCAGCGTCTTCGTAGTCATGATTGCTCCTTTGGGTCAATGTGGAGAAATGCTCCACCGGTGGAAACGGCGTGATGGACCGGTTCGCAACCTGCGGGCCGGGAAACCACGTCTCTGTCGCAGGGGAAGCGTGGGGCACTTCATGGCAGCGGGCAATGACAACGGCTACGGCTCACTTGCTAGAACCCCCGGCAAATTTATCAATTCACACAGCTAGCGATTGCGCCGCAAAAGTCGTGCCGCAGGAGCTTGATCCTCGAGCCGGTTTTGCCTATCAAAGGGCCTTCCCTTTCACGCTCATCGCCAACCGTTTTCGCTCCCCGCTTTTCGTCTTGCAGAATTGATACCAGGGCGGAACAACCAGCGACTACCCCGTATCGCTTCGCGTTGCAGGCGATTTTCCGCTAGGTGTGGACGCAAGGCGCTCACAATTCACTTTAGGCTCTCTAGACATAATGGTCGCGGCTGACTGAACACCGTAGGGCCCGTCTCGGGTATCGTGGGTTGCGCACCGAAGTGTGCCGAGCCACATACGCCTGGGTGGGCCAGGCGCAGAA
>NZ_CADIKM010000070.1 GCF_902859895.1 Pararobbsia alpina
CGGATGGTTCTTCACGTCGACGTCGTCTGCGTGCGGCAGACCGCGCGGGTCAAAAATCCGCGTTTCCGCACCGAAAGTCTGCAACAGGCGAGCGGCTTCCTCGACGAGCAACCGCGAATACGAGCGCTCACGCAGCGAACCGTAGAGCAGCAGAATCCTCACCGGCGGCTGCCCCTCCATGCCTAGGCGAACTGCAATATCGGTGTCGAAAAAATCTGTCCTGGCGGCCGGGAAGCCTTCGTCGCCGTTGATTGTGTGAGCTGTCATCTCAATACTCTGCCATTTGAATTTCCACCATCTGGAGGTGCTTGGTCGATTCAAGGCTGCCTTGAAGCCATGCGGAACACGACCGTCATCACCTCGTCACTTGAAGCCGCCGGCCAGCGTTTCGGGCGCGCTTTGTTTCGAGAGTCGCGCCGTTTTCCCTGAACCCGCCAAGAGTCGGTTGCACCTACCGCCGCGTACAGCGGTAGCGCACGCGCGCTTGACTTTCCCATTGTGGGAAGGTGAAAACTGGAAGTATGCGGTGTGAAGGCCGTGCTCAGAAGGGGTTCGTTATGAACATTGGGGAAGCGGCGAAGGCGTCCGGCGTCTCGGCCAAAATGATTCGTCACTATGAGGAAGCTGGACCGATTCGGGCGGCGAAACGCACTGAGTCCAACTACCGCGTGTATTCACCGAACGACGTGGAAGTGCTTCGGTTCGTCAGGCAAGCCCGCCGACTCGGCTTCTCGATGAACCAAATCGCAACGTTGCTCGGGCTGTGGGAGGACCGCAGCCGGGCGAGCAGCGAAGTCAAACACCTGGCCAAGGAGCATATCGGAGAGCTGGACCGTCGTATCCGAGAACTCATGGAAATGAAGAGGATTCTCGAGGACCTCGCGAAGCACTGCAAAGGTGACTCTCGCCCGGAATGCCCAATCTTGAACAGGCTGGCCGCGCAACACCATTGACGCAGCGCAGTCGCTAAGCGCTGGGTTGCAAAAAGGCTTGACCTTCCAATGGGTGGAAGGTCAATTCTCGAACCATTCAACCGGAACCGAGAAAAAAATGGAATTTGAAGTAAAGGACATGACGTGCGGCCGCTGCGCCGGCCACATCACGAAAGCGGTAAAGGAAATCGACCAGTCCGCGACGGTTGACGTCAACCTGGACCAAAAACGTGTGAAGGTCGTCTCCGACTCGACGCCCGAAGATCTTCTACACGCCATCTCCGAAGCGGGTTACAGCCCGACGTTAAAGGGTTGATTGCGCGCCGAGGCAGCCCTCGGCTTGAGTGCGGTTGTTTATAAGGTGATGAAGATGGAAGCGACAGTGCCGAAGGCTGGCGGTAGAAAGCCTGCCAAAGAATGGTCCGTGCCAGTGAATGGAATGACCTGCGCGTCCTGCGTGAGCCGCGTTGAAAAAGCGATTTCCAAAGTGCCGGGCGTCGAACGGGCGGCCGTGAATCTCGCTACCGAGCGTGCCCAGGTGATGACGGACGCGTCCGTTACGCCGGATGCGCTTGTCGAGGCCGTGAAACGCGCCGGCTATGAAGTCCTCCACTCGTCGACGACGCTTGACGTCGGCGGCATGACCTGCGCATCCTGCGTCTCGCGCGTTGAAAAGGCCCTGCGCCGGATACCCGGCGTGACCGACGCCGTGGTGAACCTCGCGACAGAGACCGCAACGGTGCGCGCCATCGGAGTCGGAGAGGACGCGCTAGTCGCCGCCGTCGCGAAGGCGGGCTACGACGCATCGTTGCGCACGGACGAAACGAAGCAGTCGCCGCTGCCCGGACTAGATACTGACATGCTGGCACTGATTTTCTGCGCGTTGCTCACCCTGCCGCTGACCGTGCCGATGGTCTCCCAGTGGTTTGGCCTGCACATGATGCTGCCCCCATCAGTTCAACTCGTGCTCGCGACAATTGTGCAGTTTGCCTTCGGTGGGCGGTTTTACAAGTCTGCCTACAAGGCTGTTCTGGCGAGAGCCGGCAACATGGATTTGTTGGTTGCACTCGGAACTTCGGCTGCGTATGGGCTGAGCGTGTATGAGTTGGTAGCTCACCCGGGCCAAATGGGGCACCTGTACTTTGAGGCGTCCGCCGTCGTTATCACGCTAATACGCTTCGGCAAATGGCTGGAGGTGCGCGCGAAACATAAGACGACTGAAGCCATACGGGCACTGAATGCACTGCGGCCTGAAACGGCGCGCGTTCGCGCAAACGGCGAAGAAAAGACTATCCCACTGTCCCGAGTGAGAACGGGTGACAACGTGGTAGTCCGTCCTGGCGAGCGCATTCCGGTCGACGGCGTGATTTTGGAAGGCCAGAGCGATATTGACGAGTCGCTCATCACGGGTGAGAGCCTACCCGTGTCCAAGGGCGCCGGCGACCCGGTTGTCACTGGTTCCATCTTGGCGCATGGCTACCTCGTTGTTCGGACGACGGCTGTAGGCGCGGACACGATGCTGTCGCGCATTATTCGACTGGTTGAGTCCGCACAGGTCGAGAAGGCGCCGATACAGCGTTTGGTGGACAAGGTAAGCGCGGTGTTTGTGCCGGCGATACTGGGCATGGCACTTCTGACCTTCTTCGGCTGGTTCGCCGTAGGTGGAAGTGCCGAAATGGCGATGCTGAACGCAGTCGCGGTCCTTGTTATCGCCTGCCCTTGTTCGCTCGGTCTAGCGACCCCTACCGCGATTATGGCAGGCACCGGTGTGGCCGCGCAGCACGGCATACTCATCAAAGATGCCGAAGCCCTGGAGTTGGCCCATAGGATGAACGTGGTTGCGTTCGATAAGACGGGTACCCTCACGGAAGGAAAGCCCAGTCTGGTTACGTTCGCCCCTGCGCACGTGTCGCGAGAGGAAGCGCTCCGACTTGCGGCGTCGATTCAGCAGGCGAGCGAACACCCGCTTGCTCGCGCGGTCGTGGCCACTGCTCAAAGCGAAGACGTTCCGCTGAGCAGCGTCGCCGACGTCACAGCGTTGCCCGGGCGCGGCATTGAGGCTACGGTGGACGGGTGGCAACTCGTCATTGGTAGTGACCGGTGGTTGAACGCAACCGCTGTCCAGCCGCCGAGTGAACTGCAACGTGCGGCCGAGGAAGCACACGCATCGGGTCTGACCGTATCGTGGCTGGTTCAGACCCAGCCCGAGTCGCGCGTGCTTGGCTTGATGGCCTTCGGGGACGCCATTAAGGGGACCGCGCGTCGTGCTATCGAAGCACTATCGGAGATGGGTGTGCGCACGGTCCTGCTTACCGGCGATAGCGTGGGCAGCGCCCAGCGCGTGGCAAAAGAACTGGGCATCAACGAAGTGCATGCAGAGTTGCTGCCCGAGGACAAGGTCAACGCCGTCGCTGCGTTGCGTCAGTCCGGTGCTGTTGTCGGTATGGTCGGCGACGGGATAAACGATGCCCCCGCGTTGGCAGCGGCTGACGTGGGCATCGCAATGGCAACAGGCACGGATGTCGCGATGCACGCAGCAGGCGTGACACTGATGCGTGGCGACCCGTCGTTGGTGGCCGACGCAATCGATATCTCGCGCAAAACGTATCAAAAGATTCGGCAGAATCTCTTTTGGGCGTTCGTCTATAACGTTCTTGGAGTGCCTCTGGCGGCTTTCGGCGTGCTCAGTCCCATTGTGGCGGGAGCCGCAATGGCCTTCAGCAGCGTGAGTGTCGTCAGCAATGCACTGTTGTTGCGCACGTGGAAACCGAGGGCAAGCAGGTCGGCGCCAGCCACTGTTGTTATGGGCGCCGCCAAGGAAAAAACGCGTGGTCCCTTAGCCACACCGCACTGAGCCGGCCCGAAGGAGGCATCGGCCGCAGCGCTGCCAAACGCCACGGCCGATGTCGGCTATCCGTCCTACATAAAGGAAAGCAGGTGCACAGATGAATGCCGTTGTGTTGAATTCCACCATCACATGTCCGGCGTGCGGGCAAAGCAAAGACGAGACGATGCCCACTGACGCCTGCGTGTGGTTCTATGAATGCGAGCATTGCAAGACAGTGCTTACGCCGAAACCCGGCGATTGTTGCGTGCACTGTTCGTACGGCACCAGTAAGTGCCCTTCGATGCAGCAGTCTGGGTCTTGCTGCGCTTGACCAACGAGCGGAAGCTGAGGCTCAAGCCTCAGAATTCGCGTTCGTTCAGCTGCGCCGGGGTCTCTCTGCGTGCGGTCACCGACGCGGACGACAAGCTCGCGGGGGCCACAGATAGATTGGCTCGACTATAATCCTCGCCATGAAATTCCTCCGGACATTGTTCCTCCTGTTGCTCTGCGCCGCGCTGCCCATCAGTGGGCTGGCGGCCAGCGGCTTGACTGGGGAATGTCCGATGCAGATGTCCATCGCCGCAGACGATAGCAGTGCGATGTCGGCGGAAATGGCCGGCTGCGAGACCATGAAACCGCCGTCGACGGGGAAAACCAAACGCTTTTTCTGCAAGACGACGGCGCAATGCCAGCTTGGCAGCCTGTATCACCCGGTAGCAGCTACCGAGGTGACCCGTCCCGCCGGGCTGTCCAGACCCATCGTATTTCACTACGCGCAGTCCCTGTCCGTTCGTGAACCGGGCGGTTTCTGGCGACCTCCTCGCACCCTCTAATCCCTTTCTGACAGGTTCGCCGCGTATGCGGCGAGGTCGTCCTGCGTCCAGGACGTGGATTCCCCTGTGGGAGTCCGCCGTTGGGGTTAGAACATGCCTTTAACTATTGGCACGCCGTCATGCCGGCGTGCACCACTGCGCGCGCGTTCGCTTGGTGCCGCCCTGATTCTAGCGAGCGCTGCTGCGTACGCTCAGGAAGCACCCGTAACGCTTGATGCGGCACTTCAGGCGGCGACTGACCGCTCCGCCGCCATGGGGGCTGCGCAAGCGTCGGTGAGTGCCAGTTCGGAAGCCGCCGTCAAGGCTGGTCAGTTGCCCAACCCTATGCTCGCGGCAGGTGTCGACAACCTACCAATTAACGGGGCACAGGGGTTCACGATTGGCCAGAACATTCTGACGATGCGTCGCATTGGCATCGAGCAGGAATGGGTCTCGCCGGAAAAGCGCCGGCTTCGCTCAACGCTGGCAAACCAAGTTGTCGACCGCGAGCGTTCGGGATTTCTCACGCAGTTTGCCAACGTGCGCCAGCAGACTGCGTCGGCGTGGCTGAACGCAGTCTATGCGAAGAAATCTGTCTCATTGGAGCAGGAACTCGTTGGCCACATGACCCATGAGCTGGATGCGACCAAAGCGTCTTATCGAGGGGCGAAATCGACTGCGGCAGATGTGACTCAGGCCCAGGTGATGCTGGCGCAAACACAGGACCAGCTACTAAAGGCTCAGCAGACTTTGCGGACGGCACTCATCAGCCTGTCGCGATGGACCGCCAGTACGGTCACCGACGTAAGCGGTGAGCCACCCGCACCGCAATCCGTAGTTGCCTCACTTCCACCCGACCAGCTCACCGAAGTGGAGCCGGCGCTGATTTCCGCAATGGCAGACATCAAGCTCGCGGACGCCGATACGGCCGTCGCCAACAGCAACCGCAGTACGAACTGGACATGGAACGTCTCCTATCTTCAGGGAGGCGGCTCTTCGAGATTTGTGTCCGTCGGCGTCACTATTCCGCTGCCACTTAACCGCAAGAACGTCGAGGACCGGGACGTTGCTGAAAAAGGGGAACTCGGTACGAAAGCGCGCCTGACGTACGAGGACATACAACGCCAGGTCGAAGCCGATGTCCAGAACCTGTCAGCGACCCTTGCCAGTGGCCGGGAGCGTATCGCAAGACTCAATCAGGATTTGCTGCCAGCGGCGGACCAGCGCGTCCAACTTGCGGCTGCCGCGTACAAGGCAGGCACTGGCTCGCTTGCAGATACTTTCGCCGCCAGACGCGCCCAACTCGAAGCTGAACTTCAGGTGCTCGACCTGCAGCGAGACGTATCCCAGACCTGGGCCCAGCTCGAATATCAGGTCGTGCCCGCATCCATGGCTGTGAGTCAGTGAAGGAGAACAGCATGCAAAAGAAACAACTGGCACGCACAGCCCTTGTGGTGTTTGGAGCAACGGCGTTGTTAGGTGTCGGCTATCTCGCTGGCACGTATCGCGCTACGGCGACCGGCTCCGCCTCCTCAGCCATGACGTCGACATCGGGCGACAAAATCGACCCGAAGACCGGTCGCAAGGTGCTGTACTGGCACGACCCGATGGTCCCTAACCAGCACTTCGACAAACCCGGCAAGTCGCCCTTCATGGACATGCAGCTCGAGCCGGTCTATGCCGATGAGGGAGGCGCGAGTGGCATCAAGATTGACCCAGGGCTACAGCAGAATCTGGGCATTCGCTACGCGACCGTGCGCCGGCAGGAAACCACGGAAGGGTTCGATGCCGTCGGCACCACGCAATTCGACGAATCGCGCTCGGACGTCGTGCAGTCCCGGGTGACGGGCTACATCGACCACCTATACGCAAGTGCGCCGATGCAGCGGATTGCGAAGGGGGCGCCGATTGCATCGCTGTTCGTACCCGACTGGCTGGCGCCGCAGGAAGAGTATCTCGCGCTCAAGCGCAGCGGTATGGACAGCAGCATGCTCGAAGCGTCTCGTGTGCGTATGCGCACGCTGTCGATTCCGGACGGTGTCGTCGCAAACCTCAACCGGACCGGAAAGGCACAGACCCATGTCGTTCTGTCGTCGCGGGAAACAGGTGTCATCAGCGAACTGAATGTCAGAGAGGGTGCGATGGTGGCACCAGGACAGACACTCGCCAAAGTCGCCGGTCTCTCAAAGCTGTGGCTCATTGTTGAAATACCCGAGGCGCTTGCACTGAGCGTGCAGCCCGGCATGACGGTGGATGCGACGTTCGCGGGTGACCCGACCCAGCACTTCAAGGGGCATATTCGCGAAATCCTGCCCGGCATCAGCACCAGCAGCCGCACACTGCAGGCACGCCTCGAAATCGACAATGCAGCGCTCAGGCTGACGCCGGGAATGCTGATGCGTGTGCGCGTCGGCGGACAGAAGGCGGTCTCGCGGCTGCTCGTTCCGTCCGAGGCGGTCATCACTACGGGCAAGCGCTCCGTGGTCATCGCCAGGAACAGCGACGGGAGGCTGCAGCCCGTATCTGTCACCGTCGGCAACGATGTCGGCAATGAAACCGAGGTGTTAAACGGCCTGAACGATGGTGAGCAGGTCGTCGCGTCAGGCCAGTTCCTGATTGACTCAGAAGCCAGTCTGAAATCGATTCTGCCACGGCTCGAAGGCGGCGCAGGCCCGGGTCCAGGCGCTCCTGCGCCCGCGCCCGCGCCCGCGCCCGCGTCGGCTGCAGCCCAAACCTACGAGACGACCGGCAAGGTAGAGAAGGTTACGGCTGAGGACATCACGTTCTCACATCAACCGGTTCCGGCCCTAAGCTGGGGCGCGATGACGATGTCTTTCGGCAAACCGTCGCCGACGGCGTTTCCCGATGTGAAGCCTGGCGACACTGTGCATTTTGTGTTTAAGCAATCTGACAATGGCTACCAGCTGACGAAGGTTGAACCGGTCGGAGGCGTCCAATGATTGCGCACCTCATAAGGTGGTCTATCCACAACCGTTTTCTAGTGCTGCTCGCGACCGTGCTCGTCACGGCCTGGGGCGTCTATTCGGTCACGCAAACGCCGCTTGATGCGCTGCCCGACCTGTCCGACACGCAGGTCATTATCAAAGCATCGTATCCGGGCAAGGCACCGCAAGTCATCGAGGACCAGGTCACGTATCCGCTCACCACGACGCTGCTGGGCGTGCCAGGCGCAAAAACCATCCGGGCCTATTCCTCGTTCGGCGATGCATTTGTCTACGTGCTGTTCGACGACAAGACTGACCAGTATTGGGCGCGTTCGCGCGTGCTCGAGTATCTGAATCAGGTGCAGAGCAGACTGCCACAGGGGGCGACCGTTTCGCTTGGACCGGATGCAACTGGCGTCGGCTGGGTGTACGAATACGCACTCGTCGACAGGACCGGACAACACGACCTCGGACAGTTGCGCGCGCTGAATGACTGGTTTCTGAAGTTCGAGCTGAAGTCCGTGCCGGACGTCTCCGAAGTCGCGTCCATTGGCGGCATGGTTCAACAGTATCAGGTCGTCCTCGACCCGGACAAACTTCGCGCGTACGGCATCACGCAGGCGATGGTGGCTGATGCACTGGGCAAGGCCAATCAGGAGTCGGGCGGTTCGGTGGTAGAGATGGCCGAGTCGGAATATATGGTGCGCTCTTCCGGCTACCTGCATTCCCTGGATGACTTCCGCAACGTTGTGCTACGGACAAACGATGCGGGGACGCCGGTTCTGCTCGGTGACGTTGCACGCATTCAGATTGGGCCGGAGATGCGTCGAGGCATCGCTGAGCTGAATGGCCAGGGAGAGGTAGCAGGCGGCGTCATCGTCATGCGTTCCGGCAAGAACGCGCTGACGACCATCGACGCGGTGAAAGCGAAACTGGCCGACCTGAAGCGTTCGCTGCCGGCTGGTGTCGAGGTCGTGACGACCTATGACCGTTCGCAGCTCATCGAGCGCGCCGTAGACAACCTGAAGGACAAGCTCATTGAGGAGTTCATCATCGTTGGGCTCGTCTGCGCTGTGTTCCTGTTCCACCTGCGCAGTGCATTCGTCGCGATTCTATCGCTACCACTCGGCGTGCTGGCCGCCTTCATCGTGATGCGCTATCAGGGTGTCAACGCGAACCTCATGTCTCTGGGAGGCATCGCGATTGCCATCGGCGCGATGATTGACGCGGCCATTGTGATGATTGAGAACGCTCACAAGCATCTCGAAGCGTACGAACATGAGCATCCGGACGAACAAATCACGACGGTACAGCGCTGGGAACTTGTCGCGACGTCTGCAGCGGAGGTGGGACCCGCACTGTTCTTCTCGCTGCTTATCATCACGCTGTCTTTCATCCCGGTGTTTTCGCTAGAGGGACAGGAAGGCAAGCTGTTCTCGCCACTGGCATTTACCAAGACCTACACAATCGCTGCTGCGGCTGGCCTGTCGGTAACGCTGGTTCCGATATTGATGGGCTACCTCATCCGGGGCCGAATTCCGCATGAAAACTCCAACCCCATTAACCGCGTACTGATTCGACTGTATCGGCCGTTACTGGAAGCGACGCTGCGTCGACCGTGGGTTGCCATCGGCCTGGCGGTGGTCGCGCTCGCTGCTTCGGCGATTCCGCTTTCCCAGCTCGGCGGCGAATTCATGCCACCGCTTGATGAAGGCGACCTTCTCTACATGCCGACCGCGCTTCCTGGCATCTCGGCCGAAAAGGCGAGTGAACTGTTGCAGCAGACGGACCGGCTCATCAAGACGGTTCCCGAGGTGGAGACCGTCTTCGGCAAGTCTGGCCGGGCCGACACTGCGACTGACCCGGCTCCGCTCGAGATGTTCGAGACCACGATTCAGTTCAAGCCACGCAGTCAGTGGCGACCCGGCATGACGCCGGAGAAGCTGGTCAATGAGCTCGACCGGACCGTCAAGGTTCCAGGGCTATCGAATGTGTGGGTGCCGCCCATTCGCAATCGACTGGACATGCTGTCGACCGGCATCAAGACGCCGGTCGGGGTCAAGATTTCGGGCCCCGAGCTGGCGCAAATCGACAAGGTCGCCGCGCAAGTTGAAGCCGCCGTCAAGGCCGTGCCCGGCGTTACGTCTGCGCTTGCCGAACGCCTGAACGGCGGTCGGTACATTGACGTCGACATCGACCGGCTGGCGGCAGCACGTTACGGGCTTGCCGTGGCGGACATCCAGTCGGTGGTGTCCTCAGCAGTGGGCGGTGACAACGTCGGCGAGGTCGTTGCCGGCCGTGAGCGATTCCCCATCAACATTCGCTATCCACGCGAAATCCGGGATTCGCTCGAAAAGCTGCGTCAGTTGCCAATTGTCACGGACCGTGGCGCACAAATCCAGCTCGGCGATGTCGCGCACATTACGATTGCCGATGGTCCACCGATGATTCGCAGCGAGAACGCTCGACTCTCGGGTTACGTCTACGTGGATATTCGCAACACAGACCTACAGTCGGCCGTGAAGGCAATGCAACGCGTTGTTGCGGAGAAGGTCACGCTTCCGCCGGGCTATTCGATTGCGTGGTCCGGACAGTTCGAATATCTGGAGCGTGCGGCGGCGAAGTTGCGCACGGTTATCCCCCTGACGCTTGTCGTCATCTTCGTGCTGTTGTTCCTGACGTTCAACTCTGCGGCTGATGCCCTGCTACTGATGTCGACCGTGCCGTTCGCCCTGGTCGGCGGCTTCTGGCTCATCTGGATTCTCGGTCACGCGGTATCTGTTGCAACCGCCGTCGGATTCATCGCGCTTGCGGGCGTCGCAGCTGAGTTCGGCGTCGTGATGCTGCTGTACCTGAAGGGAGCGCTGAATCGCAGGCTGGAAGCAGGTGAACCACTGACCGAGGCGCTTCTGTTCGATGCGATTCGCGAAGGCGCCGTTTTGCGTGTGCGGCCCAAGGCAATGACGGTTGCAGTCGTGTTGGCGGGTCTTATACCCATCATGGTCGGCCATGGCGCTGGCTCCGAAGTCATGCAGCGCATCGCTGCACCGATGGTCGGCGGCATGGTCACGGCGCCAATCCTTTCGATGTTCGTTATCCCTGCAGCATGGTTTCTGCTGCAACGCCGCCGCGCGCGAAAGCTCGACCATGCGCGGCCCCCCCACGGGGTATCTTCCGGCATGAAAGTGCCAACTACTCAAACTGGAGGAATTCAATGAAGAAGTTGATTGTTGCATCTGTCGCACTTGCAGCCTTCGTCGCTGCGCCCGCGTTCGCAGCTAATGACATGGTCGGAATGAACATGTCCACGTCGGCGTCCAAAGCGTCGTCCACTAGGGCGCTCACCGACGCTGAGGTCAAAAAGGTCAACGCTGAGACCGGCATGGTCACGCTGAAGCACGGCGCGCTGGAGAGCGTCGGGATGCCGCCGATGACGATGGCGTTCAAGGCGAAGAATGCCGCGATGGTCAAGCAGGTTCACGAGGGCGACAAGGTCAAGGTTCGTGTCGAAAACGTCAACGGCACGCTGACTATCGTGAAGCTGGAAAAACAGTCTTGAGGAGGTACTGACGCCGTACTGGTCGGCTCACCGGCCGTGGTGAGCTGGCAGTTCGGCTTGTATGGATAGAGGCCAGCGATGCGAACGACATCAATCACTTTCCGGCGAGGCATTTTGCGTCTGAAGGGCACGCTCATCCGCGCGCTGCGCGTCACACTCGGCGTGCTGTTTATGCTGATGTCACTGGCCGCCTATGCGGTAGACGAGTCTGACCTGCTGCCGCCTGAACAGGCGTTCCCCTTGAAGGTCGCCCTCAGTGCGCCGCAACAGGTCGTGCTCGATTTCGACACACAACCCGGCTACTACCTGTACCGGGACAGGTTCAGCTTTGCTGCTGACGGCACACCGATAAAGCCAGACCAAATGCCGCCCGGCGAACTGAAAAATGACCCGACATTCGGCACGGTCACGGTCTACCACCGACCGGTGCAAATCCACATTCCCTTGCCTCGTCCCATAGCGAGCAGCGTCCTCCTGTCCGTCACATCGCAGGGGTGCGCGGACGCGGGGGTTTGCTATCCACCGCAGACGCGAGGCTATCGGGTGGCATCCGACGGGTCCGTCACGCTCGTCGGGACAGGGAATAACGCTGCATCTGGCGTCGCCGAATTCCCGAGCGTTGGCGAGAGCCCGTCATCCACGCCATCTGGTCTCAACCTGCATCCTGCGAATGGTATTTCCTTGCCCGAACTCCTGGGGTTTCTGTTCGCCGGCCTGATGATAGCAGGCACGGTGTGCATGTATCCGCTCATCCCCATCGTGACGGCCGTCATAAGCGGGCGCGAGCGGTTGTCCCTAAGGCGCGGCTTCGCGCTGTCGTTCGCGTACGTGCAAGGGCTCGCCATTACCTACGCGGTCGCCGGCACCGTTGCCGCACTCATCGGCATCCCGCTGGCGGCCGTGACACAAAAGCCGTGGGTGCTGGCCGCGTTCGGTGTACTGATGGTGCTCTTCGCTCTGGGCATGTTTGGCCTATTCCGGTTGCAAATGCCGGCCAGTTGGCAAACCAGAATCACGGTGTGGAGCAATCGCCTGCCGGGTGGGCGAGTCTTTCCGGTGTTCGTGATGGGCATGCTATCCGCGCTGATTGTCGGACCGTGCTCCACGCCTGTGCTGGCAGGCGCGTTGCTCTATATCGCGAACAGTCACGACGTTCTCGGTGGAGCACTGGCGCTGTACGTGATGGCCATCGGAATAGGCCTTCCGCTACTGGCGGTCGGTACGTTCGGTGCGCACGCTCTTCCGAAGTCCGGCCGGTGGATGGTTGTGATTCAAAACACGCTTGGCGTCATGCTTCTCGCCGCCGCGTTGTGGTTTGTATATTCGCTGCTCCCAGGTTGGCTGCTAATGGTACTGGTCGCGCTGTTGCTGACCAGCTGCGGCATGATGCTCCGGGCTATTGACCCGTTACCGACCGATGCTCCCGTTATTTCCCGTGTGGGAAAGGCGCTCGGCGTATTGCTGCTGGTTGCGGGAGTCGCTGAATTCATTGGTGTTGCATCGGGCAACTTCGACGTTCTGGAGCCACTCGGTGGCGTGATGCGCGCGTCGTCATCCGCAAGTGGCAGCGCGGATGCGAATCCGACCGTGCTGTTTCAGACGGTACGCACCAATGCCGAACTGGACCAGGCGCTCAAGGCAGCGGGCGGCCAACCGGTGATGGTCGACTTCTATGCTGACTGGTGCATCAGCTGCAAGGAACTCGAGCGCTTTACGTTCACCGACCCGCGCGTGGTCCGCGAATTCGTGCATTGGAAGCTGCTGCGCATTGATGTGACGAAGAACACCGCAGAGGATACGGCGATGCTGCGGCGCTTTGGGCTTTTCGGGCCGCCGGCCCTGATTTTCTATGACCGGAATGGGCGGCAGCAGCCCGATGCCCAACTCGCGGGATTCGTGGCCGCCGATGGGTTCCTCGCGCATCTAAAGCAATGGGGGAAGTGACGTGAACCTGCACCCAAGTTCGACGGCGAGTCGTGGCGATGTGCGGCGGCAGCGCCTTTACTGGAAATCTATGAAAGTCTGGGCCAAACTCGTCGCGTGCTTTCTGATTGCGTGGTTGCCATTGCTCGGCTACCCGGCGCAGGCGGCGCTTTGTCCAATGGTGTCGTCCGTAGCCGCGCATCAGCAGGTGAAAGCCTCAGACGTGTCGGACATAGTGACGTGCGAGCACGGTGCAAAACACCACACCATGAGCTCCCAGCCTGCATGTCAGGGCATGGGCGGCCTCGTCTGCGGCGTGCCTGCCATACCCGTGACGTACGCCGTTATCGTTGTACCTTCCTCGCATGTCTATCGGGCTGTCGCCCGCGCTTTCACAGAACAGTTCATCCCCGAACTGCCGTCACCTCCGCCGCGCTCGCTGTAACTCCCTCATCGACCAGGTTCGAACGGTTTCGCACCGTGGCTTGCGCACGTCTGCCACGAACGCGATGAACTCGACCCGAGCGTCAGAAACTGCTTTCTCAGTGACACGATTAAACCGAATCCGGAGAATTATATGTCCACGAAATTTCTACGAGCAGCAGCGCTGTTTGCACTCCTATTGACCACAGGCACTTCCGTCATGGCGGCCGGTGCTACGGACAACAACCCTGGCTCACCAGCGCAAACTCGAGAACACGGCTCTTCCATGATGGGAATGGGAGGAATGGGCGGCGGCATGATGGGCAACTGTCCAATGATGGGCGGCAATATGGGCATGGACCCGAAAACCGCGATGCGCATGCATGGCGAAATGATGCGGGCAATGGGCGACATCATGCTCAAGTATGCCGACCAGGCTGGAACGGCGCCATCGAAGTAATGACCTCGTCTCTCGAACACGAACATTTCAGTCCAACTTCGTAAGGATTCAACTGTGAAATGCAATATGAAGACGATGTTGACGATTGCGCTTGCTCTTGCGCTGCTTCTCGCCGTCGGATACTGGGTACTACCCCAGTTCAGAGGGGCCCTGACAACATTCATCCTGGTCGCCTGCTCGCTGGCGTGCCCGTTGTCGATGCTGTTCATGATGCGAGGGATGCGGTGGGGTGCCGAGAAGCCCAACAGGCTGGACGAAACGGCGAGGGAGCAGAAATCATGACCTGATTCTCGCGAGACATATCCAAACCGCACGGAGCAGCACGACCTCGCTTCCCGTCGTGCCGCTCCGCGAATGATGCAACAGAGACATGTTCGGCAACGCTCGGATACTCAACTTCATCATCGCTATCTTCGCCGCCATTGGCCTCATCGCTGTGCTCGGCATCGTCGGCATGGCTGTGATGCACGTAAGCATGATGCACGGCGTGTGGTCTTGCAGTGAGGCGATGCGTCTCTGGCGATAGCGCTGGACTGTGGAAAAGGAGAGTTGCAATGAGAAATCGGATACACAAGGAAAAGGTGCCTCAGTCGCGCTCCCAGGTACGCACCCGGGCCACATGGCGTCGCGTCGTGCCCCTGCTCGGGCTCATCCTTGCCGTGCCTGCGGTGGTGGTTTTGGGACCGCTCTTCGCGCAGCACTGGGCAATCAGTTCTGCGACCGGGAAAGCGGGTTTGCAAGAGCGGGCGCATCCGGCAACTGCGTGGCATGTGGGGATGTTACGTCCCGACGGACTGCGCATCATTCCCAGCGGTCGTTCGGATGCCTCACACGTCCTGAACCCGAATCAATTTGCCGACAAGGACATTCGGCATGCCTATTGGGTTGCGACGCAGATTCCTGCGACGCTCAACAAGCTCTATTGCTGGTGCGGTTGCGAAAATCGTGGCGTGCACCGTTCCAATCTCCAATGCTTCGAAGACCAGATGGCAGTGACGTGTCCGGTTTGCCAGGGTACCGCCGAGATTGCGTACGAGATGACACAAGCCGGAGTTCAGGATGCCGGGAAGATTCAGGCCGCCGCGGATTCGAAGTGGGCACCAAATGGCTAGCAGGAGACGGTTTCGCTAACAATCAACCGCTGGAGGACGACATGGACCTGAAATGCGTTGTGGCCATTGTCAGGCCTGATGTAGTGGAAAGCCTGGAGAGGAAACTTGGTGCTATCCACATCCATGGCGTGACCGTAACGAGAGTACGAGGATTTGGTGCGCACCCGAATCTCTTCGCCGACGACTGGACGACGGAGCACGTCAAGATTGAAATCTTTGCGCAGGCTGAAAACGTCGATACGCTCGTGAAGACCATCATCGATACCGCACATATCGGCGCAATCGGTGACGGAGTCGTTGCGGTCTTTCCGGTGGAGAAATTTTTTCGCGTTCGCAGTCAGGCGGAAGCGATACCGTGACTCGACGGCGGACATCGGTCTGCCGTCGAGCGCCGCTTGACCTTACCATTTGGGAAGGTCTAAAAATACGGATACACGGCAGGTTGGCCGGCCAGACAAAGGGGGCCGAGATGAACATCGGCGAAGCAGCGAAAGCATCCGGCATGTCGGCGAAGATGATTCGCCATTACGAGCAGACTGGGCTTATCAAGCCTGCAGGCCGTACCGGGTCGAACTACCGTGCGTACGGCTCGACCGATATCGAAATACTGCGCTTTGTGAAGCAAACGCGGCGGCTTGGCTTCTCGATGAAACAAATCGAGCTCCTGCTGGAACTCTGGCAGAACCGAAGCCGACCCAGCAGCGAGGTCAAGCGCCTGGCGACGGAGCACATTGCGGAACTTGACCGGCGGATTCGGGAGACGACGGCGATGAAGGAGACCTTGGAGTATCTAGCTTCGCACTGTCGGGGCGACTCGCGGCCAGAATGTCCAATACTCGATGAACTCGCGGGACACCGTCAAAAGCACTGACGATTTTCACTCCGCAAGCGGATACAGGTCACCCGTGGTGGAACTCCGACATGACGACAGAGTATTGCCCCCCTGAACCACCTGAGGACGGGCGATACAATCGGCGTCCTACCGATGCGCATAGAGCGGCAGGAAGGGGTCTTTAGCACGCGGCGTACCGGCGCTCGATGGACGCACATTTCCGGCGACCATAGGCGACGGACACTTCGGGATATCGGACCGGGCGACGGGCAATGCCAGCATCTTCGAAAAATCGGCGGCGGCGCGCACGCGGGCCGTGAGATTCAGTGAGCCATTCAGTCCAAGCACGTTATCGACAGTTTTCAATATCGACGTATGGTCATATTGCGAATGGTCGATGGTTCCGGCCGGGACATAGGGGGAGATG
>NZ_CADIKM010000071.1 GCF_902859895.1 Pararobbsia alpina
GCGGGGTGACCGTCACGACTTCCTTGTTTTCCATCAACATGCTCCGCCAAAAATTCGACAGCATGTCGATCGTGCTCACGTCGGGGTAGATGCCTTGGGTGGACGCTTACGTTGGTTCGAAAATTTATCTGGAAAGACGCGGGCGAAGCTGGGCCGGACGGCCGCACGCGATGGACGGCCTACATCGAGCCGGAGATAGTGCGCCTGTTCAGTCACGACGACTACACGCGAGTGGCCCGGTCGCAGCGCCTCGCGCTTAAATCCGAGCTCGCGAAGTGGCTGCACAGCTACTACCACACGCATGCGGTGCCGTTCGTCCACAAGGTCGCATCATCCATCAGCAATGCGGGTCCAAGGCTAAGGCCATGTCGCACTTCCGGGTCACGTTGAAAAAAGCGCTCACCGAACTGGTGAAAGAGGATTTTCTCGTTTCATGGCGGATCGACGAGAACGACCTTGTGCATGTGGTCCGCGTTGGTGCCCAGCGCGCCCTGAGGTCGATTCCAGCCGCCTGACGCGCCCTGCCCCGTCATTTCCACTGGCCAGCCGGAAAGCCCCGCACCCCCATTTCCGTGGTAAACGCAGGCATTCCACCTCCGAAACGATATCGGTCCCGCACCGTTTCGATATCATTTCCTCATGGCCGCATCAACCCGTGTCAGGCTAACCGGGAATTTGTCAGAAGGCACGACCAGCCTACCGACCTCTATCGTCGTTTCAATGCCGACGGTCCCATATGTCGGCATTCCGGAGTCGTTCACCAACCTCAGACTTCAATTAAACTCATGATGAAAAGGTGTAGCCGCACTTAAGACACTCAAGGTTATCGAGCATATTTTCGTCCACAACCTCGCCCGCCTTAGCTCCGATGGTGGCTGCGAATCCGGTTCGGGTTTGAAGAAATTGCTGGGTTCTCCAGGCTGACGGATGAACGCGTCGTCTTTTCGTCGTTGCTACAGATGGTCGCGGTCACCATCTAAACGATATCGTTTCAGCTTCGTTTCGATAGTGTCATCGCATTTCCCGTATTGCGGGACACACAATTAGGCCGCCAGCCGGTACTCGTAGTAAGGCTGATTGCGGTCATCGGGGGACCGCGTACTGAGCTGCCAGGTGCTTCGGCTCAGGATTGAGCCAGGCGTCGATGTGCTCAGGCTTGATTGGAATGATGCAGCGGTCGTGGCCGGCGAGAAATGCTTTTAGGTAGCGAAGCGACGGCAAAGCACCCTCTAGACGATATCGAAACGCTTCCTAAACGGTAGTGTTTCGACCGCTGAGCTTCAGCGCCATATCCACGAACCAAAGGCAAGAAAACCCCAGCCTTCTCCGACCGGGTCGTGCCAAAACCAACTGATCGCTTATTGACGCCGAAGGCGAAGAACGCCACGGCGGCCAGAATGAAGGCGGCACGAACACGAAGGAAGCCGAGAATACCCACGATCCCCGTGACAACACCAGCGCGGGTCGAGCCTGGATCTCTAGAGGTTCCTGCTCATCGGAACAGGTGTGCCAACACGTCGTCCTTTACTTCATCCGCAATCGCGCGCGCGGCAGGGATGGCGGTCGAGCAGACCCACCGTGATGATGCGGATGTCCCGGTTTTTGGCTGCCTGAATGACAATCTCATCCTGAAGGGTCGCCATGTCCGAAAAGTAGCGTGATACCAGGCCTGGTGCCACGCCCGCTTCCTTCGCGACAAGTTCTCGCGTGACCTTGTAGTCGCCTATCTCTCGAGCGACCTTGAGAGCAGCTTCCAAGATCTGCGCTTTCCGGTCTTCCGGATTCATGCGTATAGCCATTTTTCACTGCCCTTTGACGATGAAGTAATCGCTGTCGTGGCCGGAGGCGCTGCGACTCTTATCGACGCGCACGCATAGCTCAGCGTATGCGAACGAAGGTGAGTCGCCCTCAAATCGATATCGGAACGGCACCGTATCGAGGGCTCCAGCCACCGGCGCGCGCTAGCGCTTCAGCTTCGCCGCCACCAGTTCCGAGCACGCCATCGAGATCACCGCGGCGCGGCTCATGTGGAGTTGGCGCGTCAAGGCGTCGACGTCGGCCAACAGATCTGGATAGAGCTCGACAGATATCTTTTGCTTTTTTTCGCGAACCTGCCGCGGCGGTTTGCCTACGGTGTCGTGCGCACCTTCAATGAACGCATCGGCTGGATCTTTCGCCAACGGCGCGAGGTTTGGGCGCTTCTGCAATGCCATAACCTACCCCCTCAATTCGATTGATAAGCGATACCGTCCAACCGGTGTTTCAATACCGATATGAGGGTGTCGATTTCGTTGATCGCCTGCTCATCGCGGGGCTTGTACTCGGATACGTGCAGGCCGGTTGCGCTCGCGTGCGATATCGCTTTGCGGCGACCGATCCCGGCGCGCTCAGGCGTGAGCTGCAGCAACTCCATCTGCGGGAATTCCTGCGTGGCCTCGATTGCGTCCGCATTGTCCGATCCAACCGGGTCCGCGCAATTCAGGACGGCCAGCGCTAGGACCGGCGTCGCGCGCGTGCCGTTCGCCTCGTCGATCACGGCCGCCACGTCGGCAAGCGCCCACGTGTCGAACGCACGGGGCTGAAACGGGATCAAAACGATATCGGAACACAGGAGGGCCGCCCGCAAAGCACCTGTGTCGCGTCCGCCGACGTCGATGACCGTATGCGCGAACTGCTTGGCTTGGAGCATCACCTGAGCGCGGAGCGTCTTGCCGTCCACGTAGGAGGAGGAGGGCAGGGTAGGGAGCTGGCGATCGGTGCGCAGCGTCATGGCGCCGATGCCGTTCCCTTGCTTGTCACCGTCGACAAACCAGACCGAGTCGCCGGCCAAGTGGAGCCCGAGGGCGAGTTGCACCGCGAGCGTCGACTTTCCGACGCCCCCTTTCGTATTTCCACATGTAATGATCACGTTGGCATCCGGTGGTGTTCAGAGGTCGAAACGGTTGAGGAACGGTAGCGAAACGGTGGAATGATAGGCGAAAGGCAGGGAATCCGGGGGCCTGTTTGCAGACATCCCAATTTGGGATATAGTGGAGGCATGCACATAATTTCGAAGCCGCCCCTCATAGCGTTCTGGACGAAGCACCCGGACGCGGAGCCGCCGCTACGGGCTTGGCTCAGGGTGATGCAGGACAAGGACTTTAAGGACCTCAACGACCTTAAGATGACGTTCGGCGCTGCCGACTACGTGAAGCCACACATGGTCTTTGATATCGGCGGCAACAAGTATCGACTGATCGCCGCGATTCACTACAACACGCACAAGGTGTTTGTCCGAAACGTCTTGACGCATGCCGAGTACGACACCGGCAAATGGAAGGAGAAAAAATGATGAATGCCATCGCAGAACCGAGCGCCATCCTGAAGGCATGGATGCCGTTCAAGGAACTGATCGGCAGCGCGACGGCCGTGCGCACCGAGGCCGACTACGCGAAGGCCATCGCGTACATCGACGAGCTGCTTAACGAAGTCGGCGACGACGAAGCGCACCCGCTTGCCGAAGTACTGGACCTGATCGCCACGCAGGTGAAGGCCTACGAAGACGAACACGTTGAGATCCCCGACGCGGAGCCGCGTGAAGTGCTGCGCTTCCTTATGGAGCAGAACAACCTGACCCAGGTCGATCTTGACGACTGCGCTCCGCAAAACCGTATCTCCGAGATCCTGAGCGGCAAGCGGGTCATCAGCAGGGACGTCGCCAAGCGGCTCGCGAAACGCTTCCACGTCCACGCAGACCTTTTCCTTTGATCATCGAACACGCCGAAGAGCAGATCGCAGCCCGAGAACTGCGCGGTGCCGCGATTCACGAAGCGGCGCACGCACGATGACAACGAAACCCACCGTCGACGAGCTTATGACAAAGGCCTTCGCGCCCGGCCGCGACCCACGCAGCGCCGAATACAAGGCGGGCGGGCGCGCGATGCTGGAGAAGCGCGTCAACGGCGTCGCGCTCGATATGCCGTACGTCCTTGGCATGGCGCAGGCCGACGCCTACATGGCGGGCTGGGACGAGGCGAATTCAATCTTTCGCGCGCTGCGCGATACGGATAAGTGATGGATCCCCAACTCGAATCCTTCGAATGCCGGCTGCAACTATTTGAGCGCCGCATGACGCGCAGGCTGTACGCGGTCGGCGTCGCCATCGTGGTCGCCGTCGCGCTGCTTCGGCACTTCTGGACCTGAGCGAAAGCAGGCGTCACCGCTTGATTTACCTATCTCCTTTTTTGAGACCGGAGCTGCAATGGATCTGTCCGATGTCGAGGTTGTTCGGGATGAACGGCCATCGCTGGCCGACCCCGCCGTGGTCGACGCGCTCGGCAGGCAGTTCGCCAAGCGCGTTTTCGATACCCGCGCCGCATTCCGCACGGGAGAGCCTGGCGCACGCGAGCCGCTCGCACTGATTGAGGTAGACGCGCGGCGCATGGGAGAGATCTTTCTTGGCCACGACCCAGCCTACGACGCCACGCCGTAAAATGCGCCGAATCGGCTCGGCATGTATTTTCGGGTGCTGCTCCCGGAAGAAACGGAGCACTATGGCGGCCCCGGCGTTGGGCTGTTTATGTGGCTTGCAGCTCAACTGGCAGAAGGCGCTGCAATGCTTGAGCGCGAAGCCTCCACCGAGCCCGTGGTCAAGCGTCGCATCGAGCAAATCATCGAGGACGTTGAGGCCACGCTGCTGCACACCAAGCCAGCTTCAGAATCTCGTTGGCACGGCGCAGTTCCCTGTTCTGGGGCACACAAAATCACTTAAAACGACTCCGCTGTAATGCATATAAGGGGAATTAACACTTCAGGCAGGTTTCAAATTGCCACCCTCCCAGCACTGCCCCCGCCAGCACAGTGTCAATTCCTTACGGGGCGCCACCCTTCATGCCATTAAGGGGCATTGCTGGTAGAGTGGTTTTGCCTCTCCACGAGGCAGAAGTAAGCAGCGTTTGGCCCGCTGGCCCCGTGCGACCGTGCGGGCTTTTTTCAGCCTGCCGAGTAGACCGCGACACTGGATGCCCCATGACAACCCTGAACACACCGAAACCCCGAACCGCCGACGTGATCAGATCTGTCGCCGAAGCGCTGGACGTCATATGCCGAGCACAGGGCATCGAAGTCAGAGACCTCGACGATGCCGTGATCGAAAAGTTGCTGTCTAGCTCATTCGAGGAGCACCTTGGTTGATAGGCTTGTAGCAATACCTTGGGAACGGTCATAGCCGCCCGCATCGTATTCGGAGCGCAGCAGCTCGAGATCCGTGACGCCGCGCTGCCAGAGGCGCCGCAGCACGTCGCCAACGAACACGTGCTCGACAATCCGCTCACGCAGCACCGAATGCACGTAGTGCTGTTCAGAATTCTCTGTCGGATATTCGTTGGGTTCGTCCATGCCTCCGCTCTTCAACCGTCACCAAAGGATCTTCGGATACGGGACATTGCGCTTGTCCAGTTCTGCTTCGATCGCGTCCGTTAGCTGACGCCAATCGGCGAATCGTCGCCTCGGACGATCGCAAGACCAAATGCAACTGCTCCGCTTGCTCTGTGCAAACCCAAAAGTCCACGGGCCGCGCCCTCCTCGCCTCGGGCACGAGCAACGGCCGCGCGCAATACGTAACCACTTGTGGGTCAAACTCAAGCCGCAGCCAAAGCTGTAGCGCACTGCGACCAAACAGCGTCAGCCGCCGTCCGACCTTGGGCCCGTATACGTCAAATCGATGCGCGCCATATGGCCGGGCGTCCGTTGCCGGTCTTCGGAACCGTGGTGAAAGCATCGCGCCCTCCCAAAAGCAAAGCCATGCATACGTTTTAGTACATGAACGAGCGCCGGCAAATTTGATGAGGGCGAGACTCAAGGTTCGAGGCCTAAGGACGTCAATACAAAATACGTATCGCGCAATACAAATGAGCGTCCCAGCAGGTTGCGCTGAGAAAACCGCGCTGAGCCGGGCTTTTTGCCACCGAAAAGCGGGTCCCAGGGTTCAGCCGCGTGGAACATGAGCGGCGAAACCGTAGAATATTATTTAAAAACAACGAGTTACAACGTTTAAGTTAGTTTGCGAGATGTTCCACGCGTTTTGCGTTGGAAGCATCATCTGACGCCGGATTTCAAACAATCGCTTCCACATAACGGAATTTCCAAACCTTCCCTCCGAAGGCGACGAAGCGAAACATAAAACCGCGCTGAGCCGAGCTTTTGCCACCGAAAAGTGTGTCCTAGGGTTCAGCCGCGTGGAACATGATCGGCGAAACTGTAGAATATCGTTTAAAAACAACACGTTACAACGTTTAAGTTCGTTTGCGAGATGTTCCACGCGTTTTGTGTTGGAAGCATCATCTGACGCCGGAATTTCCAACAATCTCTTCCGCACGACGGAATTTCCAAACTTTCCCTCCGAAGCCGACGAAGCGAAATATGTATGTGCTGCGGGGTCGGCTTGCCTCTCTGTTGGTTAGGGACTACCCCGGCCGGTACAAGCTTTACTTCGTCGGACGCCCGCTCGCGTCAGTACCCCCAGAAGGATTTCATCCCCTGCGCGCGTACGTCCAACGCATCCCTGCCGCCACGATCGCACGGATGTATTTTGATCCTTACGACGACACCTTCGCATCGACGCCGGCGGCAATGGAGCACTATCTGCGCGAGATGCACGACGCGCTCGTGAAGCTCGCCATCGAGCACGGCTCGTCGGTCCTAGCCGACCATTTGCGGGCGTCGATCAAGCGCCATGGCAGCGCGCGACTCGCCGCCGTGTCCCTCAAAATGGTCGGGGCCGCAGCTAAGCTCGCGGTGGCCTCCCCTGCCCCAGATCACGGCATTGGCGTGTGGTTTCGGCCGCTCGTGGCGCAGCGATTAAAAAGCCAGAATCTGCGCACCCTCCGTGACCTGGTCGATTTTTGCAATCGCCGCGGCGGCGCCTGGTGGCGCTCGGTGCCCCGCATCGGTGTCGGTCGTGCACGCACGATTGTGGCTTGGCTGCGCACACACGAAGCCTCATTACGGCTGCGCGTCGCAGCGGACGTTGACCTCGACGACCCGCTCGCCGCGTCCGCCGACCAACTCGTGCTGATCGACGGCGGGGGGTCCATGCTCGCGCCGCTCGAGCGCGTGAGTCTCCGGCGCGAGCTCTCCGGCGCCGATGGTGCCAACCGCTCGGCGGCCTTCTGCTACGTCGCGGCCCGGCACGACCTCGAGGCCGTGCGCGCGTACCTGCATCAATACCGCGAGCAGCCCAAAACCCTGCGCGCCTACACCAAGGAACTGGAGCGCTTCCTACTGTGGTGTGTCTGCATCCGGGGCAAGGCCAGGAGTTCGCTGCTGGTGGACGACTGCGAGGCCTACAAGGATTTCCTGAAGGCGCCCTCCCCTGCTTTCGTCGGGCCGCGCGCGAGCCGCGAATCGTCTCGTTGGAAGCCCTTCGCTGCGGAAGGGTTGTCCGCCGAGTCGCAAAAGTACGCCGTACGCGCGCTGCGGGCGACGTTCAGTTGGCTCGTCGACGTCCGTTATCTGGCGGGCAATCCGTGGAAAGCCGTCAAGATCCGATCGTGGTCGAGCGGCAAAACGAAATGCAAATCGAGCGCGCCCTGTCCGCAGATCTGTGGAATCGCGTGCGAATCCACGTCGATCTCCAATGCCTCCCGGTCAAGGCGAAGCGCTGGCGCGCCGTGCGCGTTCTCCTACTGCTGATGGGCGATTCCGGTCTGCGCCGCGAGGAGGTCGCCTTTGCTATGCGAGAGAAGATGCGCCCTTCCACGTTCGGTCCTGCCGGCGAACCGGTCTGGGAATTGACCGTCATCGGTAAGCGCAAGAAGGAGCGGACGGTACCCGCCAGCTTGGCGACGGTCGCCGCGCTCCGGGTACATTGGCAGGACCGAGGCCGCGACTTTGACGCCCCACTCGACTCTGCTCCTTTACTCGCTCCGACCGTGATCCCGAGTACCCCCCGTGCGCTCAAGAAACATACGCCAGCGACCGAGCAACCGTATTCGGTGAATAGGCTCAATGATCTCGCAGCATGGGTTAGACAGCACCTCACGGTGGAAATGGACAATTTGACCGTCGAAGACATCGCTCAACTAGACCAGGCGTCCCCTCATGCGTTTCGGCACACGTTCGGCACGCAGGCCGTCGCTGATGACGTACCACTCGACGTGGTCCAGAAGACGCTGGGCCACGAATCGATGCAGACGACTTCGATCTACGTTCAAGCCGAAAAACAGCGAATGATGCGCGAACTCGGCGAGTACTACGCCCGTCGGAAAGGATCCACAAAGAAGGTCTGAGCCCGGGGGCAGAGCTAAATTCCGCGACTGCGGTTGTGCCGACAGCCATGCATCCGCAATCGGCTCAGCCCTCTTTTCTGCCTCGCTGCAAGGGACTTCCGCAGGCGCACGATGCGTGGACACGCGCTTCGGGAACCGGCTTCGATGGCTCAGTTTGCGTTGTCGGTAGACGGTTAAGTGAGCCCGCTGTCGCGGTCAGCCCAGTGGCTTTGCGCCCGCATTAGGACGACGTTCGAAGCCGCAGCGTCTATATGTGTGGTCGCCAGATCGGGTAGGGACCGGGTCAGTTCAAATGTTGCCCCTCCCCGTTGAAGAACAAAAGTTTGCCCCGCGACGCCGCGCCGGCTATCTGACGCCTGCTGATCTCGGGCGCGTGACGCACATTCAGTATATAAAGTGATCCGATCGAGGCACATTGCGGCCCCGATCGTGCCTCCAAGGCTCGCTACGCCTGAGGAGCGGATTGGTGGTGCCGCGTTTGTGCCGCGTTTGTGCCTCGATCTGAGCACTAGTCCCGGCATACTCATCGCTGCAGTGTTCGTGTCTCTAATAGAGACATCGCAGTTCGCTCGAAGAACACGGCGACTGTGTCTCTACTAGACACGTTCGCGACGTCCTAATCTGTTCGATGAAAAGCCTCGATCGGAGCACTAGTCTCAGCACGCACTCGTCGCTGCAGTGTGGGTGTCTCTAATAGAGACACCGTAGTTGGCTCCAGGAACACGACACCGTGTCTCTACTAGAGACACAAAAAAGCCCGCTTTCGCGGGCTGCTGTGCGCTGGTGTCCTAGCTGTTCGATGAAAAGCCTCGATTGGAATAGTCACCCTGGCATTTACTTCTAACCGCAGTGTCCGTGTCTCTAATAGAGACACCGTTCGCTTGCACGACACCGTGTCTCTACTAGAGACACAAAAAAGCCCGCTTTCGCGGGCTGCGGTGCTCTGGCTTCCTAGCTGTTCGATGAAAAGAATTGACCTATGAGCCCTCGGATCTGTTGTTCCTGCTCGTCCGTGAGCATGCCTGTTTTAATCTTGACCGAGAACCCACCCGCGTCCTTCGTAATCGAACCGGCTTGGGTTTTCCCCGCAAAAATTTTCTCGATGCTTCGATCGCTTACTGCGTTCGATTTACCTTCATGGTCCAATGCTTGCTTGATCGCACGACCGAGCTTAGTCTGGTCAAGTTCGCCATCGACAACCTTTTGCCATAGGCTCTGTGCGATCTCAGAAGCTTTCCCGTCGCGATTTCTAAGTGACGCCACCACTTCCTGCGCCGCATTCGCACCGAGAATCCGAGGCTGAGCTTCCAAATCTTTCAAAACAAATTCCGGCAACTCGGCAAACGCCAAGTACCGATACAGCTCGCCACGCGAGATACCCAGAGCCTCCGCCATACGCTTCCGGTTCGGAAATTCCTTTTCCGTGCCTCGTATCGAGCGTGAGATCTCATAGTCAGTAAGGTCGTCCCGCACGACGTTTTCGACCAGCGCCAGCATAGCCATGTCCTCGTCGGAAAGATCGACGAGCACAGCCTTGATTAGATCCTTGGCGATCATTTTATGCGCGCGCCAACGCCTTTCCCCGGCCACAATCTGGTAGCCCTTGGCAGAAGGCCGAACGACGATCGGTTGTACTAGCCCAGCCTCACGAATCGACTCAGCGAGTTCGGTCAACTTCGCCTCGTTGAAAACCCGACGCGGTTGCCAAGGATTCGGGACGATCTCCGACACCGGCAACTCGTTGGATGATCCGCCATTTTCGAGTTCAGCGACTCGCTTCTGCGCCGACGCCAACGCCGCCGCCATACCCGGCGCGGTGCGCGGCGGCGCAGCTTGTCTGTCTGTTGGCGCATCAATCGGAATATCCTTCGCCGCGCGAAGATCCGCCGTCTTGCTCATCATGCGCTCACGCAGATTGCTCATGCTTCAACCCTCCATTGCGCCACGAACTGGTCATCAATCCACTTGCAATAGTCCATCAGGGGTTGCTTTACTCTCGCCAAGGTTTTCGCAACGCCATCCGAACGAGATAAGTCGAAGACAGTGGAGAAGGCTAGGGCACCGTTGCTCATCACGGAACTGGCCGGAACCTCGGTAGTCGAGAGCCAGTCACCGTATGCACGTTGCGCCCAAGAGCGAACCACTGGTGCCGACGAAGTCGTGTTGTAGTCTACTTTCGAAAGCAAAACGGATATGAAGTCATAGGTTTTGTCGAGCTCATGCTCCACAAAGCCTGCTGCTACCTCAGAGAAGAGCGACCAAAAGGACACAGATGAAATAAAGTCCAGGCTTTCCGGAACCAGCGGCATCACCATTGCGTCGGCGGCCATCAAGCCATTAAGCGTCATGTACGACAGAGACGGCGCAGTATCCAGAATGATGTAGTCGTACTGCGCGAGCACCGGCTCAATCCCTCTCCGTAGCACCGACCAAAATTCATATCCGGGGTTTTCTTTTTGAGCCGTTGGCAAATGGAATTCGGCGTCGTGGAGGTAGTTATGTGAAGGGATGACATCGAGCCCATCCCAGTACGTTGTTTGTACTTTCGACGCCAAGCCGCCCACGATCGTCGGATCGTAGATAAACGGCAGCACCGTATCCTCCCACGTCACATCCTTCTCGGCGTACAAACCGCAAAGTTCGGATAGCGAGGCTTGCGGATCAAGATCGATGACCAGCACCTTGCGCCCGCGAAGAGTGAGGCCTTGTGCAATGCACATCGTGGTCGTCGTTTTACATGACCCTCCCTTGAAGTTGGCCGTGATCAACACACGACCGCGGCGCGGGCGGTCACCGTCGACAACCCCCGTCTGATAGATGTCGGACACTCGCTGCACCCACGTACGGGCCTCCGCAAGCGTGAAGATCCGTGCTCTACCGGTGCCTTGGACTTGGCCCGAAGGAAGATCGCCGCCTCCCTTGGTGGCTAGGTAATTGATCTTCTGACGGTCCACGCCACACATCTCTGTCAGCTCCCCGATCGTGAAGACTGGTGGCGTCTTTCGTGGACGCGGAGCTAGGATTTGATCTCGCAAATCGTCTGTCATCACCGACAAACGCTTTGCGAACTCGCCAAGCTGCGAGAGCTTCACGCGCCGGTCCATCGCCGGCAACTCACTCATTTTCATTGGTTGCTTCCTCTATGATTCGAAGGTGAGGCAATTTTCTCGACCAAGATCTATATTTCCACGCTTTTAACGTGTTTAGCCATCGCACCGTAGAATAACGATGTAACCTGCAGATTGCCAGACAAAAGTCGCGCTTCGACATGAAATGCCACGTCCGCCCGAGCTCACACGTGGTCGCGCAGGGCCTAAAGGCCTTTGGGGCGCGGAAGACAAGGGGTGGAAGGTGAGGGAAATTGTGTCACCATGGCAAACCGCAGCCTGTCCCCCTGCGAACCTCAGCACATTTCGCCTCACCTTAGAGGCTGGAATGGAGTCAAAAAAACGACTCCTTATCGAGGCATCACAAACCACCTCACCATAGAACGCCGTTGAATGTTAATTCCGATTGAGGAAGGTCGTTCGAAACGTGGCAGATCAGCATCAACCTCAGCTATCTGTTCAACAGGAGGCAGCCCTGTGGTTAGAGTTTTTATAAAAACAGAACCGACCAACCACAAACGGTGTGACTACACTCGTTATTAATCAATGGCATAGGGTCGAGAGGTGAGGTTGTATGTGTGTGAAGTGATGTGAATTGTTCGGGGAGGTGAGCCGTTTACCACGCCAAGGTGAGGAATATTGGGACACATGGTGAGCTCTTTTGGAGCGATGGTGAGGTGATCGGGCGACCTAGGTGAGCAAAAATGTGATTCGCAGCGAGCGAAGGTGAGGTGCTCTGTGTTGACAGTTCACCTTGAGGTGGGTACCGTACCGCTCAACTTGACCAACCCACACTCGCTGCGAGGGCGGCATGACCAAAGCAGGGCAGGTGGCGACGTCTCGCCAACTGGCGCTCGCGCTATTTGACGACACCGCAACCGAAGGATTGACGGTTGCACAGGCGCGTTCCGATATCGGGTTCGCGCGCAACAACGTCCTCATTCGTATCGTCGATCTAGGTGTGGCAGCGCGGCGTCTTATCGATGCGGCGTATTTCCTAGTCGCACAGGACGAACGTGTGCGTGATCTTTATGAGGTAGAGCTCGACTATTTCAAATGGCTTATGCGCTATTCGAGCCGCAACAACACTCATCTTGAGCAGGTCATAACTGAGGCACAAAAGGCTCTGATCCAAGCAACGTCCGCAATCGACCAGCATGGCGAGCGCCCATTTGGTTCGACACAGCTAATCGGACGTATTTCCTATCAAGGCGGGAGGTTTCAGTTTCGGGTACCGCCAGACCTTGTTGGGATAATTCGCGGACCCGGCAAATCGCATTGGCTGAGCTTGCGCATAACGTCGATGTTTTCGCTGTCATACGCACGCGTGATGTACGACCACCTTCAGGCGTACGCCGATGAGAGTCTGACTGAGTGGATTCCACTCGACGACCTACGCGGTTGGCAAGGCGAAATGGGCGTCAATGCGCAGGTGTTCAAGTACTTCAAGCGCGACTGGCTCGACCCTGCAGTAAAGCAGATAAACGACGTTTCCGATCTGACGATCAGCTATGAGTCGCGCAATCTACCGGGGTCACGCAAGATCGGAAGTTTGAGATTCCGCATCGAACGTAAGGGTCTGGCGGATCGCCTGCTGCACACGCACGAGCACGCACAACATATCTATCGGACCTTGAAGCAGGAGTTCGGTCTATCCACTGTCCAGTTCAATCAGATAGCGTCTGCGCGCGATACCTACACCGACGAGCGTCTCGAACAGGCGATCGATCGAACGCGTTTTAGCCTAAAAATGGGCAAAGTGACAAAAAGCCCTGCAGGTTTCTTCTTAAAGGCACTCAAAGAAGGTTGGATCGTTTCCGATGCAGAGCGGGAGATGGTCGAGATTCAACAATCGCTCGTGCTCCGCGAACAGCAGGAAGCCGCGGCCAAGGCTCAGTCGCAAACGCAGACCGCACTTCAGACGGCCGCCCAGGAATTAACGGCCCGGGAACGCCTGAACGAGGAAGTTCGCCACGGTTGGGCTGCCTATGAAGTTGCGTTGCCCGAACAACAGGAAGACTGGCGGAGGACGTACAAGCGAACAGCAGCAGGGAAGCTGACTCTTCGTCGCTTGAACGTCGACCCAATGACAGAACTCACTGCTGAAATGTTCGAGAGCCTTCCTGCTCTAAAGAGTGCTTTCGCCGGATACGTTTTCACCCAAACGAAGCCGGCAAAGGGCAAAACACAGTGAGGCAGATGCGGCGTATAACGCTGCCCCACGGCTCTATCGCGGCCGACGTATGAGCGCGCGTGCAGGTCTTCGTACTTCGCACTCGCCCAGGGCATTGTGCGTCTGCGTCTAGTCTGAGCGCCGGTGATTCGCCAAGGCAAAAGACGAGCATCTAGAATTGCCAGATTTGCGACCTTGAAACATAGGTGAGGACCGGCTCCCACAGACCCTCGCCATCCATGCGGTCAACCTCCCACAAGCCCTTCATGTCGAGCCCCTGGCCAAAGTTGGCCCGTAGTATCGAGATGACAACCGCGCCATCGCGCTCGTCGCAAGCAAATGCGATATGACTGCCTTGCTATGACGCTTATCGCGAATGCTGCCAAATAGCGTTAAGGCTACTACAAGGGCTTCCCCGTTAAGCGCAAGCTCAAGCGTGGTTCTTTGTTAATGTGCTGCAATGCCGTTCGGGGTGCGTGTGAGAAGGTGAAGGACTGCGGTACTACAACCGGTCATGTTGGGCCTGTAGCCCGGACCCTGATGAAAGACGCGCGCGAGGGCCTCGTTCGCTGACCGGGAATGAAATCCCTGTAGCCTTATCAGGTACGCCCCACGCGGGTCCAACCCGCTTCACATCACCGCTGGCAGTGCAAAGTGATCGTCTATTCGCTCATGATGTCCGTCGCGCTGGCAGGTTCGGGGCGATGGATGCGCAAGGTGGTCATGCTGTAACGGGTTCGTACCTGAAGTCGTCGCCGTATTTCAGGATCGCCCAGGCCATTCGCGCATTCTTGGCCGCTATCGCGACGGCCGCACGCCAGTATCCGCGCCGCTCGACCAGGTTTCGTACCCAGCGGCTGATGCGGTCCTGCTTCTCGCCGAGATTCGCAATGACGGCGCGAGCCCCAAGCACCAGCAGACTGCGCAGATAAGCGTCGCCTGCCTTCGTGATACTGCCCAGCCGTGCCTTGCCACCGCTGCTGTGCTGGCCCGGCGTCAGACCGAGCCATGCGGCCACCTGGCGGCCATTCCTGAAGTCATGTCCGGCACCTAGGCTCGCAAGCAGGGCACTGGCCGTCGTCGGTCCGATGCCGCGCAATTGCATGAGCCGCCGACTACGCGCATCCTCACGCGCGATTTCGCTGATTGCGCGATCGTATTCGACCAGCCGGTCCTCGATGTTGCCGGCATGCTCAAGCAGATCGCTGATGCATCGCCTGGCCCAGCCCGGCAGAGCATCCAGATGTGCCACGATTTCTCTTCGCAAACGCTCGGGGCTCGTAAGCGTCCAGCCAGGACATGTTGACGACGTCGAATTGGTAGGCGGTTATCACGGCGAGCGCACAGGCCGTGAAGCCCCCACTTATTGCTAAGTGGGGACCTAATTAGCCTGGTTAAGCGCTGACGAGCTCGGCGTGCCGGTATTCCACGGCA
>NZ_CADIKM010000072.1 GCF_902859895.1 Pararobbsia alpina
GATAACGCCAATCGGGTCCCTTGCGACGCTGCTGTGGCTGCATGTGCTGGCTCGCAAGAACGTAACAATCACATGGGGCTATTACTTCAAGACAGGTATCGTCTTGACGCTGCCCATTCTGGTTGTCACCCTGGCGGCCCTCGCCGTGCGATTGCAGTTTTGATGCGAATCGGGACTAGGTTGGCCGGCAAGCGTTTCCGAGGCGCGCTCGACCGGCTCCGCTCATGGAACGGCCAACCACAGTGCACCGGAAATACAGGAAGCCGGCGATGTTCCAACTCGATGCGTTGCGTGCCCTCACAGGGTGGGCATGCGCACAAAGCTGTCAAAGCGGGCAAATGGTGGCTGCACCTCGGTCACCTGCTCCGGCGAGCCCTGGAGCACCGCCTCCACGGAACCATCCATACGGTTGCGGACCCAGCCTGTAACGCCTAGGGCTGTGGAGCGGCGTGCACGGGCCTCCCTATAGCCAATGCCTTGTACCCGACCACGCACGTGCACCAGTCGGGTTTCAAGCGGCTCATCCCAATCATGAGATTCCATGGTCGGACTGCGGAGGGAGATTGATGCACGGGTTCAATGAAGCGGTTCGGCTGCAATCGCATGTTTGCGCATCTTCTTCCAAAGGCTTTTTCTGGAGATGCCAAGAGCGTGAGCGGTCTCGGAAATGTGGCCCTGGTGCTGCAGCAGCGCCGCGCGAATGAACGCGTTTTCGCATGCCGCCATGTAGCCGTCGAGCGGAGCGCCCAAATCCAATGCCGCGTCGGCCTGAGACCCGTCTTCCTCAAAAATGTCGGATGAAAAAAGCATATTGCGGGAGCAGACAATGCACGCCCGCTCGAGGCGATTCTGCAACTCGCGCACGTTCCCGGGCCAGCCATATGTCGCGAGGCGTGCTTCGCCGACGGATGAAACAGCTTCGTCGGTTCGCCGAGCCGGCCGGCGATATCGCGTACAAAGCGGTGCGCAAGCCAAAGGACATCCTCGGGCCGGTCGCGAAGTGCTGGTACGCGTAGCTGGAGGATGTTGATGCGGTAGAACAGGTCCTCCCGAAACGTCCCGACCCGGACCCGTTCTGCGAGGTCCCGATTCGTTGCGCAGACGAGCAGGAAGTTCGTTTCGAGTTCTCTCTCCCCACCCACCCTCGTGATACGACGCTCCTGCAAGGTACGCAGCAGCTTCACTTGCATCGACAAGGGCAAATCACCTATCTCATCCAGGAAGAGCGTGCCGCCCTCTGCCTGCTCGAAGCACGCTTTCTTTTGCCGTTTGCGCCCGTGAATGCGCCGCGTTCATGGCCGAAAAATTCAGACTCAAGGAGCGTCTCCGGGACGGCACCACGTTGACCGCGACGAACGGCAGTGCGTTGCCGGGCGCATGTCGATGAATGAACCGTGCGAGCACTTCCTTGCCGACACCCGACTCGCCGGCAATCAGAATCGATTTGGCTCGACCTGCGATTCGGCATCGGTTCCGCGAGTCGCCGCATCGCTTCGGACACACCAAGCTCGCTCTGCGCAGGCATGGCATGGTCAGGTATGCCAGTTCCTGTGAGAAGCCTAACCTTGTCGACCAGTGCGCCAATGTCGAATGGCTTCGTGATGTAGTCAACAGCGCCGCTCTTCAGAAGAGACACCGCCGTGTCGACCGAAGGGTACGCGGTGATGAATAAAAATGGCGGCACTGACGTATGCGCGGCGACCGACCGTGAGAACAGTTCTTCGCCCGATATGTCGGGTAGCCGGATGTCGTTGATAATGGCCTGGTATGGCCGGTTCTGTAAGGCATCCAGGGCAGATTCGCCGTCGATATGCCAGTCCACGTCGAAACCTTCTAGACGGAAGCGGTCGGCTAACGACTCCCCCATGATGGGTCGTCCTCGACGACACAGATAAGCGTGGTCGACATGATGCTCTCCTACTTCGCGGGGAAGTTACCGGCAACAGCACAACAAAGTACGTCCGCCCCGGTGCGCTATCGGCGTCGCTGCCCACTATGGACCTGGCTTCATCCAGCGTTGACCTGCGCATGCCGGTGCCGGCGCAAGATCGACAACATGAGACCATCGCTATCTTGTACCTCGTCGAACACGATCCGCGCGTGGGAAGCGGACATCATGACGTCGATTCAGGGGCTGCTCGATGAGAGCGCTTAACCGCCGGACACTTTGGCTTCGGCCATCTCAGGCATGGTCTGGCGGATGCGGTGAACCGTCCGCAGACTGACCAGCCCCAACAGCGCACTGACGTCTTCATCAGTACGCCCCTCCAGCAATTGCCGGCGTGCATAGGTGTTGCGAAGCACGCGCGGCCCCATTTCCGGTCCCTCGAAGCCGATCGCCTCCAGTTGCGCCTTCACGATGCTGATCAGCGTCCAGTCGCTCAAGGGCTTGTTGTCGGGCGACGGGAACAGCAGAGCATCCTGCGTGGCCGGGCCGAGGTGGGATTTCCAGCGATCGATCGCAGGCAGCGCGAAATCGGCGATCGTCACCTTGCGCTCCCACCGCGCGCCGCGCTTCGGGATGTGCACGTGCGGCCGGACCGGATGCAGGTCAACAGCATTCGCAAGCGACTGCCGCGCTTCGGACGCTGTGATACCCGAGCCGAGTAGCAGGGCCGTGATAGCGCGATCGCGCAATTGGCGGGTGTTGCCGTCGACGACATCCGCCGACTCGAGAACTCGCGCCTGCAGGAGCGCATCTTCCTCTTCATCGAGGTAGAGAAGATCCGGGTCGGTCGTTGGCCACACCTGCCACGTCGCCCAGCTTTCGGCCGGATTCGTCTTGCGGATGCCGATGTCGACCAGATAGCGGCACAGGCGATCGATCAGCTTCACGTAGCGGTGACGCGTCGTCGCGCTAGGCGCCGACGATTGCTCCGAGATCGTGTCGAGGAAAGCCATGAGGTCCGTTTGGGTGAACGTCGTTATGGTTGCGCGATGCTCAACCAGGTAACGGTAGAACCGGTCGAACATCGAGCAGTGCTGGAGCATCGAGCGATCGGAGAATAGCCGCCGGTTAGCGCCGACCGCGTGACGATACTGCCAGTCGTGGTACGCGGCCGCCGGCTCGCTGTACCAGCGTGCATGAATATCCAAAAAGCACCTCGTATACTGAATTTGCAATCATCCCCGCACCCAACGCCGAGCCGTCGTCTCGGCGCAAACCCAGCCGCCAAAGAGAAGGGGTGAATCAGCGTGCTCAGCGGCCCGAAGACGGGCCGGGACCGCGCTCGCCCCCCTCCAGAACATCGCACCGGCGCACACCTCAACGCCAGGACGCAGGCTGTGGGACTGTGAGCTTCTATGAGCGATCGCTTGCAAAAAACGCGGTCAAGGGACCAAGCGATGGATCAACCTCCGTTCGAGGCTTCTTTCGTTCCTCGTGTTCTCGCTCAGCCTGCAAACGTTCTGCCCATCGGTTGATCTTTTTTTTCTGGCGCTCCGTCGGGTTGTCCGTCAAGCAAGGTTCACCATCGAGTTCCTGCTCGAATGCCTGCCATACGATAGCGGGAACGGCAACCGGGGGTGTCCGGATCATTTCCCGCACTTGTTGCGCGCGGCGGATTGTGCTCTGCAAGCGATGAATTTCCCATAGCAGTTGCAGCACGACGGGGGATGAATTCTCGTTCCATATTTGCGCGAGTTCGTCCAAATGTAGCCGGGCGCGGTGGGGCATGATTGACTCCAAACACTGTTTAAACATACAGTATTTTGAATGCCCTGGCTTTTTTTTCTTTCCGGCACGGGATTTCCTGGTCACCGGGGCAAACTGATGGTCTTTCGGCCCAAATCGAGTCTATGCCTGCCCAGTTCAGACCCACGCCAGAGCAACAGGCCATCGTAGATGCGGCCGGCAGCGGCGACAACCTCAAGATCAAGGCTTACGCGGGTGCGGGAAAAACATCGACGCTCCGTCTGGTCGCGCATCGGCTTGCTCCACAGCGCGGTACCTACCTCGCGTTCAACAGGGAAATCGCTGAGCACGCGCGGCGGGGCTTTCCGGATAACGTCGTTGCGCGGACTGTCCACTCGCTCGCGTATGCCGCCACACCGTCCGCCTTGACCTCGCGCGTGAGCCTGCCCGCCGAGCCACCGCATGAGCTTGCGGGGCGGTACGGCCTGAGCTCCGTGGAGGTGCCATCTGTCACTGGCAAGGCTCTCGAGCTCACCCCCTTCGACCTGGGGCGTATGGTCGCCGACGGCCTTGGACGCTTCTGTCGGTCCGCGAGTCCTGTACCCGAGCCGGCTCACATTCCCGTCGACGACAAAATCAACACCGGCGCCGCAGAGTGGCTCCGCGGCGGACTGCTCCCCTCTGGTGCACCAACCGCTCGATGCCGGCGGGCAGTTCGAGTGCCTGCCAGGCTTTGAGACGTTCGATGTGTTCGAGCATGTGGCGCGAATTCGGTTTGACGGGCGACTGGCGCAGCCACGCCAGCCAGGTCGTCTTGCCGTTTTCGCGACGTTTCAGCAGGCCATCGAGGCGCCGGCGGTGCACGTCCAATAACGGCTCGGACAACGCCACATAGATGCGGCGATTGGCACGGGTGATGGCTTCGGAGCAAATGCGCTCGATGACATCCAGCGCCGGGATGATGATGTGCCGGTGGCGAAGTGAGTCGAGGATACTGGTAGCCAGCACGATGCCCTTGTCCGTCTGCAAGGCCTGTTCGGTGGCGGCATGGACGGCCTGCCGGTAGTGCCCCAGGCCGAACGACTCCATGCCCAGGTAGGCACGCAGTTCGAGCAGATGCTCACGGCGGGTTTCCTCGCGCTCGGCATACTGCGGCCAGCGCGCCCAGTCGGTGCGCAGTTGCCGTGCGATCCAGTGCAACAGCGACGACGGCACGCTGGCATCAGGCAGCAGACCCTGACCGGGGACGCGAAGCAAGCACAACTGCACCGCGACGCCGAGCCGGTTTGCATCACCACGGCGCTGGCGGATCAACGACAGGTCGGTCTCGCTGAAGCTATAGTGCCGGATGACTTCGTCTTCGGCGTCGGGTAACGCCAGCAGGCTTGCTCGCTCGGCGGCAGATAGGATCGAACGGCGTGGCATGAAGTTCTCTCTTTGAGCGAAATATCGCGCGGCGTAAATACCCCCGCTGCCGAGACCAATCGTTGATGCGGTTCTGTGTCGCGAGAGCTTTGTCAGTTCAGTTGGGTCGATGCTCGCCGATCAAGCGATAGGCCGCCGATCATCGCTCCGCTGCCAATCCCGATGTTGAAGGCCGCTACATAGAGCGCAGACGCTGCATCGGCCCGCTCAGGGGCGAATTTGAGGATCCAGCCTTGCAGGCCAACAGTCAGGGCGGAGATCGAGCCGCCCCACAGTGCCATCTCCAGCCACGCAGCTGATGGTCGCCGCCCGGCAAGCATCATGAGGGCTAGGCTCACGACGATGCCGATTGCTGCTACCAAGGCCGTTGCAGACGGCCGTTGGCCCGCCCATCCAGCAATGATGGTTCCAGCCGTGCCGGCCAAACCGAAGACAAACAGCAGCAATGACAAGCGAGGATCTGGAACGCCAGCGACGGCGGTCAGCAGCGGCACGACATAGGTATAGGAGCAGAAGTGGGCGGCGACTATGAGAGCAGTTGCAAGTGCCGCTCCATAGAGAGGTACATTGCCGTGCGGGAATCCCAGATCGGCTTCGTGGCCCTGGCCTGGAACGGAGGGAAGCAACAGCATACCGGCAAGCAACATGATCGCTGCGAGAACGGCGAAGAAGCCGAACGCTGCGCGCCATCCTGCCCATTGTCCGATAGCAGTTGCGAGTGGGACGCCTGCTACGACGGCAAGCGAGATGCCGCCGAATGCCCAAGCCAGAGCGCGGTTAGCCGGCATCTCCGGGACAAGACGCGTTGCGAAGGCAGCAAGGATCGACCAGAAGACACCGTGGGTCAGTGCTGTCACGATGCGCACCCCTGCCAGCATGGCGTAGCTAGGCGAGACGGTGGCGAACAGATTTGCCACGGCGATGACCGCAAGCAGGCCGAGAAACAATGTCCGCCGGTCAAGCCGATTAGTCGCAAGGGTGAAGGGTATGGCGGTGAGCGCAGCGAGCCACGCGTAACCCGTTACCAGAACGCCGACAGACCCATCCGACACACCGAGGCTATGACCAATCTGAGGCAATAGGCCGATGGGCAGATATTCCGTCGTCTGTGCAACGAACGCGCCGAACATCACCACGAGAAGTGAGCAGTTCACGAAGCTCGCCCGCGCAGGAAGTCGGAGACGATCTCAATGAACCTGGCAGGTTGCTCCAAGGGGGCGAGGTGCCCTGTTTCCATCTCGGCATATCTTGCGCCCGGAATGAGCGCCGCGAGTTGGCGAGCGTGCGCGGCTGGGACCATGTAATCGTGCGTGCAGCCGATCACCAATACCGGCTTTACGATCCTTCGGGCTTGATCGCGCACGTCGATCGTCAGGTCCAATTCGACCTGCCGCGCCATGCCTTCCCAATTATTGCTGCGGACAATCGTCTCGATATTTTCATTAACAGCAGCGTCGCCCAAGCCCGATAAGAAATCAGGGCTGAATCCCGTCAGCAGAACAAGACGTGCCATCGACTTGCAATCGAAATGGATCAGGTCGCGCCATAGCTCGAACTGCATCTTCTGTCGTGAATCTTCACCCGATACGAAGCCGGCGAGCAGAACAACCGATCGCACAAGTGTCGGATATTCGGCCGAGATGAACGCCGCGACGGCTGCCCCGAGCGAAAAGCCGATGAGGTCGAACGGCACCGCACCAGCCGCTTGTGCTGCGGCGACAACCTGGGCGGCCAACACTGCTGTGGTAAGCGGTTCGCCGTTGTCCAGCGTCTCACCCGACCCCGAATAGTCAGGGCGTACAACGGTCCAGTGGGGAGCCAGGTGCTCAACCAGATGGCCCCAATTGCTTTCGGAATCGCCACCTGTCCCATGAACAAGAACCAAACCCGGCCCCGATCCATCGACACGATAAACGACCTTTGCTCCTGCAAAATCAACGCTGTTCATGCGCTTGGCTCCTAATGTTTTCGCTTGGGTTTCAGCTCATGCTAATCTCTGACAGCACTGTTAGAGTCAAGGAGCCAAAGCATGAAGATTGGGGAGTTTTCCCACCGCTCGGGGATCAGCGTGCGAATGCTGCGCTACTACGAGCAGGAAGGGCTGTTGCAGCCAAACCGCCGTGAGTCCGGCTACCGAGATTACGGCGAGGCAGAGGAACAGTTGGTTCGGCGTATTCGCATGTTGAGCACGGCCGGGCTCAAGTTAGACACCATCAAGCAGTTGCTGCCTTGCGTCTTAAGTGATCGACCAGACTTCCGACTTTGAGCCCTGTTCAGAAGTGCTCGCGACTTTGAAACGCGAGCTTGGCGGGATGGAGCAACGGATCAAGTGCTTACAGTCGAGCCAGCGCATCCTGGCTGGCTACCTTGGCAAACTGACTTGAGTGTCGCCTTGAACTTTCTCGGTTTCGGTCTCTTAACGGTTGGACTATCTGGTGCCTGCGCGCATGGCCGCGGGCTGACAAAAACCCCCGCTGGCCGGAAACCTTGGTGTGGCGGGATTTCCGGCGTTCTGGGGGCGTGGTTTTGACGGCGATACGAAGTTCAAAGTTGAGTGAATCAATCTCGCCAGAAGCGCGAGGAACTCGATTTGGGATATTTCGGGAACGAAATCGATGTAAACGATGCACTGCAGCTGTTTACCGTTTTTAGTTCCCAAGAAAACGCTCAAAAGCGCGATTATTGACATGCGATGGAATGCGTCGGGTTCTCGCGCGGGGACCGCGCCCGGCCTCCAGAACATCGCATGGCACACGACGCCTCAACACCATCGCAGGTGTCGAGAATTCCGGCGTAACTCTGAAATTTGTCCGCTAAACTTGTCCTCAGCGGGCGTGCCTTCTAATAGTCGTGGAGTCGGTCATGGTGGCAAGTCGGATAGATGTTCCAGCAATCATCATCAGTGGCACGCCGGCCGAAGCAGACCGCTTTCTTGTTGCGGCGCTCTGGACCGGCGAAGAACCGGTCCCAACCATTAGTGCCGTCACGGAGTGGACGAACATCTTGCATATGCGTGGAGACGACTTCGCATCCCACGCATCCGCTTGTCTTTACTGGCTGTTTGAGCAGAAGGCTACTCAGGCCGGCAGGCTGTTACGCGCCCGTATTCCAAGGCGTAGTGCGGTCAAGGCCAAGACGCAGGCCATCAACCAATTGCGAGCTCTGCTCGTGAGCGCTCCCTAGGATCCGTGAGCGTCTTCTGAAAGCAAAGACTGCAGCATGTGTTGAGGGTTGCGCCCGTCTTCGCTCGTTGGCAAAACGCCAATGTTGCGGACACTCACGACCACGCTACGGCTGCTGACGAAGCGTTGGCTGACGCTAGCAGAGGAGCAGAAAGCACTCGACATCATGCTTGATAGCCTTACCAACCAGCATGCGGCTGTACAGGGTCCCGATTCCCTCCAAGCCCTTTTTCGTTGGTGAACTCGCCCCCGGGCGTGCAATCGGCCGCCCTCCCGGTCTGGTTTGAGCGCGGAGGAAGAGTTCGTGTATGTGCTCGAGGGAACGCCGGATGTCAGACGGTCATCTTCCGCTCTAAAACCTCTGCGCGGATTCCGAGTCTTTTGTCGACCGTCGGACCTATCGTCAGCACAGAACTCGGCTGACGGCGAGGGGGCTATTTTCCAGCACCGCTCTGGTTGCTCTGACTACCGTCACAGGCATAACTAACCGGCGCGCTGATAGCCAGTGTCGCACACGCAAGAACGAGCAAGCAAAGGAGCTTCTTCACGGTGACCTCCAAATCGGGGCGTTTGTGGGGGAGTACAACCAAGATACGCTTTCAACGGTTGAACATCCAGTCTAAAGCCGTCCTGTATTGCGATGGCACCATTCAAAACGCTGCCTCTTTCGATGATAGGGGGTGCCTCGCGCGATGCGTTTCCGCCTTGATTTCGCGCAGCATGGCCTTGCCAGAATCGCCAAGCGAACGCGGCCGCCGATATGGGCAGCCGGAGAGTGGATGCCGCGAAGGGCCAAAACGAATTAGGTCGAGGACAACTGGTCGCGAACCCGCATCAAAGTGATGCCAAGCAGGTTCCGACCACGCCATTTGGTCGGATCCGTGATGCGTGGGTCGCGGTCGTTCAGCCCAACGCCCCAGGTACGATCAGTCGGACTTGCCTCGACCAGAACGGTCGGTGCGGATTCGAGCAGGATTTTCAAGAGCGGTGGGTTTTGCGCGAACTTCTCGCGGCACCCAACGAAAACGATGGATTCGCGCTTGGCGAGCCACACCGAATCTTTGAAGTCTCGTACCGTTCGCCCGAGAGCCTTTTGAGAAGCGGGATGCGGAAACGCGAGGATTTTCGCGGCAATCTCTTCGTCACCGAAAAGACGCGCCTTCGAAAACATTTTGAATTGCTCGACGCAGTTGAAACGAACGTCATGATACGTGAATGGCGCGACATGCCAGTTACTGAATACATCGTCGGCGCCAAAGAAGGCAGTGATATTGTCGACTTTCCGCATCGGATGGTCTCCAAAGCGTTGAGACTGGCAAGGGGAAGGGGAATGGGCCAGAGTCGGCCTGGTCTCGATGCGAGGTTGCGCAAATGAAAGCGCTTTAGCAAGCGGGCTTGCCAAAAAACTCTCGAAAAAAGAAGTTAGCCCCGGAGGGCCAGCATCGAACGGGGTATTACTCGTTGCCGAGCTCTCCAGCAACGTCAGGTAAGCTGTTGAGCGCATCGTTCTTACGTTTAATCCAACCTCGGCCGACCTACGTATGTGCGTGCTTTCTGAAGCATAGCTTCAATGCGTCAGTTGTCACCCCCAATCGCTAGAGTAAGTCAGACATTTGGTCCTGCAGGTCGTCGATATCCGGCTCCGTCTCGTCTTGTCCCGAGCCACCTGGACGCGTCGAGGGGTCGTGCCGTCACACAGCGGTGTCGCTGCCCATCTATTCGTTGGAAGTTGGGCCAGTGAGCATCTTGTGGGCGATGCCGTGTGTCAACGCGGGCAACGTCGGACCGCGCGAACCGGCCGATACCAACCAGGCCTAGCGACGAGTCCCGGACATTCGCCACGAGAACGGCCGGTGTATGGATCGCATACCCATGGTCACGCTCGTCGACCCACGTGCAGGACATAGCGTCTGGCTCGTCGTGAGCATGCGAGCCTTCCATTCGTCAGAGTCGGGTAGGATCCTTCTTTCGGCTTTTCCTCGGTATGTCCAGGCCGCCGGTGGTTACTCTGCACCTGGCGCTTCCTTGTCCAGTTCGTTGAAGCCCTCGACCGGGTCATCGCCGATCACATCCTCAAGTTCGAGGGATTCGGGGAAGACGTCGAGCGTCGCCTCGGTTAATTCGTCGGCCAACTCGCTGATCGAATCGATCCATTCCTTCGTCGCGATTCCCTTGTCGCCGTTCTGCCAGTTCGCTGACCTATCATCAAATTCATCTTCAAGCTCTCGATGCACGTCATCGACCATGCCCCGCGCCGCATCGACCCTTTCGTTATATGCGTCCACGTCTAGTTGCAGCTTCGCACGTGCCGCGGCAACCACCTCATTGAACACGCGCAGAGACTCTTCCAACGTGCTCCGCTGCGCCGTCAGTTTGCCGAACGCTGCATCCATGCGCCTCTGATCGGGGGCTTTGATCTTGAATGCCATGCATGTCCTCTTTCGTGATACCCGAGTCCTGCTGCTAGGCCGCGTTATTTGACTCAGGATCGCCAAGACGTCTCCGTAGCTTAGGCTTGTAGGACCGAAACGGCAAAACCGCTCGGGCGCGAAAGCTTGCAGTTCAATCCGATGTTCATGGCCTACGCGGCGGCTGGCCTCTCAGCGGGTATTTTTTTCATCAATGGCATGTTGCACAATGTGACTCCGCTTTGAGCCGACGCCGCCGCGGATAAAGCGCTCGAGAAGCAACATGGCGCCTGGGTGATAGCACGGGGGCAGTGGCAGTGCACGAAAACCAGTACGTGGGGTAGGAAAAGCAGTCGCTCCCATGACGGAAACCATAATGCGAAAACCAGATTCGATCGCCGGCAGGATCGCCCGCATCGGCCGCTACACCGGCCCGGTGGCTAGGAAGTCGCCGAGGTCGAACGAGGTCAGCGTTGAAACGGCAATCCACTTCACGCTCGAGAACGATCCGACCATCTACACCACCTCTATCAGCCGCTTCTCAACACGAGACAAGGCAACGGGAAGTTCCAATTCGGTAGCGAAGGACCGCTCCTGGCCGAGCACTGCCTCATGCAAGGTGCTTATGCGGCGCGCTCCGCGATGCAGCGACCGACTGCAGGCGACCCACTTCGGCCCTTGAGTCTTCTCGAAAGCGGTCGTTCAGCACTGCGGCGCTCGACTTCCGGAGAGGCACCTCCTCACGCGTTAGCGCAATTCGGACTCGGACGGTTCCAGCACACTGCGTAACTTCCCGAGAAGCCAGTTGAACAACGGCGTGGTATGCCGGTAGTAGTTCCACGTGGGAAGCTGGCGGGCCCCCAAAATGCGCTTGAACTCGTAGGACGTGGCGCCCAGTTCGATTTCCGCAAAGCCTTCGCGGATGCCGAAATCTATCGCGCGGATGAACATGGCGAAGTACAAGCCGTGGTCGTTACTCTTGCCGTAATCCAGTCCGATATAGCGGTTGACCAACTGGTGTCCCTTCCCGATCAATTGGGTGAACCCGATCAACTCGTCTTCCAGAAAGAACAGTAGGTAATGGCTAAGCGCGCTGGTGTTGACAAAATATTCAGGCGTCAACTTCTCGAACTTCAACTCGGCCTTGTGATAGGTGTTCAGATATAGCTGATATACCTTGGCGACCAGGTTCTCTGGCAGACCGGCGCACTCCTCGTAGCGCAGTGCGGCTGACTTCTTCAGTTTGCGCTTAAGCAGGTTTCTGCGGTCGCTCTTCATCGACTGGTAATAGTCTGGGCCGAGCGCCAGCACAGGTACGGGCAGGCCTATCGCCGGCACAAAATCCGGCAGCGGCAGGTTCTGAGCGAATCCCTTATAGGCGAGCAGACTACCCTTCTTCGCCAGTTCCCCGTTTATGGCTGAGAGGATTTCCACGCAGGCATCCCCATGGATGCGGCCCATATCCGCTGTCGGATTCCCGATGCACGCCAGCTTGAATCGGATCCAGCTCAGGCTCCGCTTCAGCCAGCCGTTGGGCAGCAAGGTATTGAGCCTGAAGTTCATCACAAAGTAGGGTGCCACCGTAACGAGCCGGTCTGCCCGGTAAACGGCAAAATAGCCGAACCGGAAATCATCCATGCCGGCCATCTGAACGGCATGGTAATACTCAGCTCCCTCCGGCTCGTCGTGCAGAAATCCCTCTGGCGGAACGGCCAGATCCTCGATGCGCAGCATGGGTAACGGACCTTTTTCTGATCGTCTGGTGTGTTACGGTGCTGCCTGCCAACTTCATATAACGGAGATCGGATATGGAGTTGGCGTTACACCGCGTTGCGAGACTTCGGGGATTTCACCCCGGAAATCTGGATGACAGGTACGTACCGATTGTCGGCGATCTGAGCGTTGATGTCGAATGACCGCTCGTGGCCGATTTCCGAAGTTCCTTTTCGCACGCTAGGAAGCTGGCGAGATGAGGCTGTCTGCGTTTTGCCACCGCGAAAAAGGAATTATCAAATTCACCGCGGAAAAACGGTCCGGCAGCGCCCGCAGTGCCGTGTCAAAACGATTCACCGACCAACTCTTCACTCTTGCGCCAGAGCGCGTCGGCGCCTGCAGCGGACTAAATTTCCGTAGCCGGACCCGTTGCGGACCTTCAGACATTAGGAAAGCGGACTGTCAGTCAACGTGTAATCGACAGGTACCTCCGTATCACACCTCCGCCAACTCAGCGAGGTACATGATTCGGGATAACGCCCGGCGCTCCGAAAGCGCAACGACAGTTTCGATATACCGCTGTTGTCGCCCATACCCCGCCTTCCCGTCCACGGCTTCGACCTCAAGCCGGTGCGCAAGCAGGGCTCTCAGTCTTCCCATCGCGTTGAAGAGAACGCTATTCGTTCTATCCTCTTGCTCAATCAGTCGAAAGCCGGCAGCTTCGAGCAGACTCTCATTGACTCCTGGAGGCACAAACTGCGTGTATCCGTTGGAACTTCGTCGCTCAACCTCCTCGTTGGAGATCGGTCCGGTGATAACGCCAGCATCGGTAAGCAAGAGCCTGCCGCCAGGTACCAACAGTCTCGCCATCTCATCGAAGAACATTTGACGGTCACGAAGGTGAACCACAACGTCCAGGGAGATGACCGCATCGAATGACGAATCGACGAGCGGAGTCGGAAAGTTCACATCGCCTTCGAGTAACGCGACACGATCTTGAACGCCGGCAGCCGACGCCCTTGCGCGCCCGGAATCGATAGCCGATGCGCTCACATCCAGTCCAGTCCCCATACAGCCCGTCGACTTGACCATGAAAACCAACGGCCCGCATGGGCCGCATCCGACATCCAGAAGCCTGCTAGAGGTGGCGAGTGAGAGCCGCGGCACATCCGATCGAAGCTCATCGGCGGTGACCCAGGAGTGCTGGCCAACGTCCTCCCCGTAAGCCTCCTTACGCAGCTCCCTCATTAGCGGCGAATCAAACACCGCATACACGGGGTCGTAGCCCTTCGCTGGGGAATGTTCAGAAGCGGTCATGTTCAGCTCCATCACGAAATACCAGAAACTCTGTTTGCTTTCAACCGGGGCCAAGCGCTGGGTGATGCATTGCCGACAGCAATCCCGGGGCCTGCGCCTCATGTAGGCTATCTGTTCCTGACCGACCGCCAGGCCAACGTGAACATCGCAGGCGACGTCAACATTTTCGAAAAATCGCGGATGATTCTCCAGGAGAAAAGCCCCCGGTGTCCCGGTGCCAATCCCTGATCGCGGAAGATGCGGGCGACGCGATTGGAACGCTCCTCGTGCTCGCGATAGGTGACGGCACTCCACACGTTACCTGGGCCCAGGTGGCGCGATTGGAGATCATTCCGTTCGTGTCGGAAACCGTGACAGACCAGGAATTTCTGGTTGGTCGTGAGGACGGAACACCCGTCACTGTGGCGGGTGAGCTCCGTCTGCCGCGCTCCGGAAACGAACGATTTCCGCTAGTCATCCTGCTGCATGGTTCGGGCGGCATAGGCGGATTTGTCACTGACTGGGAGGAGCAATTTCTCGCGATGGGTGTCGCTACATTTGTGATCGACAGTTTTACAGGTCGGGGCATTGTAAGCACCATAAACGACCAGTCTCAGGCGGGTCGCCTGGTCCAGATGGAGGATGCATATCGCGCGCTGGCACTGTTGGAAAAGCATCCCAGAATTGACAGCGGCCGCGTGATGCTGATGGGATTATCCAGGGGTGGCCAGAGTGCACTTTATGCAAGCATGACCCGGTTTCAACGCATGCACGCCGCCGGGTCCGCGGCTCACTTCGCTGCCTACGTTGCTTTCTATCCCGACTGCAGCGCAACGTACCGTGACGAGCAAGATATTTCTGCGAGCCCGGTGCGCATATTCGTAAGCGAGGATCGATTACCGCCTATCCAGGAGTTGAAAAAATCGTCAGGCTAGTACCCACCACAATGTGATGGGTACTAGATCGATGGAAGCAAAAGCACCGGGCCGGCG
>NZ_CADIKM010000073.1 GCF_902859895.1 Pararobbsia alpina
ACCGAAGGTGTGCTTCAGCGACCAGTTGCTATCGAGCGCCGCAACGATGCGCTTGCCTACCGCGTCGCGTCGCTCCGGCGCGATCGAGTTCTCGATGCCACGCGCGATGATCGGCAGCAACTGCCGATAGACAAACGGCCGCTCCGCGGTTTGGTCCACTATCCGCCCGAAAGAGTAGCGCTGAGTGGCCTCGAACGAATCCGGCATGTCGTGAAGGCCGTATTTGGTGACGAATCCGTTGAAGCCGGCACCGGCCGCCAGCAGATACGCGAAGAGGAGAAACAACAGATTGATGAACTTCGATACATATGCGCCGGATGATCCCTGCAGCGTGAGAAATCGATTCAATTGGGCTCCTCGGTCAGTCACAGATTTGTCATCGAGTAGAAAAGCCGAAATTCCTAGGCCAGTCTCGTTTGGTTCGTCAATGGCTTCCCATGCAGCGATACTCAACGGAAAACAGGGTGGTGTTGAATGCAACTCAATCTGAAGGCGAGAAGCCAGACCGTCGAGAAAGTTCAAAGTCTCGATTACAGGATTACTTGATCGGCAGTGGCAATTGCCTGACGAAATGTGTTGGCGTCCCCTGTCAGGAGACTGCGTGAAACAGTTCCGTTGCGCTCATGTGGGGCGCCGTTGCAGGCACTTCCTGGTTTCGATCGTCATCTGTCCCGGAACACCCCAAGCCGAGCCTGTCGCAACAGGGCCGATGAGCATCATCGGTTCTACCATCGTCCGAGGGCCGATGAAGATGAAAGGTTCGCTCAGTGTGGCACGCAATATCCTCGTTCGTGGTCCAATTACAGCCACACGCCTCGCACAGCCTCACCGTGATGGCATGATTCGCCTAACAACGCTCCGAAACCGGACCAAGCGAAAAAACGGGATATTGCTGCACGAGGAGCGCCGACAGACCGCTCCTCATCGGTCTCCCAACACGTTTGTATCCAACGTCGCCTGTTTACACCCTCTCACTCATTCTTCACGCACCGTTTTGAAGTTAAAAAATCCGCCTACTGAGGCCCGATGGCCTAAGTGAAACGAAGTGCATGGTGTTCGATGAAACGGGATATCCCGCAACGCCTGTGATTCCCCACTAAATCGGCGAGGACCTTGTTTCAGCTACGATCAGCATAGCCACGGCGTCCCCGCGAATTGACGTCGCGAGTACGGGGAATCGATCGACCGCCTGCACATAGGCAAGATTGTAGACGTAATACTGCACCTCCACAGGGAGCTGTCCGATCCGTTTGAGTTCGCCTGTTATTGGATCGAATAGAGCAAGCTCCACGTTTTAGCACCGTACTGAAATCCGCTCGTGGCGGCATTCGTGCTGGCACATCCGCGTATTCCACGCCGGATCGGTTCGACGGCCTCAAAGCTGCCTTGCGGTCGGCAGACGAATTTGACGCAAGATTGCCACGCACCGATAAAAACTCCGATATCAACCAAGCTCAAACCTTGTTCCACAAATGAAACAGGGGTATATCCCCCCATCGCGCTGATCTCATTGGGTTTCGTGCGGAACTTCCATTAGTTTCCAAAAATGGAAGAAGCGCACATACCTGCTTCAGCGGTTATGGCTTGGAGAACTTTGAAAACCAGGCGCCTAACTTCCGGATTCTGTGCGGTATCCCACGCTCTCCGTCCTTTTTAAGGATTGCTGATTGGTCGATCGCTACGGCGATAACGGTTCCTGAGCATGTCTGTGTTACGTAGTTAATTACTGCCGGCGCTGTGGTTATCCAAGAAAACTATGAACGGGCCAATAATTTTTACATGCGCTTACAGTATACCGGAGTTCAAAGTTCTTTTGTACACAAATGGACACTTGCGTTTGAAAAGTCAGCCGTCTAAGCTGCAGGCAAGGTAAGGATGCTCTAAATGAAAAATTTTCCGACGTCCGACGGTACATTGCAATATTTTCTTGTTTTCACGTCACGCTCCCCGCAGGGGCCGGACCTGATGACTCTGCGTTCAATTCCTACGTGATTACATTTGTTTGCGGCGCGCAAAATTTAAGTTCGGCTAATACGCCGGATGGTGGTCAATATAATCTGGGCGTTCTATTTGTCACGCCAAGCTTGCTTTCGACGGAAGCAATCCAGGTGAAGCTGTTCCGGCACGGACGAGTGCTCGTAGATTTCGTCGCTTTAGGCCCCCGAGGCCTCTTTGCATTGCCTGATGCGAGCTATCGTATAGAGGCTACCGCGAATGGGGAAACCAAAGACAAGACTGTGAACACGGGATCGTTTATTAACGAGATACGCTGGTAGTTCGAGCCAAAGGTTGGTCACGGGGTGTATGCACGGCAACTATTGAAAGTCAACGGCTGGTGACTAGATGGACTAGTTTCATAGCCTGACTGGTCTTAAGTTAAATTGATCGTGTATTTTTGAGCGGAGGTTCACATGAAGTATTTAGGCCGCCCTAACCGACAAGCTTTGAATAATATTAGCGGAATGACGCTTTCGACGCATCCAAGAGCCGATGGCATACTTGTGCCAGCAGACGTGGTTACATGGTCTGAATCGAAGGGCACCTATTCTTCCGTACTCGCCCATTCGCCTCAGTCTCAAGGTTTCGAAGAAAGTGGAAATAAACACAAAAGCGCGCCGGCGCACTCGGTTGACGGTCTGGCCGTCGAGGTTCCTGTTTCTGCCTCCGGGAGTACCGCGCCAAGCGATCGCCAAGATTGGGGTCCCGGTAAGAGCATGGTGCTTAGCGCTACAGCTTTCATGTTGATATTTGGTATTTTCGGGCAAGCTCGACAGGTGGCCGTTTCGGCAGATACGCAACGCGTTAAGGTGTCACCAAAAGTGGTGGCACCATCAGGATTTCGGCAGAAGACGGTGAATCCCACCTCGAGCGGTGAGATAGCGTGGTTTCACATTTTTGAACCGCGGGCCGGTGGGTTTCGAACCTATAGCCGGGAATCGGCGGGTGCGTCGCCGCCGCCGGTCCAATTCCCTTCCGCACCTCCAGAAAATTAAGCCAGATAAGTTGCTGGAACGATGCTGGTTCGAATTGCTTCGCCATTGAGTAGTATGGTTTGGACTTCTTCTATTGCTAGCGGAGCATTCGTCATATTCGAAGTGATGGACGGCAAATTTGACCTCAATGGCGTGCCGGGTGAAGTTCTTGTTGCTCGACGACTGGGGAATGGCGCCGCTGGACGCGACTCCGCGAAATGACTTGCTGGAAATGAGTCGAGTATCGATGGCGGTTTGTTGGTGGTTGAGTGCGACATGCGACGCCGTAAGCAAGCGCGGTATCTATTATGAGTGAGTAAGTGGAAGATCGCGCGACTGTTGCGCCGACGGGCGCCCGGAGGCAGGCGTGGTAAAACTACAAACGGGAAAAGGCCGCATCTACGAAACGATGACGGTGTCTGAAGTAATTGCGGAACTGCAGAAGTTCGATCCTGACTTGCCCGTTCTCGCGACATGGGATGGACAGTTCAAGGCAGTCGACGGCTATACACTGTTGATAGAGCCGCACGGTCTCGTTGGGGATGGCACTGAGGCACTAGTTCTGGACGTTAACTGATTTATTGCGCCAATGGCCAAAGAAGCGGTCTCAAGGCCGGGACGACGCTTAAAAAAGATACAACCCTTGGCCTTGAAGTGGTGAACCGTTAGACGATGACACACGACATCAAACGCGTTGTATTAGAGCCTGCGAAGCCAATCGCGCGGCTACAGTTTACGCCCAACCACAAACGGCCCGATCCGATGGCTGGGCTGGCGGCACCACGTATTCATGTTCGACTCGTTGCCGATGGTCGTGTTTCCGGCTCATGGCACAACGGTTCTCACAAATTGATAGTGTCCAGTCTCATAGGGTTATGAGTAGCACAATTCGCGAAATAAGACGCGATTCGATCCCCGTAATACAAGCCTATCCCGAGGATTAGAAGCTTATGAATCGCGTTGCAATGATACTCACGGCCCTGAAATGGTGGCTTCGGATGGTCGGACCCGACAAGATGGATGCGCTCGAACTTTCGGCGTATGACGCCGGATACCGTGCATTTGGATTCGAGCGGAATCCTCATCCTCGCGGAACGAACTATCACCGCGCATGGAGGGAAGGATCTCGAGATCGAGTAGCGGAACTTCTGCGGCTTTGGTAGCCAACTCAACTTCCCGCGGCTGGCGACATAGCCTTCGAGATTGCCGGCATTGCGTTATTGAAGCCTCCCGTCGCAGATCGTAGGACGGCCGGCTTCCATACCGGGCGGGGCGGAGCGAACGCTCGAACGTCCAGGTGAATGCTTAGGCGAATGGCCGGAAATGAACTTACCACAAATCGTGGACACCTTGAATTTGGCGTTGGTCAATGCTTTGAAGGGCACCGGCGCTTCGTGGCCCATCGTCGAGTGACGCCGCTGGCGGTTATTCAACACTTTTATGTATTCGAACAGGCTGGAGCGGGCCTGCTCACGGGTTTGTAGTCGCAATGCATGACTAGCTCCGTTTTCAGGGTATGGAAGAAGCTTTCCATCGGCGCGTTGACGCTCCTATGTCGAGCAGCAGCCGTCGAATCGGCCAAATCAGCCAGGATGAGCGGATACAACTCTCGGACGATATGGCGCTTCAGGCAGCGATGGATATCCTCGTTTGACATACCTTCCTTTGTGCGGCGATCGACGTAGGCGCGGGTACGCGGATCACTGCGCATCCCGACCATGGCAATCGTCCATAAGGCATTGTTGGTAGCCCGGTCACCGCCGCTGTTCAAACGGTGGCGAACCCTTTTTCCAGACGACGCTTGCAACGGACTTGTGCCGTATAGCGCCGCCAACGCGGCTTCGCTTTTCAGGCGCTCCGGGATTGTCGCCCGCCAGAGCAATCAGTACAGCAGCGGTCTGCGGGCCTACGCCGAATCGCTCGCGAACTCGTGTGGCATGCTGACTTAGTCCACTTCACTGGCTGCCCACCTGTGATGCACCTTGATGCGCATGTCGGAGCCGTGATCAGCGGAGCGGGGAAACTTCTTGGAACGCTATCTGTACCAACCGATAGCTGCTGACGTGGGCGAACTCGTTCGGCCCTTTACGTCGCGCCGGGTTGAAGGAACCGGGACATATGGAGCGGGATTGGCCCGGCTGCTGCGCGACCATGAGATTGAGGAGGTGCTCGAAGTCAATCGTCTAGATCGTGCGATGCGCCGATCCAGAGATCCGACCGACGCTGTGGATGAACTACTAGCCCCGATCGCAAGGGCGAACATCCTCAAGGACATCTACAGGACTACCGGACGATTCATGCCGACGGGTTCGCAGGCTACGACAAGATATATGCCGATGGCGTACGTATCTGTATGCCGATGGCGTACGTATCGAGGCGGCATGCTGGGCTCATGTTCGACGCAAGTTCTATGACATCAGTTAATCGCATCCGACACCCGTCGCCCGTCGCGGGAGAAGCGGTAAAGCGCATCGGAGAGTTGCACGCGATCGAGACGCAAATTCGCGGGAAGCCACCCAATCAACGACTTGCGACTCGCCAGGCGCAGACGCAGCCGTTGCTCGACAACATGCGAGCGTGGATGATTACGTTGCTCCCGAGCGATATCGTGTGACCACTGACTCTCGAAACACCAGGAGGGCCTCGCCGAATCTGCTGAATCGCATGTTTTCGGCCGCGGATTTGCCCGACAGCGTTCGGATGTCCGCCGTCGGGCGGACGGGCTTGACACCCAGAGATTCGGCCTGGCGGACAAGGTCGGGCATCGAGCGCGCCTTCATCTTGCGCATGACCTGTCCGCGGTGAACCTTGACCGTGATTTCGCTCAGGTTTCGGGGCGGACCAGTAGTCTTCACGCGGCAAATACCAGGCATATTGACCAGCCTCGGCATCATCGGCCCCGAAGCCGCGTTCAAGCGCGCCATAGACGGTTCCTTGGAAAAACCTTTGCGCCAACGGGCCGGACCTAGTTGCGCGCCACTAACGAGTAGCGGCGCGAAGGCATATGCCGAGCCACCGTCGCCAACAAGCGTCTCGAGCGCAGGAAGTAGATGCACATCGTCTTCTACTGGAAGAACGGTGTCATGTGGTGTCTGCTTTTGCCATCAAATTTCACCACCTGTTCCCGCGACAGAAGCGCCGGGAACAAAATGCAGAGTCGCCAACTGCGCGTCAATGCCCGCTTCTGTCGGACGCTAGGGGCTCGTCATGCCGCGACTGAGCGTTGTGACCATAAGCGGGCTCGAGACAGGCTGTTACCTCCGCGCCGCCGCTGCTGAGAAATACAGCCACATCATGAGTACAGCGAGCGACCCGGCCGCTCCGAACAACCCGGCCGTCCCCGCGTGTGCAAGATAAAGACCGAACAGATGCCTGCCGACGGAAAACAAAATCGCTGATACCAACCCGCCAACCAGCGCATGGCGCAGGCCAACCCTGATGAGCGCGCCAAAGCCGCCGGTCATCACCACCAGTCCACAAATCAACTGAGCAACGGCCGCGACAACCGTCAACGTAATGCTGCCCAAAACCGCGTGCCCTACTGTCTGTATCGCGGCGTCGAGGACTAGCGAGACGACGAGCAGGAAACCGAAGCCCATAACCAGCCCGAACGAAACCACGCGGGCGCGCAAGAGCAGTGCTAGACCGGAAATACCCTTCGGCGACTTGACCTTGAAGACGATATCCAGCGCAGTGTTTAACGAAGAGAAGGTGGCTGACGCACCGACCACCAAGAGCACGAATGACAGCGTAGCGGCGATGCCGCTACCGCTCGATCGATGAGCGTGCTCAACGATAGCTTGCATGGCGCCCGCCGCTTCCGGACCAGTGATGTCCTTTATCTGCCCAAAGAGCCGCCCCTGGGCAGCGTCCGCTCCGAAGAACCAGCCTGCAACCGCGAGGACGATGACGGGGGTCGGAGCAAGAGAAAAGGCGGAGTAGAAGGCAATGCTGGAACCAAGAGTGGTGCACCGGTCTGCTACGAACCCCGTAACAGCCCCGCGCGCGACGGGCATGAAACCTCGTTGGGCTGAAAAACTACGAGAGGCGCGTTCCGAGCTATCCATTATCGGCTCCTTCATTTAGCAGAGTCTTCGTCCGTCTCTTCGCCTTCCTCGGACTCTATCCGTGTGGTTCCACCGGTAGCCGGCGGGTCGCTTGCCGGAAATGAGTCTTCGACCGCCTTGTCCACAACGCCCTCGGAATGGTCGGGTTCTGCGCTTCCGGTGTTGGCGCCATGTTTCCCTTGAGCTAGGACCGAAAGTGCAAGGTAATTCCCGAGATGGGCAGCACGAGGTTGCAGCGCGTTGTCGTTTTTTAGAACTGGCAACGGCATGTTGGGTAGTGCTGTAAACTTGCTGCGGTTGGATGTTTTGTCGAGCTTACGCCCCAAGACGCGCTCAGGCTTTAAGCCCCTCCGGTACTTTGCCACCATTTTCCGCAAGCTTTTGCATGACCTCCCGATGCAGCCAGACGTTCATGGCGGCACAATCTTCCGTGTTGCCGGTATAGTGAAGTTCGGAGGCCAACTGCTTGCGTGCATTCAAACTGCTGTCCAGCTCGAGAAGTTTGAGGAGGTCAACAATGGATGTGCGCCAGTTCAGCTGTTGGCTGTTACCTTCCTGCTTACGGGTAAGAACTGCTTCGACGTCGACCGTCGGCATCGGGGTGGCCGACGGTTGTGAAGACTGCGCCGCAGCGGTTGATGGCGTCGACGGGGTATTAGCTGGCGCTGTTGTGGGTGTTGATGCGGCTGCCGCTACCGGAGCAGCTGCGGAGGCTGAGGATGCAGTGGCAGGATGGTCGTGAGGAAAAATCTTATTCAAGATGGTCGAGAAGATGCTCATTTGTCACTCCAAAGTATTGAGGGCCGCTTGCTCGGGCAGGCGCTTTTCATCGCGCAATGGGCATGCCTGTCAGACCGTCGCACCGTTGTTTTGGGCGTTTGGAACGCGAGGACATCCTGTGTTCAGCGACCGAAGCGATAGTTTTTTAAAGGGCTAATTTTGCAGCGCAATCGAATTCGGTTCACCTGTCCCGCTAGCGACGCTTTCGCGGAGCGTTTTTCCGCGCATGGCTTCCTACGGGTCCGACTGAATCGTCCGTTGCGGCCCGACAGCTCCGGACATTGTCCATCGGACTCGCCTACAGTCATGTTCTCAGCGCGCGGCCCGACATCTATACCTCTTTCCCGCTACAGGAAAATGCGGGAATTCCCCGTCACGCCCGAACCCGTGCCGTCGGGTGCGAACGCATCAGTCGTTCTCGGACATCCGGGTTTCGTCGTGCAAAAGCACTGGGCGAGCCGGCTCCACTACGACTTCCGGCTCGAACTGGATGGCGTGCTACTTTCGTGGGCCGTACCGAAGGGGCCCTGCTACGACCCCAAGGAAAAAAGGATGGCCGTTCACGTAGAGGACCATCCGGTCGAGTACTCGACATTCGAGGGTACGATTCCCCGCGCGCAATATGGCGCCGGCACCGTGATAGTGTGGGACCGCGGGACGTGGGAGCCTGTCGGAGACCCGAAAAAGGGAATGAACGGCGGCAAGCTGGTCTTCCGGCTTCACGGCGAGAAGCTCGCGGGCTTGTGGGAACTGGTGCGGATATCGAAGCCGGAGGACAAGCAAGACCAGTGGATGCTCTTCAAGAAGCGCGACGAGTGGGCGCAGCCGCTTGCGGAATACGACGTCATTAAAGCGCTTCCCGACAGCGTCACCACGAAGCCTCTCGGGCTCATTGAAGAACGGGAGCCTAAAGCCGGGCGGCCAGTACATGATAAAGAGGTCGAGATAGACCTGTCTGCCGCAGTTAGCGCGCGGCTTCCCGCCAGACTTGAGCCGCAGCGAGCGACGCTTGCGTCGTCCCTACCGGTGAGGGGCGACTGGATAACAGAGACGAAGCTGGATGGGTACCGCATGCTCGCTCGCGTCGACAAGGGGCGCGTACGTCTTTTCACGAGCGGTGGGCACGACTGGACAAGGAAGCTCGCGGGTCTGGCAGCAGAAGTCGAGAAGCTCCCTGTCTCCAGCGCATGGTTGGACGGCGAAATTGTTGTGCTCAAAGACGGCCTGCCCGATTTTGGCGCTCTCCAGAACGCGATAGACGGTGCCGCGAATCAAGAAATCGTCTACTTTCTCTTTGACCTGCCTTACTTTGACGGGAAGGACCTTCGGGACGTCCCGCTGTGGGCGAGGCGCGCGCTGCTTTCGCAGCTCCTCGAAGACGAAGGCGACCGCATTCGGTTCAGTCAGGACTTCCAGGCTCCGCCCGCCCAGGTATTCGAAGCCGCCGCGGGATTGGGGCTCGAAGGCCTGATGCTGAAGCGCCGCGCCGCGCGATATGAGTCGGGAAGGACGCAGGCGTGGTTAAAGGCCAAGTGCCGGCTGCGGCAGGAACTGGTCATCTGCGGCTTCACCGCTCGGGGAGGCAAGGACGGAGAGGTCGGCAGCCTGCTGCTCGGGTACTACGTGGGCGACAAGCTTCACGACGCGGGCAGCGTCGGCACCGGCTGGGACGCGCGCACTGGCCGGGACTTGTGGGTCCGCGTAACTCCGCTCGAAGTGGATACGGCGCCGTTTGACGTCGCCGTGTCAAAGCCGCGGCGTTGGTCCAGGCGTGCCGCCGGCGGCGAGCGCTGGGTTCGCCCCAACCTTGTTGTCGAAGTCGAGTTTGCCGAATGGACTGCGGATGGCATCGTGCGACAGGCGTCGTTCAAGGGACTGCGCGCCGACAAGCCGGCGCGCCGCGTCGTCCGCGAGGCCGGAGAAACGCTAAAGCCTGCTCCCGTTTCTCAAGTCAAAGTCACGCACCCTGAGCGTATCGTTGACCCGTCGAGCGGCGTTACAAAACTCGACCTGGCCCGGTACTACGAAAGCGTTGCCCAGTGGATGCTGCCTCACCTGAAGGACCGACCGCTGGCGATGGTGCGCGCACCGACCGGTATTTCCGGTGAGTTGTTTTTCCAGAAGCACGCCGAAAGGACGGGCATGCCCGGTCTCAATGCGCATGACCGCAATCTGTGGCTGAATCACCCGCCGCTGCTGACCGTCGACACGGTGGACGCGCTGATGTCGGCGGCCCAAATGAACGTCGTTGAGTTTCACACGTGGAATTCGACGGTTCGACGCCTCGACAGGCCCGACAGGGTCATCTTTGACCTTGACCCGGGCGAAGGCGTGAAATGGAGGCAGATTCAGGAGGCAGCGCTTCTTGTCCAGACTTTGCTTAAGGAGCTGGGCCTGAAAGCCTGGCTAAAGACGAGCGGCGGCAAGGGGCTGCATGTCGTCGTGCCGCTGACGCCAAGGCTCGACTACCAATCTGTGAAGTCGTTCTCGCAGGCGTTCGTCCGCCATTTGGCAAAAACAATTCCCGAGCGCTTTTCGGCGACGTCGGGGGCAGCAAACAGAATCGAAAAAGTCTACGTCGACTATCTGCGCAACGGGAAGGCGCAGACCACCGTCACTGCATTTTCCGCGCGGACGCGGCCCGGGATGGGTGTCTCGATGCCAGTTTCCTGGGAGCAACTGTCCGACCTTAAAAGCGGTGCGCAGTGGACGGTGCAGACAGGGAGAGAGTATCTCAGTTTTCAAACGCAAGACCCTTGGGAAGCGTACTGGACGACAAGACAATCGTTGGCGTCGGCAATAAAGCGGCTGCGATGAAACATCCCTCGCCGGATAGCGAAGCGGTCTGGAACGATGCGAGTACTGCACTGCGGCAACTTGTACATCCCTTCTCTGGGCTGACGAGCTATTCACCGCCGTTCCCGGCCTTCCGTTCCGGCTGCGTCATTCAGCATGGCCTTCGCCAGTCTCTTGTTGTCCTCGGATTCAATTTCATTAAGCTGCGGGCAATGCTGGGTTAATCGTATGGATGCCACCCCGATGGCTGTTTGACCCGTCAACCGCTCCCAGTGTACGTACAGGCCGTGAACCACAACGTAGCGCCGAAAAAAATGCCCCCCTGGGACGAAACTCGCGTGGGCATCGTTTTTGCGCTGCTACAAAGGGAATGTGGCGGAGTCGCTCGGGCCGACACCCCTTCCGAAAGCAGCATGTTCCAGCGCGGGATGTCTGAACGTACGGGGGGAATCATGATGAGGCTATTTGTCATACTGGCTTTAGGGGGCGGCCTCGCGGGCTGTGTTGTCCCTCAATCAGACGGTTATGGGCACGGTGAACCCGAGTACAGATATGGTCCCGGATATTACGCGCCCCGCACCGGTGTTGGCTTCGGCGTTGGCGGCGGCAGCATGGGCGGCGGTGTCGGGGCCGGTGTCGGCGTCGGTTTCTTGTGATCAGCGCGACCTTGCCGGCGAGACGCCCGCTGCCCACGTAGGTGTTTTCGCCGTGATTTGGTTGCGGATCCATCGGCTCGGTGAGGCCGGGCTGTTGATTCTGCTGCTGCACGGGGAACGGTGGTGCAGGACACGTGCCTTGGGTCATTGCGTTCCCTCATGTGAGTTGACGATCATTGGTAGGGGCTGGCCAGTGTAGCTGCCTGGAACTAGCTTGAAGAGGTGCGTATCATCCCCGTGCTCGAAGTGGCTGATCAACCGTCGAGGAGCCTCGGCGTCCGGGAGGAGCCGCTCGACAGAGGACTCAGCCACGCGCAATTGCACATCTGAGGCATCGCTGTCGTGGGGGGGCGCCCCCTGACGTACCGGCCGCGGTGGCGCTTTCAGCGCGGGGCTGGCTACGGTCGTCTGCGGGTCTATAGAGAACGGTGCCATGAGTCCTAGGGGTCCAAGCATTAAAAGCGACCAGAATGTGTCGTGCGACGAGTCGAGCGGATCCAAGGGGTTCATCGGTTTTCCTTAGGCGTGCTGGAGCGCAATAAAAAACCCGCGTGAAGCGGGCGCCGAAAACAACGGCATACACACAGGGCAAACGATCAATTAATGCTTCGAGCCGGCCTTGGCGGGTCGCCGTGCAGCCTCGGATGCCTTTCGCTCACCTTCGGCAGCCAAAGCGCTTGTGTTGGTCATCTTTTGGGCGTTCGCGTCAAGTGCGCTCGCAGCCGCTTCGTTGGGAGCATCTGTCGATGCTGCGATAAGGTTTGAGACATGCTCGGTCGGCTCCTGCAACGCCGACTGACTCTGACGTAGCGCCGATTCGAGCACGCTCTTCACGTCAATGCCGTACTGCTCGTAATAGCTGCGTGTTTCATTCAAGATATCGACTTCCGTCGCGCGGATGGACAGCGTCAAGCAGGACGTCACGACCGGACGTAGTCATTGTCGCCGCCCACGCGGACGATCGACAGAAAATGCCGCGTATAGGCCGCCGCTTTCTCCGGAAGTTCGGCGGACAGGGTGGAGGCCGTTCATATATCGTTTCGTCACATTCATAAACGTTTGGAGATTCGACGTCACAGCCACGGACGACTCCGGGGAAAAATAAGGAAACATTTACCACTCCTAAAGGTAGGCGCTGTAAATGGGTCAATTTCAGAACCCTCGACACACTTGCTGCGTTGCAGCAATAAACCCATTATACGGAAGTTTCCTGGAGCGTCAAGGGAATTTGTATAGTTCGATGTCCTAACTTAACCACCAGCAAAATGGGACTACAGGCCAACCAATTCCCTCGAAAATTTCGGCACTTTTGGAGGAGCCGAATCCATATCAATTGCGGTGCGAATACTTCAATCCTCGTAGTGAGATGACCGCGAGTCAGCATATTCACCACGTCAGACGGCCAACCGCCCAACAGCGATGACTGCGTCGGCCTCCCCTATTCACTTTAAGTGTTGGCGCAACATAGCACTCCCGATCATCCCGATTGACACCATTCGCACTTTGGCTTGGTAGGCGGCGATCGGCCTTCCTCTGATCGAACGGCCGCAATTGACTCTCTAGCAGCGCTTTGGTCCAGTGGTCAAGCCGGCGGTGGCTCGCGAGAGAACAATGATTGCCTTAGAGGCCAGTTCAAAAAGACCTGAATGGGGCTGTTTACTTTCCCGGCGAACTGTTAACCTTGGACATCTGAACAACGGAACCCAAGGGATGGAAGCGCCGATCGCTGATGACGAATTGTGGACACTGATCGAACCGTTACTGCCACCAGCAAAACCTCGACGCAAGAAGAATCCGGGGCGCCTTCCCGTATCGAATCGAGCGGCGCTGAATGGCATCCTGTTCGTGCTCAAGACGGGTATCCGCTGGAACCACTTGCCGACGCGATTAGGCTTTGGCTCGGGCGCAACCTGTTGGCGACGATTGAACGACTGGCAGGAAACCGGCGTGTGGGACCGACTGCACGAGCTGCTGCTCGCCAAGC
>NZ_CADIKM010000074.1 GCF_902859895.1 Pararobbsia alpina
CCGAGAGTAAACGCGAGTTCGCGCCGGTTTACAACCCTTTGTGACCAGATTTCTTCAAGCTCCGACTACACATAGTCGATGCCCGCCTTCACTTCTGTATAACGAGATGCCTTAAATGGCGACGGTGCCGCACACGAACGTCAATGCTCGGCCTGTTCGGCGGCAGTCGGCCGTCTTACGCTCTCTTTTCCTAATCGCCAATCGCGATAATCTGGTTCAACTGTTCACACGCAGCCGAAAAAACGTCGTCCGGCACGCGCTTCCAGGGATGGGCCTTTGCCCCCCGAGCCCGCCAGTCAAATGATTTGGGTTGATGCCCAAGGACGTAGCTTGTGGCGTTCTTCGGACCCTGAAACTTGCGCCGGCTATCCGCTGGCCACCTGTGGAAACGACCTTCTGTAGCCGACCCAAAGCCGGGCGTTGACTCGCCATCGTCAACGCTCTTCATTTCCCGCTTAGTTGGCCGGCTTGGACGCATTACAGTCGCCGCCAGCGGAACCGATATTCTTCAGCGTAAGCGTAAGCCTGCTTCCTTTGGTTGCCGTGATGATCTGTCCGTAGCTGACAGTCGGGATAAACTGAATATCTGGCGCAACTGCCACCGGAGGATTCTTTGTTCCGTCCACGGTCAGATCAAGCTCCACTGTGATCGAGTCAATAGCGACGCCGAAGTCCTGCTTCCGTGCCGCAATATTCTTCCTGGCACTGCAAAGGCCCTCCAAAACCTGCTCCAAAGCGGTCGAAATATCGACTGACTTACCGGGCGGAATCGGAGGCGTGTTACAGCCGATGAGCAGAAATGGCAAGATAAACAGGGGAAGGGAGAGGTGGGCACGCATCAAGATACCCTCGTGGGCCGCATGAGACTGCCACTATTCACCCGTCTCGCGTCCAGTACTGTTCGCTGGCGTACAGACACCATAGGAGGCTGAACGCGAACTGCGGGTCTCAGTGCGACCCCATAGCAGCCAGTTTCAAACTGGCCCAACTCGACGGCCGTGGTACGAAGATGGTTACCCGTCGAGCGCGGTGGCTGTAGCCTTATCGTTTGCCATTGATTTTGGGCAACGACGTGAGCCGCGCGTATGAAACCATGCGCTAACGGTGCATCCCGCCGCCTCCGTGAAAACCGCCTCCTCCATGGAAGCCGCCCCCTCCGTGAGAACCGCCTCCTCGATGGAAGCCGCCCCCTCCATGAAAGCCGCCGCGGAAGTCGGCGCGCGGTCCGAAGTGGACATGATCCATATGATGGAAGTGATGAAAACGATCGACGAAGACGAACGACGCGCCGAATCCGAACGCTACTGGCGGCCCATAAAACCACGGGTCGTAATATGGATAGTACGGATACGAGGGCGGCGGGTAAGCGTCTCCCATATCGACGCCCGTATCCTGCTGCTGGATCTGCCAGGTGCCGTCGGGCTGTTTGCACGCAAGGCCCGATACGTTCTGCGTGGCGCCGTCAATATCCGCCGTGGCGTTGACCATGCGGCACGTGGGCGACACGGACGATGGGGTTGTCGTGTCGTTCAGCGGATCAGCCGGGGCGGGCTGCGACGCTACCGGCGTCGTGCACGCGACACAGCTGCAAAACACCATTCCGAGTCCAGGAAAGTTGCGCATGAATTCGACCTGCTCGACGGTCCGGTGCGACGACGCGGACCGCCGCGTCGACACCGTGAAGACCCCATCGGTTCGCCTCGCAGAGCGCATTGCCGGAGCATGTGAAGATATGCACGAGGACGCGGACCTGCTGTAGATAAAACGCGTCGCCGGCTGACGCTATTCCGCTTGCTGGCCTCCAGATGCGGCATCGGCTTGTTACGCCGTGTTTCCTGTCAGATAAGGTGTTGCCGGTTTTCCTGTGTAAAAGACGCGGGTCTTTGCCTACACTTCGTCTCACTCGCTGGGTGATGTCGCCCGTGTTCGGCCACCAGCGTGCGCGCCATCGCACCGGCATTTCCCGGCGCTTTTCCTTTGTGCGTTATCTGCCTCGCCACGGTGGGAGTCGCGTGGCCAAGGCCGTGCTTATCAGCGCCGGATGGGTGACAAGATAGCCCGTGTGCCGTCAAAGACGGCGCACTTATGCGATTGTTTGACCAGCAGCGCAAGGAGACAATCATGAGCTTGGGCAACACCTCACACCCCGGTAGATCGGGGTCCGAAGAGTTGGTTCCGTCGCGCTACGCGCTGCGGGTCGGCGAGATTGAAGTGCTGGTGGTCAGCGATGGGGTGCTATCGCTGCCAGGCGCGATGTTGGGCCACAACGCTGACCCGGCCGTCCGCACGGCCTGGCTGAACGACATGTTCCTGCCGCCGGACGTGCTCGAGTGGGCACTGAACGTGGTCGTGGTACGTAGCGGCGGCCGGACCATACTCATCGACGCTGGGATGGGGGCGGAGTTCCCGGACTTGCCGCGGGCCGGGCGGACGGTCCCGCGACTGGAGGCCGCCGGTATCGATCTCGCATCCGTGACCGACGTGGTGCTCACCCACATGCACATGGACCACGTTGGCGGGCTGCTTGTCGACGGAGTGAGGGAGCGGCTGCGTCCGGACCTGCGCATCCACGTGGCGGCCGCCGAAACCAGGTTCTGGGAGTCGCCCGATTTCTCCCACGTCTCCATGCCGCCTGGGTTCCCGGACGCGCTTCGGCGAACGGCCAAGCGGTTCTTGCACGAGTACCAGAGCCAGTTGCGGACGTTCGAGGAGAAGCAAGAGGTGGCGCCCGGGGTGCTCGTCACTCGCACTGGCGGCCACACTCCCGGGCACAGCGTGGTCCGCCTGGCATCCGGCAGCGACCAACTGACGTTCGCTGGTGACGCCGTGTTCCAGGTCGGGTTCGAGCACCCCGACTGGTACAACGGCTTCGAACACGACCCCGAGGAGGCGGCCCGCGTCCGGGTCCGTCTTTTGCGAGAGCTGGCGGCGAACCGCGAGTGGCTGGTGGCCACTCACCTGCCGTTCCCGTCCGTCTGCCATGTGGCGGTCGACGGCGACGTCTTTCGTTGGGTACCGGGCCCCTGGGACTACTGACCGCTTGTCGGGTTAGGGTCGAACTAGACGAGCGCATGGGTTTGAACGAAACGGATGGCCGGCGGTAGGGAGGCGATCGTCATGGACGTATATGAGGCAGTCACAAGCCGACGGGCGGTGCGCGGATTTAAAAACGAGCCTGTGTCGAGGGTGGTGCTGGAGCGCGTGCTGTCCGCCGCGGCTTGGTCGCCGTCCGGATCGAACATCCAGCCGTGGAACGTCTACGTGCTGACCGGCGCGCCGCTGGCCGAGCTCAAGACGCGCGCCGTCGAGCGCGTGTGCCACGGCGAACCCTGGGACGAGCGGCAGTACGAGATGTACCCGCCCGCGATGAAGTCCCCATACGGGGAGCGCCGATCCGCCTTCGGCAAGGAGCGCTACAGCGCGCTCGGCATTGTGCGCGAGGACTGGGAGGCGCGCCAGCGGGCGGCCATCGGCAACTGGAACTGTTTCAGCGCGCCCGCCGCCCTGTTCTGCTACATCGACCGCGACCTGGGCCGGCCCCAATGGGCCGACGTCGGCATGTATCTGCAGACCGTCATGCTGCTGCTCCGCGCCGAGGGGCTGCACAGTTGCCCACAGATGGCGTGGTCGCAGGTTCGCGAGACGGTCGCGGAGGTCCTGTCGCCCTCGGACGGACTCATCCTCTTCTGCGGCATGTCGATCGGGTACGAGGACCCCACGGTGAGTTACGCTCGTACGGGCCGCGCCCCGCTCGACGAGACGGTCACGTTCGTCGGGGGTTAGTTACTTGCGGGGGGGAACAAGGGGCCCCTTCCATGCAGATGTAGGGGCTCCGCTTCGGATCGATCCGGCATTTCAATCGGCGCGTCATGGGCGGCATGCAGGGCGTCCCCACGCCGTGTTGCTTTTCGGCCGCAACCCTCCGATCAACCATTGCCACCGAAGCATAGGTTGCAAACAGAAATGCCGTTTGCCGTCGCCCTCGTGATGTAATCGCTTTAAGAGTCCGCGCTCAACGCAGGCGCGCGGCCCAGACCGACACATCGTCGCCGCTGCTCAGATTCGTATCGACTAGTCCGTCGATCATAAATGTCGGCGAGGTGTGAATGCCATTCTGGCGCGCATACTTCGCGTGCCATTTGATCTCCCGGTCGAGGTCCGGAATCGCGAAAGCCTCGCGCAATCCGACGCCGCTGTAACGCTCGAGCTTCGCAATGATGTCGTTCGGCGTGGCGTCCATATTGGGGCCGGCGCAGTGCCGGGCGAACTCGAACTCTTCCCGGTGCGCCGCAATGGCGGCCATCACCGATTTCGCTGTTTCCTTGCCGCCGGGCAGCGTTGAGGCGGCAAGGATGCAACGGACGACCACGCCTGAATACATATGCCACGATTGCGATTGCAGGTGGACCTTCACCGTGACTCGATCTGCATCCGCCTCCTGCAGGAAGGCGTCCAGCTTGCCGAATGCCTTCACCGAATACGGACACGTCGGCTCAAGAAATATCTCGAATACGCGTGGCCCTTTTCCCCATATGAGAGGATCGGCTTTCCAGGAGGTTGTTGCCAGTTCGTTGTTGCTCATCTTGCGTTGTCCTCAAACGATGTCGTATCACTTCTATCGCCTTCACGAGAGCCCCTTCCAACAGCAAAGCGTCTCGTCGCGGCAGGCGAGTGTGCCATATCGTTACATGCCACGCATTGGTGCCAACAGGGTCACGCGATCGTGCTGAAGATTTCGCCCACTTTGCCGGCGCGCAGATCGTCCCACAATCCTTCGGATGCTCTGCCTGGACGGGATGTGGCCTGTCCGGCACGAAGAGCGGAGGCGCCGGTACTGAGGCGCTTTCATGTGAATATCCGGAAGGGCCTGTCGGCACTGCAACGGCCATTCGTCGAGCGGCGTCTGTCGGCCAGTGATCGGCCAAAGCTGCTATTCGGACCATCGCTATGTCGCATCATCGCGAACGGCCGCTATCGAGAAAGTCAAACGCCTCAAGCCGACCCGAAGCCGACGGTCGAGCCGTCAGAAGTTTAACGGCAGGTATGCGATGCGAGCAGTCGCTCGATACGGCCATTCAAGGCCAATAAATCGACCATTGCAGTCATCGGCGTCGTACTGCACGCCGCGATTCGCGATCAGCAACGCTCGGTCATACGCGGTCCGCCTAGGCCAGGGCCGTGCTTTAGGCATCCAGGACAGCTTTGATGCGACCTTTGCGCACCGCCGTCACAAAACCGCGGCAATCGGTCTCAGCCTGGTCCGCGTACGCGACGGCGAAGTCGCACATGGCGTCGTCGAATATCTCGCTTGAGCCCATGTAGCCCGCGATCATGGCGGAATCGCCCGAGCAGGCATGAGCGCGGGCGAGCGCCCAACCGCAGACACGGCCGTAGCCTCGCAAATCAGCGGCATCGAAGTCCTCGATGATGGCGTTGGTCTTCATGTCGCGCAGCTGGCGAACGTAGAAGTGTGCCCTGTTTTCACCCTCTCCCCAGCCCAGGAAGAAGTCGCTCGCCGCCTGCATCAGGCGCTGGCCGGCGTACCGAGATCTTCGCTCGCGGGGCCGACTGCGCGTTTCCCGGCCGACTTCGGTCAGGGGTTCGTATTGTCCGGCGTGGTGCTTTTGGCCGCAGCAAAGCGGCTTTGCACAGCGACGAGTTGGTCATCAGTGGTCGCTACCAGCCACAAACGTGCTTGCTCCACGATGTGGCGGTTGTGGTCCTTCAACGGGCCCATAGCGGCAGCAGCCTTCCAGACCACCGGGCCGATTCGGCTTTTCCTGCCCGAGGGCGCGCCCACCAACAGGCAGTAAGGTCCAAGAGGAAGCGATACGAACGGAAGGGCCGGACTAGCGCGCACGCGCCAGTCGATGAAGGGCGCCTCGCTGATGAGCAGCGGTATGGGCAAGCCGTAAAGCACACTGAAATCGTACAGCGCCAATTGCTCCCGTACGCGTGCGTAGATGCTCCGAATATCATCGACAACCGCCGCGCGGATTTCATCCTCGAACATGGGCTCCTGCGCATAACGTTTGAAGGCCTCCTGGGCGTCCTTCTGATATGCGCTGAACAGGCCGAGCTCCACGCAGTCCGCCACCGCGCGCTGGACCTCCACCACAGAGCCGGCTTCTTCCGGCTTGCCCAACTGCGCGGCCCTCAAAAACCGGCCAAGTCCCGCCTCCTGGATCGCAGGACCATCCACAGACGCATCGTCGTCACCATTCTTATCGAGCGGCACATAAATGTATTCTTCATCCGCGAAGTGCGACTTCTTGCCTTCGTCAAACTTGATTTCGCCATCGATGCAGTCCAAATAGCGAGTACCGATTCGACCATGCTCCCAAACCCAATTCTTCAGGAGCGGACGTAGTGGATGCAGCCTGTCGTGATTAGCCATTGAAATCTCCAAGTGCCCCAGTATAGTTTCAAGTGCTCGCTTGGCCGAACCCGGTCCGATGTCGAACTTCCGTACTCGACCCGTTGCTGCCCTCCGAAGAACGGCAGGAAACGTCGCATGTTGGCGTCGTTTCGGACGTTCGAACGGGTTTGTGACTTTCGCAACCGAGCAAATGAAAGGATGATTGTAGAAACGGTCTTGACAGGTCACGTTGCAAATCAAACCTCGACGACTACGGCTACGACACTACAGCCAAAGATGGAGTGGAAGCGCTCGCCGAAGTACGATGCCTGACGGGTGCTGTTGTCCTCCGCTGAATGCAACAGAGCGGCCATGCAGAATGCGGTCAGGAAGGGGGGCTATCCGGATGATGCCGAACGTCCCTGCCGCAACTTTACGGAACCGTTGTTATGGCTATTGCGGCCGGAGGCAATAAACATTTGCAGTGAGTCGGAGGGGCTACGATCGGACTTTTATTTGCCAGCAATCTAGAAAATCTCCTAGAGTGTATTTTGATTACGTCCTCAACCAGCAGCGTGTGCGGCCGAAATGCCACGCCGCGAAATGCAGTGAACGAGGAAATGCGATGGACCACCCCACGTACGACGTTCATATTACGGAGGCGGCGCACGAAGGTTTTCCGTGGCATGACTTTCTTCCGATTCTCCCAAGTCTAATATGGGTGACTATCGTTCTCGCCCTGTTGTTCTGGCTCGGAGACTGGGGGCTCAAGTCGTTTCTGTCGCGAGCGACGAAAATCGGCGTTGCGGGGCTCGAAATCGAATTAAGCGCCGGAATCACGGGAGCAGCCGCCGAACGACACATCGACGTTCCTGCGAAGGAACGAGACAGAATCGTCAGAAGGCTCGAAAACGCCAAGTCGTACTTTGAAAGGGCCCGGGTATTGTGGATCGATGACATCCCCGACGGCAATCAGAAAGAATTGCAGATTCTTGTTTCGCTCGGATCGATCGTGGATCTTGCGAGAGACGATGAAGTCGCTCGAGAAAAGCTGCAGACGGGCGTGTACGACATTGTACTTTCCGATATGGCACGCGGCGACAACCCAGACGCCGGGCTGGGCCTCATCGACGAAATTTGTGCGGCGGTGCTCACACCCAAGCTTATTTTCTACGTTGGCGACCCCAATCGAACGCGACCGACGCATGCGTTCGGTCTGACGACGAAGCCTGATGAGCTGTTTCACCTGATCGTCGACGCGCTCGAGCGGCGCCGGGGCTAGACCGTGATCATTCAAAAGTGCGTGAAGGGGATTGCGGGCGGCGGCGCTGCCGGGATAACCCGAGAGCAGGCCTTCGGTCTCGTTCGCCATTCGACCGGCATTTTTGCAAACCGCTGGCGCAATTTTGGCGGTTTCAAACCAGACGAAATCGCCAAAGAGCTCACCGACCACCAGCTTGACCGTCACCTCCACGACTACACGAGATTCGGCCCTATTTCCCCATTCATTTCGCTCGCGAGCGGGTCGGTCAAACGGAGCGCGCTGGTTCGTCGAAACCAGATCTATTCGGCGATCGATACAGCACTGCTCTTTGCGACGGATAACTGGACTCGTCCTGGGGCGCTCTTCTTTTGCTGGGTGCTGACTGGTGTAAATCTAGCGGTCGAGAATCATATAGTTGCCGAATCCGTACGCGATCTGCTGATCTATCGGCGCTGGTCGCGCTATCAACTCGAAGGCGAAGTCACGGCAAAAGTCTGGATTCCGGCGAATCAGATCGAACGTGTCGAGTGGTGGGATGGCTCGTCGAGCACAGTTAATCCACAGGTATCGTTCCCAGATGTTCACTACGTCGACCCAGCGCAACTCGGTAATATTCGGGAGCTTTTCTGATGGTAGCGTCTTTCGGTTTTGATCGCCTGTCCGAACGGTTGTCATTTCTTGAGTCGCGTGGACGCGCGCACCTTGACCGCGACAAGACTGGCCGGGGACATGAGTTTGCTGCGACATTGTCGCATTGCTGTTGGCAGACATGGAGCGCGCACGGAAGCTGCTAATCTTCGCGGGAAAGCTTTATCTTGAACTCGGTCTACTGAGTGGCGCGACTTTGCTTGCGCTTGCGGGTGGGAACGATGACCTCATAAGATTCGACACGCGGATGCAACAGCACTTCAACGCTGCACAGGACGATGCGGATGGCATTAGAGAGCCGCGTTTTCTGTATTTTCGCGAATCGTTACGGTCGCCCATTCAATTGCTGGCCGTCCTTCAGGCTCGCTTGCTGATGCGGCCCCTGGAGCCGTTCGGATGGGCTGTTCCGAATCCGTATGAGTCGCTACGTCCAGTGTCCGGTGGCATGGTTGGATCGACAGGCCTGACAATTGAAGGCTACCACCGAATCGCCGACACAATTGACCGCGGTAATGAAGATGGCGTCGAGCAAATAGCAGAAGGATTCAGGACATTGGTGCTCACCCGTCGTGAATACCTGGTTGCCGCGATGGCGGACGAGCATCATTGGCGGATGTTGCTGCATCCCGCAGAAGTAGTCGATCTGGACGCAGTCGTGCTGTTCAGCCTGGACCTGAGGCGCGCGGCGCACGACCGTATCTACCCCGATATACTAGACGAAGGGTTGGAAGCACTGCACGCGCCCTTTCGCATCGCTCAATGGCTCTTCGGATGAGGTCGGTCGGAAGCCGTCTTCTCGGGATACTGGTAGCTTCCTGACGGGAAACGTCCAAAACGTTGCCCATCGAACTTCTCCACAGGACTCTAGCTCCCATCGAGTAAGCCCCGGATGAAGGGCAAGTCTTGCTGAATGGCGCGCGCACCATTGTGTGGCATTCTGGTCGGTGGTGCCGGGTCGACCATTCGTCAGGGTCGTCCCGCGGCGTTGCCCTGGCAGGGAAGTACGATAGTTGAATCTTGTTGCGAACGTGTATGGCAACGAGCGATCGGCTCCGAGTGCACTTTCGCAAGGGTGGACCGTAGAACGCGCAGTTTGGGCCTCGTGCATAGGACGCAATTCATAAAGGCCTTTCCGTTCTTGCCGAAGGTGTAATCGAATCGTGGATGCCCCACGACCGTGGTTCAGTCTTTCTGCCCGTGCCGTCGCGTCCAGTGACCTAGATGCTTACCCTAAAATACTTCGATGCAATGCGGCTTACCGTTCCGGGCCTCACCTATGACCTGACGGATGTCAGGTAACGCGGTCGCGGACAAGGTAAAATCGCAATCTCGTCTCCTTCCCCTCATTTGGGGCGGCGGCTACAGCGCGTCGCAGCGTGCGCGCCGCACGGGAGGTTTTTTGGTTAGGTAGTGCAACACGCAATGACCACAATCCATAGCGATAAGGACGGTTTACCGCGCTCGCCGAACTGAGCGACTCAGCGGAGCTAGAATTCGACGAGTTGATCCTTAACTCAGCGATGTCGAGCGTATTCTTCGGAAAAACGAGTTTCTAAGCGAGTATGGTTATACGAATTTGTCCGATAGCAATCAGACGACGCTTCCGTATCGCTGTTTTGGGCTTGAGCATTCCCTGCAATTCTCGCGCTACCTTGGCGAGCATCTATCCGGAAAAGGCATCTCGGAGATGAGCGCGGGGCTCGGCAAACGCTTCCGACAAAGTATTTTCGAGATTTTTCAAAACTGTGCGACACATTCCCGTACTAAGTCGGACGTTTTTGTTTGCGGACAGTTTTACCACCACCTCAGCAAGCTCAAATTGACAATCTCGGATGGGGGGGTACCTGAGGCCGCGACAGTCTCGCTAACTTGATCCAGGCTTCCGCACTATCTCTGGTTAGCTCGGTGATTTCGAATTGGACCGGCCGTTGCGTCTTCTGCCGCATCACCGTTGCCCGTGACGCAACGCGCTGACCAAGGCAGATATCACGCACTCGCAGTTTGGTCAGATCGCACGCTCTCAGCTTGCTGTCGATGGCCAGGTTGAACATCGCAAGATCGCGCGTTCTTGCTGCCAGTTGCAGACGAATCCGGATCGCCCAGATTTCCTTCAGTTTCAGCGGCGGCTTCTGCCCCGTCAACTTGCCTTTATTCCAGGGCACACGCGCCGCGCTAACAACGGTAGTCGCATCCATGACGATCTCCTTTCAAGTGAAGGGAGTGCCAGTCTGCGCCGACCACCCGGGGGGCGATAACGGACCCAATGCGGAAGTTCGCCGCACGAAAGCAGACATTCAATCTCCAAAATCACTGGTCTCGCGCGACTCTTTGCGCAAGGTCTGTGCGCATTGCGCGGTTAGGCTTGTGCATTGCTTACGCCTAGCAATGTACGAAACTCACTCTCGACTGCGGACAACAAAGGCGTGGCTTTCTCGCCAGCTTGATTCCATACTTTCACGACGAGGGGATTAACGTAAGGCTGATTATCGTCATCTCGAATCGCAACGTTTTGATACATCACTGCAATGTATCCAGCAAGCGCGGCGAAGGAGTCAATCTGTTCGCAAACCTGTATGGAAAAGTAAATTTTCTTTTCGTTGTAGAAATGACAGAGGTCCTTGTATGCCTCTTGAAGCGCAGTGGCCTTGGCTTCCTCTGACTCGGACAGCGTATGAATACCCGGTTTGATTTCCCATGGCTGTGCCCGAACAGCTTCATACTTCATATAGTCCTCCGATCGGACCTCGCGGGCTCCGAGCTCTTGGGCCAATTTTAGTATTCCAGCATAGAGGCTGACGATACGCGAATAGAGTTCTGCGACTAATTCGGCCCTCTTCGCATGTAATGCAGCAAACTCAATGGCATTGCGCTGAGCCTCAAGCTGTAACGATGCTTTGAACGCTTCTATGCTCTTCTGCGAGGAGATTTCTAATTCAGACTTGAAGTGTTCGAGATCTTTGGATAGTAATGCAGTAAGTAACGCCTTGGATAGCCAAGCTATAGCAGCAACCAAGATAGCCATTCCACCCAATGTTCTAAGGATGTCTTCCCAGAGCATCAAAGTTCCTTTAAGAGCCTAATTTTAGTTAAACGGTAGATCGCCGATTAAATATACACTACACCCTCTATTGTCTATTATTTTTTAACTTGTACATTCCGTCGCCGCTCCGTGAATTTAGCGAAATTTTTCCCGCGAAATCCTTTGGCTGTAATTCTCATGACATAGGCAATGACTGCTTTCGGGCGCAACTTCGAAGTTCTGTTTGTGGCCGGTACGCGACGCCTGCGGCCCTGCGCCTGCCGAATCTATGCGGTTGGCATCACATCTTTAGGCACTCGCCAGGAAAATCAGCGATGCGGCAAGGCTCACACGCTGCGCACTGCGTGAAGTCGGCCCCACTTCTCAAGCAACGCCCGCGTTTCAGCCGACGCGAGATCGCGCCCGTGCGTCAATAGCTGCGCATTGGTGGGCTTTATGACGATTAAGGTGAACGGTACGACGCTCTGCACGCTATCGGGCATGCGAAGAGATTTTTGAGCAGAGATGCGCATCACCCTTTCTTTATCGGGCGATTGTAGGTCGAGCCAAGCACTCAGCCTTGACTTTCCGGAAGGCACACTTCTCAGATTGAGGGAAATGGCGTTTGCGCTGTTCGGCAACAGAAGTACCGTGGCCTCCTGGCTCTAAACCGTTTGCCGGCGGACACCGGTATCCGGCGCAGCTACTGCCTCGGGCGCAATCCGAATGGGGCGACGGCCGCCAAACACCTCAGCAGCACCGTCGAGCATCGCAAGTTGCTTCTCCTCAATCATTCCGTGTGCCATAGGAGCGTACGCCCCCTTCTTCAAGTGAACACGATCGAACGTAAATCGACGTTCCTTCGCGAGGTCGGCCAGGAGGTTAATGAACAGCTCTTCTCGACTGCCATAAAACGCCGCCTTTGCAGCCTCTTCGTTCGGTTCGGGAGTAGAAAGATGATCAAGATATTCCTTCCACGCGTCCAAAACGTCTTGCTCTTTCTTCGTTCGCATAGAATGCCCGATAAGGACACGACTGTAAAAAGTTAGATCGATCATATTCAGCGCGCCGACATGCTCATGCGAAAGTCGCGCGCCACGGGTGGCCATCAGCGTCTGAAGCAATCTCTGTTTGCGGTCGCTGATGTCCCTTCTTCGCTCAATCGATTTTTGAGCCTGGACGGCAAATATCGGCCCCGCGAACGTTGCAAATGCAATCACCCATTCCCCGCTCGTCATCTCTCAGGCCTCCATTTTTGTGTTAATCCTAGCATGTCCACCTCCACCTACGCCGAGCAGTGGTTGTCAACAACGCTATCGGCATCTCGTTATACACATCTTGACTGGCGAGTCTCGGTCGCGAAAAAGCGTGTTTACTTTCAATGACATAGAGCGGCGCTTGTAAACTGGCGGCGGATCGCGTTTACTCT
>NZ_CADIKM010000075.1 GCF_902859895.1 Pararobbsia alpina
CTTCCAAAGGCTGTCGAGACCCGCTATTCAGCATCGGCAGTGCCCGCGGGCCGATCGTCGCATCCATTCGCACGTCAACCGGCTATGCGATGCGTATTGGTCAGCGTGTCCCTAACAAAACGTTCATCTCTTTCATCGCAGTTCGATACGTCGTCCAACATTGCATCGTCACAACAACGCGCAAGGAGCGGACGGCATGAAAACCTTCTGGATCAAAACTGCGGCGGTGCTTTACATGCTGGTGGCAAGCTGCGTGGCGTCGGCAGCCAGCGAGCTGACGCCGGCCGAATGCAACGATTATCCCTTTCAAGCCATTGAGCAAAAACAGGTCACGCATGCGTTATCGCGACAGAACCGTGCGTTATCGTCCGAGATTCCCACGCAGTGGTGCGTAAACGACCGGTGCATCGACTCGTCGACGACCACAGGGTTGTGGCCACTGACGAGGCTCCACGTCAGAAGGTCGTGCGGATGCCAGCTGCGGCAACGTAGTTCGTCGGCTCGTAGCCGACGAACTCGGCGCCGTTGAACTTCGAGAACATGTACCCGACGTAGACGTCGGTCCGGTGGCTGAGGTTGTAATCGACCAGCAGCGAGTATTCGAGCTGATTACCTCCCGCCACATGTGCGCTTTGCAACAGCTGTGTATCATAGAAGCCCGCTACAACGTCGAGTGCGGGCGTCACCTTATAGTCGCCGCCGAAGAAGTAGACGTTCGTCTTCGTTGCGTACAGCGTATTGACGAGTGTGCCGTCGAACCCGTAGTAATTGGTGGGTGCGCCGGCAACCGTGGGATCCGAAGGAGGCTTCAATTCATAGCGCTCATAGCCCCCCTTCAGTGTCAGCGCACCAAACGAATATTTCCCAACAAGATAGGCGTCCTCATCGTTGTTCAGCGTCAACGTGCCGACGTAACTTCCGATAAGCGGGCTGCCAACCGGATTCGCCCCCACGAGCGCTCCCGAATGCACGATGTCGCGAGCGTAGTAGTAGCCCGCATCGACAGAGAGAGAGTGCGCCTCATAGCCGAGGTCCGCGCCGAACGACGAGCCGGCGCGGAGGTTGCCTGCCACATTGCCGAAGCCGTATGAAAGGCCAACCTTGAAATCGCCGATCTTGTTCGTGTACTTGACGTTGTTGTCAGTCCGCGAACCTTCCGTGATGCCGCCAGCCGAGAACGATCCCGAATAGCCGAACGGCGAGAACAACTGAGCGAAGGAGAGAGGATCGTAGGACATGAGCGTGTCGTAGCCGAGCGTTGTCGACCGGCCAAACGAGATGCTGCCATACTTGTCGTCCCGCAATCCGACGTACGCGCCGCGGTTGAAGAGCTGCCCGTCGAGCGCCGATGCGCCGGTCGTCGTATTGTTCGTGCCGGCAATGGCGGCAGCCGCATTATTGATCGAGCCTGATTGCAGACTGAAACCCGACTCCAGGTCGAAGAATGAGTGCAGCCCGCCTCCGAGGTCTTCGGTTCCACGAATGCCCCAGCGCGAATCTGAAAGCCCTCCGTTGAACACGCCGGTGACCCGATGATAATTGGCCACGGCTACCCTTACGGGGTCGATCGTGATTGCCTCCAACCCGCTTCCGTTGGCACTGTGCTCCACTGTTCCAATGGCGACGTCGAGTATTCCGTAAAGCTCGACGCTGTTACCGCTCAGGTCGTCGGCGTGCGCCACTCCGGCAAGCAACGCGAGAATTGCGCCGGGGATAAGTCTCCATTTCATATTTGAAAATCTTCCGTTTCAGTTTCTTGGCTTTGCTCTGACGCATGCACCATCGCCGCGCTTCGCATTTCGCCGGTTTCGATCAAAAATTGAAGGGATCTAAAATAGTCCCTGGAGGTAACCCGTATTTGCTTATAGGACGCAAACATGTGGACGTATCGACTTATTCCGCGTGCTCTGAAATTTTCGAGAGAAGCCCCTCAGCGTCCTTGTACGCTGAGGACATAGGTCTCTATACGTGCCGGTTCGCTCCAAAGCACAGCGACGCCGTCTATCACATCGCTTGGCATTTCGTGCAACGCTGTGTGCTCACAGATACGTCGCTTTTGAAAATCTGACCGCCGGTGCTGCCTCACCATCAACGTGCGATCGACATGGCGCCGACAAAACCATGGCGAAGATGATGGATGAGATATCCATCAAGCCGATAGGAGACGTCGATCAAGATTTTGTTGCGTTGATGCAGCAGGGAATCATCGCGATGAGCCATGCACTGGGACAACCGCTGCCGCCTACGACGCCTGCGTCCGACGAATTGTCAGCCTTGAATTCCACTGCGACACCAGGGGAGCCGATATCCCACAACAGCATGCAGATGAACATGCACAAGGAGCCGCGATGAATCGTATGACCATCTTTCCGACGAATGCGAATTCACCGTTGCGACGTATTCTCCGGCGTGGCGTTTATATTGGTACAGCGGCATCCATTGGTGCGTTCGCGATGCTCTGTCATGCCCAATCCGAAGTCCCGGCGACGAATCAAGCCACTGCCGCCGAGGGGCCATCGATTGCCACTTGCGTGGCTTGTCATGGCGTGCTGGGTGCGGGCAGTGAAACGGACGCACCAAGGCTTGCGGGAAAAGATCCTGATTACCTTGCGCACGCGCTTTCAATGTTCAAGGCAGGCACCCGCATCAGCCCGCAGATGCAGGCGGTGGCGCAGAACCTCTCCGAGAGCGACATTCGTACGCTGGCGGTCTTTTTCTCGAAACAGCATCCGCCACTGGCACCGACTTCCGTACCCCCCACGGCTCTCGTGACGGCGGGCAAGCAACTGGCCGAGACGGGAGCAGGCATAAGCGTTCAGGCATGCTTCAGTTGCCACGGTGCTGGCGGAAAAGGAAATGGCGCACGTTTCCCAGGTATCGCAGGTGAGCCGGCCGCTTTCACGATCGCACGACTACACGAATTTCAGGCGCGCGCAAAGACCTCGACGCCCAAACCGGGAAGCATGACCGCGGTTGCCGCCTCACTCAATGACACGCAGATCGAGCAGGTCGCCGCTTATTTGTCCGTTACGGCGCCGTGAACACGCTCGAATGCGAGCGGTGCATCCGCGGCTCCCATGACCCGAAGCCGACGCAGAGGTGTCCGGTGAGAAGCAGCGCCAAAACAGCGCCGTTGCATTCTCCCATCGACGAGTTGACGACACGGCGTCACATATTCTGCCGTGGTCGATCAAAGGCCGCGTTGCGCGATACAACTGCCAGGCAGCATGATCAATCACGGCGGGCCGCGTTGAATCTCGTTTGGCGCGATTCGTGTCGATGCGCGTGTTTCGGAAGAGGTTCTGCGTCAGCTCGAGCCACCGGGCGTACGGGGGGTCGCTGGAAGCCATCGAGCGAGAGGGGCGCATCAGTACGAGCGAATTCGACATCAGGAGCTGGCCGCCCGATCCGGAGGCGATCGAGCGCTGGCAGCGCGACACGTATCCGGCCATTGTCAGACAGGCTCGCGAGGAAAATGCCGACATCTTCTTCTGGGACGAATCCGGCTTTCGGGCCGACTCGGTGCATGGCAGGACCTGGGCGCAACGCGGCGAAACGCCAGTCGTCGAACGACCGGGTCAGAGGCAAAGCATGAGTGCGGCGTCCGCCGTGAACTCGAAAAGGGGCTTTCTGGTTTGCAACGTACGAAGGTGGGCTCAGCGGTGAGCTGTTCGTGATGCTGCTCAGGAAGCTGATGTCCAATCGCCGCAAGGCAGTTCATCTGATTGTCGACGGATTGCCCGCGCACAAGAAATCTGTCGTCAAAGACTACGTAGCGAGTACCCAGGGCAAGCTGACCTTGCACTTCCTGCAGGGTTACGCACCAGACCTCAACCCCGATGAGCTGGTGTGGAGTCACGTCAAGCGCACAGGCGTTGCGCGACGCCCGTTGTTGATGTTCGTTAATTCCGCTAGCCATGTTCACAGCATTTGCTAGCGAAAGAAGGGCTGCGGCCCGCGCCCAATAAGGCTGGAAGGCCAGAAGAGGGGTGATGTCAAATGCGATTCTGAAAGTTACCTCCGGGGTGGATTCTGGTCCGCCGGCGCTGTTCGCTCCGGACCCGGCCGCCTCGAAACGCTTCATTGAATTCTTCACGGCCAATATCCGCAATCCGAACACGCGCAAGGCCTATGCGCGTGCCGTGAGTGACTTTGCCGCGTGGTGGGACGAAAACCGGCTGGGCGAGCTGCAGGACATCGAGCCGGTCCACTTCGCAACCTATGTCGAAACGCTGCAGCGGCGGCTTTCGGCCCCCTCGGTCAAGCTGCACCTGGCCGCGCTCCGGATGCTGTTCGATTGGCTCGTTGTCGGACAGGTTCTCAAGATGAATCCGGCTGCAGCCGTACGCGGGCCGAAACACTCGGCCAAGAAAGGCAAAACGCCAGTACTGGCCGCCGATGAAGCGCGGGCCCTGCTGGATTCCATCGACGCTGGCACGCCGATCGGTCTCCGTGACCGGGCCCTGATCGCCGCCATGGTCTACACGTTCGGCCGCGTCGGCGCGGTCACGAAAATGCGTGTCGAGGATGTCTATGTGCAGGGACGGCGCACTTGGATTCGCCTCCATGAAAAAGGCGGCAAAGATCACGACATGCCAGCGCACCACAGCCTCGATGAATATCTGCATGCGCATATCAACGGGGCCGCCCTCGCTGGCGATTCCAAGGGGGTATTGTTTCGGACCAGTGTCGGCCGGTCCGCAAAACTGACGGACCGGGCGATGAGTCAGGCGGATGTCTACCGCATGATCGCCCGCCGTGCTTTGGCCGCCCAGGATGGAGTGGTGAAGAAATAATTGTTTTATCACGGTCACCGTTTTCCAGCCGGAGTCATCAGTTGCGCTGTGCGCTGGTATTCCGCGCTACTCCTGCGCGCTGTCGACCAGCTCGAAGAGCCAGGCATTCAGCACGAAGAATGCGGTGTGCGCAACCGCGAAGACGCTCACGCCGAGCGGCGTGAGCACGCGATGGCCAGCGAAGCCCTGCCCGATCAGTGGCAAGACTACGCATGCGTTGGTGAGCCATACGCCGGCCGCGGCAACGAGGCCTTTCGCGAGCACGGCGCCGCGCGAGCCGCCGAGCGTGACGGCATAGACGACGGCCATCGCAACGCCCACAAGGAGATGGAAGAGCTGCCGGAAACCCCACGTCGTCGCCATCGGCGGTGTCGGGGGACCGATTAGTTTCAGCAGCAGCGTCAGGAGTCCGCCGTGCGCCGTCACGACGTGGAAACGGTCGGCGGCGGTCAGCATTGCGGTATTTACAAGGATCGCGAGGACGCCGGCGACGATGCCTGCGCAAACGCGGGCGCCGGCGCGATGTCGTACAGGCACGCGGAGTGGGTTCTGCGAGGTGGCGTTTATGGTCGCGCCCCTGAAAAGGGTACGCCGCCGTAAACACGCCGTGTTAGCCATTATTCCCGAGTGACGCCCCGAATTGCGAACAGGTACTACTTAGGCTTCAACCCAAGGAATGCAGTCATTGGCCTGCGAATTTTATGCGAGCCCAACCCAGTTCCGGCGGGAACGGCTCACTCCTGTATGAGCTCATCTCGCAGACTCTTTCTCGTCTCGGCCATCTTGTTCGTCACTTGTAATCGAACGAAAATTCTAACCCAGCGCAGCGCAACAGAACCGGGTAGTGTTACCCGCCCGATTCGATTTCGAGAGTCTTCCCGCACTATTATCCCGGCGTCACCTTGGTCAATTGCTCGTACACGTTATGCGACAACTCGAGCAGCACCTTGCGATCTATACCACCCGTTACCGCGTAGCCGAAGTCACCGTCTACCCAATAGAAGACGTTGACCGGGCCATCCTTGTACAACTTGAACGCCGTCGTATTCGAATTCACTTTTCGCCGCGAGATGTACAGCGTGACCCGCTCGCCCTTTGCATCGCGGTACATAAACAAGGCCGTAGGACCGTCAGAGCTGGGCAGCAAGCGCCCCCCCGCCAGTTCGAAACCCGCTTTCGCGAGGATTGGGGGATGCACGTCGACGCCGAGACGGTTGGACAGCCACTGTACGAAGTCCTGTTCCCTGTCCGCACCAATCTCGGCCGGCCGGTCGACGGCGGGCATGTACACAACGTGTGCGACCGCCGCTTGGCGAGCGAACATCTCCGATTCGTTGAGGCTGACACTGCGTGTATCCGATTGGCTCGCCAGCTGAGAGAGCCCATTCTTGCCCATCTGAGTTCCCATGCCGATCCCCACGCCCAGCAGGAGCGCGGCCGCCATTCCTGCGAACTGTGCCCAGTTCATGACTTCGCGCCATGGCCGCCGAGCAGTCAGCTGCAGGCGCTTAGGCACGGGATCGCTCAACAAGCGGTCATAGCGCTCGTGCAGGAGTGCATTCAGAGAGAAGTAGTCTCTTACTCGCGCGGCCAGTTCAGGATTGCGCTCGAGGGCTTGCTCCACCTCGACGCGGCGCGTCTCGGACAGCGTCCCGTCAACGTAGGCGTGAAGCTCGTCATCGCCAATTGAAGTGTGTTGTTCGTTCATCGTACCACCCGCAAATTTGTGCCGGGCTGCGTGCCCGCCATTATTGCCCTCAGCCGTTCGCGACCGCGCGAGAGCCGTGACATTACAGTGCCGAGGGGAATGTTGAGGGTGAGGGCCACGTCCGCGTAGCTCATCTCCTCCAAACCGACCAACAGAACGACTTCGCGCTGCTCCGAAGGTAGACGCTGCAGTGCGTAGTCGAGATCACGCACCTCCAACGATCGTGTCTCAGCCGCCGGCACCGCGAACTCGCTTGCGGCAACGCTCTCGTCGTCCACCGACACGTGAACGGCGCGCATAGAAGCTTTGCGTACTTGGTTCGCAAACACGTTGTGCATGATGGTGAAGAGCCATGCACGCAGGTCCGTACCCGCCTCGAACAGCGTAGTTCGACCGAGGGCACGTTCGAGGGTGTCCTGCACCAAGTCGTCGGCAAGATCCTGATTATGAAACAGCGCTCTTGCGTAACGACGGAGACGCGGGACGTGCTCCATCAACTCGTCACGAATGTCCATTTCTCTGTACCAATAGGATGTCTCACGTGATGCGGCCCATAAAGCTATGTATTGGCAAACACGTGCCTGCCCAGTTTATTCCAGAGCAACAGTTTCCGGCACGAGCACGGCACATCGAACTGCCGTCCTTAGCGCAATGTCATGATATCGGCCGTCTGCACCAATCCGCGCGTGTTGGCGTCGCCGGCTAACACATAGCGCTGGTGTCGTGTCACCCATGTAAGAAGTCGGATGTTGCCGACCCGGCGCGCCGCCCACTGTGTCTGTTCCCGGGCCGTGAGAGCAAGGCCGACCAACAGCACGACAGGTTGACCGGTGGTGTTGACATAGACGAATTCGGATATTCGCGAGATCGGACCGAGTGCGACCGTGCTTTTCTCTGCGAGCCGTAGGCGTACCGGCGTGAGGTCGGAAGCGGCATGGTCAGTGCCTGCCACTTGCGCGGGCGGTGTGGCGTCGTGATAGCGACTGGACGCGCGCGCCAACCCCATAACTGCGGCATCGCTCAGCGCTTCATCCGACGCTTGCAACGCGACAATCCATCCGCTTAAAGCAACGAACGAAAGCGCCAGCACAACAAAGGTCCGCAGCGCGACTCCGCACGAGTTCGGCGTAAGCAGCCGCTTCAGCGCGGCTTGCCAACCTTGAGCGCGAATCGCGCCAACCGTGGCCGGCTCCTCGGTTGGCTGGAAAGCGCGCTTCAATCGCTCGTTGAGGCTGCGGTAAAACAAGACCCGACGCGCTTCGTCCGATCGATTGCCCAAGTAATGGCGCAGACGCTCGGACCGCTCGGCTGCCAGGACGCCATCTGCGTAAGCATGAACATCCGTCTCAGTGGGCGGTAAGTTATCGGGCGGGTCCGTAATCATGTGGGGTATCGGTCAAGTGTCGGCTGGGCTATGTAAAGGCAAACATGGCAACGATTCCATCTATTCCGCCTCGGTCAATCGGAACACCTTGCTGAATTGGTTCACAGCCCGGCCCCTGCAGCGCGAGCGCGACCGAAGCCTGGTAGGCATCGCTTCGATGCATAGGATGTGCATCACATCGTAGGAAGTTCGGCTCCGTACCTGCTGCTGCGAGAAATGTGCGTGGCATTCGGAATAACCTCGCATCCGGCGGGTTCACTCCAATGAGACACGTGTTACTCACAACGGGAGAATCATCGTGAAAACCCCAATTCCTCGCACCGCGCGAACGCTCCTGAGCGTCGTCATTGCTCTTGCAGCACTTTGCGACACGCCTGCCTTCCCTGCAGATTTGCAGACCGCTGCTTCCGAGGAAGCGCCCTGCCTGGCGGAGAACGATACTGCCATGACAAGATGATGGACGGCATGTCCGTGAAGCCGACGGGTGACGTCGATTGCGTTTTCGTCGCAATGATGTTGCCTCACCATCAACGCGCCATCGACATGGCACAGGCTGAACTGCGCTATGGACACAACGAACAATTGCGCCGCATCGCGCAAGAGATCGTCGTCGAGCAACAGCAGGAAATTTTCGCCATGCACCTGGCGCTCCGACTGCCATTGCCGCCGTCGGCGCCCGCTCCGGACCAACAGAAGCCGGCTTCTATCCCGGCCGCCCACGCCCACCCGACGTCCCACCACGGCATGCAAATGAATATGCCGAACCCTACGCAGTAGGAGCAATGATGAAACGCAAATCGATTTTCACCATCGCGCTGTCGGCGGCCGCGCTGGCCGCAGCGCAGCTCGCTTGGGCCGGACAGGCCCCCGGATCGCTGTCCGATCCGGACATTCCGGTAAGCCACCACGATCGCTTTTACGCTGCCGAACAGTTTTCGAACACGGTGTCGGTGATCGACCCGGCCGACAACAAGTGCCGGGCTGGCCCACAAGCGCAAAGCTCTCGGCCGTCATGCTGCTCGTCATCGGCATTGTCGGCACGACTGTCGCGCCATGGCAGCTGTTCTTCCAGCAAAGCTACGTGATCGACAAACGCATCACGCCGCGCTTCATGAAGTACGAAAAGGCCGATCTTTGGGTCGGCATTGCTTTCGTGATGATCGGCGCGGTGGCGATGATAGCGTTCACGGCCGCCCTTTTCGTCGGGCACCCCGAGTCTGGTAACTTCACCGATGCGGGCGGCGTGATCGCCGGGCTGCAAAAGTACATCGGCCAGACGGCTGCGACGTTGTTTGCCGTGGCGCTGCTCGACGCGTCGATCATTGGCGCCGCCGCCGTCTCGCTCGCGACGGCCTACGCGGCGGGCGACGTGTTCGAGGTTCGTCATTCACTGCGTCGCAGCGTCTTTGATGCGAAGGGATTCTATCTCGTCTACTTCGCGCTCATCGCCTTTGCTGCCGTGCTTGTGCTGATTCCCGGCAGCCCGCTGGGTCTCCTGACCGAGGCCGTACAAACGCTCGCCGCCGGCGTACTGCTGCCGAGCGCGACGGTCTTTCTGCTTCAGTTGTGCAACGACAAAGCGGTGCTCGGTCCGTGGACAAACTCGAAGCGCCTTAACCTGTTCACGGGCGCCGTGGTCGCGGTCCTCATCGTGCTTTCGATCATTCCGACCGCCTCCACGGTATTTCCGGACATCAGCGGCGGCGCCATCATGGCGATTCTCGTCGGCGGGGTCACGCTATTCGCTGTTGGTTTTGTGGCGACGCAACTTGCGCAGCGCTTGCGCGGCAAGGCTGTCCCGCGTAGCCAGCGCAATACGGCGGCGAAAAACGATGCCTGGGACGCGCGCGACACCTCGCGCATGCCGCCGCTCGGCGAATTGCCGTCGCCTCATCTCACGCTCGCGACGCGCGCGTGGATGGGGGGCTGCGCGGCTACCTTGTGATCGCGGTTGGCCTCGTGATCTTCAAGGTCGTACAGGTTGCGATGCATTGAGTTCGCCGATACACATTCAGCACTTTCGATTCGCAATTCCCTCCGGGGATGCGAAGTCCACGGTGTCTTAAAGACAGGAGAGTCCCTCGTGGACCCAAGCCCTAGTAGTCGATCTTGCAGGCCGGCCTGCGCCGGCCTCCCCACTGCAATCGCGCGTTAGCGACGCCAGACTCTTCTGCTGCCGCTGACTCGAATTGCCGGGTCAGCGCTTTCCCAGACCGCTACAGGCGGTCGACCCGAAGACCGCTTCCCACCCGTATGGACGCACGCCGCTCGCTTCAAAGCGATGCAGCGTGCCGCTTATCGCACGTTGCACGGCTGAGCCGGGCCGGACGGGAATCAAAACATGCATATTGAACGTTTCCTGCAGGTCTCGCGCACGTACCTCTGCGTCTCCGCCCACCTCAGACGACGCGCCGATCGCGCAAGTTCGAGCACGCTCGGAACACGACGGGTGCAGGTCGTCATCGGCCGCACGCACCTCCCCGCTACTTTTTCACGCTTCAAACGGAGCCGCGTCGCCGCAGCGCTCGCCTTCACCCTCGCAGCCGGTACGATGAGTGCCGCCTACGGCCAGTCCGCAACGGATGCACCGCCAGCGGCGAGCGAAACGCCGGCCGCTGCCGACGCCAAACCGGTCCAGGCTGACCCGCCGCCCCCCGCACCGACAGGCTTCTGGGACCGATCGAACTTGCTTGGCGACATGGGTGGGCTGCGGACGCTGCTTGGCAACCACGGCGTGACGTTCGGTCTGCAGGAAACGAGCGAGGCATACGGTAACTTCACCGGTGGGGTGCGCAAAGGCGTCTCGTACGACGGCCTTACGCAATTCAACTTGGCCGTCGACATGGGCAAGGCATTCGGCCTGCAGGGCGGCCAGTTCTTCGTCGATGGGCTGCAGATTCACGGCCACGGCATCTCCATGGCGAACCTGAACGCCGTGCAGTTTGCGAGCGGTGCCGAAGCCGAGGCGGGCACGCGCTTGTGGGAGCTTTGGTACCAGCAGTCGCTCGGCGACAAGTTCGATGTCAAGATCGGTCAGCAAAGCCTGGATCAGGAATTTATCATCAGCCAGTACGCCGCGACGTTCGTGAACTCGACGTTTGGTTGGCCGGGCTTGCCCGCCGCCGACCTGCCCGCGGGAGGACCGGTCTACCCGCTCTCGTCGCTCGGTCTGCGGCTGCGCTTCAAGCTCAGCGATTCGGTGACGATGCTGGGCGGCATCTTCGACGGCAATCCCGCACCCGGCACCGGAGACCCTCAGAAGCTGAACAGCAGCGGCACAAACTTCAATTTGCACAACGGCGCCTTGATGATCGGCGAGGTGCAGTACGCGATCAACCAGCCGCCTTCGAACAGCTCGGGCCAACAGCCGAGCGGGCTACCGGGCACTTACAAGCTTGGCTTCTGGTACAACAACAACCCCTTTGCGGACGAGCGTCTCAATCAGAACGGCCTGCCGCTCGCCATCGTCGGCGGCGTTCCGGCGTCGCATCACGGCGACTACAGCGTCTATGCCGTCGCTGACCAGATGGTGTGGCGCCCAAGCCCCGACAGTCCAAAGTCGATTGGCGTATTCGCGCGCGTGATGGGGGCGCGGTCGGACCGCAACCTGTTCGACTTCAACATCGACGCGGGGGTGGTGATGAAGGCGCCGTTCAAGGGGCGCGATAACGATTCGGTCGGGCTGGCGGTGAGCTATGCGCAGGTCAGCTCGAGTGCGAGCGCGTTCGATCGCGAAATGGCGCTGACGTCGCCGGGCTACCCCGTGCGTTCCGCCGAAACGGTGATCGAGGCGACCTACCAATATCAGGTCGCGCCCTGGTGGATATTGCAGGCCGATTTTCAATACTTCTTCAATCCGGGTGGTGGCATCCCAAACCCGAGCACGGGTGGTCGTATTGGCAACGAGGCGGTGGCGGGGCTGCGAACAGTCATCACGTTTTGACGGAGCGCAGGGCAAAGCACAATACGAGGAGTCATCGATGCAACTCCGGAAATTGACGGCCGAGATGTCGGTTTCGCTACAGATCACGGCGTCCGACCTTTCGGCCATCCAGACTGCGGGCTTCCGCAGCATTATCTGCAATCGCCCCGACGGCGAAGGCTCCGATCTACCTACCTTCAGCGAGATCGAGGCGGCTGACATAGTCATCGTGGGCGCAGGCGCCGCGGGCCTTGCCACGGCCTCGAGTCTGCTCGTGCGCGATCATACGCTCGACATTGCGGTGATCGATCCGGCCGACACGCACTACTATCAGCCAGGCTGGACGATGGTGGGGGCGGGCCTATGCAAGCAAGTAGCGATCGCGCGTGAGATGGCCGCCGTGTTGCCGCGCAAAGTGCACTGGATCAAAGCGGCCGTTGCCGCGTTCGAGCCCGACAGTCATGTGGTGATCCTCGAAGGCTGCCGCGTCGTCCGGTACCGGAGACTGATCGTATGCCCGGGGCTCAAGCTCGACTGGCATGCCTTCACGCATGCGAGGCCTGCAGGTGACGCGGGTACGGCACCGACTATCGATGCGGCGACGTTGCGCTTTCATGAGAGGAGCGTCTTCAAATGAGCGGTGGGTCTTATTGCTTCGCCGCAGTGGTGTGAGCCGCGCAAAGTGCGCGCGCTTCAAGGGCGTGCGGTCGTCAGTGCCCAGGATGTTGACTGTAACAACCCGACGCGGAATTGCGCGCAAGTGCGTTAGAGGCCAGTTCAAAAAGACTGCTCGGCACGCCTGAAGATGTTCCAGCAGACGAGCGAGCAACCGAGTTTGAGAAACGCTTCGTGAATGTCAGCGCGCCGATCGAAGCGAGTGCGTAGACGCC
>NZ_CADIKM010000076.1 GCF_902859895.1 Pararobbsia alpina
TGCGGACAAGGTCGGGCATCGAGCGCGCCTCCATCTTGCGCATGACCTGTCCACGGTGAACCTTGACCGTGATTTCGCTCAGGTTCATCGCAGTGGCAATCTGCTTGTTCAGCAGGCCGGATAGCACAAAGGCCATCACTTCTTTCTCGCGCGGTGACAGAGATTCATACAAAGCGCGCAGACCGGCAAACTCTGTCTCTGCCGCGAGCCGCTTGCTGTCTCGCGTCAGTGCCTGAGCCACAGCGTCGAGCATGTCCTGGTCCTTGAACGGCTTGGCAAGAAAGTCTAGCGCGCCGGCCTTCATCGCCTTCACACCCATCTCGATGTCGCCATGACCGGTCATGAATACGACGGCTATTGACGATTTCCTGATGAAACGCCATGCCGCTTTTTCCGTGGAGTCGCACGTCGAGGATGAGACAGCTTGGCGCGGCAGGGTGAGGAAACCGCAGAAATTCCTCAGGGGATTCGAACACTTCGACGCGGAAGCCCACGGAGCGCATCAGCGCGCCGAGGGCTTGCCGGATTGCCGCGTCGTCATCGACCACGTAAATGACGGAACCGTCGGTTGTCCCGGTGTCAGCCGTCGTTCCTCGGGGCAGACCAGTAGTCATCGGTGCGTTCCTCGTGCAGCCGGAGCGCGGTCGCGTCGCGCTGTCGTTTAAATGGTCTACGCCCCGGAATGGCACAGGAAAATTCGAACCTGCGACTAGCCGTACAGCGTGCTGTTCGCCGCGTCAGTGTGCAAGGATAGGTTCAATCGTCCGCCGCCGTGGCGACTCTCCAGCGACCCCTCGCGCCCATCAACCCAGGTCAGACGGACGAATAATGCGGTCTAACCTCTCCGGCGGCAGCGAGCGCGGTGCCTGGCGCCTTTATGACTCCCAGCCGCTTCGAACAATGACTTCAGGCCGCCCGAACTTGTGCGCCAATCCCATCCGTTGCGCGCCCTGCCGGGGTACCTACGCCGCCGCGGCGATGCGCGGCGGCGTAGATGCCAGACCTGCGGCTAATGACGCGTCCGGGTCGGTCCAGGGTGCTGCTGTGCTAATGCTCGCTCGGCCGGAGGGCAGGGTCGCCTTCCGCTTCTCTGTTCGACGCAGACCAGTACGGCTGCCGGTTGTAGTAGCTATACGTCGACTCTCCCCAATTCGCATCAGCCATCGTTGGCCAGTGGTCCTTGTCGAAGCCGGGGTCGTCCTTCAGGCGTTGCGCCGTAATGTCGACGAAGAAGCACTTCTGGTCAGTATCGAGAGTCAGCGCGCTCCACGGAATGGCATGCAGATCAGCCCCCATCCCGAGGAAACCTCCCGCCGACAGCACAGCATACGCGATGCGTCCGTTGCGGACGTCCAGCATGATGTCTGAAATCTTGCCCACGTGTTCGCCGTCCGCTGACATGACCTTGTTCCCATCGAGCGTTGCTGCGGCCATGATGTCCGGCCCCGGTCCTTCGCCGATACCGCCACCGACGATATTGGCTCCCCCTTGGGTGCCGCCTTGCGGGTTGATTGAGCCCATGATTCACCTCCTAAAAAAGGGTGCTCCTATGCTCCGCACGCAGCATGCCCGAGCTGTCAACGGGTGGCACAAAGCTGCGTCGCTTCGGCAATTGAAGTCCGAGGGAACAGTTCGCCGCGGATAGGGGCGTTCTCAAGAGACCGGCTGCCGACAGAGTGTCCAGCCACGCCTACCTACCTCGCCTTGGAAAAAACTCGCTTTGAGAATCGCTCGAATCGGATGCGTTAAAGAGACGGAGTGCGGCGGGCTTGGTCGCGGGCCCGTCTGCGTTGCCCGACCGCCCGTCCACAGGCCTTCTGCACCGATACCGCAATGACGGGGTCGCCAGGCGAACCGCAGTTCGGCGCAACCAAACAAAGGGGGAGGGGTTCGGGGGCCGTTGCCTTGCCCAGGAGTTGCCGCCGTACAAAATGCGTCGTGGGAACTGGCATCCTTAACGTGGTACACGCTGCCAGCGCACGTCTCGTTAGGCCCATGGCGGTGGCAGCCCTCGCAGGCCCAAGCGACCGGATGGGACCGTACAGCTTGTACCGGTTCACTGTGACGTGTTCGACTGTCAATTCGGTCTTCGCCAGATTCGTCTGTAGCGCAAATCGTATGGGCGAATGGGGCGGCGCGGGGACGTGGGTCGCGCAGGAACGAATGGCGCGCAGAGGAACAGCACAAGTGCCTCAGGCGAATATCCAATCGTCGGCTCCTGCAGCGTGGGCAGAAAAAAGGGACTGTTCACCGTGGCGTTTTCCCATGTAGGATACTGTACATCTATACAGGTATTTTCGCCATGTCGGCTCTCCCCAAAAACGTCGAAGATATTCACCCCGCCTTATGGCGCGGGTCTCAGCTCGCACGGACGTTCGAAAAGACGGTCGATACGGGCTACGCGGCGCTGTCGGCCGAGCTCCCCGGCGGAGGCTGGCCGTTGGGAAGGCTTGTGGAGCTTTTGGTGCAGCAACCGGGGGTAGGCGAGATGCGTCTGCTCCGGCCGGCGCTCGCCGCTGTGGGCAAGCGTCCCCTTGCGCTGGTTCAGCCGCCGCACGTCCCCAATTCTCTGGCCTTCGCCTACTTGGGCGTGCCGGCTGACAAGCTCATGATGCTGCGACCCTCAAAAACGGCTGACGCGCTCTGGTCTGCCGAGCAAATCCTGAAGGCCGGCAGTTGCGGCGCACTCCTGTTTTGGCAGCAACACATCCGAGCCGAGTCCCTGCGCCGCCTCCACTTGGCCGCGCAGCAGGGCGAGACCTTGTTTTTGATGATTCGGCCCCTGGCGAGCGCCTCGGATTCGTCGCCGGCGACGCTGCGGCTCGCTGTGCGACCTGCCGGCGATGGCATCGTGGTCGACATCGTGAAACGCAAAGGTCCTATTCGTGCCGAGAAGCTCTCGGTGACCCTTCAACCCTCTCCGATCTTGCTGAGTCCCCATGGGCGTGTTCGTCGGTTTGCACCTGCCCCGGCTGTCGCTCGAGGTATTCCGTCCGCGCTGGTCGTCTAAGCCGGAATACGGATGCGTCGTACTCGACAGGGGCAAAGTCATCGTCGCGGACCCAACGGCTCGCGAGGCTGGCGTTCGCATGGGAATGAAGCGCGGTGGCGTCCTGACGCTATCGCCCGATGCGCTGCTCTATGAGCGCGATGTGTTGCGCGAAACCGATGTCCAACGCGAGCTCGCCTTTGCTTTGATGGGGTTCACGCCGATGGTCGCGTTGTCCGAAGACGCATCGGTCGTCATGGACGTTACGGGCAGCCTGCGCCTTTTCGGCGGCATCTTGCGGCTGTGCAAGTTGATTGGCAAAGTGGTCGATGCCATCGGGCTCTCGGCCTGCATCAGCACCGCGCCCACCGGGCAAGGTGCCTGGTTGCTCGCGACAAACAAACGGCGCCGCGTTCTCAAGTTGAGCTCACTCGAACGCGTGCTCGGCGCGCTGCCTTTTTACGCGGCACCGGAAGTTCGGAAATATTCCGAATGGTTTGCCGGGTTGGGATGTACGACGCTGAACGACATCCGGCGCCTTCCGCGCCCCGGTCTGAAGAAGAGGTGCGGGGTGGACCTACTGGATTCGTTGGACCGCGCCTATGGGCTCGCCCCCGAGCTGTATGAATGGCTCGTCGTCCCGCCGACCTTCTCCGCCCGGCTGGAGCTTCCCGACCGCATTGAGCACGCCGAGGCTGTACTCTTCTCTGCACGCCGGCTCATTGCGCAGATGTGCGGCTGGCTGAGTGCACAGCAGTTCGCAGTGACTCACGCGGCACTTGTGCTCGAGCATGAGCGTGGTCGCCAAGCGATTGAGCCGACGACCCTCGACATCGCGCTCGCCGAACCTACGTGGCGAGAGGACCATCTCGTTCGCTTGCTCAAAGAGCGACTAGGGCGCACTGAGTTGAGTGCAGCCGTGATTGCCGTGCGGCTCAATGCGGTGAAAGTCGAAGCAGCGGAGCCGCCGAATGAGACGTTGTTCCCGGAGCCAGGCGGCACGCCCGAGGACCATAATCGTTTGCTCGAGTTGCTGGTCGCCCGATTGGGCCCAGAGAACGTCCTGCGCGCGGCGCCGACGTCGGACCATCGCCCGGAACACGCGAATCGATGGCTGTCGATAACCGATAGGCGTCGCGTCGACCCAGCGCCGTCCAACCTTCCGCGACCGACCTGGTTGCTGGAGACGCCGCTCAAGCTGCTGATTCGCAACAACCGACCTTTTTATGGTTCGCCGCTGAAGTTGGTCTCGACGGGCGAGCGCATTGAAGCCGGTTGGTTCGATGGCGCCTTGGCGAGTCGCGACTACTTTGTCGCTCAAGCCGATGACCAGAGCTGCTACTGGATTTATCGCGAACGTCCGCGAAGCGAAGTCGTCGACGAGACGCGCTGGTTCCTTCATGGGCTGTTCGGATGACAGGCCGTGGATACCCCGTTCTCGCCCCTTCCCGATTACGCGGAGCTATTCGCGTTTTCAAACTTCACTTTTCTCCAAGGCGCTTCCCGTGGTGAGGAGTTGGTCGCCCGCGCGGCACAACTCGGATACGCCGGCATTGCCATCACCGACGAGTGCTCGGTCGCCGGCGTCGTGCGAGCGCATGTTCAGGCCAAGCAAGACAAGTTGCCGCTCGTGATTGGCGCCTATTTCCATCTCGTCCATGCGGACAAGAAGCCGGCATTCGGCTTGATTCTTCTTGCCCAAAATCGCGAAGGCTACGGCAACCTCTGCGAACTCATCACGCTCGGACGCATGCGTGCGGATAAAGGACAGTACGTTCTGACACCGCGTGACCTGTCCAACCCGGAGGTCTCGCACGCACACCTTCGCGGCATGCCCGACTGCCTTGCAATTCTGGTGCCGGACTTCCCTGCGAATGAGGAAGGATTGGATGTGCAGGTCGAGTGGCTCGACACCACCTTCCCAGGCCGTGCGTGGGTCGGACTGACGCTGAACCGGCGCGCCCTGGATGACATTCACCGAGGCATCGTCGAGCAGGTCGCCGCACGAAACTCCGTGCCCGTCGTGGCAACGGGGAATGTCTTGATGCACGTTCGCTCGCGCAAACCGCTGCAGGACACCATGACGGCGATTCGCGTAGGTAAGCCGGTTACCGAATGCGGTTATGACCTGACGCCGAATGCCGAGCAGCATTTGCGCTCAAGACTGCGTCTCGCGAACCTGTACCCTGAGCACACGCTTGAAGAGACGGTAAAGGTCTTGCGGCGCTGTATCTTTTCGCTTGACGAGTTGCGCTACGAGTACCCGGACGAACTCGTGCCAGCGGGCTTTACGCATGAGGCCTATCTCCGGCAAGAGACCTATATCGGCGCACACCGGCGATTTCCGATGGGCATTCCGCACGCGGTGCAGGAGCAGATTGAGCACGAGCTCGAGCTTATCGGCGAGCTGAAGTACGAGGCCTACTTCCTGACGGTGTATGACATCGTTCGATTTGCTCGCAGCCAACATATCCTTTGTCAGGGACGGGGTTCGGCGGCAAACTCGGCCGTCTGCTATTGCCTCGGCGTGACAGAGGTCGACCCAGCGCGCGGCAGCATGCTGTTCGAGCGGTTCATCAGCAAGGAACGCGGGGAGCCGCCGGACATCGACGTCGACTTCGAACATCAGCGCCGCGAAGAGGTCATTCAATACATCTACAAGAAATACGGCCGGGACCGAGCTGCGATTGCAGCCGCAATCTCCACGTACCGGCCGAGAGGCGCGTTGCGTGAGACGGGCAAAGCATTAGGTGTCGACCCCCAGATTGTGGACAAGGTCGCGAAGGCCCATCACTGGTTTGATGACAGCAAGGACCTGCTCAAGCGTTTCGCCGAGTCCGGCCTGGACCCGGAGACACCGCTGATTCAATCGTGGGCCTCGCTCGCAGCGCAGTTGCTGAGTTTCCCACGCCACTTATCTCAGCACTCGGGTGGTTTTGTCATCAGCCGCGGGAAGCTCACGCGCCTCGTCCCCGTCGAGAATGCAGCGATGCCTGAGCGCAGCGTGATTCAGTGGGACAAGGACGACCTCGAATCGCTTGGCTTGCTGAAAATAGATGTGCTCGCGCTGGGCATGCTGTCAGCAATCCGTCGGGCACTCGATATCGTGTACGAGCAGCGTGGTGAACTCTTCGAGTTGCAAGACATCCCGTCCGAGGACGCTGCGACCTACGAGATGATTTCGCAGGCGGACACGGTGGGGGTGTTTCAGATTGAGTCGCGCGCGCAGATGTCGATGCTGCCGCGGCTGAAGCCACGGACGTTTTACGACCTGGTGATTGAAGTGGCAATTGTCCGGCCCGGTCCGATTCAAGGAGGCGCGGTGCATCCGTATCTGCGGCGACGCCAGGGCTTCGAGCCCGTCACCTATCCAAGCGAGGCACTGAAGATTGCTCTTGAGCGCACGCTCGGCGTGCCTATCTTTCAGGAGCAGGTAATGCAGGTCGCGATGCTTGCCGCTGGATTCACACCCGGCGAGGCTGACCAGCTCCGCCGCGCGATGGCCGCATGGAAACGCAAAGGAGGACTGGAACACTACTACGACCGCATCGTGAATGGCATGACGGAGCGCGGATACGAGAAGTCGTTTGCGGATTGCATCTTCGAACAAATCAAAGGTTTCGGAGAATATGGCTTCCCCGAGAGTCATGCAGCTAGCTTCGCGCTGCTCGTATACGCGAGCTCCTGGCTGAAGTGTCACGAACCGGAGGCGTTTCTGGCCGCGATGCTCAACAGTCAACCCATGGGTTTTTACTCGCCGTCGCAGTTGGTGCAGGACGCAAAGCGGCATGGCGTGGTCGTCTTGCCAACTGACGTGACAATCAGCGGATGGGACTCGATTCTAGAGCAGGCTGTCGATGGTGGCCGCCCGGTTGTCCGACTCGGCCTGTCATTGCTCAGGGGCATGCGCGACGGCTCGGCCGAGCGCATCGAAACCGCACGTGCGGTGCGGCAGTTCAAAACCGTGGCCGACCTGGCGCAGCGCGCACAACTAGACCGACATGACTTGCAGGTGCTAGCCGCGGCCAACGCACTGTCCTCGCTTGCAGGCAACCGGCGAGGGGCGCTCTGGCAATCCGTTGCCGCAGTGCCGGACAAGGACATGCTCGCGACAGCGAAGGTCGATGACGAAACGCCAGCACTTGGAGCACCGTCCGAAGCACAAGACATCATCTCTGACTACAACTCGACCGGGCTGACCTTGGGTCGTCATCCTTTGGAATTGCTGCGGCCACAGCTGCTTGCAAAGCGCTTGATGCCGGCATCGACGCTACGTACCTATCGAGATGGGAAGCTCGCGCGAGGCTGCGGCTTGGTCACCGTGCGTCAGCGGCCCGGGACCGCGAAAGGGGTAGTTTTCGTGACCCTCGAAGATGAGACAGGGAACGTCAATGTCATCATTTGGCCCTCCCTTTTGGAAAAACAACGGCGTGAAGCGCTGGGCGCTTCGCTACTCGCAGTGTATGGCACATGGCAGTGTGAGGGAGAGGTGCGTCACCTGGTCGCACAGCGGCTAGTGGACATGTCGCATCTGCTGGGTGGACTGGCGACTGTGAGCAAAAACTTTTGCTAGCAACGGTCTGCTGCGCCCCCAAAGTTGGCGTGATGATTTAACCTTGCGAACGCGCGGTTTTCCTTGGAGTCGAGACATGCGAGTACAAGTCACCACAATGCGTCTCAATGGCCAACCTCTATCCGCCAGGAACTCCGACCAGCAAACGGCGATATCGGGCGAGCTGACCATCGAGGCTGAACTCGTCGGTGAGTTGGCGACACAAGTGACCGTGGCACGATTGAGACCGGGCGGAACGACCAAGTCCGACGAATTGCTTGCGCCGTTGGTAGACGCAAAGCTCACCGAGCTATCGGACGATTCTTTCGCGCTGACGGGAGTTGAGGTGCGCGGGGCGGCGAGATTCGCACAGGCCTGGTACTGCAAGGTTCATGTGTGGAAGCCGGCGCTTTCGGCCGGGCCAAGCCCGCTCGCGCTTCAACCTGCCGCGGGTAACCCGCAGACGCTCTAGATGAAATACAAGTCGCCTTCAGACGAATTCTCCTTGTTCTCAGCCGCCTCGCTCGACGGCCGCGCGTTGCCTTCTCCTGATGTTTCTGAAGCTGCGAGCGCTACCCGTCGTCACGACTCTCGCCTGGATTTTCTCGCCAGTCAAAACTTTCCGTTTCTGGCTTTCGGGCGCAGCGAGTCAGGTGGCGAACACGCGTGGATTGACCGCGACATCGCGGCGTTTGCAGAGGAGGCGGTCGACCGCCTTGCTGGATTCGGACACGAGCGCATTGCGGTCATCATGCCGGGGCAAGATGCAATGCAGGCGCACATTTATCTCAAGAGCTTCCGACAGGCGCTGAAGCGGCATGGCATTGCTTTCGATTCGTCGCTCGTGAAGTACGGTGAGTTCAGTGAGCGTGGCGGATATCATGCGACCGAAGCCCTGCTTGCGCTCAAGAGCGGACCGACAGCCTATCTGTTTCAAAGTGACAGCATGGCCATTGGCGCTTATCGCCGGTTTCACGAAGCGGGACTAGTGCCAGGCGAGGACGTAGCCGTCACCTCTGGCCTGCTAACTGGCGAAATGTCCGCCTATCCGTCGCCAGCGCTCACCGGTTTTACCATCACGCCACGCGAACTTGGCGTCCGGATGGCTGAGGCCGCGCTTGCGCAGATCCCGGGTAACTCGACATACTTCGGCGCGGCGCCCACACAGGTGATTTGGCTTTGGAGCGGCCAAGCGATGCGAATTCGAATGTCGCGTCAGCGCGATAACCTGCGCCATGCATCAATCGCGACCACCTCGATTTTGATACCGAGCGAGCGGCCCACGCTAAACATGCTCCGTGCGGACTCAAGCACCGGTCTCGTGCGCAGGGTAACGCGTCGATTGGTCGCGCTTTTCGTGTTGCCACGCCCATAGTTCGTTCGATCCCCGCTGCGGGTCGAAACAACGGGATCCGGATCCGTCGACATTTGCGGCAGTCTCGTCCTGTGCCGATGGCAGGTCGTCTGTATTCCAACCGCCGCCGAGGGCGCGGACCATGCCGACGTCGGCAAGCAGGCGGCGTGTGCGCAGATCGAGCGCGGATCGCTGGGCCTCGAGCAAGGCAGTCTCGGCCGTCACGACGTCGAGATAGCTGTCCGCGCCCTCCCGGTAGAGATTGAGTAGAGATTGTTGGCGATGTCGAGCGTGTGCTGGGAGGCAGTCACCGCGGCGTCCTCGTGGGCCACTTCCAGGTCCAGCCAATGCAGCAGAGCGGCGTTGTCCTCGACGTCCTGGAACGCGGCGAGCACGGTTGAGCGGTACTCGGCGCTCACAGCCCGATCCAGGAGGTGAATTAATGTCGCCAAATAACCTTCGGGCTTAAAATTCGGCCCGCTTTCGCGGCCGTTGAGCGCCCGCCCAAAAATACCTAAGGAAAAACCCTCAACTATCGACAATTTGGTCCGATAAACATAGCATATCTCTAATTACCTCAGGATCCGCATGACCCTCTCCAGACGCCTGCTCCTCACCCTGTCCATCGCCCTGGTGGCGCTCCTCTTGGTTGGAAGTCTCGGCCTATGGCGGCTCAATCAGGCGCAACAGCGCTTCAAGTATGTCCAGGTCAATATCATTCCCAGCATCAAGGATCTTGAAGACGCTAAATCGGATATTGGCGGCTATGTCCGGCTGAACTACCAGTACGTGCTGAGTACCGATGACGCTGGCAGGGCCGCCATCGAACAAGCGATCAATGCCCTCGACAAAAGGGTGGACCAACATATCGCCACGTACCAGCGGGACGACATCTCGGACGACACCGACCGCCAGATGCTCGAAGCCGACAAGGCCCATCTCGCCGCCTACCGGGCAGCACGGCAAAGCCTCGCGGTGAAAGCTCGCGGCGGCGATCTGGCGGGCGCCGAGGCGATGCTGATGGACAGCGGCACTGTGCGCAAGGCGTTCGCAGCATTGGCGACAGGGCTGGATGATCAGATCGTCTACGACCAGAAGCTTGGCACTGATCTGGGCGATGCGAACAACGCCGCTTACGCGCAGGCCTTCTGGTTGCTGGTGAGCTGTATGGTCGTGGCGCTGGCAGTGAGCGGCGGCTTAGGACTCCAGCTGTACCGGCTGATCACCGCAGGCTTGAACAACATTCAAAGCGTAATGCAGCAAGTGAGTCACTCGCTGGACCTCACGCGCACGGCGAAGGTCGAGCGTATGGATGAGATCGGCCACACCGCCGCTGCGTTCAATGCGTTGCTAGCGCGTGTAGCGGAGGTTATCGGTCAAGTCAGGCACTCGGTCGGTTCGGTCAGCGTTGCCTCCCGGCAGATCGCTACCGGCAACACCGATCTATCGCAGCGCACCGAGGAGCAGGCTGCATCACTGGAAGAGACCGCCTCGAGCATGGAAGAGCTGACGGCCACGGTGCGTCAAAATGCGGACAACGCGAGGCAGGCCACAACGCTGGCAAATACCGCATCGGAGGTCGCGCAGCGGGGCGGGGAAGTGGTCGGGCGTGTGGTGGAGACGATGCACGGGATTTCCGACAGTTCCACCAGGGTGGGCGAGATTATCACCGTGATCGAGGGTATCGCGTTCCAGACCAACATCCTCGCGCTGAACGCAGCGGTCGAGGCCGCGCGAGCCGGCGAACAAGGACGCGGCTTCGCAGTCGTGGCGGGCGAAGTGCGCACGCTCGCTCAACGCAGCGCGACGGCGGCCAAGGAAATCAAGGACCTGATCGGCGAATCGGTGAATCGGGTGGACGCCGGCTCCAAGCTCGTTGCGGAAGCGGGCAGCACGATCGATGAAGTCGTTCAGTCCGTGAGGCGGGTGGCCGAGATTGTGGGCGAAATCTCCTCAGCCTCGGAAGAACAGCGCACCGGCATCGAGCAGGTCAATCAGGCCGTCGTCCAGATGGACCAGGTGACCCAGCAGAATGCGGCGCTGGTCGAAGAAGCGTCGGCCGCTGCGCAGTCGATGGCCGACCAGGCTCAGGTACTGCGTGAGGCCGTCGCGGTCTTCAAGGTCGACGAGACGGTCGGCAACCCGGGCTCGGCGCGAGCGGCGGTCACGGCACCCCGTAGCGTCATGCCGCGACGCACACCGGAGAGGACGCCCATCCAGGCAGTCGCAGCGCGCTCCGCGCTAGCGCAGTCATTGCAATCTCAATCGCACGCCGCCGTGAGCGAAACGCCTCCTGTTGCAGTCGAAGCTGACTGGAAGACGTTCTAACACTGATGCGAACGACCATGAACGTCCCGTCAAATTGTCCAGGTAACGAACTTTAAAATCTGGCGGCCCGATCCTGAGATTTTTCGTGCAATTATCGAAACGTATCGGACCTTAACAAAATAGATCGGAATCGGAGGGGGGCATGGAGGGAAGAGACTTTTACCTCGAGGTGGCCTACGCTCTTTCGGGGTGTCAGTTGGTAGAGCAAGAGCTGAAGTTGTACATCACCGATGCCTTTGCGTTGGCAGCGAAGCGTATCGGCGATCGAATGACATTCCAGTTTCGCGGCGAAGACTATGAGAATTCGTCGCTTGAGGGACTAATAAACGTCTTTCGAAAACGCTCTTCTAACGATCAGCTAGTCCGAGAGCTGGATGCCTTCAAGAAAAAGCGAAATTTTCTCAGTCATCAAGGGATCATGTACTGCCTGGACTACGAGGGCGAGTTGGCAGAAAGCGTCGCGAAGCAAATCCGCCCTCGTCTCGAGGCGATTCAAAGGCAGTCCACGGTTTTGCGCGACGCTTCGCACGAAGAAGCGAACAACTTTCGAGGGTACTTGCACTTCGAAGATTTAGGTCCAAATCATTAGAAAAACGCAAAGGAGCAAAGTCATATGGTCAAACCACCAAGCCGCTTCTTGGGGACAGAGATTCAGTTGCCCAACGGCAGCGGTATCAGCAAGATTATGGAAATCCTGGCAACAGGCGGAAATCAGCCATAAAGGGGCATTCGCGCCACGTAACCGAATGTCCGATTCTCTTCGAATTGCGGACGATAAGCGACACTCACAGATCGGCATTCGAGGCGTATGAGCTGCGGCAGCTCTGCGGTGGCCGAGATCGTCTCTGGGAAGTTAAAAACTGCCCATCGTAGCGGCACCGATGAGCGGCGATCCCACTTTAGAACCGATGCACGACTCCCACTGCCACGCCCCGTGCATCCGCCCCTGGGTACGCGAGCGGCAACCCCGGGTTAGCCGAACCTGCCAACGTGTAGCTGGCTTGATTGTGGTTTTGAAGGAACGACAGGGTGGCATAGAGGTCGGTACGCCGTATGCGGCCGGCGAACCCATCTTGAAGTCGATGGGCAATCGAATCAGTTCGATGCCGATGGTCGCCACTGATGCGGCAGCAGCTCTTCAATACGACTGGCCGCATGCGTGGGCAAGCGCATGAGCACGTCCTTCAAATAGGCGTAGGGATCGTGGCCATTGAGCTTCGCGGACTGCACCAGGCTCATGATCGCGGCCGCG
>NZ_CADIKM010000077.1 GCF_902859895.1 Pararobbsia alpina
AACGCGCCCCGGAGAAAAAATGCGGAATCTGTTCCGGCTCGATGAATACTTTGCGCGATCGATGTGCCATCGCGGCGGCGGGCCGACGAACGCGTCGCCAGTGTCGCGGAGTGGACGCGCGCGCGGCGCTCGCACATCAAACGCAGCCTCTCGGTGCACGGGCACACCGGCCCGTGTCTGGCCCCTTGCATTCTATTCAGCATGGGTTGCGGTCCTGACGGCTGGCTCGCTGCCGCAAGCAGCGGGCGCGGCATCCGCACCGCTGCAGAGCGTGCTTTCTCCTGCGGGCATTCAGGCAACGCGCATCGCGCATTTATGGAACCTGACGCTGATCGTCTGTTCGGGCGTGTTTGCGGCAGTGCTGCTCGTGCTCCTGGTGGCGATCGTGCGCAACCGGCGCTCCGACCATCGGACGACGCCCGATCTGTCGTCGCTTGCACAACCCGAGGGGAATACGCGCCGCATGGTCGTTGCAGCGACGCTGCTGTCGAGCGTGCTGCTGTTCGGTCTCTTGTTCGCCGATGTGCTAACCGATCACGCCCTGTCCACGCTGCCGGTCGCAAACGCTCTGACGATCGAGGTGACGGGTCATCAATGGTGGTGGGAAGCGCGCTATCCGAGCGGCCGCAACGGCGACGCCGACCATTTCACGGTCGCCAACGAACTGCATATCCCGGTCGGGCGTCCGGTCATCGTGAGGCTGCGCACGACCGACGTGATCCACACGTTCTGGGTTCCGAATCTCCACGGCAAAAGGGATATGATCCCCGGCCGCGACGCGACGATCGAATTTCGCGCGGACAAAGCCGGCACCTATCGCGGGCAATGCGCGGAGTTTTGCGGCTTCGAGCACGCGCTGATGGCGTTCTATGTCGTCGCCGAGTCGCCTGCCGCGTACGACGCGTGGGCGGCGCATCAACGCGGCGCGGCGACGCTGTCCGCGGGGGCGCTGCTGCAACGCGGCCAGCAGGTTTTTACGAGCGGCACCTGCGCGAGTTGCCATACGGTGCGTGGCACGTCGGCAACTGGCACGCTCGGTCCGGACCTCACGCATCTGATGAGCCGGCAGACTATCGCCGCCGGGACCTTGCCCAACACGACCGGAAATCTGGCGGGCTGGATCGTCGACGCGCCGAGGTTGAAGCCGGGCACGACAATGCCGCCGAACCGGCTCGCGCCGGCCGATCTTCAGGCGCTGCTCGCATGGCTTGGGACACTGCGATGAGCGGCCGCCCCGAGTCCGCCCACGAGCGTGGTCATCTGCTTGACGGTCCCGCCATGTCGCCCGCGGTGCGCGATGCGCTCGCCCGCACCTGGAGCGACCCGCCCGGCGTCATGGGCTGGGTAGCAGCGATCAACCACAAGACGATCAGCCGCCGCTTCATTACAGCGACGTTCGCATTTTTCCTGCTGGCGGGCGCCTTAGCGCTCGTGATGCGGCTTCAACTCGCGGAGCCCGCCAGTCATCTGGTTGGTCCAGACCTGTACGACCAGTTGTTCACGATGCACGGCACCACGATGATGTTTCTGTTCGCGGTTCCGGTCATGCAGGCGGTCGCGACCTTCATCGTCCCTTTGATGATCGGCGCGCGCAGCGTCGCATTTCCTCGCCTGAACGCGTACGCATACTGGATTTTTCTGTTCGGTGGCCTGACGCTGTACGTGGCCTTTGCGCTCGGCTGGGGGCCGGCTGCTGGCTGGTTCGCCTATACGCCACTGTCCGGACCCGATTATTCGCCGGGTAAGGGCGTCGACATCTGGGCCCAGATGATTACCTTCACCGAACTATCGTCGCTTCTGGAAGCGGTCGTGCTGATCACCACGATCTTCAAGCTCCGCGCGCCCGGCATGTCGTTGAACCGCATGCCGCTCTTCGTTTGGACGACGCTCGTCACGCAGTTCATGGTGCTGTTCGCCATGCCGTCGGTGATGCTCGGGAGTACGGCGCTAATTCTCGACCGGCTCGTCGGCACGCATTTCTACAACCCGGCCAAAGGTGGCGACGTGCTGTTGTGGCAGCACTTATTCTGGTTCTTCGGGCATCCCGAGGTTTATCTAATCTTCATTCCGCCGCTTGGCTTCATCTCGTCGATCATTCCGACCTTTTCGCGCCGGCCGGTGTTCGGCTATCCGGCGATGGTGCTCGCTGTGATCGCGACCGCGTTCCTCGCTTTCGGGCTATGGGTCCATCATATGTTCGCGACGGTCGTTCCGGAACTAGGCAAGAGCTTTTTCACTGCCGCGAGCCTGATGATCGCGATCCCGACCGGCATCCAGATTTTCTGCTGGCTCGCGACCCTATGGAGCGGCCGGCTCAATTTCAGGACGCCGCTGCTGTTCGTGCTCGCATTCTTTTTCATCCTCGTACTCGGCGGGCTGACCGGCGTGATGCTCGGCTCGGTCCCGCTCGATCTGCAGGTACACGATACGTATTTCGTCGTCGCGCATCTTCACTACGTGGTGATTGGAGGCGCAGTGTTTCCGCTGTTCGGGGCGTTCTACTACTGGTTTCCGCTGTTCACTGGCCGCATGCTCGACGAGACGCTTGGCCGCTGGAACTTCTGGCTATTCTTCATCGGATTTAACGTGGCGTTCTTTCCGATGCATCTGCTCGGCCTTCATGGGATGCCGCGCCGCGTCTGGACCTATCCGCCCGAGATGGGCTGGGGTCCGCTGAACATGATGGCGACGCTCGGCGCGTGGATGATCGCCGCGAGCGTGCTGGTCTTCCTTCTAAACGTCCTGGAAACATATCGCCGCGGCACCGCGCGCCCGGATCGCGATCCCTGGGGTGCCGGCACGCTCGAATGGAGCGTGCCGCTGCCACCGCCACCGCATAACTTCGATGCGCTACCGGTTGTTTACGGCCGCGATCCGCTATGGGAGCCCGTCGGGCAGCCGTCCTGCGTCGCGGGCTTGGCGGCCGATTCCCGCGAGGTACTAACGACCACGGTGCTGGACGCACAGCTGGACACGCGACCGCTCTTTCCGTCGCCGTCGATCTGGCCGTTCGTCAGCGCGATCGCTACGACGGTTCTATTTATCGGCTCGGTCTTCACGCCATGGGCGGTCGTGTGGGGCGCGTTCCCGGTCGCGGCTGCGTTGATTGGCTGGTTTTGGCCGTCGCGCCACGAGAACCGGCGCGCGGTCGAGCTGGAGCAGCGGCCATGAACCCGAGCGACGAGCGCCGTCGACCGAAGCGGGTGTCCACAGAGGGGCCAATGTCCGAAGCAGTCGGAGCGTCCTCGCCCCCCGTGGCGGTGCTCGACGTCAGCCACCTGCCGAGCTTCGGTTACGGGCATCGCAGTTTGATGTGGTGGAGCACGCTGGGACTCATGCTGATCGAAGGCACCGCTTTTGCGATCGGTGTCATGATGTACTTTTATCTGCGCAGCCTCGCGCAGGTCTGGCCGCTCAACGCGCCTCCGCCCGACCTGTTGTGGGGCACCGCGAACACGATCGTACTGCTGGCAAGCATGGTGCCGAACCAGTTGGCGAAGCGCGCGGCCGAACGCGGGGACCGCCGGGGCGCGTGTCTGTGGATCTGGGTTTGTCTCGCGTTTGCAGTCGTGTTTCTCGTGCTGCGCGGCTTTGAATTCGCGGCGCTGAATGTGAAGTGGTATGCGAACGCCTACGGCTCGGTGGTCTGGCTGCTGCTCGGGCTGCATACGACGCACATCATCACCGATACCGTCGATACCGCGGTGCTCGGCGTACTGCTGATCACGGGGCCCTTCGAAGGCAAGCGGCTCGTCGATGTCAGCGAGAACGCGCTGTACTGGTATTTCGTCGTGTTGAGCTGGGTGCCGATTTTCGCGGTGATCTATCTGGCCCCTCGCCTGCAACTTTGACCGAAAGGAGGCCCACGATGCAAACCTGGCTCGCGTTGCTTGGCGCGCCGACCGTGCTGCTGGCGACGCTGACTGCGAATTACGCCCTGGTGCCGTACGCGTGCGCATGGCGCAACGGCGCGCCGCTCGGCTGGGTCAGCACGGCTGCGCTTCTGTTCTCGGTGGCGGTTACGCTGCTCGCACTACGGCGCTGGCTTGGCACGACGCCACGGTTCGATCCTGAGAACGATGCGCTGCCGGCACGACCGGTGTTTCTTGCGCTCGTCGCGACGACGGTCGGCGCGCTGTCGTCGTTCGTGTTACTTGCGATGTGGCTGCCACAATGGGTGATCGATCCATGTCGATGAACTGCCGTCCGTTGTCGATCGCGCTCCGCGGGATGCGCACACCGTCTTCGGCGCGGGTGTCATCGCGCACGCGGCTCGGGTCGCGCTGTCACGATATGGCCGTCGCACAACTCGTGCTGTTGCTCGCCGCCGCTCCTTCGGCGTCGGCGCATGTGCGGAGCGCCGACGAACGCGGTGCGCCGCCGCTCGCGTGGAGCTTCGATGCATGGGTCGTCCTTCCGCTTGCGATAAGCGCGGTGCTTTACACATTGGGCTACATACGGCTCAGGGCCCGCAGCCGCCACGCGAAATCTGCGCACGCGAGACAACTCGCCGCGTTCGCCGGCGGCTGGCTGATGCTCGTGGTCTCGCTCGATTCGCCGCTCGACTCGCTCAGCGCCGCGCTGTTTTCCGCGCATATGGTGCAGCACGAACTGATGATGATCGTCGCCGCGCCGCTCTTCGTGCTCGGCCGGCCACTCTCCGTGTGGGTATGGGCGTTCCCGCACGGGGCGAGGACCTGGCTTGGTCGCGCAGTCCGTACACGCGGGGTTCGCGCATGCTGGCGCGCGATCACCACGCCTGCTGGCGCATGGCTATTGCACGCCGCCGCGCTTTGGGCCTGGCACGAGCCGAAGCTGTTCGAAGCGGCGCTAGCCAACCCGCGCATGCACACGCTCCAGCATGCGAGCTTTCTGTTCAGCGCACTGCTGTTCTGGTGGACGATTTTCGGCGAACCCGCACGGCGCCGAGGCAGCGGCCCCGCGATGCTGTCGCTGTTCACGACGATGGTTCACACAGGCGCGCTTGGCGCGCTGATCACGCTCTCGCCCGGGCTCTGGTATCCGTCATATGTCGAGCCCTGCAGCGCGCTCGGCTTCGATCCGTTGCACGACCAGGAGTTAGGCGGTCTCGTGATGTGGGTGCCCGGCGGCCTCGCTTACTTGGTGGCGGGACTGGCGGTCAGCGCCCGCTGGCTGTTCCAGCGACAGGCACATGTGTTCATCGGGCGACCCTTCACCGCACCGCCGGACGGTGGCGTATGAATACGCTGCCCGGACACCCCATGGTTGCGCTATGCAGCGCGTTGTTGTTTGCGGGCTGCTCCAAGGCGCTGCCAACCCACGACGAGGCCACCGGCGGCAATCCGCAGCAGGGCAGGGAGACGATCGTCCGGTACGGCTGCGGCGCGTGCCATACGATCGACGGCGTGCCGAACGCCCGCGGCCTCGTTGGGCCGCCCTTAGTCGGGATCGGCGAGCGAAGTTACATCGGCGGCCACCTGCCGAATACAGCGGATAACCTGGAGCAATGGATTAAGCATCCGCAACGCTTCGATCCACAATCGGCGATGCCCGAACTCGGCGTCACCGATGCGGACGCTCGCGACATTGTCGCTTACCTGCTGCATCAACCATGAACCGACCACGCCGAATGGCGCCGTTTGCTCACAGGCGGCCTGATGAACCTGCCAACACATTCCGGGGCGCGATGGCGGCTGCGCAAAGCCGCATCGCCGTGCACGCCGTCGTGGGCGTGCTTTTAATCGGCACATGCGTTGCCGGCGCGGAGGGCGCGAAGGCGCAAACGGCGCCTCGGCCAAGCGCGCCTCCCATGCAGCCGTCGGCGGATCAGTCGCTGATCGCGCGTGGCGCCTATCTCGCGAAGGCCGGCGACTGCGCCGGTTGCCATACCGCGGTGAACGGCGGCGCCCCGTACGCGGGCGGGTTGGGCATGGCATCGCCATTCGGCACGATCATCAGCAGCAACATCACACCGGACCCGCGTTACGGCATCGGCCGATACAGCTACGAGGACTTTGCGCGTGCGTTACGCGAAGGGGTCGCGCCTGGCGCCAAGCATCTGTATCCCGCGATGCCGTACCCGTCTTTCTCCAAGCTGGCCGACGATGACGTCCACGCGCTATATGGGTATTTCATGCACGCGGTGAAGCCGGTCGCGAGGCCGAACGAGCCGCCCCAGGTGCCGTTCCCATTCAACCAACGCTGGACATTGACGTTCTGGAAGTGGCTTTTCATGCCGAAGGGCGGCCCGTACCGGGCGCATCCCGAGCACGATGCGCAGTGGAATCGCGGCGCGTATCTCGTGCAGTCGCTCGGCCATTGCGGAGCGTGTCATACACCCCGTGGTGTCGCTTTTCAGGAGCGCGGCTACGACGAGGCGTCGCCGCACTACCTGGCCGGCGGCGTGAACGATCACTGGTTCGCGGCGAACCTCACCGGCGACCCGGGCTCGGGCCTCGGACGCGTGCCGGCCGACGATCTGGTGTCGTTCTTGAAAACCGGTCACGGCGGCGGCCTCGTTGCCTACGGCAGCATGGTCGAGCAGATCGAAGACAGCTCGCAATATCTGAACGACGACGATCTGCGCGCGATCGCCAGCTATCTGAAGTCTTTGCCGTCGCAACAGCCATCCGGCAACTACAACCCGGAGCGACCGGTCGCACGGTCTGCCGCCAATGGCAACCGCGTGCACGAACGGCAGTCGGCCGGGGCGACAGTCTACCAGTCGTTCTGCGCGCGCTGCCATGGCGACCGGGGCATGGGTAACCTGCCTCTTTACCCGAAGCTCGCGGGCAACCCGTCGGTGATTTCCGACGACGCCACGTCTCTCATTCGGCTCCTCGTCGAAGGCGGCAACACACCAGCGACGCTTACCGGGCCGCCGCGCATGAACATGCCCGCGTTCGCCGGCCTGCTGTCGGATGCCGAGATGGCTCAGGCGCTGACCTACATTCGCAGCGCGTGGGGCAACGATGCACGGCAGGTCACCGCGAACGACGTCGGAACCTTCCGTAGCGGATTGCACAAGTAACCGTAGCGGCCATGGGACACGCGGCGGCTGGGCGAACTTCACGTCAGCGACGAACCGGGACACCGCCCGCAAGCAGCTGGCTGGCCATGTCCTTGGCGGATTGCAAGGCTGGTCAACGGATCAGCTAGCTGGTGCCAGCGCATTCGTTGGATTGGCTCACGCATTTAGGCCTGAACGGCAATGACGGGATCGTCCGTGCTTCTCTCGGGATTGTCAGCCCTGACGATGGTCGCATCTCGAGCGATGCACGAGCCAGTCGCCGATTGCTTAGCCTGTCTGGCAGTCAGCCGATTCTACCTATCACCGCATTCGCGGCGTGACCGCGACGGCCGCTCTTCGGACTGTTGCGCGAGTCCGCATGTCGCGCTCCATGTCAGGACGCAATGTCAGGCCGGGCCTCCGGTTTTTGCCCGCGGATTCAGCCGATAATCTCGCTCCCGGTCTATATGTCCTGGAAACGCAGTGCAACAGTTCCGGACGAAGCCGTCCGGATCCAGCATGAAGATCGCGTAATCGTGATGCCCTTGACGAGAAACGGGAAAACTTGCTCGTCCTTGTGCCTTTTCCCTCGGCTTTTCGTGCTTTGGCGTTCTGCACGCTGTTGCGTCGATGTCAATGGAACGCGTCTTAGTTTGGAACATGGCTTGCTACGGTATGGGGGACGTCACCGAGGCTAAAGGACCATGTCATGGGCAAGCAAAGGAAGAGCGAGGCATACCCTTATTCATCGGGCGGTTGGGGATCGTTGAAGGCGGTCGCGACAATTCTCGCCCAGGAGAAGGTGGCGCTGAAGGACAGCACAGTGCTGCTTCGCCAAAACAAGCCGGACGGCTTCATGTGCGTCAGCTGTTCCTGGGCGAAGCCTGCAGATCCGCACACCTTCGAATTTTGTGAGAGTGGCGCGAAGGCAACCGCGTGGGACACCACGACCAAACGGGTCACACACGATTTCTTCCAGGTCCATACAGTGAGCGAGCTACTGTCATGGCACGACCATGATCTGGAGGAAGCGGGGCGTCTCACCGAGCCGTTGCGTCACGACGCGACGACAGATCGTTACGTGCCGGTGAGCTGGCAGGAAGCATTCGACGACATCGGTCGCGAACTGAACGCAATGGATCCTGAGCAGGTCGTGTTTTATACCTCGGGACGCGCATCGCTGGAAACGTCGTATATGTTGCAGTTGTTCGCCCGCATGTATGGCATGAACAATCTGCCGGACAGTTCCAACATGTGCCACGAAAGCACCAGCGTCGGACTGAAAGAGGCGATCGGCGTCGGGGTCGGCACCATTACGCTAGACGATTTCGAAAAGACGGACCTGATGTTTTTCTTTGGCCAAAACGTCGGCACCAACAGCCCGCGGATGCTTCACCCCTTGCAGGACGCGCGCAAGCGCGGGGTGCCCATCATTACTTTCAATCCCTTGCGCGAGCCCGGCTTGATCAGCTTTAGTAATCCGCAGTCGGTAGCGCAGATGCTTACGCCCCGGGAGACGCAGATAAGCACGCAGTATCACCAGGTCAGGATCGGTGGCGACACCGCGGTGCTCGTCGGCCTTTGCAAGGCAGTGATTACCGCGGACGACGCGGCAGCTGCCGGCGGAGCGCCGCGCCTGCTGGATGAAGCCTTTATTGGCGAGCATACGCACGGCTTCGAAGACTTCGCACGCTACGTGCGGCAAACCGAATGGGCGGACATCGAGCAAGTCAGCGGGCTCACGCGCGTTGACATCGAGCGTGCGGCCGACGAATACACGAAGGCGAATGCCGTGATCATCCACTACGGCATGGGGCTGACGCAGCACCGTATGGGTGTGCAGAACGTGCGCATGCTCTGCAATTTCCTGATGCTTCGCGGCAATATCGGTAAGCCGGGCGCGGGGCCGTCGCCGGTGCGCGGGCATTCAAATGTCCAGGGCCAACGCACGGTGGGCATCACCGAAAAGCCGGAACTCGCACCGCTCGACAAGCTCGCGCAGCAGTTCTCGTTTGAACCGCCGCGCAAGAAGGGGATGAATATTGTCGAGACGTTCGAGGCCATGGTGAAAGGAGGGGTGACGGGAGTGGTCAACCTGGGAGGCAACCTCGTGCGCTCGGTGCCGGACAGGTTTCAGACGGAGCCGGCATGGAGCCGCGTGCGCTTGATCGTCAACGTGGCCACCAAGCTCAATCGGAGCCATCTCGTGCATGGCGCCGTGTCTTATATCCTGCCGTGTCTGAGCCGAATTGAAATCGACCGGCAAGCAGGCGGCGAGCAGGCCGTCTCGATGGAAGACAGCACAGGCTGCATGCATGGCTCGCGCGGCGTGACGGAACCGGCCAGTCCCGACGCGCGCTCCGAGCCTTTTATCGTCGCAGGCATCGCCAAAGCCACGCTTCTCAACCGTTCGACAGTGGACTGGGACGCGTGGCGCGACGATTACAGCCGTGTGCGAGCCGCGATCGCCGAGACTTATCCGGAGATTTTTCACGATTTCGAAGCCCGCATGTGGACGCCTGGCGGCTTCCCGAGACCTTTGCCGGCCCGCGAACGTAAATGGCAGACTGCGAGCGGCAAGGCGGAATTCATCGTGCCCAGTGCGCTCGGCGAGGACCCGGACATGATGGAACGCGAGCCCGGCGCGCTGCGGCTGATGACGTTGCGTACCGATAGCCAGTTCAATACCACCATTTATAACCTCGACGACCGGTTTCGCGGCATCAAGGGAACGCGCATGGTCGTCCTGATGAATCGCGCGGACATGGCGTCCCATTCGCTTCAGGAAGGCGAAGAGGTGACCCTGCAAACCATTGCCGACGACGGTATCGACCGTCGGGTCGAGGGGCTCCGCATTGTCCCGTACGACATTCCGCTAGGCTGTATCGCCGGGTATTACCCGGAGTGCAATCCGCTGCTGCCGCTTTGGCATTACGCGAAGGAAAGCAAGGTGCCGGCCGGAAAGTCGATCCCGGTTCGCATCGCCGCACGCGCTGCATAGGGGCATGACGCGCATTTTCATGGAGGAACACAGCATGGACACCGATCTCGAAGCTCTCATTCGCGCCCGGACGTATTACCTCTGGCAAAACGACCCGTCACCGGACGGCAACGCGGAAAAGCACTGGGAGGAAGCGCGGCGGCAAATCGAAGCCGAAAGCCGTGACGCGGGGGGTGATACGCAACCCAGCGCCGATCAGTCGGCGGATCGGGAGCGAGCTGACCGGGGCGCTGGCGATATGCAATCGCAGGAAGCGCCTGTCGCCGATGTCGATGGAGCCGCGGGGGAGAAACGTTAGCGCTCGTGCTTCCCGATACGTCGCAACGCACAGGCCAAACGCTCATAGCGAACCCGGCCGACGACGCAACCCGGGCTGCGGCATACGCCGCTGCATGAGCAAGGCGCGTGGCGGGAAAACGTCGTGAGGCTACATCCCTTCAATTGCCAGTAAGCGTGTCGGCAAGGCTTCCCGGCGGCCGGGCTTGAATTAGGACCCGGCGCATTGCCGCGAGCGCTCTAGTTGGGGCGAGCCGCGAATGAATGGTCGCAGCACATGGCGGCGCTTTGCGGCCTAGACGGCTTCCGTGCACAAAAGAGAACCGCCTCGTGCCTCGGACCGCGCGGCGTTCGGCGGCGTCTGCACGAAGTGGCGACGCAGCGTGGCAGGCACGTGCCATGCGCACTTGGTTTGACGACGTCTCCCAACACGCCCGATGGGCGTAACGACGAGTTCCTGGCCATGTCGAGGAAACCTTTGCAGCTTTCTCCGGACATAACGACGATGATCCGTCTGGATCATTCTCACGTTTTTAGAGCGTTTCACCGCTACCACCTGGCGAGCCCGTGGTGGCGCAAACGCGCGATAGTGGGCTCCGTTTGTAGCGCGCTCGAAATTCACGCGCAGCTTGAAGAGGAAATCTTCTATCCGGCGCTCGCGCGTGTGGCACCGGACAATGAAACGCTGCGCGAGAGCGGGCCCCAGCATGACGAGCTGCGTGAGACGATCCGCAAGCTGCGCAGTATGGGCCCCGACAACGCCGCATTCGACGGTCTGTTCATGCAGTTGATGCGAGAAACCATCCATCACGTTGCCGACGAAGAGACCGGGTTGTTACCCATCGCCGAGCGTTCGCTCAAGCATGAACTGAGGTCGCTCGGATCGGCCATGACGCGACGGCGCATGGAACTGTTGAGCGAGCGGCCCGGGCGAATTGCACTCGATACTGCGGGAACGTTTCCTGTGGCAACCGCGGTACTCGCAGGGATAGTCTTGTTCGGCGCCGGTAAGCTGTTAACTCAATGGCGGTCGCTCGACAGGTACGGCGCCTGAGGGGTGCTCCGGGATGGGCGATTGGAGGTCGCGCGCTGCGCGAGGACAGTACCCGATCAGCGGAAGTAACGCAAGGGTAGAGAAAACAGCTGTCTTGGTCTTGTTCATCGGGCGCCTCTTACTTTTTTGGGGATATAACTCATTGCGTTATACAGAACTCATGAGTGCTCGCGCAGCGCCTGAATCATGAATGCAGCGTCGATGGTTCGCTGCATGCCGATCCAGATCGTTTTGGCGCCGGGCTCGCCATC
>NZ_CADIKM010000078.1 GCF_902859895.1 Pararobbsia alpina
GAGCCTGACGCACGCCGTGGCCGGCATGCATGGCATGTCGATCCGTTTCAACGATGTGCCTACGGGATGCAGCGTAACGCTCATCAGAAATAGCGGAGCGGCGCTTATCCGGATGGTGGACTGACGATGACGGCGCCACCACCGAGATGAACCTGCATGTGCTCGCGTGCAGTCTCAAGCGCGTCATGGCCATCATGAGCCACACCCGATTGCTGGTCGCGGGCCTTGTCATATTGATTGCATCGGATAGATTTCGTCCACGCACCAGAGCCAAAAATCGCGACCGCCTCGAGTGAAGCTACAAACTCGCGCTGAATGCGACCGCAGCCAATGCGGCCGCGAGAGCGGGCAGGGTCACCATGACACCCAGCTTCAAGAAAGACCCCGCAGACACTTCAATGCCCTCGCGACGCAGCGCTGTGAGCCAAAGGATGGTTGCCAAGGAGCCCGTGACGGAGAAATTTGGGCCAAGATCCACCCCCACCAGAACTGCGCTGGCAATAGGCGTGGACGCATGCGCAGCGGTAAGCGCTGAGCCCGCGATAAGACCGGCGGGCAGATTGTTGATAATGTTACATGCGAGGGCAACGACCGCGCCGGATATCCAGCCCGCATCAGCGGGAATCGTTTTAGCGGAGGTTTGAAGGGCGTTCGCCAGATGGCTAATAACACCTGTGTGCTGCAACCCTTCGACCAGCACGAAAAGTCCACCGACGAGAGGGAGTACCCCCCACGACATTTCGGTCAGGTGATGGCCCAGAAACTCTCGTTTCAGAAGGCAGACGAAAACGAACAGCGCGAGCCCTGCGCCGAAGGTCGGTAGGCCAAGTGGAACGTCGAACGCAGAAGCTGCGAGCATTACGACCGCCATCACCACGATACCGAATCCCGTCGCCTTCCCCGCGCCGGAAAGCTTGGGCACGTCGACATCGGCCTCGATTTTCTGCGTCAGAGCATCTCGTTGCATGAACCGGAGGACCAGATATGTGGCCACGATGCTCAGGACGGCCGGGATAGCAAAACGACCGAGCCAGTGCATCAAGGTAGGCATATGGTCCCGAAAAATCACCAGATTGGCAGGGTTCGAGATAGGTAAAACGAAACTGGCAGCGTTGGCAATGAACGCGCAAATGTAAAGATGGGGCAATGGCTTTTGGGCTTTGACCGCGCGTGCGACCGCCAGGACAGCAGGAGTCAAGACCACTGCAGTAGCATCGTTAGACATGAAGGTGGTCACGACCGTACCAACGCCGTACATCAGAAAAAACAACCGCTTCGCCGAACCGGCTGCTCGCCTTGCGGTGTGCGCCGCCAGGTAGTCGAACAATCCCTCCTTCCGGGCAAGTTCCGACGCCGTCATCATGCCCAATAAAAACAGGTACACGTCGGTGCCCTTGCAAATTGCATGCAGGGCCTCCGACCAAGGCAGCATGCCAAATCCGCACAACGCCAACGCCCCCAGCACAGCCCACACCGCTTCCGGTAGCTTGAAAGGGCGAACTATGACGCCTAGGGTCGACACTGCCGCGACGGCCCAGACAGAAAACGGCGAGCTGAGTAATGCGTTCATTGTGCAATCAAGAAGAGGTGGGAATTAAGTCTTGCGAGTCGGCATGCTGGGTTGCAGTACGCTCTTCGGGAGGTGTGGTCTCAGGCATCAATACCGCGAAAAATATAAAGGCGAGCCCACCGATGGCAGACAAAGTGAGAAAGCCTGCCGTGAAGCCAAATTTCTCGACGACGTATCCTCCTGTGACATTGCCCAGTGCTCCGCCCATCCCTACCGCCAGCGCCACCAACCCTTGCGCGAGATTGAAACGGCCAGTCCCGCGCATTAAGTCCGACGAGATGACGATGGCGATGATGTTAAAGATGCCTGAGGCCACGCTATCGAGCAGTTGAATGGCGACGACAGCATAGGGGCTGCGGGTCATTGAGAAGAGGAGGCCACGGACAGGCAGCACTGCGAGTGCGACCAAGAAAATCTTCCTTCTCCCGACGCCCTTTTTGCGTCGCACGGCCCACTAGCGCAGCAACCACGGCCATCATCAACTGTGCGGCGATCTTAATGCGATGACATCGGTGCCCGGGTGAACCTTGGCGATGACCTCCCCCGCAAGAGGCAGCATCGCCGCGTTTCCGATGTGAAAAAGTATGACCGAGACGATAAAAACCTTTAGGTCACGCTTTTTCCAAAGTTCGGACAAGGCGATGGGACGATGCTGACCCTCGCCTCCTGCGCGGCTCTCCGAACCCCGCGCGAGCTCGTGGTCAATCTCCTTGGGTTGGATGAATAGCACTACGCATGCGCTCGCTACTGCAAATCCGCAGATAAGATAGAACAGCCAGATGAACCCGACGTACTGACCCAGTGCGCCGGCCAGTACCGCTGCTGTGAAGTTGCCTGCGTGATTGAAGCTCGCATTGCGGCTCACTTGGGCGGGCAGCAAGCGATGGCCGACGATACCGAGACTCAGTGCAGCAACGCAGGGAGGAATAACGGCCGACGCCGCGCCCAGCGTGACTTGCACAGCCAGCGCCGTGGGTAGTCTCGGGAACAAGGCGACGAGCAGGCACCCGGCACCCATCGTTAGACCTGAAATCGCGATGAGCATGCGCTTTGCACGTACCGCATCCACCAACATACCGGCGGGGATTTGACATAGGGCCGCCGCGATGCCACTGGCCGCCATGACGAGCCCGATGTTGGCTGCCCCCCACTGTTGGGTGCCTCGGAGATAGACCGACAGAAACGACCCCAAACCACCTTGCACGTCAGCCATCAAAAAATTCAGGCCGTCCAAGCCACGCAGGGTGCGACCGGGAGGCGGCTTCGCTGATTCACAGCCGGCCGCCGGTTCGCCTGAACTCACCATTTTCTCCCGTTGCGATTGGGTCCGAGCTGGGTGCCGAAGATATGCTTTTCGTGCCACGCACCCACGGAATTCTCATCGCTCCCGTGTGCCTGCCGCACCTGCAGGGGCTCAGTTGTTGTCACGATATCGATGCTGTCGATGTCGCTTGAGCCGCACAGGTCGGTTGCCCGAACGAGAATCTTAAAAGTTCCCTCCGGTATTGCGCTTTCCAGTGTCCAGGATTGCGTCGATGCGTCTCGCGTCATCGGCAGCCACTCAGCGTCACCCACGCGGCACTCGACCTGTTCGATGCCGTCGGCGCTCCACGCTTTCGCGCGGACCGTTGTGCGGCCGGACAAGACGTGACTGGGTGAGTGGCAGCGAGTGACAAGGCGGCAGTCAGAGGGCGAGGTAATCATGGCTATCGGCCACGGTTGGTCCAGCGGCTTGAAGCGCCAACTGACCACATTTTTATCGACAGCGAGGATGGAAAATCCGGCCGGTCCTTCCTCTATCTGTCCCGTCGAGCGCGTCGCTGCGTAAATCGTCTTCCCGTCATTTCCGAGTTCGTTGTAATGCGTATGACCCATATCGACAACCAGCACGCGGTGGTCGCGCAGCATCTTATGAAAGGCCTTCGCTTCGCCAGCGTCGGCTAGGTCAGCAGGATAGGCGTGAGCGAAGACTGCGGTCTCGAGACCCTGAGTCGAAGCGCTTTCAAGCTCTTCCTTTAGCCACTTGAGCTGCTTTTTGCCGAGCTTAAAATCGGGTCCGCCGGTGCCGGCCGAGACGTAGTCTAGAAACAGACACTTGCAGCCGGCAACGGTGATTGCCTTGGGCAACTGTTGCGCGCCGAGCACCGAATGGAACGCATCAAGGCTCCTGGACTTGAAGTCGTGGTCACCCGGAAGGATGTGAAGCGGTAGCCGCAACTTGTCCAACTCGGAGCGGAGAATCGCATATTGCTCAGGTGTTCCGTCGTCAGCGTTGTCACCCGGCAGAACCGCGAAATCGATGTGTCCCGCAAGATGGTTGTTGGCTTGCGTGATGATGTCCCGGAGTGCGAGATGGTTCGGTTCTTCGGCATCGGTCAAATGTAAATCGCCGATATGCATCCACACTAACGGGCCGCCGCCCGCGGCAACACCGTCTGCTTGCTCTCGTGCAATTTCGCTCTCTCTAGGAAAGGCAAGGTCGTGGCTCTGTTGGGCTTCGCGCGCGTTAGTCGCCTCGGCGCTATCCGCGTCGACCCATTCAGCAATATCATCGACCTTGATGGTGTGGCCATACTCGTTCTTCACGCCGTGACCCCAGACCTGGATGTGTGCACCCGGTTCGAGGTAACTGGCAAGCTCAGCCGCAACATCAGGAGGCATGCGAATGGAGGTTCCGTCGATGAGAAGTGCGCCGCTGAGTTCACCCTTCTGACCGTACAAGGAAAGCTTGACCTCACCTGAGACTTCCATTGGATGCTTTTCTGCATGAGGCTTCTTATGCTTCCCGCCATCGTGATTCGGACCTTCGTCGCGAATGGCCACACCTGTACTGGTGGTCAGGAGGACGGCAGCCACGATGTCGGCTGACCGTGGCTTCACACCTCGTACCTTGACCGGGTCGCCGATGCTAATGTGACTAGCGACCTTCTTCGACATGTGCGGAGGGAAATGCACTTGCTGATTCTCGTCGAGGATGAAGCCGTCAAGCTCCCCATGGGGGTTCACCAAAAATTGAGTCACGGTACCGCGCGTTTCTTGCAGGCAGTCAGGGTCAATCCAATGCATCGTCCTACTCCGAAAAGCGGAAAAATTAGTTGGGGTTGTTGTTGTAGAGCTGGGTGACGTTGTCCGGCGTGCCGAACGCAGTCGCTTCCAACGCTTCGCCATACTGGTTACGCGTGCCGTATCCGCGAGCAGCGATGACAACGGCGGGGCGCAGGAGGCTCATGTACTGCCGAGCGACGGGCGGTGGCATCTTGACGATCGTCCCGTCCTGGAGCATGACCCCGTCGGGCTCTCCTCGCGGTGCGGTCGTGACCCGCATGACAATCCCTTTGACGCTCAGCTGGACGAGACCCGCGCCACGCAGCACCGGTGAGGCATGCGCCACATCGACCGGTGGGGGTTGGTCGACGAGCTGCTGCCCGGTCCGCTCGTTTGTAATCTGCTGGGCGCTCACATTGCCGCTGTTGTCCCGCAAGCCGACGATTCGAACGGTGTCGCCACGATGTACGAGGCTGACAAGCTGCGAACTCATGTGCGGCGGGAAGAGAACCAGCGTGTCATCCGCGAAAACGAAGCCATCGACATCGCCTTCGGGATTGATGACGAACCGACGTATCGTCCCGGTTGCGACCCGCGACTGTTGTTGCTCCATGAAGGGAGCCGGCGCGGGCGGCGGGGCCTGGAGTGCCATGTTGGGGACATTGCCCATGGGGGCAGCGACGGGCGGGGGTGCGGGTAGGTTCCCAGGAGTCGGCGCAGGTGCCGTTTGCGCGGCGCAGGCCGTCGCGACGACAACAAGAGAAATCGCCGCAGCGCGTGCGAGGTTCGAACCGGCACGTGCGTAGCGCTTCAGCTCGTGCAGCCTAGCGATGCGAAATATTGACTTGGATGACATTGATTCTCTCCGTTAAGACACGAAGAGAAATGCAAGCCCTATGCCAAGCGCTCGGAGCCCAGCCTATAAGGCTTCCCGCTTGGATGGGCTACACAAGTGTCTAGGAGCCCGACACTCCGGCGTTGGCTTTCTGGACACTTCATTCGATTGCGAGGCTTGCCATCTTTGCGTAGAGCGTTTGCCGGCTGATGCCGAGTCGGCGGGCCGCATCGGCACGGTTGTTCCCCGCGAGTGCCAAGGCATTGCATATCAGCGCGCGCTCAACCGTTTCGACGGCTTCGTGAAGCGCCATTTCAAGCAGCGGTGCCGGCAGATGCGAGTCCGCCTCGCCCGGCTTTTGTGTCAGAAACGCCAAGTCGTCCGCCGTGATAGCCGGCCCAGGGGCGAGAGCGCATGTGCGCTCAACGGCGTTCTTGAGTTCCCGGACGTTTCCCGGCCATCGATACGTCACCAGTAACCGCTGAGCGGGCCCCGAGAGCCGCATTGGATGGCCCCTGATGGATGCAGCATCAGCGAGAAAGTGTTCGGCGAGTGGCAGGATATCTGCCAGACGCTCCCGCAGCGGAGGCAGGTGAATCGGAATAACGCTCAAGCGATAGAGCAAATCCTCACGAAACTCGGCCGATTCAACCATTCCCTTCAAATCGCGATGGGTCGCCGCGACAAGCCGTATGTCCACTGGAACCTGGCGATGGGTACCTACAGGCGTGATATAGCGCTCCTGGATGACCCGCAGGAGCTTGGCTTGCATCGACAATGGCATGTCGCCGATTTCGTCTAGTAGCAAGGTCCCCCCGTCGGCCGCGGCGATGCATCCGACGCGGTCGTGGGCTGCGCCAGTGAATGCGCCTTTGACGTGTCCGAACAGTTCGCTTTCGAGGAGGTCTGCGGGAACCGCCGCACAGTTCACGGCCACGAAAGGCTTGCCGCGTCGCTTCGATACATCATGAAGAACACGGGCCGCAACCTCCTTGCCGGTGCCAGTTTCGCCGGTGATAAGAACCGTGGCGTCTGAGGAAGCGGCGCGCCCGATTTGCTTCTGTACTTCGCGCAGCGTATCGCTGACTCCAAGCAGACGAGGCTTTTTACCGGCAGCTTCGGACGTGAAGGGGGGCGCTTGCTCATCAACCGCCTCCGAAGGGGCGTCGGACGAGATAATGCGTTGAAGAAGCGACTGAATCGCTGACCTGCCGACGGGCTTGGTCAAATGGTCGAACGCACCAAGCGTCATGGCTCCAATGGTGTTGTCGCTGGTCGCAAAGCCCGTCAGCATCACGACCGGGAGCAATCGCCAACGGGGCTCGGCTCGAATGGCCTCAAGTACCGCTAGTCCATCCATGCCGGGAAGCCGGAAGTCGAGAAAGATGCAGGTGAACGCCCGCGCATCTTGAAGCACTTCGAGCGCTTGCTCACCCGAGTTCGCTTCCTCCACGTCGTGTCCGAGGTCAAGCAGGGTTTCAACGAGACCTTCGCGAAACCCTTCGTCATCGTCGACTACAAGTATGTGTGCCATGGGATATCAATTGCAAAACACGCGCCGTGTTCAGCGTCTGCCACATAGGCTCGGCCGCCATGCGCCGTGGCGACTTCACGTGCGACGGCCAGGCCGAGTCCCGAGCCGTCAGGTCTGCCAGTGACGAAGGGCTCGAAGATGCGTTCCCGGTCGATGGCGGGAACGCCCGGTCCATTGTCGATAACGGCCAATCGCAAAATTTTCCCTCCGGGGCCGGCAATCCTGCTCGCCCTCACGACGACCTCGCTGCCGGGCGGCGCGTGCCTGATGGCGTTCAGGACGAGGTTGTCCAACGCGCGAGCCATTTGCGCCGGGTCGAGATGCACCGAGCAATTCCCAGGCTCGAGTATGTCCGGTTGCAATGCCTCCAGGCCAACATCTAGGTTGATGCCTTTCGCGGCTGCTTGCTCCTCATGCGTACTGACAGTTTTCGCCAGCCACGCGGCCAGGTTCGTCTCTTTCTTCGTGACAGTTACCGGCTGTGTCAGTGCGAGAAGGCTGGATACCTGAGTTTCCATGCGTTCTACCTGTACAAGAATTGAAGCCAGGGTTTCACGCTGCCTGCCGCCATTGCCAAAGAGAGCGTTTTCAGCCTTCAGTCTAACCGCGCCCAAAGGGTTACGAATCTCATGCGCAACTTGCGCCGCGAGTCTACCGAGGGATGAGAAACGCTCGGCTTGCATCAGTTGGTCGCTCAGGTCAACCGCCCGCTGCTGAAGCGACTCGGCGCGGGCGACATAGGCGTTGAAGGCGTCGACGATTTTGTCGAGGTCGGGCTCCCCCACTGCTCGCAGCCGAACCGGGGACCCGGTATCCGGTTGGGGCGACAGTGCGAGTTCGAGCTTTGACAGACTGTTCTTCCATCGACGTAGCGCCAAGCCTAAAACGACGGCAACGATAAGGATGCCAGCGAGGACGATTGCCAGCGACGAAACCAGGATTTGTCCGTACGGACCGAGGGGCGCATGGGTACGGGTCAGTGTCCAGGCATAGAGGTTTGCAGCACCGCCGACGGCACACGCGGAGACCACGGTGACGCCCTGTTCCGCGCGTACAGAGTCAGAAACCGAAGCGTGTGTTGTTGCGGAGCGTCTCAAGGCGCGGAGTATCAACGGTGTTTCGGCCTCTGGAATGTCGCGCTTGATGCCGCTTCCTTGATACGTGGGAAATGAGTACGCAAGGAAACCGTCTGTTTTCGGTGCTGGCACTGAGGCGGAACTGTTGTGGTCGGTCGAACCCGCCGTTCCCGACGGCGAACCGGACGTGCTGGCTGCGCGTGAATCCCAAAAGCCGCCTTCTACCGCTGGGGTCTGGACTAGGACGGCGTCGAGTACCGCATGCATCAAATCGGCGTTGTAGGGGTCCGGATTCAACTGCCGGGAGAGTGAATAGCGAGAAGCGACGTGCTCGCAGGCAGTGGCCGACTGCTGGCTCGCCAACGAAACTTGCTGACTTTGGTCTGACTGAATAAGAAGCCAAATCACACCGGCGAGGACGACGCAGACAACCGCAACCACTGCCCAAAGGAGCAGCAACTGGGTGGCAAAAGACAGTCGCTTCATGGTTGGGAACGTCCCTAACAAAACTGGCCATCATTTTATGGAAACCGTTTCGAAATTCTTTTGGATGGTGGAACGTTACGCTAAATGCACGTTTGGTGCCTGGATAGCTATGGACGTCCTTTCCGCCCCGAAGCGCGGGGTCTCCGGCGCTTGCGGGGATGAGATTCCGCCAGAAGGCGCGAGCGGCGTGTCCACTAACTCGACACTCGCTGTCCGATAAATTGACAGCCCGGAACTCTGCCCCCTCTCAGCGTAAAGGCTAGTCGCCAGCCTTAGCCGCGAGCCATCAGCTCAAATTCACACAGCAGCGGACGCCCGCAGCGGAGAAAGGGTGAACGCTCGCCCGGGACTACAAGCGGCAACAGAACTTCAAACATGCTTCGAGCTCCCGGTCGCGTGCGTAGCGGCCGCCAAGCGAAGCAACAAGTTATGACGCCCGCTGACACCAGTGTCGGGAAGCGTTGACAATATTGACTACGGCCAGCATGACCGGCACTTCGATGAGAACGGCGACACCGTCGCCAACGCGGCGCCAGATTTCAGAATGAACAGCCAACTGACGAGTCGAGCGGCCTTGAACGCGCTGGACTCGGCCTGATTGCCTTGGGCTGGCTGGTACGTCAAACTATCGAGCCGATTCAATGAAAAGAGGGAAGGCTAATCCATGGTGCGAGGTTTTGATGCCGCGGTCGAAGCGGTCGAAGCGGTCGAAGAGGTCGTCCCTTGTGTCGTGCAGCGGCATCGCTCGGCGGGTGTGCTGACATGGCGTTTGATGCGCACTGTTGAGGCTGAAGTTCTTTCTGCACTGGCTTCGACTGGCCGACACAGCCCGCAGACCCTCGGGATGTTGCGCGCCCCCGATGCGCTAGGCTATCCGCAAGGCGATTCGCCGGTGAGCTTCGAAGGGCATGACTTTTCGCCGGTGATCTTTGGCCCGATCGACGACGCGTGGAATCGTCTCAACTAACTTCGGAAAGCACTTGGCGCGAAACGCGCTCCGTAGGTTGGCCGGTCGCCGACTTGGAAAAGCCGGCCCTCGCCGGCATGAAGGAAAACAGGGGCGTCGATGAGTACCGGAAATCCATTTTCGCAAAACAGGCATTGCTCGGTCGTTGGACAGTGGGTGAAGTTGAGAGCTGTTCGGGTGTCCCTACCGTCCGGACACACTGAGACCGCGCGCAAATCTTGCAGCAACATAGAAGCCTGCCTTCGCGAGAACGGGCCGATTGAGCAGAATACCCCCTGTCTTCTTCACAGCCTCAAGTAACGGAATAGCCGCACTACGGCGGCACACAGAAATACCCAGATGGCTACGGAAGACCAAATCAGGGACTATGTTCGGCGCTACATCGAAGCAACACCGGCGTTCGTCGACAACAAGGCTCACGCGATCAACATTGGTTGTACAGTCGGCGACGACATCTTTGTCAATCTTAGAGACACATGCGGCCATCCTACAGCGTTGCTACTCCGTGCCTACAGCCATTCGGATGAGAATTGGCGTCCGCTGCGCAGCAGTTTCGACATTAGACCCGTAAGAGGTGACTGGACGGTGCGGTGCTCGTCTGGCATTCCAGGCGATGGCCTTGATTGGGTTCTGAGGAGGGGACTCTACGCGAAGCTTGTGGCGCATGCCGGGGCTCGTACTTCTCACGACGACTTCGGAGGTGACTCGCTTGACGGCCCGCGTCGGGAGAGAGGCGTCCTGGAAGTAGATACGCATGGCTTCGGTCCGAGGTTCTGTGCCGACAAGCCTCCACGGCCGACACGGAATCGAAAGGGACTGTAATGCGGCGCGGGGACCCATACCCAGCGACGAAAGATACCGCCGGTGCCTCGTGCGGTCAATCCCATTTCCGAAGGTCGCGCCAGCTTTTGCTGCAGTTGAGGACTGCAGGCCCATCGGTTCAGGGTGCCTTAAGGATTCTGCTCTTACGATCCGACTCCAAACAACGGTGTCGTGAGGACATTCCGTGCGCAGACGCCCGACGCCTGGCTCGGAATGAGCTCGAGCGACCAATGCGAGAGTCCCGTATGAGTAAGTCCATTGCACAAACGGACGCGTGGTCCGAATGGTTGCTGAACCTGCGTCACGCGGGCGATCCCGAATTTCATCATCAGGTTCGGTCGCTCACGACCGTTATTGCAGACAGGGTGATTGATGCGGCTCAACTGGAGCCGGAGTCCACGCTGGTAGATATAGGCACCGGGGACGGTCTCGTTGCGTTTCGTGCGATCGAGCGATTCGGCCCGTCCTTGAAGGTAATACTCACCGATGTGTCCGCGCCGATGCTTGAGCACGTCGAAGCTATCGCCACGAGTCGGGGCGTTCGAGAGCAGTGTGAGTTCATCCACTGTGGTGCCGATGACTTGCACGATATCGCCGATGCGTCCTGTGATGCAGTAACGACGCGCGCCGTACTTGCGTATGTACCGGACAAGCAGCGCGCATTACTCGAGTTTCATCGCATTCTGAAGCCAGGCGGACGTCTGTCTATCGCTGAACCCATCATGCTGGACGAAGCGGTTTCGACGTCAGCACTTCGAAACCTGGCGAAAAAGCAGGTTGCGAGCGAAGCCGATTTGATCGTCGCGCTCATGCATCGCTGGAAGTCGGCGCAATATCCGGACAATCCCCAGGCTATCGCCAAGAACCCTCTGACGAATTTCAACGAGCGGGATCTTGTCCGGTTTGCCATGGCAGCCGCGTTCGAGCAGGTGCACATGGAGCTCCACATCAAAATCGTTTCGTCGATATTCACATCGTGGGAGATATTCGTGGGGAGTTCTCCTCATCCGTTCGCACCAACGCT
>NZ_CADIKM010000079.1 GCF_902859895.1 Pararobbsia alpina
CATCGCGATGACGACGGCGCTGGTTTCCGCATTGACCAATATTCCGGTGCGTGCGGACGTGGCGATGACCGGCGAGATCACGCTGCGCGGCGAAGTGCTGCCGATCGGCGGTCTCAAGGAAAAGCTGCTGGCCGCTCATCGTGGTGGGATCAAGTTGGTGCTGATTCCGGAAGAGAATGTGAAGGATCTCGCCGAGATGCCCGACAACGTGAAGAATGCGATGGAAATCATGCCGGTCCGCTGGATCGACAAGGTCCTCGAGTGTGTGCTCGAGCGCATGCCGGAGCCACTGCGGGAGGACGGTCCGAAGGCGGCGCCCGTTGCCGAGCACGCCATGCTCGCGGCGGCGACAGAAGTCGTCAAGCACTGATTTGGCGCGCAAATGCGTCGGCGGTTCGTGCCTCAACGCTGCTGACGATATCGGCCAGGCTCAGGCTTCGTCCTGCTTGACCTTCCGAGTGTCGTGGATGGAAATTCGCCAAATTGGTGGAAGTAGTCTTGCGAAAATCTAGCGAAATGAAAGAACCCCCAGCGCATAGCGATGTGTGCCACGGTGGTGTCTGTACCGTGCGCCGCATTCAGGGCGCGGCGCGCGGAATTTAACCGTCGCATTCTCAAGTAGGCAAGAGGCGAGACGCCATATGGACCTTGTCCAGGTATCCGTGATCCAATTTCGCAAACAGATCTGAATCGGGCGAATGCTGAATCGACTTCAGTGAAGCTTCCCGCATTGTCTGTCGATAGAAACGGCGTTGAGCAAGGGTAGAATAAACGCAACGCAACGCGATCCGAACAGAAAGGATGAATCTCGCGAGGATTGACCTCAACCTTTTGCGCGTATTCGATGCGATATTTGAAGACCACAATCTGCTTCTCGCAGGCAAACGGCTAAATCTCAGTCGTTTTGGACCACAAAGCGGTGGCTTGACCAACGCTCGTCAGGCCCTCCGCCGCATCCAATAGCGAAAATCCTGCGCGCGTCGGAGTCAGGCCCGGTCGCAGCGGATCAAGGAGGGGGGCATGTTCATCGGGAACTGTCAGACCTTTGAGCGGATCTGCTCGACAGCGGGCTCGGACCTCTACCGTGGCCGCCGCCTGACGGACGGGATGTCGGTGCTGTTGAAGTTTCCTGCGGAAAACGCCGACGCAGCCCAATCCGCTCGTCTGAAACGCGAATACCTGCTGCTGCAATCGTTAGATTGCGCAGGCATTACCAAACCACTCGCACTGGTCGATGAGCGCGGTGCTTTCGCGCTGGTCCTGGAAGACTTCGCGGGCGAGTCGCTCGACGTCGTTCCGGATCGTGAGCTGCTGAAACATGCTGCATACCCGCCCGCTCGGTGCGGGCTGGGTCTGTTGGTGTTTCGAGAGAGCGGCCAATGATTTGAACCAAGCACGGCTGGGGGACTTCGAAGCGTGAGGCACGTCTTCCGGTCGCTCCATTATTCGAAGCGTTCCGCTGGTTTCTCAGTCATTCGGCTTGTGACCACATTGAGATTTCACCCCGGACGATTTCAAGGTCGAGTTCTCGCCACTGAAGATCGTCGCCGTCTCGGCCCGTAGCTTCTGGGCGCCAACCCTGTTCAAGAAACTCTTCGGCTTCATCAGCACCGACGATTGGCCGGGCGCACCCAAGGACAATATCTTCTGGCCGGGAAATCGGGGAGAGGCGGGGCAAGTGTTGCACGGCTACGAGTCCGCGTGGCTTCCTGCGGCCCTGCTGCAAGATGACAAGCGTCAATCGCTGGCCGACACACTGTTTGCCGCGACGCGCCAATGGAGCGTGTCGCTGCACGTCAACAAGGGCTTGGCGGGCGCGCCGGCCGAGGCGGTCGCTGCGGCGAGGGACACCGCCACGAACCCGGCCGCGCTAGACGCCTTCGCCTTGCTTATCGCCGGGGCGGAGGGTCCGCCAGCCTATCCGGGGATTCAGGGCCATGAGCCCGACACCGAGTTGGCGCGCAGGCACGCGCGGTCCATCGGACAGGCAATGGACGAAGTGCGCAAGCTGGTTCCGGAAGCCGGCTCCTACGTGGCCGAAAGCAATTTTTTCAACGCGCAGTGGCAGCGGTCCTTCTGGGGCTCGAACTACAGCAGGCTGCTCGCCGTTAAGGATCATTATGATCCCGATGGTTTGTTCTTCGTTCATCACGGAGTAGGGAGCGAACGCTGGAGCGCCGACGGTTTCACGAGATTCGTATGAACGACTCGATCGTCGAACCCGTACACGTGGTTCAGCGGAAATCGCATTTCGAAATCGGGTATCGAGGCTTCCCAGCACCTTGGGGGTGCAATCATTTGGCCGTAGCCGGGGGGCTGGCGTTGCCGGCGGAGTGTACGATGAGCGCGTTAGGCGAGATGCGTACCCGGGCGTTTCCTGCACTAGAATAGGCTAGTGCACTGCCGGGCATCGCTGGCAGTATCTAGCCAGCACGACTGCGGGATTCGCTTGGGAGGAATGCCATGCCGACTTACCAGTATCGTTGCGAAAAGTGCGGTGAGATGTTCGAGCATGCCGAACATCTAGCTGAACATGAAACCGCTCATCCGAATTGTCCGAAGTGCGGAAGCGAGATGGTTCGGCACGTACCCACTCCATTTGTGGCGAAAACGTCCAGAAAGAGCTGAAATCTACCTGTTGTCGGGATCGCGTTTGAAGCCGGTCAGCATCGAACCGATCAGATTGTCACGTGTCCAGATGCTCATGATGATGGCCGCGAGAATATGGACGCACATGCAGGCTTGCAGTGCGATTGACAAATAGGTGTGAAGGTTGTCCAGCCAGTCTTCGCCCCAGAAGGCGTCGCTGCGCATCAGCCAGCCGCTCGCTGCCAGTGCGAGAATCAGCAGCCAGAGTGCGATTGCCATCAGGCCGCCGAGCGGATTGTGCGACAGATGATGCAGTGGCTTGCCGGCGGCCAGCGAGCGCGCGTAGTCTTTCAAACGCGCCGGTGTCGGCCACCAGGCGGAGAATCGCGCGTACGGCGTGCCGACAAACCCCCAAACGATGCGACACGCAACGAGGCCCGCAGCGATATATCCAAGTACCCGATGACTCTGATCAGTCGGCCCGAACAGATTCCACACGACGATGCCGGCGACGGTCCAGTGCGTGAACCGCACGCCCATATCCCAGGTTTTGACGGGCATCGCGCGCGCGCCAGGCGTTAGTCAATTTCAGACTTCACGACGGCAAGCGTCTTGGTGTCGTAGTAGATCTCGACCTTTTTGCCCTCTTTGTTGTGGCCGTAGATTTCGTGGCAGTTGCCGTCGACCTTGAACTTCTTGATCTTATAGCCCTCAGCTTCGAGCTGAGCGCGCGCATCCGATTCCTTCATCCACTCGCTCTTCGGATGGGCCGTGCAATCGGCCTTGGCGAACGCCGTGCCGGAAACACCCAATGCGACACACAACGCCAGGAACTTAAACATCCGTCACCTCATGTGCTGGTTGGTCGAGCGCCCACTCTACGTCCAGCCAGATTGGATCGAAAGCTTAGTGTAGGCTTTAAAAGGGGGGGGCGACTAGCGTGGATCAACGAAGAGCACGCAATCGCCGCTGCATTTCGACTTGCTAACTCGTCCTCGTCAAAGCGACGATAAAGTCAAGAAATACCCGTGTCTTGGCCGGCATGTGGTGCCGGGATGGATGGTAGGCATAGAGCGGGAAGCGCTCATCCGGCCAGTCCGGGAACAGGTTGACGAGCCGTCCCTCCCGGATCAGGTGCTCAGCTCCGAGCATAAGCATCTGCGCGACGCCGGAGCCGGCCAGACATGCGTTGAGCAGTGCGCTCGGATCATTCACCGTAAGCCGTCCATTCGTTTCGACAACAAGCTTTTTGCGCTTGCGGTGGAACTCCCACGGATACGGCTTTCCGGTTTCGGGGTTCCGGAATTCGAGACACCTGTGCACCCCGCGACCCAGCTCTTGAGGTTCCGCTGGCCGCCCCCGGCGAGCGAGGTACAAGGGCGATGCGACAGTGACAATCGCGGTGTCGAGGAGCTTTCGCGCAATCAGACTGGATGAGCGAGGTTCGCCAAATCGCAAGGCCAGGTCGAAGCCGTCCATGATGAGCTCGCCGAGCTGATCTCTCGCAATGAACTCGAGTTCAAGTTCAGGATGCACATCCATGAATTCGTCGAGCTTCGGGCCCAGAATGATTCGCGAAAAAACCGGATCGAGATTGATTCGCAGCTTTCCGCGCACTGTCGCGGCGCCTCCTGCCGCGGCCGCGGCCGCTTCCTCCATTCCCCTTAGGTGCGGCATGACCTGCTCGTAGAACCGTCGGCCCTCTTCAGTAAGGGAAACGGCGCGGGTCGTCCGATTGAAGAGCCGTGTTTTGAGCCGCTTTTCGAGTCGAGCGATGGCTCGGCTAACCCCGGGGGGCGACATACCCATGACTTCGGAGGCGGCTGAAAACGTCCCCGCATCGACGGCGGCAGCAAATACGCTGATACCGCTGGAGAGATTCTCGGTGGACGATCTCATAGACGTTGCCTCCTGGTCACGATGACTCATCGGTAACTATGAGTCATTTTATAAGTGTCATTCGTGTCATTTTGTTTCTTATCGCGTGTACCCACAATGCATTCCAACGGTCCGTTTCATTGTTCATTCCAGTTTTCAAGGAGTAGGAGATGACCGTTCAACTCACCCGACGCGACCTGTTGAAGCGAGGATCCGGCCTCCTGGGCGTCGCCGCCGTGGGCGGATCGCAGTACGGCATCGGAATGGACTGGGTGGGCAAGCTTGTTGAGGCAGTGACCGATCAGTCACTGGAGGTCTACTTCCGGGAGCACATCGGACAGTTCGAGCAGGGGCTGTATCACGGCCTGCAGCACGCTTGAGCGCTGATCAGTGATCAAGACACATCTATTTACGCTAGGAGAAACTGCAATGTATGCAATCACAGGGATAACAGGAAAGGTCGGTGGTGCGGTGGCGCGCACGTTGCTCGCAGCGGGTCAGCCGGTACGCGCGGTTGTACGCGATGCCGCTCGGGCACGTTCGTGGGCTGAGCGCGGGTGTGAAGTGGTGACGGCCGACATGGATGACTCGGCGTCCCTAACCGCCGCTTTCGAGGGCACGCAAGGCGTTTTCATTCTGCCGCCGTCCGAGTTCGATCCGTCGCCGGGCTTTCCCGAGGCACGTGCTGTCATTGACGCCGTGCGCGGGGCGCTTCAGTCGGCGGCACCTGGCAAGGTTGTCGGCCTGTCGACGATCGGCGCACAGGCAACCGAAACCAATCTGCTCACGCAACGGACGCTGATGGAGCAGGCGCTTCGCGATTTACCGATGCCTGTGACATTCCTGCGTCCCGCCTAGTTCATGGAAAACGCCGCATGGGACGTTGCGCCGGCCCGGGACGAAGGGACGATCTTCAGCTTTCTGCAGCCGCTCAACAAGGCCGTGCCGATGGTTGCGACGGCGGACGTTGGTCGCGTTGCCGCACAACTTTTTCAGCAGACCTGGAGCGGCGTGCGTGTTGTCGAGCTGGAGGGTCCGCAACGTGTGAGCCCGAACGATTTGGCCGAGGCCTTTGCCCAAGTGCTCGGTCGTCCGGTCCGTGCGGAGGTGGTGGCGCGCGAAACATGGGGCGCGCTGTTCCGGTCCCAAGGTACGAAGGAACCGTTGCCGCGTATGCGCATGCTCGACGGGTTCAATGAAGGGTGGATCGCCTTCGAAGGCGAGGAAGCGGACATCGTCAAGGGCGAAGTGAAACTGGAGACCGTTCTGCGAGGCCTCGTCTCGCAGGCGGGCTAGCGCGGGCGCACCTGGTGACGCGTGCAGGATGTCGCGTCGCCGGTGCTTTCCGCTCATCGTTCATCAAGGGACTAACAGAATCGGTAGCGCGCAGGAAGCGGTCATTCATTTCGCGGGGGTTAGGCTCGCTTCATCGGCCAAACCTGGCATCCATCGGTTGACATGCCGCCCACCGAATGCCTCAGAGCAGCCATTGCTCGGCGGCAGCCCTTCATGGGTAGTTGCGAGGTGTGCGGCATGCTTTTACCATCGCACCGGTCGCGGAGTGTGGTTTCTTCATGAGCTTATGACGTCCGCAGAGAACGATAGTGTGACCAAAGAGAAGGTTGGCTTTGCCACATCAAGCCAAACCAACCGGTCCGCCGGTAACCGAACCTGTGATCAAAAAGAAAGTAGGGAGAACACTGTGAGTGTCACGCTGCAAACTTTGGTAACAATGGAGCAGGTAGATGTCAAGCGTGCGCGCAAAGCCGCGATAGGTGGATTTGTCGGAGCCGTAGTCGATTGGTACGATTTCTTGCTGTACGGCATCGTTGCAGCATTGATTTTCAATTCTGAGTTTTTCCCGAGCGTCAGTCCCGCGATGGGCACGATCGTCGCATTCGCGACGTTCGGCGTTGGCTTTCTGTTTCGTCCGCTCGGTGGCATTGTCTTTGGCCACTATGGAGATCGACTCGGCCGAAAAAAGATGCTCGTGATAACGGTGATGATGATGGGTTTGTCGACTGCTGCGATCGGGCTTTTGCCCTCGTTCGCGTCCATTGGGTGGTGGGCTCCGTCTCTGCTCGTCATGTTGCGAGCCATTCAAGGATTTGCAGTAGGAGGTGAATGGGGGGGTGCTGCTCTCATGGCGGTGGAAAGCGCCCCGGTAAAACGCAAGGCGTTCTACAGCAGTGGCGTACAGGTCGGCTATGGTGTGGCGCTGATCTTAACGACCGGATTCGTGTCGATACTCAGCCAGACACTCGACAACGCTGCATTCAAGGCTTGGGGCTGGCGTATTCCGTTTATTTTCAGTGTGGTTCTCGTCCTGATCGGAATGTGGGTTCGGTCCAGCACGGAGGAATCCAAGGAATTCCAAGCGATCGCCAAGGACGAAAACCGGAAAGCGCGCTTGCCGGTGATCGAGGCCCTTCGTGCTCATCCACGGGCCTTCTTGTTCATCATCGCCTTGCGGCTCGCCGAGCTATTCACGATGTACATCGTAACGGCGTTCGCCTTGAGCTATTCGACACAGAATCTCGGCATGCGCCGCGAGTTCTTCCTGAACATTGGTTTGGTCGTAGGTGCTGTGAGTTGCGTGACGATTCCTCTCTTCGCGTGGACGGCGGACCGGTTCGGGCTTCGCCGGGTCTATATCGGGGGGGCTATCGTGGGCGCCGCATGCTCCGTCCCGTTCTTTCTGGCAATGGAAGCACGCTCCACATACTGGATAGTCTTCTTCGCAGTGATGCTAGCCAACATCGCGCACGACATGATTGTGTCCGTCCAGCAGCCTCTATTCTCATCCCAATTTGGAACGGAGTATCGATATAGCGGGGCAGGGGTCGGATATCAGGTAGCCAGTGTTGTGGGCGGCGGATTCACGCCTTTTATCGCGTCTGCACTGGTACGCGGGGCTAGTGGCTCCTGGCATCCGGTCGCCGCATACATGACGATAGGGTGTTTGATCTCATTGGCAGTGGCATGGGGAATGAAGAAGAACTAATTTCAACGCAAGCGTGAGACAAAGCGGGCGCGGTGCCGCTGTGACGATCTATCCCGCCTCGACCCGCCCACAATACGCCTCGATGGTCCGCTTCCACGCGGGCCGAGCCAGGGGGCGACAACGTTCAACAGGCCCGCTGTTCGATGCCGACAAGACGTGCGTTAAGCAGGCGCGCTAGGGCCGGGCCACCCTCGAGCATGATCGAATCGTGATTCCAGCGGAACGCTAGCCGCGCGAGCGGAGCAAGCGCGACCGCGTTCATCCAGGCACTGGCAGTCCTGACGTGCCAGTCGTAGCGCACCACGGTGTGGCTGCCGTCGGCTTCAAAATGCCAACGTCCCACACCTTCCAGCGCGCCGCTGGCCTCTCCCTCCAGCGCAACGAGCGGCGCGACACGCGTGACGCGCACGTCGATGATCACGCGGTAGGGCAGCACACCCTTCCAGGTGTAGCGATGCACGGCGCCCAAACCGTCGGCCGCGCCCGCCTGCAACTGGCGCACCGCTTCGACATTCTTCCACCACCGCGGCCAATGAATCGAATCGTGGATCGCGTCCCACACCGCCTGCACCGGCGCCTCGATGCGCCACAAAGTGGTTAAACGGAATTCCGCCATCGTTCTCTTCCTCCTTGTTTGCGATGCGGCCCGGCGCGTTCGGGTAGATTCGCGCCAGCATTGCGTGCTGCGAACAAGCGGGCCAAAATCAACCATCATCCATGTCCGGGTATGTTCGAGTATAGGAGGCGGCGATGCGCATAATCGGGGCCACATGGCTTCTGGGCAAGGAAACCGCAGGGCTTTTGTCCCGCGACCACGAGGTAGTCGGCGCGAGCCGCAAGCGGCCTGCGCCCAAGGTGGACATCTCCGACCCAGAAGTGCGTGGTGGAAGACATCACGGTCAAGTGGTATTGGCCGCACGTTGAGCCCGCCGCTCCGCCGGCCCGCGCGATGACGGACGCGCCGTTTGCGGACCGGGATTTCGTTGCCGATGCGCAGGCACACTTCGATGCGCTCGCGAACTATCAGGTCACGCTGAAATCGACATCGGCCGGAGCCGCACCGGTCGAGGTGCTCTATTGCTACCGCAAGCCCGGCTTCGTTCGGATGGACTTCATCCGTCCGCATGCCGGCGCGACACTCATCTACAGCCCCGAAACGGGCAAGGTCACGCTATGGCCGTTTGGCTTCGACACCTTTCCGAGGCTCACGCTGAGTCCCGAAAGTCGCATGATCAAGAGCCCGAAGGGTCACCGCGTCGACCAGTCGGACCTCGGCGCACTGCTCGTCAATGTCAGTGCGCTTCAACACCATGGCGACACGCAGGTCGTCGGCGCTGAGGCTTTCGGCATGCGCCGAGCGTCGCATGTGATCGTGACCGGCAGACCGGGACACGTGGTGGCCGGCGTGTCTCGCTATGAGCTGTGGTTTGATGTGAACCATGGGCTGCCCGTCAAGGTGGCGAGCGATGGCCCGTCGCGCGAGCCGATCGAAACGGTGCTAATGGAAGATCTGCGCATCGATGTGCCGGGGCCGCAGCTCAGGTCGTTTGGCTAGTCGCGCCAATGAGGATCATGAATTACCTGGGGTGCTTATCGAAGCTCGGTATCACCGACGTACTCTCGTGCTGCGCGCGACACCGACTTTAAAAGAGGTCGGGACGTAACTAATGGCCACAAGTGTTCGGAATCGAACGATGTGTCCGGGCCAGCTTGCTTAGCATTGACGCGACCAGGGCCTCGAGTGCACGTCCCGCAGGGACGAAGTCACGACGGCCCCGCTTTGTCGTGCCAAACAGCGGCCACCGTTCATCGTGGAAACGACGCATTAGCCAGTCCGCCCGGCTAACCGGCCGGAATTCCATGGGTTTGAGAGAGGATCGATGGATACAACTTCGTTTGATCGTCAATTCACCCTGATCACTATCACACGCCGCGTGCTGACGCTGCGGGCAGTGTTCATTGCAATTGTCCTCTATGGCGGCATCCTGTTCTGGATCGCGCCTCGGCCGCCGATGGTCGATATCCCGCAGCATGCAGCGCAGATCGCCACATTGCATGACATGCTGCTCGGCAAGTCGCCCTGGCAGCGGATATTGGCCGTCAATCTGTTTACGCCCTACTTGATCGGTTATGGTGTGGCGCTGGCGTTATCGTTTGTGATGCCTGTCGCCGCGGCCATCAAGCTGGCTCTGATGCTGAGCTACTACACATTCGTCTTTGCCTGCGTGCTGCTGCGTCGGCGCTTCGGTGGCGATGCGCGGCTCGACTGGCTGTTTTTGCCGCCCTTCTTCGGTCTTTCATATCAATGGGGTTTCTACCCATTCATGATGGCGGTGCCGCTCGGCTTGCTCTACCTGCTGCTTGCTCTGCGGCACGCTGACCGTCCAAGCCGTTCGACGGGTGGCTGGCTGCTTCTCGCTGGCGTGATCCTGTTCTTTGCGCATGGCCTGATTTTTCTGGTCGCCAACGCGATCGGGGCAGCGTTTGTCCTCGTGCGCAGCCGGGGTCGGCGACTGTCGGAAATCGCAGTGGCGCTGATACCGTACGCAGGTTTCGTTCTCCTGTGCGTGGCCTACGTCGTCTTGAATCAGAGCGCTCAATCGGCCTATCAGATCGGCATACTGGGACACGAGCCGAGACTGTTCATTCACCGTGGCGCCATGCTTTTCATGGCGACATGGGGTGCGGCGTTCTCGCACAAATGGCCGACGGTCCTCGCCACTCTGCTTACGCTGGCAACGGCGCACATGCTCGGCCTGCGTCTGAATCGCAGGGAGCCTGCTGCGTTCGTTCCTCTGGCGGTGCTGCTCGCATACTGGTTTCTCGTCCCTACAGTGGCCATGAACACCAGCTTCATCTACGAGCGCTTTGCGGTATACGTGCTGCCGTTCTATGCATTCCTGTTCGTTCGGCGCGAAGATTCCGGCAGAGACCGCGACGCAAGGCGGCACCGTGATCTCGCCTGTCAGGTGGCGCTCGCCCTTATTTGCATCGCATTTTTCAGTCTGCAGACAAAGCGGTCGCTGGCATTTGCGACGGAGAGCGCGAACTTCGAACGGGTGCTCGCCGCCGCGAAACCCGCCCAGCGGGCACTCATGCTCCCGATGGATCCGCGTAGTCCAGCCGCGGACAATCCGGTCGCGTACATGCACTACGCGGCGTGGTACCAGGCCGACAAGCAGGGGCTCGTCGATTTCAATTTCGCGGAATTCCTGGAGCAGGTCGTGCGGTACCGAGAGCGGCATACCTTGCGGGAGGCGCCCGATCGGCTCTCCTGGATGCCGGGCGCATTCAATTGGGAAAACGATCACGGAGCGGACTACCGCTACTTCTTTGTCCGTGAGTCCGGATCGCTGCCGCCTGCATTGTTGACCAACCGTCTTTGCCCGTTGACCCTGGTGGAAAAGAGCGGCAGCTGGTC
>NZ_CADIKM010000080.1 GCF_902859895.1 Pararobbsia alpina
CTTCGTCCAGGTCGCGCAACCCATCTCGGTGCGCAACGACCTCGGCCTGCGGCTCGCCGCGCGGACCTTGTGGCCGCTTGCGCTGCTATTGCCCGGTGCGCTGATCCTCGTCCTGGTTGTCGTGAGCCGCGGGCTGCGCCCCGTGCACGCACTCGCGCGCGCGCTTGGCGCGCGCTCGGCGAATGTGCTCCATCCGATCGATCCGCCCGAACACGTGCCCGTCGAACTGCGCCCCCTCGTCGACAGCCTCAACGACTTGCTCAGGCGGCTCGACCTCGCACTCCCGGGCCAGCGCACGTTCATCGCCGATGCCGCCCATGAACTCCGTTCGCCGCTGACCGCGCTGCAGTTGCAGCTACAACTCGCCGTGCGTGCCGGGACGGTGAGCGGCGACCCGGCCGTACTCGCGAAACTCGACGAACGCCTCAAGCGGACCATCCACCTCGTCAATCAACTGCTCACGCTGGCCCGTGAAGATGCCGCCATGCCCGCGCTGACGGCATCATTCGATCTTCATGCGCTGGCTGCCCAGATCGTCGCGGACGCTTCGATTCTCGCCGAGCAAAAGCAGATCGACCTCGGGCTCGAACCCTCGGAGTTGTCCGCCGACGCGGCACCTTGCCTGATCGACGGGGAAAGGCATGCACTCGGTGTGCTGCTCGGCAATCTCGTCGACAATGCCATCCGTTACACCCCGCGCGGCGGCAAGGTCGACGTATCGATCGAGCGCGACGGCCACGACGTCTGCATCGAGGTATCGGACAACGGCCCCGGCATCGAAGAAGGCGAAATCGAGCGCTTGTTCGACCGCTTTTATCGAGGCGAAGGCGTGACGCAGCTGGGCTCGGGCCTCGGTCTCGCGATCGCGAGGCAGATCGCCCTGCGCCATCGGGCCACGTTGTCGATTCGCAAGCGCGGCCACGCGGGGGGTCTTGTTGTAAGAGTCGAAGGACTGCGCGCCGTCGAGCGTTCAGACTGAACATACCCGCTGCGGCGAACCCCATGCTCCACACCGACAACGTACTTCTCTCCACCTCCGGCGTCACGCGCCGCAGCGGCGAGGGCAACCGGACCCTGCTGTCGCCCACCGACTTCAAGCTTTGCGAAGGCGACCGCGTCGTCATCGTTGGCCCGGCCGGCTCGGGCAAGAGCGTATTCATGCGTACGCTCGCCCTGCTCGACCGGCTCGATGGCGGTGTCCTCGCCTGGCGCCACGCTCCCGTCGGGCGCCACGACATCCCGGCCTTTCGCCGCCGCGTGAGCTATATCGCGCAACGACCAGCGATGAACGACGGCTCAGTCGAAGACAATTTGCGCTATTCCGTTTTCCCGCCGCGGGAGCGCAGCGCGGATTTTCTAGGCAAGCGCGCGGGCGGGCTTATGGTCGCGTAATATCATCTGATGAAGAATGCTAAATCGCTCTATCACGGTCATGGCTTTCCGGCCGCAGTTTCATCGCTCTTCGAGCGCGGCGTGATCGTGAGCTATGAAACGATCCGGCGCTGGTGCGACAAATTCGGTGCGGGTTTTGCGCATCGTGTAAAAGCTGCACGTCGCAAGCCCGGCACCACGTGGCATCTGGACGAAGTGTTTGTGACGCTGCGCGGCGTGAGCAGCCGATCAACACGGCACCGAACTCGATATTCTGCTGCAGAAGCGTCGCGACAAGGCAGCAGCCATGCGGTTTTTCGAGCGCGTGCTGGCCCCGGGTTCCGAAGTGCCGCGCAAGATCGTGACCGACAAACTCTGTAGCTATCCGGCGGCGACTATTTACCATCCCCAGAGCCCGTCGCAGCGTGGCACGAACGGGAATACCAACGGACTGCTCCTGCAGTACTTACCCAAAGTTCGTTTTTCGGGGGCAAGCTCAAGGTGCGGCCCATGGGTGCCACCACCGAACAAAGTCCTTGTTATCCGATTTCTCATTGCAACTCTCCTTTCCAAAGTCTAGGAGCCTGTCGGACTTGAACAACCGAAGCGCGCTACAGGGCGGTCAAACGACTCAAAACGGAAGCAGCAACCGTTTGACTGCTCTGTAGCTCACGAAATATGGCCACTATTTAGGCAATTGCGTGGTGGGGCACGGAAAGTCCGACAGGCTCCTAGCGCTATCGCCAGAGACGCATCGCCTCACTGCAAGACCACATGCCGTGCATCATGCTTACGTGCATCACCGACGTGCCGAGCATCGCGATGAAGCCAATGACGGCGAAGATAGCGATGACGAAGTTGAGTATCCGAGCGTTGCCGAACAATGATTTCTCAGTTGCGTGTTCGTCAAACTATCGTTTTCTGGACATGGTCCTCGCGCTTGATAGGGACGATGGCGCCATCCAGGCTGGAGCCGATGCGTGCTTCAACGCCCGCCGGATGACAGCCAAGCGTTATCCCCACCGAATAGACGCACTATGCTGTCTGGGGGGGCAAATTTAGATGAAAACGGTGGGGCAGAATTCGGTGAGAATCAACATGGGGCCGGTGAGGAAGGACTGATGTCATGCGCGTTCTGGTCGTGGAAGATGACAGAACGATTGGCTCGTTTGTCACCAAGGCGCTGCAGCAGGCCGGCTTCGCGGTCGACTATGCGGGCGATGGGGCGAGCGGGCTTGAGCGGGCGCTCACCACCCCCTATGACGCGGCTGTCGTCGACATCATGCTGCCCTGGTTGGATGGACTGTCGCTCATCGAGACACTGCGCCGCAACAAGATCGCCACGCCGGTCATCATCCTCAGCGCCAAACGCACCGTCGATGACCGTGTCAAAGGCCTTCAGGCGGGCGGTGATGATTACCTGATAAAACCGTTTGCGCTGGCCGAGTTGCTCGCGCGCATCCAGGCGCTGATTCGTCGCACCAGCGGAGCCTCGGAACCGGCCCGGCTTAGCGTGGGCGAACTGGTGCTGGATCTGCTCACGCGCGAGGTGCGACGGGCCGGACAACCGCTCGAGCTGCAGCCGCGCGAGCTTGCCCTGCTCGAATACCTGATGCGCAATGCGAACCGCCCGGTCTCCAAGTCGATGATTCTGGAGCATGTCTGGGATTACCGTTTCGATCCCCAGACCAATGTCGTCGACGTGCTGGTCTGCCGCCTGCGCAACAAGATTGACCGGGATTTTCCGGTGAAGATGATTCATACCATCCGCGGGCTTGGGTATGTTCTCAAAGGGCCTTGATTCTCTTCGGAATGCGATCAGCTTTCGGCTCGCGCTCTGGTACTCGGCCTGCTTCATTCTCAGCACCGCCTCGCTGTTCGCGCTCGCGTATTTTCTTTTGGCCTCGACCCTGCGCCAGCATGATCGCAACAGCATTGAGCAGCGGCTTCACCAATTGGCGGCGCAGTACCAAGCCACGAACCTCGTGGGGGTCAAGAAGGAGCTCGCCCTTGAATCCAGGCTGCGGCAAGGAAAGCCGTTCTTTATCCGCATTGCCGGGCCGCGCAATACCACGGTCTTCGTCGAGATTCCCGATCAATGGGCCGAGTTCGACCTGAACCGTCTCGAACACGCGCCGCTGGCCGATCCCGGGGCCTTAATTCGGCTGCCAGCCAAAGACGATGAGGCCGTTCTGGAGATCGCTAGCCTCCACCTGCCCGACCAAGAGTTGCTGCAAGTCGGCAAGAGTACGGAGGAGCGCGACAGCGTGCTGGAGAGCTTTGGCTGGATCGTTGCCGGCGTCATGATTCCGATGGTTGTGATCGGCGTGCTCGGCGGAGCCTTCCTCGCGCGGCGCTCCCTGCGGCCGATTCGCCAGCTCATTCAGACCGTCCACGCGATCGAGGCAGGCGCCATGGGGGCCCGCGTGCCGATCCGCCAGATCGGCGATGAACTGGACGAACTGGGGATGCTGTTCAACGACATGCTGAACAGGATTTCGACGTTAATCCAGGGCATGCGCAACGCGCTCGACAACGTCGCCCACGATCTGCGCACGCCGGTGGCGCGAATCCGCGGCATCGCGGAGCTCGCCCTGCGCTCGGAGGGCGAGCCGACTGGTAGCCGGGAGGCGCTGGCCGACTGCGTGGAGGAGTCGGATCAGTTGCTCCAGATGCTCAACACCCTGATGGACATTTCCGAGGCCGAGACCGGGACGCTCAAATTGCACCTGACACCGGTAAACATCGCGGACCTGTTGGCTGATGCCGTCGAACTCTTCCAGTATGTGGCTGAAGAAAAAGCCATCACCCTCTCGATCATCACACCGGCGCCAATCTGGCTGACGGCTGATCGCAACCGCTTGCGCCAGGTGATGGCGAATCTGCTGGATAACGCCATCAAGTACACGCCGCAGGGTGGACGCATCGAGGTGCATGCCCACTGCCGGCAGAACATGATGGTGATCTGCGTCACCGACACCGGGATCGGCATGACGCGCGACGAACTCACGAAAATCTGGGATCGCCTGTACCGTGGCGATCACAGCCGCTCGCAGCGCGGCCTGGGGCTGGGCCTGAGCCTGGTGAAGGCCGTCGTCGAAGCGCACAAGGGTCGGGTCGAGGCGTCGAGCACGCCTGGCGCGGGATCCGTCTTCACCCTCATGCTTCCCATCATCTTCGCCGCCGAGCGCCCAGCGCCTGCCGACGATCCACCAAACATTACAAGAATGTAATGACTGGGAAAGGGTCTGGCAAGATTCAGCGATCAATATAGCTTGTGTGGGGCCGACATGCCGTTTCCTGTCCATGAGTATCCATGAGGCGAGAGGCTGCGATCGGATATCGGTCTAGGGTCGGTCTTGCACAGTCAACGAGGCGCTTAGGGCGTATTGACAATGAACGGTAGGCGAAGGAAGCAAACGCTGGGTATGGCCTTGGGCGCGCTCACGCTGGGGGTCGGGCTGCTGGGCAGCGCTTATGCGGCCGGGGACGGGACAACCCAATCCCCGGCCTATCAATCCAGCATCAAGGTGCCGGACCAGCGGAATGGAGAGCGGAGAGAAGCGGCCAAGCTCGCCACGCTGGCGAAGATTGATGCGACTCGGGCGACCTCAGCCGCGCTGGCCCAGGTACCCGGGACCTTGCGCAGGGTCGCCCTCGACAACGAGAACGGCAACCTGGTGTACAGCGTGGAGATCAAGACGGCCAGCAATGCGATTAAGGACGTCAAAGTCGATGCCGGCAACGGGGCCGTGGTGCATGTGGACACGCCCAGCGACGAAGAGGAAGCCGAGGAATAACCGGCTATCGCATGAATCTATCTGCCGCACCATCGACCGATCGGTGCGAGAGGGCCGGGTTCTGACGTGCGCGCCTGAGCAAAAACGTCGCAGGACTAGGCTTCGTGAAGAAGTCGCAATGAACAAACTACTGACAATCCAACGGCTTCCCCAGCCCAAGCCGCCGCACCTGCCAAACACTACCAGAAGGAGGGTAAGAATCGGGAAATGAGGAAGAGAAAAGCGAGAACCCAACGCATGAAAGAACGGAAACCAAGGCACAGGAAATGAAAGAAAAATAGTTGGCGTTACTGATAGTGGTGTGGGTCCGGCCGCATGTCCGGCATATGCGTCGGTTTGATGGCTACCGTTTTCCTCAGGAGGTTCGCCATGAAACGCCTCCCACTCGCGTTGGGGGCCACCCTGGTCCCCGCAAGTCTGGCAACGGCAGTTCCGCTGACGAGTGCACAAACAACTGCTCCACCGGAACAATTGCAAGGCGTGTATGTCAGCGGCGGCATCGGGCTGGATGAGGTGGCCGCGATCAAGCACATCGCGGCGCACTATCCGCTCGCGTTGGAATTTGCTCGCAAAGCGGTGCCCCAGAATGAATATATGTCGGACGTCAAGGTGGCCGTCAAAGATCACGCAGGCAAGACCGTGTTCAGCGCCACTTCCGACGGTCCTTTCCTCCTCGTGAAATTGCCCGCAGGAAACTATAGCGTCAGCGTTGACCGTCATGGCGAACCCAACAGCGCGTGGTGGAAATCAAGCGGGGCACGCACGCACGGTTGCTTTTTGTGTGGCAGAAGTAGCGACGCCAAACCTCTAGTCGTTAGGGAGTCGCCATGCAAGACAGCATTCGGATCAGGCGGTACCTCCCGGGGGGTGTCCGCAGTCATCTTTGCGTTCGCTGCCCTGATCGGCAGTGCGCAAATTGCGGTTACGCCAGTCAGGGCAGCAGAACGCGCGCTCGCGCTGGAACAGAATCCCCCCGGCGACATTCCGGACACCCAGGTCTTCTTGACCTATACGTCGCCATTGGGTTTCTCGCTCCAGGTGCCGGAGGGCTGGGCGCGAACGGAGCGCCGCGACGGGGCGAAGTTTGCGGACAAGTACAACACGGTCGAGGTCACCATCGCGCCCGCTGCCCATGCTCCGATGGCTGGGTCCGTGGCCGATCATGAGGCCGCAGATCTGCTCAAGGGTGGTCGTGCGGTCAAGATCGAGACGGTCAGGCAGGTAGCCCTTCGATCAGGTCCGGCGCTGCTGATCGTCTACACATCGAATTCCGAACCCAACCCGGTCACCAACAAGCAGCTGCGCCTGGAAAGCAACCGTTATCTGATATACGGGGGCGGCAAGCTGGCCACCCTCGATCTCTCCGCGCCGTTCGGAGCTGACAATGCCGACCAATGGAAACTCATGTCGAATTCCTTCCAATGGCGCTGAAGCGCGGCGATTGGAAGCGTTTGAACTCTACCGTTTCTACCATAGCGGCGAGGACGAAACCGTTGCGTTGCGCGGCGTCTCGCTGCGGCTCCAGGCAGAGGAATTCGTCGCGCTGATCGGGCCGTCGGGGAGCGGCAAATCCACGCTGCTGGCTTGTCTCGCCGGCCTGGATGAGCCGGATGGCGGGTATGTCGAAGTGATGGGGGTGCGTATGTCGCGCCGACCGGACGCGGTTCGCGCCGCTTTGCGGGCTCGGCACCTCGGTATTCTGATGCAGTCGGGAAACCTGTTCGAACACCTGACGGTCGAGGCCAATATGAGGCTGCAGATGTCGCTGGCCGGTCTGTCCGATCGACGGAGAGTCGACCACCTGCTGGAAGTGATGGGGCTGACCCGGCAACGCCGCGCGCACCCGCCGCAACTGTCGGGGGGCGAGGCAGCACGTGCCGGGCTGGCGGTGGCCTTGTCGGCGAATCCCCGCGTGTTGCTTGCGGACGAACCGACGGCGGAAGTGGATGCGATGACCGAAGCCACCATCCTGACGCATTTGCGAGAACGGTGCCGCGCGGGGGGCGCGATCCTGATCGCGACCCACAGTACCGCACTCGCGGCCCACGCCGACCGGCTTCTGTGCATTCGAGATGGACGCATCACTCATGACTGACGCCCTGATCGAGGCCCAGGCGGTTGGCCGGCGCTACCCGCAAGGCGGAGTTTCTATCGCCGCCGTCGCTTCCGCGACGTTCCGCCTGCGCGCGGGCGATCGGGTCGCACTCCTCGGCCGCTCCGGCAGCGGCAAGTCGACCTTGTTGCACCTCATGGCCGGACTCGATGTGCCGACCAGCGGCACGGTCACCTGGCCCGCGCTCGGCCGCGCGGACACGCTTCTGCCCGAAAAGATTGCGCTGGTGTTTCAGGCGCCAAGCTTGCTGGAGCCGTTGATGGTGAGTGAAAACGTGGCGCTGCCACTGCTCATGGCGAAAGCGACGTGCGATATCGACCGGGTGGTCATGGCTGCGCTGGCTACCTTCGGGCTTGAGAATCTGGCACGCAAACTGCCCGAAGAATTATCTGGTGGCCAGATGCAACGGGTCGCCATGGCGCGGGCGATTGTCGGGACCCCATGCGTGATCCTGGCCGACGAACCGACCGGCCAGCTCGATCAGCCGACTGGCCGCGTGTTGCTCGATGCGCTGTTGGCCCATCTGGCCGGCACTGACACGGCGCTCGTCATTGCCACCCATGATCCGGCGGTAGCTGAGCGCATGGAGAGGATTTGGCACATGGAGCACGGCACGCTCACCGAAACCGTCCATGGCGCGGGTACCCTATGAGCAGGCTGTGGCTGCTCGGCCTCGTCAAGGCACTCATGGCCCGCCTCGCGGGGGCTGCGGCGGGCGTTGCGGTGGCCGTGGCACTGCTCGCGGCGCTCGGCGCCTTTCTGGCCCAGAGTACAGCCTCCATGACGCGCCGCGCCGTTGCCGGCGTGCCGGTTGACTGGCAGGTGCAATTGGTCCCCGGGACAACCGTTCAGTCGGTGGCGGCGGCCATCGGAAAAGCCGCCGCCGTTGCCCGTCTGCAAGCGGTCAGCTACGCCGATGTCAACGGCTTCGAGGCTCATACCGGCGCAACCGTACAGACCACGGGCAACGGTAAGGTGCTTGGCATCACGGCCTCCTATATCGGCGACTATCCGGCGCAGTTCCGCACACTGCTCGGCAGCCTGGATGGCGTTCTAATCACTCAGCAAACAGCCGCCAACTTACATGTGACAGTCGGCGATGCGGTGACGATTCATCGTCTCGGCCTCGCGCCGCTCGACGTCAGGGTGGCCGGGATCGTCGACCTGCCGTATGCCGATTCGCTATTCCAGGCGGTCGGGATGCCAGCCAACGCGGCGCCGCAAGCGCCACCGGACAATGTTCTGCTGATGCCGAGGGACGAATGGCACCGCCTGTTCGACCCGCAGGCGGCCATCAGGCCGGATTCGATTCGCGTCCAGTTGCACGTCCGGCTGACGCATGACAGCCTTTCAGCCGATCCGCAGGCGGCTTTTGTGGCGGTGCAGGGTGCCGCGCGAAACCTGGAAGCGCGCATCGCGGGCAGCGGCATCGTCGCGGACAATCTGGCGGCGAGGCTCGACGCGGCACGCAGTGACGCGCTGTATGCCGAAGTGCTGTTTCTCTTTCTGGGTGCGCCGGGGGCCCTGCTGGCGGCTTTGCTGACGATGGCGGTGGTGGCTTCCGGCGCCGGCCGACGCCAGCGCGATCAGGCTTTGTTGCGAATCCGGGGCGCTTCGGGCGCGCAAATCATGAAACTGGCGGCTGTCGAAGCAGCATGCGTAGGAATAGGCGGCACTATCGCCGGACTGCTGCTGGCCACGGCTTTGACTCGCCTTGTTCTCGGCGTTGGCATGTTTGCCGCGTCTACCATCGGCTGGATCGCTGCCGCGGCCCTGACTGGCTCTCTGCTGGCTCCCGCCGCCATGCTCGCGACGGCATGGATCGATGCCAGACAGACGACGGTTATGGCGGCCCGAATGGCCGTCGGCCAGGATCGCGCCAGACTGTTGCAGAGGATCGGGCTCGATTTCATTCTCATCGCCCTCTCGGCCCTCATTTTCTGGAGAACCTCGAGCACGGGTTATCAGGTCGTGCTAGCCGCTGAGGGCATGCCGTCGTCATCGGTGGATTACCTGGCATTTCTCGCACCGCTCCTGCTATGGCTGGGCCTTGCTCTGCTGACGGTCAGAGTGTGCCTGGCCGGACTCAAACGCGGTCAGGAACGCCTGGCCAAATGGCTGGCGCCGATCGCGGGATCCCTGTCTGGCGTCGTGGCTGCCGCCATGAGCCGACAACGGAAACGCATGACGCAGGGCATCGCCTTGGTGGCACTAGCGTTTGCTTTTGCGGTGTCGACTGCCGTCTTCAACACAACCTATAACGCGCAGGCGCTCGTCGATGCCCAACTAACGAATGGGGCGGACGTGACGGTCACCGGCACGCCGCAGACACCCGCCTCGACGAAACTCAAGGAATTGTCCGCTTTACCTGGCGTGAGCGCTGTCCAACCGATGCAACACCGGCTGGCCTATGTCGCCACCGACCTGCAAGACCTGTATGGGATCGATCCGACGCACATCGGCGAGGCGACCAGTCTGTCCAATGCGTTTTTTGCGGGTGGGAACGCCCAAAAAACCCTGGATCTGCTCGCACGCACCGCCGATGGCGTTCTCGTTTCGGAGGAAACCGTCAACGACTTCCAGCTGCATGTCGGCGATACCCTCAATCTGCGACTCCAAAACGCAAAGGATCACCAGTATCACGTTGTCGCTTTCCGTTTCATCGGCGTCGTGCGTGAGTTCCCGACCGCGCCGCGCGATTCGTTCCTGGTGGCGAATGCGCGTTACGTGGCCCAACACACTGATGCCGACGGGGCCGAAGTCGTGCTGCTCAAGACATCCAAGGCACCCGGGCAAGTGGCGTCGGCTGCGCGGGCCGTGGTCGCCGCGCTACCGGGGGTCAAGGTCACCGACCTGGGCCAAGTCCAGCACATCATCGGATCCAGTCTGACCGCGGTCGACCTAGGCGGGCTGAGTCGACTGGAACTTGGCTTCGCCATTTTGATGGTGGCAGGCGCCACGGGCCTTATTCTGGCCCTCGGACTGGCCGACCGGCGGCGCACTTTCGCCATTCTGTCCGCCCTCGGCGCCAAACCTCGTCAGCTTGGCGCGTTTCTCTGGAGTGAAGCACTGCTGGTCTTTGCTGCCGGGACCGGTGTCGGGACGCTGACCGGTTTTGCACTCGCCTGGATGCTGGTCAAGCTTTTGACGGGGGTGTTCGATCCCCCGCCCGAGTTCTTGAGCGTACCGTGGCGCTATCTGGCTGCCCTGGTCAGCGTGGCGTTTGTCTCGGTCGTCCTGGCAGTGACCGGCGCGCTTCGCGAAACGCGTATTCCGGCCGTGCAACGCATGCGCGAGCTCTAGGGACACGCTGACCAATACGCATCGCATAGCCGGTCGACGTGCGAATGGATGCGACGATCGGCCGGCGGGCACTGCCGATGCTGAATAGCGGGTCTCGACAGCCTTTGGAAGGCGCGTTTTGCAAGGATCGGCGCGTTTAAGACGCACCTTGGGCATCGATGGCCAGCAACCGCCT
>NZ_CADIKM010000081.1 GCF_902859895.1 Pararobbsia alpina
GGCCTGCTCCTTGAACTCGACAGAATACGTTTGTCTCGCCTTCAACCTGCACCTCTGACTCTTCTTGATAAGAAATTTCAGAGGCGACAACTACTATGACGCCGGGGGTGGGCGTCCGATGATGTCCGACTAAATCCGAAAAACTTGATGGAATATTCGTTGGTACTGCGCTAACGCCTGTTGGTACCAACGATCATGAACCTTACAGATCTCACTGTCCGTAACACCAAACCCAAGGACAAACCGTACAAGCTCACCGATGGGGACGGCATGTTCCTGTTGGTACAGCCGAACGGCGGCAAGTATTGGCGGCTTGCGTATCGCTATCTGGGAAAGCAAAAGACCTTGGCTCTGGGCGTTACCCTGAGGTCAGTCTCGCCCTGGCGCGGACGTTGCCGTGAACGCGCACCCGGAAAGACATATCGCCCGTTACCAGTGGCGGCCTTCAGCTCCTTCAGAATCTGAAACTGGTTCGCAGCTCAGCAGGGACGAGCCGCATAATCGGCCCGGCAGGAATCGAACGTTTCGGTGTTGCCGATACTCTCGGCAATATAGAGGCGTAGCTCATCAATCGACGCGGCACCTGATTGCAATGTCCCTGCTGACTGCTCCACTGTTTTCGGAGTGACTCGATCGGTGTCCATGACGCGTCTCCAGAAGCAGAGAAAGAGGTCCAGCGGGGGCGGCTCCTCGCTAGGGACGAAACAGCGACCTCAGTACGAGCCCCACGGGCGCGCGACCACGGCACGCGCGATATTGGAGCCATTTTCGGGAAGCAGCTGGTCGAGGCTGTAGCCGGAGACGCGCCGCTTGATGGTCGGGAAGCCGGTGCGGATCGCATCGGCATAGTGATCGGCAAGGGTCTTGAGTGCGCGCACGATGTCGGCGCGGCGTCCGCCCGCGGCGAGGTGCGAGCGATACGTGGCGTCGTCGGTCGGTCCGACCCAGAAGCGTTCGCCGTCGACAGTCGGCACTTCGAGTCGTTCGACGTTTTCGGCGGTTTTGCCTGCGCGCACCGAGTTTGCGCCGCAAGAGTTGTTGCCGATCATGCCGCCGAGGGTGCATCGGCTATGGGTGGCGGGATCGGGGCCGAATGCGAGGCCATGCTGCGCGGCTGCCGCATTGAGTTGATCGCAGACGACGCCGGGCTCGACGATCGCGGGCGCCGGTCCCGGTCGATCGAGACGATGGAGTTCAGGTGCATCGAATGGTCGAGCACAACGGCGGTATTGACTGACTGGCCGCACATGGAGGTGCCGGCGCCACGGGGCAGGACGGCTGCCTGGGCTTCGTTGGCGGACCGCACGGCGCCGACGAGTTCGTCGATCGTGCGCGGCGGGACGACGCAGAGCGGCACTTGCCGGTAGTTCGATGCTTCAGATGCGTAGGCTGCGGGTGCGTGAATCGAAGCGGACGTCGGCACCCGTATCGGCGATCAGTTGCCGGAGTCTGATGAGCTGATTGAGGTCTTGCCGGGAGGTCGGAGCGGTTTCTGGGGTCGAGGTCATGAGAAAGGTATCGGCGCCTGTCGCCGCCTGTCGCCGCATGTCGTTGCATGCGGCGACGGGCGTCCATGGCCGATCTTACCCCCCAGACTTGAAATAGTCGTGAGAGGCGCCCCGTTGGCCGTGGGCAATTCGCCGCACCACGTCAAACGGGAAACCCATCGCCCTGTAGTACACCTGGCGGCGCGCTGCAGGGCGGTGCGATTTCTCCCCGATTAGAACCGATGCCTCATGCCAACCGAGACAACCACTTGTTGGTTATTCGAGGAGGGATCCAGACTATAGATGCTGGCGTCGAACGCGGGGTTGCCGTTCCCGCCGCTGACGCGCTGATAGACGCCTTCCAGGTATACGTCGGTGGTCGGCGAAAACAGGTAATCGGCCTGAGCCATCACCTGGTTCCAATGCGGAGTGGCAGACGTAGCGGCCGTCGTTCCTCCGAAGGCGCCCGTCGTGTACGTATAGGACGCACCCAGGCTGAAATTCGGGTGCACGAAATAGCGACCGTTCAGTTCGAAGTTGTCGAACTTGATATAGCTGCCATTGAGCGCGCCAATGGAGGTGCTGCCGCCCTGCCAGATGCCCGTCACGTTGTAGGTGACGGAATGGGTCCAGATGGCGCCGACGGAGGATTGGCCAAACTTGTACTGGACACCCGCGCCGAAGATTTGTTGGTTGCCGCCCGTCGTCAGCGCGTCGCCGTCGCCCGTGCTCACGGCGCCTACGGCGTTGGCGCTTGCCGGGTTGGCCGTACGGTTGACCTGAACATACGCGGCCGCCGCATTGAACGCGCCATACGAATAACTCGCGCCCATGCTGTAGGCGCTATTGTTGCTGAACTGGCCTGCGTCATTGGAGAACGCAAACATCGTCCCGGCCTTGAAACCGTCGAACGAGACGCTGCTGAACTTGATCGAATTGTTCAGACGCATATCGTTGTTCAGGTTGTCATTGTCGTACGGGTGGTCGGCAAGGTTGCCGCCGAAACCCGAACCCGTCGCGCTCATGGGTGCGACGTAGTCGACCATGAAATCGTATTGACGGCCGAGCGTAAGCGTACCGTACTGGCTCGAGCGCAGGCCGACCCATGACTGCCGGCCGAACAAGTCTCCGCCGTTCTTCGCGGCGCCCGTGTTTGTGGCGAAACCGTTCTCGAGCCAGAACACCGCGCTCAGGCCACCGCCGAGGTCTTCCGAGCCGCGCAGGCCAAAGCGCGACGTGGAGAGGTTTCCGCTTTGCATCGAATACAAGCTCGCCCCTTGCGTCGTGGAGCCCGTCACGCGTGCATTGCTCTGATAAACGAGACCAGTGTCGACAATCCCGAACAGCGTGACGCTGCTTTGCGCATGTGCGGCTCCGGCCACAACTATGGCCGACACAGCGGCCAGATATCGCATCTTGATCAAACCACACCCCATTCCAAGTTCATCTTCCTCGTTGAACGATCGGCGATCGCTCGGGAAAGAACGCGTGGAGTATAGGGTTTGGCCAAACTACGATGAATGCGGCGATTTTGAAAATCCCCATTTCAAATTCGGAACGGGACTTTCATAAAATTTTAACAATCCCGTCATCGGCGGCTGACGGCTATTCGGGGTACACGATTCAATGCAATCCGGTCGACCGCGGTCCGCGCCAAGCCTCAATTTCAATGAGCCGCTCCCCTGGTGTCTCAAATTCGCCACAACCGGAAATGCGCTTTTTTAAAGGGATAAGTCCGCGGCAAACTGAAACGGCTAACCGCGAAAATGCGCTTTCTTCGGGCCAGGGGTCATTGTGACGCGCACTGAACATGGCGGTGTCCGCGTCGTTGCAAGTGTTCGCCGGCACGAGCCACTCCGGGTCGAGCTCAGTGCTGCGCAACGATCGACATAGCTTGTCGCAAACCTGCTCGACTGTGAGCCCCACCGTATTGATTTCGGCCGCGCGAGGCGACGCCGACGAGGCTGGCGCTTCGCGGCGGCGCACGCAATCTGTCGATCGATGTGATCGCAACTGCTGCCTGATTGGCCGGGTCCTGAGAGTCCCTTCGCAACGGCAAAGGCGCGACAACGGCCGAGGCGTATTCGGCCCGCGCCCGCCCAGGCATGGGCGTCTCGATACCGATTACTTGGGCCGAAGTTGAAGAGGTCAAGTCCGCACATCAATGGACGGTGCGCGACGCAAGCCAGCGATTGAAAAGCCTTAAATCTGACCCATGGGAAGGCTTCCACAAAAACGCGACAACAATTGAACAAGCGGCGCGTGCCGTCGAAGGCTAGGCACGGGTGCTGTCACGCATTCAAGAGCACCCGCATCACGCTGGAGGCCGAACTCGCGACCGCTTCGCAGGACTGGCGAGATCGATCCACGTCGGTGCGTGATCGCTGGCACTGGGTAAATCTCGTACCCACGCGTCGACGCCGGCGTCTGCCAGACGTGGAATAAGTGACGGACTCACCCGCGCGGACTCGTGGCTCGGCGTCTCGCGCGAGGATCGCCACGCCGTTCCACGGGCGCTGTCCCTTCCAGATTGCTCCATGACCGGCCGCGTGAATCGCGTCGATCGGAAAGCCGCGCTTTCTGTCTTCAGCTCCTGCATGTTAGCGCCGATGTAAAAATTCGGTCGAATCCGCAGTCGAGCCCAGCCGATCGCGGTGGTCGCTGATCGGCCGTAATCGGTTCGTCATGGGGTGTCCGTAAGCTGACGATATTGTTGATCCAGGGAGGAGTATCGTAGCTGCTTTTGCTCTGCAATAATGCAGGCCGCCTTTATCTCATACTTGGTTTTTGAAGGGGAGACTGAATGGTGCACCGCGCGCGCTATGGAACCGTGGCCCAATTCTTCCACTGGGCGACGGCGGTCTTTGTTGTGATCGCCTTCACATTTGGCCCCGGAGGGTCCGAGCAGCGCGTATACGCACACGCCCGCGACTTCGACCGTCAGCTCCACGAGACGCTGGGGTTGTGCGTGTTCGCGCTTGTCATAATGCGTGTACTGTGGCGGATAGTCGACAGGCAACCGGAGCCGCCCCAGGCTTCGCTTTGGATGAGCGTCGCGGCGAAAGCCGTGCAATACACGGAAAGCCAGAAAGCGCTGATGTGGGAGCGCTGGCACAAAGGAGAAACTTTCCAGCAGATTGCCCAACCGTTTTATCGAAACCACCCATCGATACAAGGGGTTCTGACTGAAACGGCGGAATTCGGCCGCACGAGCGGACGCTGGGTGAACACACAATAGACACACCCCACGAGTGCCAGTGGCCTCCGCACATCCACAACCAACCTCCAGACCACTCGCCATGCATTGACACAGATGAGACGCGCGCGCCGAGGGTCTTTCTTGGCACGCCCGCGATACGCTTATTTCCTGTCGACCGGATAGCCGTCATCCAGTGTTTTCACGAAGGCGATGATGTCGTCGATATCTGTATCCGTCAACGGGTTTGGGTCACCAATTTTCCGGTTTAAAGGCGCGTCCGCCACATCAATATTGGCGCGGTATTCCTTCGGCAAATCGTTGTACTTGTCAACCTTGCCCGAGGCATCAACCGGGTAGATCTTCTCCGGATGCGTTTCACGCAGGTTGTAGAAGTCCATCACCTGCTTGAGCGTGTGGTAGACACCGTTATGGAAGTACACGCCACGCGAGGCAGAGTTGCGCAGCGTGGGGGTCAGGAACATGCCGCAAAACTGCGTCTGCTTGGAAATGTCTGTGCGGAACGGGCCACAAATTCCCATGTCGTAGAATTTCGGATCTTTGTTGAGCACGAGCTCAGGGTTACGTGGCGCACCGAGTGCCTCATATTGCGTGTCGGTAAAGACCGGCGGCAATCCATCCTTGCCCACCTGACTCAGGTGGCACCCCGCGCAGTTCGCCTTGTTCTGGTCGTTGAAGAGTTGCAACCCATGCAGTTCCGCGCGCGTCAGGCGAGTACGACCTTCCAGCCAATAGTCATACTTGCTGGTGAAAGCATGAAACCCTTGCGCCTCGGTCTGATAGCGGCTCACAGCCGACATTGCCTCGGCCACCAGCAGCTGCGGCCTACGCACGATGCTATCGCCAAAGAGCTGCTTGAACTGGTTGAGGTACTTCGTCGCCTCAAGTTTGTGTACGATGTCAGCTTCGCTTGTGTTTGCCATCTCGACTGGGTTCAGCATGGGGCTATAGGCCTGCTGCTGGAGGGTGTCCACACGACCATCCCAGAAGAGACCGCCTTGCGGCACGATGTTGGGTGCGGCGGTCGCTGCGCCGGCCGTCTTTTGTGCACGCTGCGCGCCTTGCGCTGCCGACGCGGCCTGATCCAGATTGACCGCCGCGTCGACTTCCTGGACTTCCGGCCCGATGGTGAACGGCGTTTGGCGATAGAGGTAGGCGAGCGAGGGCGGGGGCCGATATCCCCCATTCGTCATGTGCGGACCGCCGAGCTGCACGGACAGATTGTTTGGAGGTCCGAAGGCGTGGTCCGGACTGTGACACGATGCGCACGACTGCTTGCCGGAAGCCGACAGCGAGGGGTCGTTAAAGATCTTTTGACCAAGTAATGCGAGGGCACTCAACGGCGCTATCGGCGGTCGCTCCAAGTGCACCGGATGATGATTGACACCTGTCAGATTCTCGACGAATAGCCCCAAGCTCTCGGGCATGCGTTCTGGGTATGCGAACGCATAACCGCTGTAGGCAAGCGCAATTAGGACAGCAGCAGCCAAGCCCCATAGGATGAGCCGTAGAAGGCGCAGACCGGTTCCCGGACCGGAGTCACCACCAACAGGCAGATGCCGCGGAAGCGCGGCGTTCAAGCGAAGGGTCATGGTGAGAGCAAATGAAGCGCTATAAACGAATGCACAAGTCGAGCCAGCAAACGATGCCTGGCTCGACGCTTGATAACGTCATTCGCGCCTCTCTGCACATATCACACCAGAAATCATGCGGTGTGTGCAGAGACGGCGTTGAACTAGACGACTAGCTTTGCGCCGGCGGAGCCGACAGCTTGGTGCCTAAGGTCGGATCCAGGAAGAGCGTCGAAGCCGGGCCCGTATTGCCTGTGAAGTTGAACAGCGCGCGGATGTCACCAGCATTCGCATCGTTCGAACCTTGACCGATACGTGTGCCGCCAAGCCAGTTGTCTTCAATGAACCGGACAACCGACGATTGGGTGATTTGCACGTGGCTCACGGTGTTAGGTGTAACCCACGGCGAAATCACAATGAACGGAATCCGCGTACCCGGACCGCAACGACCGTTGACCGGCGAAAGGGTAATGCCGACGCCCGGCTTGGCGCTTGCCGAGGTGCAGGTACCTGGGCCCGACACTTGGTCGGCACCGGCAATCGTCGAATTTACCGTGGACGTCGGGCCGTTGATGGTTTCGACCGTTACCGCATCCGCGGACGAAGTCGTCGGTTGAGCAAACTTATGGTCATACCAACCGTCGGAATCGTCGTACGTCACGATAACCGCAGTGCTCTTCCAATCCGGTTGTTGCTGAATGAAGTTGACCAGATTCACGACAAACTCCTGTTCGTCGATCGGATCGGAGTTGCCTGGGTGGCCGTCACCGACCGCCGGAGCCTTGATGTAGCTGACCGACGGATAGTTACCCGCCTTCACTGCCGTAACGAAGTCGTTGTAGTCGTACTCGTGGTTTGCCGGTTCCGGCGTCACGCCATCAGCCAGTTTGCTGAAACCGATCGTTGTGGGCGAGCTCGGGCGCGCGTGGCTGTAGTTGGAAGTCGACGCGTAGTACTGGAACCAGTTGTGGTGCGGTACGTAATCCGTCGGCGACGTGTTCAGGGTAGCCGAGTACGTGCTGCGACCGCAGGTGACGCTCGCGTTCGCGTTTTGCGCGGTCAGGTCGAAGCCGCCCATGAAGCTGCCCCAAGTGATGTTCGCCGCGTTCAGCAGGTCACCGATGTTCTTCGACGTCATCTTCACCGTGCTGGTCTTCGACGAGCAGACGTCATAAGCGGGGTCGGTGTCGTTAATCAGTGTCAGGCCGCCCGCATTGTCGGGAATGGTGTTAGCCGTGCCAACGACTGCCACGGCACCGTTGGTCGTTCCGGATACGACTGCCAGCGCGCCAGGCGTCGACGGACCAAAGCTGTCCGTGTACGCGTTGTCGCTCATCGCGTAGTTCTGGGCGTAGTTCCAATACCCGGTCACGGTGTTACCATCGAAATAGCCCATGACCTGGGCAACCGTGCCAAAGGCATTCGACCCCCCCGCAGAAGCCGTACCGGTGTTCGCTACGAACGCGTCCATTGCGCCGTTGTCCTCGGCAAGCTGTTCAGGCGTATAGGCATGGTTCTGGTCGGCCGTATTGGCTTGCTGACGGTCGATACGGAAGGGATTCATATCCGTGGTCGGAAATCCCATGGCAGTTGCCTTGGTGACGTTCGCGGCACCGGTGGCATTCGGGTTGTTAGTCAACAGCGCCGTGGTCAATCCGTCGACGGTCGGCGTGTTGGCCGCAGCCGTGAAGACCGGTTCGCCCGGAGGATTCGTCGCGACCGGGTAGGTACCGAAGTAGTGGTCAAACGAACGGTTTTCGCCGTAGATCACGACCAAGTGCTTGATCGGCGTTGCCGTCGGAAGCGCGTCTTGGGCCGAGACCGCAGGTGTGGCGGCCGGCGTGGCCGCAGGGTTGGTGCTGCTACCGCATGCGCTCAGCACGAGCAGTGCGGCGGCAAACGGGATGGGCAAGAGGGCTCTACGAAACATGTAACTGGCTCCTGATTCGCTGTTCGAGGGTGCTGGGGATGTTGTTGGAAGTATGTCTTCTACGTTTACTCTTTAAAGCTGGGGGGATTGGACCATTACAGAGTGAAACCTTCGGGGCAGAAACCTAACAAGTGCTTTCAATAACATTGACAAATCATTTCAACTCGTTTTTGGGAGCGCCGCATCTTCTGCAGATTGAAACAAAGTGACAGCGCCAATCGAGTCTGGAGGGCGATTAACGGCGCGTGGGTATTCGATACCGATCACGTTCTTGGTATTATTAGCACACTGCTCAATTCTTAAGTCCGATATGCTTTTCGATGTCCTCGTAAAGTTTTTCGATTCGTCGATGAAATGACTTATGTCTGACATTCTTATCGTTGAAGACGAGCACGGTGCTGCTGAATATCTCTGGACTAAGGCCCGGGAAGCGGGGCATGTGCCATCGGTGGCATTTACCGTGAAGAATGCGACGGAGCTTATCGACGTGCAGGTGCCTGACGTCGTCCTTCTCGATTGGATGTTATCCGACATGACAGGGCTGTCGTTTCTGAGGACGCTGCGCGCCACTATGCGCACGAGGGATTTGCCGGTCATCATGCTAAGCGCTCGACCGAGCGAAGCGGATTGTATCCGAGCACTCAACGCCGGGGCGGACTTCTATCTCGCCAAGCCCTTCTCCGTCAAAGAACTGTTCGCTCGCGTCGCCGTCGTGCTTCGCCCGAAGCCGATCACAGTCGAACCAGACGTCCTGCACATAAATGGTCTCTCGCTGTCGCTGAAGAGTCACCGGGTCGTTGCCAAGCGAGACGAGCGCGAAGCGGCGCTTGCATTGAAGCCTACGCAATTCAAGCTCCTCCGGCTTTTTTTGCTACATCCGGAGCAGGTCTTTTCGCGCGATGAGATCCTCGAGCACGTGTGGACAGATCAACCTGACGCAAAGGCGCGGACCGTCGATGTTCACGTGAAGTACCTTCGCGATGCGTTGCGCCCGCTTCAGTTCGACACGATGATTGAAACTGTCTTGAATGAGGGCTACCGCCTATCCAGGATTGATGCGAGGTCAGAGGCTGGGCGCGGGTAGTGCCCCGGCTCAGATGTCCTCGCTCTGAAAGTTCGGACCGCAACGGCACTTTGACAGCTGGTTCGGTGCACGACGAGCCCCGTCCTTTTAGGAGGATCACCTTCCGGGCTACCAAAACCTGAGGCCTTGCGATCCGCCAGCCGCACGATTGATACTGGCTAGCGTCGGGTGGCCCTGTTGCGCTAGCGAAGTTAAATGATGGATAGGTGATTGCCGCGGGTTAAGTCAATGGACTCGCGGCGATCATTGCGCTTCAAAGTCGCGAATCCGGCGCCAGTATTCGTCGGCCCGCCCTTCAGGGCGACCATCCTGCACCGTTAGAACGAGCTCCCTGAACAGACGTCAGATTTGGGCTGAAGTTCGGCCATTCGACTCGATGCCGCCAACGTCGCTTCATGGCCGATCAGGGACTGCCGTCGCGTCGATTCCGCTGGGATGTCACAAGAAGCGGGTGCGGGCGCTCAGGGTTCTTTTGATTCAGCGGCCATTCATCGCCTGGAAGGCTCGCCGAGTATCCTCGATTCCGTCTTTCGTCAACCACCCGACGAGCGATCTGCCGAAATCCGGAGTTCGTCTGGCTCACGAAATCGATGGGGGAGCAAACCCGCAAACTCGCGGCACGGAGAGCACCGCAGCGGATATGCATATAGCAATTGCTTCTATAAGATCAGACGTCCTTTCACTGGTATTGAACTAGCATGGTTTTGGTTCACCAAAAATAGGGATACCTGACGATGTCCGTCCTGAATGAAGTTCTAGAGGCTAACCGGAATTACGTCTCGAAGTTTGGTGACAAGGGAAAGCTTCCTTTGCCTCCCGCGAGACGGTTTGCCATCCTGACCTGCATGGACGCGCGGTTGGATCCGGCCGGATATGCGTGCCTGTCTGAAGGCGACGCGCATGTGATTCGTAACGCTGGCGGGCGCGCGAGCGACGACGCTATCCGGTCGCTGGTAATCTCCTACATGCTGCTTTGGACCCGGGAATGTTCGTGATCCACCACACGGACTGTGGCATGCAACTATTCACGGAGTGAGTTACAAATTCATTGAATTATTTTCGCCGCGTACTAAAGTGCTATGTGTGGCACGGCTACGAGGAGGCGGCGATGAGCGGACGGCCCAAACGCGAACTCCTGCTGAGCGAATCGGAATTCAAGCAACTGAAGGCGCTGATGATGCGGCGCAAGACAGCACAAGCGTTGGCGTTGCGAGCGCGCATCGTGCTGGCCTGTGCCGAA
>NZ_CADIKM010000082.1 GCF_902859895.1 Pararobbsia alpina
CCCGTTCAAAATCGCAGTAAAGCCAATTCTTCAGTCCGGCACGAGCGCGGCTACCCGCGAGCCAAAACCTCGGTACCCAGCAGATTTCCGTGTTTTGACACACTCTGGGCCGACTGCTGCCCCACGCAGTCGGCCGTAGTCGGACCCGTTTCGGCCATCCGATCCGCCGTGACGTCAAAGGCAACTTTTAAAGGTACAACGGTCATTCATGCGGCCATGTCCGCCGGCAAGTACTACGCCGAAGTGGTCGTCGGTTCATTGACAAGTCAACCGCCGATATAGCTTGTTCGCCTGGCAACCGACGACCCGTTTGAGCGAACAACCGCTTTGACCGTCAAATGATGGCAATGAACGACTCAAGCCCCAATGAGAGCACGGTGCCCTGATGATCTTGAACCTAGGCTTAGGCAGCCGCGACGCTTGGCCGCGCTCCCACGCGGGCGCGCCAGTCTTTGAGATTTGTAAGTGTTTCGGGCACTTCGATCTTGAGGAAATCTGCGAGGCTCAGTCCGGCAAACGCGGTGATGTCGACCATAGAGAAACTATCCCCTGCAAGATACGGTTGCCCGCTCAAGACCTGGTTCAGATAGTGCAGGCCGGCAATCCCGCGCTTGAGGCTTCGCTCGCCCCATTCGCGGTTCTGGTAGAGCTCGATCTTTTCACCCAATCCCGGTGTGGCGTGATGAAAGTAGGTCCCTAGAGCATCCATCAATTCGACTTCGGTCCGACGCTGCATCATGTGAATGATCGCGCGTTCCTTACCGGTACGGCCAGTGAGCGTCGGCTCGCCGTCCAGGTGGTCGAGGTACTCGGTGATCGCCGTGCATTCAGAGATCGTCGTGCCATCATCGAGCTCGAGCACCGGTACCGCGCCTGACGGATTTTTGGCAAGGAACTCCGGAGTTCTATGTGCGCCGCCAGGCAGATCGACCTGAACGAACTCGACGCGGCTGGTGAGACCTTTCTCGGCAATCGCGATACGAACGCGGGCGGGATTAGGAAAACCTTTGAAATCGTAAACCTTCACTTCTAATGCTCCGGAACATGAAACTGGCCAACAAGGGCGATGTAAGGATGGGCGCACATTTAGCGCCCGTTTTGAGTCTACCTATTTCTTCCCAAGCATGCATGCGTGCCGCAGAAGTCGGCCTCAGAGAAGGCGGCCAATGGAACGGCTGCTCTCGGCTCGACATGAGGCGATGGATCGCGGCGCTTCAATCAGCCTATTGCCGGTTGTGACAGACCTTCGAGCGTTTGGCTGTGCCACCGAACAAGAAAATCCGTTTTATCGCCGCTCGCCGACAACTGTCTTGTCTGGGGGGCGGAGCGGATGCTCAAATGACCGTCCGAGAGCTTGACCGAACGACCGTAGATGGCCCGGACTGGGACATTTGCCAGAGCCCGCGTCTTGCGTTGAATCAGTTTCCCCTTAAGTATGGGGTGACTACTATTGTTGAGTCCGGTCAGCTCGTGCTTCAGTTCAGTTGCACGCTCGGGAGTTTCCCTTGTTGCCTTGTCTATGAGGATTCGAAATGACGAAATTGTATGATTTGGACCCGCCACCTTTGATAGTCGTGCACGCCTTTTGCACTGGCTGGTGGGAGCGCTGATCGCCATACAGTTTGCGATCGGTTGGATCATGCCTGACATCGGCAAAGGCACTCAACCGATCGGTCTGATTGCCTGGCATCTGGGTGTCGGGGCAACCTTGATTGCCGTCATGGCTGTCAGGGTTGTGTGGCGGTTGACTCACCGGCCGCCACCGAGTTCGCTTTCATCGCTGCTCGGCGCGGCGTCGAGCGCCACGTATTTTCTTCTCTATGCGGCGCTCCTCGTGGTGCCGGTGCTCGGGTGGGTCAACGCATCCTCGCGCGGCTGGGAGGTTCGACTGCTGAGCATCGTGCCCTATCCTAGCCTCTCGCCGACGGGCTCTGCCGTCGGACACGCGATGGGCGATGTCCATAGCGCACTGGCATGGGTTTGTTGGCGCTGATCTGCATGCATGTCGGTGCAGCGCTATTTCACCGCTTCGTCCTCAAAGATCGCGTGAGCCAGCGGATGTGGCCGTAATGCGCTAAAAATACGAGTCAAGTTGGGTGCGCAGTGGCCCTGTGCTGTCTCATGCTTTGACTCGTCAGCGACGGCACAACGCTTCGCTCGGGCTCGTCCTCACAGCGGAGACATCAGGTATATCCACGAATACGCCAAAGGGGGGCCGACCTGACTTGAAGGAGCACCCGATGGTCAAGCGGTGTTCGCTATCGCAGGCGCACTCTCGCTTAATGCGCTAAACAATTCGTTTTACTGTGCACAATGCAGTCGGACGACTGCATCCAATCCATAAAGAAGACGTTGGAGCTCGCGCACGGAAGCCGCACCCGGAATTCAAGATAACAATCTTGTCACGTGCGCGTCATCCTAGGGTCAAGGTCGGATGCGCAGAATAATGTCGCTCATCGTCTCTGCCGAAGCGCCGGAGGCGCAGGCTTCATTCGGGCGAGTGTGAAGTCGAAATTCACTCGCCCCGAAAGCTTGCGTGTAACTGATCCAATTGAGGAGCTGCCGCAGCTGTTCAGCGCGCACCCGAGGCCTGGTGTTGCACCACCTCATCTGCCGTTAAATTCAGTAACTTTGTATTAATTGCGTTGGTAACCAATCGCTTGCTCCTACGCGGTAGTCTTAGCGGCTTATTTCGCGAACCGAAACGTTCCGACAGCGGGTCGTCCCATCGAGCGGGCGTTCGTGCTGCCGAGCTGCCCGTAGAGGGCTCCTCCTTGCTCAGCCACTACGCATCCCTTTGGCGTTTCCGCCTGTACGCTGACGGCCGTTTCTCGTTCCTCGTCTCGCGACACTGGAGCACGCGCGGGTCGTACCCTCCGTGACCAAAGTGCTTCCGAATCACGAAGGGTATGAGTTGACGATTTTCAAGCCGCTTGCCGATTCCTCGTCTGAAAATGACGTGGTCGATGCGCGTCGCATGAATAAATCTTTTGAGGAACAGATCCTGAAACTTCCCGAGCAATATTACTGGTGCACCGACGCTTCAAACATCGTCTGCCAAGCATGCCGGCGGTGTATTGGATGTTACGCATCGTCAGGGGTCCAGCCGGAAGCCAGTGTCCCGGCGAAGTTAGGAGAACAGTAGTGACAATGATACGCGGCACAGCGCTGGCTGTAGCGGCAGCACTGGTACTCGCGGGCTGTGCGACGGTACAGACGCCGACCACCGGCGATCCGCTGGAGGGGCTCAATCGTACTGTTTTTACCTTCAACGACAAGGTCGACCAGTACGCCTTGAAGCCGGTCGCACAGGCGTATGTACGGGCACTTCCGCAGCCGGTGCGGGACAGCGCTATAAACTTCTTTTCAAATATCGGTGACGTGTACACGGCCGGCAACGATCTGCTGCAGTTGAAGATTACCGATGGCGTCGAAGATGTCATGCGCGTCGCTATCAATACGGTCTTTGGTGTCGGAGGCCTGTTCGACGTCGCGACGATCGCGAGGCTGCCAAAGCACACGGCCGATTTTGGGTTGACGCTCGGCCACTATGGCTTGCCGCCGGGGCCGTATCTCGTTCTGCCGCTGCTCGGTCCGAGTACCGTGCGTGATACTGCGGGGATGCTTGTCGAGTTCGAAGTCGATCTGACAACCTACGTCCAGCCGATATGGTTCCGCACGACACTTTATGGCGTGCGGGTCGTCAGTGTGCGCGCATCGCTGCTCGGCGCGGGGGATCTCCTGGCGGGTGCTGCCCTCGACAAGTATTCGTTCATACGAGACGCGTATCTGCAGCGTCGCCAGTATCTGATCTCCGACGGCAATCCACCTCCGCCGGCCTATAACGACGACTCGGGCCCCGATACAGGCCCAGCCAGCATAAGCACACCGGCGTCCGGAGCGGCCGGGCAGTCGAGCATAGTTGCTCCCCCTCCTGTTTCTGCGTGCGCAACTCGGGCCGCCTCCGGCACTCCTGGGTCGACTGTCCAGGTCTACAGATGATGCCGCCGGCTCGTTATTACAGTTTGCCGAACCCGCTGCCGAGGTAACGGGTATTCACGCCGGTGAACTTGGCAACGTACACCCACTTCAACTCGTGGGTTGGGATGCACACGCGGTCACGCCATGAAAAATACGGCGATGATTTGCTCTATGAACGAGCTCCTGATGTGCTACGCGACATTTAGCGTCCACAGCCGGGCTAAAAAACAAGGAGTGGATGATGAACAATAAGTTCTCCGTCGACGCGCGTTTCTACGCTCGGAGCGGCCCCTACAATGTCACCGAGGTGGCCGCCGTTATGAATGGAATCGTAGCCAAGTCCGACCACGTGCTGAGCGGAGTGGCGCCGCTTCAAACCGCGGGGTCGAATGAGGTCAGCTTTTTAGACAACAGCCGATATGCCTCGTTGCTTGAGAAGACCGGTGCGGGCGCCGTGATCGTACATCCCGACATGGTGAACCGCGTGCCGCCTTCAGCGACCCCCATCATCACGACGGCACCGTACGAGGGCTGGGCGCGAGTTGCCGCGCTGTTCCATCCGTTGGCTTCCGCCAGCCCCGGCATCCATCCGACGGCGTTCGTGGCGTCCAATGCTCGCGTCGATCCAACGGCGGAGATCGGCGCCTTCGCATGCATCGAAGAGCACGCACACGTCGGGCCGAGATGCCGGATCGGTCCCTATGTGAACATCGGCAGCGGGGTCGTGGTCGGCGAGGATTGCCGGATCGGCAGCCATGCCACCATCAGTCACGCGCTGCTCGGAGCGCGCGTCTGTCTCCTCCCCGGGGTTCGCGTCGGGCAGGAGGGCTTCGGCTTTGCGAATACGAAGGCCGGGTTCCTGACTATCCCGCACCTTGGGCGGGTCCTCCTCGAGGACGACGTCGAGATTGGCGCGAATTCCACGATAGACCGCGGATCGATCCAGGACACGGTGATCGGGGCCGGGTCCCGACTCGATAATCTTGTCCAGATTGGACACAATGTGCGCCTTGGCCGCTGCTGCGTCATCGTTGCCCAGGTGGGCATCTCGGGGTCAACGGTGCTGGAAGACTTTGTCCAGGTCGGCGGCCAGGCAGCTATGGCCGGTCACCTGCGCATCGGACGCGGCGCACGAATCGGCGCCCAAGCTGGCGTTATCTCGGACGTGCCGGCGGCAGCCATCCTGCTCGGAAGCCCAGCGCAACCGCGGCATGAGTTTTTTCGACAAGTCGCTACGCTTAAGCGCATGGTCCGTCAGCCAAAGTGAGTGTCGGCCTTGTCACCAATGAACCAGAATCGAGCGACCCGGAGAGTGCTCAACTTTCAAGCCTGCAGTTTCTATTTCGATTCCTCACCGCGCTGGCTTGATCACGGCTTCGCGGTTCGACGGCTTAGATAGTCGGCGTATCAGAATATTTTCGGAGGAACCCGGCAAAGACGGGAAAGAATCGCGCGTTATCACGCTTGAGCGCGAACTGCGGAAGGCGTGGGGCCACGTGGCGACGGACCCGGGCGCAGAAGGGATGCATCATAGCGCTGCGTCTTACGGATGGGCACTGTGCAAAAAGCGCGTGCGCTATACGCCTGCAGAAATGGACGTCGATGAGCTCATCGGTCGTATCCGATGTTCGGGCGCGCCGATTCACAAGAAGACGCTGGCGCACATGGGCGGCTGGATGAACTGGCTGTGCTCACAGCGTCGGTCGACCGCGCTGCTGCGCGTGGGCATTTCGGACGGCGCAAAGCACCGGCACATTTATACGCCTTGCACTGAGCTGCCGGTGCTCGGCGACGTCGACTATCGCGGTGTCATCCTGATCCGCGCGCCGATGGGATCCGGAAAAACGAAGGGCATTGGCCTGGCGTTTTCGCGGTTCGCCCAATACAGCAATACGGTGAGCGGCGACGCGCGGTTTGTGGCGATCGTACATCGGGTCACGCTGGTGAGCGCGCTTGTCCAGGTTCTCGGCCTCACCCATTATCGGGACGGCAAGTACCCGATCACGAAAGAAAACGCGGTCGACGTGACCGCGCTCGGCGTATGCCTGCCGTCGATCAATAAGGCGTCGCTGCGCGCGATCATGAAGGAATGCAGGTATCTCCTGATCGACGAGATCGCCCAGGTTCTCGCGTTTCTCGAATCGAAAAAGTGCTTCGAGGAAGAAGGCGAAGGCTCGCGCCAGGCTGTCTATGGTGCGCCGCAATCACTTATTCGCAATGCGACATGCGTGATAGGGATGGACGCCGGCGTCAATGACCGCGTGATCAAGTTCATCGAGCAGTGCAGGCCGGCCGGCGAGCAGATCCGCATCTATGACATGGCTCAGAAGGACGAAGGCCTGACCGTCAAGTACGGGTACGGCCAGAAGGCTATCCAGATGTTTTACGAGGAGGCGAACCGTCGCCTGGGTACCGGCGAAAAACTGTGGATCGGCTGTGACAGTCGCAAGCAGGCAACCGAGCTGCATGAGGTGCTCTCGGGTCTGCACGGCGGCAAGCGGTTCCTGCTGATCACGCTCGACACGACGGACCGGAACGAACAGCGCGCGTTTCTCGAGAACGCGGACAGGGTAAGCCGAGAATACGACTGCGTCATTCACTCACCGTCAATCAGCTCGGGGTTATCGATTGAGCACAAGCGTAAGGACTCGGCCGGCAATGTCGTGCGTGACGAAAACCGGGACGACATTGTCGATCGGCACTTTGATCACTGCATGTTCATCGGATCCGGCTGCTCTATCTCGGCGGCCGATGCGCTACAGATGATGCGGCGCGTTCGGTACGTCAAGACGTGGACGGTGGCGATTTACCAGGACAACACCGGGCCTGGCCAGACAGATCCTCGCGAGATTATTGCGGCGTGGGAGCAGGCCTCTGCGGCTGAAGGGAAGCCTACGCAGGCAACGCCGATCGGCCGGTATTTCGCCGGCGTCGAGGCTGACAGCAACGGCGCAAGGATCGAATTCGCGAACGAGTTGTACTGGCTTATGGAACAGGCGCTGTTCAAGATCGAGCGCACCCATCAGACGGAAGGCCAGTTCGACCCTGCGGTTCGAAAAGAGGCGCGTCTTAAGATCGAGATGCGCGAGAAGTCGCTAATCGTCGCAGCGCGCGACCTGAGCAACGAAGAGGCCGGCCTCCTTGAGCGATCGGCGAACAAGTCGGATGAGGATCGCGCGGCATTGGAGCGGCACGAAATCGCCGGTCTGTTCGGTAGCGACGTATTCAACATTGCGCCCGAAATGATTCTTGATGCGCCGCTCTAGGATGCCTACATGAATGGCCGAGGCCTGCGTCGGATCGACAATTTCTCTGGCGCGGTGCACGGCGCGGCCGACGCTAGCGAAGGCAAGAAGGCGCTCGAGGACATGAAGTTCGACCTCGCGACTCGCCAGTTCCAGGCGCTCCTGTGGGGCGATACCGTCATCAGGCCGGGCGTGCCGATCGAGATGGCGGCGGCGGCTGAGATCGTTGAGCGCGCGAAAGCGAACCGGGTCACGTTCGCTTATCACGGAATCGTTCCGAAGCGCTTTGGCGTCGGCAAGGGCAAGCCCAAAGCTAACCCGCTTGAGGATGTCGCCGACATGCTGGAGCTGATGGGACTCGGGTCGGATCTTGTCGAATCGGTCGATTCCGGCCGCGGTTCGCTCCAGATCGACGAATTGTCATTCGCGTTTATGGAGGAGTGGTCGGCCCGGCGCCGCGCGATGCAGACTGGATCGCGATATGTGGCCCCGGCAACTCCTGCGCCGCTGCCGACGCTGGCTGAGCGTATCCAGGCGCAACAGGCTCAGGGCGGTGCCGATATCACGCCGTGTGTGCTCGTGTTTGGCGAGTTGATCCGCCGTATTAACGCGACGTTGCCAGATTGCGACCAGGTTACGCGCAATGCGTTGGCCAACGCGCTGGCGGAACTTGGTATGGTTCAGGTATCGAAGACGTTCAGGCTGAAGCGCGGTGGCAAGTGGACCCAGAATACCGTCTACGTCGACTCGGACCTGGTCGATGTCGGAACCGAGCAGATCCGGACTGCCCTCGACGTAACGCAAGGTTTTGGTGACACTTGTGGTTCATCGACGGTTCTGTTTAGGGGAACCACGCCGTTTTCGCAAGTGTCACCAATCACGCAGACATCAGCCCAGCAAGTATCCGATGAAACAACAGGCCATTTGACACGGCCTTCGGAGGACACGGCCGAAACGGCCAGATTTGGCGACGTCGACGAGAAGATCAACGCACCGGTTTGGTGACGGACAGGCGCGGCGAGCAAACCAGCAGAAGTTGGCGAAAAGCAGCCGAACGGGTGGCGCCCGCAGTCGACCGTCGAGCGTCGGACGCGAGCACCGTTCCCTAAGCTTGTCGCGTTGAAATCCCTCGCCGAGTAACAGCAACAGATCCTCTCTGCTGTTCCGGTAGCGCGCCGCCACGGATATCCGTGTTTCGGAACCGACGACCCTTACACGGCAAGGATTTGCACTGCTCCGCGCGTCGTGAAACTAAACTGTTTCTAAATGGTTTCGAAACGTTGCTATGCCCCGCCCACCTGATCCACAGCGCACCAAAGCCTTACTAGCCATCCGTCAGCACGTCGCTGAGCATGGCGCCGTCGAAGGCCCGCGCCTGGCGAAAAAGCTGTTCCCCGATGTGCCGAAACCGACGTGGTCGACCTGGTGCGCGATGGTTCGCGATGCGGATCGGGATTTAGCCGAGGAGGTGCGCGCCGTCGTGCCGCGTCCGGCGCAGACCTTGGCGCCGCTCACTAACGAGCATCATGAAGTCGCTCGCCGGGCGATCGATTTTTACAGCGAGCTCGATGCAATGGTGGCGGACGCGCGACTGTTGGCCAGCTACGCTGTCGTCGCAACTGATGACGGAACGCGACGCGTCAAAAACCCACAAATTCTCGCAGTCTCGCACCGCATGCGAGCGACAAATCTGGCGCTTGCAATGAAATATGCCGAGACGGTCTGGAACGTGGAGCGACTCGAACAGATGCATGACGCGATTGCAACGGCTGTCCTGCAGGCTGACCGTCAAACTGTCGAGCGCGTCTTCGCAGCGATGAAAGAGGTGCAGAGCCGCTGGGACCCCGAGCGCAATCCATCGTGATCATCACTGGGCTTCTTCACAAAACCACAGATCAAGCTTTAATTGTTCGCAGCGAGAGCTCCATGAAAACCGAAATCGGAACGCCTACATACTTCGAGATTCCGGAGCTTCCCGGCCGGCAACACTTCCGTTGCAAGCGGCTGAGTGCCACCTTATCTGGAGACGCGTGCGGTGACCGCTGGAAGGCCGCGAACACAGCAGCCGCAAGCGCACGGTGTGCAAGCTGCAAAAATTGTCGAATCGGTGCTCAGCATGCTGGCAAGGTCGCGGCGAACCATTCACCGTTCAAAGCAAGGAAAATCTGCGCACGTTGTCACATGATGACACCGCGCCTGATCCACAAGCATCTGTGCGTTAGCCGCTATAACCGCGAGCGTGAGCAACGGATAGGCAAGAACGCCAAGGGGAACAAGCCGATAAAACTGACACCTCTACACCGCCGAACAGTCAGCTATATGGCAAACGGAAAACTCAAGACGAAAACAATTGATCGTGCTATGAACACCGCAGAGTTAATCGTCGCCGTCCTGCGAGACGAGGAACATGCTGTGCAGTTTGCATGGCAGGCGCCAGCAAGCATCCGGCCACATTTGCAACTCGAGGAGAACCATGCATGAATGAGGATCGCGCGTCTTGGCAACTCGCTGCGCATTGTTGCCGATTATGTCTCGGCCGCGTGTTATTGGGATGTTCTGCAGATGGCCGCCGCGTCTATCGCTGCGCCGAATGCGGCGCTCGTGGCGACGGAATCGATGCGTCAGTCATCTGTTGCTGCGGCATTCGCCTGAAGACCGGAGCGGACGCTGGGGTTCGATGCACGGCAAACAAAGCACCATCAGCTGAATGCTCTACGCAAATCGTTGCCGAGCAGATGAGCAGTTAGCGATGGCGGCATACGGCGCATGCG
>NZ_CADIKM010000083.1 GCF_902859895.1 Pararobbsia alpina
CAGTCCAAACTTACGCTGTTCGGGCGACGCCATGAGCTTGAGCATGTGCGTTTCGTGAATATTGCCCAACCGGTATCCGGGTTCGACAAAGTGATCGCAGCAATACAGATCACCGTTGTACTCGAGGGCGGGGCCAAGGCCGCAGGTCGGTGCGTGGATGCACAACAAATGGCGACCGAAGAAGGCCTCTAGCGTGACATCGAACAATTGCACGAAGACGCGACCGACGTCGTGGCGCACCCACTCTTCGAAGATGTCCATGAGGAAGAGTCCATACTGCTTCGCGCCGACCGAGCGATTCGTGACGAGATTGCCGGTCTGGGTGTAGAGCACGCGCTTGCGGCCTGCCTGTTCGCTCCAGCCGCCGTTGGCAAGTTGAATGGTCTGTTCCGTTGCACGCTCGATGATCGGAATGAACTGAATCCACCTCGCGCCGAGTTCATCGCGAAAGAAGCGATAAACCGAGCGGCCGTGCCGCTCGTTGGCGGAATTGACCGTGCAAAGAATGTTGAATTCGACGCCATGCTTGCGCAATTGCCTCCAGCCGTTTAACACCAGATCGAAGGTGCCTTCCCCACGACGATCGATGCGAAAGGTATCGTGGAGATCGCGCGGACCGTCAACGCTCAGGCCGACGAGAAAATCATGTTCCTTGAAAAACTCGCACCATTCGTCGTCGAGAAGAATGCCATTGGTCTGGAAAGTGTGTTTCACCACCTGTCCGGGCCTGCGGTGCTTTTCGACGAATTCGACCGCGTGCCTGAAAAACTCGACCTTCATCAGCGTGGGCTCGCCGCCTTGCCAGGCCACGATGATCTCCGGCGTGCGATGTGACTCCAGAAGTTGACGAATATAGGTTTCCAGCGTCGCCTGAGACATCCGATGTTTTTCATTCGGATACAGCGCCTCTTTGGACAGAAAAAAACAATATTTGCAGTCGATGTTGCAGGTCGAGCCGCTGGGCTTTGCCAGCAAATGGAAGCGCGGGGGGGCGTCCGGCGACCGGATTGCGGCCAGCTGTGAACCGTCGTCAATTGCCGATGACGAAGTATGTGAGCGCAACGTGGCCTCCATCGCCGTAGTACCCGTTGATTGTCAGACTATTGATAGATCGCCCGGCACGCGTCAGGCACGTCAACATCTAGCGAACAGGAATTCGGAAACGGAACATCGTAGAGAAAACGTGATTCGTATTAAAGGCGGCTTGCGAGCGGAATGCAAACCTAACTTGAGGTTTTTGAATTATGCGCATTGCGCGAAGCCGCATCTTGCGCTCGAAGCTCGTTTTTGCGCTATTCACCTGTACAAGGCGTTTAAAAATGATTGCGCGCAGTCGGGCCTATGGAGCAAGTACTTAAGTACTGTTCCAATGCGCCGCGTTCTCGCAATCGAGCGTCTCATGCACTAGATTAACCTTGATGCAAGCCACCGGCCTTCTGATTCGTGACAGCATCTGGATTGTATTGCCGCAATTCAGGCCCACAATTTCATGCGGAGGCTGGTGTGACTAAAGTGGAAGCGCGCTCGGCAAATCAGCTGGCCGAAGAACGGACTGACCTCGCAACGACGCGCACGCTGATGGCGGCCGACCGCACGCTGATGGCGTGGACGCGCACCGCACTCTCCATGATCAGCTTCGGGTTTACGATCTATAAGCTCCTCGAAGGATTCAGGGAAGCCGGCGTGCATCTGGCGCATCCGCATAGTCCTCGAAACATTGGCCTGTTCCTGACGGGACTGGGCACCGTATCAATGGTATTGGGAACGATCGAGTACTGGGCACTGGTCGCCAGTCTGCCTGAGTATCATGCTGTAAGTGTCTGGCGGCCGACTTTCTTCGTCGCGTTGGTCATGGCCCTTTCGGGTAGCTTCCTGTTTATGAGCATCGTCGTCAGGTTGCTCTAAGAGACGCAGCGTGTGGTAATCGGTTTGCCGGTCGCATTGATTATCACATGGTCGATTTACCTGTTCGAAGGCGCCAGTGTCGTGACTGAAATCGTACTGATCCTGCTCAAGCTCGCCGTCGGCGTATTGATCGCCTGCGTCGGCGCGGGAACGTCGTTTTCGGAAGTAACCTATGTGTGGCAGCGGCCCAGGCTACTGTTCCGCTCTCTCGCGGCAATGTATCTGCTCGTTCCGCTCGTCGCGTTCGGTCTCGTGCTGATCATGCCCATCGAGCGAGGGGTCAAGGCGGCAATGCTGGCGCTCGCCGTGTCAGCGGGCGCGCCGCTGCTCCCAAGGAGGCTGAAGAAGCTGCGTAGCGAGCAGTACGTCTTTAGCCTGCTGTTCACGTCCTCGCTCGTGGCGATCGTGGCCGTACCGGTGTGGACGGCGCTGCTGAGCGCCTGGTTCGACGTTGAAGTGCAGCTGTCGATACGCACTGTGGTAACGGATATTGCCAAGACCATTCTTCTGCCAATCCTGATCGGCATGGGGCTTCGCGCCATTTTCCCCGTATCCGCGGACCGAGTGGCGAACCGGGTCATGATGATCGCGTGGATCGTCCTGGCAGTCTCCGCGATCACCTTGCTGGGCGTCCATAGGGAGCACCTCGTGGGGCTCAGTTGGCAAGGCGTGCTCGCGCTCGTGGCGCTGATGGTCGCCGCGTTGTTCATCGGTCAGGTCCTTGGCGGACCCAACCCGAACGACCGAACGGCGCTGGCGATCACCTGCGCAATGCGACACGTCGGCATCGCGTTGGTGGTCGCAGCGGAGTTCGTCGGGGTAAGCACATTGGTGCTCGTCGTAGCGTACTTCATGACTGCCTTCGTCGTTTCGACCATCTATTTGAGCTGTCGACTACGATGATCGTCGAACGTCATGGCGAGCCATTCTTTCAGCAAGCATGCGCCATTGCGGATCCTGGTGCAGGATCTCCGCCGAGTAGAGCACTCGCCTGGTGTCCTAGCTCGGATCGAAGTGGAAGCATATAGTTATGTTCCGGGCTAATCGCAAAAGACTGCTCACGCCACACTGCTCCTAGCCTGGTTCGGCTGCATCGTTCAGCAGGGTAGAGTCATTCCGATTCGACCGGAAAACGACGCGAATCGCGAATCTGTGTCTGCTTTCAGGAGGACATCGTGAATCAACCCTCGGACCTAAGAGCAATCCCGGTCACCGCCATCGATATTTTGCTCGAACCTGACGCAACGATGATGAAGAACGCAGAGGCCGCCAACGCGCGGCTTCGCAAGAGCTTTCCCAATGGCTTCGCCCTGGATGAGACCCATCAACCACACATCAGCTGCTTGCAGCGGTATGTCAGGACGGCGGACCTGATAGGGTCTACGAGGCGGTCGACAAAGTTCTGGCCGGTGAGAAACCGGCCAGCTGGGAACTGAGCGCGTACAAGTACTACTATTTGCCCTGGAAGGAGATCGGCCTCGCCGGCATCGTAATTGAGCCAAGCGATGACCTGATCGGGTTCCAACAGAAACTGATCGACGCCGTCGCCCCGTTCACCGAGAGTACGGGGACCGCAGCTGCGTTTGTCACCACGACCGAGGACCCCGAGATTAACCAACCGACCATCGACTACGTGGCGGCCTACGTGCCAAACGGGACCGGGAGAAACTTCAACCCACATGTCACCGTTGGCATCGCCTCTCAGGCCTACCTGAACAAAATGCTCGAAGAGAGGTTCGCGGCGTTTGCGTTCTCACCTGCCGGAGTAGCGGTCTATCATCTTGGCAACATGGGAACCGCTCGCAAGAAACTGAGCAGTTGGGAGTCGGAGGCATGAGGCTACGTCATGGCGGCGGCGCTGTCGATGTGCCTGACTTTGCCTGAAACCACGCCGCACACTTCGTCGATGTCGCGCATTTCAATGGCGAAGTTCGTCAAGCAGTCCAGGATGTTCCTGTCCAGCCAGACGCTGAACACGTTCGCCTCGGCGACGCGCTCCAGAAGGTCCGCCAATAGATAGGGGAAAGTGATGGCACTCGAAAGCTGGAACGACGGCGTGGCTAAGTCGACGATCGTCGACTTCGTTGCGCGTGTTACGAAGGAAGGCGCAGTCGAATACGTCCCACCCGCCGAGCGCGTCGCGGTATTCGACAACGACGGTACGCTATGGTGCGAGCAGCCAATCCAGGTGCAGATATTCTTCCTGATAGACCGTGTGAAGGAACTGGTGGCGAATGATCCGTCGGTGAAGGAACGCGAGCCTTTCAAAGCGCTCCTCGAACAGGATTTCGCAACGCTGCTCAGGCTCGGGAAGCAGGCCGCAATGGAGTTGTTTGCGGCTACGCACGCGGGGATGAGTGAGGACGAGTTTGAGATTATTGCGCGCGCGTGGTTTGCGTCCGCCCGCCATCCGAAATACGGGCGCCTGTTCAAGCAGTGCACGTACAGTCCGCAGGTGGAACTGCTCGGCTACTTGCGTGAGAACGGCTTCAAGACCTACATCGTCTCGGGCGGCGGTGTCGATATGATGCGTGCATTCGCCGAGGAAGGCTACGGGATCGCCCGCGAACAGGTGATCGGATCCAGCATGAAGCTGCGGTTCGAGATCAAAGAGGGGCGATCGCACCTCATGAAAGTTGGCGAGCTCGGAAGCTTCGACGATCGCGAAGCGAAGGCCGCCAACATTGGTCTGCACATCGGCCGGCGTCCGATTCTGGCATTCGGCAATTCGGACGGCGACCTGGCGATGATGCGCTACACGAAGGGGGGCACGGGACCGCGTCTTGCGCTCCTGCTTCATCACGACGACGGCGAGCGCGAGTTTGCTTACGACCGCGAGTTCAAATTGAGTCCGCTCTCCGAGGCACTCGACAAGGCGATCGAGTACGACATTACTGTCGTCAGCATGAAGCGGGACTGGAAGATCGTATTTGCCTGATCGAATCCGCAGCGGGGCAACATACGTGCGTGCGCAACTTGGGCACAGTTGCGGACGTGCAACGTTGCGCGAGGGCCCTGAAAATTGGGCCGTTTCCTGCAGCAACTGTTTCGGGCGACTGGGCGAACACGAAGGTCATGATCGATAACTTCGCCGCAGATGGCTTTGCCGTTTTTCCCGCGAGCGAGTCCTTTCTGCCTGAAGCGCTACACATCGGCGGCGCCGGTTGTATAAGTGCGACCGCGAATATCAATCCGGCTGGAATCCGCGCGCTCTACGACGTGTGGAAAACCATACAGGCGAGAGAACAGCATACAAGAGCGACGGCGATACGGCAGATCTTCCAGCCGCTGCCGATTATTGCTGCCATGAAAGCGACACTGGCACACTGGCGTCGCGCGCCGTCGTGGCAGCACGTACGGCCGCCTTTGACGGTACTTCCGTGTCGTGCGAATCAACCCGGGGACGCGATCAACGCGCGACGCCATATCGAGAAGGCCATGCGCATCCTGACTCGAAGGCCGGGCGGCCATCGGGCGGATCGTGGTCGTTAGCGCCGGGGCAGATTGAGTTCGCGTGCGGCTACGGCCCCGAGAATGTCGCCGTGCAATGCATCGAGCCGGTCCGACCGGGCGCTCAGGTGCGCGACTTCAGCCCGTTGTGCCGGGCTTGGATGCTTTCCTCAGGCCGAGCTTTTCCATCGCTTCATGGGCGTCGATCACCATCGTAGCGACCTCGCCGACCGCCACCCGGAGGCTCGTGGCACGTGAGCGCATGTGTTCGTAGGCGTCATTTTCGCTCAGCCGATGAGGATCCAACCAGAAATTCTCACATTCCCGCCGACTCCCATCGCCTGTCAATCCTAACCCAGCACGAGATCGACGAGTTGTATGGGCTGCCACGCTTCACCGACGAGGACCGGCAGACCTGCTTCGACCTAAGCGAGCCCGAACGGCACGCGGTTCATTCGCGCACTACCTCGGTCGCCGTGCATCTGACGCTGCAGCTTGGCTATTTCAAGGCCAAGCGCCAGTTCTTCGACTACGATCAGGATGCCGTCCGCGACGATCTGCTGCACATACTGGGTCGGCATTTCCCCGGCAGGAACCCGGCGGCCATCAACCTGCCGTCGTACCCGACGCGGCGTGCCCTGCAGCACACCGTCCTCGAGCTGCTCGGCTTCCGGCTCTGCGACAGCAGCGCCAGGGAAGAACTGGAAAGCCGCGCCAGCGCATCGCGATGCTTTCGACGCAGCCGATCTACATCCTGCCCGAAACACTTCAGTATCTGAACCAGCAGTGCATCGTCGCGCCCATCTATACGTTCCTCCAGGGCATGGTCGGGCGGGTCGTGACAGGAGAGCGCAAGCGCATCACGCAACTGCTCGCCGATGCGCTCACGCCCGACATCACCAGGCAGCTCGATGGCTTGCTGCAGGCCGACGAATCGGCATTCCGGATCAGCGTGCTCAAGCGCGAACCGAAGGACTTCAGTCACAAGGGGCTCCGCCAGGAGGTCGAGCGCCGTCAATTCTTTGCGCCGCTGCACCGATCGCGAGCCCAACGAGCGGCACGCTGCCGCTCGAATAGCGTAATCCTTGCTAGATCTTGAAGGTGTCGCGTTCCTTGCCCGCAATCCAACGAGGCGGCTTACCGCGACCGCTCCAGGTCACGCCCGATTCGGGATCCCGGTACTTGGCCTCTGCCGCCTTCACGCTCTTTTTGCCCTTGCCGCGACTGGTCGCAAGGCCGAGATCCGCCAGCGTGATGCCATAGTCCACCATCTTCTGCTTGAGTTCGTCGACGACTTGCGCAAATTCACGCTCCTTCGCATCGGCGATTTGCTGCTCGAGTGCTTGGCGTTGCTGGAGAAGCTCTTTATACGAAGACATAGTGTCCCTTGATGTTGGACTTGTTCAGAAAACTACGCGCATCAACCAAACGATACTCGGCGAATTGATAGTGACGCCAGCTACCGTCGGTTTCATTGGTTTTATCGAGTCGCATTTTAATGCTGTTTTGAGCAAATCGGCGTCCAAAAGCCCCCCTATTTTTCTCGCCTTATCGTCTAAAAGAACAATTCCAATTGAATCACACTGAGCGACAGTCGCTGTCTTGACTTTCCGTTGGCGACGCTAATGTGAATGCATCCCCCATCCGGAGGTCACATGCAACTCAGATCCGTCACACCGCTTCGGCTCGTCGCGGCAACCGACGACCGACCCAATACCCCGCTGTGGGCGCTTCACTTCCCTGCTCAAAACGACTGGTACGCCGCGCCGACAGAGATCGCCGCGCGCGAGCTCGCCGACTCGTGGAATGCCTTCATCGCACGGACCACGACGCTCGGCGCGCCACACCAGGGCGTGCCGTGGCGCTCGCGTGGCCACACGGCGCCGGGTCCCACGCGAAGTGCGTGCCTGAGTGGTCGACCGTGGTCTGGGATTTCACACCGCCTACGGCGCTGCTCTTATGAGTGCGCGCGACGCCTTTCCACGTCATTCGTTGGATGTTCAACGAATGATCCTGCGCGACATCGACGTGCTCGGGATCCTCGAAGGTCGCAAGACGCAGATGCGCTTGCCGATCAACCCTGGCCCTTTCTCGATCGCCGGCTCCAGCGCAATCGCGAAAGGTGAGGCTTTGTGGGGGGGCGAAGCCTTCCGCGTAGCGGCGGTCGCCGAGCGGCATGAGCCGGGGCGCCCGCAAGTACTTCGCCACAGTTGGGTACCGGAGCGACGAGGTGTCGCGCGAGGTCGCGATATCCGCGCACGACTACGGAAAATTGTTGAACGCGCGCCCGCGCGGCTGGTCCGCTGCACATCTCATGCCGAAATGGGCGTCCCGCCTCGAGCTCCCAATCGAAGACGTCCGGGTAGAGCGGCTGCAGGACATCAGTGAAGCTGACGCCATCGCGGAGGGCGCGCGCTACTTTCGCGACTTGCCATCCGATCCGCTGGATACGCCTTCGAATCGTTGGAGCGTCCCGACGCCACGAAGCACCCGCGAGTGCCTTTCTTCGGCGCAATTCGCGTTCGCCAACGACTTCTGTAAACAGCAGGGCATCGCCCTCGACTTTGATCTTTGGGACGTCAAGCTGCGAGCGATGCAGTTCTCCGTCACGAGGTTTTCGCAACGAAAGTCCACGGATACGAAGTGCCCGCGGCAACAATCCAAGCGGTCGAGCAGCGCATGGCAGCCGGCACCTTCGAAGCGTTTGACGTCCGCCGCGTCCTGCTCTCCGAATTCCAACGTCATCCCAAACGCGGCCCGTCCGATCCATTCCGGGTCGCTGACGCCGCAGCGACTCGCATCATTCGCCTCTATGCCGACAAAGGCGAGATCAGCAAGGTCAACGGGACACGGCGGTGGATCGGGCGTATGTATTCGTCGCAACGTCCGAACGTCACGGTGATTTAAATGTGGGAAGAGCTACAGTGGTTCGCGACCGTGCTGGGCATTGCCGGCGCCATTACCAACAGCGTGGGTGGCAAGCTCTTGCGTTTGACTTGGCCGATTTGGCTCGCGTTCAGCATCGTGGGGATCATGGTTCTTCGACACCTCGGTGCACATGGCCTGCTCGTGCAACAGGGGTTCTATCTCACGACAACCCTCATCGGCGGATTTCGACACTTCTTTCCTAATGCATGGCGACGGTTGCTCGGCCGAGAGGGCTTTTTGCCGTCCGAACACTCGACATGACCAGAGATAGTACGATTGGCCGGCCGCGAATTGGACGATCGCACCCACACTGACTTCCCTGTGCTCGGCCTTGAGCCTGTCACCTGACCCGTCCCGACAACAAACCAGATATGCCACTCGTTCTTCTGAACGGTAAAACGCAGGAGCTGGAAGCGGTGCAGGAAGACCCTTCGCGCTTCGCCGCCGAGCTCGAGCGCGCAAAGCGCATCGACGGGCATGCGAACTGCCTGTGCTCCGCTAGCCGACCGAAGCTTGTCGTGCGCGCACTCGGCGCCGGGCTCATCCTGGCGCGTTGGCCCAATACCGGCAACGAGCACGACAAAGACCACTGCACCTTTTTCGAGGACGAGCGTCGCTCGGCGCCCGGTGTTTTCGACGCGGCAGACCCATTCATCCCCGGACCTACCGGACTCAACGCCAAACTCGACGTGTCGGTTACCGTGCGGACGTCCGGTCCAGTGCCGGGAGGCGGCTCGACCGCCCGGCGCGCGGGGACGCAGCGACGGTCTGCGGGGCTACTCGCGTTCCTCGAATATCTCTGGGAAGGCGCGAATCTGCACAAATGGCATGGGGATCGTTATCGTAGCTGCGGAACCTGCTTCTCACGCCTGAGCGCACAGATCGACGGGGGCAGCATCAACTCAAAGCCCATGTCTGGGATCGTGCACGTAATGGAGCCGTTTGCCGAGGACCGAAAGGCCGAAATCGACGCCCGATTTCAGTCTTTCCTCGGCCGCGTCGTGCGCGACAAGGAGACAAGGCGCCGTGGCTCTCTGTTGTGTGAAATCAAGGAATTCAAACCGAGAAAGTACGGATTTCAGGTGCTAATCCGCCAGAGCAACCTCGCCCGCCTCTTCATGTCGCAGCAGCTCCACGACAAGCTCGCGGCCTCGTTCGCCGGCGCGTTCAGCGCAATCGGGGACACAAGCCGCCGCAATGCTGCCCTGCTCGTGCTCGAGCGAAGCGCGTCCGGAACACTTACGCTCGTCGACGCAGCCGCTATGCTTCTGAGCCGCACCTACCTGCCTTGCGACTCCTCATACGAAGTCGCTCTCGCCAATCGACTTGTGGACGAATCGCGGCGTTTCACAAAGCCGCTTCGCCACGTCGGCGATGCAGCGACCCATCCCGACTTCATCCTCAATGACGTGTGTCCCGAGACTGTCATCGAGGTCTACGGGATGAGCGGGAACGTCGAATACGAAGCGCGCAAACTCGAGAAGCGTCGCCACTATGCAGCCAGCGGTGTGACCTGCATTGAGTGGGAGCCCACCACAACCCATCTCGTTATACACATCTTGACTGGCGAGTCTCGGTCGCGAAAAAGCGTGTTTACTTTCAATGACATAGAGCGGCGCTTGTAAACTGGCGGCGGATCGCGTTTACTC
>NZ_CADIKM010000084.1 GCF_902859895.1 Pararobbsia alpina
CGACCGCTGGATCCATCTAATCGGAAAGGGCGCCAAGGCGGCGAAGGTGGCGCTACCGCCCCTGGGAGCGGAGGCGCTGTTCCAGTCTCTCGGCGAGCGCGGCCTGTCACGGGTGCCCGAGCAGTGGCGACGCAATACCCCTGTGGTCGCGAACCTGGACACGGATGGCGGCGGCATCAGCGGGGTTCGCCTGTGGAAGATCATGAAGCGGTTTTTTGGGCAGGCCGCCGACGTGATGGAAGTGGACCATCCGGCACTGGCAGAAAAGCTGCGCCGAGCGAGTCCACACTGGATGCGGCATACCCATGCTACGCATGCGCTTGCGCATGGTGCCGAGCTCACTACCGTCCGGGACAACCTGCGGCATGCCTCGATCTCGACGACCTCCATTTACCTGCATAGCGATGACCTCACGCGAGCGCAGCAGATGGCGGGGGCCTTTGCCGCCGTAAAGGATACCAAGTCAAACCAGTCTGCTTGACCCTCGGGCTAATGGGGCAGATCTGCAGGTACGAAAGGCTTGTTAGCAGGACATCAGCGTTGCGGCAGTCTCACCTTCGCACATGAGCTCCGCCTCCTTCCGGGAATTTTCCGAATACCACAGGAAACAAGGGCATTTGCGGGCAATTTTGACGAGCTGCGCGCGAAACTGCATCAGAATGGGCTATCCAAACGCGTCTATTCCGATATGGCAAAAGCTCGGGTTATCGAGAAGCATTAGTTTGCCCACATGGCAAAGGTCGTCGTCGTTCAAGCCGGCCACTTCCAGTCATTTGCGAGCACGCCAAGAAGGACGCTCGAACGTCAGATTCGACCTAGACAACGGTCCTTCGGCTGCTGACTTGAGGCGTCGGCACCGGCCAGAGCGACCGACTCGCCGACTGCCAGTCTGGGCCCCGTGGGCAGCCAAAGCCATCACCGCGGCGATCTTCTGATTAGCTAGAGTAAGGATGACAAAAGCATTTCTCTGAAATTTGGCGCAATCCAAGGATCATCCTTCACTCTATCGATAGGGGAATTCAAGTCTTCGCCCAACACGTGACGAACCTTGGCGATTGTTTGTGCGGCGAACATCGGACCATCTAAAAGTTCGGACGGAACGATATCGCGAGCAACGTACATTCCAGCGGCCATGTCCGATCGCATCAGTCGGCCCAGCCAATGAATGTAGTCGGCAGCGACGCCAATGCGATAAGATTTTGGCGCTTCGGCCAGTACCGCAACGTTCAGCGCGATAATGGACAGGAACAAAGCGACTTCATGCGCATCCCACGCAACCCTGTGCTCAAACCGTTGCGTTTCGATCAATTTGACGAATTCGTGGACTTTCGGGTTGAGCTTGGCGCGGACGAAATTGGTCGCATTTTGTTTGCGCGCGATGGTCTTCCCCAGATTTTCCAAGACAGAGCGTCGCACGTCAAAAGGCAAAAACCAGCCGCTCGGTTGGCCCGGTTTCGGAAGCAGTTCCAGAACATGATTGAGCAACCTGTCGTCCAGCATGTTTGCGAGCTCGTCCATCCCGCGGCTCCTGAGGTGGTCGGAAACGAACACGACGATGGCGTCACGGTGCTTAACGACTTTAAACAGGGCGTCTGCGAACTTCTCTGTGTCGATGTCCTTCCGCCAATCGCACAAGAACGCATTAATGCGAGCGCCTACTTGAGGTTTGAAGTCGGAGTTGCGAATGATGACGTTCCAGACATCTGTCAAAAAGGCGTTTGCTGGTGCTGCCCAGGCAGGCTCGGTGTTGCTGGGGGAGGAAGTTATTGTCACGCTGGGCGCAGATGCACCGACCGCATCTGCGCTCTTCCAAATAACTTCAGGCCGGAGTCCTGGGGTGTGCCCTTCGACCATTTCCAAAATGTAGGCATAGACACGCCACGACATCACTTGGTTGAGTTCGCAGATCGTAAAGGGCCAATCCCCGGCCGCCCTGCTCAGGCTGTTGGAAAGCAGATACGACTTTGGTGCGCCCTTCTGGTCGATGACGCAAATGTAGCGATCATGGAACGCCTGCGCCGAGCCGTTGCCGCGTTTGACATGCACGATGGAAACTTGACCGGCCAACTTGGGCGCCCATTCCGTCGCCGTGTTGGTTAGTTTGGCCAGGTAATTACTGTTGGCCGTCGCGGCAGCCGTGTCGGCATCAGGATCGATATCGCCTGGCGATACGACGATAAAAAGCTCAGCGGTTTCGTTTCCTTGGCGGGCGACGACCCGCTTAAGTGAGTCGCTCCCCAGGTATGGGTCGACGAGATAAGCTCTTGCCATACCTGGTTGTTCAATCTTTTTTTTAATCCACCGAATGACCTCGAGCTGTCCCTCCGCGCCGCGCTCGAACCAAACGTTTTCAAACGTGGGTGAAAGCGGTCCGACCAATGCGGCTAAATTCGCTTGAGTCTTTCGCAATATGTCGAGGCCGCCCGAACGATTGGCGATTGCTGGCCCTTCAAAAGAAGTAGTACGAACGCGGTGTCTGGCTTCGAGGTCAGGACTCTTGGGCGCACCGGGAAAAGGCGGGGGAAGTGCGTCAACGGCGCCCAAAGCTGACAGACCGAACTGGAACCCTTGGGTGAATTTGGCGTTCAATTGATCTACGAGGTTGCCAGCTTCGTCGAACACGCCTACCGAAACGTCGGTGACGTGCGTCGGCGCCGAAACGACGATTTCAAGTGTTCCGGCGTCGAAGTCGAGAAGTACCGCACGAAGAACTTCGTCGTAGTTTCCCAATGTAACTTGCAAGCTGAACCTTTGGTCTAGCGGCGCGGCATAGCGGCGTACATACAGCCGCAGCATGGCAGCTTTGGTTCGAAAGTCAGGCTTTTCAGGCATCACATCAAACAGTGGACCGTCCAAATGCATTGTCGCCGGTGCGCGGTAGAAAAAGTCTATACCTCCGATCGGTCGGTGCTGCCCAAAAATCTCACCGGTTCCGGACACAGCGCCGATTTTTGAGACCAGCATTTCAAGCGCTTTCGACACGGTGCCTGGTTTTAGGTTCTGGTCGAGCGCTTGTTTCAACGCTTTGAACGGTGCTTCCGTCGCAATGCCATTTCGATATAAAAGACCGACGCCGCTTATGCGCGCCCTTTGATTTTTTTCCTCGACTGCGAGTGGACCGAAGGACGCACCCCCGAGCGTTTGCCCGGCGGCGATCGGACAATCATCGGGTAGCGTCAAACGGCCCTCATTGATCCCATTTTGAAGTCCGACCTCTTCGGCCGCTGGGATAATCTTATCCCACGTAATGAGCTCAAGCGGGGTTCCTGGAACGACTGAACGGCTAACGACATCAATCGCGACATCCTTCGGCAAGTTGGGCTCGGGATAGATGCCAGGCCCGCGCACGGTTCGAATCAACGCGTAGCAAAGGGTAGGAGCAAGTCCGTCGGCCGCGACACCGAACACCGTGAGTGCTAAAGGCATGAACCGTTACTCCAGCAGGAAGGGATTAATTTGCGTTTGGTCGCCCCCAAAGCCAAACTCGATGAGTTCGGGAACTATTCGGCTAACGCACATCGGACAGCAGTTCCGTTTCGAAGCCGGTGCCCACGAAGGCTATGATCGCGTCGATAGAACGTCTTTTGGCAAGACCGAGTTCGCCCCCTTGACTACGAGGTTGGTCAATTCGATCCGGCGTGAACTTTCCAATCCGGCCATGAAGGGACTTTCGCACGATGTGTGTTTGCATTTAGCGATGGCACATCTCGAAACTTTGCCTTGTCGACTCCGATACAATATTGATATTGTTACTTGGACCTTGACCTTTTGGTTGGTGTTACTCCCATGTCAAATCGCCTCGTTGAACAGATCTTTCCTGTATTGAAAACAACCGACGATGTCGTAAAGAAAAGACATTTTTCCGACTACGAAGGGCATCCTGGTATTGTCCTATTAGGCGATCCTGGCGCCGGTAAAACACATCTTTTCAAAACGGCTGCAGAAAGCTGTACCGGTGGGCGATACATGACGGTGCGTCAGTTTCTCATCGCCCCTCCTGACTGGTCCAAAGAAACGCTTTTCGTTGATGCTCTCGATGAAAAGCGAGCGGGGCGCGGTGATGACAGCGTTGTTGACGCAGTGGTCAAAAAGCTTCTGGAAAACCCACCCGCCAAGCTTCGTATCTCGTGTAGAGAGAGAGACTGGTTGGGCGACTCAGATCGGGAAGCTTTCTCACCTTTCTTCGAACCTCGTGGCGGCGTCGCGGTACTTGAACTTGGATATTTTACGCCTGAAGAGCAAGTGGGTCTGCTTTTGTCTCTAGGCATCGGGTCCCCCGAGGCGTTCCTGCAGGAGGCTCTCGAAAGAGATCTGACAGATTATCTCACGAATCCGCAGAACTTGAGCATGTTGGCAGAAGTCGCAAAGGATGGGCACTGGCCCCAGACGAGGTTTGAATTGTTCGACCTCTCGTCGCGAAGGCTGTTAGCCGAGCACAATAGGGAGCGTGCTAGGAGAGACGAATACGGAGTGGATGAACTCCAACTGATAGTAGGGGCAATTTGTGCATTGCGCCTAATCAGTGACATTGATGGCGTTTCAATAGACCTCCGCGGGGTGGATGACACACGCCCCGGCTTCGAGCTACTCCTGGGTTTCTTCGAGCGCGACAAAATCCGAGCGGCACTAGGCCGTCGAATTTTTTTGTCGATTGCGGAAGGCTCCGCGGTAGATTATGTACACCGTACAACCGCCGAGTTTGTCGGTGCTCGCTGGCTGGCGCACCAGATCAGTGGCGGTCTGCCAGTCGAGCGCGTAGTCGCATTGATGGGGATTGATGGGCAACCGTCTACTGAACTACGCGGGCTACACAGTTGGCTGCCCGTTTTTCTGCCGACTTTTGCAAATCGATTCATTGAGGCCGATCCACATGGAATTTTGACATACGGCGATGCTGCCTCGTTGGACCCAACAGCTCGCATGCATCTTTTCAATGCGCTTGCTCGCTTGTCCCAAACCGACCCATGGTTCCGCAGTGGCTCACAGTCAACCGAGAAGCTCGCAGTCTTTTGCACCACCGACCTGGTTTTCAAATTAGAAGCCGTATTGTTGGACAGCAACTCCAATTCCAGTCTAAAAATACTGGTGCTCGATGCACTTGAGATGGGGCCGCCGCAGACAAGCCTAGCTGGAAGCCTTGCTCTCATTCTTCGAAATCCCGATGCATCAATTGGCGAGCGCGTACGGGCGCTTAGAGTGCTTCTTAGGCTGGGCTCGATCGGAGAGAGCCATATCGTAGAGGCATGCCGTTGTCATCTCGGCTGGACGGCAGACGATATCTTGCTAAAAGCAGAAGCATACGGCTCTCTCTTCGGCAAGCCCTTCATCGCGGCCGATGTAGCAGAATTGCTGGTTCGTTTCCAAGAATCTACGACAGAAGTACCCAGCAGTACGATCGTTTGGGCGCTCCCCGATGCCATTCCACCAAGCGAAATTCCATTTATTCTTGATTCCGTTCCGGGACCGCTGCGTCCAGAGCCTACCTCCTATCATTCGGTTCATACCAGTCGCAATGCGTCTACCGTCGGAAATGCGCTGGCAAAGTTTCTGATAAAACTGCTGGACAGTGAGGAACCGATTTCTCCGAGCGCTCTATGGCGGTGGATGACCATCATCGGCACGCAGCATGGCGGGTCTTATTTGAAAGAGCAGCTCAAGCTGGCACTCGTTAGCCGAAAGACATTACTGCTGAAACTGATTGACGAACGGCTGTCGGAGTTCTCGAACTCGACCCGAATTTTCACGTTCGCAAGCACCATACATTCCACCCTGATAGGCGCTGTTGAAAATCGCGATGTCCTTGAACGGGTGCTGATTCGTCTCAGATCGCCACAACCTGGTCGCCCGGTGGCGGGAGTACTTTACGAGCTGGCGCTGTGGCTTCTTCGGACCCAGGTCGCCGACGCGCCCCGCTTGCTCGAAGAGCTTTATCCGTTGGGGGAGCTTGCAGAACTTAGGGAAATACGGGACGCCGCTCTGTGCGACGTGATTCCCGACTGGAGGCGGCAGATGGCGGTCGCTAGCGAGTCGAACCGGCAAGATAGCGAGGCTGACAAAAAACGCGTGCTTGAAGAGTTTCGGGCCTCCGAGCCTGCTATCCGTGCGGGTTCGCAACTCAATTGGCTAGGGCATCTCGCTCGAATTTATTTTGGGGATTTCAATGACCTAGACCGAAATCTATCGCCGCGCGAGCGGCTACTCGGATATCTCGGGGAAGAATACGGACAAAGCGCATTAGAAGGTTTTGTGGCGTTGCTCTCAACTCAGGTGATGCCCTCCGTTCAAGTCATCGGCGACGCACATATCGGAGGTGAAATTCCTTCTTGGTGGATAGCGATTGTCGCTGGACTCGATGAATTTTATGTTGATGACGTGGCTTCTGCACTCGTTGACAGGGGCGTCCTGTCTGCGGGTTTGGCCATCGATTTGATCCATTCAACGAGCCAATACCACGGCAATTCGGTGAACCGAATTCGTCACGAATGGGTGACAAATGCCTTAAAAAGCCACAAGGCAGTTGTCCGTGACACCTATCTAGCAGTTGCAACAATTGAATTTGATGCGCGTCGCTCTTTCATAGATGGCATGCATGAATTGCGGACGGCTCCCACACTTGCGGAGTTTCGGGGAAACGTGGGACTGTCAATATTGCGTTCTTTCCCAAATGCGTCCGGTCAACATCTCCAGCAAGCTCTCGAGTGCGCTTTGGCGGACGACGGATCGAGCGCATCTTTGGTGTCTTTAGCACCCGGAATACTGGCCGGCACACGCGGCGTTGATGAGGCAAACTGTGATCGTTGGCTGACGGCTGCTTTTATCGCGCACCCCAGCGAATTTTTCGACGACTTCGTGCGACGTGCGTCGAAGTCCATGAGTGTGATTTGGTTGCTCCGCGATTTTCGCAGGCCATCCAAGTTCGGAGCAACTGCTGATACAGATCGAGAGCTAGAGTTACCGCTTTCTCATCTTGAAGCCATTGTCATCCTGATCGCGCAACACTTTCCTGCTACGCCCCACCCGTCAGGAGTGTTCAGTGGAAACACAAATGCCTGGGATGCTTCCGAGTTTTTGAGAATATTGGTTAACCGTATATCGGCGGATTCGTCCCTGGAAGCTTCGTTGTGCCTCACGCGTCTATCTAAGGATCCAAGACTTTCGACCTACCGCGATTTTGTTTTGCATGCTGCGGCGAGTCAGCAAGTGCGGCGTCGAGATGTGGCGTACCGCCAACCAAACTGGACTCAGTCCATCTCAACGCTCGCGAACAAGTCACCAGCGAATGCAGCGGACCTTCATGCGCTGGTGATAGACACATTGAAAGACATCGCAAAACAAATATCTCACGCGAACAACGACATCTACAAAAGATTCTGGAATGAGGACAGTTACGGCCGTCCCACGGATCCGAAACCGGAGGAAAGTTGCCGGCACGTACTTATCGACTTGCTTCGATCAAGATTGGAGCAGGCCGATGTAACTATCGATCCGGAAGGCCATATGGCGGGCGGCAAGCGCGCGGACATGGTTGTGCAATACGGCGGACGCTTTAAGATTCCGGTCGAGCTCAAGCGGAACTATCACACCGAAGTTTGGGATGCACCCCAGACCCAACTTGACCGACTCTATACGAGTGACCCGCAAGCCTACGGTTACGGCATCTACGGTGTGTTTTGGTTCGGCAATTCTCGTGGGAGGAATACCCCGCCACCTCCCGATTCCAGGGCACGCCCGGAGACGCCAACGGCGATGGCGGCGAAGCTTTGGTCGCTAATTCCAGATGCTCGTCGCAGTCACCTATCAGTTTTGATGCTGGACGTCTGCGGCCCATCGAATTCCGGCGGCAGCGGAGCAGCGTGAAGGATCGTCATGCCGCAGATCGTTTTCGATTCGCGAGTCGAAGCGAAGAAGTTCCTTTTTGTGTACTCTTAAATAACGAGGCTGTGCTCGTATAGATTGGTTCGCACAAGCGCTTCGGCTCGCTTATAAACGAAGGCCAATTTCGCTCATTGAGCGGCCCTCTTGCGCCGATCGGCGAACTTCGGCAATGGCCGAATTTCGGTTCCCGATGAAAAGCAGCGAACGTCCGTTGTTCCTTGGAAGTCGCCTTGTGTGCCGCGCTGGTTCGACCGACCGTTGAGGGTCGGCTACGGAAGTTTAAGTATCGGCCAAGGCTGGTGTTGTGCTGGCTGTTCATGTACCTCCGTGTGCGGCCAGGAACAGCCGTTCATCCAGCATCCGTTTCGCCAGTTGAACGGCCGCAATCGCTCGAGTTTCGCCTACCAAGCGGTGTCAATAGAGTTGCTAGTTAAGCACGCATGCATACCGACTTCGCGTCTAAATCGAGGATACCGATCAAACTTAATTGATGAAAATGATCTGGCCGTCGACGAAAACTAATTAAAAATACCCAACACAAACGTTACTATTTATGCAACGATCTTCAGGCTGTTCAATACGATTAATTGAACATCAAATGAACCGCGCTGCCTTCTTTCGCTCCAGTGCGGAAAAAATCACGACATGCGCTACAAGCGCGGAAGGAAAACTGAAGATGCCGAAGAATATCGTACTGTGCTTAGACGGCACGTGGAATGGCCCTAATTCGAAAGACACAAAAACACAAGACAGTGTTCCTACCAATGTGCAAAAGGTATTTGAGGCGCTCAGCGGTTCGGGCCTCCTCGCACCAACGGATAATGAAAAAGAAATTGTATTTACCGACAGCTCTGGCGCACAAGCTCAGGTCGGCAAGTACATCCACGGGGTCGGCGATACGACGAATACGATCGCGAAGAAGGTCGACGGCGCGTTGGGTCTTGGACTTGTCGAACGCATTGTTCGCGGATACACATATTTGTCACGGGAATATCAACCCGGCGACCGCATTTACATCGTAGGGTTTAGTCGTGGTGCGTATACGGCCCGAGCACTGGCGGGCTTCATCGCCGGAAAGGGACTACTCGATTGGGCTGCTATGGGGCTGATTGCCCACTCATTAAAGAGCTATAGCGCGGGGCTCGCTGCTTGGACGCAGTATAAGCATGCGATTCACGCGGACGATACTGGCATTTTGCACGCCCTTGCCGAGAGCATTACCGATTTTGCAGATCGGCTCGAACTGGGACTGCACCCGGCACCGGAACTCAAACTCACG
>NZ_CADIKM010000085.1 GCF_902859895.1 Pararobbsia alpina
CAAAGGCTGTCGAGACCCGCTATTCAGCATCGGCAGTGCCCGCGGGCCGATCGTCGCATCCATTCGCACGTCAACCGGCTATGCGATGCGTATTGGTCAGCGTGTCCCTAAGCGGTGAACAAGGCAAAAAAACCGTGCGAGACAGCAAAGGGCGTTTCCGCGGCATCGAGTTTACATGTCAGTGCTGACTGGTCAGACGGCTCGCCGCAGGCCAAGGTCGCCCCGGCGGACTGGCGCCACGCGACCGGCGCACGATTCCGCACGTCGCCAATCAGCCGCATTGGGTTCCAATGACGACTTCAAACTTCCCACGATGAGACACCGCGAACGGCACATTGGCCCGAGTGCGCCGCAAATGGAGCGGCTCTTCCGCAGCGCGTCGCGGGCCTGGGTGAGAGGTGATAGATCGACACTTAGAACGCGGGGCGGAGCAAAGGTGCGCGTCGCCCCAAGACTTGCACGGTGGTGGAGACGGGAACCTTGCGCGGTAGTGGACGCCCGGGGAACCGCTGTGACGTTTGTCCGACGCGCGGCGGCGATATCTGCGCTCAGCCGTATTGAACACTATTTCGGCCAGACCGGGGCCCAACAATATGGATTGGCGGCACGGCATTCCCGCCTGAGGCTCGCCGCAATCCATCCGTAGCGCAAACTCGAGGCACTCGTGGGGAAGAGCAATTGGCGGAACGTTCCGTGTCACGATGGACCGCGTCAGGAATGCAGCTTGCACCATCGCTGGTTAGCACTCAATTGACAAAGGAATAATCATGACAGCCCGACATATTGCCGCATCCCTTGCCTTAACAGCCGTAATTGCGGCGGGAAGCCCGTTAGTGAATGCGCAGACTCAGGCCGCCTCAACGACCGCTGCGAATAAGTTGCCCGCGCCAGACAAAGCATTCGTGCAAGCAGCCTCGATGTCCAGTTCGACCGAAATTGACGCGGCTAAATTGGCGATGAAGAACTCGCAGGACGAGGACGTCAAGTCATTTGCTCGGCATATGTCGATCGATCACACAAAGCTGACGATGTCGCTAAAGATGGCGGCCCCTCACGGGGTAGCGGTGCCGAAGGATAACTCCGATACGGAGGTGCTGGACTCGCTGAAGGGACTCAAGGGCAAAGCGTTCGACGACGCATATATTCGGAAGGTAGGACTCGAGGGACATACCAAGGCAGTCGCCGCGTTCCAGGAAGAAATCAATACTGGGCAGAACGCCGACCTGAAGGCGGCGGCGCAGAAGAGCTTGCCGACGATTCAGGAACATTTGCAAATGGCCAAGGCCCTCGCGGCAAAGAAAGGCATCAGTGCATCCGAGACCTCGCTCCACAATCAGAGTTAATTCGGGGGTTGAAGCCGATCGCATCGCGACGAGTGGGCAGTCGCTGATCCATTAAGCGTGCTGACGTGCAGCGGGAAAGATAAGGCGGAACGATCTTTGCTCACTAACTCTGACGTGGACGAATCAGCATCTGCGACGCGGATGCGCCAACGCATCTGGAGACCTCCATGAGAGCGCTTTGCTGGCACGGCAAGAAAGACATTCGGTGCGATACTGTCAACGATCCGATTATCGAGCACCCGCGTGACGCCATTATCAGGGTGTCCGCGTGTGCGATTTGCGGTTCGGATCTGCATCTCTTCGACGGCTTTATGCCGGGCATGGAGCCCGGCGATATCATGGGCCACGAATTTATGGGCGAAGTTGTCGAAGTCGGTCACGACAACACGGCGCTCCGGGTCGGCGACCGCGTGGTGGTCCCATTTACAATCATCTGTGGCGACTGTGAGCAATGCAAACGTGGCAATTTTTCTGCCTGCGAGCGCAGCAATCGCAACAAGGAGGCGGCAGACAAGGTGTTTGGCCACGCGACCGCTGGTCTGTTTGGATACAGCCACCTGACCGGAGGATACGCGGGGGGGCAGGCCGAGTACGTGCGCGTGCCATTTGCGGATCGTACGCACGTCAAGATTCCCGAAGGATTGACTGACGAACAGGTACTTTTTCTTGGGGACATCTTCCCAACTGGGTGGCAGGCCGCCGTCCAGTGCGAGATCGAATCGGCCGACACCGTGGCGGTTTGGGGAGCGGGACCCGTGGGACAAATGGCGGTGCGTAGTGCGATTTTGCTCGGTGCTCGGCAGGTGATCTGCATGGACCATATCGCGGAACGGCTCGCCATGGCGCGAGAGGGCGGCGCGATCACCATCGATTTTGACAACGAAAGCGTGCTGGATCGCCTGGCCGAATTGACCGGCGGCAAAGGACCCGAAAAATGCATTGACGCGGTCGGCATGGAGTCGCATGCGACGCGTTCGTTCGATGGACTCTACGACCGTGTCAAGCAGGCCGTAATGCTCGAGACCGACCGTCCCCATGTGCTGCGGGAGATGATTTACGTGTGCCGGCCCGCGGGCGTGTTGTCGGTGCCGGGAGTCTATGGCGGACTGGTTGACAAGATTCCGTTTGGTGCGGCGATGAATAAGGGCCTGACTTGGCGAATGGGTCAAACCCACGTGAATCGGTGGACCGACGATTTACTTCAACGTATTGAGCAAGGACAGATCGACCCCTCGTTCGTGATTACTCATCGAGTCTCACTGGAGGATGGACCGCAGATGTATGAGACCTTCCGCGACAAAAAGGATGGATGCATCAAGGTCGTCATGACGCTATGATTTACGTGCGCGGGAACATCCATCACAGGATGGCGCACGCTCTGTCTCGCAGGTCAAACGTCGCGCGGTCACAGGCGATAACCCAGGGGCCGCCACTGGCGGGGGAACTGATAATGCATAGCTGGAACGAGGAACACATCCGCCTGCTGGCGTATGAACTCTGGTTACTGGAGGGGTGCCCCGAGGGACGCGCCGACGAACACTGGGATCGCGCGATTAAAATGATGGCGGACGAAGATCGCAAGCGAGGCGTGGGCGATCTTTCCGTCCCGCTCAATATGCATCATTCCTGACGGCATAACGCGTGGCCCCAGGCACCATTTGATATTGCGGCGGACGGCTGGTCTGTACTCGCGCCTGAAGCCTGCCATTTCCAGACGCACGACGATAGCTCTCTTGCAATCGCTCCGGCAGCGAGAAGAATTTACACGCCGTTGCCACCATGCCAAACGCTCGAACAAGTTGCCGTAAAATCTGGCCTTAAGCAGGCGGTATGCGGAAGTGCTGTGCCAACGGGATAGTCGATGAGCTCGTGCTCAACCCGCGCTGCGAACTCTCGAGCGTCTAAGCGCGCAGGGAGCAACTTGCACTTGCGCAGCGACGCCGAGACATCATCTGCCTCCGATCCGCTTTGAGCGCCAGCATCATGAAGCCTTCGGCACGCAATGCACGCTCTGCTTCCGCCGAGAGGTCGTTCATTTTCATGGCTTTTCCTATTCGAGTCCGGGTCAACGATATGGCCGTCTTGCGGCCCGCCAAGCCACGATCGCTTCTGAATGGCGTACTTGAACGTCTGCCATGTAATCTTTCGCTTCAACAGCAACATGCCGACGTTGAACGGTAGCGCGCATCGTCGTGTCCGTAAGGATGGTGTGCAAGTGCACAAGATAGTATTCGAAGCCACGTGGCGATTGAGCCCGTGGGCTACGTTATAGATCGAGTGGACTGTCCGCAACGCCGAGGTCACGACGGAGGAGTCGGTTTCGATGCGAATCTGCCGAGCAGGCCGGTCGCGACATGATCGAACTTCGCCATTTCTGCCGAACCCATGCGGAGGACCGTTTCCCGCGGTTTCCGGCCGAATTTAGACGGGGCGCCGACCGTCGCAAGGTGCCGTGAGAGCACGCGATCCCTCATCCCTTTCCGTCTTCCTGTCGATTGGCACGAGCTCAACGCCGGCAATGCGGCTCGCGATTTCGGCGGCGGCAGCGGGCGTAACAGCCACCCCGGTACGATGCGTCTCACTACTGTCGCCCCGACGAGAACCCAACGTGGCACGACACCGAGTCGTACGGTATTCCGTCGAGGAAGTCCAGGTCCACTCGAGCTGTCGCCGCCTGCGTTCTTGCGCGCACGTGAATCCGCGCCTCGATCTTGCGCGTGCCGGCATGAACGCCAGCGGATAGATGCGGCCCGCGACAAGCCGGTTTCCGACGCGACCTCAAAGCAAGTGTGGAAACGAGTAGCGAAAGAAGACTGCTGTTCAGCGGAAAGCTGATTGCTAGCGTGGTGGGCAAACTCATTGTCTATCGCTGTAAGCTCTACACGGCTAACGCGTAATCGCTACAAATCCGCGTTCGCAGCTGTGTGGCTGGCAGCGTCGCAGCAGTTGCTTGCACGGGTCGCCGATCTACGCCGTGGCCTATGTACACGCGGACCTCCTGTGTAAGCTGCGCCGTACCCGGTCACAAACAGAGAGACAATTCCGCGCGTCGGAATGCTGGCCGGCAAGGCTGCGATCTCTCCCGGACGGAACCGACGGCAAGCTTGCGATTTCGTTGCAAGGTTCAGCCAAAGCATCCTGCGCGAGATCAGCAGAGAACACATAGTGCCGCTTCGCTAAACCGCCAAACTGGAACAGGTAATGAAGCCGCAGCGGGTTGATAGACGTTTCCTCTGTCAGTTCACGGCGACAGGCCCCCAGTGGCGTTTCGAAAATTTGATCTTTCCCCCATGCAATGATCACCGCGGCGGCGACGATGGGCGCTCATGGGCGACAAGCAAAATGAGCTCGTCGCGCGCGCATATGACGGTAGATCTGGCTCTCATGTGTTTAGCGCTGGTGGCGCGGCAGAGGAGAACGAAGACGCGCCATCAGTAGGCACGTAGACAGCGAATGCCGACGCAATCAGCGTGCCGCCTTGTGCAAATTTTCACGTGTCCGAATTGATCTACGCGGCGAGTAGCGGTGCCGTGGGGTACGCCCGTATTCAGGCCGCCGCTATCAGCGGCGTTGCGGGTGCAGCGAGTGGAAAGTCGCCGTATTCGCTAGCCCTTTGAGAAATCGCTGGCCCAGGACGCCGCCACGATCGCTATTTGCTCCCGGCCCTTGATTTCTACTCCATTGCGCCGAAAAAATGGCCCACCGCGCCGGGCTGGGCCGCACGCCGCGGGGCGTGTCAATACGATGCGCTGGAGTACGCACCGTCCTCTGAAGTCAGGTTGAACCGGCCCGCTCGAACCGTATTACCTGTTCGGCGCGCGAGCCGTTCATTTCGTCCTTGTACACCGTTCCGCAATGGACGACGCGCCACCCAGGGCGGGCCGCTACCAGGGGCAGGTTGCCCCCGGCCCGGCTGTCGACTCCGCCGAGGCCGGTAGCCGGCGCCGGCACATTGTTTTCGACGGTCGCATTCGAGGTAAGGACATTGTCGTGCCACGCAGGCAGGTTGCGTTTAGCCTCCAGCGCTTTTCCGTCAGTGTCCACCGTATTGTCGGTCGATCCAGTATTGGCCACATCGACCGATACGATCCGGCTTCGAGCGCGTTCGAGCGGATCTTTCGAGTCCGACGTCTGCGCCTCAAGGTCCACCGGCGGCAGCGGGTTCGACGTCTTCGGCCCGAATGTCGGTTCGGCCGAGCTGGCCGTCGTGCTGCTCCCAAATTCCTTCGCCAACGTCGCTGCGTCGGGGGAAGCGGAGCCCGCGGCGGGCGTGTGGGCAGGACTTCGGGCAGCAATCTCGTTCTGCTGGGCCTGTCCTGGGTTCGATTCGGCATTCTGCATGGTCTTGTTTCCTTCGTTGGTCAGTGAAGCGGTCCGACGGGACGTTGCTGCAACCTGACTTCCGCAACCGCTCCGTTTTCTCCAATGCGGTAAGCGAGGCCGCCACTTCGACAACTGATACATCGTCCGTGCGGGCGATCAGAGCTTCGCTTTGGCTAGCCCTGCGAAAGTGCGCGACATAGGGGCTAGCCATACGGTCACATCTGCTCCCTTTGGGCTCGGATGGGCAGGCGACCGCTTTAAATCACGAGTTGCCTGCCGCCCTCGGCTCAGGTAGCTTTCCCTGAAGTGACAGTGCTAGTGTCATTGACGCTTCGTGCATCAGCGGGCAGTTCCGGATCCACCGACTTCAACCCACTGTCTCTCCGGCCATCGTGCTCGACCTCGACGTCAGTGCCGCGCAAAGTCTCGTTGATAGTCTCGGTGTGCTCTGTCGCTTCGCGGCCCACGACCACCTCTTCGACCACGTGTGCGGTCTTGGCCACCACCGCATGCTCAGCGGTTTCGCGGATTTCTACCGACCCTTCTTTTAGGTCCGCTGCTGTGGCGACGCGATCCACCGGCCGGCGTTCGATGGTGGCGTGTTCTTCGCGCAAGTTGACCGTCTCGGTGACAGGTGTTTCCGTTGCTCGAGAATAGACGCGCACACCACCGCTATCCACTTCGCGCTTGCCCACATCGAGCGACTCGCGCGTAACCGCGAACGCTTGCCTCTCTGCGGTAACTTCATCCGCGGTGTAGGGCCTCGCTGTCGAATCGAAGCCCGAATAGCCGCTGCTCTTCCACTGCGCCACGCGCTCGTCGATATCGACAGCACCCGCTTCGTGTAACGCTGAGCGCACCATTGCGACTTGCGCTTCATCGGTCACGGAGACAGTGAGCAGCGCACCGCCGCGACGAACGGCTTCCTGATAGTGGCCCACTTCTTCCGGTCGATCGTCGCTGCCGAACATGTTGCTGAAGAAACGCTCGACCTTGCCGAATACGCCGACTTCCTCGCTCGCGGTCGACGCCGCGGGTTTATCGGCGTCTACCGTGCGCTCGCCAGCGGCGCCTAACTGATCGTTCGCGTGCACTTCCATGTCGTCACGCCTAAGGCCGCCTTGTACGAGGCGTGAGACCGCGCCATCGGCCTCCTCAAATGAGTCAAATACACCTACGATAACTTGGGTCATCTCGTGCTCCATATTGGATTGGGCGGCTTGAACTGCGGCCAGGGTTTGCGATTTATAAAGCGGATTTTGCAGAGGGCTCGTCTGCACCGGAGGACGGCATCGTGGCGTCCGCGATCCAGTCTCCAGTGCTCCCGACTCGCCTTTCTACGACGACCTGTTGACGTTGCACTTCGGCGACGTGCACATCAGTCTTTTCGGTGACGACGGTCGTAATGCGTATTTCTTCTTTCAACATCAACTTCAGTTCGGTGACCGGCACGCACTCGAACACTGGCACGATCAATGTGTCGCCCTCATTGCGCGGGCCGAACTTCGCCTCGACAAATTGATTGACTTCCACGCGTTCGATGTGCACCGCGTTGCTGCGCAAGAGAACGGGCACCTCAAGCGACTCGAAGTGTGTGATGGTGCGAATGCGAACAGCGCCCTTGTCCTGCTCTTGTGCCGACACCGCCAGACGTTCCTCGGTCGCGAGCAGGGCCGTCGTCGCGCCGTCAACGGTCGGCGTCGGTTCATTGTGCGTGTTCATGCCTGTACTCCCGTCTCGAAGATGCCTGCTCAGTGCGCAGCACGAGTGGGGGGCGCGTCGCGCTCGGAAGTCCGCACGGCGAGGTCATCGCGTGCATTGCCGCCTGCGTCTTCGAACGGCGGCTGATGACGGAAACCCACATTACCCGAGACCATCGCGATGATCGCGCCGATCACAAGCGCGGCGAATGAGAACCACGAGGCGCGCGCGACGCCGCGAGCCGCCGTATCCGCTGCCTGCCGTGCATCGGCTTCTGCTTGCGGACTTGACGCTTGAGCTGTCGCCGAGGCGACTGCGCCTTGAACTTGCGCTTTGAGGGAATCCATCATCGTTCCACTCGCGCCAGACGGGTTTGCGGCGGCCGCGACAGTGGCACCGGTCGACGCCATGCTGCCCGCGGTGCTCACAGCGCTACCCACGAGGGACGTTGCACCATAGGCCACCAGGAGGATCATCGCGGCCCACGCGAGCAGGCCATGGAGCCAGCCCAGCACTGGCGCACAACGGCCAGCAAAATAAGACCCAACGAACACTGCGATCACCGTCATGACAATCAAGTAAGCGCCTGAGCCGAATGCGAAGCCGCGCGCCGGGTCAGGCCGGGTGAGGGGGGACAACACAGAAGCGCCAATGGCCGTTCCAAGCACGGTCAAAAGCAGGTAAGTAATGAGCGATAGGATGACGCCGGCTATAACGGCACCCCATGAGATACGGGGAAGACCTTCCCCTGTAAAAAGTAGGCGCATATCAATTCTCCAAGAGCTAAGGATTCCGAAACGACGGTCTGTCTAGGTACCGCGTGTGGGTAACCTGTTTGTGCAACGACCATTCCTAGACCGGCGCGCAGACAGTTAAATAGCTAAACAAATTACTTTTGCACACCTTGACCGGGACAAAAGAGTGACGTTGCCGGGGTTTCGTTCGGGGTTGAGCCAATCGCACCCTTCCAGGGGCGCGGGTGCAATGCGAGCCCGCTCACGGGATTACACGGGTTGCGAAGCTAAGACTCGCGCCAAGGTGCGCGTGCCGCCGCAGCGACCGGGAGAGGGAAATTCCTGCGGTGCCGCTTCCCCTAGTTCTGGCCGCCATCAAAAGCAGCTGTGCGCCGACGCCACCAGCATGGGCGGCGAAACGATAGTCACAAACCCCCCTTGCAGCTCAGGCGTTCGTTACCGCTGTGAGCCTTTGCCGGGAGGATCTGGCGGGGCGCATCCCCCGCGATTATCGGTATGTCGGAAGCAGCCTTGCCCCGCATTTCTAATGTGCTGAGACGCCGGGCGCCCGAACGGGTGCGCGGCGCAATGCCCGGGGGGCGATGGCCGCCCCCTAGTGTGCCTTCGGATCGATGTTGACGCCCGATGCGGTCCGACTCGCTAATGCCCGGAGCGTCTTCGCAGCATCGCCGGGCAAAGCGACCGATGCCGTGCCGTCGCCACCATCCACCGCAGCTTGCGGTGACTCGACGAATTCCCATTCAGGCCCCTGGTTCCACGGTCCGCGAGGTGCGCCATCACCGGCCGACATTTTGTAATAAACGCTGGAAAATTGTTCCAATCCGGGCAACTTTCCTTCAGGAAAGTTCGGCTGTATGGAATGTAGTGCCATCTCGAACGACTTCTGATGCGCAATTTCACGTGTCATCAAAAAGCCGAGTGTTTCGCGGATTTCAGCATCGTCGGTCACGTTCATCAACCGCTCGTAGACGATCTTCGCTCGTGCTTCGGCGGCGATATTGGAACGCAGGTCC
>NZ_CADIKM010000086.1 GCF_902859895.1 Pararobbsia alpina
GGGGATACGGCTTTCGAACCGGCGCGTGAGACGCAGGCGCAAGGCTGAGACACGCAGCGGCGGGCGCAAAGCCCGCCTGCCGACGCCTAGGCCCTCAACGCAATCGGCCGATCCCAGTCTCATATTGGTGTGTCCCTCTAACGGACCTTCCCAGGACTGGACCGCCCACCGCAATCGTCCGGATTGGCCGACAAGCGGCAGGCGACTCCGCGTGAGCGAATGACCGTTGGACTTTACGACGAAAGGCGGAGATCGCGGTCAAATCAGTGACACGATATCGATCAGCGAACGCCCGGCCAGCGTCGAAGATCGCGCGATCCCCGGTCACTGGGAAGGAGACTTGCTCTTCGGCAGCGCAAACGGTCAGATCGCAACACTCGTCGAACGCCAGACTCGGTTTGTGATGCTCGTAAAGGTCGATCGCAAAGATACTGAGACGGTAGTCAATGCGCTAATTAAACATGCTGCCAAATTGCCGCAGGAGCTCTACAAATCGCTGACCTGGGACCGAGGCAAGGAGATGGCCGACCATGAGCGCTTCACCGTCGCGACCGACATCAAAGTTTACTTCTGCGATCCACAGAACCCATGGCAACGAGGGTCGAACGAGAACACGAACGGGTTGTTAAGACAGTACTTCCCCAAAGGCCTCGACCTGTCGATTTACACCCGAGCCAATCTTAACGAGGTCGCTAAGACGCTGAACGAACGACCGAGAAAAACACTAGAATTCGAAACACCGGCAAAGCGATTTCATCAATGTGTTGCGTCCATCGGTTGAATCCGCAACCGAACTGGGACGATTCGCAACCGGCGCAACCCGACCCGGAGCCGCCCATCACGCAGTCGCGGCGAAGGTCCGCAGAGCAGCCGAGGACCGGACACTCGAAGATGATGGCGGCTTATCCCATCGGCGCAACGGGCGAACGCCGCGATCCATAGCGGCCAGTAACTGCTTCAACGGACTGGCGTGCCCTGACGGGCAACCCCGTGCCGCCTGTCACGCTGGAATATTTATTCCTGCCAGCCGTTTACTTTGCACGGACGATCCACTTCCGTTGTGTATGAAGCACGCCTCGCTTGCCACGCACCCGCCGGCAACGGGTCCGTGTTTGCCTGTTTGCAGGATTCGCCCCCACCGTTGCCGACGCTGCGCGACGCGCGTTAGAGTTGCAGGACAGCGGTGCTAGTACCCATCGCGTGGGCACGGGCGAAATTCGCTTGCGGCGGCCGGCACGCATTGCGTGCAGCGACAACAACGCGCCCGCCCCGCGGCATTCTTGGAGAGCCCAGTCATGAACCCCATCACACACGGCTGTAGTCCGACAATCGACCGACACCCCCGCCAGCGCGTTGTCCGTGCAAAGGGCCGCACGCTGAAACACCTGCTGCTGGCCACCCTCTACGGCGTCAGTCTCGCCTGTTCGCCAGCGGGCTCCGCCCTTGCCGGCGAGCTCACGCCGCTGCTCCCGCCGTCCTCCGTCACGTCATCGACGGTGCCTGCCAACGGTGACCTCAATCCGTACGGCGTCGCCTTCGTGCCCGACGGATTCTCCCGCTTCGGCACGATCGCCGCAGGCGACCTGCTGGTGTCGAATTTTAACAACGCGCAGAACGCGCAGGGCACCGGCACGACAATCGTCAAGATCGTGCCGAACGACAAGCCGGTCACATTCTTCCAGGGTGCCCCCGGTCTTGGCCTGAGCACCGCACTCGGTGTTCTCAAAAGCGGCTTCGTGCTGGTCGGCAGCGTGCCGACCACGGATGGTACCTTCAAGACAATCAAGCCCGGCGTGCTGCTAGTGCTGAATCGAACCGGTGGCATCGTCGCGCAATGGACGCCTGCGACGGCGAAGATCGACGGGCCTTGGGATCTGACAATCTTCGATAAGGGCGACCATGCAAAGGTCTTCGTATCGAACGTGCTCAACGGGACGGTCGTGCGCCTCGATGTGAGCATTGACGACAACGGCATCCACCTCGACCGCGCCACGCGGATCGCCTCTGGTTACCCGTTTCGGGGCGATCCGGCGGCGCTGGTCGTAGGCCCGACCGGACTCGCCTACAATCCGCAGCGCGACGTACTCTATGTTGCGTCCACCGTCGATAACGCGATCTTCGCGGTATTCGGTGCGGGCAATTCGCAGCACGACGGTGGCAAGGGTGTGCCGATCTATGCGGACAACGCTCATCTCCACGGCCCGATCGCGCTCACGCTCGGACCGAACGGCCATCTGTTCGTCGCGAACGGCGATGCGATCAACAGCGATCCGAATCAGCCAAGCGAAATCGTTGAATTCACGCCGCAAGGCCGCTTCGTCGCGCAGCTTCCCATCGACCCGGCTCCAGCCAGTGCATTCGGGCTGGCGTTCGAGCAGGCGCGTCAAGAGTTCGTGCGCTTTGCGGCGGTCGACGACAACACAAACACCGTGACCGTCTGGAAGCTGCCTTTTGAGAATGGTGGGCAATAATGCGGAATGGAACGACGTGCAAAGCTGTCGGAAACGGCCTCGCGCCGGATGGTCCGACTGGACCGGGCTATGTACGAGGCCGGGATTTCAACGCGTGCTGCGAATCTCGAAAATGAAGGCACAACGCCGTCGGACAGATGTCATCGAGAGTTGTCCTGTGGGCGACGTGTGGATCGAACACCGGTGGCGAGGGGGCGCGCAACCGGTCTTTCGTCCCAGGAGATACGTGTGGATCGAACGATCACGTTGGTCTGGAGGCGGACCCTTGTGAATGTACGGCGAGTGTCTCGAACGGCGTCAAAGACGGCCCTTCGTGAAATTCCCGCGACGTCGTAGCCGGTTTCCGCCTGATAGATCGCTTCAGTCGACCGAAGGCGAAGTCTACCAATGTCTGGTCCTCCCCCGACAAGGGACCATCGCCGATGCCAAACGTTTGCTTCTCGTCACGGCGGCTAACCCGTCCGCCAGACCCGCCAGAAAACCACGAACTGCGAACTACGAACGCGGCAACTAAACATCGCTAAAGCCCATCCACCCTCATGGCTTGAGTCCCGAGCGCTTTGTTTTGAGCGTAATATTACGAATATTACTATCCCGACCCCCGGCGAAAAAAATGGTTGCCTGGAGGCAGTCAGCCCATGAAAACACTAAGCGTTCTTCATAGCGAGTCATCAAGGGGTTGGGGCGGCCAGGAAGTCCGTACACTGAAAGAGATGATTGCGCTACGCGCGCTCGGTCATAACGTGGAACTCGTCTGTCCTGACGATGCAACACTCGGGGTCCGTTCGCAAGCCGAAGGCTTTACCGTTCATCACGCGCGCATGCGCGGCGGTGCCGATGCGCGATCCTGGAGAACCATCCGGTCGGTTCTCGACCAGTGTCGCTTTGACGTGCTCAATACGCATAGCGGTCATGACAGCCTGATCGCCGGCATGGCAGGCCGTCTTGCGGGAACGCCACTCATCGTCCGGACGCGTCATCTGGCGCTGCCCATTACGTCGCTGGCTACGTACAACTGGATCCCTCATCGCGTCGTCGCGGTGAGTCATTACGTGCGCGACTATCTGATTTCCGCCGGTGTGCAGGAAAGCCGTGTGGAGACGATATATGACGGCATCATTAAACCGGAGCCACTCACGCATTCAACGCTGCGCGACGAACTCGGACTTGATTCGAACGCTGTTATCGCTGGAATCGTGGCGATGCTCCGCGGGAATAAGGGGCACGCCGATCTGATCGCGGCGGTGAGGCCGATGATGATCGACCGACCGCATCTACATGTAGTCATCGCTGGCGAGGGTGGAGAGTTTGACAGGCTCAAGTCGATGATCGACGGCTTCGGGTTATCCCATCGCATTCATTTGCTGGGCTTCCGCAAGGACATCAACAACGTGTTGCGTGGCTGTGATCTGTTCGTGCTACCGACCCATCAGGAAGCGCTCGGCCAGGCGTTCATAGAAGCAATGGCGATGGGGCTGCCGGTGATCGGCACGCACGTGGGCGGCGTACCCGAGTTGATCGACTCTGGCGTGAACGGCTTGCTGGTGCCCGCACAGGACGTGGATGCATTACGTGGCGCCCTCACACGCCTGGTCGACGACCCACCATTGCGCGCGCGTTTTGGACTGGCCGGGCGTATCAAGACAGATAGCAATTTCACAGTTGAGAGCATGGCGAACGAGACCATCGATTTATATCGGCGCGGTATCAATCGTCGGCGTCAGGCAGGCAATCGGTGGCGGGCGGCGACATGACCCGGTCCGCTAGAGCGGTGCCCGTGCTGATGTACCACCATATCAGCACGACGCCGGGCATGTTTACGGTATCACTCGGTCATTTCGCCGCGCAAATGGCGCACCTTGCAAGGTCGGGCTACACGACGATAGGCAGCACGCAACTCGCCGCCTATCTGGCGGGAGAGCCATTGCCGAAAAAGTCCGTCATGCTGACATTCGACGACGGCTATCTCGACAACTGGGTGCATGCGCATCCAGTTCTGCAAGCACACGGCTTGACCGCGTTATGCTTTCTGGTGACGAGTTGGATCGGCGAAGGACCCATGCGCGCGCGCTCAGGCCCCAAGTTGCCTCCACTACTCAATCATCGCGATGGCGAAGTGGCGATCGAAAACGGCGACGCCGATCGGACGATTCTCCGATGGTCAGAGATCGATGTAATGCGTGATGGTGGAACCTTCGAATTTCACAGCCACACGCATAGCCATGTGAGATGGGACCAAGTGTCAACCAATGCGGACGATAAGTGCGCGGGACTCGCTCGTGATCTCATCGCCGCACGCACGACCTTGAAAGCACGGCTTGGTGCGGCCTCGGATCATCTGTGCTGGCCTCAAGGCTATTACGACGACGACTATCGACGCGTCGCCAGTCAGGCGGGTTTCCGACATTTCTACACATGCGAGACGGGCTCGAATTATCCCGGAAACGACGACGGCGCCGGTCGCTCGATTTCTCGACTCGAGGTGCGCGACCGGTCGGCGTTGTGGATCGCCTCGCGGCTGTGGGTGCATACGCGGCCCGCAATCAGCCGGGCGTATCTTAAGATCAAGCGGTAGTGGCCGCACAGTCTTGTGATTACCACCTTGCTACTTTCAAAGTGAAGTGAATCTCGACATCTATGCGTGCTCACTCCAGGTGAGCATGATCTTGCCCCCGTTTAACCGGACACGATCTAGCGCTTAGTTGAGGTCATTTTCCCGAGCCTGACGCGCCAGCTCCCTCCGGAACATGCGAGGCGATTTCAATTTCAACGCTGAGTGCGGATGGACCTCGTTGAAATGTGTAAAGGCGTCAGGCAACTGAGCGAGCACGGCTTCAGCGGTGCTGCGATCCATCTGGCTGAGCTTGGCCCGACGCTTTATAAAGCCATCAAACGTGGGTTGCTGAAGTATGCTCACGGAGCGAGCTGAGAATCGGACCGGTGGCCCCGCTCACGGGACTGGGCACGCCGACTGAGGGAGATGGGGCACCATCTGAAGCTGATGCCGGCGAAGTTCGTGAAGGCGTTCGTGATGGGCAACAAGAGCGACGCGGCGGATGCCCGGGCGATCTGCATGGCGGTGCAGCAACCGGGCAAGGCGGTGGCGGTGAAGACGGAGGCGCAGCGAGTAGTGCTGGCGCTGCACCGGATGCGCCAGCAGCTAGTGAAGTTCCGCACGATGCAGGTCAACAGGTCCTCGCAGCAGACCCTTCCGTCGAGGCAGTGAAGTCTGTGGTTCTGATGCTCTTGGAGACGTGGCGACATGTGAGCCAGCAAATCAAGGAGTGCGGCAAGATGTTGGAGAAACGAGCGACGTTATTGCAAGTGGGGTGGACGACGATCGGGCGAAATCCAGGTCATCTGCCGACGGACGTGCCGCCCGCGGCAATGCCGGAAGTATTGAGGAGCTTAGGGCCGGATGCCGCCGCCGCAGTCGGTTTCAATGATTTCGCCCCAGACAGCATTCTGGTAAGTCGCGCTTCGCCAGGCGTGCCCGTCTCTTTGCATCAGGAAATGAACGGGCCCGAAGGAGGTGCGCCTGTTGTCGCCTTTACATTCGGAGTGCCAGCGCATTCCTCTTCAAGGAGCACAAGTCATCCGTAGATGGGCGGAGGAAAACGCTTTGGCACGGAAGCGTCATCGTGTGGGGACCAGCAGGGTCGTGAGCCGCTCGGCACCGCTTCGCTTGGTTGCGCTTTTGCTTTTCCCAGCCGTGTCCGATGGCGGCTGGGATGAGCTTAAATGGAGCAACCGAGTTGATGCCCCCCTGCGAATAAGCATTACTCGAGTACGCTCCATTCAACATGGATAGTCACATCCTATAATCAGGATGCCGCACTGGCGAAGGCGCTCCAGAGTCTCACTGGTGGCCGTCGGCGGACTTCTGTATAACCCAGTGGTTATACGGTCCTTCGGCATTCCAGCCTCAGTTGTCTACGCAACGATAGCGTTCAAAAAAATAGCGTTCGTACCACTTTCGAGGGAAATTATTAAAGCGCGTGCGCCGCGACAATCCAGGCGATGCCTCATCCCCCTTCGTCACCGAAATCGTTTGCAATCGACAAAAAGGGATGGCCAACGCAGCCGCCGGGCTCGCAGAGGGGCGAACGGAAAATCACTCCCGTTCGCCCCTCTGCTCACCTCCCCGCTTCCGCCAGTCTGAGTGCAATCTGCAACGCGCCTTGCATCGCGTCCGCACGGGGCTCCTTCACGCGCGCTCGCAGCGGTGCCCGCAAATACTCGCGCAAGCGCCGCCCGACCCCACCGCACAGCGCGACCGGCAAGCCGCCCGCCGGATCCAGCGCCGCAATCATCCGCGCGATCTCCTCTCCCGCATCCTTCAGGATGGCGCGCGAAACCGGGTGCCGCGCATGAGCGAGTATCGTGGGCGCGAGCGCAGCGTAGCGGCCCGGCATCGCCGCGCACAGCCAGCGAACCAAATCGTCGCGCGTTCTGACGGCCATGGCGAACAACAGGTCGCGCGCAAGGTCGTCAGGCTCCGCACGGCCATCCATCACGAACTGTACGTGCCGCGACGCGCGCAACCCGATCCATGCTCCGCTCGCCTCGTCCCCGGGAAAACCGTAACCGCCCACCACGTTGCGCCGTCCGTCCGCATAGAGCACTTCGCCCACACTGCCGGTACCCAGCGCGATTGCGACGCCCGGCGCGCCGCCGTGCGCGCCGTACTGCCTACTCCGCTTTCAACTGCCATTCCGGCACTCACGGACGCTGCCAGCCGCGTACGGATCGTCGGGAACTCGCTGGCTGTCGGGCGCGATAGCCCAATCTGCACGTCGTCGAGTGCTGGGTCGTCTTCAGATTGCTGGACGATCACTTTTTATTTTGAGCGGCTCGTGAGCGCACGCGCATGCGACGTAGCCAACTCGGCCATGGCATTCCGCCGTCAAAGACTCGATCGTAAAGCCTGCGTCCTGATTCAAGGCGACCGGGTCATCGACCTAGTCTAGAGTCTGCGCAACGAGCTGGGGCGCCTATACCCCGACTTCCTATGTCAGCTTCCTGCGCCGCTTCTGGTTGTTCCTTGATGACCTGTCCGAACGGGGCAACGATGTCCAGCTGACGCACTGCCGAGAGTTCGACGCTCGGGCCCTGGCATCTGGGGCTTTCTAATGCACTTCGGCAGGAATAGCGTGTGCATTCAGACATCTCTTAAGGCACCATCCAATCCCCGTCGGCGACTAGCCGTACCCGGTCCGGCTCGGCAAAACGGACCATATAGCCGCCCTTCGATGCATATCGCTGACCAGGCGCCAGCGTCAGCCGTGGATAGTAGCCAGTGAGGATCCGGTGTTCGAGCATGTCGTCGATGCGCTCGACGAGATAGTCCCTGACGAAGGCATCGACCATGTGACTGAGCGTCTCCGCGAGAAGTCCGCAGGCAAGATAGGTGTCCGCCTGCACGCGCTCGTCGACGATCGGAATCTGCCGGATCGCGAACCATCCGAACGCATAGTCGACGCGCACGCGTCGCTTCTCCGGTAGGTCGACCGGATAAGCAAGACGCGCCGTCCCTCGCCAGTTCGCCGGTAGCGGCGTGCGGTCGAGGCCACCCATCAGTCCAGATACAAAAACCTTCGTCGACACAGGGGGCTTGTCGCCCATGGCGGCGATGTCCGCCGGACGGAGCCACAGCACCAGTACATCCGCGCCTTGGGCACTTCGCATTGCGGCGGCGACACTCTCGCCTGGCGCCAGCGCGTGGTTTGATATCGCTATGCCATGCCCTTTGAGCGCGATACTCAGCGCCTGCGCGCCGGCCTCGCCGCTATCGCCCGCGCGATAGATCTGTCGCGCCGTTTTTACCACTCCGGCCGACGAGTCCGCACGGGTATCGACAATCCGTTTCGCGATCATGTCGGCCTCGAGCAGAACACCCTTCGAGAAGTACAGAGAGTAAAAGTCGTGCTCCGATTCGACCGGCACATCCACGTTGGGAAAAAGACATGGCACGGCTTCCTGCTCGCAGAACTCGTGGACGGGCGCCCAGTTCCGGCCGCCAAGTCCCGATAGCACCGCGAACACAGGCTGCTGCGCGAGATGTTGCCTGAGCTGGTCGTGCCAGGTCGCCGGCGGGCCGTGAAGCTCCCACACATGCAACTCCCAACGGCGATTGACCATGAACATCATCTTGCGCGAGCTTCGTAGCGGCGGCGTCGCGCCGAGCGGCGATGCGTTCTTGTCGGCAAAGTAGTGTTCGAGGACGTCGAGCATGCCGCGCCGTTTCACCGGGTCGGCATCCGGGGTAATGATCGTCGCGAAGTGCAGCACGGTATCCGTCACCCCCGGCGCGCGGCGCCTG
>NZ_CADIKM010000087.1 GCF_902859895.1 Pararobbsia alpina
CGCGGGGTGACCGTCACGACTTCCTTGTTTTCCATCAACATGCTCCGCCAAAAATTCGACAGCATGTCGATCGTGCTCACGTCGGGGTAGATGCCTTGGGTGGACGCTTACAGTCTTCGAGCATTACACGCTGACGATCGCTACCAAGTCGTTCCAGTCACCGCCGACGACGCTATCACGCAAAAACCAATACGGTTTCCATCCCGTCTTCTTCACCGTCCAAAAAAGGCCGGCTAGTCGGCCACACGAGAGGACAGCTATGCAGCGCAACCAGCAAATCCCGCCGACGATCACGACTAAGCAAGCGCAGGTCTTTTATCTGCGGCTTAGCCGGTGTCGACGCTGCGAAGCAAGTCGTGCACGACGAAAAGGTCGCTCTCGATAAGGCGCAAGCCGAATTGAAAACGGTGATCGAGCTGGCCGCTCGCAAGGGCGGACTGGACGCAGCTGCTCAGGCGCTCGCGCGATATGAAGGCAAGGTGGTTCAACTGGAGAAAGACGAAACCGCGCGAGTGGAAAAGTCGGGAGCCCGTGCCAAAGTGATCGCCGAGCAGGCCGATCTAGTCCGAAAGGAACTGCAGACGCTCTCGGCTGACGATGTCGTTGGCCCACTTAATGCAGACGAGACTGCACTCACTGCGGCGCGCGAAATACTCAATCGCCTTGACGGCCAGATCGACACTGATCCGGCAGCAGAGCGCGAAGGAGGCTGAACAGGCAGCGGTTGCCAAGGAGCTCGCCGGGGTTACCGGAATCTCGGATGCAAGCGCAGAGGCTTTCCGACAAGATCGCCCAATGGAAGTTGCTCGCCAAAGGGCTCGGTAACGACGGAATCATCGCGTTGTCGATCGACGACGCGGGCCCGGCGCTCGCCGGCATCGTCAATGATCTGCTTCTCGCATGCTACGGACCCCGTTTCACGATCGAGGTTCGCACGCAGACGGAAACAGCGAAGGGCGAAGCGCGAGAGGGCTTTGAGATTCTGATGCACGACGCCGACAACGACACCACGAAGGACGGATCTGTGATGTCGGGTGGGCGAAAGTCTGGATGAACGAGTGTCTTACGCGCGGTATCGCGCTGCACCTTGCTCGCCATTCGGGCAAGCGGTTTTCGTCGCTGTTCACGGACGAAGCCGACGGCCCGTTGGATCCCGATCGCAAGCGCCAGTTCATGCGGATGAAACGAGAGGTTCTTCGCGTTGGTGGATCTGAGCGTCAGTTCTTCATCTATCAAACGCCAGAGCTGGTCGAAGAAGCAGACGCAGTAATCGACGTCACGAGCTTCGCATCCTGATCAACCTTCAGGCCTCCCGGTCTCGATCGCGGGCTTCTCTATCGGTTGCCCCTCCGGCGATCCGACTACCTCTTCGTCATCGGAGTTGCGCAATGAAAGCAGTTCGCCTTGCCGTTTTGTTGGGGCTCGCTGTGGCCGCAGTTATGCTGTATGTCCGATTTCCGAACGAGCAGCCCGCCGCGACGGACACCGCTAAATGCGCATCTTCGATGGTCGGAAGTACGCCGCAATCGCGGCCGTCGTCGTCTTCGCCGCTTTCGTCTGCGGATGATCGCGGCTCTCGGACTGCCCGATCCAGCAGCACACCGAATCGGAAAAGCGACTCAGTCTAACCTGTACGAGTAATAGTACAGGTTGACGCGCGTATGATACACTCTACCTGTTTGAGCACAGGTTGCCTTTTGAGGAGGACATATGCGCACAATCCCGTTTAGCGACGCACGAGCCAATCTTAAGCGAGTTATTGATCAGGTCGTCGATGACGTGGACGTTACGCTCATAACCCGGCGCGATGCACCGAATGCGATTGTCATGTCACAAGAGCATTACGACAGCCTAATGGAGACAGTACACCTTCTGCGCTCTCCGACAAACGTTGCGCATCTGGAGCGATCCATTGGGCAATTGCGTGCAGGAAAGGTCAAGCCTCGCAAGCTTATTGACGAGGGCGAATGAGCGCTCTGAACATCATGTGGACTGCCGAGGCATGGGATGATTATGCTTATTGGCAGGGGCAGGACAAGAAGACACTCAAACGCATCAATCAACTCGTCAAAGACGTTCAGCGCACGCCATTCGAGGGCATCGGCAAACCCGAACCTCTAAAGGCGAACTTGACAGGTTTGTGGTCACGCCGCCTCGATGATACGAATCGACTCGTCTATGAGATCACTAGTACACAGATAAATATCGTCTCGTGCCGTTACCACTACTGAGCACTGACGACACCACGAAACGAGATCAGTGGTCCCGCACGTCCTTCCAAGACTGAGGTGATGCGCGTCGAACACCTCACGAACGATTGCAAGTGAGTTGCGCAAACACCATCGCAAAGCCGCCGCTGCTGCGCACCTGCAGAATCAGTTCGACCGGCAGTAGCTGCAGTATGCCGAACGCAACCGCGACCGGTCGAAGTCAGCACGCCGAGGAAGTGGCACGCGCCCGACCAACCGACAGCGAAGTTCGGCGCCAGGGAGTGGGTATAGATGACGGTCGCGACCGCGTTCGCAGTGTCATGAAAGCCATTCACAAACTCGAATCCGAGCGCGAGCAGCAGAGCGATGGCGAGCAGGAAGTAGGGAAGTACGGACGTCCTCGAGCGGACCGCTGCCGAGCTGGATGCAGTCGCGCCGGAAAGCGCGGACGGTGATGCCGTAGCGGTTGCGATCGCGCCTGTTGCGGTGGACACGATGGAGCTTGCAGATGCCCCTGATTCAGGTGGAACCGCGCTGCTCGATCTGTTCGAATCCGTCGTTGATGCAGTGCCGAACAACGAGGCGTTCCTCCGAAAGGTCGAGCAACTCGCGTTGTTCTAGTTTGTTATGACGTTGAACCGGACCGGCCCTTGTGGCCGGTTTTTTTTTGACTGTGTTGCCGTTTCCATGTGAAAGCCGGTGCAGTTTCAGAGCTTTTCGGATTTCTCGCGCACGCGCACGCGAGAAAATCCCCTTACACCTCGCGTCACTGACGCATCGAATCCTACCGGCACGCCGGCAATCCTTTCTTTTTAACCCCCTCGGGAACCATTCCCGACAGGGAGCAGGTTCCCGTAATCGGAGATCTGCCATGCAGCAACCTACCGTTCCCCTTCGTTCCATCGTTTCCATGTACAACCCCCGGGTCTATTTCGATCCGGTCAAGATGGCCGAACTCGCAGCGTCGATCCGTGCGCAGGGCCTTGCCCAGCCGGTGGTCGTACGTACTATCGATGATGGCACCTACGCGCTGATAGCTGGGGCCCGCCGTTGTCGTGCCGCCCTTGAAGTCTTCGGCGAAGATTTCGACATGCCCGTCATGTTTCGTGACGATCTTGATGAAGTCGGCGCACGCATCCTCGCGCTCGCAGAAAACACCCAGCGCGATGACATGGCACCTTCCGAAGAAGCCATTGCGGCGGCCGCGGCAGTTGGCCTATGCAAGGGCGATCGCGACGAAGCCATGCGACTTGTCGGCTGGGATCGTGCCAAGTTCGAATCGCGTCTCGCGCTCATGAACTGCAGCTCGACCGTACTCGAAGCGCTGAACACTCGCCAGATCAAGCTTGGTCATGGCGAACTGCTGGCGGCACTTGGAAAGGACAAGCAGGACGTGCTCCTGCCCGTGATCATTTCCGAGAACAAGACGGTTGCCGAGTTGAAGAAGGTCATCGAGAACGCCTCGTGCGCGCTCGCATCGGCGATCTTCGACAAGAGCGACTGTGCGGCCTGTCCGCACAACTCGTCTCTGCAGACGGAAATGTTCGGCGAAGCGATCGGCACGGGGAACTGTACGAACCGGGCCTGCTTCAACGAAAAGACCGATAAGCAGATTGAAACGGTTGCGACCGGACTACGTGAAGAGTATCCGGTCGTGCGCATCGTGCGCGTTGGAGACAACAACACGCGTGTCCAGTTATCGGTCGACGGCCCGAGCGGTGTGGGCGAGGAACAGGCGAAAGCCTGCCATGCCTGCCAGCACTACGGCGTCGCCGTGAGCGGCCTGCCGGATTCGATCGGCAAGGTCTACCGCGGCCAGTGCTTCGATACCGTCTGCAACATGAAGAAGGTCGGTGATCGCCTCAAGGCTGAAAAGGCTGCGCAGGCGGCGGCTGATCCGAAGACGTCGAGCACGGGCAAAGGCACTTCGTCGCCGAAAGCGGCGGGTGACAAGTCCGGCAAGGCTGCTGGCGAAAGCGCGGCAACCTCGGTGGCTGAGTCCGAACGGGTCAAGGCGTATCGCGTTGCGCTCTGGCGCAAGGCTTTGGCGAAACGTACACGCAGAAGCAGGAGCGGGCAAAGGCGCTTTTGCCCGAGCTTGCGAAGCTTCAAGTCGCACGCTCCGAACTCGACAAGGTGAATGCCGAACTGGCACAAGCCCGTCGTGATCTGCAGCAGGCGACGGAACTGGCGGCGCGAGCGCCCCTGATTGAGCAGGCGAAGGAAGGCCTCACCGCGTGTGAGACTGAAATCGCGCAGCTTGAAAAGGAGCTCGGCGAGGTCGTGAACCGTCACCGCGAAGCAGCGGGGCGCCTGAACGAGCAACTCCAGCAAGTTACCGCTGAAGTCGCACGCCTGGGTGGTGTCGACGTAGCTGGAGAAATCGCAAATGTTGACCGGCAACTTCAGGCCAACCGCGACGAACTGGCACGCATCGAAGGGCAGATCGAAGGTTTGATCCGCTCTCAAGCTACACGCCAGGCCGAAGCTGACGTGATCAAGGCCGAATTGGCGGGATTAGACGCCACGCAAGCGCGTGCGAACCGTCTGTCGGATGAAATCGCTCAGTGGAAGCTTTTGGCCAAGGGGCTCGGCAATGACGGTGTAGTCGCTCTCACGATCGACGACGCCGGTCCTGCGCTGACCCAGTTGGTCAACGACCTGTTGCTCGCCTGTTACGGGCCCCGCTTTACGGTGGAGATCCGGACGCAGCGAGCGCTGGCCAGTGGCGAACTGCGCGAGGGCTTCGACATCCTCGTGCACGACGCCGACAACGACAGCACGAAGGCAGTCTCCATGATGTCGGGTGGCGAGAAGGTCTGGATCAACGAGTGTCTGACACGCGGCATTCCGCTGTACATCGGACGCACGGCTGGCCAGCCTTATAGGACGCTTTTTACGGATGAAACGGACGGTCCTCTCGATCCCAGGAGGAAACGTCAGTTAATGCGGATGAAGCGTGAGGTACTCAAGCAGGGCGGGCTTGATCGGGAGTTTTTCATCTCGCACACGCCTGAACTGGTCGAGGAAGCCGATGCGGTAATCGACGTCGAAGCACTTGCAGCCTGAATCGCGCGCACCCCACACGCACGGTTCAATCCCATAGTTCTACGCCCCGCGTCTCCCTGAATAAGGGAGGCCGGGGCTTTTTCCGTAGGAGCCTCCAATTCTTAAAGGAACCCAACCATGAGGAAAGTTACTTTGATCGCTTTGAAAGTTGGCTTCACGGCCTGTGCTGCTTTCGGGCTGATTGCCGCGTCGGCCGCCGTCTCGGCAGAGGAGATCGCAGAATCTGGCCTGACGCACGATTGCGGCTATTCGCCGAGGGGTACAGCTCTGCCGGTCGTGTTGAAGGCGATCGACGAAGTATCGGGGCCTCACTCGATGATTCTCGTTGCGGCCTACGAGCTCACGTCGCAACCGATCGCCCGGGCGCTTATCGAGGCGAAGGAGCGCGGCGCGACTGTGGCGGTCGTTGCGGATACGACGGAAAACGCCACCGGCAAGCACGCCGCGTATTCGAAGATCCACGAACTGACCACGGCCGGGATTCCGGTTCGGGTCGATAACCGGCTGGACATGCTGCACGACAAGTTCATGGTGCTGAACGGAACGGCGGTGGAAACCGGGTCGTTCAACTATACGGCCGCCGCCGCATCAGACCGTCATGCGGAAAACGCCTGCGTCTTTCGTCATGCGCCCGAAATGGCAACGGAGTACACGGAGCACTGGAAGGACATCTGGAAAGAGTCGGATCGCGTCGATTGAAGTCTCAAGACAGGTGGCATACGTATGCCACCATTATTTTCGGAAAGCCCACCACCAACGAGGGGTTTCCACCTATGCGGCTTCAGCAGGAAAGGCTTCATGCCGAAGCGCGCCGTGCTGTCCCAACAAGTTCTCAACAGGCTTATCCCCAAAATCTGTGGATATCTCCGCGCGACGCGATGCGAAAGCTGAGTCTCATTGACGGCTTTCCGTCGCACGTGGTTCATTGGATCACATAGAATTCGCGCATCACCCGCGTCATAGACGCATCGACCGAACGCCCGTAGCAACGGGCTTTCTTCACCCAGACGGGAAACACTCCCGTCCGGGGGTGCTTTCCCATTGTTCTCAAAAAGGAAAGCACTATGTACAGAGCACTCGTTCAGCGTTTCAAGGATGCGCAGACCAAGGCCGCGGCCGCCTATTTGGAAGTATGTGCGGCGGAGGTTGCCGCGTTTCCGCATGACGCAGAGTATCCCTACCGTGCGGTGAAAACTCGCGCGGACTATGAGACGGACCGCGAGCTCGCCAATTTCTGCAATCGCCTTTCGCACGTTCTCGTGCTCGAAGCGATCCGCCGTTTCTCCCCCGCGGGAGGACGGTTGGAAATTGAAGGCGAGACGGAACTCAAAAACGCGTCGATCAACATTTCTGGCGCGCTGGCGGCTGGCAAATGCCCCGACTTCGATGCGTTTTGGGCGCACCTCGAACGTACCTACAGCGGCGACGCTGGCAAGCGGATCGGGTTGGTTCAGGCTGCAAAGTTGGTGATCGATGGATTCAGCCTGAGGCCGGATTCGGAAATCAAGCGCACAGGTAGCGCGATCGTTCTGGATGCACGTATCTGGAGCGAACATGTTTCCCGATCGAGCGCCAGGCGAGCCACCTACCATTGCCAGTCGACAGTTGCTGGGCTCGCTCGAGGCCTGGGGGCGTTTGCGTCGGAGTTAGGGTTTCACGCGCTGGCTGCACAGCTCACGCGCGGCCGACTCCCCGACTACGAGTTCCATACGCGCGAAAAGGTGTCGTTCGATGGACTCGATGTCGTGATGTTCAACGAAAAGTGGCAGTTCAAATTCGCCCATCAGGTGGGGGATGCACTCTCGTTGTTCATCAGTGAGTATGGCGCGGAACACCTCGCCAGCCGCCAGCGGAATTAATGCGGAGACGAATGATGATCCGTCAACGCTTAACCCGGTTCTCGCGGTGTGTTTTTGACACGCACCAGCTTCCACATGGCTTGCTGGTTTCCATCGTCAGGGCGCGAGACCGCTACTCGCCGCTTTTCAGGGCCGCAGCGCTTCGCCACATTGTGGCCGACGCACCGCTGGCCGTGACGGGCGGGCGGCCGTTTGCCCAACGGCGCAGGGCCGTACGCAGGTTCTATCAGCTTTAGCTCTTCTTGACCGGTCCCGCGCGGACCGACCTTTCTTCATCCATTGGCCCGCCATATGCGGGCCTTTTTCTTTGCAAGGTTCCAAATGCAACAACTTGACCTGATCGACTTGATCGAGGCGGACTGGTTCTCGCCGCTTCGGAAAATCATAAGTCTCGGTTCGCAGGATAGCGGTGTGGCCCATCAGGGCGAGCTTCACATCGCGCGCCAGCGGCACCTGGGGCATTTTTCACGCCTGACGCGATCGCGGAGTTCATGTGGCAATTCGTCTGCATCTTCCAGCCCCAAAGGAAGGTGAGCATCCTCGACAACTCGGTTGGCTCCGCGAGGCTGCTTCAGTTTGCAAGCCCCGATCGTCACATGCTATATGGCGTGGACGTGCACGGCGACGCAATTGCCGCTGTTCAGGAGACGATCGAAGCGGCTGGATTCGACTGCGAGTTCAAGCGAACGGGGATGGAAAACATCCACCCTCAATCGTTTGATTTCGCGGTGATCAACCCCCCGTTTTCCCTTCACCTCGAATCGCCCAATCTCAAACCGTTTCCCGGCACGACGTGGGGCCGCTATGGGGCGAACACCTCCGCCTTGAGCCATGAGTAGAATGCTAGCCAAACGGCTGGAGGGTAAGGCTTTCCAGGGACTACCGCAGTTCAAACCTCCGCGAAAGCGATTCCCGCTCGTGCGGGTTGGATAGCCACCGCGGTCATTGCCACCGCATGCCTCCTAATCAACAATCTGCTCATCGCTTACCGCGGCGCACACGTCCACGCCAATCGCTAGCGCAGTTCTGCTTGGGGTGGATCTTGGCCCGAACTTTTCCGTCACTGGCTCCTTGGCCCCCATCCTTTGGCTCACAGCGCTGCGTCGCGACGGCATCGAAGTGCCCGCATGGTCTTTCTTGAAGCTGGGTGTCATGGCGACCCTGCCGGCTCTCGCCGCCGCATTAGCTGCGGTCGCATTAGGCGCGAATTTGTGACTCCACTCGAGCGGTCACCACGGCCAGGCTGCCGGTATCTTGTTGCACATAGAGCTCCAGGCTGACCTCAAGGGTTGAGCAGCGAATGGCGCTCGCGCCCGCCTGTTTTCGGTGTATCGTGGCCGAACAACCCAACGAGCGTCGTGGGAGAGAAGCAATGGCAGCGATACAGCACGTCTTCGTTCTCATGCTCGAGAATCGCTCCTACGACAGCATCTTTGGCCTGTCGACCTTCTCTGGCATCCTTCCGGGCGGC
>NZ_CADIKM010000088.1 GCF_902859895.1 Pararobbsia alpina
TCGGCCGATTGCGTTGAGGGCCTAGGCGTCGGCAGGCGGGCTTTGCGCCCGCCGCTGCGTGTCTCAGCCTTGCGCCTGCGTCTCACGCGCCGGTTCGAAAGCCGTATCCCCTTCGCCTCGATCGCGTTCAATCCGATGAGCAAGACGGTCGAACCACAAGTACACCACCGGTGTCGTGAAGAGCGTCAGCATCTGTGACAACACCAGGCCGCCGACGATCGCAATTCCCAGCGGCACGCGCAATTCCGCACCTGCACCGTGACCCAGCGCCAGGGGCAACGCACCGAACAGCGCGGCAAGCGTCGTCATCATGATGGGACGAAAACGCAGCACGCACGCCTGGCGGATTGCGGCGGTGGGCGACAGTCCCTGCTCACGCTCCGCGACCAGCGCGAAGTCGATCATCATGATCGCGTTCTTCTTGACGATACCAATCAGCAAAATGATCCCGATCATGCCCATGATCGACAGGTCCTGGTGGAACAACATCAGCGCGCACAACGCGCCCACGCCCGCCGAGGGCAGCGTCGAAATGATCGTTAACGGATGTATCGGACTCTCGTAAAGCATGCCCAGCACGAGATACACGACCACTAGCGCTGCAAGAATCAGGTAGGGTTCGCTTTGCAGCGATGCCTGGAATGCCTGCGCGGTGCCCTGGAACGTGCCGGTCAACGTTTCCGGTTTGCCGGCCGCGGCTTCCGCCGCGCGAATCGCCATCACGGCATTGCCGAGCGATTGCCCCGCTGCGAGATTGAACGAGATCGTCACTGCCGGGAACAAGCCCTGGTGGTTCACGGAAATCGGCGACACGTTGTTGTCGATGCTCACGAGCACGTTCAACGGTACGAGTTCATTCGTCAGCGGCGAGCGCACGTAGAGATGCGCGAGCGCATCGGTCGTCAGCTGAAACTTCGGGTCCACCTCTTCGACAACGTGGTACTGGTTCAACTCCGTGAAGAGCGTCGCGATCTGACGCTGGCCGAACGCATCGTAGAGTGTGTCGTCGATTGCCTGTGCGGTGATACCAAAGCGCGAAGCCGTGCTGCGATCGATCACAAGCGTCGCGCTCGTCGCCGAGGCCTGCTGGTCCGACGTCACGTCGGTCAGTTCCGGCAACGTGGCGAGGCGCGCCGTGAGCACCTGCGCCCAGTGGTCCAGCTGCAGCACATCCGGATCCTGCAGCGTGTATTGATACTGCGCGGCGCTGATCCGGCCACCTACCTGAATGTCCTGACGCACTTGCATCGAAAGCGTGATGCCCATGACCGTTGCAAGCTTCGGTCTGAGCCTGTTGAGCACCTGCGCGGCACTCGCCGTGCGTTGAGTCGGCGGCTTCAGGTTGATCATCATGCGCCCCTGGCTCACGGTCGGATTCGCACCGATCCAGTAGTAGACGTTGTCCACCGCCGGGTCGGCTTCGACGATGTGGCCGAGCTGCTGCATCTTCACGGCCATCGATTCCGGCGAGATATCCGGTGCGGCCTGTGCGACGCCCTGAATCAACCCCGAATCCTCTTGCGGGAAGAAGCCTTTCGGTATCAGGACGAACAGCACGCCGGTAGCAATCACGGTCGCGATCGTGACACCCAGAATCGTTTTCTGGTGGTGTAGCACCCAATCGAGCCCATGCTCATAGCGCTGCTCCACCGCGACGAAGGCTGCCTCGAGCCAGCGTTCGAGCTTGCCGGGCCGGGCGCCGTTCGCAGCCGGCGTGCGGATCAGCCAGCCGCACAGCATCGGCGTGACGGTCAGCGAGACAAGCGCCGACATCACGATAGCCGCACTCACCGTCACCGCGAACTCGCGAAACAGGCGGCCCACGATACCGCCCATCATCAGGATCGGAATGAATACGGCGATTAGCGAGATCGTCATCGAGACGATTGTGAAGCGCACCTCGCGTGCCCCGAGCAACGCGGCGCGCATGCGCGGCACGCCTTCCTCGATGTGACGCATTACGTTCTCGATCACGACAATCGCATCGTCGACAACGAAGCCGACCGCAATCGTCAGACCCATCAGCGACAAATTGTCGAGGCTGTAATCGAGCAAGTACATGACGCCGAAAGTCGCTACCAGCGACAGCGGGATCGTTAGGCTCGGAATCACTGTGGCCCAGACGTTGCGCAGGAACGAGAAGATCACCATCACGACCAGCGCGATCGTCAGGATCAACGTGAACTGCACGTCGTGCACCGAAGCGTTGATCGTCTGCGTGCGGTCACCGACCACGTGGACGTGTGCCGCCGCCGGCAACGAAGCTTCCAGCTGGGGCAAATGGGTCGTGATGTTATGAATGGTGTCGACGACGTTGTAGCCAGGCTGCTTGTGGATGTCGACAATGATCGCGCGCTCGTGCTGCAGCCATGCGGCCTGCTGTGTGTCTTCGGCGGCATCGATCACCGTGCCGAGGTCCTGCAGTCGGATCGGCGCGCCGTTCTTATACGCGACGACGAGGTCGCGATAGCCGGCGGCCGTTGTGATCTGGTCGGTCGCGTTGAACACAACCGAGCGGTCCGGACCGTTCAGACTGCCCTTGGGCGCGTTGACGGTCTGCAGGCCAACGATCGAACGCACATCCTCGAGCGTCAGACCACGCGCCGCGAGCTTGTCGGGATCGACACGGATACGCACAGCGGGACGCTGTTGCCCGTGAAAATCGACGAGGCCGACGCCCGGCATCTGGGAAATCTGCTGGGCAAGAAAGTCCTCGGCGTAGCTGTCGAGTTGCGTCAGCGTGAGCGACGGCGAAGTCAGAGCGAGCGACAGCAAGGTGAAATCAGCCGGATTGACCTTCTCGTAAGTCGGCGGATTCGGCAGGTTCTTCGGCAGCGTGCCCCCCGCTGCGTTGATCGCTGTCTGCACGTCCTGCGCCGCGCTGTTGATGTCGCGCGACAGGTCGAACTGGATCGCAATGGTCGTCGTGCCGAGCGAGCTCGACGAGGTCATCTGCGTGATGCCGGAGATGTTCGACAGTTGCCGCTCGAGCGGCGTGGCCACCGAGGTCGCCATCGTATCCGCGCTGGCGCCGGGCAGTTGCGCGACGACCTGAATGGTCGGGAAATCCACTTGCGGCAATGGCGCGACTGGCAACAGAAAATACGCGACGGCGCCGACCAGCAACACGGCAATCGCGAGAAAGGTCGTCGCCACGCGCCGCTGGATGAACAGTTCGAGCAGGCTCATGATGGCGCGTCCATGGTCGTCGCGGGCGCGGCAGCGCCGGCTTGTGCCTTCGCGCTGACAAGCGTTGGCCTCACCTGCGACCCTGGATTCAGGCGGCTTTGCCCCTCGAAGACGATCAGCTCACCTGCCTTGATGCCCTTGCGGATCTCGGTCATACCGTCGGCGCTCACTCCCGTCTGCACGGCGCGCAGCTGCACCTTGCCGTCTGGCGCGATCACGTACAACTGCGTGCCGGCCTGCGTATTGAGGACGGCGCGGCTCGGCACGGCAATGCGCTGAAGGTCCGTCTGTACCAGCACGCGGGCGTTGACGAGTTCCCCCGGCCACAGCTTGCGGTCCGTGTTTGCAAACGACGCCTTCAGCTTGATCTGGCCGGTGGTCGGATCGACCTGGCTGTCGATAAAGACCAGCGATCCCTGGGCGAGTGCTTCGCCATCGGTACGTGTCGTGACGCTCACTGGCAGCGGGGCCTTCGCCTGGTTCGCGAGCAGGTCGGGCAACACGTCCTGCGGCACGGAGAACAGCACCTCGATCGGCTCCATCTGCGTGAGCGTGACGATACCGGTGGTGTCTGTGGGATGGACGATCGCGCCGACGTCGGCCTCTCGGGCGCCGACGCGGCCTGTAAATGGCGCAGTCAGTGTCGTGAAGCCAAGTTGCAGTCTGTCGTTTTGCACCAGCGCGGCATCGGCAGCGACGGTCGCGGCGAGCGACTTGACCTGCGCCCGTGCCGTGTCGACGCTTTGCGAGGTCGCCGCGCCGATACCGACGAGCTTCGAATAGCGGGTGAGGTCGAGTTGGGCGTTGTCGAGGCTCGCCTCATCCTTGTGTTGCATGGCCTCGGCCTGCCGCAGTTGAGCGCTCAGCGGTCCCTGGTCGAGTTGCGCGAGCAGTTGCCCGAGCTTCACGTCCTGCCCTTCGATAAAGGCGACGCGCTGCAACTGGCCGTCCACACGGACTTTGACATCGACCGTGTTGAGCGCCTGCACGGTGCCGACCGTGGCCACGCGGATCGGAAAATCGGCTATGACCGCATGACCGGCATTCACGGGAATGGCGACCACGGGCGCGCCGGCGTGGAGTTTTGGCCACTGCCACCACGCTAGCAGCGCGAGGATCGCGAGAAGTCCCACTATGGCGGGAAGGGGAAACGCGCGAGGGCGCCGGGGCGGCTCCTGCGGTGGAGTGACTGCGGCGTGATTCATGGCGCGATGGGATTCTGTGGTGATTGGCGCTGCGGGGCGGCATCTGCGGCGCCGGCGGTCGTGGCGGCATTCCCGTCGAAAGCGACGGAACCAACAGTGCCGGTCGCACCGTGCTCATCGTTCTCGTCGGTCAGACCGGCGCCGCCGCCGAACGCCCTGAACAAGCCAACCGACGCCTGCAAGCGTGCAAGGCGTGTCTGCACGAGCGCGTCTTCGGACTGATAGAGCGTGCGTTGCGTGTCGAGCACCGTCAGGAAATCGATCGTGCCGAGTTTGTATTGCGCGTCCGCCAGCGTGGCGGCCTTACGTGCGGCGTCGGCCGCGGCCTGATCGGCGACTTCAACCTGTTGCTGCTGCGCCGCGGCGGACAACGAGTCCTCGACGTCCTGCAGCGCGCTCACTACGGTCTGGCGATAGTCGGCGATGCTCTTTACTTTGGTGGCCTCGCTTGCGAGCAGTTGCCCGCGCAGCGCACCGCCGTCGAAGATCGGTGCGGCGAGGGATGCGGCAAGGCTCGTGAACGGGCTGGCGAGAAAGTTCGACAGCGAACGGCTGCTCAGGCCGCCGTCGGCAGTCAGCGCAATGCTGGGGAAAAACGCTGCCCGCGCGGCGCCGACGTTGTAGTTCGCCGCCTGCAACTGCGCTTCCATCGAACGAATGTCGGGCCGCGCGTCGAGCAAGTTCGCCGGCAGATTCGGACGCGGCTGCGGCACCGGGATGCTGGCGAGCTCCGCATCGGCCACGGCAAACCCCTCGGGCGCAGCGCCGACCAGCGTTGCGAGCAGATGCACGTTCTGATCGAGTTGCTGCTGCAGCGCCGGGATCGCGGCCTGGAACGTCGCCAGTGCATTCCGTTGCTGCTGGACCTGCAATTCCGTCGCAACACCCGCGTCCTGCTGGGCCAGCAGCAACGTAAGGATCTTTGCGGCGTCGTCTGAAATGGTCTGCGCGAGCGCCACGCGCTGCCGCAGGCTCTGAATCTGAAACCAGGTATCGGCCACTGTTGCGGTCAACGTCAGCGCGACAGTATCGCGGTCAAAACCGCTGGCGCGCGCGAGCATCTGCGCGGAATTGGCGTTGGCGGCATTGAGCCCCCAGAAGTCGACCTCGTAACCCGCTTCCGCGAATAGACTCTGGCCGTGGCTCGACGAACCTGAACTGCCGCTGCTATTGCGCTGGTGGGTACGGTCGAACGTGCCGTTAAGTGTCAGCGACGGATACAGTGGCGCCCCTGCCTTTGCGGCATTGGCGCGCGCCGCCTCAACACTGGCGATGGCCGAGGCCAGTGAGAAATCGTGCTGCAGGCTACGCTCGACAAGCGCGTTGAGTGCCGGGTCCTGGTAGGCCTGCCACCAGCCGCTTTGGACCGCCACCGTATCGGCCAACGATGTCTGCGCGGCACCGTTCCAGGCTGTCGCCATCGGCGTAGTGGGGCGCTGGTAGGCCGGCACGAGTGAGCAGCCGGGCAACATGCCGAGCAGACCCAGCGCCAGCACGCACGTGAGCAGCGGCACCCGCGACACGATGGGTGCACAGCGACCGGACGTTGGCGAACCGGACAACCGAGGCATAAACAGGATTCCTCGCAACATGAACGTCGCGAGGATACCGAGGCCGTCCTGTCCGGCCTTTCGCTCGATTATTAAAAAAATTTCATCCACAACGGCAACTTGCCCAAAACCCGCTCAGACGTCCGTACGGAGCACGTAGCCTGCCCCTGTCACGGTATGAATGAACGGTTTGGCGAAACTTCGGTCGACTTTGCCGCGCAGCCGGTGCATGTGCATATCGATGACGTTGCTGCGCGGGTCGAACTCGTAGTTCCACGCCGATTCGAGCAGCATGCTGCGCGTAACGATCTGTCCGGCATGGCGCATCAGACATTCGAGCAGCAGGAACTCGCGGTGCTGCAGATGCAGATCCTGCCCGGCTCTGCTCGCGCGGCGCGCGCGCCTGTCGAGCGCCAGATCGGCCACCTGCAATACGTCCTGCAGCCGGGCGCGGTCAGTCCGGCGCGCGAGCGCTTCGACCCGGGCAAGCAACTCGGCAAAAGCGTAGGGCTTGGCCAGATAGTCGTCACACCCCGCACGAATCCCGTCCACCCGATCGGTCAGTCCGGCAACGGCGGACAGCATCAGGACCGGGGTCGCGTGGCCATGCGCGCGCAATTGCGTCACGAGCTCGATTCCATCCAGCGCGGGCAGCCGCCGATCCGTGACGATGACGTCATAGATGCCTTCCCGGGCCATTGCGAGCCCGGTGGCGCCTTCGGCGGCCGTATCGACGATATGCCCGCTTTCTGTCAGGCCGCGCGCGATGAAGTGACTGCCGCGCGCGTCGTCTTCGACGATCAGGATTCGCATGCTTGGCAACCGTAAGCGAGTCAGGGTTAATTTTTTTTAATGTTGGCGCGAAACGGATGTTTTCCGAGCCAAGGCATACTGTGAACGCATAGCGTAACGCAAAGCTGCCTGTCCGATCGTGGCGACTCGATGCGCCCCTACTCTCGAACCCCGTATGCCAAATGTTTTGGTCGTCGAGGACGACCGCCAGACACGTGAAGAAATCGTCGGCGCACTGACGGACCACGGTTGTCGCGTCGACTCGGCCGAAACCGGCCGTGACGGCCTGATGCTGGCCGTCGCCGGACAGTACGACGCCATCGTGCTCGACCGGATGCTGACCGGCGGTCTCGAAGGACTCGGCATGTTGGCCGCGTTGCGCAGCGCCGGCGTCGTCACGCCCGTGCTGATCCTGAGCGCGCTTTCCGCGGTGGATGAGCGTGTGCGCGGCCTGCGCGCCGGCGGCGACGACTATCTGACCAAACCATTCGAATTCATCGAACTGACCGCGCGCCTCGACGCACTGATGCGTCGTCGCGATTTGCCGGCCAGCGTTCAGGAATATCAGGTCGGGTCGCTGCGGCTCGATCTGCTCACGCGCGAAGTCACCTGCGCCGGACGCCCCATTGCGCTTCTGCCGCGCGAATACCGGCTGCTCGAATATCTGATGCAGCACGCCGGCCAGACGATCAGCCGCACGATGCTGTTCGAGGCCGTGTGGGATTATCGGCTCGACGAACGGACCAATGTGATCGACGTTCACATCAGCCGCCTGCGAAAGAAGCTCGATCCCGAGGGGTCGATGCCGATGATCCATACCGTTCGCGGTTCGGGATACACGCTCCGTGCGCCTGAGTGATCTGCACCGTACCACCAGTTTCCGGCTCGCGACGCTGTTTCTCGCGATGTTCGGTGTCGTCTCGTTGATGCTGTTCGCCTATCTCTACGTCGAGATCACGGGCTTCGAAATGGAGCGTGTCGACGACTGGCTGCAGCGCGAATACACCATACTCGTGCGCGCAGGCCCAGCGCAACTGGTTGCAAGCGTCAACCATCAGAGCCAGTTCGACCCGCGTCATCAACGTCCGTTTGCTCTGTTCGACGCGCAGGGCAAACACATCGCAGGAGGCCTTCCCGGTGACCGGCCGGCGCTGCCGTACTTCGACCGGCCGTTTTCGATCCGCCTGGCACTGCCTGAGCGAAATGTGCCGGCACGCTGCATCGCTGCACAGATTGCGGATGGAGGCACCGCCTTGCTGTGTCAAAACATTCGCGAGCTCGACCACTTCGACGAAGAACTGCTGCATGTGTTGCTGACGGCTGGCGTCCTGATGCTGTTGACCGGCCTGATCGGTGCGGCGATCGTTGGAGTCGGAGCTGTGCGGCGGCTGGATGCCGTCACCCGATCGATCGAGGAAATCGTGGCCGGCAATCTCAGCCGCCGCTTGCCCGAGCACGCCAAGCAGGACGATATCGACCGGCTGGTGCGCGTCGTGAACAGCATGCTCGACGAAATCGAGCGGCTGATGCACGAGGTCAAGGGGGTGTGCGACGCGATCGCTCATGACTTGCGCACGCCACTGACGCGCTTGATGGCAGGGCTTGAGCGCGCGCAACGCCGTGCCGCGTCGGAACAGGATTACCGGGTAGCCACCGAGGACGCGATCGTGGAGTTGAACGGCATCTTGCGTACCTTCAACGCGCTGCTGCGTATTTCGGAAATCGAGAGCAATGCGCGGCGAGGCAACTTCGTGACGGTCGATCTCGTCGCGGTCGCCGACGACGTCATCGAGTTCTATGAGCCGACTGCGGAAGAAAAAGGCATCGTATT
>NZ_CADIKM010000089.1 GCF_902859895.1 Pararobbsia alpina
GCTTGGCGAGCAGCAGCTCGTGCAGTCGGTCCCACACGCCGGTTTCCTGCCAGTCGTTCAATCGTCGCCAACAGGTTGCGCCCGAGCCAAAGCCTAATCGCGTCGGCAAGTCGTTCCAGCGGATACCCGTCTTGAGCACGAACAGGATGCCATTCAGCGCCGCTCGATTCGATACGGGAAGGCGCCCCGGATTCTTCTCGCGTCGAGGTTTTGCTGGTGGCAGTAACGGTTCGATCAGTGTCCACAATTCGTCATCAGCGATCGGCGCTTCCATCCCTTGGGTCCCGTTGTTCAGATGCCCAAGGTTAACAGTTCGCCGGGAAAGTAAACAGCCCCATTCAGGTCTTTTTGAACTGGCCTCTTAGCCAATAGGTCGGCGGTGAAGAATCGTGCGCCCCGCTGGACAACGCCGAGATCTCGTCCAGACACACAGACAGAACGGGCACGCCGACATCGGGGGTTGGCCTCGAGGTGGTGCAGGAACGTCGTTGACGAACCGCGGGACCGATTCATTCGACGTGCTGGCACCAGCATTCTGAACGGCCGCTTTTTCAGGAGGGTGGGACATTCGGAGAAGCTAACTGAAGGACAGCAACGGGTCGATTGTCGCCCTTCGCTCTTGTCCACACTCGCGTCAGTCGGGCCGGGATCAGCAATTCGGTAATTGCAGTCTCATGAGCCTGGTCGCAGTTTGACGAATTCCGTTTCCCTGCATCGGCCTCGGAATCAGGCCACCGTCGACCGTAGATACCGATATAAGGTCTCACGGCTGATCCCGAAGTCGCGCGCGATTGCCGCCTTCTTGCCGCCGGCGTCGACTCGGCGCCGGATTTCCTCGATCTGCTGCGCATTGAGCGACGCTTTACGGCCCTTGTACACACCTTTTTGTTTAGCGATCTCAATGCCTTCTCGCTGGCGTTCGCGGATCAGCGCGCGCTCGAACTCGGCGAATCCGCCAAGCATAGTCATCATGAGGTTCCCGATAGGATCGGCGCTGTCGCCGTTGAAAGTAAGCCGCTCCTTTACGAATTCGACTGTGACGCGCTTGGCGTTGAGTTCGCGCACCAGCCGCAGCAGATCTTCCGTGTTGCGAGCCATCCGGTCCATCGAGTGAACGAGTAATAAATCGCCGTCGCGCACGTACCTGATCGCCTCCTGTAGTGCAGGCCGGTCGGTGTTCTTTCCACTCGCCTTATCTTCGAAAAGACGGTCGAGCTTAATTCCGTCAAGCTGGCGATCGCTATTTTGGCCGGTCGAGGAGACGCGCACGTATCCGACCCGTTGATGCGTACTCATTCTTCCATGCACCGCAATGTTGTGTCAGGGTAGAGTCTAGACCCATTATTGATTATGTCAACAAACACATTGATCGACCCTAGCCTGACACATTACAGGGCCTTCTCTGACAGTCAGTTTTGGCTATACCCCAAAGTGACAAAGTTCCAAGTCCATATCCGTCCGCAGAAATATTTTTCCGGCCATACGCATCCGTCAGCCTGTCGTGACAACACCATAAAGGTGATGGGCGACATGCCCAGCAAAGGAGAAAGAAGCGATGGACGAGTTACGGATCGTCGAACTACGCGACGTGATCGCTATTACCAAGATTGGTCGGGCAAAGATTTTTACGATGCGCAAAGCCGGGGAATTCCCTGCTCCCGCCAAGCTCGGCGGCCGAGCCGCCGTTTGGTGGCTCGCTGATATCCAGCATTGGCTCGCAGCGCGTCGCGCGGATGACCTCGCAAAACGGAATGCGGTAGACGATTCACGTATGCGGCAACCGGACCTGAACGCATTGGCGATCGCCTGTACGGAGGAAAAATGAAAACCACGGGCATCGATGCGCAAACGAAGCTTGCCTTGCACGAACGGAAGATGACTGCGCTGTTGAACAACGTCCATTTCGAGGTGCTCGGCTACGATCGGCGCGAAAAATTCTTCAAATTAAAGCAGTCCGGCGGCATCGTGGTACTGCGATCGCTGGGGGAGACGAACATTCTCAAGCTGGCGCCGCGCGAGTGGTGGGCGCAGCACTTCCCAAAGAGCCGAGGCGACAACTTTGACAGGCGCGACGCACTGAATGGAATTTGCCGCGTTCTGCCGCGAGTAGGCCTCTATCGAAACGGTTGCCAGACAATAGCTAAAAACTATCAATGATTGTTTGCAATCATTAAATTTTTTGAAAATTGGTCGTGAACGATGGAGGGCCTACCAGCAAGGCTTTGCGCCTGATGACGTCACGGAACGACCGACGTCGCAATTGGCGTCAAGGCCTTTCGTCGTTCCGCGACAGGCCCGACAATTCGCTAGGTCGGTAGTGCCGGTGCGCTGCCGCTTATCAATCGGTCCAGTGCTGGGCGTGTAAAAAAGCCCAGGGCCTTCGTGAGGCACACTGGGCTTTCAACAACAAATCATGTCACATTCTACCAAAAGCGAAGCAACGTTAGAAGTAAGTTTCCCTAAGCAATCTGTTGAAGGTGACCGGTTTGTCACGCTCGATGAAAGCTCCGTTATCCGTGAGTTTGCGGCGGCGATGGCCCACGCGGAAATCGAAGTCAACCCTGCCAAGATCATCGCGGATGGTGAGATCCAGCGTATTCATGTCATCGGCGACAAGCGCGGGTCGCGCAACGCCTGGTACAAGCTTCATTTTGACGAGCATCCGAATGGGATGTTCGGCTGTCACAAGCGGTATCCCGGCGGCCAACGCTTTACGTGGAAGTCGTCCGAACGCGCGAAGCCGATGACGGACGACGAGCGGCGCGCGCTCCGCGAACGCATGCAGGCAAAAGCACGCGAGCGCGAGGAGGAGGACCGTAAGCGCCACGCGGCGGCGGCCGAGCTCGCTAAGCGGGTGTTTGATGGCGCAACGGACGTGGTCGGGTCCGAGCATGCGTATCTCGCGCGCAAGGGTGTCGAGTCGCACGGTCTGAAGGTCGGTGCATGGGAAAAACTGAACCGGAAAACGGGCGAGCTCTCGCTGATTAAGAAAGACGCGCTGCTGGTGCCGATCCGCGATGCGCGCGGTGCAATCCATTCGTTGCAGGCGATTTTTCCGGATAGCGACAACCCGCTGAAGCGCGACAAGGATTATCTGACGGACGGCGACAAGCGCGGCCGTTTCCATTTGATCGGCGAGCCGTTGACCGTCTACGATAAGCCGGTCATTCTGATTTGCGAAGGCTACGCGACGGGCGCGAGCCTTTATGAGGCGACGGGGCACGGCGTGGTGGTGGCGTTCGACGCTGGCAATCTGATGCCGGTTGCGCAAGTGGTACGCAATAAATTCCCGACGGGAACCATCATCATCTGCGCGGACAACGATCAATGGACGCTGTTGCCTGTAAAGAATCCGGGCGTCACGCGCGCAACGGAAGCGGCGAACGCAATTGGCGGCTGCATTGTGTTCCCGCCGTTCACTGACGACGACGGTCGCGACGACAACGGCAAGCGCAAGGGGCCGACGGACTTCAACGATCTGGCGAAGCTGCGCGGGCCGGAAGCCATTTGCGCTGTTATCAATGAGGCGCTTGTGTCGACGATCGAGGAACGCGCTGAGCCCGATGCGCCATGGGCTGAATTTAGCACGCAGAAGGCGATTGAGCAGGCTCAGTCAGCTGCGAATGTGGCGATGGAGGCGCGTGCGGACGATGAGGTTGCCGGTGCGGGGTCGGAGGAACCGAAGGAGTCGCTAGAACGATATTTCCGAGTTCTCGGGCACGGTCTCGACGGCGTCACCATTCACGTGTTCTCCCACTCTAGTCTCACGGTCGTCAAACTGAATTCGTCGAACATCAACGAGGGGCACCTGGTGTCGCTGACCCCGAACGTCGGCTGGTGGGAGGAAAAATTCCCGAACGGAAGGAAAAAGGGTATCGATACGCGCGCAGCTACCGCTTTTTTGACTGGGACTGCGCATCGGCGCGGAGTCTACGATCCGTCGAATGTACGTGGTCGCGGCGCGTGGTTGGATGCCGGTCGCGTCGTGTTCCATCACGGCGATACGCTTTCGGTCGACGGGGTCGATACGCCCGTCGCGAAGATCGCATCGCGCTACACGTATCCACGCAACATGGCGCTGCCGCGCCCGGCGAAAGAAGCGCTGAGCGATGAGGATGGGATCAAGCTCGTCAATCTTGCGAAGAAATTCCGCTGGTCGACGTCTGGCTCGGCGGTATTGCTCGCCGGCTTCGTCATGCTCGCGCCGTTGTGTGGCGCGCTGCGGTGGCGGCCGCATATCTGGCTGACGGGCGGCGCCGGCTGCGGCAAGTCGACGATTCTCAACGATTACGTGCATCCGTTGATGAACGGCAATGACCTGTTCGCACAAGGCAACTCGTCGGAGGCGGGGTTCCGCCAGACGTTGCGCACGGACGCGCGACCGGTGCTGTTCGACGAGTCCGAATCGAACGAAGAGGGCGACATCAAGCGGATTCAGAACGTGCTATCACTGATCCGCCAGTCGTCGACCGAGTCGGATGCGCGAACGCTGCGGGGGACCGCTGGCGGCGAAGCGATGTCGTTTCACATCCGCTCGATGTTCTGTCTCGCCTCCATCCAGGTGGCGATCAAGCATCAGGCCGACGTCGAGCGCCTAACAGTGTTGGCGCTGCGCTCGAAACGCGATGACGACAACGCGGCAGAGTCGTGGAAAGCGCTGAGGGACGAGTTGTATCGGATCAAGCGCGACCCGACGATCGCCGCGCGCCTGATGCGCCGGGCGCTCGCGCTGCTGCCGGTAATCCAAGCGAATATCGACGTCTTTACGGAAGTGGCCGCGCAGCACTTCGGGACACAGCGCGAAGGTGATCAATACGGCACCCTGCTCGCAGGGGCTTGGGCGCTCGTGTCTCAGAAGGTCGTTGCGCGTGAAGAAGCTGAAGGATTGATCGATAGTTACGACTGGTCGGAGCATCGCGACGGCGTCGACTCAGGCGATAGCGACGCGCAGAAAATCATCAGCACGCTTTTCGGGCAGGAAGTTGTCTTGGACTATGGCGAGCGAGCGACGCTGTATAGCCTCGTTCGGACGGCTGCCGGTGAGGCGGACGATGGGGGCGTCGTGCCACCTGATCCTGTTAAAAAGAAGGCGAACAAGGCACTCATGCACTACGGCCTGCGAGTCGTCGGGCAGTACATTGCGGTGGCGAACAGCGAGATTCCGCCGCGAAACAAGCTACTCGCAGGGACGTTCCTTGCGACCGATCTGAAGGGGGCGCTGAAGCGGCTGCCAGGGCAGGACAATAACGACAACGAGCCAATTTATTTCGGCGCGCACAAAGAGAGTAAGGTAACCCGTATTCCTCTCTCTTTGGTGATCGACGATCACGTAACCGACGGTACTCTCTGAGTCATACCGGAGGGGACGACGGTTGAACATGCCGGCGGCGCGCGCGACAGCGCCCGTCGGCTTTCTTTTATGTGCCGAGCGCCGGAATTTTCTTACCGGTAAGGAAAATCAGGCGTCTTCATACCGCTGCGGTAAGGCCGCAAACCCGAGCCCAGTAAGGGTCTGCTGAATTTCTTACTTTCTTACCCGCTTTCCGGGCAGGATATATATCCACCTATCCTCCGACACCATCCATCTCTATATACATATCTATCTTCATAAAAAGGTAAGAAAGTAGGAAATTGGCTGGAAGCCTCATGCGACAAGGGTTTACGGCCTTACCTTTTTTCTTACCCGGTTCTTACTAGACGGTTTTGGTAAGAACTCTACGCTTGGGCGCTGATGCGGCCATGACGTGTATTTCGACCTTGGTGAGTTCGCCGCCCTAGCGGAAGAGTATCGGCATAGACCTGCGGCTCAGTTTGACGTTGGTGACAGGCGAGTGTTATTCCATAACACTTTCCAGCTTGCCCATCAGCACCAACTTATGCGTGGAAGCGCGTCGCCCTCAAATTTCCTCACCTATGGCGTTCCGGCCTTGTCTGGTGGGCGTAGCCGGCGGCGCGCACGCCATGCACTTGGCATGGCGCTGTTGAGGTCGCGGCCCCGTCGACAAGCGCTGACGGTCAGGTACTCAGTCGCCGACCTTGCGTGCTGCTAACAGCTCGTTGAACGGTCGGAGTGGGGTATCGAACGTAAATTCGGCCGACGCGATTTCATGATCGAGTTCGTCCGGCGTCATGCCGCTTAGAAAGGCAACCGTCTCGATCGCCTGGCTGTGGGTGAGCGGTTCATCGGGTTGCATAAGTTCGCCTACCACGGCTTCACGATCATTCGTTTGCAAAGACCTTTTGAAGTCAGGCGGCATCATTACGCCTCCCGGAAATGTCGAGCGCACGCAAGACTCGAATTATGGTGCAGAAATCGGGATTGCCTTCCGGGCTGAGGGTTTCGTACAGGCTTTGACGGCCGACGCCCGTATCATTGGCAATCGGCCTCATCCCGCGCGCATGTGCAACGATGCCAATCGACCGCTGAATCTCGGCCGCATCGCCGGACTTGAACGATTCCCGAAGGAACTCACGTTGCGCTTCCCGCGTATCCAGATAGTCGGCCGGATCGAACGGCGTAGTTTTGAGCGGCACATCAATCTCCTGGTGAGCCGTGAGTTCGATCGATCGTCGGTTGTCTTCTGCCGCCAGGACTTTTCACAAGCAAAACGGCGAGCACACTCTACCTTCGCTCATGATAGACCTGATGGTGGCCACCGGCGTAGATCCGCATTTCGGCGCACAAACAGACAGACCACGCCTTCTATTCGCCGACAAGTCCTGACGTTATCAAAACCGGCGGACTTTTTACATGAATTCCAGCTGCACGTTAGGTCGTGAAACGAGAATATATCGAAACGTCAATGGATTCTCCTATATGCCACGCCCTGCCACGCCTGCACGATTGGAAGCGATCAAAGCCATCCGTGAACTCACGCTGGAGCACGGCACGATCGAAGGCCCCCGTCTCGCACGCCTGCAGTTTCCGGATATTCCAGTTCCCACTTGGCATCGTTGGGTCAAAATGACGCGCGACGAAGACCGGAACTTGATCGAGGAGGTGGCGGCTATCGTACCTCATCCAGCCCGACCGCCCGCACCGGTCACTGATAGCGACCGCCGCTCTATGCGAAGCGCGATCAATTTTTACAGCGAGCTTGACGGGATGATCGCAGACGCCCGACTGTTATCGGACTATGCCATCGCCGTCAACAATGATGGCACGCGCCGTATCAAAAATCCAAAGATGCTCGCAATGTCGCACCGTATGCGAGCCACGAATCTGGCACTGGCCATGAAACATTCCGAGCTGGCGTGGAACGTGGATCGCCTTGAGCAGATGCACGACGCAATCACCGGCGCGATCGTGCAGGCAGATCGCGAGACCGGCGAGCGCGTTTTTGCGGCGGTGAAAGAAGTGTATGCCCGCTGGAGCCTTTGATTTCAGCCTTCTTAATGCACCTAGGATGAGCCTCATGAAAAATTCCCCATCAATCTTGATTGCCGACCTTCCCGAACGTCTGAAAGAGCTTGGCGTCGACGTAATGCTACTGGAGCAGGACGGCCGCCCGACCAAGTTCCTGAAGCGCTCGCTTGAGCACCTACGCCGTCAAGCTGAAGCGGCAGGGAAGGCTGAGCGTGAGCACGGTGTATATGGCTGACGTCGGCGCTGTCCACCGATGGTCACGTCGGTCTTTCTTCAAGCTGAGGAGCCTGGAATTGAGCATGCGAATGCCTAAGTATTTTGAGCTTGTTGAGCTTCCGGGCCGGCAGCATTTTCATTGCGAACGATTGCGAGCGACGCTTTCCACGGACGCTTGCGGTGACCGCTGGAAGGCTGCCGGCGTAGCGACCGCCGATGCGCGATGGATAACCTGCAAAAGCTGTCGAATCGGCGCTCGGCATGCCGGGGAGATCAATGCGAATCCGTCACCGTTCCGGGCTGTGAAGATTTGCGCACGGTGCCACCTGACTGCGTCGCGCCTGATTGCCAAGCATCTGTGCATTAGCTGTTACAACCGTCAGCGCGAGCAGGTGATCGGCGCGAACGCCAAGGGAACGAAGCCGGTCAAGCTCCCGCCGCTGCATCGCCGGTCAATCAGCTATATGGCCGGTGGCAAGCTCAAGACGGAGACGATCGACCGATCCCTCGACACAACCGAGTTGATCGTTGCGGTCCTGCGAGACGAGAGGTATGCCGTGCAGTTCGGTTGGCAGGCGCCAGCGGGCGTGCGGGCACTTCTCCAATTCGAAGGGGGTCACGCATGACTGGCGATCGCGCACTCTGGCAACTCACGGCACATTGCTGCCGATCATGTCTCGGTCGCGTGTTGCTGGGAAAAGCCACCGACGGCCGCCGCGTCTATCGCTGCGCCCAATGCGGCGCTCGTGGCGACGGAATCGATGCGTCAGTCATCTGTTGCTGCGGCATCCGCCTGAAGACCGGCGCGGACGCTGGGGTTCGATGCACGGCAAACAAAGCACCATCAGCTGAATGCTCTACGCAAATCGTTGCCGAGCAGATGAGCAGTTAGCGATGGCGGCATACGGCGCATGCG
>NZ_CADIKM010000090.1 GCF_902859895.1 Pararobbsia alpina
TCGACGCAGTTGCGCAAGGGCACGCAGATTCCTTACACGTCGCACCTGCTCGGAGTCGCGAGCCTCGTGCTGGAAAATGGCGGCGACGAGGAACAGGCTATTGCAGGTCTATTGCACGACGCGATCGAAGACGTTGGGCCTCACGTCGCGCCGACGATATCCGGGATGTTTGGTGATCGCGTGCTGCGCATCGTCGAGGGATGTACGGACGGCGTGCCCGATGCTTCCGGCCACAAACCCGACTGGCGTACCCGCAAGGAGACGTACCTCGCGCATCTGGAGCGCGCGGAACCCGACGTCCTGCTGGTTTCGGCATCCGACAAGCTGTACAACGCACGGGCAATCGTGACGGACCTTCACACCATCGGGCGCGCTGTCTTCGAGCGATTCACGGCTGGCGAGGCGGGCACGCTCTGGTACTACGGTGAGCTGTCGCGAATTTTTGCTGAGCGGCTGCCAGGTGCACTATCGATGGAGATAGCCCGTACTGTGGATTCTATGAGGACAGCCGTCGCCAGTTGATGCTGCGAACGAACACGCAGTCAGACGAAAGGTTGCCCTCTGATCTCCGCCTAGTACGCTTGCCGGTGTCGGTCATTGACTATCCGGAATCAACTCCAGCGCTACACCGACGGTTGCGGACCCGATCTTCGGCAAATGACTCGTTCGGCAGCCATCCGCCGTAGGAAGCGCCCGTACACTAGCGGTGTCAGAGAGTGTTCGCTACGCGAGGCCCGCGCATGATGACGATTGCCCTGATTGTCTCGACGGTCGCGGTGACGCTCGTCGTCGTGCTGGTGATCGCAAACCTGACGAGCGGCGAGAAGAAGGTCGAGCACAAGATCGAACGGCTGTACGCAAGCGACGATCCGCAGTTCACCCGCTCGATGGGGCTGCTCCTCGGGCCGCCCGTCGTCGGGGGCAACCGCTTCGAGGTGCTCGTCAACGGCGACGGGATCTTTCCGTCGATGCTGGAGGGCATACGCTCGGCGCGGCGCACGATCACCTTCGAAACCTTCATTTACTGGTCCGGCGCGATCGGCGACGAAATTGCGCGTGCGCTGTCGGACAAGGCGCGTGCGGGTATCGCGGTGCATGTGCTGCTCGACTGGGTCGGCTCGTCGAAGATGGACAAGCGCTATCTGCGGATGCTGCGCGAGGCGGGTGCGGAAGTCGTCCAGTATCACAAGCCGCACTGGACGGGTCTCGGCCGCATGAACAACCGCACGCACCGCAAGCTGCTCGTGATCGACGGACGCATCGGCTTCACGGGCGGCGTCGGTATCGCCGACGAATGGACTGGGCACGTGCAGGACGAGAAGCACTGGCGCGACACGCACTTTCGCGTCGAAGGCCCGGCGGTCGGACAGATGCAAGCGGTCTTCATGGATAACTGGGTCAAGGCAACAGGAAATGTGTTGCACGGCCCGCAGTACTTTCCGGAGATCGACGCAGCGGGCGACGGGCTCGCGCATATGTTCAGCAGCTCGCCCTCGGGCGGAAGCGACGACATGCAACTGATGTACCTCATGGCGATCACCGCCGCGACGCATTCTATCCACTTGTCGAGCGCGTACTTCGTGCCGGACAAGCTGACGATCAACGCGATCGTCGAGGCGGCAAAGCGCGGGGTGAAGGTGCACATCATCACGCCTGGCAAGCGCATCGACACCCACACGGTGCGCGAGGCGTCGCGCGCGTGCTGGGGCGACCTGCTCGCGGCGGGCGTTGAGATGTACGAGTATCAGCCGACGATGTACCACTGCAAGCTGATTGTCGTAGACGAGTATCTGGTGTCGGTCGGCTCGACGAACTTCGACAGCCGCTCGTTCAAGCTCAACGATGAGGCCAATCTCAATATCTACGATCGCGATTTCGCGCGCCAGCAGACGGCGATTTTCGACGGCGACGTCGCCTACGCGAAACGCATCACGCTTGACGACTGGCGCCGCCGTCCGCTCCTCATAAAGCTGCTGGAGCGTGCTGTCGCGCTGCTCGATGCGCAACTTTGACGTTTGGGTCGCGAGTTCGGCCGAGCAAATCGGGCGGTAGTCGGCCATCTACGGACGGTCGCCAATGCCTCTCTATAGACGTCCGAACGTCGGCTTCACTTAGACAACGGACGCTCGAGTGCAGATGCTGTCGGGCGGGTCATCGGCCTTAGCTGACGCTCGCCCGTCCGGTGCCGTATGACGGCTGCTTGTCACTTTGCGGTCGTTCGTAAGTCGGTGCCGGTGACCTAACGCATAAAGCCGTTCCGGCTACGCTGCCTTTTGCAAAAGCTCTGACGTAGGCTCCTCCCGCTCGTGACCAGCGGTCGGAGACCATAGGCAACCACCTGGTCGCGCGGCAACGCAACGAAGAAGGCTTCACAGCGTCAGGCCTGGCCGTCGAAGCGATTGTTCGCAACGCCGAACGCCGAGTGCTGTAGTTTTCGCCGCCGGGCGGAGCGGCGACTTGAGAGGGTACCGCTACGATCGCCGCGATGAGATACATTACGGCACGACATCGCTATTGATCCGGCTCCGGAGAAAGAATGCCAGGCGAAAAAAATGCAAAACGCAACAGGGGATCACTTGATGACAGGTTCGAGTTTGTCGAAGACGCCATCGCGCCGGGAGACCGGGCCGCCCTTCGGCCAGCCGTCTTCGAGGTCGAGGAAAAGGCATCCGGCGCAGAACGCAACCTGAAGCTCTGGCGCAAGACGGGCACGGCGCTTGATGACGATCTCCGACAGCTCTGGCTGCACGAGATGCGGCAGGTGCAGCGTGTCATGTCGTACGAGGGCGCCCGCGAGGTAATCGTCGACGTTCTGGAGTTCGTGGAAGACGAGTCCGATTTCGGCGTGGTCCTTGAACGGACAGGACGACCATTTGCCGACATGCTCAGGCGCGCTTCACGCCAGCACTGGCTGAACAACCTCCGTTCGCCGCGCGCCCGGATCCTGTTCTGGCGCAATATCAGGCGGCTTGTCACGGCGCTTGGGATTGTCCACGCGCAAGGTCTCGTGCATGGTGGGGTTGGCCCCGACGCGGCGATGACGGAGGGCGCGGATGAGCCGGACTTCCGGCTGGGTGGCTTCGAGTGGAGCCTGTGGTTAACTCCCGACGCAACGGACCGGTCACATGCGAAGGTCGGAGCTGCCGGCGCTGTGCGCAGATCGGAGCGCTATTCGTTCGCCCAGGACTGGCAGTCGATGGGGCTGATGGTCGCAGACTGTCTTGACTGCATCGTCAGGGAATCGGGCGATGTCATGCCTGCCGGGCGATATAGTCCCGCCATTGAACTCAACACGGCCGAACGCCTGTTGTTAATGCGCCTCGTGACGCCAGCTCGAATGGATCAGCTCGACGCCGGGTCAATCGGACGCGCAATTGATGATCTGCTTGCGAGTGTCGCGCAGTCCGCCTCGACGCGCGTCGGGACATTTATCCTCCTCGTTCCGTCGAACCAGCACGTCAGCGACGCCGTCTACACGGCAACTGCCGGGGAAATTCCGGTTGATGAACACCGCCGTCAGCTGGATTGGATCCGCGCCGACCTCGATGGCGGCGCAACGCTGCTGGTGCCTCGATCCTTCGATCCGGCGACTGATACGATCCGGCTGGTGACATCGACCATGGTCTACAGGCTCACTGCCTTCCGTGACGAAGGAGCGGCCCTGTGGGACATCGGCGTCTGCAGAAAGGCAGAGTTGAGGGACGGCACTTTCAGTCTTGGCGAGAGCGACGAACATGCCCTGCTCCAGACCGTGACAATCGTGCCGAACGCGCGCGAGGCTCGCGAGACGCGTGGCCGGCTTGGCGCCGATACGCTCGACTGGAGCACCTTCGCCAGTCCAGCACGTGACGCAATCGGGCCCGACGAGGGTGACACCGTTCGCAATGCGCTGCTGCTCGTTCAGACCGTGGAAGCGGTCGTCAAGGCGCTGGAGGTCTATCCCGTGCAGGTTCTGGCAACCGAGGTACACAAGGGTCGTCGTTCTGTGCTCCTGCGTGCCGAGCCCGGCAACGAGCGCGACCGTATCGCAAAAAGGATCGGCCTGACCGAAAGCGCCGTTGCACTCAAATGGCTGTTCGAGGACGACCGGCGCGATGCCGAAGCGAAATGGCAACTCTGTCGTGCCGCCGGCCTGGGATCCTCACGAACCAGCGATGTGGTCGCCAGCTTTGTCGAAGCGCTCGAGCATCGCGGCATTCAGGCATACCGCTTTGAGATCGACGAAGACCTTGAGAACCAGGGGCCCTACTTTCTTCGAACGGAACGCGATGCCGGAACGGAGCAGGCCATTTCCCGGCGCTTGCGTAACATCAAGGCACTCGACACGCGTGCTGACCTTGTCGACATGCTGGCCGATCCATGGCGCGTACGCAGATCCAGCCGTGAAGAATTCAGCGACGAAGCACGCCGGGACGAAGCCTTTCTGGATCTGGACCCGCCCAAGCAGAAGGCCCTGATCGGCCTCTGGTCTACGCTTCCGTCGTTTTTCGTCGTGGGGCCGCCTGGCGTCGGTAAAACCAGGCTGGCAACCGAGGTGGTCAGACGCCGGTTTGCTGACGATAGCTCAACGCGCATGCTGATCACCGCGCAGGGCCATGATGCGCTCGACAATCTTCAGAAAAAGATCCGGGAGACGCTCAGCAAGGCAGGACGGGATGACGTGCTTCTCGTCCGGTCGGCCACGTCCGAGCGTCGATCGACGAGCGGCGGAGAAGTCCATCGGACGGGCCTGGACTATCTGGAGCGTCTTTCGCAAAGCACGCTCGCGAGGACGGCACCAGAACCGCTTCGCGCGCGTATTGCGGAACTGCGCGACGCCGCCGGTCGTATGGAGCGTGCGAAGGACACCATCACCAGGGAGCAGCGATCCGGCCTCGGCGCGATCTCGCATCTGATACTCGATGCGGCGAACATCGTCATCTCGACTGCCAATTCGTCCGACGTCGAAAGCCTCGTCGAGGCCCGGCAGCAGTTCGACTGGGTCATCGTCGAAGAGGCAGCCAAGGCGACCGGGCCGGAACTGGTTGGCCCGCTCATGCTTTCAGGCCGGCGCCTCCTGATCGGTGACCATCGGCAGTTGCCGCCTTTTGAGTCGGAACGGATGGTGCGCATCCTGCGCGACCAGAGTCTGGTAAGCGAGGCCTTGCAGATCGCTGGGCAGTACGTCGGCTCCCTGCTGCACGATGGCGAACTTGACGAGCTCGAACTGATCGCCTCGGATGCTTCCGCCCTGAAAGCATCGGCAGACATGGCCCTGAGGCTGCTCGAACCGTTTCGCACCTTCGTCGAAAACGACGAGCGGCGTGGCCATGGCAACCCGACGCATCGCCCGATCTCGGCAACGCTCACCGAGCAGAGACGGATGGATCCGGCCATCGCGGAGGTCGTGTCCCGCGCGTTTTACGACGGACAACTCCACACGGCTGCCAGTCGGGCGCATGCGGCCTGGACGGAAAAGTCCCCCGTCGTCCAGCAAGGCGCGCTCCCGTCTTCCCCCATCGTCGTCGTCAATTTCCCGCATGTGAGCTCGACGGGCCGCGCAACAGAAATCGAACGCGGAAAGCCTCGCTGGCATAACCCCTCCGAGGTCGAGGCGGTCATGAACGTGTTGCTGCATCTGCGGGCCCGCGACAGCGCGAAGCCGCCAACGCTCGCCATCCTTTCTCCTTACAAGGCGCAGGTCGACAGGATCCAGGAGCGACTGTCATCCAGAATATCGGGTGACCTGCAGCACTTGGAGCATTTCAAACCCGTGCGAAGCGACGGCGCATTGGTGGGAACGGTCGACTCCTTTCAGGGCAGCGAGGCCGATGTCGTCATTCTCTCGCTCGTACGAAACAATCCGCGCAATGCCCTAGGCTTCCTGCGCGACCGACGGCGCATGAACGTCGCGCTCAGTCGCGCCAAAACACAGCTGATCATCGTCGGCAGCCTCGATTTCCTCGCCGAGGCGGTCCGGGCAGTCAACCCGGACGCGGAAGATCACGACCTCTCGTTTCTTGCCCTGATGACTGAGGCAATCCGCAAGCTTGAAAGCCAGAAGAGAAATGACATCGCGCTCGCCCGCTCGATCGGCCCCGATGCGCTAAAGGAGCACGTATGAGTGTATTGATTGCAGTCCCGGTTTTCCGGGTCAGTTGCAGGGTCGGAATTGACCGCGGACGGTCATGGAGTGTCATTGACGAACTCGTGTTGTGGGCGATCGTGCGCGAGCCCAGGTCGATCGCCACGCTCGCCCGCGAAGCTGACCTGCCACACCAGGTCATCATTGCATCCATCGCGCGCCTGATGCGCTTTCGCCTTGTCGAGGTCACCCTGAGCGGCGACAGTGTCGCCTTTCGCGCAAGCGAATACGGATTCCGGACCGTGGCCAGCGGCGAGACCCTGCCATTTTTTCCCAAACGCGTTTCACGACGCGTCAGCTTTGTCATTGATGCCGCGACGGGTGATTTTTTCCCGACGCGTGAAGTGCGCATCATGCCGGGACACCGGCTCGACCGGGAGCGTCAGGCTGGATACGAAGTCCGGACTGTCCACGTCGAAGGTGGCGCACCCTCGATGTCACACGAGGCCAACATGGGCCGCCTGTCCGAAATCACCGTCCGGGGATGGGACGAACAGGTCGCGACGATTGACGGCAAGACCGCCACCTTGCGCGAAGACGAGTTTCTGGTGTTACGTGTGATCGATGGAACCCCCAAGGGTCTGCCTGAATCGGCAGGCGTGAACCTTCGCGATCTCGTCGCCCAGGCCGCGGCGTTGCCACAGGGCACGAAACAGCTCACCGTGACCTACGCGGGCGAACCGGACGCGCCTGACACCGCGCCGACGAGTCATGCCTGCCCGTTCGAGCCGTCCGATCTCGTCATTGGCGGATCGGCGCACAGGCAATGTCTTGTGTCGCTCCTCGCAAGCGCTCACAGGCGCGTCATCATCCATTCCACGTTCCTCGATCCCGAGCGCTTCAGGGATCTGATGGATGCAATACGGACCGCATGTGTGCGTGGCGTGACGTTCGACCTGCTCTGGGGGGCTGAGCTGGATGATGAGACGGAACGAAAACATGCTGCAGCAGCTACCGCAATCGCGCGATTGGTGCGGGAAGACGAGGCGCTGAAGGGCCGCGTGCGCGTCCATATGAGGACCACAGGATCCCACGCCAAGCTGATCCTGCTGGATACCGCGCACGACGGCTGGATCGCAGGCGTCGGTTCATGCAACTGGCTATCGTCGCCTTTCGAGGCTGTCGAGATGTCAGTTGTGCTTCGGGATCAACGGTGCGTCGCCGACATCGCCGTGGCCGTCCAGCGACTGGTGGGACGCCGTGGCCTGTCCGATGATATCGCCACCGAGATGTCGACGCTTGCCCGTGACCTGCGGCGTATGCCGCCAATGGACGGCAACGGTCGTATTGCCCTTGTTGTGGGTGACGCGCACGACCGTCTGATACGTGCCGCCAGCAGTGCGGCGGTGACGCGGTTTGTCGTTGGCAGTCACCGGCTGGGCTCCACAGCAAGACCGGGGGCGTTAATGCAAGGGGAGAAGGCGGCTCAACGCCCGGGCGTGCGCACCGTTGTCTTCTATACGCGCACGACAGGTCCGTTGAAGAACCGGCACGCCAGGGCGCTCGCTGAGGAAGCAGGACTCAATGGCGTAATCCTGGCGAAAGCCGGGAAAATCCCCCTGCACGGGAAGTTCGTCGCATGGGATGACGACAATCTGGTCGTCACGAGCCTGAACTGGGCATCTGCATCGGCAGATCCCGACTTCCCCTGCGGCGAAGTCGGCGCGCACATCTGCGCGCCGGGCATTGCCGCCCACGCCCTGACGCGTCTCGAGGAAATATTCCCTGAACTGACGCAGGACGCCGAGCCCGTTGCCAGGCAGTAAAGCCATCGCAGGCCACCCGTTGGCGATGCGACTGCCTGCTGCCGCCTAGTCTTCGTCCCGGTGCCGCGGAGGCCAAGCCAGATAGCGGCCGCCCTGAAACCATCGCTCAAAGGCGACCACGACGCGCTTCATGACGCGTTGTATCAGGCGGAACTGTTTCGAGCGATACGCGACCTGCAATAGGATCCCGACTTCGCATGCACTTCGGTTTGGTCGCAATCTGGTTGTCGTCTTGTACGCGGCTCCGATACGCTCGATATGGACCTGTTCAGGGAGCGCCTGTATTCGGTTCTGGAATCGGCGAAGGTGCTGTTCCAGCAAGGAAACGCCGCAGCTGATGCTCCGCGTCAATGACCTTGTGCAGGGGCGCAAGCGCGAGTTGCGCGTCATAATTCGACCGGTTCCGTCGACAATGGCTTGAGCGGCGGCAACGGGTCGCCTACGGCCGGCTGCGTCGGGTGTCAAGCGAGCCAGCGATGATAAGTTTAGCTACCTTGTGGCTTACGTAAATGAGTGCCACCGACGTCGTCGCGCTGTGTGTTCTCTTCGTCGATTTCCTCGGTCGGCCAGCTCGGCGCAAAGATCGCCGAAATCATGGCGTTGCC
>NZ_CADIKM010000091.1 GCF_902859895.1 Pararobbsia alpina
CAAACGTCCTGCAACAGCATCGGACCGCGCGGACCCGCAGTCTGAACGTTTTGATTGTCAACGACGGGGGCGCCAAATGCAGTGGTGAGCTTCTTCATGGACATACCTCTTTTGGGGACCGTATACAGGACCGGCTATGCCGGACCCGGTCTTTCTGTGGATATCGACGAACTCGTGTAGGGGCGCCGCGCCGCGCATCCATTTGCGACAAAACCGCAAAATCGCCCGCGCGGCCGAAGGCTAGCGGGAGAATATCTCAACCGAGCCTAGCCGATGGCCGGATCACCTGCAGAAGTTGCCGCCGTGGAAATGGGTCTTTAATAGCGATTACGTGGGCCTTAACGTTACCGAACGTCGTGTCCGGCTTGTGTTTAAGCCCCGAACAAGATCGGTTATCTTGTGGGCAAGTTGACTGGCGGGGATGGTGATTCCCTCAATGTTCAAGGACATAATTTATCTCCATTGGGGTCTGGCATCAATTGGCGCTGCCACCGGCGATAGAAAGGTTCGAGTAAGACATACGAAGTGCGGCTGTAAGTAACGACTCGCTTCGAGTCGTACTACAGGACACTATGATTGAACACCGGCATCGTGGCGCGCTATATGTTGTGAAGAGCTGCGAAGACATGTTAAGCGGCATGCCATGGCTGTGATGTGGGCCTCAGGCCGACTCGGCAGCATCGACGCATTGCAGTGCACGCGAGGGAATAATTGCAGCTTCGATCGGCGTCGTCGTTCGCCCTGGATGGCTTGCCGCATTTCCGCACTCGGAACATTGGCACAGCAAATCGAGAATTTTCGGCCAAGGGTCGGCTTTTGCACTATGAGGACCCATGATCGCGGCTCATCGAAGAGGTCTATGAAGAGCGGTGGAAAAACGTCCTACCCGGCTCCCTAACGTAACCTCTAGTGGCGTCGTTTCGTCACGTTTCCAGCGTAAAGTAGGAAACACGAGCCTAGTTTGTGAGGGCTCCCGGCTGAACAGCCCTGTCGACGTTGCAGCAAATGGTCAGCCTTCGCAAGGCGCCTGGCGACGGGCAGGCCGGCGCGAGGTATGTGACAAATTCCTCTGCAGAGGCTACTGCTTTGTCGCCCCCGTTTCGCGCGCCGTTTCTGGTTCACCCGGTCGCGTCCCCGCGCATCAACATGATCCAATTCGGCTGCGACCACCGTATCCGTGCGCTGTTCCGTCTCGCACGAACGCTATGGCTTCATAGGTTGCCCGGATCAGGCGGCGAAAGTTGCGCGTCAAACGATCCACGAGGCTGACGAGTTCAAGCATCCGGTCACCCTCTGCATTGGACTGGTCGTGAGCTCCTTCATCTGGAGCGGAGAATGTCGGGACGAAGTACGTGCCACCCACTACTACACTGTTCCAGCGCCGCCAGACCTTCCGCCAAGGCGCTTTGACGCTCGCGCGATTGCTGTCCGATCAAGACCACCGAATGGAAGCGCATGACATGCTCGCCGGGATTTATGGTCGGTTTACGGAAGGATTCGACACGTCCGATCTCAAGACAGTGAAGCGCCTGCTGGGCGATCTAAGTCGCCCACCCGATTCCGACGAATCGGGCCGTGAGTTGTTTTCTATTGAATGAAGCGCGCAGCAGATGCTCCTTTACACGAAGTGTTGCCTGTCGGGCCGAACCTCGAACGGATTTTGCGTGCGCCTTGGATGCGCAGATCGCATCGGCGCATTCGCAGGTCACACTCAATGCCGTGACGGGAACAAAACCTCCGTTATCTCTGCCCGACGCCGCGCGCGATCTGGCGCGAATCACACCGGTACGCACACCATTTACCGATGCGCTGCTCGGATTGGCCGGTTGCGCGGCCAGACACGTCGGGGCTCTATCTGGGCCGATAGCGATCACGCAGATTCCCTTGTTCGCCGGGGCGCGCTACGTGTGTGCGTGCGGAGCTGCACCTCCCGGGCGGCACATTCGGCATCCGCTTGAGCAGCAAATTCGGTGGCAAGAAAGTCAATCAAATGGCGCACCGCCGGCAGCAGTCCGCGCCGGGACGGGAACACCGCGTGGATGATGCCGCTGCGCGGCAACCAGCAGGGAAGCACTTCTACCAGACGACCCTGCAGCAGATCCTGCCTCACCTGAATCTCTGGCAGTTGCACGACGCCGGCACCAAGTAGTGCGGCGTGATGCAAGGTGGCCAGATCGGTCGTGACGAGCCGGGGTCGATGATTGATTTCGAGCCGGCTGCCGTCAGCCCCTTCGAGGCTCCAACGGTGTTCGTGCATCGGTGGCCCAAGATCCAGACTAGGCAAACGTCCAAGCTCTTCGGGTGAAAAATCTGGCGCACATCTCTCCAGTAAGACGGGATGTGCAACCAGGCGCTGGGAACTGTCTCCGAGCACCTTCATCACGAGATCGGCGTCTTGAAGCGGCGGGAAGCGCACCCGCAACCCGATGTCAAATCCTTCACTGACGACGTCGACGCGCCGGTTGGCGACCTCCATGTGGACCTGAACTTGGGGGTTTTGCATCATGAACCGGGCGACCATTTCTCCCACTCCGAGTGCCGCCAGGCCCGTAGGACAGCTTAGACGCACGATGCCTCGAGGCGCGGCGCGGGATTGCTCGATCACCGCCTCCGCAGCTTCAGCTTCCACCAGCATCGCGACGCAGTGGCGATAGTAATCCTGGCCGATCTCCGTCACCACAAAGTGTCTGGTTGAGCGCTGTACGAGCCGCACACCGAGGCGTTCCTCCAGCAGGGCAATCCGCCGGCTCAGTTTCGATTTCGGTATGCCCAGCTTTCGTCCCGCCGGCGCGAAACCGCCGCTGTCCACCACCTGGACGTAGAAAAACAGCTCATTCAGATCATGCAAGGATGTCCTCGTCGTTCCCCAAATAGAACGCTGATGGCAAATATAGCGTACTACCGCGTCAATCATCCTATATCTAACATTCATTCCAATCGCAAGCAGGCAAGGCCCAATGAGCAGCGAGGGGTCCGTTGAGTAGACAGTGCGGCTCGAGGGTCTTGCCGATCGCGACACCTGCGAACGAGGACGCCGGCAGGCACATTTTCCCATCTCTTTCAAGAATGAACACCATGACTCTGAATACCGACGACACGCTTTTGACCCCCGACAACCACGCGGTGATGCTAATCGACCACCAATACCTGCAGTTGTTGACTGTGCGTTCGCATTCCGTCGAAACGGTCGTGAACAATGCGACCTTCCTGGCCGAGGGCGCCAAGATCTTCAATGTGCCGACCCTGTTCACGACGGCATTCGCGGAACGTCAGGCCATGTTTGCCGAACTGCAGGCGGTGCATCCGGAGCAACAGCCCATCGACCGCTTCGGCCTGAATGCCTGGGACGACGAGCGCGTGCGCGAATGGGTGAAGAACACGGGCAAGAAGAAGTTGGTGATGGCGGGTCTGTGGACCGAGGTCTGCCTGACGATGCCCGTGCTGTCTGCGCTGGCAGCCGGCTTCGAGGTCTACATCGTCACTGACGCCTCGGGCGCCAGCAGCGTCGAAGCGCACGAGCGCGCTGTTCAACGGATGGTGCAGGCCGGCGCACGGCCGCTGTCGACCGTCAGCTATGTCAGCGAAGTGCAACGCGACTGGAGCCGGGCGGACACGGCCGAGCAGGTGGTGAAGCTGTTCGAAAAGCGCGGCGGTGGCTTCGGGCACGGCTTGAAGTGGGAATGGCAACTGCTCGGCCTGCAGGAAGGCACGCGCTGATGGGGCCGCAGATCGTGCGCCTCGACGATGTTCTCTTGCCGCGAGAGCAGCAAGCCCGATGCGCATGATCTGCCCACGGGCTCTTTCACGGTGCCTTCGCACCCTCTTTCAACTGAGTCACCCACAGGCGGAGCAGGCTGGCGGCCGGCCCCCACAAGGAAGCACATCATGACAAACCGCACACTCAAGGCAATCCATCTCGCCCACCGTGACGACATCCGGGATCTGGAGACGCGACGTCCCTTGCCCGGTCCCGACCTACCGGATTTGAATCCGTTTCTTTTTCTTAACCATCATGGCCCGCAAGTCTACGCACCTCATAACGGCGGCTTGCCGTTCGGCCCGCATCCGCACCGGGGCTTCGAGACGGTGACATTTGTGCTGGAAGGCAGCCTTGCGCACTCGGATACCGGCGGCCATGAGAGCATCATCGATGCGGGCGGCGTGCAGTGGATGACCGCAGGTAGCGGCCTCGTACATGCCGAGCTTTCGCCGCAGAGTTTCATGGAGCAAGGCGGCAAGTTGGAGATCCTCCAGTTGTGGCTCAACCTTCCGGCCAAACTGAAGATGACCCAGCCGCGTTATGTTGGCGTGCAGGAAAATGGTATTCCGTCTATTCCCACGCAGGACGGCACGGGTCGGGTTCAACTGGTGTCCGGCGAATGGTCGGGCTTCCGCGGCCCCATTGAGTCCCTCACTGACACGTTCATGTCCGTGGTCCGGGTGAAAGCCGGTGGCCATGTGAAATTCCCGGGCGTCGCGGGGCGGCGGGTCTTTCTGTATGTCGTTCGCGGCAATATCGCCATCGAGGGGGAGCGTGTAACGGAGTTCAATCTCGCAGAGTTGCGTGATGACGGTGACGTCGTCGAACTAGAGGCCAAGGACGATTCCATCATTCTGTTTGGGCATGCCGACCCGCTTCACGAGCCTATTGCTGCAGGCGGGCCGTTCATTATGAATACGCAGGCGGAACTCAACCAGGCCTTTGCGGACTTCAAGGCGGGGAAATTCAACGTATCGGCAACTTAGCGGACGATAAGTGCCGTGGTTGTCGCAGATCAGCCAATCCGCTGATCTTCAGATGTGCTGCATCGGCCTCATCTACGCTGTAATTTTTCGGCGACTCGGGCCGGGCGCCAGTGCACACCAAAACGTCACAGCCATGGCATGCCGCTTAACATGTCTTCGTAGCTCTTCACAACATATAACGCGCCACGATGCCGGTGCTCGGTCATAGTGCCTGTAGTACGACTCGCAGCGAGTCGTACTTAAACAGCCATACTTGTTTTACTCGCCTGTCCTTACTGGTGACAGCGCCAATTGATGCCATACCGAAATGGAGATTAAATATGTCCTTGAACGTTGACGGAATCACCATCCCCGACAGTCAACTTGCCCGCGAGATAACTGATCTCGTTCGGGACACCGCTTCCCCCTTGTTATTTCATCATTCCAGTCGCGTGTACTACTTCGGCGCCCTGGCGGGCAAGCATCGTGGACTGAAGTTTGACCCGGAGTTGTTATATTGCGGCTGCATGTTCCACGACATGGGCCTGACCCACCAGCACAGCAGCGCCTGCGAGCGCTTCGAGGTAGATGGTGCGAACGCCGCGCGTGACTTTCTGAAAAAGCATGGAATCAGCCAGAAAAATATCGATACCGTGTGGACTGCCATAGCGCTCCACACCACGCCAGGCATTCCTCAGCACATGCACCCTGTCATTGCTTTGGTCACAGCAGGGGTGGAAATGGACGTGCTCGGTCTGACTTACTCTGAATATAGCGACACCGAACGAGAGGCCGTAGTCCACGCTCATCCGCGTGGGAGTCACTTCAAGGAAGACATTATTCAGACGTTTTACGACGGCATCAAGCACAAGCCGGACACTACGTTCGGTAACGTTAAGGCCGACGTAATCGCTGATAAAGACCCTCATTTCCACGCTGGGAACTTCTGCAGCGTGATTCGGACATCGGCTTGGTTTGGTTGAGACATCTCCCGCTAGCCTTATGCCGCGCGGGAGAATTTGCGGTCTTGTCGAAAGTGAATTACACGGCGCATCACCCGCTACATGCGTTCGTCGATGTCCTAGGACGGCAAATATAGCGCACTACGGCGTCAATCATCCTATATCTAACATTCATTCCAGATCGCAGCAGGCACGGCCCAATGAGCAGCGAGGGGTCCGTTGAGTAGACAGTGCGGCGCGAGGGTCTTGCCGATCGCGACACCTGCGAACGAGGACGCCGGCAGGCACATTTTCCCATCTCTTTCAAGAATGAACACCATGACTCTGAATACCGACGACACGCTTTTGACCCCCGACAACCACGCGGTGATGCTAATCGACCACCAATACCTGCAGTTGTTGACTGTGCGTTCGCATTCCGTCGAAACGGTCGTGAACAATGCGACCTTCCTGGCCGAGGGCGCCAAGATCTTCAATGTGCCGACCCTGTTCACGACGGCATTCGCGGAACGTCAGGCCATGTTTGCCGAACTGCAGGCGGTGCATCCGGAGCAACAGCCCATCGACCGCTTCGGCCTGAATGCCTGGGACGACGAGCGCGTGCGCGAATGGGTGAAGAACACGGGCAAGAAGAAGTTGGTGATGGCGGGTCTGTGGACCGAGGTCTGCCTGACGATGCCCGTGCTGTCTGCGCTGGCAGCCGGCTTCGAGGTCTACATCGTCACTGACGCCTCGGGCGCCAGCAGCGTCGAAGCGCACGAGCGCGCTGTTCAACGGATGGTGCAGGCCGGCGCACGGCCGCTGTCGACCGTCAGCTATGTCAGCGAAGTGCAACGCGACTGGAGCCGGGCGGACACGGCCGAGCAGGTGGTGAAGCTGTTCGAAAAGCGCGGCGGTGGCTTCGGGCACGGCTTGAAGTGGGAATGGCAACTGCTCGGCTTGCAGGAAGGCACGCGCTGATTTGGCCGCAGATCGTGCGCATCGACGATGTTCTTTTGCCGCGAGAGCAGCAAGCCCGATGCGCATGATCCGCCCACGGGCTCTTTCACGGTGCCTTCGCACCCTCTTTCAAGTGAATTACCAACCGGCGGGGCAGCATCAGCGACGTTCACGTCGCTTGACAGCGGAAAGAACGCAGACAGTTCGCGCACGGTACGTGGTAGCCGCTGATGGCGCGAACCGCTTTATACGCAAGTCTCTGGGCATCACGTTCGAAGACCTCGGTTTCCAGGAGGACTGGCTGGTCATCGACGTAAAGCCCAATGAAGGTGTATCACTGGACGTTCCGGACATTAATCAGTAGTGCAATCCGGCGCGCCCGACCACGATGGTCCCTGGCGGTCCTGGACCGGCGCTGGGAATTCATGCGCATGCCCAATGAGTTTATCGAGGACCTCCAGAAACCAGAAAAGGTTTGGGAACTCCTTTCTCCATGGTTGAAGCCGGAAGACGCGACGCTGGTTCGCCATGCCGTCTACAAGTTCCGTTAGCTGATTGCGGAAAAGTGGAACGTCGGGAGGGCGCTCGTCGCGGGTGATGCGGCCCAGCAGATGCCGCCGTTCATGGGGCAAGAGATGTGCTCGGGCATCCGCGGACGCGTGAACCTCGCATGGCGCTTTGATCTCGTCCTGAACGGAATCGCTGAGTTATCCATTGAAACGCAGTAGGCAACGCAAGTTCCGCAGCCAGAAAACGGAGGAAAGCGGACGCGGCGCGCCGGGCCGCTTCCGGAGTCGCGAAAGTAGTTCGTTACTAGCGCTGTCGTTTCGTAACAATCGTGGAAAAAACACGTTCTCAAACGGGTAAGCGAAGATAAGTGAAGTCTCAGAGAAAGCCCGTCGCCGACGGGCTTTTTTGTTGTCTGCTACACCGAAGGCCACGGACGACGTACATTGAAGGGCAAGCTTCAACTCCCGCGCAACCCCGAACTGATCACCAACCGCGGATTCTCTCAGTGAACATCCCGAGAATTCCATTCCCCTTCGAGGACGAGACAAGCGCCTTTATGAATTCGCCAAAGAAGTCGCGAAGCGCGCTACAAAAATGCGTGAACCCTATCTCCGTCTTGAGACACCCTTAGGTTCCGGCATGGCGGGGACTTGTGCATGCACAACGAAGCAATGGGTTCGAACACGTCGACCATGAACCGCTTCAGTCACGAAGTGTCGAGCACACGGCAAAAAAAACCCTACGCGGTGACGTTATGCACATCTTCGAGACCGCCGAGCACTTGGCCAACGAGATGCAAGCATCAATGCTCACTGTGACACCGAGACAGTGTGATCCAGGCGTTTCCGCGGCCTCCCGGCACCTTGAACTGACTGGGCCGGATCCGCAAATCAACCAGGCGGCAAGACTCGGCAAGGTAAAAAACGGGCGTTCGGGCTGGATTTTTAGGCCGGAACACCTCCCACGGATGGGCAGCAGTTTTAGAATGCCCCCATGAAACCTCATGTTCTTGTCGTCGACGACGATCCCGTGGTGCGTGATCTGTTGCGCCGCCTCCTGCAAACTCACGGGATGGATGTCTCGGTACTGCACGACGGCTCCGGCCTGCGCCGGCGC
>NZ_CADIKM010000092.1 GCF_902859895.1 Pararobbsia alpina
GGACCTGCGTTCCAATATCGCCGCCGAAGCACGAGCGAAGATCGTCTACGAGCGGTTGATGAACGTGACCGACGATGCTGAAATCCGCGAAACACTCGGCTTTTTGATGACGCGTGAAATTGCGCATCAGAAGTCTTTCGAGAGGGCACTACATTCCATACAGCCGAACTTTCCTGAAGGAAAGTTGCCCGGATTGGAGCAATTTTCCAGCGTTTATTACAAAATGTCGGCCGGTGATGGCGCACCTCGGGGACCGTGGAACCAGGGGCCTGAATGGGAATTCGTCGAGTCACCGCAAGCTGCGGTGGATGGTGGCGACGGCACGGCATCGGTCGCTTTGCCCGGCGATGCTTCGAAGACGCTCCGGGCATTAGCGAGTCGGACTGCATCGGGCGTCAAAATCGATCCGAAGGCACACTAGGGGGCGGCCATCGCCCCCCCCGGGGGCATTGCGCCGGGCGCCCGTTCGGGCGCCCGGCGTCTCAGCACATGCGGCCTCCTGGCGGCGGTTACCACGAATTTGCGGTTATCTTCTTAGTCATGCCACCGGTACCCCATGGTTCTCACTGGATGGGGCATGTTCGACTTCCCCGCTCGGAAGAACGAGTTGAAAGACGGCGCCCCGAGGCACGTTTGCGCTCGCCCACAGTCGTCCCCCGTGCGCCTCGACGATCGAAAGGCAGATTGACAGACCCATGCCCAGGCCATGCGCCTTCGTCGTGTAGAACGGATCAAAGACGCGCTTGACGGCTGCGGGGGGCAGTCCCGGTCCAGAGTCCCGCACGGCGATAGACACGCCATCCGATGAATCTGCGGCCGTGCTGATCAGCAAGTCTCGAGGGGCCATGCTCGTTGCGCTCATCGCTTCCACAGCATTGACGATCAGGTTGAGCATCACCTGTTGCAACTGCACGCGATCTCCAAGGACGAGTGATAAACCCTCCCCGAGCAAAGTCCGCACTGAGACGCCGTTCTTCGTCGCTTCGCCCCGCGTCAGTTCGATCACCTCGCGGACCGCATCGTTGATGTCCACCTTATCCTTGCGAGGAGGCGCTTTTTTGATGAGATCGCGAATCCCCCCGACAATGCCGCCGGCTCGCATCGCGTTATTGACGATGCGATCTAGCGACCGCCTGACCTCCTCAAGGTTTGGCGGATTGATGCGCAGCCAGCGTAGCGCGGCCGAAGCATCCACGGCTGTCGCGGCGATCGGCTGCTGAATCTCATGGGCGATCGAGGCCGTCAGTTGCCCCATGGTCGCAGCCCGGTTCGAGTGCGCGAGTTCCATCTGCACTTCGCGGTATCGCCGCTCGCTCTCGCGCGCTTCGGCTTCTGCCCGCTTGCGCCCGGTCAGATCGAGTACGAAACCGACACCCTCGCTCCCATCTTGGTCGAACGTCGCCGCGCCGATCAGCACCGGCGCGCGGCTTCCATCCTTTGTGAAAAACTCCTTCTCATACGGTTGTACGGTCCCCGTCATCCCGATCTCCGTGATTCGTTGATTGTCGCTTTCGAGCCATTCGGGCGGCGTCAGGTCCGTCCAGCGCATCCGCCCAGACACGAGGTCCTCGCGCTCATATCCCACGATTCGGAGGAAGGCGTCATTGGCCTCGAGAATTTGACCTGACAGGTCCCAGATGAAGATGCCGACAATATTGGCGTCGACGAGGCGTCGGATCCTCGCTTCGCGCTCTGCGAGATCGCGGTACAGGCGAGCATTCTTCAGGGTGATCGCGGCCTGCGAAGCCAGTAGCTTCAGAACCGCGATGTGGGTCGGCATGAAGACCCGCGGCATCAGATTGTTCTCAAGGTACAGCATGCCGACGAGTTCGCTCTGGTTGATCAGCGGCAGGCAGAGCGCAGAGCGGACCTGATGTCGCCGGACGTAGGGATCGGCGCTAAACGCATCGTGTTCTACCGCATCATCGAGAATGACGCTTTCCTGCGTTCGCATGACGTAGCGGAGCATGGATTCGGGCAGCATCACCCTTGTCACAGGCTCATCGCGCAGTCGCGTCACGACCCTATCCTGCTCGATGGTGGCTTCTGCCCTGAGCCGCGGCTCCCCCTCGTGCGCGACGAAAAACAGCAGACCTCGCTCGGCCCCTGCCTGCGCGAGCGCCGTGCGCAACAGCATGTCGACCAGTTTGTCCAAGACGATCTCGCTCGAGACCGCCTGCGATACCTTGATCACGGTGGCCAGATCGAGATGTTCAATGGGCGTGGCGATCGTGCTCATCGGGCCGGGTGCCGGCTCCTTGCGCAGGTGCGGATGGAGCTGGTCGAGTTGCCGCACCTTGCCATGGGCTCCCCAGCGCAGGTAGCCGTGGCGGCCCTTGTCGAGATACATCTCGGCGAAAATATCGAAGCCACGCGCCGCGTAGAAGCGCGCCACCGCTTCATAAGCGATAGCCTCGTCCTGGACGAAGCCGTTGTCGCGGGCTGCGCGGATGGCCTGCTCGTAAAGCCGCTCGGCGTCGAGTTCGCGGCCCTCAAGGCGGGCGAGTTCAGCGTGGACCAGCGCGGCGCGATCGGCGAAGTTCGTCGGGCAGTGCTCGGCCCACCCCTGGAGTTGGCGATGGTGCGCGGCCAGGGCGTCCAGGTGCTCGGCCCGCTGCGCGACGGAGGCCACTTCGCATTGGGCCGCGTGCGCAAGCGCGCTATAAAAATGGTATTCGGCCGCCTCGAAGAACGAAAGTGATGTCCAGAGCGACTGCTTCGCTTTCGCCGCTGCCGCAACAGCGCACGCGTACTCTTGGGCAAAGTAGTGCGCCTGCAACTTGCGGATCCAGTACCTGCAGGTCGCGACCGCCAGATCCGGGGCGCCCTGCAGATGCTGCTCGAAGCGATCCTCATCGAACTGGTCGTCATTGAAGGAGCCGAACACCGGTGTCTGGCCCCTCAGCGTCCGGATCAGCCCGAGCTGTGCGGTAACAAGGTCGATGACGACACCGAATTGCGCCTTGCGCACGAAGCCGAGCCCGGCCTCGGCTTCCCGCTGCACCTCGTCAAGCGGCTCGCCGCCGGCGAGCATGAACGTGACCGTATTGACATAGCTATAACCCGCAAAGGTAAGGTCGCCAGCTTCCTGAGCCATGTCGAAGGCACGCCGCAACAAGGAGTTGCACGTGCCCAAGTGCTGCACCCACGGACTTACAAGGTAGCCGAAACACATGTAGACACGGGCTTTGAAACGGTCCAGCCGGCGTTTCTCCACCAGGTCGATGGCTAACTGGCCAAAGCGGAATCCGGCGCGGTAGTCGCCGAAGTGCGGACCCAGGATCATGCCGAGATAGACATAGGCGAGGCACGAGGCGTCGCTATTGCCGTACTGCAGGCTCAGGTTCGCCATCCGGCAGACAAGGAGGCAATATAGATCGTTATCAGTCCACGAGGCGGGCGGCAGGATCTCGGCGAGGACGTCCATACTGGCGCAGGCGGCCGAATCGCTCATCGGTGGCAACTCGATGAGCGCCTCGATCGAGCGCTTGCCGAGCTGGCGCCAGATGTGTTTGATCTCCTTATCCATCTCATCTTGCGTCGGGTGGGGCGAACAGTGGATACCTACGCGCCGGAGGTGCTCGATCCCCACCTCAATGGCGTGCCCGTTTTCACCCGCGGTCATATAGAGCGCTATGCGTAGACGGGTCACGGCGGCAACGTCGCCGTGAGAAGCGGCGTGGGTGGGTAGCGCAGCCAGGCGCGCCTCGGCGCAAGCCAACTGGCCGGTCAGGAACTCGCATTCGGCGCGGTGGAATTCAAGCGCGAAGGCGAGCGCATAGTTCCGGTCCCAGCAGTCGCCGGCCAGTAGTGTCCCACCGGCCGCAAGGTAGGTCAGCGCCGAGTCGTAGGCCGTCGACTCCTTGGCGCGCTTGCCCGCCATGAGATTCAACTCGGCGACCCGCTGACGCTCCTCCATCGATGTGATCAACCCGGCGCCGCGGTTGAGCTGGTTCACAATCTCGAAGACGCTGTCCTCGACCTCCTCGGGCGCGGTGCGCAACCTGAGGCGCCGGCCGATCCGCAGATGCTCGGTGGGCCGCTTGCCTACGGGGATCAGCGCATAGGCCGCTTCCTGCACGCGGTCATGCAAGAAAGTGTAGGCGTGCTCCGATCGCAGGACGAGCCCGGACCGCACAGCGTCCCACAGTGCCGTATGAACCTCATTTTCAGGCACCCCGAGAACCATGCTTAGCGTGGCAGTTTGGGCACTGTTCCCGAGACAGGCGAGCCGAGTGAGGGCCTCCCGCGTTTCCTGCGGCAGGCGGGCGAGCTTGCCCAGCAGCAGCTTCACCACATTGTCGGTGTAGCCCTTGGCGCGGATGCGCTCAATGTCCCAGTCCCAGCACCGCTGGCCGTGGTCGAAGGCCAGCAGCCCCTCTTCCCAAAGAGTGCTAAGAAACTGGATGGCAAAGAATGGGTTGCCACCGGTCTTATCGTGCACCAGCCGGGCCAGCGGCGCAGCACGCCGCGGCGCACAGTGCAGCGCGTCGGCGATCAGCCGGCACAGGTCCACGACGCTCAGCGGCGTCAGGAGAATCTCCTGCACCCGCCCCCCGGCGCCGCGGATCGCCGCAAGCCGCCGCATCAGCGGGTGCGCAGGCGTGACTTCGTTGTCGCGGTAGGCGCCGACCAGCAGCAGATGGCGCAGCTCCGATTGGGTCGCCAGGTGCTCCAGCAGATCAAGCGTCCCCGAGTCGAGCCACTGTAGATCGTCGAGGAACAGCAACAGCGGGTGCTCAGCCCGCGCGAACACTCCGAGCAGGCGGCAGAACACCATTTGGAAGCGGCGCTGCGCGTCAAGTGGCGGCAGCTCGGGGGCTGGCCGCTGCGGGCCGATGAGCAGTCCAAGCTCGGGAACGAGGGTCACCGCTATCTGGCCGTGCGGGCCCAACGCCTCAGCAAACGCCTCGCGCCACGGCGCCAGTTCGGTATCGCTTTGGCCCAGCAGCGGTCGGATCAGGCCTTGGAGCGCCTGCGCCGGGGTCGCGTAAGGAATGTCGCGCCGGTGCTGGTCGAATTTGCCGGATGCGAACAGGCCGTGCTTCGGCACGAGCGCGCGGTGCAGCTCTTGCACCACCGACGACTTGCCGATGCCGGAATAGCCGGACACCAGCACCAACTCTGGTGCGCCCTCGGCCACCACCCGCTCGAAGGCGGCAAGCAGGGTGTCGATCTCGCGTTCGCGCCCGTACAGCTTTTCGGGGATCAGCAGCCGGTTCGGGATATCGTGTTGGCCCAGCGCGAAGGCGTCGATGGAGCCTCGCGCTTGCCATTCGGCGAGGCAGCGGCGCAGATCGCTCTCGACCCCGCCCGCGGTCTGATAACGCTCCTCGGCCGTCTTGGCGAGCAGCTTCATGACGATGGCAGAGACCGGCGCCGGGACGGTCTTCACCCGCTCGCACGGCGCAGCGGGCATTTTCGCTACATGGTAATGCACCCACTCCATCGAATCGGCCGCCGTGAATGGCAGCGAGCCCGTCAGCATCTGGTAGAGCGTGACGCCGAGCGCGTAGAGGTCGCTGCGGGCGTCGATTGATCGGTTCATCCGCCCGGTCTGTTCGGGGGCCATGTAGGCGAGACTGCCGGCGATGAACTCGGGCGGCTCGGGCGCCTGCCGCTCACGGGGCAGGCGCGATGCAATGCCGAAGCCGGTCAGCCGGACCTCTTCGTTCGAGCGATTGACGAAGATATGGGACGGCTTGAGGTCCTTGTGAATCAGGCCCCATTGGTGGACCTGGCCGACGGCCGTGGCCACGCCAATAGCCAAGCGCAAGAAGCGGCCCACTTCCAGCGGCGCGCCAAGTAACGCGTCGAGCGGCTCCCCGTCGAAGTCCTCCAGCAAAAGGAGCGTTCGACCACCTTCGCGCACCAGTTCCAGCGGTCGCAGCGCCCATGTACTGCCCAACTGGTCCTTCAGGTCGTATTCGTGAATAAGACGATCGACGCTGGTGGGTGTCGAGCGCTCAGCAGTAAGCCGCACGGCAAGCACCGAGCGCTCATTGTCCTCGGCATCTCGACACCGTACCCGACACCAGGCACGCTCGCCGTCCTCACTTATGACCTGAAAACTTCGATGCTCAGACGTATCAAGCCGAAACGAGGGGCTCAACTGTTGACCTCCGCAGTAGTCCGGCAACCGCTTCAGTCACTTGCAGACGTTCTGTCCGGAGGCGGCTGGCCGAGCGCTAAAATCAGTCTGCCACAAATCGGGCGAAATGACGAACGCGCCACCCCGCGACTTCGTAATGCGCTAGCGGGCCAGACGTAGTCCCTGGTGCTTACCGTGGGCATCGGCGACAGGCTGCGGGTGAATCTCGCATGCCAATGTGCAAAGCGAAAAGCGCTACCAAAAACGTCGGCGACGAGCGTGAAATGGAAGGCCGTTTGATAGGTTCCTAATTGCAAAAACCGGCAGCAAGATCCAGCCCCCCTGCGGCACGACAATTGCGACGCAGACGCTAGCGGTGTGCATTCCTCGAGGAAAGCGTTGTTCCGGTGGTTCTAGCAACAGAGCCATAGCCGTTTGTCTTGGGGCTACTGCCACGCTCGCCCCTGCGACAAATACGACACGTGGTTGTCGGCGCCCGCAGGTTGCGGTCCTGTCGGTCACACCGTATCCACCGGTAGGCATTCTCCACATTGACTCAAAGGAGCAATTATGACTACGAAGTCTCTGAAAGACTTGTTTATCCACGCGCTGTCTGACATTTACAGCGCCGAAAATCAGATGACGAAGTCACTGCCCAAGATGGCGCGGGCGTCGACAAATCCGGGCCTTCGGGCCGCATTCGAGATGCATCTGGAGGAAACCCGAGGGCAGATTAAGAGAATTGACCAGGTCGTCCAGGCGACGGGAATCAAGCTCCAGCGCGTCAAGTGCGTTGCCATGGAGGGACTGAACGAGGAGGGTCAACAGCAAATCGACGAGATCGAAAAGGGCCCAGTCCTCGACACGGCGCTTATCGCGGCGGCCCAAAAAGTGGAGCACTACGAAATTGCGGCATATGGCTCGTTGATAGCTTTGGCTAATCAGTTGGGTGAGACCGAGTCTGTCAAAATTCTGGGCGACACGTTGAAGGAGGAGAAAGCAACTGACCAGAAGCTGTCCCTGCTTGCGGAGGAGAAGATCGCGGCAGAGGCTCTCGGCCATTAGTCACCCTCGATTTTCGTCAGACGGCCCGGCGCGCCGGGCCTTACGCCTGCGAACCGTCACGTTCCCGGCTATGAACGGATGAATCGCACAACGGGAATTACGAGACATGCGAGTACAAGTCACAACAATGCGTCTCAGTGGCCAATCGCTCTCCGACGGCAACCCCGACCAACAGACTACGACCTTTGGAAAACCGCGCCGCTGACATCAGCCGCTTGCAAGCAACTGTGGTCGAAGGAGCCCAAAGGGATGCCGCCCGAGCGTCAGTCCGACTGAGTTTCAGTCATAGATGATGCCTCTTCTGCCTCGGACGGTACGCCGAGCGCAGAGGTTTCGTCGTCGACCCTGGTGTCTCGCTTCGACCTGCGAGTAACGACTCGAATTCTTCGAGCGAAAGCGGTTTCAAGAGTTGACCATCAAAGCATGACATGTCGAAGCGCTCGCCGACGTCCTCGTCAGCGGTCAGGGAAAA
>NZ_CADIKM010000093.1 GCF_902859895.1 Pararobbsia alpina
CTGTGCATCCGCGTCTTGACGGGTCGCCTGGTACTTATGAATCCATTGGCGCAACTGGTTCGCGTTCACGTTGGCCTTGAGCGCCATGCCGGCAACCGAGACGCCGGGTTGTAGGCACACCTCGATTAGCTGTCGCTTGTCCTGCCTATTGAAACTTCGTCTGCCGTCCGGGGCAACATGTGTGACTCGCAGCGGTAAAAAATCCAGCCTGTTTTCGATCATCGCGATATGTCCATTAAATTTGATGGACACATCCTCCGTTATTTCAACCGCCTCAGCTATGTGTGGGGTATTGATCGCTTACGGTCAATCTGCGGTCCATCGCCCCGAGGTGGAAACACATGCCAGCACCCGTCGTCCGTGTCGAAAGAAGAACAGCGTTGTGAGCAGCCTGACGACGGGTGGTTGTAGCCTGGAACCTCGAGGCCCGTGGCGGCCGGACCAACCGGAGATACTGATGTGCTACTCGGCTCAGATTCCGGCGGACTATCGCAAGTACGTCCGGATTTTTTGGTTGCACCTGTGTAACGCCAAGCCCCTGTCGGCATCTTTTGCAATTGCGGCGGGCGTGGCATAGTTCGGCAATTCCATATAAGAGACCTCAATGCCGACACTCAACAAATCCAGGCGAAGATGAAAAAACTGCAGGTTCAAGCCGATGCCTTGATTGCAAGAAAGGCGCAAGCAGCGGTCGACCAAATCCGGGCATTGATGCTGGAGCACGGCTTGACGATAGTAGACGTTGAAGTTGAAGCCAAGGCAAAGCGCGAAGCGAAAGCGGCGAACGGGAGTGTTCCGAACGTCAAGGCAAAGGCTTCCAGTAATCTAAAGGGTGGAACCGCGCCGAATATCAACATCCTAAAACAGGTGCCACCTGGACTGGCCATGGTCGCGCGCCGAAATGGATTGCTGAAGCGAAGGACCGAAGGAAGTTCCTGATTGCAGACGGCGCTGAAGCGGTTGTCGCGGCGCTGGCCGATGCTTCGAGCAAGGCCAAGACTGCGGTCAAGAAGGTTTCGAAGACGGTTGGTGCGACTGCGGGCAAGGGGCAGCGCAGAGGTCCGCATCCGGCGCTTTACCGTGACCCCAAGACTGGGGCGACATGGAGTGGGCGCGGGCGTGCTCCGGCGTGGCTGGCTGGTGCCAAGGACCGGACGAAATTCCTTATTGCAGGGGCAGTCAGCGCCGCCGAGTCTCCGAAGACAAAAGCTGTAGGCAAGGAAGAGGCGCCAGCGAAAAAGGCGGCAAGCGCAAAGAAGGCTGCTCCGGCGAAAAAAGCAGCGGCCGCAAAGAAGGCCGCGCCCGCGAAGAAGGCTGTGACGAAGAAGGCGGCTGCTAAGAAGAGCGGCACGCCGGCAGCCAAGAAGTCGGTGGCGGTCAAGACGGTCGCAAGGAAGGCGCCGCCAAAGAAGACGCCCACGAAGAAGGCTGCGGTCAAGAAGGTGAAAGACCAAGATACAGTGCCGCGGCTCCCTCTGTCGATGCTTCCGCTCAAGCGCCAGACGTTGTTACTACGTCGGTGTCAGCCTGAACGTCTAACGTCTGCTTGAGCATCATCCAAAGCCTGAACGTCACGTCAGCTCAGGTCGGCGTGCTGAGCAGGTCTTGGGCCGCTCACACCGAAGAATGGTCATGCGGAAGAACATGACCGGCCGAGACGGTGCCAACGCCTTCCCCACGGGAACGTTCGTGAGGAAGGCGTTCACCCGTCCCACGAAATTCTATTTGCCTCGCCGAAGGTCCAGAGCGCCGAGTTCCTGGAGTGTTGAAACGACAGATTCGACTAGCTCGCCGTCGAAGTCATCGCGGTTCGCCTCATCGTGCGTACCGGCCGTTGCTCGGCAGGGATGTCGACGGACAGACATCTCGAGCTCTTGAAAACCTCGCGGCAGCCGCCGGTCAGACGCGCGACTGGGACATGCTCATTGAATTGCTTTCTGGAGCGCGCGGGGTTGCCGGTAGTAGTTTGCCTCACCTTCGGCCGGAGGGATGTAGCCGATGAGTTCCAGCAGTCGATGGTTGTTAAACCATGACACCCACTCCAGGGTGGCGAACTCCACAGCCTCCTTGGTTTTCCAGGGTGCTCGACGATGAATCAGCTCGGCTTTATCTTGCACACAACAAAAAATCTTGCTGTGACGAACGCCACGGCTATTGCAGTCGACAAAAACAACGGCGGCGGCGCTGTGAGGGATGCGCGAGTAGGGAGACGTTTTGACGTGAGCGATGAATCGCACATGTTCATCGACGCCGACGGCGGCCGCGTCAATTAGCGACCCCTAATAATTTCCGGTCCTTGAAAAGCTACGCGCCAGCGCTGTGCGCATTTCTCCCGTTATGGTAAGGGTTGTACTCACCCGAGCTCGATAAAGATGCGAGCGCGGCGGGTCGCGTGCCGGCATACCCGGCAGGACATAACATAGAGCCGAAAAGCGGTTTGCCCGTCGCGGGGCAAACCGTTCTCTACCAGACGTGCCTTGTTGGGGCGCAATGCTTATCCGTGCGAGGGGACGTGATGGTGAGGCTGAGGATGATGGGGCTGAAAATGGCGTCGCACAGGGGCGTGCCGGCTATCGTGATGCGTGTCAGCGAACGACACGGCCGGGGCAGCGAACGCGGCCACGATGAGAACAGCAAGAGCTCTCTTGAAAACGAGTTTCATGGTAATCCAGTGGGTATAAGTGAGTGTCTACGAGTAGCGCGATGCAATGCCTCCGGCCACTGCGATGCGCCGATATTTTAACGCAGCGACCGGTTGGGAATCGCCGGACGAGCTATGTGAGCATGTAGGAACTAGTCGACACCACGGCCGACATGCTGAACATTTTCTGTGGGTATGCGCCAGTGATGGTCATGGAGAACCGCAAGCGCGTCGTTAAGCCTGTCCCGCTAGACGACGCTTTCGCTTCTTCACTCGCATGGTTGACTCCCGCTCCGGCGAGCGTTTTCCGAGCATGCCTTCCGCTTCTCGGTTCGCTTCAGGCTCCCCTTCCTGTTACCTCGACGCCGCTCTGTGCGACTTGGTCGCGACCGCCGCAAGAATAGGCAGCCCCAGCTATGAAAAAATCCAGGGTCTGCACTCCAGCCACGAAGCGCGGAACGCTACTTGCTGTCTGTCGGTTCTCAGCAACTTAAAAAGGGGAAAACGATGGCTGGCGACAATGCGTATAAGCCGCGCGAAATTGTGAAGGTCTCGGGTATTTACTCGGTGGTGCAGACGAGGGAAGGACACTTTCGAGGTCACCTGCGTCGAGGGCGAGCACTTTCCTCCAACGCGTAGCGGCAAGGGGGCGCACTTCGAGTTGAAGTACGCGGCGACACACTCGCACAGGCATGGCGAAGTGCAGGGCACGGAAGCCCGACGCTAACCTTTCATACCGACTGCGCGGCGCATCGCGGCTGCGATGCCTTGCGGGTGCGCCATTAACCTTCCTAGGGGTCCGACAGAATCGTCCGTTGCGGCCTGATGGCTCCGGACAGTGTCCATTGGACTAGCGTACCGTCATGGTCTCGGCGCGCGGCCCGACATCTACACCTCTTTCCCGCTACAGGAATATGCGGGAATTCCGGGTCACGCCCGAACCCGCGCCGTCGGGTGCGAACTAAACAGCCGGTCTCGCACATCCGGGTTTCGTCGTGCAAAAGCACTGGGCGAGCCGGCTCCACTATGACTTCCGGCTCGAACTGGATACGACAGGACAATCGCTTAAAAACTGCGCGCAGTCCAGTACGCTACCCAACGACGTCGCCGAAAAGCGCTCGGGAATTGTTTTTGCCAGATGGCGGACGAACGCCAACAGAATCGAAAAAGTCTACGTCGACTATCTGCGCAACGGGAAGGCGCAGACCACCGTCACTGCATTTTCCGCGCGGACGCGGCCCGGGATGGGTGTCTACGATGCCGGTCTCCTGGAAGCAACTGTCCGACCGACCGCGCAAACAGGGAGAGAATATCTCAGTTTTCAAACGCAGGACCCATGCGAGAACGACTTCACAGATTGGTAGTCGAGTCTTGGCGTCAGCGGCACGACGACATGCAGCCCCTTGCCGCCGCTCGTCTTTAGCCAGGCTTTCAGGCCGTTGGCGTGGGCAATAAAGCGCCTACGATGAAACATCCTCGCCGGATAGCGCAGCAATCTGCAGCGATGCCAGTACTGCGCTGCGGCAACTTGTACAACCCTTCTCTGGGCTGACGAGATATTCACCGCGCGTTCCCGGCCTTCCGTTCCTTTGGCTAGAAGGTGTTGCGCGGGAACTGGTCCCAGTGCTTACCGGACAATATCCGTCCTGCTTTGCCCTTACCGATAGCCGCAACGGAGACCTCTGAGCCGTCCTGCCGAAAGACTCTGACGGGTGTGTTCTTCGTCATCACGTCGGCCGCCTGCTCGACAGGTGCCCAGCGTCCCCATTGTTTGAAATGAAAGGGGACTTTCGCCTGTGCGCATTGACGTTGCAGTGCAACTGGCCACGCGGGGTCCATTGGACGTGAGCCAGCGCCGGATTCACCGCCGACAATCACCCAGTCAACTCTGGTTCCCTTGTCGTTGCGAACGAGATATTCGCTGAGGTCGACAGCCGACAAAAGAGGCTCACAAGATAGAAATCGTACGGAAGGCGACGAAAACTCGAGAAGATACTTGATTCTCTTTCTGGCTTCTGTCTGATTTTCCACTGTGGTCCCCAGCCAAACATTCTTCGGAAAGTCGTATCCTTTTGGCAACTGTTTCCGAACCAAATGAATTCGCTTCGTGAGAAGTAACCAGTCAAGGTTCGGCGTCTGACCGATAAGGTCCAGCAACCGTCGGCGCTCAGCGACAAGGTCCGGTCTGTTCTCGAAAACGTCGGCCATGGATGCACAAAATACGCGCCGGCGAACTTTTTCCTGGGCGGCGTCCTTGTCCCATTTAATCGGCTCTTTCCAGTGGGCCTCACTGAAGAAGCGCCTGGCGGTATGTGGGCCCCACAGGTCTTCCCCCAGACGTTTTGCCCAAGTTTCCGCATAACAATGGTCACAGGCGGCCGACACCTTGACGCAACCCCACCATGGGTTGAAGGTGTGATGCGTCCATTCGATGCGAGAGTCTTTTCCCATGCCGGATGCCCTGGACCTATAGGCGACTCGCGTCGACGCCAGGAGTGTTCGGGTCGTCAACTCGAGTCAGTGTTGCGCCGGTGACTGAGAAGACGATTGCCGGCAACGGAATCGCGAGGCTCTCATTCGGCTTCATTGTCGCCGCGGTAGGGATGAACTCTAAGCTTAGCGCCCAACGTCCGGTCGTGATTCCCTGTTCACGAAGGAGCGCAAACACAAGCTCTTCGAACGTGTATCGGAACGCGTTTGTCGGCATGATTGCTTGCTCCGTGTACCGTGGTCGCTCTGTCGCGCACGTTAATGCGACGCCGAAGTTAGATTTCCGCCCGTCGATTTGGCGCTTTGCGGTATCCCGTGCTGCAGCTTCCACAGCCTGTTTGCTTTGCGCGCGGACATGCTCCGGACCCCGAAAGTCCGCCCCGTCAATGGAGAAAGACCATGCGTATGCCCCAGCTTCCTTCGGATACGTTTCTATTCGAACACAGGCGCCCTTGTAGATAAACGCGAGATTTGCTTCGGGAGACCGTTGCGCGCGCATGATGTCCTCTCCGCGTAGAGAAAAGAGCCGTAGTTGCACCCACAATACAACTCTGTCACTAAAGCGCTACGATTCCGTGTGCCGAGTCAGTTTGCGTGCAAGTCGGACGCGCCAAACGCATGCTTTGACAGCTTTGAGCGCATGCCCACCCTGTGTGGCGGTCCTCGCCCGTGCGACTGCAGTTTTGACGCGAGTCGGGCCTAGCCTAGCCAGCAAGCGATGGCTTCAACGTGTTTACACCGGTGGCAGGACTTGGGATTCCAGGGACGCGCGCGTCTCGAGTCGGGATGGATTTTCTCCGCAGGGCGATTTTCCAAACTCGATACTTTGCGTGCCCTCAAGGTAACAACCAGGATGGGCAGCGTCAAGACGATACCTGTCTTGAAGTAATAGCCCCATGTAATTGTTACGTTCTTGCGAGCCAGCACATGCAGCCACAGCAGCGTCGCAAGGGACCCCATTGGCGCTATCTTCGGGCCGAGGTCGCTGCCAATCACGTTGGCGAACACCATGGCTTCCTTGACGATTCCGGTGGCTGGCTTGCATCGATAGACAACGCACCCACCAGTACCGTCGGCATGTTATTCATGACCGACGATAAAAACTGATACGAGCGTCGGGACGAGTTGACTACCTTGACGACGCCAGCATAACCGGCAACTCGATGAGCACGTCGACCACCGTCGCCAACGCGGCGCCAGATTTCAGAACGAACAGGTTAATTGCAGTCGCCACTGCCAGTTAGAAGAATGAGGAGAGATTTTTAGCAAAGGTCTGCTGCGCTCCCAAAGCCGGCGCGATAATCTATGTACGCCATCGCGTCGCTTTCCCCTGGAGTCGAGACATGCGAGTAAAAGTCACAACGATGCGTCTCAATGGCCAACCGCTCTCCGACGGCAACTCCGACCAACAGACAACGACATCCGGCGAGTTGACCATCGAGTCCGAACTCGGGGGTGAGCTGGCAACACATGTGACCGTGGCAAGACTGAGAGCGCACGGAACGACCACGCCCGGTGAATTGCTTGCACCGTTAATGGATGCAAAGCTTACGGAGCTATCGGACGATACCTTTGCCTTGACGGGCGTTGAGGTGCGCGGAGCAGCGAGGTTTGCACAGGCCTGGTACTGCAAGGTTCATGTGTGAAAGCCGGTGGTTCTCACCGATATGGTGCTCGCGGACTAACCGGGATGCGAAATGCACACAGGAAGAAACGGAGCACAGGAGCGCGCGCTTCAGAACAAGGTAACGAAGGCGGAAAACGAAAGCTGGTGAATTGCCACGGCTCAGCGCTTACCGCCGCGCACACGTCCACGCGAATCGCTAGCGCAGTTCTGCTTGGGGTGGACCTTGGCCCGAACTTTTCCGTCACTGGCTCCTTGGCAACCATCCTTTGGCTCACAGCGCTGCGTCGCGACGGCATCGAAGTGCCCGCATGGTCTTTCTTGAAGCTGGGTGTCGTGGTGACCCTGCCGGTTCTCGCCGCCGCATTAGGCTGCGGTCGCATTAAGCGCGAATTTGTGACTCCACTCGAGCGGTTACCACGGCCAGGCTGCCGGTATCTTGTTGCACACAGAGCCCAAGGCTGACCTCAAAGGTTGATGGCGCTCGCGCCCGCCTGTTTTCGGAGTATCGTGGCCGAACAACCCAACAAGCGTCAAGGGAGAGAAGCAATGGCAGCGATACAGCACGTCTTCGTTCTCATGCTCGAGAATCGCTCCTACGACAGCATCTTTGGCCTGTCGACCTTCTCTGGCATCCTTCCGGGCGGC
>NZ_CADIKM010000094.1 GCF_902859895.1 Pararobbsia alpina
GGCCTGCGCTGGCTCGATGCCCATCCGCCGAACCTTGAGGAAGTCCGGCAAGCGCTCGCGCGCATCGAGAAGGACGGCAGCCGGGCCGGCCAGGTGGTGAGTCGCGTACGCCGGTCCTCAGCAAACCCGGTGCCGGACCTCGTGTGCAAAGCCGAAGCCCGCGGCGTGGAGCCACATCGCACCAGGGCACCGTGACGGGCTCGGCGAACGTCCCGCGAGCCGCTCGCGGCACGCCGCTGGCTTTCGATTACGGAGTGCCGGGGGCCCGCGTCAGATGATGCTCGAGCGCGGCGATGTCGAGCGGCTTTTCGAGCACGGCCAAGGCGCCACTCGCGGCCACCTGCGCGCGCAGCGCATCAGTGGGAAATGCCGTCACGAAGACGTTAACTTGATCGGTACTTTCGGAACGCTGACCAACAGTGGCATGATCACCGGCGGCAACTACGCTTTGCTTTCGCCAATAGCAGGCAGGCTGAATTGGAAGACGGCGTGTTCCTTAGGGAGTTTCAGCAGGACCGGCATTCATCGGTCAATCGGCGGCCACGGTAGAGGTGGAGCCCGCTGTTGCGCAGATCCGCTCAAAGGCCTGACAGTTCGCGATGACCATGCCCCTCCTTTGTCCTGACGGCCAACTAGCCGCCCCCTTACACGTGGCATTTCCATTGATGAATGGAGCGCACGTCTCTTGCCGCAGTCGCTGCCTTACCTTGATACGCGCCGGAACGTATCGGGCTCGAAGGCGTGGGTCGGTCGGGTCCGGTTAAACGAAAGTATCAACCAATCCAACGAAGGTGTAGCACGCGGTATCCTTTTGTCGCATGGTTTGTGTTGCGATTTGAAAGTACGTTACAGACAAGATGGTCGTGACAGCGGGTAGTCTCCCGACCCGCGAAAATGATAACGGCAAAGACGTGATATCACCCCGCAACGGGCCTGAAATCGGTGACTCAGTAACGGCCACCTCGCGGTGTTATGGCTTCAGACGTCGGCTAACGTATCAGCAACTGATTCAGGATGCAGACATGTCAACGCAATTGCACTCCCGGCCAACGGGTGCCCTGAAATCCTCTGGAAAGGCCCGTGGCTTTCGCCGCTCCACCGTCATTGCATCATTCGGCACACCGTGAGTACACGTCTGTCCCGATTCAAGATGGGTGGGATAGTCATCGCTGGAGCATGCTCATGACTAGCGTTGCCCTTCTCGCCTTTTCCGGCGCCCAATCGATCGACGTTGCTGGGCCTATGGACGTCTTTGCCGAAGCTAACCGGTTCCTGTTGCCGGAGTCGCACTACAAGCTCGAAGTGTTAGGAATCGAACACGGTCCGCTGCGTTGCTCGAATGGAGTAACGATTCTCGCCGACAGACATTTCAGTGAAGCGCACGATGCATACGACCTGTTACTGGTAGCCGGTGGCCCCGAGCTGGTTCACCAGGAATTCGACCAGGATGTTTACGTCTGGCTAAGGCACGCGGCCGCCCGGGCACAGCGCTTCGGCTCAATCTGTAGCGGAGCCTTCATTCTCGCGCGCGCTGGCTTACTGGACGGGAAAACGGCGACAATACACTGGAACTACGCTCACGCCCTTGCCTCTGTCTGTCCGACTGCGCAGATCAAGACCGACCGTCTCTACGTCCAGGACGGTCGACTCTACACATCAGCAGGTGTTACCGCAGGAATAGATCTCGCGTTGTATATGCTCACTCAGGAGAGAGGCAACGAAGTTGCACTGAACGTCGCGAAGCGCCACGTAGTGTTCATGCGGCGTGCAGGGGGACTATCCCAGTTCACCGGTTACCTGGCTCCATACACGCAAGAAGACTCACCGGTGACGCAGGTTCAACAGTATGTATTGGACAACCTGAAGGGCGATCTGTCGACCGGCGCTCTGGCCTCCATTGCCAAGATGAGCCTTCGGAACTTCACCCGTGTCTTCACGCGTGAAGCAAAGATCTCACCCGCAGAATTTGTCGAGAACGCCCGCATGGGTGCCGCTCGAACCATGCTTGAGAATACAAGGACCCCATTGAAAAAGATTGCCGATGCGTCCGGGTTCAATGACCCCGATCGCATGCGAAAAGCGTTTCAACGTCGACTGGGTACTTCTCCTCTGCAGTATCGCCAAAAGTTCCGCGCACCTAGTCCTTAGCCACGCTCGCGATGGTTAAAAGCGATGGCGGAAAGACTCGAGAAACCGCCCCGGGAATCGTGGAGGCTTAGGTTTACGTTGATACCAGCACAGCAGCAGTATTGCTGGGTTGCCGGTCATAGCCTTCGGTCTGCCCCAAAATCGGCGTCATCTCCGATCCGGCAAAGGTCGTCGAACCGATGATCTGCGGCAGATCCGTTCGATATGCGATCGCCTTCGCCAGCCATGTTGTCGATCCGCCACCTACTGCGACTAAACCGTTGATTCGCTCTGCCCGGACTATTTCCATCGCTGGCTCGCTTACATCGCCGGGCGTTGCATGGTCGCCCCCGAAAAAATGAAACCGATCCGTCCGGGCATTGCCGCTGCGATCTTTTGAGCGCCATGCTGTTGCCCAGGGGTGGATATGACCAGTACGCGCCAAAGGCCGAGCCGCTTCACTTCTTCTGGCAGTCTGCCGATCGTACCTACCCCAAAAATGCGCGCGCCGGAGGCGACGCGTATACGAACTCGGCAGCGCCGTCGGGACCGGATCCGGCGTGAAGTTGTTGATATAAGGGCTTCATGGCACCTTTACGCGCGTATTAGCGAATGGCGATTGCGTTAGAGGGAGAACCGACGCCGCCAACGATCGGCAGAGGGGCAACAGTAAGCAGAAAACTGTAGCGGCCGTCGTTCGCGCAAGCTTCCGCAAGTCGGTCCATATCCCACAGTTCCCCAATCGGCATACCGAGAAGCGGGATGATCGAGCGATGCATGATGCCGCTATGTGCGCCACATGTGTGATGGTCGCGCTCATCGGTCGTAAAAAATGGACTATCGGGACGCGCAGGCCAGCACTCAAGTGCAAAATTGTCCGCAGCAATCAGGCTGATATGGTTGTCCCAAAGCCATGCCACAGTGTCGTGCGATTGCAGCAGACCTGGGTGGAGTTGCTTTTCAACCAGGTTTGCTTTCACTTCATCCGACGCAACCCGACGGTAGTAGTCGAGCCAGCCAAAGCGCAACAGCACAATATCTCCAGGCTGGATCCCTGCGCCCTGTGATTTGCGTGCGGCTTCGACGATCTCGATTGGGATCGCCTGCCCACCTGCATGATCGATTGGCGTACCCTGATTCTCCATGTAACGAGCGATATCTATCAAAACGCCTCTACCGGCGATCGGCGCAGCGGCAAAGTTCTGCATGCCGAGCAGTTCCGTACCGGGGGTAAACAGCAACGGATCGTGGCCGTTATAGAAGCCGTAGTCAGGATGGCCAATATGACGCAGACCATCGATCTGAGAACCGTATTGTGTGAAAAGTCCGTCCAACCATTCGTCGCGGTGGAACTCGTTGCGCTGAAAGATATGATGCGTCAGCGGTTTGCGGGTTGGCGCCAACGAAGGGGATATCGCGTCGGACCGCAAGTCCAGTGAGAACGCGACGCCATCGTGCACTTCCGCGGCCGCCGCTACCCTTGCCTCCGCAGAAAGCAGATTCAACGTTCCGATCTGATCCGCTTCACCGAACAGGCCCCAAGCTGACCCCGGTGGCGCATCGTTACGCTCGAGCAACTTTTTATAGGACGGCAGAGCGTTGATTTCAGATTGCTTCATATGCATTCCTATTCAGTTCGACGAAGGTGGGCTCAGCGGCGAGCTGTTCGTGACGCTGCTCAGGAAGCTGATGTCCATGACCTTTCACTTCCTGCCGGGTTACGCAGCAGACCTCAATCCCGATGAGCTGGCGTGGAGTCACGTCAAGCGCACAGGCGTTGCGCGACGCCCGTTGCAAAAAGGCGAAAAGCTGGGTCTGCGAATTCAAGAGCAGCTTGCTCAAATTGGACGGGACCCAACTCTCGTGCGCTCCTTCTTCAGGCACCCATCTGTCCGCTATGTTTCTGACCTATGAGTAATTGCCACTGGAAGCCGGCGCATACCCACTCCCTCCCAAAGCGGTACTGATTTGATTTGCAGCCCCGATAAGGTCCGGAAGGAAATCATCTAACAGTTGCTGAAGTTGGCGTTCGGCAGTACCACATGAGAACGACAGCGCCGCAACGACGCGCCCGCAGGCGTCGCAAATCGGTGCAGCAGCTGACCGTCGGCCAATCTCGAGCTCCTGGTCCACTGCGTCCCACCCTCGCGCTCGCACGACGTCCAGGCGTTCTGTCAGCGCCGCGCGCGTGGTAAGCGTATGGGCTGTCAATGGTCGAAGGTCCGCACGGCGCAGGTAGTCATCCAGCGAACTTTCGGTCATGTCGGCAAGAAGAACATGACCGGACGACGTTGCATGCGCCGGCAAACGCGTGCCAACCGCCAGTGTGATGCTGCTTATTCGATGGCGATGCACCCGGTTAATGTAAACAACATCGACGCCATCCATCGCGACCAGAGCTGTACTCTCCCCAAGCCGGTCGGTCAATGATTCCATCACAGGGGTGGCGATGTCGTTCAGGCTCAGCGAAGACAAATACGCGTAACCCAAATCAAGCATCTTCGGGGTGAGGCCAAAGCGGGATCCGACGCTTATAACGTAGCCTAATCGCTGCAGCGTCAGAAAGATTCGGCGTACCGTCGGCTTGCTGAGCCCTGTCTCCACCGCCGCCTCGCTGAAGCTCATCAGCGGTCGCTTCGATTCTCTGAATGCCGTGATCACGGACATGCAGCGCTCAATGGACTGAATGAAATCTCGTTCAGCATCTTCAACCATGTTGCTCCCTATTGACAGACTCAACCCGAGCGCTCATATTTCGTACACCTATCGTACATTTCGTACGCATACCGTACCGTATATTCGGAATATAGACAAGCTTGATTGCACGAATCAGTGCCACGCTACCGCAACCCGATACTCATTTTTTACCTGGCGCACTATCGAGGCCCACCTCGAGGTAGACGTTCAGCAGGAGGAAGGCAAGTGGAAAACAATCGACTCAAAACCGTAGTCGAAGATCTCGAACAAGTGCTGCTCGAGTTCATGCGCAAGCATCACGTCACGCACGAAGAGTATCGCCTGGCCACCGATTTGCTAATCCATACGGTGAAGGCAGGCGAGGAATCGCTGTTGTACGACGTATTCTTCGAGGCACAAGCCACTGACCTTGGCAACGTGGGCCGCAAAGGCAGTCCGGAGGCAATCGAGGGACCCTTCTATCTTACGGGTGCCCCCGAGCTTAACGCACCTTACGTCATGCCGCAGCGACCTGAGGAGGCGGGCGACCTGTTGTTCTTTAAAGGTCGTGTGACCAACGCAGAAGGTCAGCCGATCGCCGGAGTGGAACTCGACGTCTGGCATGCCGACGCCTTCGGTCTCTACTCGAATATCCACCCGAATATTCCTGAATGGAACTTGCGCGGTCGGTTTCACACCGACGACAGCGGCAATTTCGAAGTTCGCACCATTTTGCCGCCACCATATGAAATTCCCAAGGATGGACCTACTGGCACCGTCCTCGCTGCACTCGGCCGGCACTTTTTCCGACCAGCGCATCTGCACGTCAAAGTGTGTCATCCCGACTACCAGGCCTTGACGTCTCAGCTGTATTTCAGTGGCGGGGAATACCTCGACAGCGATGTTGCGAGTGCAGTGCGGGGTGGACTCATCGCCGACCTGATCAAACATGAGGCAGATTCGGAGAAGTCAAAGCGAAATCTGAGCGCCCCCTACTTTGAGCTGACCTACGACTTCGCCTTGACGCCTAGGAAGCTATCCACAAAATGACGACCGTGCCGCTAAAGATCTCGTCCCTGAAGGTTCAACGACTTGATATCCCTCTGGTCCAGCCGATCGCTATGTCTTTCGGCACCGTTTCAAAGCAGAACATTGTGCTTGTTCGCATCACTGACCAAGACGGGGCTGAAGGCTGTGGAGAGGCGGCTATTCTCGGCGGCCCGTATTGGGGAGCTGAAAGCGCAGAGGGCGTCCAGGCAGCGATCGAAAAATATATCGCGCCGGCTATCCTCGGAGTCCCGTTGGATGGGCTCGAAGCAGCATCTCTACTGCTAGGCAAGACGATACGCGGAAACGCAGCAGCTAAAAGCGCCGTTGAGATGGCGATACTGGACTTGCTCGGACGTCGGCTCGATGCTTCAAGCGCGCTTTTCCTCGGTGGACTCTGCCGCACTCAGATTCCTGTCGCCTGGACCCTTTCGACGGGCAACGTAGAGACAGATATCGCCGAAGGTGAAAGAGCCCTGCTTGATCGTGGCCACCGCCGCTTTAAGGTCAAGCTGGCGAAAACTAACATCGCCCAGGATGTCCAACGCGTTGCCTCCATTGTTGAAGCATTCCGCGGGCGCGCCACGGTCATAGCAGACGTCAATCAAGGTTGGGACGAGGTCACAGCGCTGCGGTACCTTCCTCTATTGCAGGAAGCGGGTCTCGAAGCAATCGAGCAGCCATTGCCCAGCCATGACATTGAGGGAATCGTACGCGTTCGATCTCGCCTGAATATCGAGGTCATTGCAGACGAAGTGCTGACCGATGCCTCAACAGCGCTCCTGCTCTCGGCGAAAGGGGCAGCATCGGCGTTCGCCTTGAAGCCAAATCGCGACGGCGGTTTGATCAATACGAAACGACTTGCAGGTATCGCAAACGCCGCCGGTATCAAGCTATACGGCGGGACGGCGCTTGAAACATCGCTTGGTACGGCCGCGAGCGCAATACTCTACGGCAGCATTCCCGAGCTGCAACTTGGCAGCGAGCTATTTGGTCCTTTGGGTCTGGAGTGCGATCTCGCTAGCGCCTCACTGAGCGTTCGAAACGGAGTACTCGACGTACCGACGGGGGCCGGTCTGGGGGTGACTTTGGATGAGGATCGTATCCGGGAACTTGCAGAACGGACCAATGCAGTGTTCAAGTAACCCCTGACACGCAGGCTGTGCCTTCGCCTTATACATAGTTAGGTCGATTGCCACGCTTTCTCCCCATCCGGGAGGCCTACCCCAGCGTGAGTCGCCCACGTCGTGCACCACGCGACGATCGAACGCATCGAGCTGGAGCCGGGATGACAGACGAGAGACGCTCGCCCAGACAGACCACCACCGCGCTCGCCACTGCGACCGCCGCACTGGCGGCGTTGATCTTTATCGTCGATACGGGCACGAGGCTCGACATCGCCGTCGCGACGCTTTATGTGGTTGTCGTGCTGATCGCCGCGCGCATTTGCAAGTCGCGGGGTGTAGTGCTTGTCGGACTCAGCTGCATAGGGCTATCAGTCATCAGTTGGGCACTCGCACCACCC
>NZ_CADIKM010000095.1 GCF_902859895.1 Pararobbsia alpina
AGAACGGGCATGACATCGCCTCACTGAATGGGACTGAGGGGGTGAATTCCGCGTACCGGGCGTCAAGATTGCTCTTCGATCATCCGGCACTCGGCAACCTCGGGATGCTCAGAACCGGAGGCCATGATGACCATGGCCATGTTGACCAGCCACGCGAGTACCAGGGCGACGATCACCTCGAGATTGGAGAAGCACACCCATCTTTTGCGAGCGGCGTCAGTGCGCGCCGGCGCACGGTTCTGCACCATCCCGAGTGCAAATAGATGGCATGGGACATTACCGTGGCACCGAACATGCCGACCGCGACTGTGAGGGCATCACGGGTCGGTAGCTGTGGCACGAGATGAGGTCCTGCGTCCTGCCAGAACCTCGCCGATGGCCCGCGCAGTCCGTACGGTCAACCCCTGTTCTAAGTTGGCATTGTCCATTACGTCGAATCTCTGAAAGTGCACTCGCGGCAAACCGCTTGGTATCGAAGCAATGCGCCATGACGTGCTGATGGAGCGGACCTCCACAACGCGCGGTGCAGATCGATGAAGTCACAGTAGTACCGGCCAGTACCATTCGTCAAGCATGGTAGATGTCAACGCGAGGAGTGGGATATTGGGGTAAACGCCAGTGGTTCGACCACTTCTTCGATAGGATGGACGGAGGGGAATCTGTAATGTAGAGTACCAATCGGTACGCTTTTTGGTGTGCCAATGCGAAAGCAAGCGGCAAGGGCTAGTGGAGTGTTTTCTATTGATAGGAACTTATCTGGATTGAGCAGTTTCACTACTCCGTGATCGCCTGGAGAGGTCGTGCAACTTGCCCCCAGTTGTGCGAGTTGCCCCGAGATCGTGTTGACCGATGAGGAGCGAGACGAGCTGACGACGCTGCTTCGCTCGAAGCTCACGAGCGTGAGGCTGGCACAGCGCGAGCGTATTGTGCTGGTGACCGCTGACGGCAAGCAGAACAAGCACATCACCGGGCAGCTCCGCGTCGTGAGTGAACATAGTTGAGCGCTCTTTCCGCGATATCATTACGGCGCCGCCGCGGCGTTCCGAACTGGTCGCGCCATCGATGAGTTCGTCGCCCATCACAACGCCAGGAGCCCACGCGACATCCTGCAGAACGTCATTCGCGCGAATAGCCTCCCAAGTCCAAAAGGGAATGGAACGCTACACTAGGGTACGGATGGGTCGAGAGCGACCGGAATTCGGTTGAAAACGCAAAGAGGTTTACATGCCCACTAGCAAGACGCCTGCCTCAAAAAAACTGCTATGGCGTCTACCGGTGAGCAAATCGACGCAAAGACGCCGCGAACTGCTGAGCACTGCGGCGGACATGTTCTTGGCGCGCGGCTACGATAGCGTGACCCTGGATGAAATCATCGCTGAGGTAGGCGGCTCCAAGTCCAATGTGTATAAGCATTTTAAGGGCAAAGAAAGTCTCTTCATTGCTGCGGTCGAATATCTCAGTGACGAGATATCCAGCATAATTTCGGACTCCAATTCATTCTCGCTGCCGCTGCGGCAGGCGTTGACCAGCATTGGCCAAACGTTCTATAAGGCCGTGCTGGATCCCCGAGCCATCGCGCTGCAGCGCTTGGCCATTGCCGAATCGAGTCGCTTTCCACAAGTAGGACAGACGTGGTTCGATCGGGGACCGCGTATCTTTTACGAGGCAATGACAAAATTCTGCGAGGAGCGCCAGGCACGCGGGGAACTGCGTACTTGCGATGCGAAGGAGGCTGCAATCCTCTTTCACGACATGATGGCGTTCAATTTATCGCACCAGCTGCTGCTCGGAATCATACGTCCACCCAAGGCGTCGATCGTGGAGGCAAAGGTGCGCTCGGTCGTCGATGCTTTTTTGAACGGGTTCGCGCACGAGCAGGAGAAAAAGCCTTCGAGCGGCGGTCCGCAAACCGCAGCGGTCGCCGCAGTTCCGGATCGTTTGAAGATAACGTAGGCGCCCGCGCGGCGATGGCGCACGCCGACAGCCGTCCGATAATTTACGCTTCGCGCTGCGGGGCCTTACGCCGTCCGCACGCAACCGCTGTGCTCGTCCGACCTGACTACTAATGGAGCAGTCTCGGAGCTGTCGGACCTTCCTGCGCTCGTTCAGGATCTAGCGTCCCGCCCATGCTTCAGTGAGTGATCCATTGAAACACAGTAGGCAAGTTCCGCGGCTAGAAAACGGAGGAAAGGGGAAACGGCGCCGGGCCGCTTCCGGGGTCGCGCAAGTAGTACCTCCCGCGACTTCTTGGGCGAGCATGCCCAAAACAACACCACAATTGATCGAAACCACGGAGGATCGAATCACGATCCGAGGAGATCCTCCAGCAGAGCAATCCGCCGGCTCAGTCTCGGTTTCGGCATGCCTGCGTTCGTCCCGTCGGCGCGAATCCGCACGGTCCACCACCTGGACGAAGAAAAACAGCTCATTCAGATCGTGCATTGATGTTCTCGTCGTTCCCCAAATAGAACGCTGATGGCGAAAATAGCGTACTACCGCGTCAATCGTCCTCTATATAACATTCATTCCAGATCGCAGCAGGCAAGGCCCGATGAGCAGCGAGTGGTCCATTGGAGTAGACAGTGCCCCTCGATGATGTTGTCTTGCCGCGAGACATCCTTTGATTGAAAGCAGATACCTGGGGTGCGGTGACAGCCAGTGCGCCGTGCACCTGAAGTTGGCAAACCTAGATGGGAGATAGCCGTGCAAGTAGATTCTGACACTTCCGTAATTGCGCGTCGAAAGGAACGACTGAGGTCGAACAGGATTAGCGGTTGGCACCATCATGCTGTGCGCACTAAAGATATGACCGCCACCCGGGCTTTCTACGAGGGCGTTCTTCAGCTGCCGCTCGTCGGTACGTGGACTGAGGCGTACGACGTCATCAAACAAACGCCGTCGAACTACGTTCATTGCTTCTTCGAAGTCGGAGACGGGAGCGCGCTCGGCTTCTTTCAGTTTGAAGAAGGCATGCGTGACGAACCGATGCCGATGCCCCGAGATCCGTATGAGCATCACGTCTCACTGGGAGTCGACACCATGGAAACCGTCGATTACTTTCGCAAACGTATTGAAGACGCTGGTGCCCCGGTAGAGATCGTTGATCACGGCTACTGTTACTCGTGCTACACCGAGGATCCCAATGGCATGATCGTGGAGATTTCCACGATCGTTCCGAACGGCATCGAGATACTTGAACAGTCGGCGCGGACCGCGGAAGCCGACCTCGAGAACTGGCTCGCAGGGGTGCGCGAACCTAACAATCAATGGCGCGGGAAAACCAAAATTTAGGGTGGCGTGGAAGCCTCGCTGTGCTCGAAGTGAGGTGGCCTCGTTTGTTCGGGCAGGATTCCAGGTTTTCAAGTGGAGCCGACGGGCAATCAGGCTGCCGATTTAGATCGCTGGCATCGTCGCGAAGTAGGCCTCATCCGGGGTCCGGTCCACCAGACTCCAATGGGGGCACATGGATGCTGCTCGGCCGATCGTCCGCGCGCCGCTTCGGGAGTCTTCGTTCCTGCGCGAAGTGGCTTTGGTTCGACCCGACGTGTCTTCGGACGGGCGCACATTGAAGAACATATACATTAACCTTTCTTTTTGAAGTGGAAACGACCATGAAACTTTTACGATACGGCCCGGCGGGGTACGAACTCCCTGGTGGACGCGCTGGGCAATGTGCGATCCTTGCGCCCCATCGTGCGGGACATCGACACTGATGTGCTTTCTCCTGAGGGGTTGCGCTTCCTCAGTGCACTTGATTCGAGCAAGTTGCCTTTGGTAAATCAGCCCGGGCGACTGGGTTCGCCGCTCGCCAGTGTTCGCGAAATCATCGCGATTGGGCTCAACTATCGTGAGCACGCGAGGGAATCAGGTCTCGCGATTCCAGTCGAGCCAGTGGTGTTCGCGAAGTCCACGTCGTCCATCAGTGGCCCGAATGACGACATAGTGTTACCGGCAGGCTCGGAGAAAACTGACTGGGAGATTGAACTCGGCATCGTCATAGGCTCCGTGACGAAGCGCGTCGACAAAGAGAAGGCGCGTGCATCCATCGCGGGTTATTGTCTCGTGAACGACGTTTCCGAGCGCGCCTGGCAAATCGAGCGTGCGGGTCAATGGGGTAAAGGAAAAAGCTTCGACACATTTACGCCGATCGGGCCATGGCTTGTAACTGGAGATGAGGTCGACCCGAATGCCCTCGACCTGAGCCTGAAGGTGAATGGTCAGATTCGTCAACACGGCAACACCTCGGACCTTATTTTTGATGTTGACACTATCGTCAGCTATGTCAGTCAGTTCATGACGTTAATGCCCGGTGATCTCATCATCACTGGAACCCCAGCCGGTGTTGGGCTAGGGATGAAGCCACCGCAATTCCTCGCGGCCGGTGACGTGGTCGACATGAGCGTCACAGGTTTGGGCACACAACGACACTTGGTAGTTAGTTCAGACTAGCGCCGCAATCCCGATGCTTTAGGCACGTATTCTCCTGAAGATGCATATGAAAAAAGTCACGCTGACGTTTGACAACGGACCCACACCAGGGATCACCGACAAGGTTCTGGATATCCTTGCAAGGAAAAACCTGAGATCGACCTTTATGGTGGTGGGGCGAAACCTGGAGGATCCATCGGCGGCCAGCTTGCTCGAAGATGTCCACGCCGCAGGGCATTGGATTGGCAACCATTCATACACGCACTCTGTCGCGTTCGGTGAGAGACAAGACGGGGAATACGTGGAAGCAGAGATCGGGAAAACGCAGCAGCTGCTCGGAAAGTATGTCCATCCAAGCCGGTTCTTTCGACCTTTCGGCAATGATGGTCAGGTCGGTCCGCATTTGCTTAGTGAGGCGGCGCTTTCGTACCTCCTGCGGCACCGCTACACCGGCGTGTTGTGGAACAGCGTGCCGCACGACTGGGATGATCAAGCGGGCTGGGTCGAACGCTGCCTTGCGGACGTGTCAAGGCAGGACTGGACGGTGTCCGTGCTGCACGATATTGCGCATGCGGCATTGCCGCGTTTGCCCGAGTTGCTGGACCGGCTGGGCGATTCCGGTGTGACTATCACGCAGGATTTTCCGGACGAGGTAATTCTTATGCGCGATGGCAGTCCTGTGTCCCTGCCGGATTCATACATCGCCGAGCGCCTTTAATTGGAGCGACGTGATTAGCAATTGGCTGCGGTTCCACAAAGGTGGTGTCGCCAGCGCGGTGGCTCGATCACGTATGCTCCGCGAAGTCTAGAGTCGCGCAGCAGCGGGCCAGCAACGGGGCGAGGACGACAATCGCCGAGTTGTCGCCCAAGCTAGGCGGTGCCATGGAAGACGCGAGTGAACCGCCCCGGGGCGGTTCACGAGTTCGCGACTAGCAACGGCCTCCGCGTCGAGCTTGATCCAACAAGTTGAATATGTGCGAAGCTAACTATGTTCATAGTGGTTCGGCGATCTCTATTTCGCTCTCCTTGCAAACTGCGTGTTCGGCTGATCGTCGACCGACAAGTTGACAATACCATGGTGACTACGCGAAAGCGGAGGAAATTGTGGGCGTTTGCTCGGAAAAGAGTTGTTTGTAGCGAATCATGCTTTCAATTGCATCATGTTAAAGCCCGCTGGTACGCGTATCGCCTTCATTGGCCAGCGCTTCTCCGGTTGTAACATCAAATAGCATTGCTTCACGCTGCTTAACTGTCCGCGGAACTATCGTTCGAACATAATCACTCCAGTCAAAAGAATTGCGGCTTCGCGAGACAGTGCGGGACCGATCGCCCCTCAACTCGCGCCAAATATGTTGGAATAGACATGACAAACGAGGACGAAATTTTTTTTGTTAGTGTAGCCAACGACAATTGGCTCCGCATCGAAGACCAATGGCGCAGTGTGAGCTATTCAGCCGGAAGCCCTAATAAATTAGGCTCGTGTATTCCTACTTACCGCTGGAAACGGGACGAAGCGACATCACTAGAAGTTACGTTTAGAAGCCGGGTAGGAGGTTTACACGCTCGCGGACATTCTGAAACCAGAACGCATGACATTCAGGCATGCGGGACAGACGCTGATCGGTGGCTGTGCGATGCCGGCATAACGCGGGCGTCGAGGCTGCAGGAGTGTGCGCGTCGCTGTTGCATCCGCAGTGCAGCGGGCGCCACCCCGAAAGCCCGAGCCGGCGCGATGAGTTCTCTGAAGTTTCATCAGCAGACGTAACCCCAGGATTAAGACGATCTCCCGGTGATGGGCACGATCTCGAACGCCGAATTGCAGGCATGTCCCTCCGGGCTTTCGCCCATTTGTCCGCAATTGCTCGATCCACAGGTCAACGCCGTGCGATGCGAAGGATCCTCATGCTGAAGGGAAAACCACATCCGTTTTCCCACCTCTTCATATACCTCTTCGAGGAGCCGCGATCATGAATTCTTATAGTGCAAAAGCCGACCCTTGGCCGAAAATTCTCGACTTGCTGTTCCAATATTGCGCGTGCGGAAATGCGGCGAGCCATCCGGTGCCAACGACGACGCTGATCAAAGCACAAGCCCAGGTGGCCCACACCAGGCAGTCATGCAAACCAGCCTTTGGGGATACACAAGATTTCTGGGCTTGTGTGACGATCAACGTACTCGAACTCACGGAATCGTATGCGACCATTGGGTGGTACGACCCGACGCGTTGTCGCTACGAGGACCAGCGCTGGCGTCGCTTCAGGACGCTTCGTGCCGGGGTTTGTGCTATGACCGGCGCCCCGATCGTGGCCGGCACCGACGTCTTTCATCCGATCGCCACCCGCAGCGGCCCAGCTAACGCCGACACAATGATTCTCGCGCATGCGCTGCAATGCGTCGGTGCTGCCGAGTCGGCACGAGGTGCAGGATGAAAGTTACTTTAGGCACCGAAGGTTCAGCGGGCGTACCGATGGTTGGACCGCCGGCTTCTTCGCCTTTGACTTCTGGCGCTCGGATCGACTGGAGACACCCCATTTGGTTCGGCCTTGCCAGTTGGCTAGCGTTTGGCTGGACACTGATCGAACTACCTCTGGAACCCCCCGGCGTCATAGTAGTTGTCGCCTCTGAAATTTCTTATCAAGAAGAGTCAGAGGTGCAGGTTGAAGGCGAGACAAACGTATTCTGTCGAGTTCAAGGAGCAGGCCCTG
>NZ_CADIKM010000096.1 GCF_902859895.1 Pararobbsia alpina
TGCGGACAAGGTCGGGCATCGAGCGCGCCTCCATCTTGCGCATGACCTGTCCACGGTGAACCTTGACCGTGATTTCGCTCAGGTTCATCGCAGTGGCAATCTGCTTGTTCAACAGGCCGGATAGCACAAAGGCCATCACTTCTTTCTCGCGCGGTGACAGGGATTCATACAAAGCGCGCAGACCGGCTAACTCTGTCTCTGCCGCGAGCCGCTTGCTGTCTCGCGTCAGTGCCTGAGCCACTGCGTCGAGCATGTCCTGGTCCTTGAACGGCTTGGCAAGAAAGTCTAGCGCGCCGGCCTTCATCGCCTTCACACCCATCTCGATGTCTCCATGACCGGTCATGAATACGACGGGAATACGCATGCCGCTATCGACGAGTTCCTGATGAAACGCCATGCCGCTTTTTCCGTGGAGTCGCACGTCGAGGATGAGACAACTCGGCCCAGCGTAGTGAGGAAATTTGAGAAATTCGTCAGGAGACTCGAACACTTCGACGCGGAAGCCCACGGAGCGCATCAGCGCGCCGAGGGCAAGTCGAATTGCCTTGTCGTCATCGACCACGTAAATGACGGAACCGTCGGTTGTCCCGGTTTCAGCCGTCGTTCGTCGGGGCGGACCAGTAGTCATCGGTGCGTCCTCGTGCAGCCGGAGCGCGGTCGCATCGCGCTGTCGTTTAAATGTTCTACGCCCTGGAATGGCACAGGAAAATTCGAACCTGCGACTAGCCGTACAGCGTGCTGTTCGCCGCGTCAGTGCGCAATGATAGGTTCAATCGTCCGCCGCCGTGGCGACTCTCCAGCGCCCCCTCGCGCCCATCAACCCAGGTCTGACGGACGAAGAATGCGGACTACCCTCTCCGGCGGCAGCGAGCGCGGTGCCAGGCGCCTTGATGACTCCCCGCCGCTTCGAACAATGACTTCAGACCGCCCGAACATGTACGCCAATTCCACCCGTTGCTGCGAGCCCTGTCGGGGTACCTACGCCGCCGCGACGGTGCGCGGCGGCATAGATGCCAGACCTGCGGCCCAAAGATGCGTCCGGGTCGGTCCAGGGATGGCTGTGTTAATGCTCACTCGGCCGGAGGGCAGGGTCGCCTCCCCCTTCTCTGCTCGACGCAGACCAGTACGGCTGCCGGTTGTAGTAGCTATACGTCGACTCTCCCCAATTCGCATCAGCCATCGTTGGCCAGTGGTCCTTGTCGAAGCCGGGGTCGTCCTTCAGGCGTTGCGCCGGAATGTCGACGAAGAAGCACTTCTGGTCAGTATCGAGAGTCAGCGCGCTCCACGGAATGGCATGCAAGTCAGCCCCCATCCCGAGGAAACCTCCCGCGGACAGCACGGCATAGGCGATGCGTCCGTTGCGGACGTCGAGCATGATGTCTGAAATCTTGCCCACGTGTTCGCCGTCTGCTGACATTACCTTATTCCCATCGAGTGTTGCTGCGGCCATGATGTCCGGCCCCGGTCCTTCGCCGATACCACCGCCGACGATATTGGCTCCGCCTTGGGTGCCACCTTGCGGGTCGATTGAGCCCATGATTCATCTCCTCAAAAAAATGGATGCTCCTATGTTCCGCACGCAGCATGCCCGAGCCGTCGACGGTTGGCACAACGCTGCCGTCGCTGCGCGGCACACCGGACCTTGGCTCGATGTCGCAACCCGCATACAAATTGAAACTCGCTATCGTTGCGCAGGTCAGTTGCCTTCGTTTTGTTCTGCACCGCTTATTCGTGGTCCTTACCAATGTTATTACTTCATAGCTAAGTTCGGCGCGGTGGTGAACAACTAGTTGCACACATCAGGCAAGCACTGCACCAATCCAGTCGCTTCAGTCACTTGCCCCGCCTGCTCGTGAAGTGTCCACAGCCATGCGAACAGATTCCGTGGAGAACTCGCGGACTGTACTCGTAGGGTGGCATCGCCAATGACGTCCAGAAAATGCCTATACATTCGTATCATGTCGCCGGGCGTCGTTCCACGCTAATCTGCAACTCGAAAGAGGTACGCGACACCCTCGTCATCCCCTGGAAACCAGATTACGCCTGCTGTTTCAATATCGATGATGAAACGCCGTCCGTCTCGCGTAAGGCAGCAGCATCCGGTCGCTTGGCCTGCAGGTTCGCATGTATGAGGCTGGTCGACTCAAGGTGAGCACCAGGAGTACCGCAACTATTATGGTTCAGGCGGTCTTGATTCCATGCTGCAACGATTGCCCTAAACGTCTCCTGTTGGCCGCCAGCTCGCCGGCGGCGTCTTTTTTTTCATCGCAGGCCAATTCGAATGGACTGCCGAATCGAAAGCATGGCACGTCGCCGCAGCGAAAATCTGTATCTTGAGCATTAGGAGACCTTCGAATGAAAGTCCTCTTGGTAGACGATTACCGCACTAGCACAGACTCGCTCGCCAACGTCGCCTGCTCGATGGGTCACGCAGTGACCCGAGCCTACACCGGGCTCGATGCACTCGTGGCTGCAAGCGGCGAAGGGGCGTTCGAGCTGATTCTTCTGGACATAGGGCTGCCCGATATCAACGGCCACGAGTTGTGTATGCGACTTCGTGCATCTGAGAAATACGCTTCCCGGCGCATCTTTTCCCTGACCGCTGACGAGGACGTCGGCGAGCGCTTCGACATGTCATGCTTTGATGGTCAACTCTTGAAACCGCTTTCGCTCGAAGAATTCGAGTCGTTACTCGCAGGTTGAAGCGAGACACTGCCGTGCTCTTGGTAGGCGAGCCAAGGTTCTCACTTTTGCGTCTGTCCGGGTAGAGACAGCTCTCTTGACAGCAGCGACCGACAGTAGGTCCGTTATGCAGCCGCGTATGCGTCGACCAAAGCGTTTTCGATTGTGACGGGTTGTCTCTCGCCGCGAGGATGAACTCGTTCAATAGTCCCTCAGCGTGAAAAGTCGGCAGCGTTCAGCCTTGTGGGTCCGGGACTCTCAGCAACTTCCGTTCAATAGCAGCGGTGTTTGTGTCCGTCCGTATAGGCTTTCAGAAGACGCGTATCGTTTGCTGCCGATGGGGGGCCAGAAATACTGTTCGAGTACGTCCTGGGAAATCGAACATTGCACAGCACGACCACGAAAAAGAATGACGAAAGCAACCATTTCCGTCCGGTGAAACGTTGGCCCCAAGGGCGAGAGTGCTACATCCACCAATGAACGCAGCAACGCATTTGTGCAATTTAACGACCACCGCCTCCGTGACCACCGCCGCCGGACGAGTGTCCACCGGCACCACCGTAACGTCCGCCAAAACGGTGTCCACCGTACCCGTGGTAGCCAGCATGGCCAAACCGACCTCGATAGTAGCCTCCCCAACCGCCTCCGATAAACCCGCCGCCGTACCCTGACGCATAGTAGTCGTAGGGATAGGGGTAGGCGGAGACATAGCCCGGGTCATAGAACTGCGGGTAGCCGTACCCAGGGGCAACAGCACATCCGGCGAGGCCGAAAACCGCGACAACTAACGTGATTGACTTCAACATCTAATGCTTTCCTATTGTGCCGTGTCGACGATGCCGTGCGCCACCGCTGCCCGGAGCTTTCCGCTTGGACGCAATCGTACCTAGCTTGAAGGACAGCTAGGCATTTTGACGTACATGCTCTGGCAGGGGTGATGCGGTGGAAGTTGAAATGTGTGCTGCAGACCGACTGATACTCCCGTTCTTCCCATGGCCGAGTGTGCGTACCCGTTCATTGCTGTGCATAGAACCGAAATGGCGATGAGGCGGCTCAGTGTGGAAAATCGTGGCGGCATCAATTTCCCTCCCACACAGCAGGCTGACGAGTCGCCACGCGGGCCACTCCCGCAGATTCGACGGCGCTGCCAAACCAATAAAGTCTTGTTCATACATCCGTGAAGAATCAGGCGAGGCTCAGCGCAAGCAATACCTTTCTCTACTTTCGACTCGCCCAGTATTGTTCGGCCAAACTGAATCGCTGCCGATTACGCTCTATCGTCGCCGCGCTCGGCGGGTAGTCGAACTTCCCCGCAGGCGTAATACCGGTGCGTTCGGCCTCAATCAGTTCTCCGCGTACTTGTGCACGCGTATTCCCGGCGGGCGCTTGCGCGTCAACGCTCACGAGACCGGACGGAGATGCGGCGCTTCCTTCGTTCGCGTTAGCCATAGCCGACCCTGGATACGCGTGACTACCGTCGGCAAACGCGGAGCTCGCAAGCATCGCCGCTATCAGCGCTGCGCATAATTTAACTTTCATGAAGACTCCTGGAAGAGCTGACCTAAGACGTCGGTCGACGGCGGAGCTTCTATTATTGGACGACACACCTGAACACCACGTGGCATCAACATTACGGTTCGGTAATTCATGATTTCGTCTCGCGAATATATTCCGTTAGGCTTATTAATTAGACGGGGCCAGAAAATTTGGCCATCTGCACGCCGAGCTCCAGCACAAGATTGGTCGCGGCGAACTGGAATGCCATCGCGGAGGTGAAGTCACCACCTTTGCGCACAATAGAGCGGGCCATGGCGACGGCGGCATAGGAGCACGAGGAGGATGCGGCGCCGAGCAGGCTGGCGACTGTCAGCGACCGGGGGAAGCGTCAGGGAGGAGCTTCGACATCTCGGACTTCGAGACGGCAACTTCAATCACGGCAGAGAACAGGAAGCCTAGGCTCAATCCCCAGAATATCTGCCACAATATCGTGAAGGCCATCCACAGGGCATGACCGAGGGCAGTGATAATCTGCATCGCAACCTCCTGCGTGGAAGCTCCTATACGAGCGGCGCGCGGTTCTGGAAATAAATGCCGTGAGGTGATTTCCCGACCTTGATGGTGTTGACCAGCTTGAGCGTTTTCATGTCGATGACGCCGACGTAACGGGCAAACCGGAAGGTGACCCACAGGTATCGTTTGTCGGGCGTGAGTTCCATATCATCGGGACCTGGCAGCAGACCGGTATTGGTTCCGACGTTGGCCAGCGTGTTCTGGTCGAGAATGCTGATGGTGCTGCCGACCCGGTTCGACACCAGAATGTGCTGGCCGTCGACGAGCGAGCGGAAGTTGTGCGCGCCGTTGTCCGTGTGAATGGTCTTCACGATTTTGCGCGCGCGCCAGTCGATGACTGCGACATAGTCTGCGCCGGTCAAGCCAATAAGCAGGTATCTGTCACCCGGCGTGAGCCAAAGGCCGGCGGGCGCTTTGGGTCCGCAGCCGGCGTTCGAGTTACGATTCATCAGAACCCATACTAGTATCAGCACCTGCAACGACGCCTCACCACTAAAAAAACGACAGCACCCGAAAAATTGCCGGGACGGCACTAGAGGACCCCATGGACACTACGCTTTCCAACACACAAGACAATGTCCCATCACGCTTATCGCCGTGGGTCCTGTTTGGTATCTTCTTGCGCCTTGGGTTGACGTGTTTCGGCGGTCCCACAGCGCATATCGGCTATTTCAGGAACGAGTTCGTGCAGCGCCGTCGCTGGCTCGACGAGCATACATACGGTGACATCGTCGCTCTATGCCAATTCCTGCCGGGACCCGGAAGCAGTCAGGTTGGCATCGCCATCGGACGAATGCGAGGCGGCGTCCCCGGTGCACTTGCCGCGTGGCTCGGGTTCACGCTGCCATCGGTCGTACTTCTGGTTGCCTTTGCATATGGTTACACCCATATGGGACATGCGGGGTCCGTCCAGTTGCTGCACGGCCTGAAGGTAGCCGCCGTCGCGGTCGTCGCGCAGGCAGTCTGGTCAATGGGACGAAGCCTTTGTCCTGATAGGAGTCGTGCGACGATAGCGGTTGCGGCCACGATAGTCGTGACCGTCCTCGGAGCGACCGCCGGCCAGATTGTCGCGATTGTTCTGGCAGGCGTTGCTGGAGCGACGCTACTGAAGACCTCTACGAATATGCCTGAGGCTCCGGTCGGCATGCCGGGGACAAAGCGTGGGGCGGTAATCTGTCTCGCCGCGTTTGTAGCGCTGCTTTTCGGTTTGCCGCTTGCGGCCAGACTGGGGAACGTGTACTGGCTGGACCTGTTTTCAAGTTTTTATCGCGTGGGCTCGCTGGTGTTCGGCGGAGGCCACGTCGTGCTGCCGCTACTTCAGGCGGTAGTCGTTCCGCGCGGGTGGGTGTCCATCGACGAGTTTCTCGCCGGCTACGGCGCGGCACAAGCATTGCCGGGTCCCCTCTTTACGTTTGCGGCGTTCCTGGGCGCAATCGGCAGAGGCGTGCCATCGGGACCTGCGGGCGCGGCACTCGCCACGGTAGCCATTTTTCTACCGTCCTTTTTGCTTGTCGGCGCCGCGTTGCCGCTGTGGGGAACACTCCGTGCATTCGCGCCGATGCGCCGGGCCATGGCAGGCATCAACGCGGCAGTGGTGGGTATCCTGCTTGCAGCGCTTTACGACCCGGTTTGGACAAGCGCGGTGCATAGCGCGGCCGATTTCTGTATCGCAGTACTGGCGCTCCTGCTGCTCACATGGTGGCGTCTGCCGTCCTGGGCGGTTGTCCTCATCACTGCGGCAGTCACGTGGGCCGTTACGTGACGTTCGGGCATGTGGTTTTCCTATGTCTCACGTTAAGCAGGGCGTCGACGTTTCATCCGGTGCTTGCAATTGCAAAAGGCAGATATCCTTAACGCAAAACCCCTACCTCGTATCGAACGCCAACGAGGTCAGCGCTATTCCTGAGCGTCAGACGACATCTGCTTATCACAGTGAACGAGGGGTTTCCCGCCGTGCACTTTGTTCATCCTGTGACAGCTGACCTCCCTGCCCCGTTAAGCATCCCTTAAGCGGAATTCGTGCAGCATTCTGCGGACGTAACGTCACGCGAGTGGAAAGGGCAGGTGGCATCCCGTGTGACCGATACTGTGAGAACAGTTGAGTTGGCCGCATCGACTAAAGGTTATTTGACCTGCCGGGGGTCTCGGGTTAGGGAAGCGCTTTCGCACCCTCTGATGCGCGTGAGAGGGCCGACCGACGCTGACCGGATGGCTGATAGACTGGCGGGTATGTTGCCCCACGCGCGTTCCAAGTGTCTTGGGGTGTCGTCGTCTTTGGAGTGGCTCGAAATCATGCCGATAAATTATCTCCGAGCTTTCACTGCGCCCACACGCACTGACAACTCAAACCGGCGACT
>NZ_CADIKM010000097.1 GCF_902859895.1 Pararobbsia alpina
TCCGAGAGTAAACGCGAGTTCGCGCCGGTTTACAACCCTTTGTGACCAGATTTCTTCAAGCTCCGACTACACATAGTCGATGCCCGCCTTCACTTCTGTATAACGAGATGGATATAACTACCTGCCATTCGGAGACACTGGAGTTTGAGCCGTTGGGGAATTCTGAAGCAACAAATGTCACATTGCCGGGAGGTTGTAACTACCTAATTAAATACAGTCGGACTAGCCGCTCATGCAGGCCAATCGAACGCTCAAAACTTGGATCATGATCGGGGGTTATGACGCGAAACTCGCCGGCGGGCGACAAAAACGCATATCAGTTCCGGCTCCGTGACCGATGAGCCCGTAATTTGTACTTCTCGAATGAATAAACAACCAACTCCGGTCACGAACCAAGATCGGTAACAGATCGGAAACGAGTAGAGAACTTGGTCCTCGTTCATTCGACCGATCCATGAATTCGATCAGCGGGTTCTGGTCCATAACACGACTAGTCCGTGAACTCGACGGCACGAAGTGGCGGCGATTTCACTTGGGCCCAGGTCCAAGTTCACCGGTCAAGTCGAGATGCCGCAAATCAGATCACTCAGCTGGCCAATGATGAAGACCAGAAACACCCCCGGCGGATGAGGATCAGAAGTCGTCTGCACAAGTGACTAAAAGAAGCCAGTTGCGGACATGTCGAAGTAAACCGATGGGCTCCACGCCTCGCCGGGATAACCCTAGGGGTTCTACCGAACATCATACGGTTGTGATCTCACAACAAATGGTTTAGTCTTCCTTGGCATTACGATCTGCGACCGAAAAAGCTAAGCCTGCTTCTGTTCGGCCTGACGCCAAGACTACAGGAAACTCAAAACCTTGGGGAAGCGAATGCTCGACACGATTATTAGCTTTTTTAAATCGCTATTGCACATCTATGATGCATTACCTGACGAGCACCGGAATACTATAAAAGAAAAGCTGAGTGAAGCATTTGATCCATTGTTTCGGGACTTTTATCGATCTGACATGGATGGTAATATTTAAATGAACAACTTTTTAGATCTTGTTAAGTGCGGAAATTGGGTGGTCGATTTCTTCAAAGGACGGCCAGAAAACAAAGCACCGCACGCAAGCGGCAAGATGTTTCAGCGAGAGGTAACAAGGAAGGCTGAAGAATCACTAACGGCTATATCCGAGACCATGCCCACACTATCGAAGAGCAAGATCCCTCAAATGAGCAAAGAGATTGGGGGCTTGATTGCGAGCGACAAGTTTATGCGGGAGTTAAGCTTAGCCATCGGTGGGCCTAATTTAGGGGAAGGCGAGGATACATTTGTGAGGCGATGCAAGGAATCGCTGCATGCACTCATCGATAAGCATCTTTCAAAAAATTAAACGCAGCTACAAAAGTAGTTCCATGAAGCTATCTATTGCCTTTCCTGTTAAGGAACGACTTTGCTGAGATGCGCAGGGACCGAGTCAGCGAAGGTCGCTTTCGAGCCGTAGTGTTCATCGTTTTTTATCGGAAACATGGACCGGCCGCGTCGAAGACTTCGGAGGCGAAGAAGCTGGACAGATGTGCTGGTAAAAAAGTCGTAATAGGTCGCCGATATTATGCTGATACGCATTCCGTTTTATTATAGATATCGAGCAGGTATTCTTTTAGCAACTCGTCCAGGCCCCCCGCAGCGCGAGGCAGAAAAACGTCAGTCGCTAGTACAAGCGCCCCAAGGAGACGTCAAAGCGGCGTGAACTTCAGCCATAGATCCAACCTGAGGAAATCGGAACCGACGATGTGTCCGGCCCAGCTTGCTGAGCATTGGCGCGACCAGAGCCAGTGCACGTCCTGCCAGGATGAAATCTCGACGCCCCGTATCAACGAACCAAGCACCGGCCGCGGTTCATCGCGGAAACGACGCTTTAACCAGAGAACGAATAGATGGATACAACTTCGTTTGTTCGTCAATTCACGCTAATCAATACCGCACGCCGCGTGCTGACGCTGCGGGCACTGTTTATTGCGATTGTTCTCTATGGCGGCATCCTGTTCTGGATCGCGCCTCGGCCGCCGATGGTCGATATCCCGCAGCATGCGGCGCAGATCGCCACGTTGCATGACATGTTGCTCGGAGGATCGCCCTGGCAGCGGATATTGGCCGTCAATCTGTTTACGCCCTACTTGATCGGTTATGGTCTGGCGCTGGCGTTATCGTTTGTGATGCCTGTCGCCGCGGCCATTAAGCTGGCTCTGATGCTGAGCTACTACACATTCGTCTTTGCCTGCGTGCTGCTGCGTCGGCGCTTCGGTGGCGATGCGCGGCTCGACTGGCTGTTTTTGCCGCCCTTCTTCGGTCTTTCATATCAATGGGGTTTCTACCCATTCATGATGGCGGTGCCGCTCGGCTTGCTCTACCTGCTGCTTGCTCTGCGGCACGCTGACCGTCCAAGCCGTTCGACGGGTGGCTGGCTGCTTCTCGCTGGCGTGATCCTGTTCTTTGCGCATGGCCTGATTTTTCTGGTCGCCAACGCGATCGGGGCAGCGTTTGTCCTCGTGCGCAGCCGGGGTCGGCGACTATCGGAAATCGCAGTGGCGCTGATACCGTACGCAGGTTTCGCTCTCCTGTGCGTGGCCTACGTCGTCTTGAATGACAACGCTCAATCGGCCTATCAGCTCGGCATACTGGGGCACGAACCGAGACTGTTCATTCACCGTGGCGCTATGCTCTTCATGGCGACATGGGGTGCGGCGTTCTCGCAGAAGTGGGCGACGGTCCTCGCCACCCTGCTTACGCTGGCCACGGCACACATGCTCGGCCTGCGTCCGAATCGCAGGGAGCCTGCTGCGTTCGTTCCTCTGGTCGTGCTGCTCGCATACTGGTTTCTCGTCCCTACAGTGGCCATGAACACCCACTTCGTCTACGAGCGCTTTGCGGTATACGTGCTGCCGTTCTATGCATTCCTGTTCGTTCGCCGCGAGCATTCCGGCAGGGGCATGGAAGCAAGGCGGCACCGCGATCTCGCCTGTCAGGTGGCGCTCGCCCTTATTTGCATCGCATTTTTCGGCCTGCAGACAAAGCGGTCGTTGGCATTTGCGACGGAGAGCGCGAACTTCGAACGGGTGCTCGCCGCCGCGGAACCACACCAGCGGGCGCTCATGCTCCCGATGGATCCGCGTAGCCCCGCCGCGGACAATCCGAACGCGTACCTGCACTACGCGGCGTGGTACCAGGCCGACAAGCAAGGGCTCGTCGATTTCAATTTCGCGGAATTCCTGGAGCAGGTCGTGCGGTACCGAGAGGGGCATACCTTGCGGGAGGCGCCGGATCGGCTCTCCTGGATGCCGGGCATTTTCAGCTGGAAAAACGACCACGGAGCGGACTACCGCTACTTCTTTGTCCGTGAGTCCGGATCGCTGCCGCCCGCATTGTTGACCAACCGTCTTTGCCCGTTGACCCTGCTCGAAAAGAGCGGCAGCTGGTCGCTATATGAGAATCGGCAATGCCACTGAGAAATCCCTCCCGGCGCGGCATGCACTACCATTTCCAGGATGCTCGAGAGTTCGGCTTTACCATAGGAATACATTGGCGCGGGTCAGCGTATTACTTGCTGTATCTGTGATGCTATCGCCCGGCAGTCGCTTCATGGCTCGGAGGGCAGAGTGGGTTACGCTGAAATTCTACGATCCCCCGAATGCTTTCCAGAAGCTGACCAAAGCTGAACCGAATATTCGCCAGAGCGTTCTAATTCCAGTCGACGACATTAAATCCATCGCAGGTACGTCGCTGCCACCCAAGTTCGAGCTGAGCGATTCTGAACTTTGGCTCGCTCGCTATGGGTCGCTTTCCAGCCGAGGTGACAGCGAAAGCCGACACCCGAATGGCGAGTACGTTTCTTCGACCCTGGTCTGCCGTCGGATGCTTGAGGGCGGTTATGCCGAAAAATAGCCGCACCGCACGCGTAAGGAAGCGATCGACAAAGCCGGTATTACTGACCAAAAATAGTGAATACGGAGGCGAATGATGTTCGGATCCAAGAAAAGGGAGCATCCTGAACGTGCAGGTCTGCGGCAAGATTTTGAGTATGTCACTTCAACGGCACGCCGCGCGCCCGAGGCCGTTCAAATGGTACTCGGTCACTCCATAAACTTGGCAAGCACTGATTTTGTCGCCCGCTTCAGGAGCATAGAGGTGTTCCGCGTAACCCCGGGGGCCGAAAAACTTGAATATTTGCAGCAATTGACCGCGGCGGAAATGGAGCTTCAGAAGAAGGATCCGCAAGCAGCAATTGGTTTTGCTCTCTTCAAGATGTGGGTAGGAGCTTTGGCGGCGAAGGACAATGAGTTGATGCGCCAGTTTTCAAAGGAGCTATCGATGCTAAGCAAAAAAGTTAGGGATAACAGACATTGCATCGAACTCGGGCGCCACGGATGGGACGTACGCAACCGCGACCATGTTCCACTGACCAAGCCGTTCCGGATTCGCGCGCAAGCCGAGCAATTTGCCGATCTTATTGGAGACTTTTCCATGGTCCAAGTACCGGCTCTTCGGACGGGGGAACTGCCGCAGATTCGCTGTACGGCGTGGGCGAAGGCAAAGATTGGACCGCGTGAGGGTGATCCGGGTTCACCGCGTTGGCGTGTTTGATTCTCTCGAAAGCGGTCATTGCGGCGTGGCCACCATCTCGGAGCGGTGAACACGCAATCCGGTTGTAAGCGGCGTGTGGTGGTGTCGCGGTTTCATGCGCTGAGCCGGCGCTTTAGCTGGCCCCATGGACGTGATTCACTTGTGCCTGGACAATCCGGCGCCGTCGCGCGCCAGCCAGTCAGCGGTTAAACCAGCGGTATTGCAGCGCGACGGAAAATGTCTGGAAATTGCCGCCGATGTTGGTCGTAAGCCCGCGCGACCATGCGAATTCGCAGATCATTGGCTTGCGAACGGCACGGATAGCGTGAGGCCGTAACGCGAGGTGCGCTGCAGATCCTGGTTCTCGACACCATTTATGCTTGTTCGACCACCGGTATAAAAGTCGCGTCCACGGCGAGCCAACGGCCGGGTCGCCAGTTATAGCCTGCGTGCCGCTGGAGTACAGGCAGGGGATTCCGGCTGCGTCGCCGGCCGTTGAAAAAGGTCGTTAGTCGGTGAAGACCCACACGCCGGCGGTGGTCTTCACGAACCAATTGCCGATCGGCTGGGACAGGCCTATGTGAGGATGGAACGCCCAGCGGTTCGCACCGACGTTGATGAGACGAGGCGGCACGTATTGGCCGGTGGGCGCGACGACGCTTAGACTGGCACCGAGCGATGTGCCGAGGCTATACCGTGCGAATTGCTCCGGGGTGAGTGCCGGACCGCCGAGAAGAATCACGACGAATCTGGACCGGACGTCGCCGAGTCCTGCCCTGTAGGCCAGCCCCCGGTTTCCCTCGACGTTCCCTGTCGGGTTCGCGTCAGCGTAGGGCGCCAGCAGCGCGAGGCTCGCCATGCGGCCCGCGATGCCGAAACTATGTGAATAGCCGATCGTATAGGCATTGATTTTGGCCAAGTCAGCCGACGAGATCCTGGCTAGTCTCGAACCGTTTTGCATGCGGGTTCAGAAGGCCGCGGGATGAAATGTCATGAATATCAATACCGACGCAATCGACGAAGCCGCCCTGGCACTTCTCTACCTGACTCTGCACGACCAGTACCGTGCGTGGAAGGGCTTCGACTGGGACGTGCTGAATCGCCTTTACGAAAAGGGCTTCCTCTGCGACCCGGTCAACAAGACGAAGTCGGTGGTCTTTACCGAGGAAGGGTTACGTGAGTCCGAGCGGCTATTCAGGCAGCATTTCGTTATCCCGGACCGCACGAACAACTAATGTAACGAACTTCTAACTCACGACACTGATATGGTCGGTGCGTGTCAATAGAGAGCAGTTGTTGAATCCCAAGGGTAATCGGGCGATGCGGCACAAGTCCGTTGCAGCGACGATGGATCAGACTGATATCCGTGGGTTGGTTACCACCGTGCATCGATCCGTCAGGGAAGCTGCCTCGCTCTAGTGACGCAGGTTGCCCGCAGGCCTTCTGTACATAGTGTCGACGAGGATTCTTCCTATCGTGAGCCGTACCGCATCGCCGGATTACCCTTTTATTTGATGCGCTTCTGCCATTCAGTGCGTCGCGGGAGACGGTGCCATGCGGGCGATCGCCCAAACGAAGCCGGCCAGTTCGCGCGCCACGGCGACGCATACCTTGTTGGCCTGGAGGCCGCGGCTACGCAGTCGATGGAACCTCGCGCACAGGCGAACCTGTGCCTTCCAGGCGTGTTCCCGGATCGGCTGCGCGAGCGCTCGCTGGCGCGTGCGCAGCTCGTTGCTCACGCGCGGGGCGAACCGGTAGTTCCAGGCCGATTCGGTAAGCAGCCGACGCGCGTGCGCGTTGCCGGTCTTGGTAATCGCACCGCGTCGCACAGTGGCGCCGCTGGAATGCTCCGAGGGGACCAGTCCGAGGTAGCCCATGAGCTGGCGGGCAGTGGCAAAACGCCCTATATCGCCGATCTCGGCTACCAGTCCGATGGCACTGACCGTGTCGAGGCCGCGCAGGGCGCGTAGTGCAGCTACTACCGATGCGACCTGTTCACTTAGTGCGCTGCGCTCCAGTGCACCGCTGAGCCGCTCCACGCGAGCGTGGGTGTCCTCGACGGCATGCTGATATTCGGCAAACGCCAGTTGATCGGCGCATTGCTCAAACCGCTGATCTGCGATCCAGCGCAGATGCATGCGGCTCCATGCCGTCTTGCCCGGATAGACGCGTCCATGGCGCAGGAGAAATGCCTTTAGTTGCTGACGCGCCTTGAGCCGCATGTTCACGGCATCTTCGCGGGCACGCCACAGATTGCGCAGTGCTTCGTGCGCGGCATCGGGTACCCAGATCGCCTTGAGTTCACC
>NZ_CADIKM010000098.1 GCF_902859895.1 Pararobbsia alpina
AAAACTTTGCGTACGGCTGTCGCCCTGAACGAACCGCTTCATCTCGCTCGCCTCCGATACCAGATGAGAAATCATAGCGGTTCAAAATGACGTTTTGACACAATCTGGGCCGCAAGCCGACTTTCGTAGTTATGCTTCGATTGGCGGTTCCTGGCCGGCTACCGTCTCATGCAGTCGGCCGCAGCCGACCCCTTTGAGTCGCTCAGAAGCTCATTCCCTTCAGCCCGCAAGATATATGTGATTCGAGCGCACCATTCTTCGTGCGTCGACCTTGTCGCCATGCCGTCATGGACTCGGAGTGTGCGAAGCTTGGCGCAGGTTTCACCTCATATTTCGACGCGCGAACCCAGCTCGATCACCCGGTTTGCGGTCAGCTTGAAATAAGCCGCAATGTTGCCGATGTTGTGCACCATCACGCTGAACAGTCGTTCACGCCACACCGGCATGCCCTTGCCTCCGGTCGCCACCACAGTGGCATGACTGAGGAAATAGGACACCTGCGCCGGATCGACCACCAGGCCCTTCGGTTCGCAGTCACGCAGCGCTTGCGGCAAGTTGGCCTCGTCCTTGAAGCCGTAGGTCACGACGATGCTGTGGCAGTTGTGGCCCAGCGGCGTGATCGCCACGCGCTGCTCGCGCGGCACATAAGGCACATCCAGGTTGGTCACGTGTACGAACAGCGCACGCTCATGCAGCACGTGGTTGTGTTCCAGGTTGTTGACCAGCGCGTGCGGCACGACGTTGATGTCGATGCTCAGGAACACGGCGGTGCCGGGCACGCGTATCGTTTCCTTCGCAAACAGGCCGTCCAGATACTGGGCGAGCGACAGCGTGCCCGCATGGGTGTGGGCCTCTTCGACCATCAGTGCACGACCGCGGTGCCAGGTAGACATGACAATGAACATGATGGCGCCCAGCAGCAGCGGGAACCACCCGCCGTCCACAAACTTGAGTAGGTTGGCCGAGAAGAACGCGAAGTCGATGACGAAGAAGAAGCCGGTGGCCAGCACGCACAGCAACCAGTTGTAGTGCCAGGCGTAACGCACCACGTAGAACGTGAGGAAGGTGGTGATCATCATGGTGCCCGTCACCGCAATACCGTAGGCCGAACCCAGCGCCGTAGAGGAACCGAAGCCCAGCACCGCCGCCACCACCCCGATCAACAGCAGCCAGTTGATGGCGGGCACGTAGATCTGGCCGACCTCACGCTCGGAGGTGTGGACGATGCCCATGCGCGGCATGAAGCCCAATTGCATGGCCTGTTTGGTCATGGAAAACGCACCGCTGATCACCGCCTGCGACGCGATCACAGTCGCCACCGTGGCCAGCAACACCATCGGGAACAGCGCCACCGACGGGAAGAGGCGGAAGAAGGGGTTGTCCACGGCCTTGGCGTCCGACAACAGCAGCGCGCCCTGGCCCAGGTAGTTGAGCCCCAGAGCGGGTAGCACCAGAGCGAACCACGACAGGCGGATCGGCGGTGCGCCGAAGTGACCCATGTCAGCATACAGCGCCTCGGCACCCGTCAGCGCCAGCACCAACGCACCGAGTGAGACAAACGCCAACCAGCCGTTGCGCACCAGGAATTCGAGGCCCAGGAACGGGTTGAAAGCGGCCAGGACGGCCGGCGCGCGACTGACGTTGAGCAGTCCCGACACCGCAATCACGCCGAACCACAGCACCATCACCGGCCCGAACACCGCGCCGATACCGGTCGTGCCGCGCCGCTGCACCAGGAACAAGGCGATCAGCACGATAAGCGCGATCGACACCACGAAGGGCTTGAGGCGCGGTTCCGCCACTTGCAGCCCTTCCACCGCGCTGAGCACCGAGATGGCCGGCGTGATGACACCGTCGCCGTAGAACAGCGCCGCGCCGAACGCGCCGGCGAGCAGGAGCCCGTTGCGCAGGCGGGGCCGATCCATCACCGAACTGGACGCCAGCGCCAGCAGCGCCATGATGCCGCCCTCGCCGTGGTTGTGGGCGCGCATGATCAGCGTCACGTACTTCAGCGTCACCACGATCATCAGCGACCAAATGATGAGCGACACCACCCCCAGCACGTTGGCGCGGGTGAGCGTCAGCCCGTGATTCACGTCGAATACCGTACTCATCGTGTAGAGCGGGCTGGTGCCGATGTCGCCGAACACGATGCCGATGGCGGCCAGCGCCAACTTGGCCATTGACCCGTCGACGTGGCGGATCTGGGCTCCGGCTTGCGGGCCTGAAGGCGATTCCATAAACGGCTCCTTCTCAGTGGGTGCCCCCCCGCCAGCGAACGGCGCGCCGGCCCGCAAGCGCCGGACGGCCCGTCTGGCACGCTGATTCTCCTGAGTACTGATCAGCGGTCAGCCTATCTGATACCAGCGTACTAAATAATGCTCAGGAACCGAACTTCAAAGATTGCACGTGACCGGCTCAAACTGGCCGAACTACCCGTCCGTCGCTTGGCGACCCCGTTTCGGTCCTTCGACGCAACGTGGTGGAATCGGCGGGTTTCGAGAATCAAACGGCCATTTCCTCGCAATGACCCGTTCGTGACGCTCGATGCGGGCGGTTGCGAGCAACTTTCCACGTCGACCTTGCGGAGGGTTGCGCAAAGGAGATCGGGCCACGGCCATGCCGCCATCTGCACACGACTCACGTCCGTTTCGCAACGAGACCTAGAACCGCTTCGCAAAGCCTACCGTCAAGCCGTGCGGAAGAATCTGCACGAACAGCGGTGTCTGCCATCTGGTGCTCCAGTATCCAACCGCCGTGCCCAGTGCCCAGCCGGCCAGGACGTCGGTCTGCCAATGGGCCTGGCTTTTCATGCGCGCGATCGAATCGTAGAGCGGCAACACTTCGAGCGCCCAGACCCACGGATCACGCCGGCCATAGTTAACGATGAACGGCGTCACGAAACTCGCCTGCAGGGTGACTTCGCCACTGGGAAAGCTGTGTCCGCCGCTGAACCATTGGTTAGGTCCCTGGCCGGCGATGGGCCGCTGGCGACCGAACGCGAGCTGCATGCCGTGTGCAGCGACCGCGGATATGACCGAAGCATCGGCCGTTTGCCAGAATGTATGGCCCAGTTCATTCTCGTTCCCGAGCCACAGCGCCCCGCCCACCTCTGTGGCTATCACGGCGTATTCGAGCGCGAGCTGAACGTTGCGGTTCCATATGCCGCTCTGGTCCAGCGCTAGTTCGTGATCGAATCCGCCTGCATGAGCGCCCGAAAAAGTGAGCGCCGTGATCGCGGCTGCACCGCACCGCCTCACTACCAGCCTGATTCCAGAAGTCATCGATCCACCTCGCGAAACGTTGTGGCGAAAGGGTCGCGAAACTTTCCTTAAGACATCCTTAATACACATCGTGAACGACTTCCAACCCGTTAGCGCACCAGTCACTGCAATTCCGACGATGTGGCTCGTCCGGGCCAGTGTTCTCACCGCATTTTGACGCTCCACAATAAACCCTGTCCATCCGGCGCAGCACCATGAGTGGTCTCACGAAACCGACATAGTATGGCGAACCCCTCTCCCTGCCGCTACGGACCCCTTGACCAATTCCTTCGCTGGTCCACAGCGATACTCGTTCTCATGGAATTCACGTTTGCACCGTGGAGGATGGTCGACACGTGGTCCGACGCTCTGCAGGTTTCACGATGGATGAGCGTCGCTGCGAGCGCCGTTCGATGGGCGCTGTACGTGTTTCTATCCGCGCTCCCACTTACAGCCATTATCGGTGCTTGGCTTGAGGGCCATGCGCTCACGCTTCCCGGGGCAATCGAAATTCGATCCGTCTTCAAGGATTTGCATATTGTAGGTGCTGCCAGAGCGCGGATCCACACAATGCTCGGCGATGCGACAATGTGGCTGGCGGGATTTCGCGCACTTGTTGCGCTTTATCCCCACTATGTCCTGAAGGATGAAGTTCTCACGTCGCTCCTGCCGCGTTGGTCTGCTCTTTGGCGTTCGAGGCGTAGTTAAGGCACCCGTGATCGGTCCCGGAGGGAAGCGGCGGCGCAACGCTCAAAAATATAATCGTGGTATGCGCCCGCCACCACGTTACAGCTGATGCCGGAATTACCCAATGCGGTAGCGAGTGCTGCGGTCAAGCCCACCGCCTCCAAGGCTGAATTCACAGTCAAGGTGATCCAAGCGCATCTGAACAAGGCATTCAGACCGCCCCTCCGTGTATCCGCCTCACTCATAACGATAGACAAGCCCTCGGGCTCGCGGATTGATGATTGTCCGACCAATTGAAGGGGAGTGTCGAACGACTGAAATTGACGGTCGGGCGCGGAAGCTCAACGTCAAATCGCGCAACCTGTCCACCGACCAGTGGACCCGTTGCAGCCCCTCAGCTAGTTTCTGCGAATGTCACCACCGCGCTCCACAGCGGCCGCTCTGGCCTACTCAGGCCGGTCGGCGTAACGAAAGGCCGCCGATCCGAGGTCGCTTCCAAGTATGGACGTGCCGGTTGTCGGTCCATCGAAGACTCCTGTGGCCCACACCTGTGCAGGATGCCTAGGGCGTTTGTCAAATCATGGCCTGGCCGCGATTCGGACGGAGCCGTACGCAACGGGCAGCGCCGTGGTTCCCCGAGGGTACCTGCCATCGGGCGCTTCGCTGGCACCGATGCGGCAGCGGGCCACTCAGGTGCAGGCTCGGGCTCAAGGCGCGGTCAGCGTCGGCCGGGTGGCTGGGCTATCAGTGAGGTTGAAGTTCATCGAATTACCGCCAGGTGCGCGACGCGCGTTCTAATTCGCCTGAATATTTACAGCGAACTGCCGTTATCCATGTGAAGGATGATGTTACTTACAAAAGTCTAGTTTGGTGAATTGCCTGCTCCTTGCTCTCAATCTGAAAGGTTTGCAAATATGAAGCTGTCGTTCGTCCAGAAGCTCTGGTTGCCACTGATCCTGAGCCTGCTGTGTCTCGCCGGGATATCGATCTATAACGCTTACCAGACTCGAGAAATGCGTCTTGACGAGCGCAAGGCGGACCTGAAACATGCATCGGAGGTTGCGCTGAGTGTCGTCAAGACCTTCGGCGATCAGGCCGCCGCCGGCACCGTGCCCGTCGCGGAAGCCCAGAAGCGGGCCATGGACAGCGTCCGGAATATGCGGTACGGCGAAGACGGCTATTTCGTGATCCTCAATTCGCACCCGACAGTGCTGATGAACCCGGCAAAACCGGCATTGGAAGGCAAGAACGTCAGCGACTACAAGGATCCGAATGGCGTCTACTTCTTCAGAGACATAGTCGCTGTTATCAAGCATGACGGTCAGGGCTTTACCGCGTCTTCGTTTCCGAAAATAGGTGGAACCGAAGCCTCTCCGAAAATCGTCTATAACGTGTCCTATCAGTCGTGGGACTGGATTCTCACGACAGGGCTTTATGTCGACGACCTCGATGCGGCATTCCGCTCGACGCTGTACCAGAGCCTCGGGATTCTGGTGGTACTGGCCGGCGCCCTGTCGGCTATCGTGGTGCTGCTCAACCGGGGCATCTTCCGCTCGCTGGGCGGTGAGCCGTCCTATGCTGCCGAAATCGCCAACCAGATTGCCAGTAACGATCTGACAGCGATGGTGAAGACGGCACCCGACGACCGCTCGAGCCTGCTGTTTTCGATGAAGCGCATGCAGGAGCAGCTCGCACAAACGATCGGCACGATCAAATTGTCGGCCGACTCGATTGCTACCGCCACGCACCAGATTGCCGCGGGCAACCAGGACTTGTCACAGCGCACAGAAGAGCAGGCCGCCTCGCTCGAGGAGACGGCGTCGAGCATGGAGCAACTGACCTCGACCGTCACCCAGAATGCCGACAATGCCGGTCAGGCTAACCAGCTCGCCGCGCAGGCCGCCCAGGTGGCGGAACGGGGGGGCACCGTGGTGTCGCGCGTGGTCGAAACCATGGAGGGCATCAACGCCAGCTCGGACAAGATCACCAACATTGTCGGCATCATCGAGGGTATCGCCTTCCAGACCAATATCCTCGCATTGAACGCGGCCGTCGAAGCGGCGCGGGCGGGTGAGCAGGGGAGAGGCTTCGCAGTGGTGGCCTCGGAAGTGCGGTCTCTGGCGCAGCGCTCCTCGGCGGCCGCGAAGGAAATCAAGGAGTTGATCCATGACTCTGTGGAGCGCGTGCAGGCAGGCGCCGGCCATGTCCGGGAGGCGGGTGAGAAGATGCGCCAGATCACTCACGAGATCAGGCGCGTGACCGACATCATGGGTGAAATCACCGCCGCCTCGCGGGAACAGAGCAAGGGCATCGGCCAGGTCAACCAGGCCGTCACGCAGATGGATGTCGTCACGCAGCAGAACGCGGCGCTGGTCGAGCAGGCGGCGGCGGCTGCCAGCTCGCTTGAGTCGCAGGCAGGCGATCTGAAAGCCTCCGTTTCGATGTTCAGGCTGAACCACTCACCTGACGTCGACGTGCGCCGTCCTGTCGCGCAAACGCACACGACGGCGGCTCGGGCGCGCCTTCGGGCACCAGCCACGGCGGCCCTGAAGCGGCCCGCACCGCAGCCCGTCTGGGTAACGCAAGCCGCCGAGGCTGAAGAATGGAACAGCCTTTAGAAGCTATGCATATCACGGGGTGATTGGCCGGCAGAGTAGTCCGCCCGGCCTGGCTCTGAAGGTTTGCCGCTCAACGTACAAAACGCCGGTGGACAGGGCTCCTCGGGATCCCCCGTGGAAAGCTCGCAAGCAGACGTTCGCCAACCGGCTGCGAAGGACCGTTCATGGCCCAGATTGTGTCAAAACGCTTTTTGGGGCGCTAAAATTTGCCATCCGATCGCGAGGGATGAGCAAGATGAAGCGGTTCGTTCAAGGTGACAATCGTACGCAAAG
>NZ_CADIKM010000099.1 GCF_902859895.1 Pararobbsia alpina
ACACGCAGCATAATTTGGCCGCCTTTTTCGCGGATCGTTGCTCGCGGTCATGCGGCCCAGCGACGACGTTGTACCTCTTGTCGACGTTAGTCGGCGAATCAGGCACATCTGCGCGGGAAACCATCACACTTGTCTCCGTGATCGTAGCTATCGTCCTTGGCAGCATTGAAGCACTCGATCTAGTTGCCGACCGGTGGAAGTTGCAAGGCCCCGCATGAGATGCAGTGAGCGCACTGAACGACAACTTCAGCACTGCCCTGGGCGCGGTGCCGTATCTGTAAGCGTCGGCTCGAACCCAACACCGATTTCAAACAGATTTTTCTTACCTGAAGTGTGCCCTCCGAAATTACACATAAAGGAATCGCGAAGGGTGGCGACTATCGAGTAAGCGGCTTTTGGCGCCGCAGCAGACGCTCGCTTTGACGCCTCGATGTCCGAGAAGGGTCGAGGCTGTGTGAAAACGGATTGATCGCCTAGACTGAATCAACGCGTTCAGACCAGGCGACTCATGAAGCGATTCGTTGAAGGTGAGGGCCGCAAGCAAGTAACGCTACACCTCGAATGCTTGGACGACTTTGTTGCCGACGATAACCATAAGGATCATCGAGGCCTTCGTCGAAGAGCTCGACCTGGAGTCACTAGGGCTTTAATAGCGCCTCACCATCGACTACCGGCCGTCCCTCCTATCCCGAAAGCGCTGGCTGGCGATATTTAGTTGGTAGCTTGATTTTCGGCTGTCCATAGGCGCGGCCTGCCGCTATCAGGCCGACGCGCGTTCGGAAGTTACTTATCTTTCATCGCTCGATGGTAGTGGTATCCGCACAGGCCGTAAGCCGATACCAAAGAGGTCGAATGGCCGAAACGCGTCTGCGACATCGGCCGTTGCTTGCATGACCTCGATGGGCAGCTTTGGGTCTGACCGGGGATGGTCGTTATCCGTCTCAGTGCGGCCATGAAGCGACGGTGGGAGTTTCGCGATGAATTCGACACGTATTGAACTGATCACCATTGGCTCACTGTCGATGCGGTTCTTGGTCGATGGTCGGGACACTGCGGGCCATATGGCGATGGCGGAAATGGTCGTCCAGCCGCTCGCCAAAGTCCCGCCTCCTCATCGCCACGTCGACGTTGACGAGACAATCCAAGTCCTGGAGGGATCGCTGACCTACCGGGTCGACGACTGCGTACGCGTCCTGAACGCGGGCGACTATTGCTTCTCACCGCGCGGCAGCGTTCATCACTTCTCCAATCCGGGCGATGTTCCCGCTCGCGCGCTGGTGGTGTTTTCGCCCGCCAACATCGGGCCTGACTATTTTCGCGAGGTGGCCGGTGTGTTAGGCGCTGGCGGCCCACCGAATATGGACATGATGAAGTCCGTGATGAAACGCCACGGGCTCGAACTGGCATCTTGAGGATTGCGAGGCCGATCTCGAGCCACCCGGAGGCACCCTGTAGGGCTCCGGCAACGCAGTCTGGGTGAACAGCCGAATGACGGCTTTCAGGCAAGGCGATTGCCGATGCGAAGGTCCGCTCTGGGGTCGCCTGCTGCCGACCGCCGCTTTACGGGACACGGAAGTTGCTGCCTCATGCATGAGGCAGCACGCGGCCAGAAGCAGTCAGCCCACAGTGGTATTTGGACGTCCGCAATCCACATGTGCTATTTTCGCGACGAGGAGTCCGGTCGTCTCCTTTGTTCGCACCACACAAGTCGCCAACCGCCCGTACTAGGCACGCAAAACGCTTACGCCCGCCTCCTCAATCGGTCTCGTTAATTCTGCAGCGCATTGCGCTTCGACGACGATAGTTTGTGCGAGCGTAATGTCCCCGATGACAAACGGAGAAGCCGCGTTTAGTTTGGACGACGACGCGAGTACGACTGTCTCTGCAGAGCGCGCAGCGAGCGCACGTTTGATCGCAGCTTCCTCGAAGTCCCCCGTGCTCAAACGCGCTGTCACATGAACGCCCGTTACACCCATGAAGTACAGGTCGGCGTGGATTCGTGAGATCCCCTCCATCGCGGCAGCACCGACCGCGACGACCGAATGCTTGAATAGCAGTCCGCCAATCAGAATCACTTCGATGGTCGCGTGATCAGCGAGCGCCGCGGCGACGCTCGGACTGTGCGTCACGATCGTCGCGCGTAAATTCGGCGGAAGCGCCTTGACGAGCGCGACCGATGTCGTCCCCCCGACAACGATCACCGTCTGTCCTGGCGCGATCATGCTGGCGGCGCGACGCGCGATCTTCTCTTTCGCTGCCGACTCGAGATCATGACGCACCCCAAATGGCGCAATCGCTGGAGACGCCGGCAGCGCACCGCCGTGCACGCGTTGCAGACGCCCTTCGGCTGCGAGTTCACGCAGGTCGCGCCGTATCGTGTCTTCGGATACGCCGAATTCCGCGGCCAACTTGCCGGCCAACGCGTCTCGGCCCTCCCTTTGCACAGCGCGCAATGCTGCATGGCGTGTCCGATGGGTTCTCTTTCCAGTTCGCCCGCCCTATCGTGGAGTCCACCAACCACACGGACATCGAGGCAACCGCAACCATGAACATCAACGTAACCTATGACTTTATCTGCCCCTGGTGCTGGATCGGCGGCAAAAAGCTCAAACAGGCGCTGCAAGAAGCCGGCCAAGGGCAGACCCGCCAGATCAGTTTTGTTCCCTATCAACTGAATCCCGCGATGCCTGCCGATGGCATGGATCGCAAGGCTTACCGCTCGGCCAAATTCGGCAGTTGGGCGCGTAGCCAGGCGATGGATGCGCAGGTGACGCAAGCCGGGCGGGCCGCGGGCGTGACATTCGACTATGCGCGGGTCGGCAGAACGCCGAATACGCTGGCCGCGCACCGGCGGGTGTGGTTTCAGCAACGGTCGGGAGGCGATACTGCCGCGCTGGTCGATGCTGTTTTCAAGGCCTATTTCGGCGACGGCCGGGACATCGGTGACCTGCAGGTTCTGGCCGACATCGCGGAAGGTTCCGGCCTCGACCGCGCCGCGACGCTGAAATTCCTCGAATCAGGCGAGGGGGTCGACGAGATCGTTCGCGCCGAAGCGGATGCCCGTGCCGATGGAGTTGTCTCAGTGCCGACGGTCGACATCGGGCAGCAAAGAGTGACCGGCGCGCAGCCGGTCGACGTATTCGCTCAGGCGATTCTCGCTGCAGCCGGCGAGATCTATTAATGGAGACGTATCATGACCAAGCCCCTCTCTACGACGCGCAAAGCCCTCGTCGTAGGCGGCTCGCTTGGCGGCCTGTTCGCCGCCACGGCATTGCGGGCCGTCGGGTGGAACGTGGAAATCTTCGAGCGATCGCCGGGAGTGCTCGATAGCCGCGGGGGCGGCATCGTGCTGCAAGGCGAGGTCCTGCGCGCCCTCCAGTTCGCACAGATTCCACACGCACAGTCACTCGGCGTGCGTTCGCGCAACAGGTCTTATTTTGATCGCCTGGGCAACGATCTAAGCCGCGAGTATATGCCGCAAACGCAAACATCGTGGAACCTGCTGTACAACACGCTGATGGGAAGCTTTCCCGAGGAAAACTATCATCACGGCGCGAAGCTCACCGGAATCGAACAACACGATCAGGGCGTGACGGCAAGCTTCGAAGACGGCAGCAGCGCGCAGGGCGATCTGCTGATCGGCGCGGACGGCGGCGACTCGGCAGTTCGCAGCCTGACAATGCCCGGCACGAGCCCGTCGTATTCGGGCTATGTAGCCTGGCGCGGCCTCGTGGATGAAAACAAGCTACCGGAGTCCGCCAAAGCCCGGATATTCGAGGACTTCGTGTTCCAGCACGATGCCGAGTCGATGATGCGCGAGTACATGGTGCCGGGCGAGGACGGCTCCGTTCAATCTGGGCATCGGCGTTTCAACTGGCTCTGGTATCTGAAAGCCGCCTGCGGTCCGGAACTGGACGCGGTGTTGACGGACGGCGACGGCCGTCGTCGCCGCCATTCAGTGCCGCCCGGCGCCCTCGCGCCGGACCAGGACGCGTGGATTCGCCGTATGGGCAAGGAGCGGCTCAACCCCGCATTTCGCGCGCTGATCGATAACACCGACGAGATATTCGTGCAGTCGATCATCGATTTTCAGGTATCAAAAATGGTCTTCGGCCGCGTGCTGCTAACGGGAGATGCCGCGTTCATTCCGCGACCGCACACGGCCGGCAGCACCGCCAAGGCAGCGGCGAACGCAGTCGCTCTTGCGACGGCGATCGCCGGCAATGCGAGCCTCGACGAAGCCTTGCTTCGCTGGCAACAGCAACAGGTATCCGAAGGGATTCAGATGACAAAGTGGGGGATCGACATGGGCAACCGTATCATGGGCATCACCCGTCATTGATCGAGAGGCAACAAGGTGCTTGCAAACTCGTGCTCGGGCGCGTCGCCAACACTCCAGCGACGCGGTGCTTCTCTCATTGAAGGCAGAGTCATGGACAAAGTTGCGGCACTTCGGGCGTTTGTGGCGGTTGCAGAGGCGGGCGGATTCTCCAGTGCTGCGCGGCGACTCGAAATGGCCGCGTCGTCGGTGGTCCGCTCGGTTGACTCACTGGAAGAGTCTCTCGGCACGGTGCTTTTCAACCGCACTACCCGGCAGGTGACGTTGTCGGAAGCCGGCGCGACCTACTATTCCCGCACGAAGAAACTGCTGGAGGACCTGGCCGACGCAGACGATTTGGATCGCGCGCAAGCCACTTGAGCACGCCTGAAACCCTGAAATTGAAGGGCGCTGTGGCCGCGCGTCCCAGGTGCGCGAGGCAGCAAAAAAGCTAGGGCGGCCTTATCTAAAGTTGCACCATGAAGAACGGTCGCGATCCGGAGATCGCTCAAACTTCAGTTGTCAATGCACGATATTTCTCAGCATCCTACGGCCTGACGCAGTTTGCTACGATCAGGTTTGGTCTTGCTGAGAACCAGACTGGTTGTCGCGGTGGGTGTCGGATTGCCGTCGATGGTTGTCCGCTTCTGAGGATCTAACTGGCCCCTCGGGTGGCGTGCTGCCGATCGCAGCCTGTCGAGGCTCACAAGGGCGTATACCCCATTACATGGGGCAGCACCCGGCCCCATCTACGGCCGTTGGCCCGAGCTTTCATGCTGACATTAGAATGTCGGCTTCACTCTCTGCTAACGGACCATCGCGCGCCAATCCTGTCCAGCGCGTAGTCGGCCGAAGCGGTTGTTCGGGTCTCTCAGAGGGGGAGATTCAAAGTCGGATTTCACCGGCCTGCACCGCGTCCCGGCGCCCCTCCTCATCGCTTCCAACAACTTCGCATGGACAGCGCCGAGAAGTTGGGCCAGAGTTGGATTCGCCTCATCGACGCAGCGCCAGTGTGGCACGCCAAGACAGCCACGTCGCCTTTGCAGCGTACCCGATGAACATAGCCAAGCCTCGCGACCAATTGGTACGGAAGTATTACGTTGCCTGTATGCCCAGCGCCTCGATTGATGAATCGACGCCACGACCGCCGGTCAGTTTCATGATTTCATCGACCACATCACACTTCTTGAAGTTGAGCGTGACATCGGCCCCCATCTTTCCGGCTACGGCCAGTCGCTGGTCATTGCCATCCACCGCAATGATGGTGGTGGCGCCCAGCAACCGCGCGCCTGCCGTGGCGCACAAGCCAATGGGCCCCTGCGCGAACACGGCCACGGTGTCGCCGATCTTGATATTGGCGTTCTCCGCACCCTTGAAGCCGGTCGACATGATGTCGGGGCACATCAACACCTGCTCGTCGCTCAGGCCGTTCGGAATCGGGGCGAGGTTCGCCTGGGCATCGGGCAACCAGCACGTACTCAGCTTCCGTACCATCGATAAGGTTGCCAAACCGCCAGCCCGCCGTTGCCTTGTAGCCGTGACAGCCGCACAAGCCCATCGGGATGAGGTAGCTGCCATCTTGTGAGGGGTTGAAGTGATGCGAATCAACGCGTCGTTGGGGCCGACACCGGGAATCGGCTTGTCGGAGAGTTCGATGCGGCCGGGTTCCACGAACACGGCTGCTTTCATCATGGCGGCCATTGCACTTCCTTCCGTATCAATGATTCGGACGGGCACAGTCGGCGTGGCGACCTTGCAAGAACGCCCTCGAGACGGCAAGGCAATCTTGCCCATGGCGATCTCGCCGTGGCCGCAGAACAGGTGACACGATGATTCCTTGAAGACGCTATAAAAGGGAACCGTTCGGAGGGGCATTCCAAAGGCGATGTTGTCGTCAGACCAACGAGGAACCATTCGCTGTCATCACAGGGATCGCTGTCTTTCGACGAGAGAAGAGTAGGTTTTGCCGCAGGGCATATCTACTCTACCGTTGGATACGCCGATGCCACGGTAGCGTAACTGGCTTATACGGGCGTATAACCGCGGTGAAGGGGCTTAATAAGCGTATTCTTTGATGATAGCGCATCGCTACCGAGTACGTTCGTCGGCTCGGTGCGGCCTCAATGTGCCTCAATGACCTGTTCAAAGTGAACCGGGCACAGCATTGCGGATAATCCAACGCACCGGCCGACGACAAGATAGCATTTAACTCGTACACTCGGGATCTGTTGCTGTGGAAGGTTTGGTCTGGTTCGCTCGACGCCGGCTTGGACCTGTCCAGGCACCTCTCTTATACTTGGTAGGTCGATTTCACGCTTTCTCGCCAGCCGGGAGACATACCCCACCGTGAGCCGCCCACGCCGCCCACCATCGCGGCGATCGAACGCATCGAGCTGGAGCCGGGATGACAGATGAAAGGCGCTCGCCGCGCAAGGCCACCGTCACACTCGCTATGGCGACCGCGGCGCTGGCGGCAGTAATCTTCAT
>NZ_CADIKM010000100.1 GCF_902859895.1 Pararobbsia alpina
CGATCCGCAATGCGTCCATGATCATCGCGGCACCTGATCGGCCGGGACGATAAACGGCTCGCTGCCGAAGTCCCACAACACTGCCACATCGTCCCCGCGATGGACGACCGCTTGGCGCGTTGCGTCTACCGTCCCAATCTCCGCGCAGGTCAGCGAGCGCGCTTCAAATCGCGCCTGCACGCGTTCGACGTACGCTTCACGCACCGAGAGCAGGTAGCCGAAACTCGGAAACGCGGTGACCCAACGCGCAAGCGGCACGTCAGCCGGCTTCGGGATCGCGTCGAGATCGATGCGAGCGCCGACCTGCGAACATTCGAGCAACATCAATGCCGTGCCGAGCGTACCCGCCATGCTGATATCTTTCGCTGCATCACACAGCCCGTTCTCGGCTAACTGTGGCAACAGCTCAAGGTCATCGCGCAGACGCGAAGCCGGCGTTCCGACTGAAGCATTCCAGAACGGATACGGTTCCTCGAAGCGGCCGCGCAGATCGACCGCCATCAGGAGGCGGTCGCCCGGTCTCGCGTTGAAACTCGACAACAGCGCGTTAGCGCGGCCCAGAATCGACACGGCCAGTTGCGCCTGATCGCTTCGCGCATTGGTGTGTCCGCCAACAATCGGCACCCCATACGCCACCGAGGCCGCCACCATTCCCGCAAGCACCTCGTGCGCCGCGCCGACGCCATCGCTCCACAACGCATTCACGACCGCGAGCGGCCGCCCGCCCATAGCGTAGACATCGCTGACGTTGACCATCACGCTGCTGTAGCCGGCGAACCATGGCATCGCCTGCACGAAGTCACTGACCATGCCTTCGATGGCGAACAACAGGTAAGCGTCGCCATCCGGCAACGCCGCGCAATCGTCGCCCACCGCCACTGCCTGGCCGAGATCGCCGGCACCGCCCGGCAGCTGCCGCGCCAGCGACGACACTACGCCGGCGATATCGGTCTTGTGCTGAAAGCCGCGGCTTTCACGCAAGCTCGCGACCAGATCCGCCACACTCATGACCCGCTCCGCGATTGCGTGACAAAGCCGCTGCGCGGTGTCGTGCACGGCGGGTAGTGCTGAAGCTGCGCCTGCATCAGATGATGCGGACGGCCGAGCATCCTTTCCTCTGCAAGTACATCCCAACGCAGACGGCGAAACAGCGGCACATTTTGGCTCTGCACATGCGCGAGGAATGTCTGACAGCCGAGCGCATGCGCGCTCGTCACGGCGAGACGGATCAGCGTTGCACCGATCTTGCCGTGACGGCGAAACGCAGCGTGCACGGCGAGCCGCGAACCGAACCAGACGCCAGGCTCTTCCTGATGGATCCGCACCGTGCCGACCACTTGCTCCGGCATCCCGGCAATACAGCTCACCGCCACCAGTTGCTGCGCACGCTCGTCGATCTCGTCGCGGTCGTCGCCGACGAAGATGCCCTGCTCGATGCAGAACACCGCGCGCCGCAACTTGTAGGCCTCATCGGCTTCCCACTGAAGCGTGGTCCACTTGATCCGGTATTCGGTCGGCGTGTACAACGCTGGCGCAACATCCAGGTCGTTCAGTTCAGCCGATGCACCCGCAATCGCTTCGCCAAACATGATCACTCCTCGTACGAAGACAGGGACGAGCACGCGCCGCACTTGCCGCAGCCGGCCTTGATGTCCGCCGAGCGCATTTCAGCCGCGGCGAGCATGGCGCCGAGCGGCTGCAACACCGACTTCATGAACTCCGGCGACGGCGCCGGATGATCTTCAAGCGGCGTGCCGCTGATCGGCACGAATGGCACGACAAACGGATACACGCCAAGGTCGATCAGCTCGCGCGAAATCGCGAGAATCGCTTCGGCGGTGTCACCAAGTCCCGCGAGGATATAGGTGCTCACCTGTCCCCGTCCAAACACGGCGACCGCGGCCTTGAATGCATCCATATAGCGCGACAGCGGCACGCTCGATTTACCGGGCATGATGCGTTCGCGCAACGACGGCGTCACCACTTCGAGATGCATGCCGAGCGTGTCGACGCCGCTCACCTTCATGCGCGCGAACCATTGATCGTCGTCCGGTGGTTCGCATTGCGCCTGGATCGGCAGATCGACCGCGGCCCTGATCGCGAACGCACTCTCGCAGAGAATTTTCGCACCACGATCGCTGCTGGGCGGCGTGCCGGTCGTCAGCACCATATGCTTGACACCGTCCAACAGCACCGCCGCTCGCGCGACTTCTGCAAGCTGCTCCGGTGTCTTGCGCGCAATCGTGCGACCCGCTGCAAGCGATTGACCGATCGCGCAGAACTTGCACGTCTTGCGGCGGCTCTCGTAGCGAATGCAGGTTTGCAGCACGGTGCTCGCCAGCACATCGGCGCTGTGTAGCGTTGCGATGTGCGAGTACGGCACGCCGTCGAGCGTCTGCATGCCGTAAAAGCGCGGCGCCTTTGGAAAGCTGATATTGGCAATCGGAATCGTGCCGCGCAGCAATGCACTGGTGCCGTGTGCGTCGGCAGGCGCGGCAACGAACGGCGAATGCCATGCCGTGTTCGTATGCACCGGCACCATGATGGTCACGCCGTCCACCGTGACGGCCTTGTGATCAGACGGTCCCGCGCCACCGCGCCGGCTGGCGACGCCGGTACCAGGATCGGCCAGCCGCAAGCCGACCGACTGCAATTCAGTCATCAATTGCCGGCTCGCGGCGGGCAAGGTCTCGCTGGAATTCATCGCGGCATCCCATGGTTGAGTTGAAATCGGTGCTGGACGAGGCGTTCCACGCATTGCCCGGAAACGGCATCGGCGACACTGTCGTAGCCGGCCGCTCGTTGATGGCGAGGCTCAGCAATTCGGGCCGCGCATAGTGGCCGACCGAATCCATCATGCGTTTGCGCTTGGTGATCAGCGCCATGTCGAGATCGGCGATCACCATGCCTTCGCCTTCACGCAGCGGCGCAGCCAGATGCTGCCCCTCGGGTGACACGATTGCCGTATTGCAGCCGCCACGCAGCGCCTTTTGCATATTCGTGTCGCTCGTGACCGATGCGATCTGCGCCTCAGTCAGCCACCCCGTCGCGTTCACGACGAAGCAGCCCGACTCGAGCGCGTGATGGCGGATCGTTACTTCGATCTGCTCGGCGAAAATCGGCCCCACCAGCGAACCTGGAAACTGACTGCAGTGAATTTCCTCGTGCTGCGTCATCAACGCGTAGCGGGCGAGCGGGTTGTAGTGCTCCCAGCACGCCAGCGCCCCCACCCGCGCCACCTCCGTCTGCACGACCCTCAGCCCAGACGCATCGCCTTGCCCCCAGATCATCCGCTCGTGGAACGTCGGTGTGATCTTGCGGCGCTTAAGCAGCAACTGGCCATCGGCATCGAAGATCAGTTGCGTGTTGTACAGGCTGCCGTAATCGCGCTCGTTCACGCCAAGCACGACGACCATGCGATGCAGGCGGGCGCGCTCGGCCACCGCATGCGTCACGGGGCCGGGCACCACCACCGCTTCTTCATAAAGCCGCATGTGATCGGCGCCCGAGGCGACCGGTGGCCGCACGAACGAAAAGTACGGGTAATACGGCACGAAGGTTTCGGGAAACACGATCAGTTGCACGCCTTCGCGCGCCGCCTGATCGATCGCCTCACAAACCTTGTTGAGCGTGCCGTCGCTGCGCTCGAAGTCCGGTGAAATCTGGACTGCAGCGGCACGAACGATGCGTTTTTCAGACATGGTGGTAGCCGCCTGTGCTCAAACCGTCCAAGTGTGGATGATCAGCGCGTTGTCCTTGCGATGCAGAAGCTGGATGTCCAGCACGTCGAGCGGGCTGATCGGTCGAATGCCTTCGATCAGCGACGCTTCGCCATGTCCATACAAAGCTTGCAACGCGAAGCGGCACGCATACACCTTGCCGCCCTCTTCCATGAACTTCATCAGTTGCTTGTTGAAATTCAGATGACCCGGGAACGCTTCGTCACCGAGTGTCGGGAAACCTCGCTGCAGACCGAGCGTCACGCCCGGGCCGTAAAGGAGCACCGAGGTTTCGAAACCTTTACGCTGCAGGCGCGTGGCTTGTAGAAGATTGACGAAGCCGATCGAGCCTTCGAACGCCACCGTATGAAACGTGACGAGTGCCTTTTCACCTGGCTCGGCCTTCACGTCCTCGAAGACTTTCTCTTCGTAGTCGACGAGGTAATCGCCCTTCTGATGCAGCGGCTTGTTGACAGCTGGCATGGCACTCTCCAATGTGATATGCGTGAACAGGAAATGAAGCGTGATATCAAGGCGCCGCCTTACGTTTGCGCCGAGACCACTAACGCAACGGCCGTGCCAATGATGGCCGCCGCCAATGCGATCACTTTCCGATCAAACAGACATTCATTCGCTAGGAGTGCAGAAATTTGTTTGGTCCGAAGGTTGCATATAGCGAGCTTAGCTAATGAAATCGGCCGCACAGTCGTCTATCGCACCAGCCAGGTGCGATCTCCATGGTGAAAATGCCCCGCCCCAGTGCAATCATTCACCACATTCGCCCAGCGTCCCGTCCAATCAATCCGATCAGTTTGGACCGCTTATGCGATCTCTTTTCCAGCGCTGATCCGACCATGCGTGACGTCTTTTCCGATAGTCTTCTATTTCCATGAACACCATGAGAAGCCCGACTCACCACTGGATCAAACGTCTTGCCGAAGTCCGCAAACCGGCTTATCTCGCGATCCCGGATCTGATAGAGGAAGATCTCGCGACCGGACGCTTGCGCCCCCGCGACCGACTGCCGGGCCTGCGCGATCTGGCCGACGAACTGGCACTGAACTACACTACCGTGGCACGCGCCTATGCCGAGGCGAAAAAGCGCGGCCTGCTCGATTCGCGCGCCGGCAGTGGCACCTTCGTGCGCGGCCGCACCGCGACGCCGCCGCTAAGTGGTGGCAGCAGCTTCGAAATGACGATGAACACGCCCCCCGAGCCCGCCGACTACTCCGCGCTCCTGCGTGAATCCGCCGCCCGTCTGATGTCGAATAGCGACCCGTACCAACTGTTGCGTTATCAGGAATTCGGCGGCACGCCAGCAGACAAAGCGGCGGGCACGGAGTGGTTAAAGCGCCGCCTCGCTCATTGCTCGCCGGACAACGTACTGGTGTGTCCGGGCATTCATAGCGCTCTCGTCGCACTCGTCTCGCAGCTGGCACGCCCGGGCACAACAATTTGTCTCGACACGCTCGCCTATCCGGGCATCAAGGCTATCGCGGCGCAACTGGGGGTGCGTTTGCAGGCGCTCGTACGCGACGACGAAGGGCCACTGGCGCATGCGTTCGAAGCGCTCTGCAGGACCGACAAGCCAAGCGCGCTCTATTGCAATCCGACGCTGCAGAACCCAAGCACACTGACGCTCACGCGAAGGCGGCGTGAGGCGCTCGCCGACGTGGCATTACGCTATAGCGTGCCGATCATCGAGGACGACGCATACGCGATGTTGCCGCAGCAACCGCCGGACCCGCTGGCGAGTTTCGCGCCTGAGCTGACTTACTACATAACGGGAATGTCGAAAAATTTAGGTGCCGGGTTGCGCGTCGCTTATCTGCACGCGCCGACTCCGCGTCAAGCGCAGCGCCTGGCAGGCGCACTGTGCGCGACCACCGTGATGGCGAGTCCATTTACGGTGTCGCTCGCCACGCAGTGGGTTGCCGACGGCACGGCGCAAGAGATGCTCAGCGCGATTCGCAGCGAGTCGAAAGCGCGCCAGGCGATTGCCGCTCGCGTGCTCGGCGCGTCGTCCTATGATGCGCATCCAGACGGCTTTCATCTGTGGCTGCCAATTCCCTACGAAGGCAGCTGGAGTGCTTCGGAACTAGCGCTGCAGTTACGTAGTCAAGGCATTGCCGCTGTCGCCGCCGCGGCGTTCTCGACTGACGGCAATCCGCCCAACGCGCTGCGTGTATGTCTGGGAGGTTCGAAGAATCGGATCGAATGCGAGCGGGCGCTGCGCGTAATCGCCGAGATGCTCGAGCATCCGCATCTTCTGCATTCGCCAGTGAT
>NZ_CADIKM010000101.1 GCF_902859895.1 Pararobbsia alpina
TTGTTCTTCGTCTTTTGCGCGCCTGAGGAGCTGCGCAACCTGAGCCTGCTCTACATCACCTTGACAGTACTTATCGCGTTCAATCTGAAGCGCTGGATCAGGGCGACAGAACCATTGCCGGTGTGAGCCTCAGAATTCTTGGCAGAGCCAATTCCGAATCATCAGATGTCGCACGGGAGCGCTGCAATCAGGTTTCGGGTGTCGCTTTTGCCTCGCACTGTCGCCGCGGCGGCCCCACACGGAACGTGACCGGGGTTCGACCAAAGAACCGAGTGTTCAATGAAGAACAAGAATTCTCTGCGTGGTCTGACAGGGAAAAGTGCGTGGTGGTTCGTGCTGGTGGCTCCATCAGGATCGGCGTCGGCGGATCAATTCGGGATCCGGGTGGCGGGCGGCGTTGGCGACCATCACGTCAAAGACGGAAGACCAGCAAGCCAATGCACCGCGCACGCCACAACTAGTCCGAATTCGCGTCATGTAAGTCAACCAGTTTCGTGGACTGCTCTACGAATTTGGCGTTGTGCTGCCGCAAGGCCGTCGGGCATCGATAGAGGCCGCCCAAACCGCGCTGGCGTCACTGACCGACGAGTTGCCTGCCATGCTGATAGACAGTCTGCAGGATCAGCTCTCGCGACTTCGCACGCTCGACGAACAGATCGCACGGATCGAACAGCGCATTCTTGAGTGGCTCGGATACCGGCGCCTACGAGATGGGGCGCAGACGGTCGATCGGTTTCGCGTACCGGATGCACGTCGTCGTGTCTTCGGCGAAGTTTTGCTCTCGCCAACGGCGCGATTCCGATGAGGGTCATGAGGCTTTTCCGCGTTACTTGATTAACCGCAAACCAGCCGACTTAGCGGCTTTCGCGTCGAATGTCGCCGTGTACTCGCACTGCGCATCATGGCAAACGCGCTCGATCAGGCAGTCCGCAAAGTCCGCTTTCGATGAAGCGAAAACGCGAAGGACCTTCCAAACTGTCTCGGCAGCTTCGACGGTCAACTTTTTAGTTCGAAGAAGTCCCTCAACCACTTTTGCAATCTGATTACGATCTGCCGCGTACAGGCTGGGAAGAATCCACACGACTTCCACCAAGGCAACCTGCGTCACGTAGCAGGTTCGTCGGTCGTCAACGACTCGATCAACGCACGCGCTTTCGGCGATTGAGCAGCGTCGTCCTGGGCGATGTATCGGACCAGGACGTTTGTATCGAGACCGATCATTACGCGTCCGCTCCCTGCGCAGCGATGGCGGCATTCATATCTTCAACGGACACAGGCTTAGCCGGCTTCCCGACAAGACCCTTGAGTGATTCAAGGGATTTCGTTGCAGGCACCAACTCGTAGCGTCCGGTGGCCTCGTTGAAGACGAATTCGATTCTGTCTCCGGCCCCAGCCCAAGGTCGCTCCGGACGCCGACCGGGATCGTTACCTGACCCTTCGACGTGATTGTCGCGGATGCCATTGTTTCCTCCTTGAATTCACAATTCCTTATGGTAAGGCGATCCAAAAATCAAGGCAGGTCGGCCGAAACGACTCGAGGCCGAGGTGTGCGGTCACACGCCGATCCAGACTGCCACGGCAGCTCAAAGAACAGGGGACGGCGACAAGGGGACAAAGAGGGGCTCGTCTCGTCGGGACCACGTCGCTTGGACACAACTGACAAGTCAACTGCGATGAGTATCCGTTTGATTCCGGGACGTGGCAGTGCTGCCAGCATTTGATGTAGTCACGCTCTGGTCATGCGACAAGAGTGATAGACGAAGATCCGTTTCGCCGCTCTGCGCAGTCACGCGCATCATGGACAGCGATCCGGCGCGGCCCGGCACTATCGTGGGGCGTGACATCTAAACGGCGGTCGCCCTCTCAAGGGCGATGAAACAGGCGCTCGTCCCAGACCACCGGGCGCGATTCGCCAATGACGATGCGCGCAGCAAGCGGATGAGCCGGGTTAACCAGCGCGTTCCACTCTTCTCGTGCGATGACAGACGGCACAAGCAGAATCGCGGTACGGCGTTCGGCTATCCAGCGATCCCCGAACGCCCGCGCGATCTCGATATCCGAGCCGTCCCATCCTGCCGGCAAAATGGCCGCGTCTGCGCGCTCCACCGGGATTTCGTCCGGCGCATCAGCCGCGACCGCCACGTGAGAAAGCGGCACCTTGCCGATCCGCGCGTGAACCAGCACTTCGAGCATCGCGCCCGCGAACGTCGTTGCGCCGTAGATGACGGCGCACCCGGGGCTGTTGAACCGGCCACCGATCAGCAGGGCGCCCGTACCGTCCCAGACGGGGTGCCGTCGATCCGCGATGCGGTAGATCCGCGTCATGCAGGAATCCCATAAAACAGCTTCCACAGCAGTTCTTCGACCCGTCTTGCGCCCAACTCGGTCATCGATACGTCGAGCGGTGTGCGGCCGTCCAGCAGTGGATGAGGAGTGTTGAGGAACTCCCTCGCGTCAGCTTCCGAGTCCCACACATATTCGGCGGTGGCGAAGATGCGTGCGAGACGTTCGGCCTTCTCTGATTCGTCCGGGCTGAGCAGATCGCGACGGCGCTTGAAGGTGGCTTCGGGGATGATACGAAACAGTAGAGTCCGACGCTCTTCGGAAGTGCGCGAGACATGCTCGACACTCGCTCGCAGTGCGGACTTCGGGAGACCGCCGCGCACCCGGTCATCCAGTTCCGCAAACGAAGTGGGCAACGGCGTCAGCGCCATGACTGACGCGATTCTGGCAGGTGAAACGATGACCATGACGGACCCCACTAAGTATCAAACGATACCCAATTATACACCAGATGATCCCGTGGCAGCGAAGTACTACGCGTGCAGTAGCGTCCTCCGAGATACAGGCCGATCAGTGGGTCCCGTGCCGCTAACGCAGATAGTGCTGCCCGCAAGAACTCGGCCCGATGGTCCGAAAATCGATGCGTTGAAGTCGTAACCGCCGAGGTAAAGATGATGCACGTGTGCTCATGCTGTTAGCGCAGCGAATTCGAATATGTGATTGCCTGCGGGCCGGCCCTCGGGACGCTGCGTGAACTCGCGTTGCTTCTTGGTTCCGGGCTGACGTTGCTGCGTTCGGACCGCCGCGCCCAGATGGGTCCGGGAGGGCGCGGTCCCAATGCGGCGGTTATCGCGCTGCGCCTGAAGGGCCTGCGCCACCTGCAACACATGACTCAGCCGTTTGTGCTCAACAATCGCACCCTGGTCAATTTCGGCCAGCCGGTCATAGGGCCGACTCGGCAACACCCGGCCATCGGCACGAATCTCGATGCAGCCGTCCGGGTACTCCCACACGTCGATATAGCGATGAATCAGCTTGCGGTTGGCCGGCGTATCGTCCAGCAGGTACATCACCCGGTCGTACTGCACCGTCAGGGACTTCGTCACGCGCCGCGTCTCACGCCACGTCAGCAGCAGATCGAGGCTCTCGTCGGCACGCAACGGTCGATGCGCGTTGAATCCACTCTTCGGCGGCTTCGCAAAGCGCGCGTTGTAAGCGGCCATGAAGGAGGGCGCGTAGGCATTGGCGTCGGCCACCGAGTGGATGCCGCGCAGCCGCAGCTCCTTCACCAGCCGGTCCTGCAGCGTCAGGTGCGCGCGCTCGACGCGACCCTTGGCCGAACTGCTGTTGGCGCAGAACGTGTCAATGTTCAACTCGTACATCGCGCGGCCAAAGTGCGTCACATTGCTTCCCGTTTCGTCCGTCTTCGTCTTGCGAAATACGCTGTACTTGTCGCTGTAGAACGCCACCGGCTTGCCGTGCTGTTCGAGATAGGCACGCGTCGCTTCGAAGTAGCTGAAGGTCGACTCGGTCGCGGTGAAGTGCAGCGCCATCAGCCGGCTCGTTGCATCGTCGACAAACACCAGCAGCGTGCACGCCGGCGCGCGTTGCTCGAACCAGCGATGGTCGCTGCCGTCGATCTGCACCAGCTCGCCCAGACACGACCGCCGGGCTCGTGGCTGATAGATCTTCGGCGGGCGCTGCCGGCGCGGTATCCACAGACCGGCGTCCGTCATTAGCCGCCTGACCGTTTCCTTTGCGAGCCGGATGCCGTGACATTCGTACAGCTTCTCGCAGGCCAGCGTCGGGCCAAAATCGACGTAGCACTCGTGGATGATGGCCTGAGCCCGCTGGGCCAGATTCTCGTCCAGGCGCCGGTTACCTTGTCGTGTCAGCAAGCACCCAATAATCCCCAGATGGAGGCACTGACCGAAATCGACAGCCCGTCGTCGTGCAGCCGACGGATCTCCGCCCAACGCTCTTCGTCACCGAATAGAAACAGCGAGCAGTATCAGTATTGATGTTGACGCCTTCAACGTTCTTCCGGATTGGGGGTGCCTCGTTCATGTTCCTTCCCGCAAAATCTGTTTTACGACAACTGCGCATTGGCAGGGTGGATCATTAGGCGGACAGCCAGCCGCCAAGCGATGTATTTTTTGTCCTCCTCCTTGATCTTGGCGAGCAAGGCCGCGCCTGCAACAAATGCCGAGCCGACACCGACGCCAGCGCCGTAACTGCACCAATTGGACCGAAAACCGGCCGCACCGTGACCAGTGCAATATCGGCTGCTGCACCCTCTGTCATACGCTTTTTTCCGTCTTTAACGTGGATTACACGCCCGATCGCTTGGGCTCCTCCACCTGAGATAACCGACCGTCCGCTTTGTCTGATCCAGTGAATCCCGAGGCTGTGGCGGCTATATGCAGCATCGAATGCGAGCGATTTTCGCCGTGCTGATTGGCTCGCTTGCCTGCTGACTATTTGATGTCGAAAAGGCCGCCTCGCGCGGACAGCACCCACTATCTGAAGCGGTAGTTGATTGCGGTCACTATGTTCAGTTCATCCCGGCGCTCCGTGATGGGACTGTGTGCAGCGTCGTGTTGCAGCCGGCCAACGGTAACGGCCAACGAGCCGACCCATTTCTTCGAGATGTCATAGCTCGCGTATGCGTTAAGGTGAACGTCGCGTAGTCCTGCACTCGTGTTGAAGGTTGGCAGGCCCGAAGCAGCGCTCTGTCCGGCGCTCACGCCAAACAACGATCGCGTGTATTCTGCATTTGCCCATGTCGCGCCCGGCCCGAATGACACCAGGAACCTGGAGGTTAGCGGCAGATTGGCCACCAGATCCGCACTGACCAAAAGTCCCTGGCCCGTTCCCGCAATGTCCTGGTAGGCCGCAACCGAACCCGTCAGCAACGACACCGAATAGTCGGCAAAAAGTTTGAGTTTCGGACCCTCGTTGACGTTCCCTAACCCATGCAAATGCGGATCGTCGGACTCGTTGCGCGATTGAAAATCCAGGCTGATCGCAGCGCCGACATGGTAAGCGTCGCCTTTGCCTTTAAGCACATTGATCCCGATCAGATCGAGACCCTGCGAGAAAATCCGGTCATCGTAGGAGATATCGAGCGATGGAATCGGCAAGAGTCGCAACTCCCGCGCGCCCGGATATTTGGGAGAAAGCATCAGGCCCGGACCCACCGATACCTTCCATTCATCGGCCCCGGAAGGACTTACGCTCGGGTCCTGGTCGTCGGCGAACGCGTGCGTGAGGCAAAGGCACCCGAACGCAATTGGCACGCACTGCAGTGCATGGCTTACCTTCACTACGTCCTTCCCGTCGTTGCGAGAGCCGGGGCGCCCACGCTCGCTTGCGAAGTATCACGCCTCGAATCAAGCACCGCTTTCCCCCCCTTTGGCGATATGCCGCAAACGCCTCGCGAGCGCCCGAGAGACTACCGGAGCGGCTTCTCCGCCTCCACCGCTTCGGGCCAGTTTACTTTCCCGCAGAAAGAGGCCTACTTCCCGCGCGACGATTTCGCGTTCGTTGTCGGACGTAATCATGTGATACGAATCGTCCAGATAAATCGAACGCAGGAACGTGGAGCCAATGTGCGAGCTGACAAATCTC
>NZ_CADIKM010000102.1 GCF_902859895.1 Pararobbsia alpina
AAACGACGCCGGTCCGCTCGGAAGCCGCCGTTGCAAAGTAAGAGGGCAATCGCAGTAAAGCAAGACGCGACTTCCTGATCGGCAGGAAGCCGCGGCGCGGACCGGCACGGGAGGGTACGGTGCCAGTCTGCCATCGATATATCAGGAATTCAGTACATCCAGCTTCGCGTTTGTTGCTCAAGCGGATGCCGAACGTGCCGCCCGGGAGGTGCAGACCCGCCGAAAAAACCTAGCGCGTCCAGGCGTACAAAGGATATTTGCCGTGTAAAGGAGCATCTGCTGCGCGCTTCATTCAATAGAAAACAACTCACGGCCCGATTCGTCGGAATCGGGTGGGCGACTTAGATCGTCCAGCAGGCGCTTCGCTGTCTTGAGATCGGACGTGTCGAATCCTTCCGTAAACCGACCATAAATCCCGGCGAGCGTGTCATGCGCTTCCATTCGGTGGCCTTGATCGGACAGCAATCGCGCGAGCGTCATCGCTGTCCGTAGCTCCCACCCCAACGCCGATTGCTGGCGTGCCAATTCGAGGGAACGTAAGAGCCATTCCTTGGCTTCCGAGGAATCTGATCGTGGCGCCGAAGCGAGGAGATGTCCCTTGATGCGCAAGATCTCCGGCATCCTGTTCGATCCTCCGCTTTCCGCGACGCTCGCCAGTGCGTGATCGATTGCGGCAAGAGCCTCCTTGAACTGTCCCAGCGCCGCCAGACCTTCCGCCAAGGCGCTGGCGAAAATTGGCGCTAGCATGTAGTAGCGGGTGGCACGTACTTCGTCCCGACAATCACCAAGTAATTGGACGCCGCGTTGCGCATCGCCGCGCTTAGTCAATAACTTACCCTTGAAACCCAGGCCTAGAGCCTGATACGGTTCGAGCGAATGCCGTGCGGCATGCGCAACCAGCCGCTCGATGATTGCTTCCGCGGTCGTCCAGTCTCCGCTCCAGATGAATACAGAGGAGCTCACCACCAGTGCAATGCAGAGGGTGACCGGATGCTTGAACTCGTCAGCCTCGTGGATCGTTTGACGCGCAACTCTCGCCGCCTGATCCGGGCAACCTTGAAGCCATAGCGTTCGTGCGAGACAGGCCTGCGCACGGATACGGTGGTCGCAGCCGAACTGGATCATGTTGATGCGCGGGGATACGACCGCGCGAACCATCGCAGTTTCGCAGTGTCTCCTGGCGCTCGCCTGATTCCCGATGAGGTGATGCGCCACGCCAAGCAACCAATTTGCCAATGCGGTCGCCGCCGGATCAGCCAGTGTCTTGGCCACGACCTCGCTCTGCCGTGCGTGCTTCAGCGCGCCCGTGAAATCTCCGCTTAGAGTCAGAAAGACGCTGATACCGCCGAGCAGCTTGAGTTGATGGTACGGTTCATCAAGCGACTCCGCGAGTTCGAGTCCGCGAGTAAGTGCGCAGTGGACCTCTTCACAGTTGCCCGTGGTAAACATCGATGACAGCCCGAACGATGCCTGCAACTCCATCTCGCGACGGCTCCCGCGACTGGCACAATCGATTGCTGCCAGGGCATGCTCCGTCCAGCGCTGACACTCGCTCAGCAGTGAGAGTTCAAGGAAGAGAGGGACCGACGCGGCGACCAGTGCCGTGGCGACGGAAGGATCCCCACGGTCTGAGAAAGTCCAGTCTAACGCGGCGCGCACATTTCCGAGTTGCTCGATAGACTTCGCTAGGCCGTGCGTCTTGTGATCAGTTGAATCGGCGGCGTTAGCGAGTTCGAGGAACTCACAGAAATAGATCGCGTGACGTCGCGCGGTCGCGGCCATCTCACCGCTTTCCACGAGTTTCTCGGTAGCGTACGCGCGCGTGGTGTCGAGAAGCCGGTAATTCGTCGTCGCGTCACCGGCTTTCCCCGCCGACGCAAGCGACTTCGCCACGAGACTGCCCACGGCATCCACAACGCCGGCTTCGTCGACATCGCCTTCCGCCGCGATTGCCCGCGCCGCGTCAAGGGAAAACGTGCCAACGAATAATGAAAGCCGGCAAAGGATGGTTTGCTCAAAGGCGGTAAGCAGGCGGTAGCTCCAGTCGAGCATCGCGTGCAGCGTCTGATGACGAGGCAGTGCCGTGCGTCGGCCCTGCCAGAGCAATCCGAAGCGGTCGTTGAGGACCTCAGCGGTTCCACGGATGCCGTACGCATCGATACGGCCAACTGCAAGTTCGATTGCCAAAGCGATGCCGTCGAGCTTGCGGCAGATCTCAGCGACGATAGGGGCATCCGCATCGCTCAGCTCGAAGCCATTATCGGCCGCGGCTGCGCGTTCCACGAATAGCTGCGTAGCCGGGTATGTGAGTGCCTTCGCGGCCGTCAGCCCTTCTTCGTCGGGCGGACTCTCCAATGGCATCAATCGATGGACGTGCTCGCCCTCGACACGCAGCTTCTCCCGGCTTGTTGCGAGGATATGCACCTGCGAAGCATCCCTGAAGATGCGTTCCGCCAACGTGGCTGTTGCCTCGACCACATGCTCGCAACAATCAAGGACGAGTAGTGTCCGCCTGTCCTGAAGAAATGCCATAAGGCTAGGCAGTGGGTTGGCGGACTGAACCACGACGCCAAGTGCAGACGCAATCGTGGCGGGTACCAGCTCCGGTGCCGTAAGCGCGCCGAGGTCGACGAAGTATGCAGGACCGCCGAATTCCGCAACAAAGGCATGGCTCACAGATACAGCAACGGTGGTCTTGCCTATACCGCCAGGTCCCACGATGCTGACAAAGCGCTGGCCGGCGAGCTGGCTTGAAATGGTCCGAACGGCATCTTCGCGACCGACCATGCGGGTCAGCGGGGCAGGAAGTCGGCTGACGTGGTCGGAAACGAGGTTCGAGCCTGCAATGGGCTGCTCTTTTATGGCCCGGAGTGGCCCTAAGGAAGCGGTGCGCGAAACGGGAGCGACGAAGCAGTAGCCTCTGCCGGGGACATTGGTCACATATCTCGCGCCGGCCTGTCCGTCGCCAAGCGCCTTTCGAAGGCTGACCAGTTGCACCCGAAGACTGCACTCATCGACGACGAGGTTCGGCCACGCGCGCGCCATCAGGTCACGCTTGCTGACGACTTCGCCCGCACGTTCGACAAGCAAGATCAGGATATCGAGTGCGCGGCTGCCCAATCGAAGCGGAACGTCTCCTTGATAGAGAAGTCGTTCTGCAGAAAGCAAACGAAACGGGCCGAATGATGAGACTTCATCGTCTCGCACCTCGTGAGAACGGTTCACATCCTACCTCGATCGTGGGTCGCGATGCGCCCAATGAATAACTAGGAATCCAAACCAGAAGTACAGCCCGGTAGTACGGCCCCCTGCTGCGCAAGATGGTCCTCGATCAGTTGGGCAGCTAAGCCGGCGGTCAAGGGTTGAAGTTCCAAAGCAGGTGAATATTGACAGGTTTCCGTCAGGGAGGCCAAGTCCACAGCCGCGTGAAGGACAATGACCAACCGACACGAATGTGAGCCGCGCGTGCGTGGCTTTCGCGACCCGAGACGCTCTAACCGGACGATGTAGTCCGATTCCCTTACCCGAACTAGAAGTTCTCCTAACGTTCGAATTTTCTTTTCGACTCGCTTACAGCAATGAATGCGGACCACATATTATGCAGGAATTTTAATTTTCGATCTTCTCCTTTCCGAGGCTACGGTATCCCTTGACGACACAATCTCGTCCCGATCTGGGGCTGTCAACCAAACGCGCGTGCAAGCGGAACTTTTCGGTGAGACGAGGCGCGTTGTCCTTTGGTCGAGACTGATTGCGATGTGCCGTTGTGTCGCGACTTCGCGGGGCTGGGAAGGCGGCATGATACATTTTCTGGAGGATGCTAACTGTCAAAAAACCGTAAAGTCAGAGCGGTATGCCAACTCCACACCTACGAAAAGCATAAGCAGGCCGCTGCCTTCGAGGCGTCGGAAAGCGTGATAGGCACTGCAATGATGGAGCGCCTTGACGAGTACATTAGCTATCCTTACATACGGCGTGTTCGCGGCCGCTCGTCGAGCGTCGACAAACAAGGTGACAATACCCCCGAGCAGTGCGCTCAACCTGTTTGAGTGGGACTAGCTAGTCGGCGCGAATCGAAAGAAAGTTTTTCCGTTACGAATCGGATCAAGCGCTCACACTGCTCCGGATGACCCGATATTGCGCCGTGCCTCGACAGGTGTTCGACGCGCAAGTGGGTGCCGATCGTGTATCAGGGCTGGGCTCCGTCCGTGCGCGTGGCGAACACAGATCCGACGCCCGCACGGTCAGCGCCTGGTGAAAGCGGGCGATCCACCTGTCTTCGACGCGTCTGTATCTGACGCACGCACAAATGCTTGGTCATCAAACGGGCGGATGGCTGCGACATGCAGCCAGGCGACCTGATCGGCACTGGAACGACATCTGGCCCGACCCGCAATCAGCTCAGCAGTCTGCTTGAGTTCACTTTTTGAGGCCCAGAGTCGATCACGCTGCCCAACGGCGAACAGCGGTCATTTCTTCAGGCCGGTGACGAAATTGCATTCCAGGGTCGTTGCAGCCGTCCAGGGTTTGTCAATCGGCTTCGGATCCTGTGTCGGTTCGGATCATTCCGTGACGCACGTGCCCTGACCGTAGTCCCCGATCACTAAAAAAGGAAAAAAGTATGCCGCAACCGATTGACATTTCCATCGCGCTCGAACAAGAGACGATAGCCGATCCGCCCTTCATGAGGCCGTCGATCACCTACACGACACACGAGGCGTGGGCCGTCGATCTGATCGCCTCGTTTCCGGGCATGACCGTAGACCAATTGCCTGAACGAATGGGCTGTGCCGTCGAACAGATCAATCTGTCGACGCACAACGGTACGCATATCGACGCGCCTTGGCACTACCATCCGACCATGGATGGCGGCAGGCGCACGATAGCGATCGACGAGGTGCCGCTCAGGTGGTTCATGCAGCCGGGCGTCAATCTCGATTTTAGGAATTGCGCCATGGGCACGTGGTGTCCCCCGACGAAATCGACGCTGAACTCGAGCGCATCGCTCACCTTGAAGACGCTGGAAATCGTGGTGGTCACGCGAGCGGGCGAACGCTACGGTCCCCCCGATTTTGTCCACAGCGGCTGCGCGATGGGCCGCGACGCGACGTTGCATCTCGCTTCGAAAGGCATCCGCGTCGTCGGCACGGACGGCTGGAGCTGGGACGGGCACGCTTGCGCGGCGATGGTCCACGATCTGCCCGACATTCACCGCGATCCAGATGTCTGTCCGAAGTCGCCAACCGCCGCGCCTCGGACAGAACTTGCGAAAGCAGAAGCCAATCAAACGGAAGTACACCGGTCTCGCTTACTAAAGGGCACCTATGGAAAACGCAGGAAGCGAAAAACCGCAGGCCCGCGTCATCGTGCAGTCCGATCTCGTTTGCTTTCAGGACCGACAATTGAAAGGTATCGCTATGGAAAGAGGACTCCCCTCTAGCGTCGTGAGTTAGAAGTTCGTTACGTTAGTTGTTCGTGCGGTCCGGGATAACGAAATGCCGCCTGAATAGCCGCTCGGACTCACGTAACCCTTCCTCGGTAAAGACCACCGACTTCGTCTTGTTGACCGGGTCGCA
>NZ_CADIKM010000103.1 GCF_902859895.1 Pararobbsia alpina
CCAAAGGCTGTCGAGACCCGCTATTCAGCATCGGCAGTGCCCGCCGGCCGATCGTCGCATCCATTCGCACGTCGACCGGCTATGCGATGCGTATTGGTCAGCGTGTCCCTAAGTGGAGTCGCTGGGATCTGAGATAGGCATAATGCCTACAAAGGAAACCAGACGATGATGAAGAGAACCCGACGCACGCACTCAGCGGCGTTTAAGGCGAAGGTGGCGCTGGCAGCAGTACGTGGCGACCGCACGCTGGCAGAATTGGCACAGCAGTTTGAGGTTCATCCGAATCAGCTCACGGAATGGAAGCGGCAGTTGCAAGTGCAAGAGCGAGCAGCCGATGTGTTTGGCGCGGCGGGGGCGCCGGTCAATGAGCCGCCGGTGGATCTGAAGACGCTTCACGCAAAGATCGGCCAATTGGCGCTGGAGAATGATTTTTTGTCGGGCGTGCTCGGCAAGGCAGGCTTGCTGAGCGCAAGGGAATGATTGGTCGTGCCCACCGCCTGCCGGTGTCCCGGCAGGTCAAGCTGGTCGGCATCAGCCGGTCCAGTGCTTATTACGTGCCGAGCCCTGTCAAAGCCGCAGATCTGGCGCTAATGCGCCGGATCGACCCGTTGCATCTGGAGCATGCGTTTACCGGTGCGCGCATGTTGATGCGCCTGCTCAAGCGAGAGGGCATAGTGGTCGGACGCAGGCACATCGGCACGTTGGTGTGAAAAATGGGCATCGAAGCGCTGTTCGAAAGCCGAACACGAGCCGCAAACATCTGGCTCGCAAGATCTGGCCGTACCTGCTGCGCGATCGGAAGATCGAGCGCAGCAACTAGGTGTTCGCATTGGACACGACATACGTGCCTATGGCACAGGGCTTCGTCTATCTCACTGCTGTAATCGATTGGGCCAGCCGCCGTGTTTTAGCGCACCGAGTCGCGATCACGATGGAAGCTGAGCATGCGGTGGCAGCGCTTGAAGAAGCGTTCGCGAAGTAGGGATTGCCTGAGATCGTCAATACGGATCAAGGCAGTCAGTTCACCAGCTCGGTCTTCACCGACGCGGTCCTCTCACGCGGAATCGCTCTGTCGATGGATGGCAAGGGAAGCTGGCGGGACAACGTTTTTGTCGAACGGCTGTGGCGCAGCGTGAAGTATGAAGAAATATATTTGAAGGCTTATGAATCCGTCGAGCATGCACGGAAATCGATCGCTAACTACCTCACCTGGTACAACCAAAAGAGACCTCATTCAAGCCTATCGGCCCGTACGCCTGACGAGGCTTACTTCGCGATGCTGCCCGCGATAAAGACGGCAGCATGACACCTGGCGCTCCACTTAAAAACTGAAAATACTGTCCCAATGAGCGGGGCCACTTCTCATCACGATCACAACGCATCTCGACTCGTTCAGCGTTGCCCTAATGTCCCCCGACGGATTCCCGAACTTTGCCTGACGAAGGTAGCAAAGCCCCATTACCTTCAGCGGCAGTCAACGCAAATCGCACCGGTCAATTGACGCGAAATACCTGCAGGCCGGCTTCGGCGGCTTGAGGCCCCTTCGTGTGCACGACATATAGTCGGTGCAGCGAAGGGATGTAAGCAGAGGTCTTGCCACCTAGGGTGTCGATCTGCTGTTCGATCCCATAGTGGTCAGGGTCCGTTTGCTGCACGACGTCCAGTCCGCCTGCGCCCGTGACATAGAGCCGATGATGATTTGCGTCGAAGTGCATGTCGTCGGATACGTCAACGATATTAAGCGATTGGACAACAGAACCGGTATCGGAGTCGAGCACGTAAAGCTTCCCCGGCGCCCTCGAACCAATGAACAGGCGCTTGTGCTCGCTGTCAAATGCCATCGCAGAGTTACGGCTCGGGCCGGGAACGGTCCAGACGCTAACTAATTTGCGCGCTTTGAGATCGATCACGCCGACTTGGTTTTTGTCTCGAAGATTTACAAAAAGGCGGCCCGAGGCATGATCAATGACCATGCCCTTCAACTGAGCGCCGGGCACGCGGACTTTTCCGAGAACCGCGCCATCCGAAAGCGAGAGCAGAGTGATATAGGCGTCGTCTTGATGGGACTGCACGCCTCCGTTCCCCACATAAAATATTCTGCTCTTCCTGTCAGCGACCCCGGAGTCGGGTTGGGGTTCAAGGGAGATCGTCTTCGCCACCTCGAAATTCGACGTATCGACGATCTTGACGTTTGCATCGCCAGCATCCGCGATGAACATCGTATTGCCGTCATCCGTCAGGAGGATCTTGTGCGGCGACTTTGCCACGGCTTTTTTGCTTGACAGATGCTCTCCGTCTGGCAGGCTGAACACCTCGATTGACCCGTACTCCTCTGCCGAAACGTACAACCGACGATGGAGCAAGTCGACAGCGAAATGATCAAAGTCTCCGCCCGTGACAGCCGGTAGCGGGATCGTTTTCAACCAAGTCAACGGCGCCGGGCTCGCCGTCGCCATCAATGGAAAAATGGTCAGACAAGCAGAAAACAGACGGAGGAGAGTTGGGAGTAGGTTCATGACGTTTTGATCATCCGTGCGACGAGCGGCCTTGTTGAAGGAATCCCCACTATCCGCCGCGCAGGTTAACGGACGGCGTCGCAATGATTACAAATCTGTCATGTGCGATCGCGACAGCTGCTTTAGGACGACTTTACGTGAGCCAGGGCTGGCCCGCCGTGAGGAATCAGACGCGGGTCAGTATGACCTTCGTGGGGCAAGGGCTGGCCCGCCGAGGGAAACAAACGCGGGTTAGCATCGCTGCCAGAGCCGCACGGTGTGGACAGGGCCACACGCGGCTATCTCCGGCACGGAGATGGTATGGACGCCTCCCTCCCTCGTCGAGACCGAGAGGCTGCAAGAACCACGGAGCCCTCGCTGTACCCGACGGCATCAGAGTGCCAAAGTGGTGGTGTCGAAACTACCACTGAGGTAAGGAGGGCTCCAAATGAAGACTATGACATTTGGCGTAGACTTGGCAAAGCGGGTCTTTCAGGTCCACCGGGTAGACATGGAGACCGGCGAGGTTAAACGGCGCCATCTCCGCCGTGATCAACTCGTGACATTGGGCATCAGGTCCGGCTGATCGCTCCATCATTCGTGCGACCGTTCGTGAAGCGCAACGAGACCGATCCGGCTGATGCGCAGGCGATCTGGGAAGCCGCACAACGCCCCGAAATGCGCTTCATGGCCGTAAAGAGCGAGGCTCAACAAAGCGTGCTGACACTGCACAGGGTCCGTGAACAAAAGGTCAAGATGCGTCAGATGCAGGTCAACCAGATTCACGGCCTGCTTTATGAGTTCGGCGTCGCTTTGCATGCTGGCCGGCAGGGGATGGCCGATGCCGTGCGCGCTTTGACTGAGCTCGCGGATACATTGCCTGCCATGGTCGTGGACACACTGCGCGAGCAGTTGCAGCGCATTGACTCTCTTTCCCGCGATATCGCCGCGGTGGAGCGCAGGTTGACGGCGTGCAAGCGTGAGGATGACGCCACCAAACGAGACATGGCGATCCCTGGCGTTGGGCTGCTGACGGCGACGGCCGCTACTGCCACGATCGGTGATGCACACACATTTCGCTCAGGACGCGAGTTTGCAGCGTTCCTCGGGCTTGTACCCCGCCAGAGCGGTACCGGAGGGCAGGTCAAATTGCTTGGCATTAGCAAACAGGATGATATCTATCTGAGCACCCTCCTGATTTATGGTGCGCGATCAGTGCTGAAGCATCTGAAGAAACTCCCCGAATCACTGCAGCGCATGATGGCCCGACGACCGTTCAACGTGGTCGCTGTCGCGCTCGCCAACAGGATGGCACGCACGATCTGGGCCCTACTGGCGCACGATCGCACGTACAGCGAGGGCTATGTGGCCCGCAACACGTCAGACATGAAGCTTTAATGGAGGTGAACCGCTGAAAAGGTTGCGCAGGTTGATGTGCGCGTGATGGCACGTCAGGTCGGACCGCGGGGAAAGTAAGCCTGAATGCTGGCCGGTCCCTTGAGGACTCCACGGAGATGAGGCCTTCCCCGGCAAATTCCATCAGGGCCAGCGGACTGTCGTCCGCGCCACAGGCCGAATGTAAGTCTGCAGCCAGATCCTGTTCACCACACGCGCAACATCTCCTGGCAAACCGGGAGGCTCTGTCGCGACAAGGGCACCTGGGCGAATGCCGCCCGTGGAACGCGGTGGTTTATGAGACCAGCGAATAGAATTGCTGTGCAGCGGACAAGCGAATTCCCTTGGGGGCATTTCATCTGCCCCTTGGAGATCATGTGCATGGTCTCGATGCCGCCGACAATGATGCGTGCGCACCGAAAATTCTTGAACCCCAGCATTGGCCGCGTTCGACGTTGATGGCCGGGTGATCTTGCTCGACGATGTTGTTCAGGCACTTGCGCTGACGGATCCGGATAGGTGTCTCGCGCTGCGCGTTCACCGCGTGCAAGGCAGCCAGATTGGCGCCGCTTTTGTCCACGGTGACGGTCTCCGGCGCGCCGTTCTGGGCGATCGCTTTCTCAAAGTAGCGACGGGCGGCAGCCTTGTCGCGATGGGCTCGCAGCAGGAAGTCGATCATGTTACCCGCCTTGTCGACTGCTCGGTAAAGGTATTTCCATTGACCTCGCACCTTGAGTTAGGTCTCGTCCATCCGCCAGCTCTTGCCAACCGGGCGCTTGTGCCGGCGAAACGCCTTCTCGAACAGCGGCAGCAGTTTGACCACCCAGCGATGCACGCTCGAGTGATCAACCGCGAGGCCGCGCTCGGCCATCATCTGCTCCAGATCGCGCAGGCTTAGCGAATAGGCGACGTACCATCGCACGCACAGAAGGATCATGTCGAGCGGATAGTGCAGGCGCTTGGGTACCTTCGCTACGCCAGCAGGCAGGGCTTTTCTCGCAGTCGCGTTCTTCATCACACGCTTCACTTGGGGCCAATGTCAGCTTGGATTTTAACCCCGAGCCCTTATCGCGACAAAACCAGCTAAGTTTGAAATGGACCGCGCTTACTTACGTTGCACGACGAGCACTTCGAACGTACCAGGAATGACCGTCGGACGCGGATGCGGCTTTTGCGCCGTCGCCGCTTCAGCAGGACCGAACTTCGAAGACACCAGATACACGCGGTGCAACTGCGGATCGAGCGCCATCGTCTTCGCCCCTTCCAGCGTCTGCACGTTTTGCACGACGCTGTAGTGATCCGCGTCGTCTTCGTGGACCACCGTCAACGTGCCATTAGCACCATTCGAACTGAACGCCAGCTTCAACGCCGGATCGAACGCGGCGGCATCGGGATGCCCGCCAATCGGCAAGTCGGCCACTGCATGGCCAGATACCGCATTCACCACC
>NZ_CADIKM010000104.1 GCF_902859895.1 Pararobbsia alpina
GATGGCGAGCCCGGCGCCAAAACGATCTGGATCGGCATGCAGCGAACCATCGACGCTGCATTCATGATTCAGGCGCTGCGCGAGCACTCATGAGTTCTGTATAACGCAATGCATTTAAGGTCCACGAACACAGCTTTACGCGATAGGCGCCAGGCATCCGGGAACGCGCGAGGTCGAATGAATAGTTCAAACAAGTAAACATTCAGAAGAATCCGACGAACATCACCGGGCCGGCCCGCTTGAAACGGACTCGGAGAACGCCAAAACAACCAGCTGGTCTTCCCAATAATGCCTATATTCAACTAGAGCCTGTCGACGTTCTGACCTGGTTCTGGAATAGCACCACCATCGATCTCATCGATGGACAAACGCAGGGGCCGTTCCGCCATTCAATATGAGGAGATGATGATGGCAACCCCAACCTGGAAGATCAGCGGTCAATATTATGAGACGTGCAGTTGTGATTACGTCTGCCCATGCCTGCCTGGACAGATGGCAGTCAGGCCGAGCAAGGGCTCATGCACGTTTGCCATGGCATTCCAGATCGATCGTGGCCAGCACGAAGCGGTTTCCCTCGATGGCCTCGGGTTCATCGTTCTCGGATTGACACCAGAAGCAATGGGAAAGGGGAACTGGACCGTGGGCCTCATTGTCGACGAGCGAGCCAGCATGGAGCAGCGCGACGCTATCACGGCAATCACCAGCGGCGCGGCAGGCGGACCGATGGCGGCTCTCTCGCCGCTCGTTGGATCGTTTGTCGGAGTCGAGTCCGCGGCGATTCGCTTTGACCGCAATGGCACGAAGTGGTCTGTCACATCGCCGCAATTCGTCGACATGGCCGCTGAGGGTGCGATGGGCATCAATCCGAACGCGACCGAGCCGCTTCACCTCGAGAACACCGGTCATCCGGCCGCCGATCGCCTTGCGCTTGCTCATGCCTTGCGCAGTCACGTCCACGCACTCGGCTTTGAGTGGGATGACGTCAGTGGGCAGAACAACGGTCAATATGCGCCTTTTTCCTGGCAAGGTGCGTAAGCCGGCTACCGCTTTTCGGGCGCTCAACCCCGGTTCGGTCGCGAGCCTCTCAAGGCGCGAGCGCATTCTCATTCTGGGTTGCGTTGTCGCCGTGACAACGCTGTCGTGGGGGTATCTCTTCTATCTCGATCATCAGATGTTGTCGGCGAGACAGCACGACAAAATGATGATGGAGATGGGTATGTCGATGGCGGCGCCCTGGACGACCGCCGACATGTTCTTCACGTTTGCAATGTGGGTCGTCATGATGGTGGGCATGATGGCTGGATCGGCAGTGCCCGTAATCCTTGTTTTCGCTGGGGCACACGCCCGACGGGGCGGAGGCAGGGTGCCGTTCATCGTTCTGATTTTCGTCTTGGGTTACCTGGCCGTGTGGGTCGGCTTCAGCGCATGCGCGGCACTTGCGCAGTGGGCACTGCACCATGCCGCAGTTCTGTCACCGGAGATGGTGGCGTCAAGCCCACAGGTGAGCGGTGCGATTCTTTGCGCGGCTGGCCTGTACCAATTGACGCCGTTCAAACGAGCATGTCTCATGCACTGCCAAAGTCCCCTCGGATTTCTCATGACTCGCTGGCGCGATGGGACGCTTGGCGCGCTGCAGATGGGAATGCGTCATGGCGTGTACTGTCTCGGGTGTTGCTGGGCGTTGATGTGCGTGCTGTTCGTCGTAGGGGTGATGAATCTTGTCTGGGTGGCGGCGCTGGCGCTGTTTGTCTTTCTGGAAAAGATCGGGCCAACAGGCGCCATTTTGGCGCACGCGGCCGGTGCGGCGATGATTGCCTTGGGGGTTCTGCTCTTCGCCGGCATGCTTTAAATCTTTCTTTTTAGTTGCCGCAAAGCACTGCGAGGGTGGCGAAATCGCGTGCCGACGTGTCAAAGCCGCGCAGTCTGCCGGACTGGCTAGTAGAAAACATCGACCCCTGCAAATTCACCTTTCAAATAGGAGACACCGAAGTGATAGAACACGACCGCCAATACCGCGATGGCACGCAGGCCGTTTACGTAGTTGGCCGCGCGCGAGTAAAAATGAGTCGCGCCAGACCAGTGGCTTTATTGATGTATAACTAGCTAATATCTCACAGACGTCACTACGCGCACTCAAAGCGCTTCACGGTGGCAGTCTGGATCTCTACTCTATGACGCTTCCAATCAACACGATGACAGTCATTCCGTCGCCCGGAACGTTCGGCATTGGGCGATCAACTCCGCGATCCGGCACCGACCGCGGACGGAAGTACCAAGCTCGCGTTGAAACACTCGAAGTAACACGGAACCATCATGAAAAAGCTTAGAACGGCCATTGTTGGCTGTGGAAAGGTCGGTCATTTTCATGCCCGGGCGCTCGCGAATCTCGAGAACTCGGAATTCGTCGCCGTATGCAGCACTTCTCTCGATAGAGCGAAGGCCTTCGGCGACCAATACGGGGTGCGTGCATTCGACAGCGTCGAAGCAATGGTGAAGGATGCGCAAGCTGACGTTGTCTGCATCTGCACGCCGCATCCGCAACACGCCGCCGTCGCGATCATCGCCTTGAAGCATGGCTGTCATGTCCTTATCGAAAAGCCCCTCGCTTCGTCTCTCGAAGACTGCGACGCGATCCTGTCCTGTGCGGAAGAACACCGTCGGACGGTTGGCGTCGTCTGCCAGCGGCGGTTTTATCCGTCCGCCATGCGAATCAGGCAGGCCATCGATGCCGGCAAGATCGGCCGTCCCGTCATCGGCAACGTCGTCATGCTCGGCTGGCGCGACCGGCAGTATTACGAAAGCGATCCGTGGCGCGGGTCGTGGGCCGGCGAAGGCGGCGGCGTTCTCGTCAATCAGGCGCCCCATCAGCTCGATTTGCTGCTCTGGTATATGGGCGATATCGACGAAATCTACGGTGTGTGGAAGAACGTCAACCACGAATACATTGAAGTCGAAGACACCGCGGCGGCCATCGTGAAGTTCAAAAACGGCGCAATCGCCAACATCCTGGTGAGCAATTCGCAGAATCCGGCTTTATACGGCAAAGTCCACGTTCACGGCGATAACGGCGCGTCGGTCGGTGTGCAAACGGACGGCGGCGCGATGTTCATCGCTGGCGTGTCGACCATTACCGAACCGCCGTACAACGATATATGGACGATCAAAGGCGAGGAAGGAATGCTCGCCGAATGGAAAAATGCGGATGCGGAGGACTTCAATTCGGTGGATTCTCTGTATTTTTATCACCAGCGGCAGATAGACGATTTCCTGACTGCGGTAGGCAGCGATACGAAACCCTTGATCGACGGGGCAGACGGCCGCAAGACCGTGGAACTTTTCACGGCCATTTATCGCAGCGCGCGGCAGAACGCCGTTATTAAATTTCCTTTCTGAGCACAACGGCGAATTACCGGCTGTCATAGCGGTCACGCATGCTGCGCAAGCCTCGACACGACGTATTGAAACCGAAAACATGAAAACAACAAAGACCCGGTATTTCATTGTATTTCTGCTGTTTGTGGTCACGGCCATCAACTACATGGATCGCGCAAATCTCGCGATTGCTGGCAGCAAGATCCAGGGGGAATTCAGCCTTTCGGCAACCCAGCTCGGCCTGCTCTTCTCCATGTTCACGTGGACGTATGCCGCGAGCCAGATTCCCGTCGGCTATCTCCTCGATCGAATTGGATCCAGAGTCTTGTACGGCAGCGCAATCGTCATCTGGAGCGCATGTACGTTTGCGATGGGCTTTTCTTCCCATCAACTTTTCGCGACGGCCGGCGCCTCGTTTGCGTTGCTGCTGGTATGCCGTGCCTTGATCGGCCTTGCTGAAGCGCCTTCCTATCTCTCGAATACCAAGATCGTTGCGAACTGGATTCCGAAGAGCGAACGCGCGCGGGCGACGGCTACCTATATCAGCTCGCAATACATCGGTCTCGCATTGTTTACACCTGTCCTGACTTTTCTCACGGCCCGATACGGCTGGCAAATGGTGTTCTACGCGACCGGCGGCGTGGGGATTGTGTTCGGGATTTACTGGCTGATCGTTTATCGCGACCCGAAGGACAGCAAGAAAACCAGTCAGGCCGAGCTCGATTACATCAAGGCGGGCGGTGGCTATGGATCTCAGGATCAGTCCGCGGTCAGTGCCAAGGTCGAAGGAAGAGACATTCTGTTTCTCCTCAAGAACAAGACCGTTTGGGGCCTGTTCATCACACAGTTCGCTTACAACTCGACGCTGATATTCTTCATGACGTGGTTCATCGTGTACCTCGAAAAGGGCTTGAACCTCACGCTTTCAAAAGCGGGACTGGGCGCGTCCATCCCCTATCTCATGGCGATGCTAGGAATGCTAGTCGGCGGCTTTCTCAGCGACAGTCTGCTGAAAAAGGGTAAATCAGTGACCCTCGCGCGCAAGGTGCCTGTGATTGTTGGCCTCGTGTTGACGGCCATGATCGTCTTCGTCAATTTTTTCGAAAACCAGCCTGTCATCGCAATTGGCATTCTTTCGCTGGCTTTCTTCGGCAACAACGTCGCGAATCTCGGCTGGGTGGTATTTACGGATGTTATTCCCCGTAATTTGATCGGGACGATGGGTGGGTTCTTGAACCTGTTCGGCAATCTGTCTGGCATTACGACGCCCATTATTTTTGGCATCATCTTGCAGCGCACCCATAACTTCCACTATGCGATGTGGTACGTCTCGATCGTCGCCGTTCTGGGCGTGCTGTCCTATATCTTCCTCGTCGGAAAAATCGAAATGATCGTGCCGCCGAAGCAGCGGCAACCGGATGGTTATTCGGCTGGCAGTCGAGTCAGTTTCGAGCGACTTGAAGGAGGTGGGTAATTCGATTGATTGCGTACGCCGGCGATTTGGAACGCCTTGCCGCGTAATCACAACCGAACAGCTAGACGCACCCCAAAGGAAACTTTGCGCCGGCCGATGGCAGAACCCGACCCATAGCCGTCATTCGCGTCGCCGCGGCGGCAACGACCGTTCTTAAAGTCCAACGGCCATTCGCTCACGCGGAGTCGCCTGCCGCTTGTCGGCCAATCCGGACGATTGCGGTGGGCGGTCCAGTCCTGGGAAGGTCCGTTAGAGGGACACACCAATATGAGACTGGGGTCGGCCGATTGCGTTGAGGGCCTAGGCGTCGGCAGGCGGGCTTTGCGCCCGCCGCTGCGTGTCTCAGCCTTGCGCCTGCGTCTCACGCGCCGGTTCGAAAGCCGTATCCCC
>NZ_CADIKM010000105.1 GCF_902859895.1 Pararobbsia alpina
GCTAATTAGGTCCCCACTTAGCAATAAGTGGGGGCTTCACGGCCTGTGCGCTCGCCGTGATAACCGCCTACCAATTCGACGTCGTCAACATGTCCTGGCTGGACGCTTACGCAAGATCCTTCATCGTCGGACTGACATATCGACATTCGACGGGCGTCGTCCGCGGTCTTCATACGAGAGCGGGGATTGTTCGTGTAACAGGTGGGGCGATCCAAGCCGTGTGTGGCGGAGGGTATGGGTCATTCGCGCAGCAACTTCGAGCGCGACATGAGAGTCCCTTGTTGGCCGATCCCTGCATTAAAGAGACAGGAACGCGGCGATGACCAATGCAGCAGCTCCGACGATGGATGCCACAGCGCCGACCAAATTTCCAAAATAGACAAGCCCACCCAGGCCGGCACCGCCTGAGGACAAGCCTCGCTCGCCAGTCAGTGCGGCCAGCGGCGTGGAGACGCAAAACCCGTACGCCGACACAATGAACGCGATGGCGATCAGCCAGGCCAGCGCCGTCGGGACAGTCATTGAGGGCAGCAAGGCGGCGACTGCCAGCATCAACGTTGCGCCGATTGGCAGGCTCAGGTGAGCCACGCGCCAAGAGTTAACGATATTTGGTGGCGCACCGCGCTTGATTGCCTTAGCGTAAGGGGCGCCGAGCAGCAAGCCGAAGAGAAGGACTATCGATCCGTGAAATACAAGTTGACGCGCGGCGGTGTGCATAAGATTCGAGATCGCGTGTAGCGGGCCGGTGGCTGAAGAGATCTTGGGAAGTCGAGCTAGTTCGTTACTCTGATGTAGCCTGAGGGGCTACATCCGCGATGGGTGTTCACGCCGCCCGTCGCTTGGCGACAAGCGTCAGTGGAACCGCAATCAACCATGCACAAAATTAAACCTGTCCTAGCAGCCGCGATGCTCGCCGCCGCTTCCGTGTCCGCCCAAGCAGGCACGATGGATTCGCCCGGCTTCTGGACCACGCCGACCATTCACGACTACGGCAAGAGCCACTTCTTGCCGAACGGTGCTTTCAAGCCGCAACCGGGCCACACCTACAAAATTGTCTTCGCGTTGACGCAGGGGCCCAAGACGCCCGGCGAAGTGAATCCAGCGTTAGATGTCGTCGCGCGCGCGGTGAATCTCTACGTTGCGTCCGGCGTGCCATTGCATTGGGACAGCGCCCTCACGAACCCATCTGGGCGCGGCGGTCCGAACGCAGAAGCGGCAGCTCGGCACAAAGAAGCAACGTGAATTCACGCAGGACGACATCAACGAAGTGGTCGCGGATCTGGCATACACTCGCTCTACCAAGCTCGCCAGATGTGCGCATCAAGGGGCTCCTGCTTCCGCGGCACGACCGGTTGGCGCGCCCTCTGGCTTTCGGTCTGCGCGAGCACCACCGAAATCGTCGCACACACCAGAAACGCAAACGGCATTATCAGCAGGCTCAGATTTCGCAACTCGTCCTTGAAGCAGAACGCGATGAAAAGCGGCACGGTAATCAAGGCGGCTATCCATGTCTGCATGCGGACAGCCGGCGGCAAGGTTCGCCAACCGATCTTCGCCAGAATACCGACGAGGAAGAGATGAAGGATGTGGAAACCCTTCGTCGTCGACACGCCGTAGTTGATCTCCGTTCGAAGATAGTTGAGCGGATTGAGCAGGAATCGTACGTGGTCGGCTAACTGATAATGCACCATGCCGCCACCGTTGTTCATATACCGAAGTTTCACCGCGACGTTGATTGCCGCGGCCACGCCCAGCAGCACGCCCATGAGCAACAATGATTGCCGGTGCGAGTAACGCATCGTGGCAATCGGATACAAGGTAAGTATGACAAACAGATACGATTCCTTGTTCAGCGTGGCAAGAAACACTACGACGAACAGCGAGACGAGATGCCGTTTGAGCGTCAGCCATACACCCAGCGCCATGAACAGCAACTCAGGCATGTCATAGAAGTAGCCACCCTCGGTCTGGATCAAGGGAAACACCGCCGCGATCACGAGCGGCGCGAGCGTCGACGCCACCCTGTCCCCGATTAACTCGATACAGACGGCCCGTATCGCAAACAGCGCCGCAAACATCGACAGGAACGTCATCGCGTACACGATCAGATAACGCACTGCGTACTCCGGAACGACGGAGTCCCTCGCGCCAGGAAAGAAACGGTGGATCGGATTAGAGAAGGGTATATCGCCAGCCAGCTTGTGGATGAGCGAAACTTTCGCTTTCTGAGGGATCGCGCTATCCACCAGATTTGCCGTCATCGGCAGCAATTGCCGATAGACAAACGGCTTATTCTGCGTCCCGTCCAGTGCAAGCCGCAGCGACATCAGCGAGTCGTCGCGGAATTGCCATTTGGTGCAGAATCCGCCAAACGATGATGCCGCGGCAATGTAGTAAATGAAGATCAGCAGAATCCACGCGCTGGTTCGGGACGGGACAGGTCTATTCAACATGACCTTCTCCTCGTTCAGGGATGATCGTATGCGAATCCCCGGACGCCGCCGAGTGGGCCACGCTTTCGCCGTCGTGTTGCCCACCACAGCGCAGGCGGAGTAAGCCAGCGCGTCAGCGCTAGCTTAACAACCCCAATCCCGAAGTAAGGTGCGATTCCGCACAAATGGGCGCATTTTTCGCAAAATCCGACGGCGTTTGTTGCAGGGCTTCTCGGGAGAGAGCGTGTCGCGCAATCAGCATCCACTCGCGCGAAATTGTCGGTGGATGCGCGCGATTTTTCACTGTCTTCGACGACCGCGAGGCCGTCAAAGACGATCTGCTCGCAGCGATTGCAGTCTAACTACCGCTGCAAGCATTTAACTGGATCACAAAAAAGCAAAGCCCCCTCACACAATATGTGGTGAGGGGACTTTGTGCGCTTGCGTCGCGAGACGCCACTGGGCCGAAAGATCGGACACTACCTCGCAACGGCCGATGCCGATGTCGATGCCAATGCCAGCTCGACGGTTTCGACAAAGCTCGACACAATCGACTCCATTGCCGCCCCCGGTCCGAGCACTGCAAAAAGGCCATTGCGTTTGAGAAAACGTGCGTGCTCGTCCGGAATGATGCCCCCAACCACAACCGCTGCCATCGGTCGACGGACCCGCAGGGTGCGCACGACCTCGCCAACAAGGTCAAGATGCGCACCCGATAGGGACGAAATGCCGACGACATCGGCCTTCGCTGCGATGGCGTCGTCGACCACCTCGCCGGGCGAGCGGAACAGCGCGCCGAGCGACACGTAGAATCCGGCATCGGTCAACGCCGCCGCGACGGTCTTTGCACCCCGATCGTGGCCGTCCTGCCCCACCTTTGCGATGAGCACCCTGGGCAGGCGTCCGAGGCGCGTGACGAGAGCACTGACACGATTGCATGCGTCACGCCAAGCCGCATCGACCATCCGCGCTTCGCCGTAAAGTCCGCTGCTAAAACGACTGGGCATCTTGTAGCGCGGCCAAACACCCTCCAGCGCGCGCGTGCATTCGCCGATTGTCGCGCGCGCGCGGACACACTCGATGGTGAGGGCCAGGAGGTTGCCGGTCCCGTCACGCGCACCGTCAGCGAGCGCCGCCAGCGCGCGCGCGACCAGGACGTCGTCGCGCCGTGTTTTCAGTTCTGCAAGCTGCCTAACTTGCCTGGCGCGAACCTGCCGACCGTCGATCTCGAGACAGTTAGACGGAGGATCCGCTTCCGGTGATCGAAACCGGTTCACACCCACGACGACACGCTGCCCTGAATCGATTCGTGCCTGTGTGCGTGTTGCAGCTTCGTGAATGCGCTGCTGTACCCAACCAGAGCGGATCGCTTCGACGACGCCTCCTTGCGTAGCAATTTGCGTCATCAGATCACGTACGCGCCCGGCAATATCGTCGGTAATCGACTCCATCATGTACGAGCCCGCCCACGGGTCGATAACATCGCACAGGCCCATCTCATGCTGCATGATCAACTGCGTGTCACGCGCGAGCCTTGATGCATCCGCGCTTGGGAGTGCAAGCGCCTCATCGTACGCATTGGTATGCAGCGACTGGGTGCCGCCGAACACGGCGGCCATCGCCTCGATCGTCGTCCGGACGATGTTGTTTTGTGGATGCTGCGCAGTGAGCGACCATCCCGACGTCTGGCAATGCATGCGTAAAGCTTGCGCTCTAGCCCCACGTGCACCCAGTTCGCTCATTATCCCGGCCCAGACGACCCGAGCGGCCCGAAGTTTGGCGATTTCCACAAAGAAATCGGTGCCCACGCCGAAAAAGAAACTCAGCCGCTCGCCGATGCGCTCGACACTCATGCCACGCGTCACCAGGGCATCGACGTAGGTGCGCGCATTGGACAGCGTCAGCGCGAGTTCGAGTACCGCGTCCGCGCCCGCTTCCTGAAAGTGGTAGCCTGAGACGGACATTGCATTGAAGCGCGGCGCGCGTTCGGCCAGATACTCGACGACGTCCGCGACGATCCGTAAGGACGGCTCCGGCGCGAATATCCAGGTATTGCGCACCATGTATTCCTTCAGGATGTCATTCTGGATCGTACCCGTAAGGGCCTCCGGGCGCACGCCACTTTCTTGCGCTGCCACGATGAATGCAGCCAGTACGGGTAGCACAGCGCCGTTCATCGTCATCGAGACCGACACCCGATCGAGCGGAATCTGCCGAAACAGGCGCTTCATGTCCTCGACGCTGTCGATTGCGACTCCAGCCATGCCGACATCGGCCGCGGCGGCAGGATCGTCCGAATCGTAGCCCCGATGCGTCGGCAGATCGAAGGCAACCGATAAACCCTGTGCCCCTTCGGCTAGCGCCGTCCGGAATGCAAGATTCGAATCGGCCGCGTCCGCATAGCCTGCGTATTGACGGATCGTCCACGGCTTTTGCGTATACATCGACGCATGGGGCCCTCGCACGAAGGGCGCCTCACCGGGTCGACTGCCGAGATGCGACACCCCTTCAAGATCGCTCGCCGTATACAGCGCCTTAAGCGGTACCGCACTGGGCCCGTGCCGTACTGCATCGCGACTTTCATCGGCGAAGTCCCGGTCGCCGCGCATATCGCCCTCGCGGTTCATCGCTGCCTCCAATGCTTGCTTGTTACTACGTCGGCAATCTTCTGCTGGTCGCTGCCACGACGAAGCTCGCA
>NZ_CADIKM010000106.1 GCF_902859895.1 Pararobbsia alpina
GGCCTGCGCTGGCTCGATGCCCATCCGCCGAACCTTGAGGAAGTCCGGCAAGCGCTCGCGCGCATCGAGAAGGACGGCAGCCGGGCCGGCCAGGTGGTGAGTCGCGTACGCGGGCTCGTCAAGAAGGCACCGCCGCGCATCGAGCGATGGGATCTCAACGAAGCCGTCGGCGAAGTTGTGGCGCTGACGCGCCAGGAACTGCTGCGCAACGGCGTCGTCCTGCACAACACTCTTTCGTCTGACGTTTCCCATGTCATGGGCGATCGTGTCCAGCTGCAACAGGTGTTGCTCAACCTGGTCGTCAACGGCATCGAAGCGATGACCGGCGTGCACGACAGGCCGCGCGAGCTGACGATCAGGACAATCAGGGCCGATCCGGACACCGCAATGGTCGAGGTACGCGACACAGGCACCGGTCTCGACCCCGGGTACGCCGACCGCCTGTTCCACTCCTTTTACACGACGAAGGCCGAGGGCATGGGCATGGGCCTTGCCATCAGCCGGTCCATCGTCGAGGCGCACGGCGGACGGCTCGAAGCCGCGCCGAACGAGCCGCGCGGTGCCGTCTTCCGCTTCACGCTGCCGACCAAGGAGAAGGCGCAGACGAGCCCGGAAGTGCTGCGCTCGTAGCGAGCGCGGTCCGCTCGACTGGCGAACTCGGCCATCTCACGGGGCACACGCAGAAAGCCCAGGCACGCGGCGTAGAGCACGTAGAGCCACATCGTCACTAAGGCACCCTCACTGGCCTGGCGAACGGTTCACGTCACGCTCCCGGTACGAGACACAAGCGACGACGGCGACAGCTTTCGCTCATGGGATGCGAGCACATGCGTCGGATGGCGCTCGAGTGCTTCGACGTCGAGCGGCGCGTCGAGCAGGGCTCAGTAAAAGCCGCGCTGCCGGCTAGGCCGCGGATACGTTGAATTTCCCCGCCTTGAAGTCCGCAAACGCCTGATGGAGCTCCGCTTGCGTATTCATAACGAACGGGCCGCCCGCAGCAATAGGCTCGTGAATCGCGTCGGCATGCCCAAACAGAATGATGGAATCGTCCTTTGCCTCCAGCTCGACTACGTCGCCGTCATCACGCAACTCCGCGAGACTGAACTGCATTACACGCTCCCCCTCGACGGCGATGCTGCCGCGAACCACGTACAGAAAGACCCGCCGCCCCGCGACGCCCGTGAATTTCACATGGCCACCGGCTTTCACTCTGACAACGGACATGAACGTGTTAGTGAGGGACTCAATGGGGCCGCGGAAGCCCGACCATTCGCCGGACACCAGTTGAACCCGACCTCTGCCGTCCTGCGTGGGAATCGACGGAATATCATCTTCCTGCTTTCCAACGTAACGCGGCGCGGTCATCTTAAGTTTGGCCGGAAGGTTGAGCCACAACTGGAGGATCTCCAAATTGCCGCCTTGCTCCATGAAACTCTGCGGCGAGAGCTCTGCATGGACGAGGCCGCTACCCGCGGTCATCCACTGCACACCGCCCGCATCGATGATGCTTTCGTGGCCGCCGGTATCCGAGTGCGCGAGACTGCCTTCCAGCACAAATGTCACCGTCTCGAAGCCCCGGTGCGGATGCGGACCGAACGGCAAGCCACCGTTATGAGGTGCGTAGACTTGCGGACCATGGTGGTTGAGAAAAAGAAACGGATTCAAATCCGGTAAGTCGGGACCGGGCAGGGGACGTCGCGTCTCCAGATCCCGGATGTCGTCACGGTGGGCGAGATGGATTGCCTTGAGTGTGCGGTTTGCCATGATGTGCTTCCTTGTGGGGGCCGGCTGGTAGCCTGTCCCGCCTGTTGGTGACTCACTTGAAAGAGGGTGCGAAGGCACCTTGAAAGAGCCCGTGTGGGCAGATCATGCGCATCGGGCTTGCTCCTCTCGCGCAAAAGAACAACGTCGATGCTCACCATCTGTGGCCAAATCAGCGCGTGCCTTCCTGCAGGCCAAGGAGTTGCCATTCCCACTTCAAGCCGTGCCCGAAGCCACCGCCGCGCCTTTCGAACAGCTTCACCACCTGCTCGGCCGTGTCCGCCCGGCTCCAGTCGCGTTGCACTTCGCTGACATAGCTGACGGTGGACAGCGGTCGTGCGCCGGCCTGTACCATCCGTTGAACAGCGCGCTCGTGCGCTTCGACACTGCTGGCGCCCGAGGCGTCAGTGACGATGTAGACCTCGAAGCCGGCTGCCAGCCCAGACAGCACGGGCATCGTCAGGCAAACCTCGGTCCACAGACCCGCCATCACCAACTTCTTCTTGCCCGTATTCTTCACCCACTCGCGCACGCGCTCGTCGTCCCAGGCATTCAGGCCGAAGCGGTCGACGGGCTGTTGCTCCGGATGCACCGCCTGCAGTTCGGCAAACATCGCCTGACGTTCCGCGAATGCCGTCGTGAACAGGGTAGGCACATTGAAGATCTTGGCGCCCTCGGCCAGGAAGGTCGCATTGTTCACGACCGTTTCGACGGTATGCGAACGGACAGTCAACAACTGCAGGTATTGGTGGTCGATTAGCATCACCGCGTGGTTGTCGGGGGTCAAAAGCGTGTCATCCGTGTTCAGAGTCATGGTGTTCATTCTTGAAAGAGATGGAAAAATGTGCCTGCCGGCATCCTCTTCGCCAGGTGTCGCCATCGGAAAGACCCTCGAGCCGCACTGTCTACTCGGCGGACCCCTCGCTGCTCATTGGGCCTTGCCTGCTGCGATCTGGAATGAATGTTAGATATAGGATGATTGACGCGGTAGTACGCTATATTTGCCATCAGCGTTCTATTTGGGGAACGACGAGGACATCAATGCATGATCTGAACGAGCTGTTTTTCTACGTCCAGGTGGTGGACAGCGGCGGTTTCGCGCCGGCAGGACGAAAGCTGGGCATGCCGAAATCGAAACTGAGCCGGCGGATTGCTCTGCTTGAGGAACGCCTCGGTGTGCGGCTCGTACAGCGCTCCACGAGACACTTTGTGGTGACGGAAATCGGCCAGGACTACTATCGCCACTGCGTTGCGATGCTGGTAGAAGCTGAAGCTGCGGAGGCGGTGATCGAGCAATCCCGCGCCGCGCCTCGAGGCATCGTGCGTCTAAGCTGTCCTACGGGCCTGGCGGCACTCGGAGTGGGAGAAATGGTCGCCCGGTTCATGATGCAAAACCCCCATGTTCAGGTCCACATGGAGGTCGCCAACCGGCGCGTCGACGTCGTCAGCGAAGGATTTGACATCGGATTGCGGGTGCGCTTCCCGCCGCTTCAAGACGCCGATCTCGTGATGAAAGTGCTTGGAGACAGTTCCCAGCGCCTGGTTGCACATCCCGACTTGCTGGAGAGAGGAGCGCCCAATCCTTCGCCCGAAGAGCTTGGACGTTTGCCGAGTCTGGATCTTGGGCCACCGATGCACGAACACCGTTGGACCCTTGAAAAGGCTGACGGGAGCCGGCTCGAAATCGACCATCGACCCCGGCTCGTCACGACCGATCTGGCCACCTTGCACCACGCCGCACTACTTGGTGCCGGCGTCGTGCAACTGCCAGAGATTCAGGTGAGGCAGGATCTGCTGCAAGGTCGTCTGGTGGAGGTGCTTCCCTGCTGGTTGCCGCGCAGCGGCATCATCCACGCGGTGTTCCCGTCCCGGCGCGGACTGCTGCCGGCCGTGCGCCATTTGATTGACTTTCTGGCCACCGAGTTTGCTGCTCAAGCGGATGCCGAACGTGCCACCCGCGAGGTGCAGCTCCGCACGCACACACGTAGCACGCCCCAGCGAACAAAGGAATCTACGTGATCGCTATCGGCCCAGGTAGAGCCCCAACGTCTGCCTTGTCGAAGTCGTCTGGAAGCACGCCAAGTATCACTGGCGACGTTTCGCCTGGACGAAGGAAATCATCGACGCTGAGATCAGGAAACTGCTCGCCTAGACTCCGCGGAGCATACGTGATCGAGCCACCGCGCTGGCGACACCACCTTCGTGGAACCGCAGCCAATTGCTAATCACGTCGCTCCAATTAAGGGCGTTCGGCGATGTATGAATCCGGCAGGGACACAGGACTGCCATCGCGCATAAGAATGACCTCGTCCGGAAAGTCCTGTGTGATAGTCACACCGGAATCCCCCAGCCGGTCCAGCAACTCGGGCAAACGCGGCAATGCCGCATGCGCAATATCGTGCAGCACGGACACCGTCCAGTCCTGCCTTGACACGTCCGCAAGGCATCGTTCGACCCAGCCCGCTTGATCATCCCAGTCGTGCGGCACGCTGTTCCACAACACTCCGGTGTAGCGGTGCCGCAGGAGGTACGAAAGCGCCGCCTCACTGAGCAAATGCGGACCGACCTGACCATCATTGCCGAAAGGTCGAAAGAACCGGCTTGGATGGACATACTTTCCGAGCAGCTGTTGCGTTTTCCCGATCTCTGCTTCCACGTATTCCCCATCCTGTCTTTCACCGAACGCGACAGAGTGCGTGTATGAATGGTTGCCAATCCAATGCCCTGCGGCGTGGATATTTTCGAGCAAGCTGGCCGCCGATGGATCCTCCAGGTTTCGCCCCACCATCATAAAGGTCGATTTCAGATTTTTCCTTGCAAGAATATCTAGAACCTTGTCGGTGATCCCTGGCGTGGGTCCGTTGTCAAACGTCAGCGTGACTTTTTTCATATGCATCTTGAGGAGAATACGTGCCTAAAGCATAGGAATTGCGGCGCCCCAGTCAGTCTGAGCTGACTACCACGTGTCGTTGCGTGCCCAAACCTGTGACGCTCATGTCGACCACGTCACCAGCCGCGAGAAATTGCGGTGGCTTCATCCCTAGCCCAACACCGGCTGGGGTTCCAGTGATGATGAGATCACCGGGCATTAACGTCATGAACTGACTGACATAGCTGACGATAGTGTCAACA
>NZ_CADIKM010000107.1 GCF_902859895.1 Pararobbsia alpina
TCGCGTACTCGGCGCTTGCAAAGCTGCGTTGCTTCATGTCCGTACCGTTATGTTCGCATCGCCTTCAGCATGCATGCATCGTGTAGCTGAAGTCAATTGATCAGCGAATCCCTAGCAGCTTACGTGCATAGCTATTTCCGGTCTTGGTAATGCTGCCTTGCCGTCGTTTCGCACCTGACGAATGCTCTGAAGGCGTCACGCCAATCCATGCCATCAGCAGTCGGGGATGTTCGAAGCGTGTGAGGTCACCCAATTCGGATACCAGGCCGATCGCTGGTGTGAAGTTGATGCCGCGCATGGCCTGCAAGGCGAGTACGACTGGATAAAACCGCCAACCCGTGACGGCTTCATGCAATGCCAGCTCCAGCCGCTCGCATTGCGCAAGCCGGTCTTCGATCGTGCGGCGATGTTCGTTGAATGCCAGTTGCTGCCAGGCACTGTCGAACGAGAACGTGCTTAACCAACGCCGGTGTGTCGGCCCCCAGCTGGCGCGACCGAGGTAGTGGACGCCGTGGGCAAGCAGGAACGATTTGAGCCTGCAGCGTGCTGCCTTCAGGTCTTCCCTGGCAGCCGACCAGGCACGAGCCAAGTCACGAAACGCTTCGTCTTCAATCGTCGGCACATGCACGGCGGAAAGGTCTCCGGCGCGCAGCGAGCGCACCAGCTTGACCGCGTCACGACGGTCCGTCTTGACGCGATCTCCAGGCTTGCGTGGGATAAGCGATGGTGCGCAGACCACGCAATCGAAGCCTTTATCGATCAGCCTTCGGTACAGGCCGTACCCGCAAGGGCCTGCTTCGTAGACAAAGCAGATGTGCTGTGCTTTGGACTGCAGCCGCTTGCACATCCGGTCGATGTCAATGTGCATGGTGCCGACCTTGCCAAACAATTCGACTTCTCCCATCCCGATCGCATAGGCGACCGTAATCGAATCCTGGTGGACATCCAGTCCCACGTACAACGTGCTATCGTGTTCGATGCTGGCCTCCGCGTCGGAATGAACCGTTGAGCGGTGGTTCTGCCCGCTCAATGCGGCTCTAGCAGCAATGCTAATCCGCGCTTACTTCCCCACGGCGCCTGCCTTGCCGCGAGGGAGTCATACTGACTCTATGAACGCGTCCCGTTTTGCAACAGTTTTTCGTTTGTTCAGACTGACAGGATGGGTTGCAGCTCTCTATCCGGCCTTCGTGCAGCCGATACAGCCGCTGCGGGCCCCTATGAAATCCGCTGACTCGCTCCTCATTCTTACCACGAGCTCGAAGCTCAAGACAGTATGCAGGTTTAGCGAGTCCCAGGTCCTACCTGAGTGGTCATCACAATCGATTGCTGCGCAACTTTCTCGACGTTCACCCTGTGTTAAAGCGTTGAACTTCTATTTCACGAACCTTTTTTAGATGGGCTTTACACTCACGTAGTCCTTGCAGTATGGCCTGTCGTGAGCAAGTACCGCCAGATTGTGCGTGCCATCTTGTTTGCCAGAGCGACGACTACGACGTTCTTGGGTCTGCGCCTGAGCATCTGCTCAACCCACGGACCAGGCTCCTTCCCGTGCTCTAGGACCGATCGCGCGCCGTGAATTAACAGGGTGCGCAGGTATGTGTCTCCGCGCTTCGATATGCCGTGCAAGATCACCTTACCTCCGGAACCGCCTTCGGATCGCCCATGGTCGCGACGGCTGCTGTCGCGGTCAGCAATCCCACGCCCGGGATTTCGCTGATGGCCTTGACCGCCTTGTCCTCTTTTTTCCACTCCCGCATCCGACGCTCAATCTGCGCGACCTGCTCATCGAGTTTCGTCAGTCCGTTCCACTGCTCGCGAAGTGAGTCGATCACAACCGCCGGCAGTCGCTCGGCCACCCGTTCCAATACCGCTGGAATCGCCTTGTCAAGCGCAGCACGGCTCTTGCCCATCACCTCGCCGTATTCCGTCAGCAATCCACGCAGGTTGTTGACCTGCATCGTGCGAAACTTGATGAGTTGCTGGCGCATCCGATGCAGCGCCAACATCGCCTGCTGTGTCTCCGTCTTCACCGCAACCGGCTTGCCTGGTTGCCGAACCGCCAACCAGATCGCGCGTGCATCAGCAGCATCATTCTTGTTTCGAATGTTGAACGCCTTAGCAAATTCAGCCGGTATCAATTTGACGTCATGTCCCATCTTGACTAGCTGGCGTGCCCAGTGATGCGCCCCGCCACACGCTTCCATTCCGATGAGGCACGGCGCGCGATTCGCGAAGTGCTCAAGGAACTTCGCCCGCTTAATCGGCTTGTTCACGATCTCACCGGTTTCCTGATCGACGTAATGCACCTGGAAAACGAGCTTGGCTATGTCTACGCCCACTGCCATACTGTTCATCGTGGATCCTCCGGTTGCCGGGAAATGCGTGCATTTCCCATTTGGGCACATCGATGCCGTTGGCCCGTGAGGGTCCACCTTACCTCTGCTCTCACATTCACGGGTCGGACGCGTTCATTTCATTCTTGCTTATGCCGCCCAACCGTACCTTGCCGCCAGTACCGTTTTGCCTGGGAACCAGGCCGAGGCACGCGGCAAGTTCACGTCCCGACTTGAATGCTGCGGGATCGCCAATCGTCGCGACCAGGGCTGTCGCCGTCAGTGGTCCGATACCTGGAATCGCAGCGAGCCGCTGACATGCGGCCTCCTGTCGTCGCCAGGCAACGATCTGTGTCTCGAGTTTCTTGATCCCCCCGTCGATCCGGTCGAAGTGCTGAAGCTGGTCGCAGAGCGCGCAGAACAGCGTGCCGGGAACGACCTGCTCGATTTCATGGAGCCGCTCGCGGACCTCGGCCGGGCCCGCGACGCGACCCACCTTGAGCGTCACGCCAAATTCGTACAACAGGCCTCGCAGCTGGTTGACTTGCATGGTACGTGACTTGACCAGCAATGAACGCATGCGATGCAAGGCCAGCGTGGCCTGCTGATCTGCCGTTTTCGGTGCGACCGAACGCATGCCGGGCTGCTGTGCTGCTGTCCAGATCGCACGAGCGTCCGTTGCATCGGTCTTGTTGTTCTGAACGAACGGGCGGATGAACCTCGCGTGCAGCAATACGACTTCATGACCCAGCGCCACAATCTTGCGTGCCCACCAGTGCGCACTCCCACATGCTTCCAAAGCCACGCGTCCGGCCGCTCGCTGGCCAAGAAATTCTATAAGCTGTTGCTTCGTGAACCGGCGATTCACAATCTCACCGGTTCCACTTCAACCCAATACATCTGGAAGGTCCGCTTTGCAATATCGAGGCCGAACGTCGTAGTATTCATGATGGTCCCTCCGATCCTCAAGTGGTGGTGGCACCTCCACTTTGGCACATCGATGCCGTTCGGTTCGGGAGGGACCCAATATTTGCAAAGTCACTTCCGTGTCCGGAGCCTGAACCTCTGCGAAGGGAGGGCGGCGTTCATACCATCTGTCCAGAATGACCAGTGAACGGCAGTGCATCATTCCGAAATCTTGCAATCGCGACAACTAACATATTCCGACGCGACTTGAGGACCTCGACGACGATACGCAGCGCTCGGTTAGCTCAAAACCGCTTCCACTTGAGGATCGAGATATGCGAACCCGCACCTGGTGTCGAGCGGATATGAAACTCGTCACAAAGCCGCTTTGCACCGCCAAGGCCAAGGCCAAGCCCGTTGCCAGACGAAAAGCCATCTGCCAAAGCCTTGTCGATATCGGGAATGCCCGGTCCCTGGTCAATAAATTCGAGCCTAAGGCCCAACCGGCCGTTGCTTTCCGGCATGAGAAAGTGAGCGTCTCCGCCACCGCCGTGGATAAGCGCATTGCGCGCGAGTTCGCTCGCGGCCGTCACAAATTTGGTCTGATCAGTCAGGGAAAAACCCAACGCTACCGCTTTCGCCCGCACGAACTGCCGGAGGCGCACGATGTCTTCGCCGGAGCGAATGGGAAATACTTCGGATTTGGGCATGGCGGCCACGGCGCGCGGCTCGTGCAGAACAGTCGTATCGCGGTATCCGGGCATCATGGGGCTAAGTTCGAGGTCTAGTTCGGTGCAATTGCGAAACAGGATACTCCTCCCCATGCTGACTATTGATTGCCCACACGGGGTCCCTTTCGGCAGCACCGTCATTAAATAGCGTGCCTTTGAGTCGTCAATGCGGGCTGTTGGGACCGCACCGGCAAAACGCGAAGGAAGGCATTTCCGGTGCCGCAGGATAAATCCTACTTTTCGTTAATTTCAGTGGCACCGGGCGACCGCGCGGCAGTGGGCTATGGCTGTATCCATTTAATGGGACCCCTGTTAGTCGGTTGGCGGCCGGCCCTCCGGCGTGCAACTGTGCGCCGGGCGGGAATTTTCACTAACGGTCAGTCGGCGTCGCGGACAATTCGAGAGTGAAGCTCACCTCCACTCCCCCGGACCCTGGAAATTGCAGTCGCAGCGCCGGCACTATCCACGCATCATTAGGCAGCTGGCATGGGCATGGGCATTCGTCGGGCCGCAACCAAAGTTGGGAATAATCAACTGGACGCGTCGCTCAACAGCCAGGCTGGTTCATGAAATGCGTTGACAGCCCTAGCTTGCTAGGGTATTGTGGC
>NZ_CADIKM010000108.1 GCF_902859895.1 Pararobbsia alpina
CTCGCCGCAAGCCTCGACGTGAAGACCGCGAAACGCTCCATGTAGTCACTCAGGAACTTCCGCGTCGATTCATTCGTAATATTGCCCTCTGCATCGATGAGGTCCGGCTTGAACGAGATGTAGGCCTCGCCACCCAGCACGGCTGAACCAAGGATCCCCATGATCTGACGCAGGTGCTGCTGGCCAACCGCCGTACCGATGGCTCCCGGCGATGTGCCGGACATTGCGACGGGCCTATCGCGCCAGACGCTCTTGTCCATCGGCCTCGAGCCCCAGTCGATCGCGTTCTTGAGTACCGCGGGTAGCGAACGGTTGAATTCCGGCATGACCATCAGGAAAGCGTCGGCGCGCTCGCACTCCTCGATAAATTGCTTCACCGACTCCGGCCGGTCGACCTCCAAATCGCTGTTATACATGGGAAGCGCGGCTAGGCCGACCGTATGAAAACGCAGCGACGGGGGCGCGAGCCGTGTCATCGCCGTGGCAAGCTTGCGGTTGATCGAATCGGTTCTAAGACTGCCGACGAGGACAGCGACCTGGTATTGCGTCATACATCACCTTTTCCAAATAAACTCGCCGCGCGGGACTTTTGCTGTCCAGCCCGGGCCTTACAGACTGCTTGGCAAGCATGTAGTCGTGAACGTCAGCAGCATGCCCGATCCCGGCCAGCTGTGCGGTGTCTCGCCGCGACCGAGATCCGGCGCTGGTTCACGGTTGTTGAAAAGTAATCGTCACCTTCATGCATGATCCTCCGGCTCTCTCATATCCAGCAGCAGATGGGACTCCCGCCGCAACAGCCTCCACCGCCCGTCTCCGCTGCGGCGCAGGGTGTCTTCGTAAGCAACCATCAGTACGGACGGGCGTACCCGTAACGGCACATCGGCAGGTGGCTTCGCCTTCAAAACGGCGGTAACCGAACGAGCCCGTGCATGTTCGGAATCATTCAGGTCCACCACGATGTTCGACACCAGGTGGCGCGAGAAGCCCCCTGTGGGCCTGGCAGTGTAGACCGCTCGTATCTCCTCATGACCCCGGTACGTCTTGCCGTCGGGACGCTGCCAGATAGCGTCCGGTTCGAACAGGTCCACAAACGCCTCGACATCGTCTCCGTCCGCGGCGATAGCGTACTTCCGGATGGTTTTGGCGCAGCTCCATTCCGCCAGCATTACCTGCATCTCGTCCATTGTCCCTCTCCCGATCGTCATGCTGTGTGCTTAACTGCGGCCAGCCACATGGCTGGGCTTTAACGACACCGGCTCCCCGTCTCGGATCAGCACGACCTCTTCGGGAAAGGACTGGACGATCTCGATGCCCTGCTTTGCAAGACCATCAAGCAGTTCGGTAAGCCTTTCGAGCGAGGCGTCCTCGATATCGTGCAAAACGACTACCGTCCAGTCCTGCTTTGCAACGTCCGAAAGGCAGCGTTCCACCCAATGTGCCTGATCATCCCAGTCGTGCGGCACACTGTTCCACGCAATGCATGTGAAACGGTGCTCTATCAGATGGGCGAGCGCTTCTTCGCTGAGCAAATGCGGTCCGAGAAGACCAAAATTGCCAAAAGGGCGGAAAAGGCGCTCCGATATGCCACGCTCGGCAATCAGCGCCTGCGTGTCGCCGATCTCGCGTAGCGCATAGCCTGGCTCAGTGCTATCTCCGAATGCGACGGAATGGGTGAATGAGTGATTGCCCACCCAATGGCCGTGCTCGACTATCTTGTCGAGCAAAGCCGCACCCACGGGATCGCCTATGCGATTCCCCATGACGAAGAAGGTTGTCTTGATACCGCGCTCGGCCAGGATGGCCAGAATCGACTCGGTGACCCCGGGCGTCGGGCCATTATCGAATGTGAGCGTAATTTTCTTCATGGTTCATGTTCCGCGCAAAGCAGTGGCAAATTAAGCGGCACGCACCAGGTGACGTTGCGTACCGAGGCCGGTGATCGACATATCGACGACATCGCCGTGCGCCAGATACGTTCGCGGCGTCATACCGAAGCCAACGCCCGCCGGTGTTCCCGTGATGATGAGATGACCGGGGCGTAGCGTCATGAAATGACTGCAATAGCTGACGATCGTATCGACATCGAAAATCAGATCGGCCGTATTACCGCGCTGGCGCGCAGCGCCGTTCACATCGAGCTTCAGTTCGAGCGACCCGGACTCCAACTCACTCGCACTCGCGAGCCATGGTCCGACCGGTGTGAAAGTGTCGAAGCTCTTGCCTTTGCTCCACTGACCGCCCCGCTCGACTTGCCAGTGCCGCTCGGACACATCATTGACCATGACATAGCCGGCAATACACTTGCGCGCCTCGCTCTTGTCGATGCGCGAGGCGGAACTGCCAATGACAATCCCGAGTTCAATCTCCCAGTCGGTATTCGTCGAGCCGGGCGGCAAGAGTATGTCGTCGCCGGGTCCGCAAATGGACGAAGTCGACTTAAAGAAGACCACCGGCTCTAAAGGGATGGGCAAGTTGGATTCCATCGCATGCTGGCGGTAATTCAGCCCAACCGCGATGATTTCCTTGATGTCGCCAAGTGGCGAGCCAATGCGCCCAGGGGTGTCCACCTTCGGCAGCTTCAGTGGATCGAGGGCTTCGAGAAAGCGCATGCCGTCCGGCGAGAGCACGGACTCGTCGATATCTTTGACAATCGGGCTCAAGGCACGCACGGAGCCATCGGCGGCGAGTATGGCCGGAAGTTCCTGGCCTTGGGGCCCATAGCGAAGTAGTTTCATCGGGTTCTTTCTGAGTCAGGCGGAAAAACTATTGGCGCACGAACCACGATTCTTTTTCAATCTGCAATGGCAGAAGAATACGAACGACGCAGTTGTACCAGGCGATTGTCACAAGCAGCTCGAGACGTTGTTGCTGACCGAGGAAGGTCGTAGCGGCCCATGTACTGTCGCTGACGTGCCCTTCGAGGGTTGCTTCTTTCGCCAGACGAACTACGGCGCGCTCTTCGGCGGTGAAGTGTTCCGATTTCTCAAAGTCCTGCAGGTTCTCGAGTTGTTCGCGTCGTACGCCCGCGCTTAGAGCCGCATTCCAATGGTGGTCCACCTCATAGGTCGCGTTTGTCAAGACTCCGACCATCACCACTGCAAGTTCGCGGAAGACTCTGGGGAAGGAGGTCTGTTTGCGCAGCGCGGTTGCCATTCCGAGAACCGCCTCCGTGAGTGACGGGGCGTTCGCAAGTGCCAAGAAAATATGCTCAGGATTGGCACCACGTTCTGCTATCAGCCGATCGTAGAGATCCACTCTGCCGTCCGGGATGGTCTCTCTGCTCACATAGGGAATACGTGCCATATCTAAAAACCTTAACCTTGATCAAAAGAGATGGATCGTTGCTCTCGTGAGCAACGATCAGATATTCGAAACGCCTGGCCTCAGCTCATTCCCAGATAAGCTTCCAGGGACGGCTCCGGTCCTCCGGGCGGCGGATTTCTGCGTTCGACGCCATGGAAGGAAGAAGCATTCTTCAGCCAGGTCAAGCGCGGCGGGAGTCCCCACGACTCGGTTACCCGTTTGATGTTGGTCAAGTCATGAACAATCGGTTCGTCTTGCGCATCACCGGAGTAGATCGGGGGCGGCAGCAATTCGACGCGGTGGCCGTCCGGATCGACCAGATAGACATAGTACGAATGCCCCAGACTGTGCCTGCCGGGCCCGAACTCGACGTTGTCGCCAAAGCCCAGGCTACCTGCGACATCGCAAGCCCGCATGATTTCGTGGATACCGTGGACGACGTAGGCAAAATGATGCAACGCGGGTCCTGGCCGTTTGATAAGAACGACATCGTATTGGGAGTCCTTGGCGTGCAAAAAGACGCCGACCGGCTGATCTCCCACGATCATGTAATCCAGGATTCGAAACCCAAAATCGGCGTAGAAGCTTGCTGCCAACTGGACGTCGGGGGCCGTGACCTGGTAGTGATCGAAGCGAAGTGCACCCCCGCCGCGAACACTCTCAAACTTCTGATCGAGCCTTTCAAGGCGCGGCATGGTAGCGCAAAACTCTAGCGGGGTTCCGCTGATGTCCGAAGCATGCAGGGTGCGTGATTGGAACGGTGCATCGACGAATTCAGCTTTGATTCCGCGCTTATCGAAGAAGAACTTGGCTTTTTCCAGGTCTTCGTCATCATAGGTCCGCAGGCCGGTCCTGATACACGAGGGCGCGCCATCCGTGCGCTTCAGGATCAAGCTATGGTGTGAGCGCTCTTCAACGCCTCGTAGATAGATCGTGTCACGGTCCTCGTCACTCACGACCAAGCCAACGACTTCCGTATAGAAATCGCGGCTGCGCGCCAAGTCACTGACGGTAAAGGTCAGGTGGCTTGCCCGAGTCACGCGGAAGGGTGCCGGCTGGGCTGTCTGAGGAATCTGGATCATCGCATCTCCTTGTTCTGGTGAATATTTTTAGGTAAAGCCCTACTAGTTTGAGAAACCATTCTCATGAGAACGGGCATGACATCGCCTCACTGAATGGGACTGAGGGGGTGAATTCCGCGTACCGGGCGTCAAGATTGCTCTTCGATCATCCGGCACTCGGCAACCTCGGGATGCTCA
>NZ_CADIKM010000109.1 GCF_902859895.1 Pararobbsia alpina
TATTCGTCTCGCCGGTCTGACTTCCCGGTGAGGGTGACATGACGTCAGCGAGCCCACCTCCAGTTGCGAGAAAGAGGCCGACCGTCTGAACATAGCGCGTCGTTCGGGCCTGGACGAGTCGAAGCTCAGCCAGCTGCTGAAGCCGCTGTGCATCGAGGACCTGGACGATGCCAGCGTTGCCAACGCGATAGCCGAGTCGGGTCAGACGCAAGGCAGCGTTGGCGGAGTCCAGGGCCTGCTGCTCGGTTCGGACTTCGTCCGCGGAATTGCTCAGGCCGTGCAGGTTGTCCGCGACTTGGCCGAATGCCGTGAGCACGGTCTGCTGGTATTCAGCGAGGGTCGCCTGGTAAGCATCCTGCATTTGCCGACGATGGGCTGACAGGGCGCCCCCGTGGAAGACCGGTGCCGTCAGTCCACCGATAAGGCTCCATGCGGCACCGGAAGGGCCGGATATCAGGCCTTGTTCGGCAACAGCCGCACTCAGCGTGAAGCGAGGGTACATGTCTGCCGTCGCCATTCCGACCGCGGCGTTTGCCGCGTGCAGCCGCGCCTGCGCAGCGCGAATGTCGGGCCGGGCGCGCACCAGATCAGACGGCACGACCAATGGAATGTCCGCCGGAAGTGTCAACGTCGCGAGCTTGAAGTCCGGTGCTGTCCACGCGGCCGGTGACTGACCCACAAGAATGGCCAACGCATCCTGCGCGACGTCGAGTTGCTGATGCAGCGGAGGCAGCATGGTGCGATCGCTGTCGAGCTGACTTTGCGCCGTGGTGACATCCATCTGTGTCGCCACGCCGGTCTTGTACGCTGCCTGGACTAACTCCAGGTTTTGCTGGTCGGATGCAATGACACTTTGTGCCACCTCAATCTGTGCCCGAATCGAAGCAATCTGCAAGGCCTCGAGAACGGTATTTCCCGCGACGCTGAGATGGGCGGCGTTCACGACTTCTTTCTGAACGTCCGCGTCGGATGCGGCAAATTCTATTTGACGTCGTTCCGCGCCAAACACATCAAGGTCGTAGCTGACTACGGCACCGCCCGTGTAGGAGGAAAAAACCGGGAAGGTGAAGGCTTCGGGGCCGAGGAACGAGGCGCCGTACTTCTCGCGCCCCGCACCGGCTACCGCATCAACTTGCGGATAGAGGCCGCCTCGAGCGACTGCCACCCCCTCGCCGGCCTTTGCGAGGTTCGCTCGGGCCGCGTCGATAGACCAATTGTTGGCGAGCGCCTGCTCGACGACACGGTCGAGTTCCGGGGATTGCAACAACTTCCACCAGTCCGCCCGTAGATTTCCGCCCATCACTACGTGCTGCTCGGTTTCGCCAGAGCTCGTCGAAACAGGTTGCTGCACGTAGTCCCGATCCGTCGGCGGGGAAGGCGCCTTGAAGTCGGGGCCGACAGCACAACCACCGAGGCAAAGCGCCAACAACAACCCTGCAAGCACCGGTCCGGGTGCAAGGCGAATTCCATCCATGGCAAGGGCCAAGGGCTTGCGTTTCATCGTGTTCAATGTGCCTCCCCGCCTGAACGGGCCTTCGATTTCTTTAGCAATAGGACCGCGAACAGGGCCAGGCCCAGAAGGGCGCTTTGAAGAATGATGGTGTCGCTGTAGGCAAGCATCATTGCCTGCCGGTGAATGGCTCGCCCAACCATCACCATGGCCTCGCGCCGGGCATAGGAAGGGTCGCTGATGCCGTGCTGGAGGAAGGTTTCGGTCAAGCCATTCAGGCGCGTGCGCGTGGCGTTGTCGAGTAGTGAGACTTGTGCCGTGAGTACGTCGGAATGGAACTGGTCCCGCTTGGTCAGAAACGTCTGGATCACAGCGATGCCGATCGCGCCGCCGAGGTTGCGAACCATATTGAATAGCGCAGCCGCGGACCCCGCGTACTCGCGTTCGATGCCCGCTACTGCCATCGCCGATAGCGGCGTCATCACCATCGACTGCGCCACCGCGCGCACAAGGCTCGAGGCAAGGAATTGCGGGCCGGAGAAATCGCCGGACAGATTCGTCGCCAACAGACTTCCGACAATAAACAGAACGAATCCAACCGTCACCAGCAGGCGTGGATCGACATGCTTCATCATCTTTGGCATCAAGGGAAGAATGAGAAGCTGGGGCAGCCCGATCCAGATGATTACGCCGCCGATCTGTTCGGCGTTGTAACCCTGGATGCGGCTCAAATAGAGCGGAACGATATAGATCCACCCATACATGGACAGGCCAAAGAAAAAGTTAGCGATGGTGCCAAGTCCGAAATTGCGTCGCGCGAGTAGTCGCAGATGCAGCAGGGGCTGCTTGCGCACCAGCTGCAGAATGACGAACGCGACGAGGGACACGACGGCGACGACGGTGAGTCGGACGATGAACTGCGAGCCGAACCAGTCGTCCTTCTCGCCCTCTTCAAGCACGGTCTCCAGCGCCCCGAGGCCGATGGCAATTGTGGCGATGCCAAACCAGTCGCCTCGTCGCAGCAAATCGAACTGACGGGGTTCCGGATCGAGCGAAATCCAGAGCATCGCGAACATGACGGCGCCCGGCAGAAGATTGATGAAGAAAATGGACTGCCAGCCGAACGTCTCGTTGCAGAATCCACCGATCACCGGCCCGATCGCGGGGGCGAAGATGGCGGAGATTGAATAGATGGCCAGACCGATCGCGTGCTTGGACGGCGGCAACCGGGTCATGATGATCGAGAATGCCAGTGGAATGAGAACGCCGCCGGCAAAGCCCTGCATGGCTCGCACGACAATCATCTGGCCGAGATTGGTCGTGAAAGCACAGGCAACTGTCAGTACCAGGAACAGGAGTGTATTGGTGAGCAGATAGGTGCGCACGGAAAACACTCGAGCAAGCCAGCCACTGATCGGAATGACGATGATTTCCGCCACCAGGTATGCCGTGGTGATCCAGCCACCCTCGTCCGATCCCGCGCCGATCGCACCCTGGATGTCCGCTAGCGACGAGCTGACGATCTGGATATTCAGGATGGCGAGGAAAGCACCCAGTGCCGCGCCGACCACGGCGATCCAGGTCCTCGTCGAGACATGTTCATCCACCGTCTGGGCTGCGGCCGGGGAGGGGCGCGCTGTCGTAGTCGCTAGTGCTGGAGCGGACATGCTCATTTCCCCGCGATCCGGCTCACGGCCTGCGTCCTGGTATCGATTTGCGCCTCGACCGACATGCCGGGGCGGATCCGTCCAGCCAGGGCTTCATCGAGCGAGAAGACGATCTTCACGGGCACGCGCTGGACAATCTTGGTGAAGTTGCCGGTCGCATTGTCGGGCGGCAGCAGGCTGAACTCCATGCCGCTCGCCGGCGCAATCGTATCGACATGGCCGACGAGGTCATGGTCTGGGAAGGCGTCGACCCGGACGATGGCTGGCTGACCCGGCTGAACCCCAGTGAGTTGAGTCTCCTTGAAGTTCGCGATCACATAGACCCGTTGAAGCGGTACGAGTGCCATGAGCTGGGTACCCGCCTGGACATACTGGCCCACGCGGACAGAGCGAGCCGCCACGGTACCGTCGATCGGCGCGACGATGCCGGTGTAGCTCAAGTTGAGCTCCGCCTGATGCTTGCTGGCCTCGGTCCGTGCCAACTGGGCCTCGGCCAGTTGCCGCTGCGTGGTGAGAATGCCGACCTGCTGGCGAGCGGTGAGCGCCGCAGCCTGGAGGCGCTCAAGATTCGCTCGTCCCTCTTTCGCGTCGGTGGATGCGCTGTCAGCTTGCTCGACCGAGCCATACCCGACCTCTGCCATCTCGTGCCGACGAACGTCGTTACGTTGGGACAGGCTTAAGGAGGCGGCAGCCGCGGTAACGCTAGCATCGGCTTGCCGGATCAGGGAACCCTGGGCGGCAAGCTGGGCATCCAGATGGGCGACGGCTGCGGTAGCCGCGGCGACATTGGCGGTGGCATCATCCAGGGCCGTGCGAAGATCCCGGTCGTCGATGCGCGCGAGGCGCTGCCCCGACTTTACCGACTGGTTATCATCGACCATCACGTCTGCGATATAGCCAGACACCTTTGGCGCGACAATCGTGGAGTCTGCCTGGACATAGGCGTCGTCGGTCGACTCGATGAACCGCCCGACCTTCCAGTAATGCGCACCCTCCACACCGCCCACCACGACCAGCGAAGCTGCAGCCAATGCGGCTATGACGCGCGTGAGAATCTTTCCAGCCCCCACCTTTCGGTCGGTTCCATGCTCGGTATTGCGCTTGGACGTGTCAACCACATCTGGCGCT
>NZ_CADIKM010000110.1 GCF_902859895.1 Pararobbsia alpina
TGCGACCCGGTCAACAAGACGAAGTCGGTGGTCTTTACCGAGGAAGGGTTACGTGAGTCCGAGCGGCTATTCAGGCGGCATTTCGTTATCCCGGACCGCACGAACAACTAATGTAACGAACTTCTAACTCTCACTACACTAGCGCTGAGCTTCTTATTATGGATGTCCTTTATCCCATAAGCCCGTTGCGTGTCCACTATGGTCCGCAATTCGCCGGGAATCGGTCATTCGATCGTGCCAGCCCGAACGGCCCTTCATGGCCGACGGACCGCCCCACGCGTTCGGCAGTTCTCGGACCCGTTGCTGCCCTTCAGTTAGTTTCTCCGAATGTCCGCCAGCGAATAGCGGCTGCTCGCAACCACGACCTGGACTTAACATCGGCGTTTGCATGTTGTCGAATTGGCGCCCACAGCGGTTATGTCACACGGTGGGCGCATGATCATATTCATGGCTTGATCCGCGTTTTGTACTGGGGAATGCCGCTGATTGACAGCTCGCTGCCGCACACGGCGTCGTAGAAGCGCGACGGTCCGAGCGCTTTAAGACTCGCGTTCCGACCGGAGGCTCGGCGCAGCCTACGACCGGCGCGAACCGATCGGTTCACCCAGTCGAAGCCACCGGTGCAGATGGCAAAATAATCAAAGATATGGATAAAGGCGTGGCATAATCCGCCGCAATTACCTCCATAACATCGTCGGGCATGCTGAGCCGCTTCAATCGGAAGATTGGAAGTTTCCTTGGATTGCTCGCGATCCTTATGGTGACGTTTGCCCCGACTATTTCTCAGGCGGTGGCAGCGAGCCGGGACCTAAGTGCGCTCCCGGATGCGCTTTGCTCAGCGCACGCGACGTCTGACCACCAGCAGGACAACACACCGGACCCTCATTCCATAGCGGCCCACTGGCAAGCGTGCGGATACTGCAACTTGCTTGCCCACATGCCAGCTTTACCAACTGTTCAAGCAACGTTTGCCGCGACGGTCTGGGCGATTCAGCACCGTATTGCTACGCGATTCGAAAGCGTGCGGCGTATTGCATCGTTCACGGCGGCCCAGCCTCGCGCGCCTCCCGTCTCCTCCTGATTCGAACCCCCTCGAAGCGATCCCCGCGACGGCATTGCATGGTCTCGCTCGGCTGATCGCCCTCGCGAGTGCCCCGATTGATTCGTCTTCAGGATGATCCATGAACGCTACCCCAACGCAGCGCGGCGTGCCGCTGCGCCTCACAATTGTCGCCGCCACCGCCGCCACGCTGATGTTTCCGTCACTCGCAACCGCTCACGCGATTGCGGGCGACCGTGTCTTTCCGTCAACGATGGCCGTCGACGATCCGGGCGTCGGGGACGAAGCCAACTTTGAATTTGGTCACCAGCGGGTTCCCGGCGACAACGGTGACCAAAGCATCAACACTTTCGAAGTCGAATACGACAAGCTGATCACGTCACGGCTGGCAATATCGGTAGACGGCACGTATGCGATGCAAAACAATCCGACGGCTCATGGCTTTGACAACTTTGGGGTGGGATTGAAGTACTTGTTGTACGTGAACGAGGCACACGAGTTCATGACCTCCATCGGCCTCCACGCAGAATTGGGTGGCACGGGGAGCAAAGCCATTGCCGCGAGCTATTCAACCCTCTCCCCGACGATATTCGCCGGCAAGGGCTTTGGCGACCTTCCTGATTCGCTTGCGTACCTGCGCCCGATTGCAATCACGGGCGAGGCCGGCCCGTCATGGACCTCGGGGGCCGGGCAGCCGAACTCGTTTGACTATGGTTTTACTGTGCAATACAGCCTGCCGTATCTTCAACAGTACGTCCGTGACATCGGTTTGCCACAACCGCTGTCGAACATTATCCCGCTCGTCGAATTTCCCTTGTCGAGCAGCCAGGGACAGACGACGGGAACGGCCAATCCGGGGTTCATCTGGATCAACCGCTACGGTCAATTCGGTATCGAGGCGCAGATTCCGATCAACAGGGCGAGCGGTTCCCATGTGGGTATCCTGTTTCAGGCCCACATTTTCTTTGACGATGTAGCGCCAAATACGATCGGCAAGCCGCTAATGCAATGATGAAGGTGCAGAAAATGAAAGAGCACGGAAGAGTTTGCTGGCAGTTGCCAACGAAGTGGGCTGCGTTCGTCGCGGCGCTCAGCTTTGCCAGCGCGGCGTTCGCTCATGTTTTCCCGCAGAAGCAGGAGCCGGGAGCCGGCGCAACGGTTGCGTCGCCAAGCCAAATCAAGATTGTGTTTGACGGGCCGCTCGAGCCGTCCTTCAGCAGTTTGACGGTAACCGATGCTGGCGGTAAGCAGGTGAACACGGCAAAGTCCGCGGTCGATCCGCAGCAACCGACGGTCCTTGCCGTCCCGCTGCCTCCTTTGCCGGCAGGGCACTACACAGTGCATTGGGCTGCTGTTGCGCCGGACGGGCATCGCACCCATGGTGACTACTCATTTGACGTGAAATAGCACCGCGTTACTTGGCATCGGCCGCGCAGCATGCCTGCGCGGTCGACCCCGTAGCCCTGCTACCGCGGGGCTATGCATCCTCGACATGCGATCGCGGTGCGCGCGCATGCCCACCAGAAATAGCGAAGACGGCGCGTCGGTAGGCCAATTCACCCGCTTCGCAATGTTCCTCACATAGGTTTTGCGTTTCATGAGAAAGAGAATTGCTTGCGTGGGCCTGGCCCTCGCTTGGTCCAAGTGCGCAGTGGCGCAGGAGGGCATCACGATGTACGGGCTGCTCGATGAGTTTGCGCAATACGTGAATACCGGCAAGGGCTTTACAGCGGCAATGGGGTCGAGCGGACAATGGGGGAGCCGCTTCGGAGTCAAAGGCACCGAAGACATAGGGGGCGGCAACCGGGTCAACTTTGTCCTGGAGAACGGCTTCAACCCCACCGATGGCTCGCTTGCGCAATCGAACACGCTCTTCAGTCGACAGGCATGGGTCGGCCTTGGCGGCAGTTGGGGGCAAGTCCGCGTCGGCCAACAGAATTCGCCGCTCTTCAATGATCAGGGCGGCCAGGATGCGTTTGGAGGAGGGACTCAAGCATCGGGGATGAACAATCTTTCGACGTTCGCCGCTCGAACCAGCAATACCGTTTCCTACCTCTTGCCGGAATTCGCCGGCTTACAGGGAGGGATTTATGTCGGGCTGGGTAATGCAGGCGGTCTCGGCTCCGCAGGGTCGAGCTACCAGTTCGATCTCACCTACGCGCGCGGTCCACTCGCGGCGTTTGTCGCGGGCCAGTGGCTGAAAAACGCGACCAACACCACGACTGACCGCGCCGTTTTTGCGGGGGCATCCTATGCAATCGGCAAAGCCACCTTGTACGGCAGCTACGCCGCATCGAGATGGGATGATCTGGATGTGAACGACGACGTGTACGGCTTGTCCGCCAAGTATCAGCTCACCCCCGCGGGGTCCGTGGCCCTCGGCTACGCGATCCTGCGGGATAACACGTCGCAGCACGACGACGCGAATCAGGCCTCGTTAATGTGCGAATATGATTTGTCGAGGCGTACCGACCTCTATGCCACCCTGTCGTTCCTTCAAAACCACAGTCAAGCCGGCTACACGTTGGCAGGTTCGGCTAACCCGGGGTTGCCGCTCGCGTACCCAGGCGCGGATGCACGGGGCGTGGAAGTGGGTGTCGTGCAACGGTTCTGAGCTAGATCGCCGCTCATCGGTGCCGCTACGATGGGCGCCTTTCAAACTGCCCAGAGACGATTTCCGACACTGCAGAACTGCGGCAGCTATCCGCCAATCGATTCAGCCCGATTCTGGCTCAACGAAGGCATCTTACGTCTCCCGTCAGGCGGGTCGCAACGGTATCAGGAAATGGCGAAGCGCGGGCAATACTTCGCGAGGCTCGCTACACGCCTGAACCTCGCGCCGGCCGAGCTCGATGCGTACTTGATCGACAACGCCATAAGCGATGCGGCGCATGAGATCGAGTTGACTGAACAACGCCCGCAAATGGCATTGTTCGCGAAGTAAGAGAAAGACCCACGCAACGGGTATTCTGGTCGTGGGGCTTTCGTGTTTGTGGACGACGACCTAGCTACGCGGCGCGCGGACGCGGCGCGGGAAGGTGAAGCTTGTCGAGCGGGGTTGTGGTCACCTCGTTATACACAAGCGTCGTTACCACCGTCCTCGCGCAACAAACGCATTGTTTCTGCGGCGACATGAACTTTCGTGAGTCCCTTCCAGATGGTTTCCGCGCCGGGTT
>NZ_CADIKM010000111.1 GCF_902859895.1 Pararobbsia alpina
GACCTGGGACCGAGGCAAGGAGATGGCCGACCATGAGCGCTTCACCGTCGCGACCGACATCAAAGTTTACTTCTGCGATCCACAGAACCCATGGCAACGAGGGTCGAACGAAAACACGAATGGGTTGTTAAGACAGTACTTCCCCAAAGGCCTCGACCTGTCGATTTACACCCAAGCCAATCTTAACGAGGTCGCTAAGAGGCTGAACGAACGACCGAGAAAAACACTAGACTTCGAAACACCGACAAAGCGATTTCATCAATGTGTTGCGTCCATCGGTTGAATCCGCACTCTCGAACGGCCATTCCAAGCGATCGGTGATGACCGACTATTGAGGGTCGCGTGCCGCCAATCGCTGTGAGACAGTAACCAGCCATGAAGCGTTGCCCGCCTTGGGCATCGGTTTGACGCTCGGGTGTCGGCTTCTGACTAGTTGCGCTTCGCGGTTGTCGATGGATCCGGGGTTGCCGCTCGGGCCGCCAGCCGCGAAGCCACATGCCGCGAGTGCACCGATCGTGGCGGCGAGCGCTGGGCAGGTTGCCAGTCGGGTCGATTGCATCGGTTCAGACAAACCCCGACTTGAGTTGACGGGCGACTGGGTTCAACGCACTAATTTTTCAGTGTCGCAAATGCGTCGAGCGCACGCCGACGCGCGGCACCGTGCTCGACGATCGGATACGGATAGGTGTCGCCGAGCGTCAGGCGCGCTGCGCGCAGCACCGCGTCTGGCGCACTCCATGATTCGTGAATCCACGCGGCCGGCATCGCGGCAAGTTCCGGTACCCAGCGCCGCACGTAGTCGCCTTGCGGGTCAAACTTTCGCCCCTGCTCGACGGGGTTGAAAATGCGGAAGTACGGCGCCGCGTCCGCACCGCAGCCGGCGACCCACTGCCAGTTTGCCGCGTTGTTTGCGGCGTCGGCGTCGACGAGCGTGTCCCAGAACCACGCCTCGCCCGCGCGCCAGTCGATCAACAGATGCTTGATGAGAAACGACGCGACGACCATCCGCACACGGTTATGCATCCAGCCCGTCGCCCACAGTTCGCGCATCCCTGCATCGACGAGCGGATAGCCGGTCTCGCCGCGTTGCCATGCGGCGAGACCGCTCGGATCGTCGCGCCACGGCATCGCTTCAAAGCGCGTCCTCACGTTTGCGACCGCGAGATCGGGATGGTGATACAGCAGGCTCGCGTTGAACTCGCGCCAGCCTAGTTCCGCGACAAACTTGTCGGTGTTGGTGTCGAGCGTCCCGCCGCGCGTGTGCGCGGCGGCGAGTGCCGCATGCCACACCTGTCGCGGCGACAACTGACCGAAGCGCAGATACGGCGACACACGGCTCGTCGCGGCGTGATCTGGACGATCGCGGTCGGCGCCGTATCCGAGCAGGTTGTCTGCGACGAACGCGTCGAGTCGCGCCAGCGCGTCCGCTTCGGACACACGCCACGTATTGCGTAGGCCGCCTGCCCAGTCCGGTGCGACCGGCAAAAGGCCGAGCGCGTCGACGTCCGTCGCGCACCGCGCGATGTCGGCCGGCGACGGATGGAAATGCCACTCGACCGGCTCCGCAAGCGGCGCCGGTACGGCCGCGCGGCGACGTGCTGCGCGCCAGTACGCCGAGAACACCTGAAACGGCGTGCCGGCGGCCGTCAGTACGTCCCACGGCTCGTTCAGCAGCGCGCCGTTGAAGCTCTCGACCGTCACGCCGCGCTCGCGCAGTGAGCGCTTCAGCGCGGCGTCGGTGTTGCGGCGGACATCGTAGCGTCGATTCCAATATACGGCCACCGCGCCGAGCGTATCGACGAGCCGCTCGATCGTGTCGCGTTCGTCGCCTTCGAGCACGACGAGCCGGCCCCCGCGTTTGGCGAGCGTCGCGTCGAGCGCTCGCAATGCTCCGTCGAGCCACCAACGCGCGGCGGCGCCCAGTGGGCGCGTGCTGCCGCCAGAGCGGTCGAAAACATACGCGCAGACGAGCGGCCGGCCGGTGCCCGCGGCATGCGCGAGCGCGGGATGATCGGTCACGCGCAGGTCGTCGCGAAACCAGACGAGCGCTGGGCGAACGGCCGAACCTATGCTCACGATGTATCCCCCAAATTGTCAGTTATTGTACGTATAGACCGCGCCCGATGGATTGTTCGGCGAGTTCAGGATCAGCCAGCGTGTGTGCGGGCCAATCGCGGCGCGCGGCTACGAAAGCCCATCGCAATTTAGCTGTGAATATTCGCGCATGTTCGGCGAGCCGCCAAAGCGGAACGTGAAGCGGCTACTCCCGAAGCGTTCTCGGCCAGCGACGCGGCCTGCCGTGCGTTTTCCGCGCTTTGGCGCACCGTACCGGCTAACCGCTCCATGCTCGACGCGGTTTCCTCAAGCGAGACTGCCTGTTCCTCGGTACGCTGAGACAGATCGTTGTTGCCTGCCGCAATCTCGTGCGCGCCGGTGGTGATGGATTCCGCCGAATGCTTGATGCGGCGGATGATCGTGGTCAGATGGTGCTTCATGTCACGCATCTCGGCAATCAGGTTCTCCTGATTGCCGGTGGGCGCATCGACCGCGATGGTCAGGTCGCCGCCCGCGATCTGCCTGCACAGATGCGCGGCATAATCGGGCTCGCCGCCGAGCGCCTGCTGAATCGAGCGGGACAGCACGACTATCCAGCCCAGCAAAATCACAAGCACGGCGACCAGAATCGCGATCACGGTGTAAACCGAGCGCTGGTGCTTTTGGGCCTGTTCGTTGCTCTGCTCGTCGAACTGGCTGACATCGTCGATCAGCGACTGTAGCGAAACCTGTATCGGCAGGAATTGCGAGTGATAGAGCGCGGTCACCTCGTCATTGGCGGTCTTGGGATCGATCGCGGCCAACTTGATGATTTCCTGCGATTGCTGGTCGTATGCATTCCAGCTGGTAACCACCTGGTTGAAGTGATCGCGGCCATAGATGCCCAAACCCGTCGTTTCAGTCTCTTAGCTTCGATCCAACGATCCAAGCAGCACAGAATAGGGCGCAGCAGGATGGGGCGAGCAAACACTTGTCGAATCGATCGGCAAGTGTCTAGGCGGCACTCCGACGATGATTTCCGTCATGCGGACGCCATCAAAGGGAAACTTCGGCAGTCAACGCGTCCCAAGGCGCACCAAGACGTCCGTTTTCCCGCACGACAAGACCAGCATTCTCCAGTATGGCAACGTCCTCGTGGACACGCTTATAGTCCCGATTCAGCGCGAGCGCCAACGCCTTTACGCTGTCCGCGCCTTCGCGATGCAGATGGCGCAGCACCTCAAGCCGTTTCGGCGACAGCGCGGCCAACATCTCTTCGAGCGATAGAAAGGTCACATGCCGCTCGTCGACCCTTTCGGCCGCCTGTGCGCGATTCCATGCTGACAGGAATCGCTTTCCCATGTCCCGCGCACCACCCACATGCACATTCATTTTGCTCACGATTCACCTCGCTCACGTTCAACATCATCGAGAAAATCAGCCATCATCTGCTCCATCGTCGAAAAAGCGTACGGCTCTTCGCGGTCGCGGTAGTGCCGGTGGTCGCTTTTGCCGCGCTCGTTGTCGTAGCCGATGATTCGCTGGCCGTCGCCCCCATAGAACAGGCTGTACTTCAGCCCGTGCGGTCTTTCAATGTCGCTGGCGGGCAATTGCCAGATGCGCATTTCGAGAATGGCACCGTCCGGATAGACGCTCCGGTCTTCGAACAACAGGGTGGCTTTCTTCGTATGGCATATGTTGCCATATGCATGGTTATGGCGTCAACCGCCATAGTTAGGGGCTCGATGCGGCAAGGCTGGAGGCAAAGAGTGTCCAAAACGGTCTATTGCCCCCGGTTCCCGGCTCAAGGCTGCGCGCTACGGCGCATGCTGCGGCATCACGCACAGCCCGGGAGCCGGACATGAACGAACTTGGATTCGTCACGATTAGCATGCACGAGCTCGAGCGTGTCAGGGGCCCGCGCGCCGGTCGACTCGCCCGATCCGGCCACGCTGAAGGGTAAGCGCACGCCGGGCCGCGCCGCGGAGGGCTTTCCAGAGGAGGAGAGCGCGTCGTGGACCGTAGAACCTGTCGATTGCCATCGGCCGCGCGAGAGTTTTACCGTATGCGGCCGGCGAACCCATCTTGAAGTCGATGGGCAATCGAATCAGTTCGATGCCGATGGTCGCCACTGATGCGGCAGCAGCTCTTCGATACGACTGGCCGCATGCGT
>NZ_CADIKM010000112.1 GCF_902859895.1 Pararobbsia alpina
CGCGTACTCGGCGCTTGCAAAGCTGCGTTGCTTCATGTCCGTACCGTTATGTTCGCATCGCCTTCAGCATGCATGCATCGTGTAGCTGAAGTCAATTGATCAGCGAATCCCCAGAAGTCGTGCCTTGCGCATGCTCCGACCGATTGGCTATCGGTGTGGATATCTCGTCTCGAGTGGATTCGCCATCTGCTCCCCATTTCAGCTGTGACACGTGCTGACCTTGGCGCACCGCGTGTGCTGCCTTTGCTCGGTCTTGCTCGAACTTCGGTTTCGATGATCTCTCTCCAGATCGGCCGGAGAAGAGCAAGCAAAGTTGGCTGACCCGTGATCCTGCGGCGGATGTAATTCCGATAATGGGCTAGAGTGCGGCGTGACCATGCTGCGCGAGGACGACTTTGCGTCCTCATCTGAGCCTGTAGATTGCTACAGCGCTCCCTGGTCCGTCATGTTCCCTTCGGGGGACATGACGGTCAGGTTTCTCTTGAAACCAAAGCTCGTACCCGCAAGGGACGGGCTTTTTTTGTTTCCACTTCCTGAAATCTTCGTCATGACCCAACTCAACCGTATCGATTCGTTGGTAGCAGACACTATTCGAACAACTCTCACGCAACGCCGAGAGTCAGCTAATAGCCAATCTCCCGAGTGGCGAGCCTTTTGCGAAGCCGCTTATGTCGCAGCACTGACGGAGCAGGAACGCTCCGACTATCCCACCCTTGTCTCTGAACACCGAGGTCCCGATTTTGCCAAGTCGCTTGCATCTGACGCGGAGGAAATCAGGCTCAAGGTGATCGCTTACCTGAAAAGGAATTCTCCCAATGAACGCAGTCGCCGAACTGGCGGGCTTGGCCCCGCGCAGCATCATTGAGGAACGTTCTCCACGTCCTCCGGTGATCGGCAAGATCCGACTTGGCACGCAAGTGCTCAGTCGCGAAGCCAGCCTTGATGCATATGCGTCATCTCTTCACCTGCTGGCATCGAACATTCACGCGCTGGCGCGTGACATGCCGGTGCCTATGCTGCAGGGAATCTTCTCCCACGAGCCGCCGGGTACGCTCGACAACTTTACGCTGATGGGCACGCCCTATCCCGTCTATGTTGTTGGAAGGCGACGTCTTTCGCCCGTCCGCAGGGGCGGTGTTTTCACCCGAGGAGATCGAGTTCTGCTCGATATCAAAGTAGACGCGGTGCTCACTTGCGTGCCCACGGTGAACAAAGCGGCACTCGCGGCCGCCGTCGGCGTCGATGCGGTCGCAACAGAGCTTGGCGAACACCTCGCGCAGTATCTCGCCGCAGCCGGAGCCGTAAACCTGATCTTCCGCGGTGCAGGAATTCCGACCGTTGGTGTGTCGCACGGCACCGTTCACGGATGCCAGACCGAACACGGCGTGCGCATCATCGGCTTCGATCATGAGTTCACCGTTGGCAGTCTTTTTGATGCGCAGTGCGACGCCTTCATGCTCGGCCATATTCACAAGTAGCAACAGTGGACGAGAGAAGGGCGGAGCGCCGCTTACGCGGGATCGATCGGCCGGTTTCACTACGGCGAGGAGGGTGAGAAAGGCTACCTCCTTTGGGATGTCGAGGCAGGTGCCGCGGCCGCCCAGCAGATCGCGACGCCGGCACGGAAATGCAGGCGGATCAATAGCCGCCGGTGAGGCGGTCGAGCGCAGCGGAGATCTGATCACGTTGAGCCTTGAGCGACCCTACGCTGACGCCTAGTTCTTTCACAGCCACTGCTCCGATGAACGCTGGGTGGAGCATGCATCTAGTGCCCCGGATCTCGAAAACAGGTGTTAAATCAGTGGGAAGATTCGTCGGGGGGAAGGCGTCAACCCGGATAAGCGGAATGACGACCCGCGTTGTAAGCCCTTCGAGGTGATCGCTCTGGACATCGATGAGAAATGGCGTGGTCGCCCTGGTTTTGCCGGTGTTGGCATAGACTTCAAAACGCTCCATCAGAACATCCGGCACTCAGCGAGCGGGAGACCGTTTTTCTCCACCCATTCGTTGTGCGCCGCGATAAACCCGGCATTTTCCGTCGCCCATCGACGGCCTTGTTCGGCCTTGATCGCGTCGCGCAACGCCTGCTCACAGGCACGCGAGAAGTTAATGCCAAGCCCCTTCGCTTCCTCGATCACGTCGACCGGCAGCGTGACGTTCGTGGCCTTTCGGGGCCGCGTTTCAAGTGCGCGTTCCATAAACGCTCCAATGTGGTTATCCATGCGCATTATAATCCGCATACGCCGGTGTTTCAAATTCCGGAGTTGGTGTGACTCAAGGGCGTTTTGGGCTGTCGTGAGGCGCCGTAATCTTGTCGTTCTCGGCATGGAGCAAGCGAAGTTCATCGATTCGTAGTCCGCGAGCGTTGTTGGCATCCGAGCTTCTCCGGCACGAGTTCAGTGCGGCGATGTCCGGGTCTCAGGGCGGGACATCACGTTCCTTTCACTGGTCGCGGACCCCGAAAACTCGCACGCCTTATCTGGGACAATGTATAGCCAGCGGTTCCATCTCGCGGCAGTCGCGCACGTGAGCCGCCGTATCTCGTGCGCTCCGTCACGGCCACATCTTTAAGAGAAGGATGTGAGGCTATCGCTGTTGAAGCATTTTCGACCGACCGGCTCTGTGTGACCTTTCCGATTCGGAAGGGCTCATCAAGCTCAGGGGGGCGGGATTTGAGCGAGACGTCTTTAGTCACCTTGTCACAGGCGGCTATCGGGTCATCTTCCAAGTCAAAGGCCGGCCCATACAGCTTGATATGGTTGTCGAGGGTGCAAATGACACACGCCTCGGGCTAGAGTACGATGTGCTCAACCCTGCTGACCCGAGATGCATGTCGCCGATATCGTGCTCAGCTTTTCCGCTTGGACACGGCGCGGCATTGCATTACCTAGACCAGCCGCAGGCGAGCTGGAGCTTCAACAGCGGGCAAGGGTCATGAGGTCAAGCGGGTGAATCTGCCTGACTTCCATCGAGGCGGCCAAAAATGACATGCCGTGCTGTCCAGGAAGCGACAGAAGCGCGGGGGATCCGAAGGCCCGATTGCCGAGCGTCGAGGAACGCAACGAGACAGTGCAACGAGACAGCCCACTGCTCATCGGTTCCCTCCTTGATGCGGCACCGCAGAACGTCAACACTTGCGTACGATCGTTCGCGCGGCGCCGCATGTACCTGGAGAGAAGAGAGTCAACGGTGGTCGTTCTCTCGGTCGTTCTCACCTTTGCCCTTTGGGCTGGGTTGGACCCGCACTATTGCCATCATGCCCGCGTCCTCATGACTGAGGACGTGGCAGTGAAACACGAAATCGCCAATATCCGGCCCGCGGAAGTCGAGACGAAGCTTGACGCTGGGGAAAGGGTGGTTAGGGTTCTGATCCCAGAACGGAACTTGTACCGTATCCAGGTACTGGCCGGTGATGACGGGCGCCTGTTGTGAGCCGTTGATCTCAAAGTTATCCTGAGATTTCACCAGGAAGTGAATCTGATGGATGTGGAACGCGTGATTCTCCGGGGTACGGTTTTCAACGGTCCATTCCTCCACGGTTCCTTGAGTGACCACGATGGAGGGCGCCGCGTTCGGATCGAAAAGACGCTCCGGCTGGCCTTCCACCCCCATGAAGTATTCGGAGAGCGGAAACTCGTTGAAGTACAAGGCGCGGGTCGCCGCTACATGGGCCGTTCCGAGTCCGGCGAAGCGCTGCTGGGTCGTGCTCTTTGCGGTAGACCTTCCGATCTGATGATCATCGCTGCTGTCCTCCTTGGTGCCCTCGCGCCGTCCGCCGAGGAGCTGGACCGTCGCGAGAGGACGCTGTGGGAGATTGTAGAAATATGGGCCGCCATTGACACGCAAGGTAGTCAGCTGCGCCAGCCGCACCCGCGGTGGAGGGGGAGAGACGATGAACTCCACGCGTGAGGCGGGTGGCATCGTGAAGTGTGTCACCGGGGTCACGGCGGCGGGCTCGGTGCCATCTTGCGAATTTAACGGAACCCCATCCACGGCGACAAGTTGCAGCGTCTGTGGCACGCCGTCGAAGACATACTGAAGGTCGAGGACACTATCCGCGGCGGTGTTGGTCACCCGCCAGAACTCCCTTTCGCCGGGCCGCATGTTCAGGATCGCCGGAACGAAATTCGTGGCATCGGGCGCCGTTGGCGAGGTGATCGGAATGAAA
>NZ_CADIKM010000113.1 GCF_902859895.1 Pararobbsia alpina
AGCCAGGGCCGACCCGGACATCGCGATGGTCGAGGTAGCCGACACCGGCACCGGTCTCGACCCCGGGTACGTAGGCCGCCTGTTCGAGTCGTTCTATACGACGAAGGCCGAGGGCATGGGCGTGGGCCTTGCAATCAGCCGGTCCATCGTCGAGGCGCACGGCGGACGGCTCGAAGCCGCGCCGAACGAGCCGCACGGCGCCGTTTTCCGCTTCACGCTGCCGACCAAGGAGAAGGCGCAGGCAAGCCCGGAGGGACTGCGCTCGTAGCGAGCGCCGGGCAATCGGAAAGCGCTGCAGCGCACGGTTCGGTTTACCTTCACTACCCCCTTCCCGTCGTTGCGGGAGCCGTGGCGCCCACGCCCACATGCGAAGTATCGCGCCTCGAATCAAACGTGCCCACGTGCTGCGCCCCCGACCACAAAGCCCTCACGGTGGTCCGCCCCGTCGACCCGCGTCGGTCTGGTGGTCCGCGGCGGTGGCGGTGCTGGGGGGGCCGGTGGCGGCAAGTAAGGCTGCTTGACATCGGGGTGCCACCGACTATTACCGGAGGCTTCGCTTCGCTACAGGCTGCTAGAGGCTCGGGTGCGCGTGCAATCGACATGATCGCAGAGCACGGCAGACCGAAGGACTTTGATTGCACCTGAGAACGGTCGCGATGATCCGGGGCACGCGGGGTCACGATTTGCTCGTCCAGGCCGGAGCGCAGAAACTGACGTACGCAGGCAAAGCCGCCATTGCCGGATTGCTCGACGCGCATGCAAAAAGGGATGCCGCGCTGATTCAGGACGGCAGGCGGCCAGCGGCAGGGATAGCCCCGATCGAGCAGCAGGAGATCGTCGCTGGAGAGACGATCCAGGTGCTCGAACAGCATTTCACGCTCGCTCTCAAGCACGCTATGCAGGGAGGCGGCCAGCATCAGTTCAGCGTCTGGGAGAAAGAGTCCGAACACGAGCTGGTCGGGCAGCGCGGCACGCTTGACGTGGCCGGCGCGCAGGCCGAACCGGACGGTGGAGGCATCGGCGGCCACCAGCCTCAAGCCGTTCCAGCGCGGCACATAACCATGGCGCCCGGCTTGCTCGATCAGCCAGTCATTGAGCGCCGGAATGGCGGTCGTGGAGAGTTTGGCGCGCGCCTGCGCGAACGCTTGCTCGGACACTTGGCGTAGCAATTGTGCCTGCTGCTGCAGATGGGCGAAGAATTCGTCCAGTTCGGCTTGGACGCTTTTGCGCATGCCAGTGAGCATGAGCGCGATCAGTGTCGGTAAAGGCAATTTGCGACGACGCTGGAAGGCCGTGGGCTGCTCAGGATGGCGGGTAAGCTGGCGAAACTGCTCAGTCTGTATATGGGCCGCGAGATCGGCAAGCAGAGTAGAAAAAGACATCCTGGCCAACGAAGATCAAAACGATCCTCATTGGCGGCACCGCGAAGTTGGCTTGATGTCAAGTGCTTTTGATTTGATTGCGTCCCGGCGCGGCAGACGCACTTATCTTGGGTGGATTGAGCCCGCGGCCGGGTGGTAATACGGGTCGATTCGACCCTGTGGCTTAGATTTTTCCATTACTTTACTTCCGTTGACTTTTGCGCGCGGGTTATGCCTCGAATCGATGGCCGGCGCTGCTGGCAGTAACGCATCGCCTGCCTGAGTCGCACCGCACCCGAGCGGGCGCGGCACACGAAGAGACGAGCTGCCGCTTCAATGCCTGAGAACGTTGCCAGCGAACGCCCGCATGCGTGCTGTCGATGAATGGCCAATACCGCCTTCCTGCAGCCAATAACCCAGGCTCATGAAGATAGCGCCACCGATGAGATTGCCCAACGTGACGAACACTTCATTGTGAATGGCACCAGCGAGCGTAATCTCGGCCGGGTGCTCGGCCATCAGTGCGAGCGCGAACACGAACATGTTGGCCACGCAGTGCTCGAAGCCGCAGGCGACGAACGCAAAAATGGGCCAGAAGATGAGGCCGAGCTTCGCCGCGTCATTATTGGTCCGACCTGCCATCCACACCGCTAGACATACGAGCCAATTGCACAACAGGCCCTTCGCCAACAGCGGCAAGCCCGGCGTGGACATCTTCGCCTCGACTACCTTGAAGAAAACCGCTGACCCGTCGGTTAGCAACACCCCCCCGCCGGCCGCGTGAAGAATGGCAGCGAGCACCACCGTGCCAATCAGGTTTCCGATCCAGCACACCACCCAGACCAGCACCATACCGCCGATGCCGGTCTCGCCCCGCAATAGCGCAAACGGCATGTACATCGCTGTGCCGGTAAACAGCTCCGAACCAGCGCATATGACGATAGTCATCCCACAGGCAAATACCCCGCCCATGATCAGATGGACATAAGCCGGATCGACATGCGAGCCGACCGAAAACATCAGGATGTCGCCAAAGCCGATGTAGGCACCGGCCATTCCTGCGCCAATCAGAAATCCGAGCGGCGAGCGAAGAATAGTCGACACTTTGCGGGCGCCGATTTTTGCAAATTCATCGATGTTATCTGCGTACATTGGCATTCCATTAAGTGCTGCAACTAGGGAGACCCGGGCAGGCGCTTGGTCGGGGCGGGCAGAAAATCAGATTACGACTCATTCCACGGTGCACGCCTGTTCGTTCGATGGTGATAATCGATAACAAAAACTGTGATTCGGACAAAATTTAAATAAGCAAATGCTGCTTTTAAAAAAATCGGTCGTTATAATTATTGAGTTAGATAATAATTTAGTCTAGTTATACTTTAGTCTAGCTATGTTAGAGATTGGTATAGGGAATATGGTTTCATGATGAGGGACAGACTCAGCAGCAGGGATGTTTCGCCCCGCGAGTGCTTGGTCGAGTGCAGGAGAATCGGCAATCAGTTGGCCACAAAATAGAGGACCATTTACGTACAGGAGGATGCCAACCAAAGGAGCAATGTCGAACCGGCCAGGCGGTCCTTGAACAGGTCCACGGCGACCGCTCGAATTTCTTTCTCGTTTATGCGACGAGAACGTCGCAGAGGAGAACGTGTTCAGGGGCGACCTTGATCGAGGCCGACGTGCAAATTAGGTTGCGCTGCTCGAAGACGGTACCGCGGGCTGGGCCCGCCTCGGGTTCGAGCTCGCGAGCGGCGAGAACGAACCGCGCGAATCGGCCAGCGCCGATGCGGCGGCCTTCGGGGCCGAACGCGCGCTGCGCTGGCCATCCCGGCGGCCACGCCGGGGGGCGACCATGACTGTGTCGCGGGCTGGCTTTCCGAGCGTAGCAGCCGGACCCCATACCTCCTCGACATCCGTTCCGTCGGCGAATACCGCGGGCGCCATCTGCCGGGGTCGATATCGACTGATCATTTGGGCGTCCGTCTGTAGCGCCAGGACCGCATCCCGAGTGCCGACTAGAACCATACTGATCTGCAAATCGGTGGCGAGTATTTGAGAAGGTTTAGGGACGCCCTTTGCTCCCGATACGTACGGGCCAACAGATGGTGCACTTCGTCCACGACCGCGGCGCCGCGGGTCTGAGAATGTCGCTTGTTAGCCTCTCCAGCGAGGCGAGACCGGCGGTAGCGTTAGGCGGAGCGCCGAGCTCAAAAAATAGCCCGAGTAAAATCGATGCCGGTCGGGCGTTGCATCTGCATGGCGACCCCGGACCAACGTTCGACGCAGCTACGGTCGTCAAACTTATTGGGATGCGCACGGCGGAGCTTCGTTGTAATTTTTGTCTTCCCGATATTGGAATCGCCATGAATAAGCACGGCATCCGTTCCCGGCGCTGAACTCGCGGGAGGCGCTCGAATTGTCCATTCCGGGACTGAGCAGCCTCGGTCGAGATCGTCCTCCAGCACGAACAAACCTACGACATCGCCGTGGGCACGACGCTTACCGAAGACCGCGTTTGTGCGCCGCAATTGGAAGCGGTTGTGCCGTGGCCTCGCCTGATGGCAGTGATCGAGCCGCTGTACCCGAAGAGCGGGCGTGTGGGCCGACAGCCCATCGGAGTGCCGAGAATGTTGCGCATGTACTGTCTGC
>NZ_CADIKM010000114.1 GCF_902859895.1 Pararobbsia alpina
GTGCCGAGAAGCACAAGGGCAAGAGCGGACAAGGCGACTATAACGACGTCATGGTCGCGCACGATGAGAACATCGGCAAGATGCTGGCGAAGCTCGAAGAATTGGGGATTGCCGACGACACCATCGTCATGTATTCGACGGATAACGGCCCACACTTCAATAGCTGGCCCGATGCCGGCATCACGCCTTTCCGGTCCGAAAAGAACACGAACTGGGAAGGCGGCTGGCGCGTGCCCGCGTTTGTTCGATGGCCGGGGAAATTTCCTGCTGGTACGGTTCTTAACGGGATAGTCACGCACCAGGACTGGATGACGACCTTCCTCGCGGCGGCGGGCGAGCCGGACATCAAGGAAGAACTGCTTAAAGGACACAAGGCTGGCAAGAAAACGTACAAGGTTCACCTGGACGGTTTCAACATGCTCCCCTATCTGACTGGGGAAGTGAAAGAAAGTCCACGCGAGTCGTTTTTCTATATCAGTGACGACGGCGACATCATGGCGATCCGTGTGCGCGACTGGAAAATGGTGCTGCTGGAGCAGCGGGCCAAACAGCTGGCGTGTTGGGCCGAGCCTTTCGTGCGGTTGCGCATTCCGAAGATGTTCCACCTGCGTCGCGATCCATTCGAGCGTGCGGACGAAAGTTCGAACACGTATTACGACTGGATGATCTCTCACGCCTATATGCTCTATGCGATGCAGGCGGTCGTCGCGGCACAGATTGAAAACTTCAAGGCCTATCCGCCGCGTCAGAAGCCTGCGTCGTTCAACCTCGACGCCGTTATGCGCCAACTCGACGATGCGGGAGGCGGTGCGCATCACTGAGCTGAGATGAACCGGAAGGGAAGTCACCCGGCATTCAGCAGGCTCGCCGGGTGACGCCCATCGGTTGGAGGTGTCAAGTGATTGCAGAGCATGACCGGCTCGATGAAGCCCGACGTGGCGTCGCTCCATGGAAGATATGGGGACCTTGTCTGTCGGAGAGACAGTGGGGCACGGTGCGCGAAGCCTATAGCGGGCCCGGTGACGCATGAACTATTTCAATTACGGTCAGGCTCGCTCGCGGGCGTACCCGCTCTACAAAGTCGCTGCGGAGATCGGCCGAAGGTTAACGAGCATCTTCCGGTGTGGCAGCGACGGCCGTCGACCGGTCCGCGGTGGAAATGGGAAGTTTCAGGAAGACTCGCACGGCGTGATTGTCTGCTGTTCTAAGAGTACTTCCACCGTGACAGCGAGGCGGAACTCGGCGCTAGCCACCCGACTGGCTGGACGGGCATCATCAGCCGGGCGATGCATCTGTTTGCTATCACGAAACCGTGGCGGCTTCTCCGACAGGGAAGAGCCGCAGCGTTCGTCGAGTTACCGGCCCGGGATGAGACACGGCAGGCGTTCGAACGGGCAGTTGAGATTGCGCGTCCGCCGACGCGTTGCCCTGCAGCGCTATCGATACCCGATTGGCCGCGCCAACGGCTCTCCAATCCGGGAACCCTTACCGCGAATTATGCGAGGGTCTTCCGGTAGCAGGGTCGCAGTGATTGCGGTGCCGACGCCCGGGAGGTGTTCAAATGCGGTCGCGAATGTGGCAACTGAAATGGAATTGTGGGACGGGCGCATCGCTGTTTGCTCTGGTGGCATCGGTTGGTGCGCAGGAGCAGCCGACGGCAGCACCAACCGAGAATAACTGGACGTTCTCGGTGACGCCCTATCTTTGGATGGCGGGCCAAAGCGGCACTATTCGTGTCGGTCAGGTTATCGCGGCGCAGAACGTCAATGCGCATTTTTCAAATATCTGGCACAACCTCAATTTCGGCGCCATGGGGACGTTCGAAGCGCGTAAGGGCCGCTGGGGCATCATCGTCGACGGGTTCTATGTTAGCGTGTCCAAGACGTCAGATCCGATTCTGGGTGGCCGGCTAGGCACGGCGAAGCTGCAACTGGATAACGGTGTTCTGCAGGTTGCGGGCGCCTACCGTGTGCTGGATAGTGATACCACACCGATTGATGTACTGGCAGGCCTTCGCTACACGAATCTCAACACCACCCTGTCTTTCTCCCCAAGTGCTCTGTTACCTGCAGGCGTTGAGCGTGGCAGGGGCGTCAGCTGGGTCGATGGACTGGTTGGCGTTCGCGCTACATACCGGTTCTCGGAAAAATGGTCGGTGACCGGCTACGCGGATGTCGGTGCGGGGGGCAGCAACTTTGCCTGGCAACTTGTTGCTGCCGCATTCTGGGACGTCACCAAGTCAGTCAACCTGGCCGGGGGATATCGGATACTCACCCAGGACTACAACTCGTCCTCGTTCTATTACAACATCAGGACAGCGGGGCCATTCGCCGGGGTGCGCATACGGTTCTGAAGGACAAGAGAGCGCTCATAACAACCCGCCACTGATGTCCTGGGAGGCTGCAAAGCGCGGCGGTACCAGAAGAGCAAGTTCCGGATCCTCGATTAGGATGATAATAGTCCATCATTTTTACTACAGCATCAGAATCGCGAGACCCTTTGTTGGGGTACGTGCCCGTTTTCGAACAGATGAAGCAGCCAGGTCGCGCCACTGATGACAAGACCTACTACGGAGCTTCACGAGCTGTCCCTGCTTGGCGGTCCCCTCCATCGCCTAGGGTGCCGCATGCAGCTTGTCCATGGAAGAAATCGTACATCCGCGTTGGGCCTGGCACTTGGCCTCACACTCTGGATCGTTCTGATTGCGCTCGCGATGACAGAAGGCTTGTCGCGCTGGATTGCATCTCCGCTCGCGGTCGGCATGCATGTCCGTCTGCTCGTTGTTATCCCGCTGCTCTTCTTGTGCGAATCTTCTGTGGACCCTTGTGTGGCATCGTTCGTCCGTACCCTTGCGCGTTCGGGCGTAGTGCCAGAGGGAGCACTGCCGAACCTCTCGTCGAAAATCGTCCGCATCGTCCGTTGGAGAGATTCATGGATTCCTGAGGCCGTGTGCGTACTTCTGGCTGTCATTCTCTGGTGGTATGGCACAAAGCTAACGCGCTTCGGGACGGCCGCGGACTACATGCTTGATCGCCCACCCGTTTTGTCCAGTCTGACGGGGCAGTGGTATTGGGATGTGTGCTTGACGGTGTTTCGCTTCCTTATTCTTCGCTGGTTCTGGCGCTTGCTGCTGTGGTGGTACTTCCTCGGGAGTCTGTGCAGATTGCCTCTTCGTCTTGTTCCTGTTCATCCAGACGGTGCGGGCGGAATCGGATATCTCGAGATCGTTCACGCCCACTTCGCTCCGCTTGTTGTCGCCATATCGGTGACCCAGACGGCGTCATTCGTGGAGGGTGTGAGAGCAGGGACGATGCCTAATGATGCCATCTATCCGGCGATAGCAACGGTCGTTCTCGTAGACGCATTACTATTTTTAGTCCCTTTGGCGATCTTTTCGCCGAAACTCTGGGCTTGCCGGATGAAGGGAACAGAGGAGTACATGAGACTTGCTGAGCGTTACGCGACCCTCTTTGACGAAAAATGGGCGGGAACCGAGCGCGTACCAGACGATAAGCTGCTTGGGGCACCGGACTTGAACGCGCTGGTTGCATTGAAGCGTGTCATCACCGAGGTCGGCAGCGTAAGATGGATACCCGCATCCCCACGTCTTCTTTCACAATTGACGATCGCGGCTTTTCTTCCGATGGCGCCACTGCTGCTGCTAAAGTATCCTCTTGCCGATTTACTACAGAAATTCGTTGAAAGACTCTCCGGCCTGTGAGAACGCGGGGGCGGATCGGCGATCATGCGAAGAACATCGCCGAGTTCATCATCTACATCGTGAAGGGTATGGACCTGCGCCACTTGTCGCACGACCAACTCGAACGGGCTCTGATGTGCAAATAGGCCTACCGGATCGGTTAAAGTGGCAATTCAATCAACCTCGGAAATTTTCAAGGTAGTTGTCGCCTCGACGATTAAATCTCAGGCGGCTTTTCGCTCCTGGTTACTGCGCTGTGGGGCGCCGTCCTGGTTGTCGATGCGATCCGGGTTCA
>NZ_CADIKM010000115.1 GCF_902859895.1 Pararobbsia alpina
TCACGGCGAGCCGCCGGTCGACATCGCGACTCAACGTAGCGGAACCGACTGGGTGATCGAGGTTCGTGACCACGGCGCGGGGATCGCTTCGGACAAGATCAGCAGCGCGGTGCTGCCTTTTGTGCGACTCGATTCGTCACGCGGTGGGGATGGCCACTGCGGCCTCGGCCTCGCGATCGTCAACCGGCTCGTGCAACAGCATGGAGGCGATTGCACGATTCGCAACTCGACGGACGGGGGGTTGGTTGTGACGCTCAGGCTGCCGGCGGCGAATCGAGGAAGCTGAGCGTCCATCGCGATCGCAGGGCGTAAGGATAGGCGTATCACTTCCTTTCCTCCGCCTTGCCGATCAGCGCTTCAGGATGACGTTCGAGATAGTCCGCCAGCGTGCGGAAAGCAGCCGCGGTGCGTGCCGTCTCCCGCATCCCTCCGCAGTATTGGCCGGAAGTGCGGAGTCGGGTTTGAGCGCGGCACTACAACGGTCGATCCGATGTTGCGCAGACGCCGAGAGGTTGGGTGCGCCATGCGGCCGAGGAACTGATCCAATTTTCTTGACGACTGGCTAGCCCCCCACGCCTGCAATGCAGCGATTGTGGCGTTCCACATCCAGCTCTCACACGGCATGACCGAATTCCATTTCGGTATATTTGTCCTGCTTGGCCTGCTGCTAGTCTACCGGGACTGGCGGCCGATCGTGCTGGCTGCTGGGTGTGTTTGGTATTCAACACCTGCTATTCGACCGGCTGCAGGCGCTTGGTTTTTCCGTGTACTGCACTACGCATGCGGACTTCCCGCTGGTGGTGCTCCACGCCGCGTATGTGGTTCTGCAGACGGCGATCGAGATTTTTCTCGCGCTGCAACTGCGTCGGTCCGCAGTCGAGGCGGCCGACCTGTCGTTGATCGTCGAACATGTGGATCGGGGCGGACGGGTATGCCTCTCCATAGACGACATTCCGGTCAGAGCGTCAACAGCTGTTGTACTGAAGGTGTCGATCGCGAAGATTGAAGCGGCAATGAGTGCGGTCAGCGCGAGTACGTCCCATGTTGAGCGTGCGGCAAGAGAAATCGCCAGTGGCAGCGCAGATCAGCCGCGTCGATGGAACAGCTTACGGGCACCGTACGTCAGAACGCGGACAACGCGCAGCAGGCGAGTACGCTCGCCACCACGGCCTCGGGCATCGCACAGCGTGGCGGCGAGGTAGTCGGACGCGTGGTCGAGACGATGCACGGGATTTCCAACAGTTCCACCAAAATGGCCGACATCATTAGCGTGATCGAAGTATCGCGTTCCAGACGAACATTCTCGCGCTGAATGCAGCGGTCGAGGCCGCGCGCGCCGGCGAACAGGGGCGTGGCTTTGCGGTCGTGGCCGGCGAGGTCCGCACGCTCGCACAGCGTAGTGCGAGCGCGGCCAAGGAAATCAAGGCGCTGATTGGCGAATCTGTGGATCGGGTGCAGGCCGGCTCGAAACTCGTGGCGGAAGCAGGCAGCACGATCAACGAAGTCGTCGCGTCAGTGAAGCGTGTGACAGACATCATGGACGAGATCTCGTCAGCATCGCAGGAACAGCGCACCGGCATCGAACAGGTCAATCAGGCCGTTACGCAGATGGACCAGGTGACCCAGCAGAACGCAGCGCTGGTCGAAGAAGCGTCGGCGGCCGCGCACTCGATGGCCGAACAGGCTCAGGCAATGCGTGACGCGGTCGCAGTGTTCAAGCTCGCCGAGACAGAGCTCTTGACGTCAGGAGCAATTGACCCGCAGATCGAACCATGCCCATCAGCACCGACAGTTCGCATGCCACTCGTGCAGGGTCGCCAAAGTCGTCGCCCGTCCCTACTACAATCAGGGACACTGTGAACAGGGCCGCCAGGACGGCAGCTTTCAAGGTAGAACAGCCACGCGCTCTTTACGTTAGGACGCGTGCTCGCACCGAGCCGCCGTCCGGACCGTAACACCTACGACCCCGCCAATTGTCCGTGCGATTGCATGAGAGGGAGCGGACAGGATGCACATGACGTGGTCCTGTCAGTTGGGTCGTTGTGTTCAAGGATTGAAGGGCTGTGATGCCCGGTCCGTTGCCGGCATGATCGGGCGTTCAGCGAATGATGGACATTGCATCGCTCTCTGAGGCGCGACGGGAGGACTTCCGATGCGAGGTGGTCAAACGCGATGGACGTACTACAATATATTCGTGCCTGCAGCAAATAGCCTGTGCAACCGGGATAACCAGTAATGTGATTTTTTTAATCCTTTATTGGAGGTATGCTCATGAGGTGCCTGGCCGAAAGAAAATGGATTATCGGCGCATTATTCTTTGTGCCGGGCGGATCCGCATTCGCAGATGGCGCTATCGGCGAATCACGGGAAGTGGAGATCGTTGCCAATATAGCCTCTCCACAAGTGGAGGTTCTTCCGGCTATTCCATCGCCGCAGCAGTATATGCACCAGTACCAAATGGAATACTTATCAAATTCGGAAAAGCAGCTCTATGCACAAATGGATAACTACTATATTGCTCCAATTCCGAAGGAGCATCGATATGAGCGCGCGTCTGCTTCTCCTTATCCTGATTCGGCGCCGCAGCAACTGGTGACGCGTTATCTTGATGTAGTTGAGTCAGCGAAGCCGTTGATCCAGATTGTTCAAGTTCCAGATTATGGTTTAACTAATGTTTTGCATTATCAGCGAAGACTAGCGCTTACGATTGATCAGTGGGTTTTTTCAGCGACAGCGCGTGTCAGCCTCGACCACTCGCACAATATGGGCGCGAATCTTTTCGTCCGGCATGGGTTTTGAACTGGCGTTTCTACGGCGTTGCGGAAAGTCGTTATAAAAGTCCGGGGTGGCGGTTCGGCGGACGCGACTATCCGAAGATGACGCACTCTCATGCACAGTGCGCGCACAAGCCACGACACGCTGGAGGGAGAGCACTTGTCCTCTGCGAACCTGCTCAAAGCCGCCTGCGGTCAGGAGTAGTGCTTAAGCCTGATTTACCAGTATCTTGACGTCTTCGAATACCCGGCCGGGCGCATCGAGATCCGCGCCAATGGGGCTGCCCTGCCCTATGTGCCCTATGACCCTTGGAGATTGATCAGGGCGCGGTGGTCGACAACAAGCGCCAGGTCATGCCCTGCAGGTCCGCCCAGGTGATGCAGGAGCAGCGTGATGACCGACGTGCCCCAGCTCGTGACGGAATCGCCCGAGTAGAGGCGGCCATCCCGAGAACCCTCGAGGCTTTTCGCGATCACCGCCAGCGTGACGGCCGGTTGCATTCGAACTGGTGACGCGCTCGATCCACTGCTCGGGCGGGACTTTGGGTCGGGCCATTATGAAATGCTCTCGCACGGATTTGTTGAGCAAGAGCATCTGCTCACGAGCGGGCGATGCTTAACATTCAGGAGCCGTGTTAAGCGCGTATTAGTTAATAGCGGAGAAATTTGAATCGGCGTCAACTACCTCGACGCGGGCGGGGCTTAGCGCAGGATTTTCGGGCGGCTTTCGAGAGAACCATCACTCTATAAAGCGGGCATTTTGAATGCTGTCAGGGGGAAGGATTAGCAGCGCGGCGGAGTCGCCATCAGCCGCAGCGATGGTGTCTCGGGGGCAATGCAGGCCAGATTAATAGCCGCCGGTGAGGCGGTCGAGCGCAGCGGAGATCTGATCACGTTGAGCTTTGAGCGACCCTAGGCTGACACCTAATTCTATGCTGGCAGCGTACGTTGTACCAGCTCTCCAGAAACCAGAAGAGGCGGCGCCTGGCCTGTTCATGGGTGTCGAAGTGCTCGTGCGTGAGCAACTCCGCTTCGAGTGTGCCGAAGAACGATTCGCACATCGCGTTATCGAAGCAGTCGCCTGCGGTACCCATCGAGGGCTGCACGCCCGCCTCGCGGCAGCGTC
>NZ_CADIKM010000116.1 GCF_902859895.1 Pararobbsia alpina
GTTTGCGTATCCTGCGAGGTCGTGATCTTGACGTTGCCGTCTGCCGCGAGCTTCACGTCGTGGGTGCCGACGACCGTGGCGCCCCGGACCGTCAGATCCCGATCGGCGCGGATCGCCACCGCTTCGCCGGACACCGTGCTGGCGACACCGATATTCGCCTGCGTGCGCTGCGCCGTATCGGTCGTCGAGCGGTGGACGAAGCTGCCGCGCTTGGACTCAACCGAGGTGCTGCTGTCGTGTGCTTCGCGGCCTTCGTCGATCGTCACGTTGCCGCTCGCCGCGATCGTGGCGGCGCCGCTGCCGTTCGCCACGTCGTGGGTCGCCCCCGCCGTCAACGACGAGCCGGTGAGCGTCACATTGCCCTTGCCGTCGGTGCGCGCATGGTCGCCGGCGTCGGGATCGACCGCGGCGAGCGTCGCGTTGCCGCCCGCCGAGAAGCGCGTGCCGACCGCCTGCTGGTCGTCGGCATGATCGACTTCCTTGCGCGTGCTGTCGTCGGTCGCGACGTTATCGAGCCGCGCCTCATTGGTCACCGTCGTTGCCATGAGATTGCCGCCCGCGACCACCGTCAGGTCCTTCTCGGCCACCACCTGTGCGCCCTTGAGCGTCGTGTCGTCGCCGCTTTGCATCGCGAGACTGCCGCCCGCCGAGATCGCGCTGGTCTCGTGGGTCGTGCTGTTCGCCTCCCAGTGATGCTGGCTGTTTTTCGTGACCGACTGCGCAATAGTGGACTGCACCGCGTCGACCGTGATGTCGCGGCCCGCTGTGAGCTGCGCGTCACCGCTCGCGGCGATATTCGCGCCGTGCACGCGCAGGTCGCGTCCGGCCTATACGACCAAGTCGCCGGTCGACGCGCCGCCCGACACACCACTCGTGGCACCGCTCGAAGCAATCGTGCCCTGCGCACCGAGCAGGGTTGTCTGGACCTTACTATTGCCGGACACCGCGCTCACGCCGACGGTATCGACCAGCGTGGTATTGACGATATCGTTGCCCGCCAGCACCGCCACGCGGTTACCCGTGATCTGGCCCGACGCGTTGACCACATCGTGGGTCGCCGAGACGGTCGTCGTGCCGTTCGTGGCACTGCTGTTGATCGAGCCGCCGCGGTTCAGGATGTCCGTCGCGGCCACAACCGTCTGCGTGCCGCCCTTGATCACACCGGAATTAGTCGCGCTGCCTGTTGTATGGAGGTCCACGTCATCGGCAGCGATCAGCGCGCCACTCGGCTGCAGGTCGTTCGCATGCGTGTGCGCGAGATACACCACCGGCGCCAGTACCTGTTGCGTGCTGCCGTCAGGCAGCGTCACCGTCTGGTTCACCAGCCACACGATGTCGCTCGTGAGCGCATCCATTTGCGCGGAGGTCAGTGCGATGCCCGGCTCCAGATTGAACTGCTTCGCGGTGTTCGCGCCCGCCGTCATCAGCGCGCGATACTCGTCCTCGTTATTCGTGTAACCCTGCAGGTACACCCGGCCGGTGAGCTGCGTCACCTGGTTGCGCACCAGTTGCTGCTCATACAGGCCGTCGCCGAGGCGTTTCTCGGTTACCTGTGGATTCAGCCCGAGCTGGCCGAGCATATAGTCGCTCGAGATGAAACGCGTGTAACTTGTCGCGGATCCGTGGCGATCAGGTACGGCTGACCCGGCGCGGGTTGGAAGGCATACAGCCCGCCTGTCGGCAGGGGGATGTTCAGCGCACCGGTGCTGCTCGCCACGGACTGCGGCGCATTCGCGACCGTCGGGTTCGCACCGAGCGTGCCGCCCGTTGCACCCGTGGCCGAGCTGGCGGCCGCGACGTTGGTATTGTCGAGGTTCGTCGCGTGGATCTGCACCGCGTTGTTCGCGATGATCGTGCCGCCCGTGCCGCCGATGGCGACCGGTTGCAGCACGAGCGGCGCTTGCGCCACGGTGCCGACATCGCGATGGGTGTCCTCGTTCCACGCGTAGGTCGAAACGATGTTCTGCGACTGGTACCGGTACAGCGTCTGCCCGGTGTTGTTGACCGTCGTGCCACCATGGTTGCCGCTGCCAACCGATCCCCCCTGTTGCGTGCTGCCGATCTGGATCGAGTGGCCGGCTGCGATCGCGCTATAGCGGTTGTCGATCGTGCCGACGTTCGCGAGCGTCATCTTGCTGCCTGCGAGCAGCTGGGCTTGCGGTGCCGCGCCCGTCGCCTGATCCTGCTGCGTCGTGGTCGTGGTATCGCGCGCGATCTCGACGCGCTGGTAGCCCTTGTGCGCATCGCTGCGCGTCGCGTATTCCGTGGACGGAAGGTAGTGGAGATGGGGGTCGTAGGCGTCCCAGTACGTGAGCGTGACCGTGCCGCCGTTATTGGTCATGCTGCTGTAGTAGATCGTCTGCGGCTGACCGTTGAGGTTCAGCACGATCTGGTGCTGCGACGGGTCCTGCGAGACGATCGACGCGCTGGTGAAGGTGTCGGTGCGCGGGGTCTTGTAGCCATAGTCCCACACGGCCTGGGTGCACGATGAATGGTTGTTGGCATTGCCCGTCGCACAGGCGATGTACTTGCCGCGCTTGGTCTGGTGCGCCGTGTCGACGCCCGCCGTCACCGTCTGTACGGTGGGCGCCGGACGGGTATTCGTCAGCGTCTGCGTGGCGATTTCCAGATTGCCTTGCGCCTCGATGGTCGACTGGTCGTTGGTGACCGAAGCCGCCCGATGGGTGAGCAGGCCGCTTGCATCACGCGTGCCGTCCGCGGCGATATGGATGTCGCCCAGACTGAAGAGACTGGCGCCCCCGGTGTTCGACAACGTATTCGACGCATACAGGTTCAGCTGCGTGGCTGCTGCGATGGCCGCAGCGGACCCGGTGTTGGACATCGACGCGGCATTCAGCGTCACGTAGTCGCCGACGATGGTGGCGAGGTTGGTCAGCGACGCGCTGTGCGTCGTCACCGTGTCGCCTTCGAGACGCCCCGCGTTGGTGATGGCATGACCCGCGTGGATCGTCGTGCTGGCCGAGTTCAGATCGGCGCCTGCCTGGTTGTCGACCTTGGCGGCGTTGACCGTCAGCGCGTTCACGGCGTCCAGGGTGCCCTGGTTCGTGAAGTCACCCCCCGTCGTGAGCGTCAGATCATGATTGGCGTGAATCCGGTTCGCCGCATCGTTCGTGTAGTGGCCGTTGACGCTCAACGTACCGTCATGGCCGGCGATGATCGTGCCGTCGCCCGACAGCTGATTCGTCGTGACGTACAGGTTCTGGTCGCTGCCGATCGCGCCGTTCTGGTTTCCCAGCGTGCCCGCAGCGATCGTGATGCTGCCGCCACTACCGGTGTCGTTGCCGATCCTGCCCGACGTGTTGTCGAGCGATGCGACGTTCAGCGCGATTGCGCCGTTGCCGTGGATTGAGCCGTTCTGGTTGATGACGGCCGCGCCGGGCTCGTTCAGCGTGAGCTTGTGTGCCCCGGCAAGCGTACCGCCGGTGTTCTCGACCCACTGCGCGATGTTCAGCGTCAGGTCGTGACCGGCGACGATCTGTGCGCCTTGGGTGTTCGAAAGCGTCTGGCCGGTCAGCGTCACATCGCCGTTGCCGCCGATCGTGCCGGCGCCCGCGCTGCAGAACGCGAGGCAGAACCCCTTGCAGAACCCGATACAGAACTCATTGCAGCCGTCTCGCCCTGGCCGGCCTTGCCAGCGCCGCGCGCTGTTTCTTCCATGGCCACCAGCATGCCCCGCCGCCGGCTGAACACCAGGCGATAACGACGATCATTCATTTCTATTTGCACAACGTAGCGATGCCGCAGACGGATATCGAAAGCAGTTGGCAAATACTGTCAGAAGGTGCTAATTCGCGGCGCTTAACACAAACTCAAAATTGTTCGGAATCGTCTGATTGCGCAGGCATGAGGACGATGGGTGCGGCATATCAGCGCACAC
>NZ_CADIKM010000117.1 GCF_902859895.1 Pararobbsia alpina
CACGCATGCGGCCAGTCGTATTGAAGAGCTGCTGCCGCATCAGTGGCGACCATCGGCATCGAACTGATTCGATTGCCCATCGACTTCAAGATGGGTTCGCCGGCCGCATACAAATTTGTTCGACGTGTACTACTGCCAACACCCGGACGAGATTGCGCAAGCGCGCCTCGACGCCCTCGAGTCGAAGTAACACACTTTCCTCTGGAGTGGCTGGCGGTGGGCACTAAGGTCGCACTAGACGATTTCCGGACCGGTTAGTCCAACCTTGCTACTTTGTGCGGTTTGCCATCAGCACACTAAAGATTGACAAGTATGCCCGCACGAAGGGCACGTAATGACGGAATCCAACGCAACCTCGCTCACTGCTGCACCTGCTGGACAACATGTTCGTCGTCGGCATGGCGGCCGGCCTCGGACTCAGTCAAGCGGATTGATGGCGAACGCGCTAGACATGCTTACCGACGCGTATCTTTGTCGACGTCATACGACGCCTTCTTTTCGGCACTGAGCCGCTTGGCGCGGCGATGATTGCATCCTCCCTGCTGTCGCTTTGCGTGAACGTTACCGTGACGTAACCGGCAATGGCAAGTCCTGCCAGCGGGTCGGCGTAGCGCTAACCGGTGAGGAGGAAGCGGTCGAGCTTTGGCACCAAGCCAGCGACTCGACGAGGACGGCACCATCGTCTCGGGGCACTGACGCGCCCGGCCGGGCTCGCAGCAACGGGTGGGATTGGCTCAAGTTCGGGCGGCCTGAAGTCATTGTTCGAAGCGGCTGGGAGTCATCAAGGCGCCTGGCACCGCGCTCGCTGCCGCCGGAGAGGGTGGACCGCATTCTTCGTCCATCTGACCTGGGTTGATGGGCGCGAGGGGTCTCTGGGGAGCCACGGCGGCGGACGATTGAATCTATCCTTGCACACTGACGCGGCGAACAGCACGCTGTACGGCTAATCGCAGGTTCGAATTTTCCTGTGCCAATCCGGGGCGTAGAACATTTCAACGACAGCGCGATGCGACCGCGCTCCGGCTGCACGAGGAACGCACCGATGACTACTGGTCCGCCCCGACGAACGACGGCTGAAACCGGGACAACCGACGGTTCCGTCATTTACGTGGTCGATGACGACGCGGCAATCCGGCAAGCCCTCGGCGCGCTTATGCGCTCCGTGGGCTTCCGCGTGGAAGTGTTCGAGTCTCCTGACGAATTTCTCAAATTTCCTCACTACGCTGGGCCGAGTTGTCTCATCCTCGACGCGCGACTCCGCGGAAAACGATGAAGCCATCCGGTCGACGTCTTAAGGACGCTTGTCGAGAATGCCTGCCAGCGCGTTTATCGAGACCGGCTTGAGCAAATACCCATCGAAGGCATAACCCTCCAACTCAGCGTCGGCCTCGTGGGTGCCTGTCAACGCGTAGATGAGGGCGCGGTCCGTCCCCTCGGCATTGCGCAGTGCTCGAAGCACTTCTATTCCCGTCATATCGGGCAAACCCAAGTCCAGAAACACAACATCCGGCTGTTCTTCACGGGCAGCCTGAAGCCCCTCTGAGCCGTTGTAGGCCGCTCGTGCCACGTGACCCAGAAGAAAAGCCAACTCCGCCAAAATGTCGGCAACGTCTTGATTGTCATCAACGAATAGGACTTTCATATCTTGGCGTCCCGAGTTGCCGTTATCTTTCACCGTATGCGACCAGCGGGCCGCCAAAGCGGGTAACCACGCCTAGACCCGCCAGTCTGGCTGTCTTGGCGACGAACCCGAGTTCACAGAGTTCTGTGGAAGGCTGCGAGCCCCATGGTTGCCGAAGATGCCGACATTTGCGGGGGGCAGCGTCGGCCCGTCAGAATGGTTGCCTTCAAGGACCGCCGCCTTCGAGATTCACCCAAACCTTAGGATGTCTATTCGTCTGAAAGCTCGCGCTGTTCTTCTGCGTGCCATCAGTTCATGCGCTAGCGACATTACCAAGGCGATGTAGATAGGCGTGGCTGGACACTCTGAGTACACAGACGGAGTGAAAGATAATTCGATTTCTCCTCGATAATATATTGCCTCGCGACTCAAGGAATTGGTACTTTGCAGCGGTTGCTTCGCAATAACCTTTGATGTACGGCTTCGAAACCGACGGCATCAGTCTCTTCTGGGGTATTCAGATGCTCAGCCGGCGATAGGCGCTCAGGTGGCGCACGAAGCCCTGCTTGTCACCAAGCGAGTCGCGAAGTATGGCAAGGTTGTGATGCGCATCGGCGTAGGACGGATTGAGTTCAAGACAGCGCTCGTAGCACTGTATGGCGTCATTCAGTCGACCAAGCCCCTCAAGGGCGACGGCTCGGTTGAAATGCAACACTGCGTCATCAGGAAAAAGCGCCAGAGCCTGGTCGAAGACGCGAAGCGCGTCTTCGCATCGCCCTTCGTCCTCGCAGAGCAGTGCACCTAAGTCGACGTACGCCTCGTAATACGGCTCGGGCGAGAGTTCCAACGCTCTCCGGTACGCCTGCTCCGCACCTTTGACGTCGGACTTCATCAGCTGCTCGCCAAGGTCGTACCACTCCGCCGCGTGAAGTGCCGCTTCCTTCTTGCCCGGCCTTGTGTCGAGGAAAACGACCTCTCCCTTGATTTCAGCGACTTCAAAGTCGAGAAGGAGCTGCCCGGTAATGGCGTCCCATTGGGATGACCCAGTCTTGACTGCAATGGTCTCGCCGAGTGCCGTGACCCGGATGCCCGAGAGAGGAAGTTCATCCGGCAACTCAGCCCTTAGCCGCGAGAGCGCGTGAACTATCTTCCGCGGGGGTATGCCCAGCCGTACGATTCTGCGTCTGGCTATCCATATGGATACCCGTCGGGACCCGTTTACGCCCCTGCGTTCGGGACGATCAATATGTGGGATGGATGGGGTGGAGACCACCATTGGCGCGGTCATGAACACTGGCATGGCGGTGGACACGGCGGACATGAGGGTGGCGGACACGGTGGTGGTGGCGGGCACGGTGGTGGCGGACACGGGGGAGGTCACTAAAAGCAACCGTGACAAGCATCGCTTGTTCCTCTTTCCCGAGGCGACCTCAACGGCTTGTTCGAGTTCGCTGTCCCGCCAACGCTTTCCAGCCCCGCCACTGAACGCTACGCACATTCATACGCTTGAGCGCGAGATGCTTCTCGCGCTCAGCGCGCGCGGGTGATCCGACGCGCTCCACACGCGAGCCCGACGTGGAGGCAATCCGCTCCGTGAACCCGCCCGGTATTGCGTTCCTCGTCATCAGGTTCACGTCGCTATGGATGCTGCTTAGTGCGCTTCTTTGTGACCCACGTGCGCAGCGGGGAGATGCCACTTCCGCACCGGTTGCTGACCCCGACGATGAGCCTCGCCGCGAGGACGAACGATTGCGCGCAGTGGCCTGCGTGTCCCGCCGCGAGCCGCTGCTGCTGTACTCATCGCGTCGACCTCCTCGCGACTGTCGCATGAGACGGAGAGCGTCACAGCCGACCGCTCGCCCGCCCGCCAGCAAGAGGCAGTCGGGCGTTACGTTTTTCCCATTTCTCGCGCAGAAAATGTACTGCGCAGGTGCTAGCCGCTGCTCCTGCGCTTAACCGTTTTCGTCAGCCTTCGTCGACCGGCCTCATGCCGACGGGGATCAGGAAACGTTGGGCGTCAAAGAACGCATGACCCAAGCCGGTCAATCTCAATTGCAGCCGAAGTGACGCGGTACACGACGATGCAGTTCGAATGCGCGACGCGCAGAACTGATTTACGTCGAACGCGCCGGTACCCCGCCTGTAGGGAAGGAAGTTCGACTAAGCCGCCACTGATCGGTAAAAGTCCATGATGCCGGCTAGCCCTTCGGGATCTTAGAAAAAACCTATGTGATCGATAGAAACTATTACATTACAGGATAAATAGTGAG
>NZ_CADIKM010000118.1 GCF_902859895.1 Pararobbsia alpina
CCACGCTGTCATTCCACCTGAAGGAGCTCGCCCACGCGGAGCTTATCGAGGGCAAGAGTCAGGGTCGCTTCATCATTTACTGCGCCAGCTATGACCATATGCAGACGCTCATGGATTTCCTGATGGAAAACTGCTGCGCGGCCGAGCAATGCAACTGCGCGCCCAACGAAACGGAGTCTTGAACGAAGCGATTTCACGTGCACATTGTTGTCCCCAAACTTGAGGAAAGCCGACAAGCCGCTACTTCTGACGCGAAAGGGGCCTGCTGTGCTCCGGCAACGTCGATTCCGGTCGCGATTGAGAAGAAAGTCGGCTGCTGCTGAGAGCGCGGCCTCAGGAACAACGGCCGCCCTTATGGCCTGCCGTTCTCTTGAAGAGTCGCTAAGTACGTTGATTACTCCACACCTCAGTTCATAAATTGAGGCGTTTTTACTTTAGGTGAGCGTTGCCACGATTGCCGAGGGCGTCAGACCGGTGGCATACCTTCGAGTGCCCGGGCTGCATTCAGTAGCCCGCCCAGCACCTTGTCGGCCACCTGCTGCGGAAAGCCTCGCGGCAGCTCCGCTTGCACTTGCGCTACCACCTCTGGCGTCCGTGCGACCAACTCCTGAAGCAACGGCTCGGCGTTTTCTCCATAGCCAACCCTTTTGGCTGTGCTATTGAAGTGCCGGCGCTGGATGTTATGCATGTGATAGTGCCGGTTCTTGCCCAGCAGCGCCATGGCTAGCTTAAGGTCCTGCGCGGCCCACTGGCTCGGCCCGTCGCCGATGACCGGATACGCGGACATTACGTCATACATCGGCGTAAGCCGGAAACGTCCAGCTGTCCCGGGCTGCAGTTGGATGCTGAAGTTCTTTGCATGACCGTCCGGCGCGCGCAGCATCCAGAACAGGATTTGTGAAGCCATGAGGGCTCGCAGATCGCGCTCGGCATCCAGTGACTGCTGCACGAGGGTGAACAGTTGCTTGAGACCAGGCCCGCCTTCGTTCTCGTACTTTACGAGTGGTGATGTTCCAGTGGCTTGGCAGAAGTCTTCCTGTATGAGCCTGAATAGCTGAGTGCCATCGGACGACACCAAGCGGTCGAATCGCTCGACGACGAGTACCCGTTGCTTGCCGAACGTGGCGATACGAGCTTCCGCCGTGGACAGGCCGTACGCTTTGAACAAGCGAAGGCACAGCCATTCGTTGTCCACTGAGGTGCTGAAGTCTGCCTGCCGGCCGCCAACCAGGCCAAGCGGCAGCTTGAAGATGTGCGTAGTGGGCGTCGCGCCGCGCGGCTTCATCCACTTGCCATCCCACCACAGGAGAGCGTCCTTCTCCTGAGCGCCGGCCAATGAGAATCGGAAGTCATCGTCAGGGTCTTGGGCACCGGCGAAGCGGTCCGGGGTCACGACCTCGAGCAGGTGGCGTTCGATGGCTTCGTCGTCCATGACAACACCGTCGATGCGGCCGACACTAGGAGGTGCCTCGCCTTCCGGCAGAAGTTGCAGTGCGCCCACGCAATCGCGCCCGATGGCGGCTAGCAGGTCAAAGGCTTGGGTGGACCCAGTCTTGAAGCGGGCTGCGACACGCTTGCGGATGGCGTCGCTGTCAGGCAGCAGGCCTTCGAAGTAGTGGGCGACGTTGTCTCCCTTCAACGATTCGTTGTTGAGGTGAAATGGCAGCGACAAGGATATTGGCCGCCCACGCGGAGAGGCGAGCCAGCCCGCATCGTATTGCAGCTCCATGTCGCCGCGGGCCGTGATTGTCCAGCGACCCACGTATTCGCCGTTGGCCCAAAGCGTCATGGTTTGGCTGTGCGAGCGCCGGCCCATCTCACCACTCCGTCTTGTTGGTCGATTCGAGGCTCTCGCGCTCACCCAGCCGCAGTTCCAGCCCGACGGCCGTGCACCAACCCAGCAACTGTTTGAAACTCAGTTCGTCGGCGTGCTGTTCCAGATAGGAGACACGGTTCTGGCTCAAGCCCAATCGGGCCGCCACCTCCGCCTGCGTGAGCTTGCGGCGTTTGCGTGCAGCCTTCAGCAATTGACCGAGCTGCAAGGCAGTCACAAGCGGTTGGAACGGCACGGTTAGAGACATATGATATATCCGAGATTCGGCTATTTTCATTTTAGCTGAAATTCAGATATTCAGGCAATATCTGTAAAACGGATAAGTGCCGAGCGGACATTGCGCGTCTAGTGCTTGTCACCGCAGAGCCATGCAGTGTGGCAGCCGATGGACGGCGATGTGTTACGAGGAACGCCAAAATGGGTACAAACCGGATTTCGGCTAATGATTGACCTGAGCCAGCCACGGCAGGAAGGACGCGCGGTAGCCATGTGTCGGCGGGCGCTTCGACCGAAGAGATTTTTCCACGGACAAAGTAACGCGTTAGTCGTTGACTGAGGCGTGAATGTGGCAACTCAGGACCCACCTAGCAACTCTTTAACAGAACGGCTAGGTCCCAAGGGAGGCCGTCGCAGTCGGAGACCGATGCGGACGATGGATCTGCGCCCGCCCGGCTTACCGACCTCAGTGTGTGTTCATGCTGCCACGGGCTTGCACTTCACTTTCTTGGCGGGCTTGCAGGCAGCCGAGTCCACTCCCTGGCAGCAGTTCTCAGTCAGAAAGCCGACCAGGTCGTTCATGTGCTCGATTTCGGGCCCGTAGTAGACGAAGCGTCCTTCCTGACGGGACGTCACCAAGCCCGCATGCGTCAGTTCCTTGAGATGGAAGGAGAGCGTCGCGCTGGGTAGGTCCAGGTGTTCCTGAATGACACCGACGTTCAGTCCCTCGGGCCCGGCTGTGACGAGCAGGCGAAAAATAGCCAGACGCGTCGGCTGTGCGAGCGCGGCCAAAGCTTTAATGGCGTCTTTTTCCTTCATAAGGCTCGGTCTTCAAGGTTATGGGACGATTCTAACGCGGCACCACCGTGTGCCGGGTCGAACTGCAGCCCCCTGATATCACGATTGCTTGCGATGGACTCTCGGTGCCCCCACGCTTGCTGCGCCACAACGTTTCCATTATATTGGAGATATGGATTCTTTCAATGCCACATCGCCCGAGCGTCGTCAGGAGAAGTCTGTGACCGAACACCGAAAGTACAACGTCCTGTTCCTTTGTACTCACAATTCCGCGCGGTCCATTCTCGCGGAAGCTGCGCTCAGTGACCTCGCCAGTGACCGTTTTGTGGGTTACAGCGCCGGCAGCCACCCAGGCACGAGTCCGAATCCTTTCGCGCTTGAACTCCTGGGCTCGCAAGGCATTCCGACCGAGGGTCTGCGCAGCAAGAGCTGGGACGAGTTCGCGAAAGACGGCGCGCCCGAAATCGACTTCATCTTCACGGTGTGCGACAACGCGGCGGGCGAGGTTTGCCCGATATGGCCCGGTCACCCTGCGAAAGCACACTGGGGCGTGGCTGACCCGTCGACGGCTGAAGGTTCTGACGAAGAAAAGCGCAAGGCATTCCTACGGGCCTTTGTGCAAATGAGAAAGCGCATCGAACTCTTTGCAAGCCTGCCCTTCGAAAAGCTGGACCGCATCGCAGTGCAGAAGGAAATGCAAAACATCGGCACGTTGCTGCGCGACAAAGGCGAGTAACGAACGCAGGGCTCAATCGTTCGTGAAGGCCACCCGGCGCGAACCGGTCGGCATCGGCCCCTTCGGCCTATTGGCGTTTGGTGCCTCGATTGAGAGGCATCCGCATCGATGCTGTCGGCTATCCGACTGAACAGTCGTGGT
>NZ_CADIKM010000119.1 GCF_902859895.1 Pararobbsia alpina
AGTCGCCGGTTTGAGTTGTCAGTGCGTGTGGGCGCAGTGAAAGCTCGGAGATAATTTATCGGCATGATTTCGAGCCACTCCAAAGACGACGACACCCCAAGACACTTGGAAAGCGCGTGGGGCAACATACCCGCCAGTCTATCAGCCATCCGGTCGGCGTCTTAAGAACGCTTGTCGAGAATACCTGCCAGCGTATCTATCGAAACCGGCTTGAGCAAATAACCATCGAAGGCATGACCGTCCAACCCCACGTCGACCTACTGGGTGCCTGTCAACGCGTAGATGAGGGCACGGTCCGTCCCCTCGGCATTGCGCAGTGCTCGAAGCACTTCTATTCCCGTCATATCGGGCAAACCCAGGTCCAGAAACACAACATCGGGCTGTTCTTCACGGGCAGCCTGAAGCCCCGCCGAGCCGTTGTAGGCCGCTCGCGCCTCGTGACCCATCTGAAAAGCCAACTCGGCCAAAATGTCGGCGAGGTCTTGGTTGTCATCAACGAATAGGACTTTCATATTTTCAGAGTTCGTGGAAGGCTGCGAGCCCCATGGTTGCAGAAGATGCCAACATTTGCGGGGGCAGCGTCGACACGTCCGAATGGTTGCCTTCAAGGACCGCTGCCCTCGAAATTCACTGCTCAAACGTAGGCATCTATTCGTCTGAAAGCACTTTCGCTGTTCTTCTGCGTGCCATCAGTTCATGCGCTAGCGACATTACCAAGGCGACGTAGTTAGGTGTGGCTGGACACTCTAAGTACACAGACGGAGTGAAAGACAATTCGATTTCTCCTCGATAATATATTGCCTCGCGACTCAAGGAATTGGTACTTTGCAGCCGTAGCTTCGCAATAACCTTTGATGTACGGCTTCGAAACCCGACGGCATCAGTCTCTTCTGGGGTATTCAGATGTTCAGCCGGCGATAGGCGCTCAGGTGGCGCACGAAGCCCTGCTTGTCACCAAGCGAGTCGCGAAGTATGGCAAGGTTGTGGTGTGCATCGGCGTAGGAAGGATTGAGTTCAAGACAGCGCTCGTAGCTCTGTACGGCGTCATTCAGTCGACCAAGCCCCTCAAGGGCGACGGCTCGGTTGAAATGCAACACTGCGTCATCAGGAAAAAGCGCCAGAGCCTGGTCGAAGACGCGAAGCGCGTCTTCGCATCGCCCTTCGTCCTCGCAGAGCAGTGCACCTAAGTCGACGTACGCCTCGTAATACGGCTCGGGCGAGAGTTCCAACGCTCTCCGGTACGCTCGCTCCGCACCTTTGACGTTGGACGTCCTCAGCTGCTCGCCAAGGTCGTACCACTCCGCCGCGTGAAGTGCCGCTTCCTTCTTGCCCGGCGTTGTGTCGAGGAAAACAACCTTTCCCTTGATTTCTGCGACTTCAAAGTCGAGAAGGAGCTGCCCGGTGGTAGCGTCCCATTGGGATGTCCCAGTCTTGACTGCAATGGTGTCGCCGAGTGCCGTGACCCGGATGCCCGAGAGAGGAAGTTCATCCGGCAACTCAGCCCTTAGCCGCGAGAGCGCGTGAACTATCTTCCGCGGGGGTATCTTCGCGGCACGCAGCTGCAATGCAGTACGCAGCAGGACGACGTCCTGGAACGTGAACTGTAGTTGGTTTCGTGGCCCGCGCGATGGCGTTACAAAGCCAGCGGCGACCAGGTCAGACACCACTCGCCTGGAGACTCCCAACATGGTCAGCAGCCGCGGGAGCGAAATATCGTGCGCGGTGTGTCGTGTCGTCACTTGCGTGCCCGCACCTTTGGTGGAGTCTCGGCGGGTGCCTTCGAAGCGCGGGCTGCCGGCTTCCGCGCCTTGGGCGCCGCAGTAATTTCCGTAACCGGCTCCGCACTCTTGCGCCGGGGCGCAGGAATGGTTTTGCCTTTCGCGTCTCTCCTTGCGAGACTGGCGTGCAAGGCCTCCATCAGGTCGATAACCTCGCCGCCCGAAACCGCCTCTTGCTGCTCGGTGAAGACGACTTCCTTGCCCTCAATCTTTCTGTCGATGGCCGCAAGGATGCGCTTCTTCTCTTCGTCCTCGTAGGCCGTTGGGTCGTAGTTTTCTTCAGTACCCTGCTCGATTATCTGGAGCGCGAGCTTCAATTCAGCAGCGGACACCGGAACATGTTCGATGTTCAACTCCCTAAGTGACCGAACCTCTGCAGCGAATAGCAACTGCTGGAAAACCAGTCCATCTTCGGTTGGCCGAACCTGGACGATGCGGGTCTTGCCTTTGAAAGACCACTTCGCAAGTGCGCACCGTCCGCTCTCGGCCAACGCCTGCTGCAGCAAGCTGTATGGCTTGCCACCTCGTTTGTCGGGAGCAATGAAATACGCCTTGTCGTAATAAACTGGGTCGACAGCTTTCTCCGGGATAAAGGCCAGTATTTCCACGACATGACTGGCGCTTTCCTCCAGCGCCTTGAGTTCGTCACCAGTAAATACGACGAATTTGTCCTTCTCGAACTCGTAGCCTTTTTTCATCGATGAGCGCTCGACGACTGCTCCGGTCGAATCGGAGACGTACTGCTGCTTCACGCGGGAACCGTCAGGTGCCAACAGGTTGAACCTCACGTCGGAAGCGCTTTCGGTCGCAGAATACAGCTTGACGGGGATGGAGACCAGACCGAAGGATAGAGACAGCGATGCGATTGAGCGCGCAGCCATGTGCTCCTCCTCGCAAGTCAGCACCAGCGCGCTGGCTCAACATGGCCGGCGACAAGAAGCCAGCCAGATTACGAAGCGGCCCCGATTTCGGGGCTCAAACAATGACAAGTTTACACCCTGGGAGTCCTGTGTGCAGCCCCGCGACCACAACATGACATCGCGCCCATTTGCGGTAAGTTGAACAGGAAAAAGAAGGGACGCTTTTTGTGTGCAGATTGCGTGCGACCCAATCAGCGCTGAAGATAGTGAACGCGCGACCCCGAATCGGTTTTGGGCGGACGATGGCGACCTCGATGGTTAGGGCGACGAATTCTGCTCCCAGTGGGGTCAGCGTCGCGAACAGCGCCGTTCCGGCTTACCCGGGCCGCAGCATCGCAGGCGCTTCGGGCTCGATTCGTGCATCGATGCAGGAAAGTCACGACCGCAGTCCTTCTTGAACGACTTCGGAACCGCCGACTCTAAAGAGCAGGGCCCCCTTCGGCCTCGCGTATGAGCCTCTGCGTATTGCCCCTCATATAAGCGGACTCAGCGCTATTTGTCCATTGCTCGTTGCGCTGTCGCTGGCCGTTCGAAACGAACTCGAGGCGGGGAGAACGCAAATGAACAAGCTCGTTCGTTTTCTGGTCGCTGCCGCGCTTGGCGCGGGGTCGGCCAGCTTCGCGCAGGCGGGTGGTGTGTCTGTAGGCATCGGCGTCGGCATCGGTGTGCCGGGCTCTGTGTACGTGGGTCCGCCGGTTATCTATGCGCCGCCGCCCTTCATCTACGGGCCGGTGATATATGGACCGCAGCTGTGGCCCGGATACTATAGTTACCCCTCCTACGGTTACCCCTCCTACGGATACGGCGGATTTCGAGGCTATTACGGCCGCGGTTACTACGGTCGCGGTTATTACGGCCCTGGTTACTACAGACCTGGTTACTACAGACCCGGCGGAAATTTTCAAGGTAGTTGTCGCCTCGACGATTAAATCTCAGGCGGCTTTTCGCTCCTGGTTACTGCGCTGTGGGGCGCCGTCCTGGTTGTCGATGCGATCCGGGTTCA
>NZ_CADIKM010000120.1 GCF_902859895.1 Pararobbsia alpina
GCTTGCGCCGTATCCAATGCCGCCAGCCGTGAATCGCCCGTCCGCGCGGCGCGATCCAGGCTCTGATCGACCGTCGTGATCGCATTGCCGACCGCTCCGCCCAGCGCGACGCTCACACCGAATTGTCTCGAGCTTTGGCTCGCATGGCTTTGCGTCGCATCCGTGCCCGGATCCAGATTCACATTCTGGCCGATCAGCGTCAGGTCTTTGCCGGCGATCACGTCGCTGCCGCCCACGTGAACATCCTTGCCGGCCATCATCAAGACATTCCCCTCGACGCTGCCTACTGTGCTGCGCGACTCGCTCTGCGTCGTTGCATGGCTGTCGTAGCGAGTACTTTGCTCGCTCGATCCAATGCGGATGCCCACGGCACCCGTCGTCGATAGGCCCGAATGTTTCTCCTGGTGATATGCGCTGTCCTGATAGGTCGTCGTGGCGGCAACAAGGTTGACGTGGTTCGCCGCGTTCAGAGCGACATCGTGGGTCCCGACGACGCTGCTGCCCGTCACCGTGAGGTTCTTCCCGCTCGAAACGGACACGCTGTCCGCCGAAATCGTGCTGCCATCCGCGTAGGTGACGGTCTGGTCTGACCGATTCTCTGCACGGGTCTGGCCGCCAAGGGTTCCGTGACGATGCGTTTCATGGGTATTGAGCGTATGCGTCTCGCTCGCCGCGCCGATGTTGACGTCGCCCGCCGCCGCGAGCGACGCGGTACCCTGCGTCAGATCGATGCCGCTGCCGATGACGTGGATGTCCTTGCCTGAGGCGATCGATAGCGTGTTTCCGCTCTTGAGCGTCGTACCGGTGATCGTCTCGTCGGACCGGTGTAGCGTCTCTGCGTAGCTGCCATGATGATCGCTGCCGGAACTGTGGCTGTCGATCGTCGAGGTGGCAGTGGCCGTTTGCAGCGACACGTTGCCGCCGGCCGCGATCGCGCCGCCGCCGTGCAGCTCAAGATGGGCGCCCGTCGCGCTCAGGTCCTGGCCGACCGTGATCGTGGACGCCCCGCCTACCTTCACGCTGCTGCCCGTCACGTTCACGAAATGCGTGTCGGACACACCGTTCGCGCGATGCACAACCTTGGTTTCGCCCGTCTCCTGCACGCCCAAGGTCCAGTTGCCGCCCACATTGGCCGAGAGCGCACCGCCGACGTTCAGCGTGCCTGCGTGCTGCTCGAAGTCGCCGCCTGTCTTGATCGATGCATCGTGTGTCACGTCGATGCCAGCCTGCGCGCCGAGCGTCCTCGTGATTCGCTTTTGGCCGTCCGGGCCCATTTGACTCATTGTCTTGACGGCGGTATCCAGAATCAGATCGCCGCCCGCATCGAGATTCAGGTTGCCCGCCTTGAGCGTCGCCGACGTCAGGTTCACGTCGCCCGTCGTCGCGAGCGACATCTGACCGCCGCTTTGCAGCGTGCCGTGGGTACTGTCGATACGGTTGCCCGCGATCGACAGCGCGTTCGATGCGTGGATCGCGCCGCTGTTCGTCACGGTCGCGTTCTTCAGATCGATGTTCGTCGCGGCGATCACGGGACCGTTGCCCATGTGCTCCTGACTCGCCTGTGCCAGATAGACGACCGGCACGAGCACGGTCTGTCCGTCCACGATCTGCGTCTGCATGATCACGACGTCGCTCGTCAACTGCGCGACCTGATCGGGCGACAGCCCGGTGCCCGGCGCAAGATCGAGCGATCTCGCAAGCGCCGCGCCCGAGGTCATCAAGGCCTTGAACTCGTCCTGGGTGCTGGCGTAGTTCGTCAGGACCGACTTCCCGGTCAGCGACAGGATCTGGTCCTGAACAAGCCGCTGCTCGTAGAAGCCGTCTCCCAGGCGCAACTGGATCTGGCCCGGATTCATCCCCATCTGCTCGAAGTAGTAGTCGCTCGACAACCACTGCCGCATGCTGGTGAAGGCCGGATTCGTCTCGATCAGGTAGGGTGCGTGCGGCGCGCGAGCGACACTGAACAATCCGCCCGTCGGCAGTGTGATATGACCCAGCACGTTGATCGCCACCGCGCCGGCAATGATAGGATTGCCGGCATCGAGCCCGCCTGGCAGCGTCACCTGACCGACGACCGATGCCGCAAGCGGCGGCACCGACGCATGGCCCGCGGTATTGCCCGCGACATTGTTGACCGTGACCCCCGTGCCGCTGATCGAACCGTTCGCCGTGAACGTCGATTCGTAGCTCGGCAGGGCATAGGTGCGAACGTCGGCCGGTGCCTTACACCCGGAACTCGATCCCGAGCTCGCACCGTTGCCGCAGAATGAGTACGTCCAGTCCGGCACGCTGCCGTCGTAGTTACGGTAGTGGTAGTCGCCCGTGTAGGCGACCTGCACCTGGGGCGGTGTCTGGCCACGCCAACTATCCTGATCGAGCGACTGTGGGTGCGCGATATGGCCCGTCGCCGCAACCTGGCTCCAGTAGTTCTGGAACGTGCCGACATCCGACAAGTCGAGGTTCCCGCCCGAGATGACCTGTGCCTGCCGGCTGATCGACGTCACGGTACGGGCCGTCGCGGTGCCGCTGTAGGTCGTGTACTGGTAGAGGCTGTTGTATTGCCCGCCATGGGGCGGATCGACGTAGACGCCACCAATGCTGTTCGGATCGGCAACGTTCACCCGCCCGGTCCAACCACTCAGGCTGATCCCCAGACTTTGCAGCAGGGCGGGATCGACCGACGACGTGGAGCCTGAGACGCCCATCGTGCGGCGCGTGTTCGTCACGCGCGCCGCGTGCATCGCCATCTCGCCGCCCGACTGGATCAGGCCGGATTGATTCTTGATGACGTCGGCGCGCGTGTAGTGGCCGTTCGCCTCCTTGCCGCCCGCGAGCACCAGCTGGCCCAGGCCATAAATCGCCGTCGAGGCCGGTGTATCGGTCGCGGTCGTGTCGTCCCGGTTCTCGATATCGGGCGCGAGCAACTCGAGCGTGCCATGGCTGTCGGTCGCACCGATCAAGGCGCTCGGACCGCGATTGGAGATCGTCTGACGGGCTTGCAACGACACGCTGCCGCCGACGAGCGTGCCGGTATTGGTCAGGGTGTTCGATTGCGTGTCGAGCCGCCCGCCCGCGGCCAGCGTGCCTGCGTTATGGATGTCGCCCGCGTTCACCGTCAAGTCGTTGACGGCCGACAGCGCGCCGACGTTGTTCAGTGTTCCGGGCAGGGTGAAGGTCAGACTGTGCCCAGCATGGAAGTGATCATCCGGCGTAATGTTGAAGTCGCTGAAGTCGCCCCGCAGGTTCAGCGCGAGATCGTTGACGGCACGGTAGGTGCCATGGCCCAGCAGGGTGGCGGCTGTCACCGACAGCTTGCGATTCGCACTCAGCGTCCCGCCGGCATTGTTCACACTGCCTGCGCTCACGACCGCTTGGCCATTGCTCGACATGTGGCCGCCAGCGTTCGACAGCAATCCGCTCCCGTTGCCGGGCGTCACGGTCAGCGTGCCGGTTCCCGCATGGGTGATCGTGCCGCCGTCGTTGTCGAGCGACGCCGGAGCCAGCGTCCAGTCTGTGCTGGCGGTCTCGATCCTGCCACCGTTCGAATTGTCGAGCGCGTTCGTCACGGCAAGCGTGGTCGCGCCGGATTCGAGCTGGCTGATCGTCCCCTGCTGGTTCATCAGGTTCAGCGCGGTCAGGCTCAGCGCATTCGCGGCAATCT
>NZ_CADIKM010000121.1 GCF_902859895.1 Pararobbsia alpina
GGCGTCTACGCACTCGCTTCGATCGGCGCGCTGACATTCACGAAGCGTTTCTCAAACTCGGTTGCTCGCTCGTCTGCTGGAACATCTTCAGGCGTGCCGAGCAGTCTTTTTAAACTGGCCTCTTACTTCAGCCGCTCGGCGGCGCAGTCTAAGCGCTTGCCTCCTCGTCTGTATCTTTGGCCCATTCGAAAGCTCGATCCATGTTGGCGCATGGTCGCTCGCGTTTGGGAAATCTCTCAGCCAACTATCGACGCCGGCGGATGCGAGCCCCGAAGCGAGAGCCTGGCCTAAAAGGAGGTGATCGATTCGCAAACCGAGTCCCGCATGGCGCGGCCTGAGGTGGTCCCAGTAGGTACAGATGCGTTCGTTGGGATGCAACGTGCGCAGCGCATCAGTCCACCCCTCATTGACAAGAGCCTGAAGCATTCGCGGCTTTCTGGCTGCAAGAGCGCATTCTCCCGCTAGAACCGGGGGTTGTAGATATCCTCGTCCGTGGGAACGACATTGTAGTCCCGCAAGAACCACCGGATAGCCGCTACTGCCCAAGGTCTTCGCATGCTCGATCAGCCGTTTGAACCCCGCAAGTTTGTAGTCGAATTGCGGACCAGGCTGCTGGTTGCCGTTCGGCAGATAGATGCAGGGAAGAACCGACGTTTTTGGCATCGTACCGACCGCAGTCGGGGGACGTGGCTTCTCGAGCCAGAACAAATCGGATTCGGAATCCCCGGCGCAAATGCCCACCCTCGGTTATTCTGTCAGCCTTCCAAAGCAACCAGGCAAAGGCATGGAGAGCTTGGGAACAATTGTTGCTCCTTTCTTCATGCGGTTAAACTTGGAGAGAACCATGAAGACGAACAGCAAAATTACCTACGCACTCGGCTCAGGACTGTTGGCTGGCGTGCTTGCCATCGCTCCGCTAGCGGCGTCCGCGCAGACCACGGGCGGTACTCACAACAACCCGGGCGCGGCCAACGCATCAGGCACCATGTCTTCGGATAGTGGAGACACCGGAGCGACGCAACGGAAGAAGTTGTCGCCGGCGATGGGCAATAAAACGGCCAATCCCAATGATCCGAACACCGGCAATATCGGGAACGCTGGGGGTAGCGGTAAAGGCGGTGCTAACTCCGGCGGTGGGACCGGGGGGACCGGTGCCGGCGCGGGTGGGGCCGGTGGCAGTGCGGGTGGGGCCGGTGGCGGTGGGGGCGGAAAGTAAGGCTGCTTGAGATTGGGTGCCACGGATCAATCCCCGACCGAGGCATCCCTTGACGGCAGCCTGTTAGAGGCCCGGTCGCGCGCGAAAGTGGGCAGTGCTCGTGCCGAGCACACTGAGACCGAACGGTTTTGACAGCACGGCTAACCGTCCGTTGACGCGACTGGGTTCCTGCGCATACCTGTGGTCAGGACGATCCGAGGTTTGGCGTATTGCGCCGCACGCGCCCCGCGCAATCGATGCCGTTCGTGCCGGCCATATGTATATCTCACAGTATCAGATCGAAGGAAATTACCTTCGGCCCGCAGCCGCAGCGCCTCGTCCGCATGGACAAGCACGGACCCTGGGATTTGCGCATGCCTCTCCCCCTTTAACGATCATCGGAGGCAGGCGACGCGCGCAGTACTGCGTCATTCTGGAGAACAGTATGCCCAACAGCAATGCATCAGTGTCACCCACCATCACCTCCATGATCCGTCTGGATCACATGCACGCACTTGCTGCGTTCCATCGCTATCACACTTCCAGCGCGCAGTGGCGAAAGCACGCCATCGTCACTTCCACGTGTGACGCACTGGAGATTCACGCGCAACTGGAAGAGGAACTTTTTTATCCCGCGTTGGCTGTCGTGCTGACAGACAACGAGACGCTCGCCAAGAGCCGCCCCGAGCACGACGAGATGCGCGCGATCATCGACAAGCTGCGCGCGATGGGGCCTGAGAATGCCCCGTATGACGAGCTATTTCTGCAACTGATGCGCGAAGTTATACATCACATCGCCGACGAAGAAACGGTGCTACTACCTGCGGCCGAGCGCGCGCTAAAACACGAGCTTCGTCGGCTGGGCGCGAAGATGACACGCCGCAGGCTTCAGCTATTGGGCCAACGCCCGCGGGAAATCGCCCTAAACACGGTGGGCACGTTTCCGCTCGCGACGTTCCTAATAGGATCCATGCTGCTGTTCGGCGTCACCCGTTGCCTGCCGAAGTCGCGCAGATAGCGGCAGCCCCCTATAGCATGCGACCCAGCGTCGCACGTCTTGCCCAGAATCTTTGTGAGAGTGATTCGCGCCGGGCCGATCGACTTGTAGGCAGGGTTTGTGGGCGAATCGAAGATTCGATAGGATTGGAGGTGGTGCAACGTCAGTATATAAAAAACTAATTTATGGAATGCAACGCTTCACCTTGGCGCACAAACCCCGCTCGAGCCTTCAGGGTGTGGCAAGAGCACGAGGCTGCCGGCGCCGATCGAAGACCTTTTGCTGAGCGTTCGATCGTCCAGCATTGCGCCATGTTCGATCGGTTCACCCGCTATCTGGTCGAGCATGGACTATCGCTGACCACGTTCGGGACCGATCACGTGGATTCCTTTCTGGCCCCCGGCGGGGGCTTCGCCGAAGACACGACGACGCGCATCCGCTACGCGAAACTGATCGACCGTCTGTGCCGTCATCTCGTAGACGTCGGCATCCGATCCGGGAATCCGGGGTTCGACCTCTTGCGTCGTCTGCAGTGGCCAGACGAACCTGAGCCCGTATTCTTGCGGGAAGATGCCGACGCTTGCCTTCAGCTATCCATTCAGCCGCGAGTCACGGACGACGTCCGTCAGGTACGCAACAAGGCCGTTGTCGCCTTTCTGCTTGGCACCGGTGTTACAGCAACCGAGTTTCTGAGGGTGGCAACCGCAGATGTGAGGCTAGTAAGTTCACAACCCTATGTGACCGTGATCGCTCACGGCCCGCGACCGATGAGGACGGTCCAGATCGAACAGTTCGCTCTTCCGTCCCTCGAGACATGGCTTCAAGTTCGAAGTGCAATCAACACCGGTAGCCCCCTGCTCTTTCCAAACAAGAACGGCAAACCTTTTACCGTGGCCATGGTCGGCAACATCGTTCGCGACGCGTTGCTTGCTATACACGTCCAAGCGGAAGAGATGAGTCCGCGGCTTCTGCGCAATACGGACTGCCGCCGGCGACTGCTGGCAGGCTGCCCTCCGGACGAAGTGAGCTACCGGCTTGGTCTCGTATCACCGCGCACGGTCGAGCGGATGATTGCAACGCTTAAGGGCCGCCCTCATGTCTCATAGACCGCATTGAAACTCACCTCTGCGCCGCCTCTCGCCAACTGTGCGGCCTCGACCGCCGACCGCTTGCGCAGAATCCACAGGCGCAATCCGACCCAGGTCGTGTGGAAATCCGATGGAAATGTAATGCGACGCGTGACCCTGACCCCAGCGGCGCGTTTGACTGGCTTTCCGGTCATCACGGCGACGACGAGAAGGTGAACTCTATGATGCGTTCTAGACATAATGGTCGCGGCTGACTGAACACCGTAGGGCCCGTCTCGGGTATCGTGGGTTGCGCACCGAAGTGTGCCGAGCCACATACGCCTGGGTGGGCCAGGCGCAGA
>NZ_CADIKM010000122.1 GCF_902859895.1 Pararobbsia alpina
GTTCTTTAACAATTTGGAAGAAGAATGTATCTATTGGAAGCGCACTTGAGATGGTGTGTGGAAGATAGATGGGTTGTGATTGTATCAATGTATTTGAAGTGATTTTAAGTCACTTGGAATACGGCAAACGCGATAACTCAAACCTGTAGCGCGGTGTGGTGGGACGCAAGTCCAGACACACGCGTTATAGGGTCAAGCGAACAAGTGCATGTGGTGGATGCCTTGGCGATCACAGGCGATGAAGGACGCGGTAGCCTGCGAAAAGTTGTGGGGAGCTGGCAAACGAGCTTTGATCCACAAATATCCGAATGGGGAAACCCGGCCCGTATGGGTCATCCGTGACTGAATACATAGGTCATGTGAAGCGAACGCGGTGAACTGAAACATCTAAGTAGCCGCAGGAAAAGAAATCAACCGAGATTCCCAGAGTAGTGGCGAGCGAAATGGGAACAGCCTGCATCATTTAGCATGACGGTTAGCAGAACGGGAAGGACAGCCCGGCCATAGCAGGTGATAGCCCTGTATGCGAAAACCGATGTGTGGAACTAGGGATGCGAAAAGTAGGGCGGGACACGTGAAATCCTGTCTGAAGATGGGGGGACCATCCTCCAAGGCTAAATACTCGTGATCGACCGATAGTGAACCAGTACCGTGAGGGAAAGGTGAAAAGAACCCCGGGAGGGGAGTGAAATAGATCCTGAAACCGCATGCATACAAACAGTCGGAGCCTGGAAACGGGTGACGGCGTACCTTTTGTATAATGGGTCAGCGACTTACGTTCTGTAGCGAGCTTAACCGAATAGGGAAGGCGTAGCGAAAGCGAGTCCGAATAGGGCGATTAGTTGCAGGGCGTAGACCCGAAACCGGATGATCTATCCATGGCCAGGATGAAGGTGCGGTAACACGTACTGGAGGTCCGAACCCACTAATGTTGAAAAATTAGGGGATGAGCTGTGGATAGGGGTGAAAGGCTAAACAAATCCGGAAATAGCTGGTTCTCTCCGAAAACTATTTAGGTAGTGCCTCGTGTATCACCTTCGGGGGTAGAGCACTGTCATGGTTGAAGGGTCCATTGCGGATTACTTCGCCATAGCAAACTCCGAATACCGAAGAGTGCAATCACGGGAGACAGACGCCGGGTGCTAACGTCCGACGTCAAGAGGGAAACAACCCAGACCGCCAGCTAAGGTCCCCAAGATTGGCTAAGTGGGAAACGAAGTGGGAAGGCTAAAACAGTCAGGAGGTTGGCTTAGAAGCAGCCATCCTTTAAAGAAAGCGTAATAGCTCACTGATCGAGTCGTCCTGCGCGGAAGATGTAACGGGGCTAAGCCAGTCACCGAAGCTGCGGATGCGTGCTTGCACGCATGGTAGGAGAGCGTTCCGTAAGCCTGTGAAGGTGCGTTGTAAAGCGTGCTGGAGGTATCGGAAGTGCGAATGCTGACATGAGTAGCGATAAAGGGGGTGAAAGGCCCCCTCGCCGTAAGCCCAAGGTTTCCTACGCAACGTTCATCGGCGTAGGGTGAGTCGGCCCCTAAGGCGAGGCAGAGATGCGTAGCTGATGGGAAGCAGGTTAATATTCCTGCACCGTCGTTAGATGCGATGGGGGGACGGATCGCGGAAGGTTGTCCGGGTGTTGGAAGTCCCGGTCGCTGCATTGGAGAAGGCACTCAGGCAAATCCGGGTGCGCAATTCAAGGGTGTGGCGCGAGCGGCTTAGGTCGCGAAGCAATCGGAAGGGGTCCCAAGAAAAGCCTCTAAGCTTCAGTCTAACGAGACCGTACCGCAAACCGACACAGGTGGGCGAGATGAGTATTCTAAGGCGCTTGAGAGAACTCGGGAGAAGGAACTCGGCAAATTGGTACCGTAACTTCGGGATAAGGTACGCCCTTGTAGCTTGACTGGCCTGCGCCAGGAGGGTGAGAGGGTTGCAATAAACTGGTGGCTGCGACTGTTTAATAAAAACACAGCACTCTGCAAACACGAAAGTGGACGTATAGGGTGTGACGCCTGCCCGGTGCCGGAAGATTAAATGATGGGGTGCAAGCTCTTGATTGAAGTCCCGGTAAACGGCGGCCGTAACTATAACGGTCCTAAGGTAGCGAAATTCCTTGTCGGGTAAGTTCCGACCTGCACGAATGGCGTAACGATGGCCACACTGTCTCCTCCCGAGACTCAGCGAAGTTGAAGTGTTTGTGATGATGCAATCTACCCGCGGCTAGACGGAAAGACCCCATGAACCTTTACTGTAGCTTTGCATTGGACTGTGAACCGATCTGTGTAGGATAGGTGGGAGGCTATGAAGACGGAACGCTAGTTTCGTTGGAGCCGTCCTTGAAATACCACCCTGGTTTGTTTGCGGTTCTAACCTTGGCCCGTAATCCGGGTCGGGGACAGTGCATGGTAGGCAGTTTGACTGGGGCGGTCTCCTCCCAAAGTGTAACGGAGGAGTACGAAGGTACGCTAGGTACGGTCGGAAATCGTGCTGATAGTGCAATGGCATAAGCGTGCTTAACTGCGAGACCGACAAGTCGAGCAGGTGCGAAAGCAGGTCATAGTGATCCGGTGGTTCTGTATGGAAGGGCCATCGCTCAACGGATAAAAGGTACTCTGGGGATAACAGGCTGATACCGCCCAAGAGTTCATATCGACGGCGGTGTTTGGCACCTCGATGTCGGCTCATCTCATCCTGGGGCTGTAGCCGGTCCCAAGGGTATGGCTGTTCGCCATTTAAAGAGGTACGTGAGCTGGGTTTAAAACGTCGTGAGACAGTTTGGTCCCTATCTGCCGTGGGCGTTGGATATTTGAAGGGGGCTGCTCCTAGTACGAGAGGACCGGAGTGGACGAACCTCTGGTGTACCGGTTGTCACGCCAGTGGCATCGCCGGGTAGCTATGTTCGGAAGAGATAACCGCTGAAAGCATCTAAGCGGGAAACTCGCCTTAAGATGAGATATCCCTGGGGCTTTAAGCCCCTTGAAGGGTCGTTCGAGACCAGGACGTTGATAGGTCAGGTGTGGAAGCGCAGTAATGCGTTAAGCTAACTGATACTAATTGCCCGTAAGGCTTGATCCTATAACACGTGTGTTTGGGCGCCTCCCTCAGTGGAGAGACTGCCGCACCCGTGTGTCGTTGTCGCCCGCTCGAATCAGAGATTGAAGTAAAGTCCTGAACCGAGCCGTTTGCGATACAGCACAACCCGCATTCTTCTTCCCAATTGGCTGCGCAGGCCACAACCCCTGCGCGGCAACAAGTCATGCCTGATGACCATAGCGAGTTGGTCCCACCCCTTCCCATCCCGAACAGGACCGTGAAACGACTCCACGCCGATGATAGTGCGGGTTCCCGTGTGAAAGTAGGTAATCGTCAGGCTGTTACACCCCA
>NZ_CADIKM010000123.1 GCF_902859895.1 Pararobbsia alpina
GCCCAGCCCGGTGCATCCGACGCAAACCGCGACGACCTGGCCGATTGCGGGAACCGGGAGTGGCGCGACGTTCACCCCGCCCACGCAGGGACCCCGCGTGCAGTCGTTTGCCAGCGAGGTGACGACCGGCCAAACGACCGCGCTGACCTGGTCCGACCTCAGGCCTGGCACCTACCTCATCGAGTCGGGAACGCATCCGTCCATCCAGGGGCCGATGGGTCTCTACGGGGTGCTCATCGTCAGCACGCCGGCAAACGGCACCACGCGCGCGGTGGCTTACCCAGGCATCAGTTACGACGCCGATCTGCCGCTCGTGCTGAGCGAGATCGACCCGGTGCAAAACGCAGCGGTCGCCTCGGCAGTGACGACATCCGGCTTTAGCGAAACGAAGGTGTGGTCCGGGCAGTCCGGAGCGTGCGGCGATCCGAAATCGCCGAGCTTCGGCACCTGCTATCCGCCCGCCGTGAACTACGATCCGCGCTACTACCTGATCAACGGTGTTGCATTCGACCGTTCGAATGTAAGCGGGTCGACATTTCCGGTCGCCGCGCCCGCGTCCACCGGGCTCGTGCTGCTGCGCTTCGTGAATGCCGGGCTGCGCATGCACGTTCCGTCAGTCGTGAGCGCGCAGACGAGCATTCCTCCGGGTAATCTGCTCGTGTCCGGCTTTTCGCTGGTTGCGGAGGACGGTAACGTCTTGCCTGGCAACCCACGCGTGCAGACGGCGACATTTCTCGCGGCCGGCAAAACTAACGACGTGTTGATCAACGCTCCGGCAACCGGCGCGCTCGCTCTGCCGGTATTCGACCGCGAGCTGAGCCTGTCGACCAACAATCAGCGCGACGGCGGGATGCAAGGCTACATCAGCGTCAACGGCGGCGCGGCGTCGACGTCGGCAGCCGGCAACTCGGGTGCAGTAGCGAATCCGGATTCGTATTTCCTCGTGCCGGGCAATGCGCTCAATGTCGTGGCCCCTGGCCGAGGCGTCATGTCCAACGACGTCGGCGTGTTCGGCGTGCAGGTCAAGACGCCGCCAACGGGGGGCGTACTCACGCTCAATCCGAACGGCACCTTCAATTACGTGCCGAACTCGGGCACGACGTCGGACAGTTTCGTGTACCAGGCCAACGGCAATCCCGCGCTCACTGCCACGGTGACGCTTGCCGCGTGCACCTCAGGTTCGAACTGTCTGTCAGGCACACCCACGGCGAACGACGACATCTACAGCAGCAACATTGCGTCGCAGTTGCACATCGGCGCCCCGGGCGTGCTCGCCAACGACAAGGATCCTTCGGGGCTGCCGTTGTCCGCGTCCGTGGTCGGCAGTGCGACGGGTGGGACTGTTACGCTGAATGCGGACGGCTCGTTCAACGTCGTACCGTCGGTGCCGCCCGTCGGAAACGGCACCGCCAACGTCACGTTTCACTACAAGGCGGTGAATTCGCAGAACACGCCGAGCGCCGCCGCTACCGTGACGGTGACGTTCAAGGGCGGCAGCGGCCTTGCGGTCGCGGTCAAGGACGCGAAGATCGGCACGGTGATCAATGACTATCGCTGGATCATCGAGGAAGACCGCACGTTCCAGATCGACCCTGCCTGCCAGGTGAACACCACGCCGCGCCCGGCCTCGTGCCCGCCGCTGCCGGTTCCCAGCCTCGGCACGAGCTTTCACACCAGCTACATGCCAGTCATCGCCGCGGGCTGCATGGGTACCGTCTCATGCGAATCCGGGCAGACGGTGCTCGACCCTGCGACCAACGCCCACGTGCCCGCGGTGTGCGACGTAGGCAACGGGGGATGCCGCATGGATGCCGCCCAACAGACGCCCGTCGATCCGAGGCAGGTCGCGCTCGATCCAAAGAAGCACTACTACATCTCGATTCTGCCGGGCGATGCCGGCAACACGTTCACGGCCGGAGCCGGCGCGCCCAAGCCCGTCAACCCGAGCAACCCCGACGGCGCAAAGCGGCAGTTCGACATTGCGAAGGATTGTCCGTCGGGTCCGGGCGGCGCGGATTTCGCTCCGGGAACCGGCACCTGCGGTCACGCGATGGGCGGCGCGTCGATCGCGCCCGCACAGGCGGCTGTCAACGTATTGCTGCAACAGACGCCGCTACTGCCAGCCAAGATCTCCGTGTTCGTCTTCGAGGACGACGCGCCCGTCAACGGTGAAGTCGACGTGAGCGGTGGTACTGACGCATTCGGGACCGCGCGCGAGCCGGGGCTCGGAGGCTTCGAAATCAAGCTCTTTGACGACGCGGGCGGTACAGGTGACCCGACCGGCCAGATGACCTACGACATGTTCAACATGCCGCTGTCCAATTCCTTGCAAGGGATGAAAGATCCCGCCACCGGCTTGGACACCTGTCCGATCTCGAAGACTTCGAAGGCGGAGCAGGACGGCCTGGTTGGCATGATTCCGACGTGTCCGAAGTTCGAGTCGGACGGCAAGACGCTGTCGCCGCTTGTCGGGCAGGCCATCATCGCCAATCTGATGCCGGGCCGCTATGGTGTCGTCGCCTATCCCGCAGCCGACCGGATCGCGAAGGGCGAAGAATGGCTGCAGACCAACACGCTCGACGGACAGAAGGCGCATGACGCATTCATCAAGGTCGGCGGTCCGGCTTACTTCCAGGAATTCGGTCCTGCGGGCTTTCACGTCACGATCGGGTTCGCGAATCCGAAGACCATCAATGCGCGCCTGCCGGGTGTGTGTCAAGGCGTGAGCTGCAACAACACGGTCAAGGGCAGGATTACCAATCTGCACTACAGCCGTCCGCCAAACGAAAATCTCTACAGCAGCGGCTCGCGTGAGTCGCTGAGTTTCACGCAGTGCTATGTGAGTGTCGGCGATCCGGACAGCGAGGATATCGCCTTCACGCGATGCAATGCCGACGGCACATTCAGCATCGGCGGTCTGCCTGATGGCACGTTCCGAATCACGGTGTTCGATCAATGGAACGATCAGATCGTTGACGGGCTGGCCACGGCCGTCCAGTTGGCGGGCGGTCAG
>NZ_CADIKM010000124.1 GCF_902859895.1 Pararobbsia alpina
GCCACAATACCCTAGCAAGCTAGGGCTGTCAACGCATTTCATGAACCAGCCTGGCTGTTGAGCGACGCGTCCAGTTGATTATTCCCAACTTTGGTTGCGGCCCGACGAATGAGCATTGGTCGCTTCGCCTGCAAAAGAGACAACGACAGCCAGGCGCAACGACCGGACCTCCTGCTTGACGCTTATATGAACGCCGCCCGGCTTGCAAGGTGATATCGTTGTGACGCTTGACGAGGATTTGGCTGCAGGCTTATATCCGGCGTCTGCAGGCCAGCCTGCGCGCCCTGATGGAATTCGCCAAGAACGACCTCTGCTATCTAGCGCGCTCGAAGCGCTCAGCGTCAATCAGGCTTATGTTCTTGCGGACCAACCTGTCTCGCCATCACATCGTTATCAACAACCTGTCTGCGTAGCTCCTCCTGCTCGATGCCTCGATTTTTCAGGTAATCTGCTGTGCTACGTAGTTTTTCTGGTACGTCCTGTCGTTCGCGAGTAGCGACGCGCTGTACGCGCCATCTTGTTTGCCAGTGCGACGGCAACCACGTTCGCAGGTCGACGCTGGGACAGTTGCTCGCACCAGGCTCCCTTGCTCCTGCTTCTGAACAGGACCGCTCGCGCTCCGTGGATCAGCAGCATGCGTATATAGCTATCGCCGCGTTGATATGACTCCCGGTGTCAAACCGGATCGGTTTTCATCATGGTCAAGGCAAATTTCCTGAGGGCGGCGTAGCAGTAAATCTCGACGGTGAATCACGCTGATATTCGCGGGTTGGCTGCCGCATTACAGAGGTCCGTCTCATGAGCCTGCCGCTTCCTTGCTACGCAAGTCGGCGGATGCCGTTGCCAAACATGGTCGCGGGCTACTCGAATACCGGGCTGCGCCGCCTTCAGGAAACTTTCGATTGTTCGTTGGTCTTTCTGCGGTAATGGCCTGCGTTCATGCGGTTTGTAGGCCGCGCGGTAGAGCCAGAGTCATACCGAGCCGACCGACGTCCCAGATGAATGCAGCCAACTCGCGTGCGACCGCGATGATCGCAACATGTGGGCACTTCCCTCGGAAATTTTTAAGCTAGTTGTCGCCTCAACGAATAAATTTCAGGCGGCCTTTCTCTCTTGGTTAGGGCGTTGCGGAGTGCCTGCCAGGGTGTCGGTTTGATCCGGGTTCAGATGCACAGCATTTACGCGCTGCCAGTTGCGCGTGCGGCCTTTCCATCGGAGCGGATTGCGTTGGCGGGCAGTCGCGTAGAGCGCCGCGCGTCGATCCAGAATCTCGTGGTCGAGGTTGGCATGGCGCTGTGCCGGCGTTACGAACCGGATCGCGCTGTGACGATGTTCCTCGTTGTACCAGCGCACCAGTGCGCCCACCCAGGCACGTGCGGCGAACAGGGTATCGAACGGCTTGAGGGGGTAAGCCGGCCGGTACTTCAGGGTCTTGAACAGCGACTCGGAATAAGGGTTGTCGTTGCTTACACCCGGACGACTCAACGACGGCATGACACCCAGCGCCTGGAGGGTGGCGAGCATCGTCGCGCCTTTCATCGGGCCGCCGTTATCCGAATGCAGAATCACCTTATCAGGCTGTATCGCTTCGCGCGCGCAAAGGTCCCGGAGGACTTCGCTGGCCAGCGCGCTGCTTTCCTCGGCATAGACCTGCCAGCCGACGATCTTGCGACTGAATACATCCAGAAACAGGTACAGATAAAAATACTGTCCACGGATCGTCGTCGGCAGATACGTGATGTCCCAGGAATACAACTGGTTCGGCGCGTCGGCGCAAACCGAACGCGGTTTGCTGCGAGCGTGGGCCGGCCGTTCGCTGCGCCGGTGGGCGAGTTGCTTCTCGGCCTTCAGTATCCGGTAGAACGTCGATTCGGAGGCGATATAGCGTTGCTGGTCTGCCAGTCGCGGCACGATCTGGGTTGGCGGCAGATGACCGAATTCGGCCGAGTTCGCGACCGCCAGCAACTCGGCGCGTTCGTCGGCAGAAAGCTTGTGGCATGGCTCATGGTGCCGTAACGAGCGCCCGTCCACCGCGTCAGGTTCGCCGCGTTGCCAGCGCTGAACGGTCCGGGCACTGAGCCCCAGAATGTTGCACGCGTGTGCCTGGCGAGCCCCGGCCAGGGTCGCCTCGCTGATCAGGCTGATCAATTCCTTGCGCTCTTCAGGGGCCGTCATTCGGCCTCGCCCTCGAACAGCGCACGGTACTGTTTTTGCAGCACCAGTAGCGCCGCAGCTTCAGCCAGTGCCTTCTCCTTGCGTTTCAACTCGCGCTGCAGCTGGACATTGGCCTGCTTCAGATCCCGTACTTCCTGGGCGCTCTCGCGCCGGCTCCCGGTTCCACCGACGGTGCAAAAATTCGCTCGCCACTGCGCGAGATGATGCGCAAACAGGCCGCGCTCCCGACACCAGCCGTTCAATGCTTCGTCGACCAGCCCGTGACTCTCCTGCAAGGCCATCAGACGTTCTTCCAGCGACCAGTCTTCCGGACGTCTTGCGTGTCCGGAGCTCGAGCTCCGGTTCGCGGCGGCGGCGCCTCTCATCCATTTCCTCAATGTCAATACGTTCACGTTCAATTCGTCGGCCACCGCTCCAACTGTTCGGCTCCCGCGCTGCAGGACCTTCGACAGCGCCTGCTCCTTGAACTCAACAGAATACGTTTGTTTCGCTTCAACCTGCACCTCTGACTCTTCTTGATAAGAAAGTTCAGAAGCGACAACTAGTCTGACGCCGGGGGCCCTTTGGTTACGAGCTTACGATATCGCCTGCACAGTCTCAGCTGCGCGTCCCAGGCACGATCGATTATCGGTTTCGGTAGACCTTCATGCCTGCGTTGAATATCGATGCTCACGCGTGCCGGATGTCGGTAGCTCCACGCTGATTCGACTAGGGACACGCTGACCAATACGCATCGCATAGCCGGTTGACGTGCGAATGGATGCGACGATCGGCCCGCGGGCACTGCCGATGCTGAATAGCGGGTCTCGACAGCCTTTGG
>NZ_CADIKM010000125.1 GCF_902859895.1 Pararobbsia alpina
GTAAGCGAGGATCGATTACCGCCTATCCAGGAGTTGAAAAAATCGTCAGGCTAGTACCCACCACAATGTGATGGGTACTAGATCGATGGAAGCAAAAGCACCGGGCCGGCGAATGGGGTCGAGAAACTACTCGCGTGAATTCCGAGATGAGATCGTGGCGCAGGCCAACGATCCACGGCGCTCAATCGCGGAGGTCGCACAGGAACATGGCTTGAACGCCAACATGATTTCTCGTTGGCGTCGCAGCCAGCAAGATCAGCGGCCCTTGGCGCTTGCGACGACAACGGAAGGATTCGTTCCAGTCCAGATTGCGTCGGAGGCGAGACAGCCATCAGTCGTTGTCATCGAGCGCGGCCCTGTACGCGTTCGTTTCGAAGGTGCGCTGGACGTAACGGCACTGCAAACGGTCCTCGCCGCTTTGCGAGCTGCTGCATGATCGGCTTGCCTGCGGGCACGCGTGTATGGCTTGCTGCAGGAATTACGGATATGCGCGCGGGCTTCAACAGTCTGGCCGCGAAGGTGCAGACCGTTCTCGAGCGCGATCCCTTCAGCGGCCACGTCTTTGTCTTCCGGGGCCGCCGGGGCGATCTGTTAAAAGTGCTGTGGTGGAGCGGTGATGGTCTGTGCCTGCTCATCAAGCGACTCGAGAATGGACGCTTCATCTGGCCGCAGGCCGACAGCGGTACGATCTGTCTGAGCCCGGCGCAGCTCTCCATGCTGCTTGAGGGTATCGATTGGCGCCAGCCCGCTCGAACGGCCAGGCCCACTTCAGCGTTGTAAACCTCGGCGCCGACACGTAAACTGTTGGCATGACCCAGGCAAGCCCATTTCCCGACGACATCGAGGCCCTCAAGGCCCTGCTGCGCGAGCGCGACGTGAAGCTCGACCGTCTGCAACAGACGGTCGACTCGCAGAAGGCCGCGCTGGCCACGCGCGTCGCGGAAATCGAGCACCTGAGGCTGTTGATCGCGAAGCTGCGCCGCATGCAATTCGGTCGCAAGTCCGAGAAGCTGGATCACCAGATCGAGCAACTTGAACTGCGTCTCGAAGACCTGGAGGCCGACGAAGGGGCGGCGCCCGTCGAGATTCCCAAGACCCTGCGCACCGCACCTGAGCAGGTCCAGCGCAAGCCGTTGCCGGAGCACCTGCCACGCGATGTCCGGACCTACCTGCCTGACTCAGCCGAGGCGTGTGTCGAATGTGGCGCGGCGATGAAACAGCTCGGCGAGGATATCTCCGAGCAACTCGAATACGTGCCAGCGAGCTTCCGGGTCATCCGTCACGTGCGTCCCAAGTTTGCCTGCACGTGTTGCGATCACATCGCTCAGGCGGCAGCGCCGAGCCGGCCGATCCAACGCGGGATCGCTGGCCCGGGCTTGCTCGCACACGTGCTGGTCGCAAAGTTTGCCGATCATCTGCCGCTGTACCGTCAATCGGCCATCTACGCACGAGAAGGTGTCGAGCTCGATCGTTCAATGTTGGCGAAATGGGTGGGCCACAGCGCCGCGCTCCTGCAACCGCTGGTCGATGTCCTGCGTCGCCACGTGATGGCTGCTACCAAACTGCACGCCGACGATACGCCCGTGCCAGTGCTTGCCCCCGGCAATGGCACGACCAAGACGGGTCGCCTGTGGGTGTATGTGCGCGACGATCGCGCCTCGGGCGATACGACGCCGGCGGCGGTCTGGTTCACCTACACACCGGACCGCAAAGGCATCCACCCGCAACAGCACCTCGAATCGTTCGCCGGCACATTGCAGGCCGACGCGTATGGCGGCTATCAGGCGATCTACGACACGGGGCGTGTGGTCGAAGCCGCATGTTGGGCCCATGCGAGACGGCAGTTCTACGAGTTGCACGTGGCCCGGCCCAACGAGTTCAACACCGACGCGCTTGAACGCATCGGGGCACTCTACAAGATCGAAGAAGAGATCCGAGGCAAGCCGCCCGACGAACGCAGAGCGTATCGAAGCGAGCATGCTCGGCCATTGCTCGATGAGCTTCATACGTGGCTCAGCGCAATGCTCGAGAAACTCTCGCGCAAATCGGACACGAGCCGCGCGATCCTGTACGCCCTCAGGCGGTGGGAGGCGCTCACGCGCTATTGCGATGATGGGCAGTTGGAGATCGATAACTTGCCCGTCGAACGCGCACTACGCGGGGTGGCCATAGGACGTCGGAACTACTTGTTCGCTGGTGCGGACTCGGGCGGTGAACGCGCCGCGGCGATCTATAGCCTGATCGGCTCGGCCAAGTTCAATGATGTCGATCCCGAGGCCTATTTGCGCTTCGTGCTCACGCGCATCGCGGACCACCCGATCAACCGGGTCGATGAACTCTTGCCGTGGGTCGTGGCCTCCGAGTTGCGCTAGTCTTCGTCGCCGTACTCCAGAGGATCGTCAACGCAGTCGAGCACGACTGAGTGCTCGCGAATCTCGCACCATTGGTCAAACATCTTGCGTGTGCGGGTGCGTGGCCACAGGCTCTCGTCTTGGCACCAGTCCTTGAGCATGCGGTCAAACAACACCGACCAGTTCCGTCGCATCCATCGCACGCCGGGCGTGTCGAACTCGTCCAGGCGGACCGGAATCAAAAACGCACTAGGATCCTCCCGCGCCTGCTCAAACGTCACCGGATCGGCAACATCGCTAAAAATGCGGTTGACCCACTCGATCATCGGCGTCTTAGGCAGCAGGACAACGATCATCCGGTTCAATACAAACAGCGGTTCCCTTGCCATGTCATCGGTCCACAAGCGGTAAAGAACAGATGCTATGTCAAGGCGGCGCTGATGACGCGCTTAC
>NZ_CADIKM010000126.1 GCF_902859895.1 Pararobbsia alpina
TACTCGGCGCTTGCAAAGCTGCGTTGCTTCATGTCCGTACCGTTATGTTCGCATCGCCTTCAGCATGCATGCATCGTGTAGCTGAAGTCAATTGATCAGCGAATCCCTAGCGGCAACTTTGCCAGGTTAGTGCATGGACCGTTGAGGACAGTCAATCTCGGCACGTGGCGATCGAATGCAGGTCGGCGCGGCTGAATGCAGGCCCAGTTGCAGATAATCTTGGTTCGCACGTGCCGTCGTTTGCACGTAAAGCTGGCCGGAAATCGCGCTGAATGCCGGTTCGCCCGGTCTCAATGCAGGTCGCTACAGGTAGTGGCCGTGTACTGCCCTGGTCGAAGCGGTCGCAGCGACGCATCAAGTAACCTAGGACGGTTCCGCGTGTTCTGGATCAGGAAGACCATCCGGAACTTGACGATCGTGGTCGAGGCATTCGAGCCAGCGAGCGTCCCCCTGGCGCTCACATGACGACCCCAATACGTTCGTCATGCATCAGGTGTGGTTCTCAGGACACTGGATCGCCGATGGGTTTCAAGAGAACACGTCCTGGGTTACGCACAAGAGCAAGCAGTTCTCTGTGCTGCGGATCGACCGGCCCGATGATTGGCTGCCCGCCTTTGTAATTGTCAATCGCTGGGGCGAGCGCACGTCGAAACTGCGCTGGTGGGATCGCGTGCTACTTGCGATCGCATGGCCCCAGCACCGAACCTGAAGTCGTTGTCCCGATAGCGTTCCTGCAATACGTTCCCGACTGGTACCACGGTCGACCGAACAAAGCCTGCCCGCCGCCTTTGTATTAGGAATGTGCTCGACGCCAGGTAAACCGGACCTTTATCATGTGCCCATCATTGGAGAAGGCACATGGCCTACAAGCATTTCACGCTCGCAGACCTGCGGGTGTTGCTGGCGCCGCTCAGTGCAGTTCGTCGGCAGGCAGTCCTCTATATCCTTGACACGCACGGCACGATCGACGCCACGTTGATACTGGGCTGGAAGGAAGCGCTGCGCACGCCGACGGCTTCGTTTGCGCGCGATCTGATTCTGGCCCAGCCGCGACACCTGCGGCTCGACTACGTGTTCTGGGAGTACCACGAGAACGGGAGCGCTGCTCCGTTGTTCGGTCTAGAAAATAGCGTAAGCGAAACAACAATGGGTCGCAGCTTTGCTGAGCTTCAGGCGCGCTATGACCGCATGGCTTGGGTCGACTTGAAGCTCGAGGGTGCTGGCAGCGGCGGCACCGTTCGGCGGCAGTCTTCTCATGCTGGTCATCGAACTCGGGCAGCGAAAGAAGGACGTTAAGTTTGAGTTCGCGGCACCCTATCGAGATGGCCAGCTGGGCTACGTGGTCGTCGGGTGGGCGGCTGCCGCGCTTCTTGAAATGGGCCAGTTAGTCGATAAGTGGGATACTGCGCTCCGGGATAACGTGGTCACTCAAGCGAAGCACGATGCAGCGATGGTGGCGATGCACGGGTGGACGGGGCAATACACCACGGCCTGCTGGCTGATCGGTGCTGTCGCCGCAGTGGTCGCCGCAAATGGGGCAGCGAACCCAGTGCCCGAGACGAATGACAATAAGCTGTCATTTTTCCGACACTACTTTTCCGCGATTGTCTCGGCTGGGCTCACTGTGGTAGCATTTATTATCGTGAATTATGTTCACAATCAAGTTCTTACAGGAGGGCCGCAATGACCGATGTAGTCATTCGTGAACACGAGCCGCGACAAAAGGTTCCGCAGCGAGAGCCTCTGACCGTCGTGCAGAGGCGCGTGGCGGGGGTGGTTATTCTCGGCAGCGCCATTGCTATCGCTTTGGTAGTGTTCCCGGGCCTGTTCTAAGCAGTCGGAAGGTCGCAAGAAAGCCCGGTCGAGTGCCGGGCTTTCCATTGACGACCAAATTTTACATAAGCTATATTAGCGTCGTTTTGACATGTAGGCCCCAAGTAGTAATGTCGTACTTGAGCCAAATAGAAATGTCGCAGTTGAGGCTGACTCGGCCCATGCTCGATGTCCGTCATCGAGTGTCGGAGCCGATCGTGAACCCTCACCGCGGGATGATCACCATGAGCATGCGCGAGCTCGATCGACTGAAGGCGATTCAAGCGGTAGTCGACGGATTACTGATGCCGTGGCGCGCCGCTGAGCGACTGGGCATCAGTCGGCGCCAAGTGGAACGGCTGACCCAGCGTTACCGGAGCGAAGGCGCGGCGGGCCTCGTTTCGCATAAGCGAGATCGTCCGAGCAATCACCAATTGGCCGAGGGCGTGGCTGCGAAGGCATTGGCAATCATTCGTGAGCGCTACGCCGATTTTGGCCCAACCCTGGCCAACGAGAAGCTGCGCGAGTGTCATGGCATGGTGCTCGCAACGGAGACGCTCCGGCACCTGATGACCGAGGCCGGCTTCTGGATGCCGCGCCGGCAGCGCCCGCCGAAGATCTATCAGCCACGAGCCCGGCGGTCGTGTCTGGGCGAGCTGATCCAGATCGATGGCAGCGACCATCGCTGGTTCGAGCAACGCGCGCCGGCGTGCACGCTGCTGGTGTACGTCGACGACGCAACGAGCCGGCTGATGGCGCTGCACTTCACGGCGACCGAGTCGACCTTCAGCTACTTCGAAGCGACGCGTGCCTATCTCGAACAGCACGGCAAGCCGGTCGCGTTCTACAGCGACAAGTACAGCGTATTTCGCAAGACGAAGACGGACGAAACGGGAGGCAATGTGACGCACTTTGGCCGCGCGATGTAC
>NZ_CADIKM010000127.1 GCF_902859895.1 Pararobbsia alpina
GCGTAAGCGGCTGGCGAACCCGTCTTGAATAGTGTGATCCGGCTTGGGAGTATCGTGTCCGCGAACAATTAGGCGGACACGTGAACACTATCGAAGAACAAGTACCGGTTGGTCGACGGCGTCGTCGCCAATATAGCGGAGCATTCAAGGCTCAAGCGGTGGCGGACTGTCAGGGGCCGGGTGTGTCGATCGCAGCGATCGCGCTGCATCATCAGCTCAACGCGAATCTGCTTCGACGTTGGGTTGAGCAAGCCGAAGGCAAGAAGCCTGAAGGCGCATCGAGCAGCGCGGTTTCCGTTCGGTCGACGCGAAGCCCCGCATTTGTGCAGGTACCACTGGAAACGAACACAGCACGCGCGTCGCGGAGCACGGAAATACGCGTCGAAGTGCGCCGCGCTGACCAAGTCATCACGATCAGTTGGCCGGTCACGGACGCCATCGCTTGCGGGAGTTGGTTGCGCGAGTTGCTGCGATGATCCGTATCGACGCGATGTGGCTCGCCACCGAGCCACTCGATATGCGCGCCGGTACCGAGACGATTCTCGCGCGCGTGGTCAGGGTATTCGGTGCGGCACAGCCGCATCATGCCTATCTGTTTGCCAACCGGAGTGCCACGCGCATGAAGGTGTTTGTCTACGACGGTCTGGGCATGTGGCTGGCCGCGCGGCGGCTGAACAAGGGGCGCTTCGTGTGGACCGACGGGCACGGCGAATTCGCCGTTGGACTGAACGCCGATCAGTGGGACGCGCTCATCAAGGGGCTGCCCTGGCAAACGTTCGCCGCTGATCACGCGATCCGCGTGGTCTGAGCCTGCGGAATACGTAAACAGTTCCGCTACCTCGCGTCGCTTCATTCTGGCAAACTCGCCTGGATGAACTCCCCGATCGACCTGAACAGCCTCAATGCGGATCAACTGCGCGAACTCGCCGCGCAGTTGATGATGCAGGTCGCCGAGAAGGACGGGGAGATCCGCTTCAAGGACACCCGCATCGCGCAGCTCACGCACGAGATGGCTGTGCTCAAGCGATTGAAGTTCGCCGCGCGTAGCGAGAAGTTCGACAGCGAGCAGCAGAGCCTGCTCGACGAGGCGATTGATGCCGATATCGTGGCCATCGAGCATGAGCTCGAGGCACTGTCGAGCCGGCCGAAGGCGCAGTCCGCGGAGAATAAGCCGCGCCGCACACCCCTGCCGGCGAATCTGCCACGTATCGACATCGCCCACGAGCCCGAATCGAGCACATGCACCTGCGGCTGTGAGCTCAAGCGCATCGGTGAGGACGTCAGCGAGAAGCTCGACTACACACCGGGCGTGTTCACCGTCGAGCGGCACGTGCGCGGCAAATGGGTGTGCGCGAAGTGCGAGACGCTGATCCAAGCACCCGTTCCCGCACAGGTCATCGACAAGGGCATCCCGACGGCGGGTCTGCTTGCGCAAGTGCTCGTATCAAAGTACGGCGATCACGTTCCACTGTATCGGCAAGAACGCATCTTCGAGCGTGCCGGTCTCGCGATCCCGCGCTCAACGCTGGGCCAATGGATCGGCCAGTGCGGGGTACAACTGCAACCGCTCGTCGATGCACTCAGGCAGGCCATACTCGCGCATCGCGTGCTGCATGCCGATGAGACGCCGGTGGCGATGCTTAGTCCGGGCAAGGGCAAGACGCAACGAGCCTACCTCTGGACATACTGTCCCGGCGCCTTCGAGGAGCTGAAGGCGGTGGTCTATGACTTCGCAGAAAGCCGCGCCGGTGAGCATGCGAGGAGCTTCCTGAGTGGCTGGCAAGGGCAACTCGTTTGCGACGACTACGCGGGTTACAAGGCCTTGCTCGCTCAAGGCGTGACCGAGCTCGGCTGTATGGCGCACGCACGCCGTAAGTTCTTCGACCTGCATGCGTCCAACAAGAGCGAGATCGCGCAGGCGGCGCTCGAGTACATCGGTCAGCTCTATGAGATCGAACGCGAAGTGCAGGCGCTTAAGCCAGGCGAACGGCTCGCGATCCGGCAGGAGCGCGCTCGCCGCATTGCCGACGCGCTACACCAATGGATGACGCAGCAGCGTGCACGAGTAAGCGAAGGTTCGGCGATCGCCAAGGCCTTGGACTACAGCTTGCGACGGTGGGTCGCGCTCACGCGGTATCTGGACGACCCTCAAGTCCCGATCGATAACAACTGGTGTGAGAACCAGATCAGACCCGTTGCCCTCGGCAGAAAAAACTGGCTGTTCAGCGGCTCGCTGCGAGCGGGAAAACGCGCGGCCGCCGTCATGAGCCTGGTGCAGTCGGCGAAGCTCAATGGCCACGATCCCTATGCATATCTGAAGGACGTGCTGATGCGCCTGCCTACGCATGCAGCCAGTCGTGTCGATGAACTGCTGCCACATCGCTGGCAGTCGTCGAACTCAAACTGATCGGCAGGATCTCGCACCGCATCGTCAAGATGGGTTTGCCGCGCGCTTAC
>NZ_CADIKM010000128.1 GCF_902859895.1 Pararobbsia alpina
GGGTGGTGCGAGTGCCCAACTGATGACTGATAGCCCTATGCAGCTGAGTCCGACAAGCACTACACCCCGCGACTTGCAAATGCGCGCGGCGATCAGCACGACAACCACATAGAGTGTGGCGATGGCGATATCGAGCACCACGACCGTATCGACGATGAATATGACTGCCGCCAGTGCGGCCGTCGCGATAGCGAGTATGACGGTGGTCTTGCGCGGGGAGCGCCTTTCGTCTGTCATCTTGGCTCCAGCTCGATGCGTTTGATCGGCACGCTGGTGTGCAGCGTGGGCAACTCACACTTGCGTGTGGTTGTTCTCTCACAAAAGGTCTGTGTCGGCCTCAGGTTCATTCCCGAGAGTTACTGTTGGCGCCTCTTCGTGTGAGCGCAAGCGCTCGGGTAAGCCTTCTTCCTTCGCCATGATCCGGCATCGGCTAAAAGGCCGAAAAAGACGGCTTGATGCCCAATCGAACGTTGGCGCGCAGCAGCCAGCGCAGGTTGTGGCCGGCGGCGCACAGCACGGCAAAGAGTGGATAACCCGTTTGTCGTTTGAACCAGCAGCGCCGCTGCTGGCTGGTCAGTGTTTTGCTCTTGCCGCGATGCTCGAGCTCTACCGGCGACGTCGGCGTCGACGCCACGAAACGCGAGGTCGACGATCGCCGTCTTGACGCGGGCGCGCCCGGCACGTCCTGCAACAGGATCGACGTCTGTTCAAGCTGCTCGGCCAGAGTGTGGCTATCGTACGGGTTGCCCGGGAAGGTCCGTGCGCCGACGATCAGCCCTTGTTTCGAATCGGCAACCACATTCCTGATCGGCCCCGCAGAACCTTCAATGTAATATTCCTGGCAATCGCGGCTGATCAATATCGTGTGATCGGCCAGGCCGACGAAGCGATCCTCTGACAAGGAAACCCTCACCGGACTCTTGACTGGCAATCGCGTCACGTCCCTGACGATACGAAATATCGTTTCGGACGGCCGCCCCCGGGCAGCGGCATTGGTCCATCCGGTGAGCCGTTCAGCGACCGGATTAAGGTACTCGACTCGACCTTGGGCATCCGTGGTAATGACGCCGTCACCAATGGAATGGAGCGTTACGCGTAGTCGCTCATGCTGCGCGGCCAGTTCGCGTTGTACGCGCTTGCGTTCGGTCACGTCCTCCATCACCGTCAGTGAGTGCAAAGGCAAATCACCGCTATCGTGTTGAATCACGGACGACATCACGATGTCGATGAGAGTCCCGTCCTTGCGCATCGCCTGGTATTCGATACCTTGACATTGTCCAGTTCGAAAAAGCTCAGGGATGACCGTCTCGGTGGCATAGGCGCGCGATGCTGGCGTTAAAAAGTCCACCATCCTACGGCCGACCACTTCGTCTCGCGCGTAGCCGAGCGTCGTCAGCCAGACATCGCTCACGTGGACCAGCCGCCCTTGTGCGTCAATCGAATGGAGCATGGCCGGCGTAGCTTTGAACAGCAACTGGTAGCGTCGCTCGCTTATGTCCTGAGTTTGTTGTGCCTGTTGTTGGTCTTCCATCTGCATGTCTCGGGTGTCGGTTCTGCCGCGTGTTCAGGTCCGTTCGTAATTGCCGCTCCGCTAAACGTTAGATCGTCTGCCAGCCAGACCCGGCGGCGCCCGGCGAGCCGGTTGCAGTGGGTACTGTCAACGATCGCGGCATGCTGAGGGCGGATAATTTCGTGGGCTTCGGCGCCTTCGTCGCGATTGCCCGGGTCAGCGCCCGGCGTCTGACGCGGCTCACGGCCAGCGGAGCGCGCGAGCCGGAAGTGCCGAGCGTGTCGCCGAGCCTGAACTCGGCCACCGTGTCAGGCAGTGCCTGCCCTGTGCGGCCATCGAGTGCGCGGCTGCCGACGCTTCTTCGACCAGCGCCGCATTCTGCTGAGTCACCTGGTCCATCTGGCTGACCGCCATGTTGACTTGCTCGATACCGGTGCGCTGTTCCTGCGACGACGTCGTCGATATCTCGTCCATGATGTCGGTCACGCCTTCGCTGCCTGAAGCGGCATCATGGCGGTAAGCCGCGCCCCGATTTCATTTCCATATTGATCCTCATCGATAATTATATGTTATCGATTTCTTAGATCAATAGTCAATGTATACCCTATGTATATACGATATATTTACGCCGTGCCTGTCTATCAGTGGCCCGAAATGGGGCACGGCGCACGTCGCCATTGGAGACGGTAGCGAAGGCTCCCGCCGTTACGCGAAACAGTTTTCGCCGGAGCCCGCCCACACGACGATGTAGTTCGGGTGCGCGACGCGCAGAACTGATTCACGCCGAACGCACCGCTATCCCGCCGGTAGGGAAGTTCAACTAAGCCGCCACTGATCGGTAAAAGTCCATGATGCCGGCTAGCCCTTCGGGATCTTAGAAAAAACCTATGTGATCGATAGAAACTATTACATTACAGGATAAATAGTGAG
>NZ_CADIKM010000129.1 GCF_902859895.1 Pararobbsia alpina
CTGGGGCGGCAATGGTTTCTGGCTGCTGATGAAGCGCCTCGAGGAAGACCGCTTTGTTTGGCCACGCCGGCAGCAGCCGGTGATGGAGTTGACGACCGAGCAGCTTCACTGTAAGCGTCCGACCACCACACCTTTTTTTTAGTCGTCGGTAGCGTCAGTCTCGCGAGATTCAAACTCGTTGGGATATGGCATGGCAGATACGGTAGAGGTAGTGGAAGTCACTCCGTTGGGCAGGACCCGCCGACGCTATTCAGCTGAATTCAAACGCGACCTGGTTGAGCAGGCGCTACGCCCCGATGTTTCGCTCGCCGCAGTGGCATTGGCCAACGGCATCAACACGAACTTGCTCGCGCGCTGGCGCAGCCAGTATCTGGGCCCCACTGCCGGAGATATTCGGTCGACCGCGCTGATCCCTGTGCAGATAGTCGATGAAGCCGCATCCGCTGTGACGGTACCGGCGCCGATCGGCACCACCGCCACCGGCGAGCTCGAACTGCGTCATGGCGCAGCGGTCCTGCTCATCCGCGGCGTACCGGAGCAATCCGTTCTGGCGACGGTTCTGCGCGAGGTGCTTCGAACCCCAGGCGCGCAATGATCGGCCTGCCTGCCGGAACCCAGGTGTGGCTGGTCGCCGGCGTGACCGACATGCGCCGCGGCTTCGACGGCTTGGCCGCGGTGGCGCAGACAGCGCTCACCGCCAATCCGTTCAGCGGGCATATTTTTGTGTTTCGCGGCAAGCGCGGCGACCTCCTCAAGATTCTTTGGTGGGATGGACACGGCCTGTGCCTGTTCTCCAAACGCCTTGAGCGCGGCCGCTTCGTGTGGCCGCAGGCGAACACGGGCGGCATCAGGTTGAGTTCGGCGCAGTTGTCGATGCTGCTCGAAGGAATCGACTGGCGGCACACGGTGCGAACCGCTCCCTCGCGCGCCGCCTAGCGAGCCGGGAGTTGTAAACGGTCGCTGATCACCGTAAGCTCCCTTCATGGCCGATTCCTTCTCAACCCTGCCCGACGATGTCGCCGCCCTCAAGGCGATGCTGGCAAGCAGGGATGCGCAGATCAAGTCGCTCGAATCGGTTCTGTCGATACGCCAGTTGATGATCGAGAACCTGAGCATCCAGCTTGCCGCGCTGCGACGTCTGCAGTACGGGCGCAAGTCCGAGAAGCTCGACGTGCAGATCGAGCAACTCGAACTCAAGCTTGAGGAGTTCCGCGCCGACGAGGAAGAAGATCCTTCGCCTGTCAGCGAGCCAGACGGGGTCTCACGCCCCAGGCGAGCGCGCAAACCGCTCCCGGAGCACTTGCCACGCGACACCCATGAGTACGCGCCGCCGAGCTGCGCGTGCCCGAACTGCGGCGGTGCGCTCAAGCCCGCGGGCGAAGACGTTGCCGAGCAACTCGAGTGGATTCCCGGCAACTATCGTGTGATCCGGCACGTTCGCCCGAAGCTCGCCTGTCGGACTTGCGAGACGATCGTCCAGGCGCCGGCACCATCGCGCCCGATCGCGCGCGGCATCGCTGGTCCGGGCTTGCTTGCGCATGTGATCGTCAGCAAATACGGCGATCATCTGCCGCTCTACCGACAAACCCAGATCTACGCCCGTGAGGGCGTGGAGCTAGACCGTTCGACACTGGCCGAGTGGGTCGGTGGCGCCTCCCGTCTGTTACGCCCGCTGGTGGATGCGCTGCGCCGCCACGTGATGGCGGGCCCGACCTTGCACGCCGACGATACGCCAGTGCCGGTGCTCGCACCCGGCAAGGGCAAGACCGCGACCGGGCGGCTGTGGGCCTATGTCCGGGACGAGCGTCCAGCCGGTCAGGCGACACCACCCGCACTGTGGATGAGCTACTCGCCCGATCGCAAGGGCGAACATCCCCAGGGACATCTACAGGACTTCAACGGGACGATTCATGCCGACGGGTTCGCTGGCTACGACAAACTGTATGCCGATGGCGTACGTATCGAGGCGGCATGCTGGGCTCATGTTCGACGCAAGTTCTATGACATCAGTCAATCGCATCCGTCGCCCGTCGCGGGAGAAGCGGTAAAGCGCATCGGAGAGTTGTACGCGATCGAGACGCAAATTCGCGGGCAGCCCCCCGATCAACGACTCGCGACTCGCCAGGCGCAGACGCAGCCGTTGCTCGACAACATGCGAGCGTGGATGATCGCGTTGCTCCCTACGCTGTCGGGCAAATCCGCGCTCGCCGGTGCGATTCAATATGCCTTCAATCGGTGGGACGCACTGATTACGTTTGCCCGTGACGGCCGTGTGGAAATCGATAACAACGCCGTCGAGCGAGCGTTGCGCGCGGTCTCAATGGGGCGTTCATTGTGCACCTCCTTCCGAGAGCTCGATAAACATTGGGATTTGACCTTCAGTGTCGTTGCGACACGGGCGATTTTTGCGCGCCAACGCCGCCGTAACC
>NZ_CADIKM010000130.1 GCF_902859895.1 Pararobbsia alpina
ACCTAATTAGCCTGGTTAAGCGCTGACGAGCTCGGCGTGCCGGTATTCCACGGCAACAGCGATTCGATCTCGTTGACCGGGTGATCCGCAATGCGTCCAAGCACGTCACGCAAATAAGCCTCGGGCTCGATCCCATTCAGCTTTGCTGTGCCGATGAGGCTGTACATCGCCGCGGCGCGTTCACCGCCCGACTCTGAGCCAGCGAACAGATAATTCTTGCGTCCTAGAGCCACTGCGCGCAACGCGCGTTCGACCGCGTTGTTATCGATCTCCGCACGTCCATCGTGGACGAACGTGTTCAACGCGTCCCAGCGGTTCAGCGTGTATTGGATCGCACCGGCGAGCGCAGACTTGCCCGAGAGTGTCGGGATCAGACTGTCGAGCCAATCTCTGAGGCTTCGCAGTAATGGAAGCGTCTTCTCGACGCGCACTGCGCGCCGTTCATCGGGCGGCTTGCCCCGGATCTGTTCCTCGATCGCATACAGTGCCGCGATCCGGCGCACGGCTTCGCCAGCAGCCGGCGACGGGTGCGACTTGGTCAGCTCATAGAACTTGCGTCGTGCGTGTGCCCAGCACGCTGCGTGGGTGCGGGTTTCGTCGAACACTTTGTCGTATCCGGCGAACCCGTCGGCGTGGATGATGCCCGCGAAGTGCTCGAGATGGCGCTGCGGGTGTTCTCCCTTGCGATCCGGCGTGAAGGCCATCCACACCGCTGCCGGCTGCGTCGATCCCGCGGGGCTCTCATCGCGCACATAGGCCCACAGCCGAGCGGTAGCTGTCTTGCCTTTGCCGGGTGCGAGCATCGGCACTGGCGTGTCATCGGCATGCAGCGTCGGGCCAGCCATCACGTAGCGACGCAACGCATCAACCAGGGGGCGCAGCAAGCGGCTCACTCCACCAGCCCACTCGCTGAGGGTGGAACGTTCCAACTCAAGCCCATCGCGTGCGTAAATCTGCGACTGGCGATACAGCGGTAAATGATCACAGTATTTGCTGACGATCACATGCGCGAGCAAGCCGGGACCCGCGAGGCCACGCGCAATCGGTCGCGACGGTGCACTGGCCTGAACCAGCGTCTGGCAGCACGCACAGCTGAACTTTGGGCGAACGTGGTGGATCACACGCCAGCTTTGCGGCACGTACTCAATCTGTTCGGCCACATCCGCACCGATTTCCTTGAGCGCGCCGCCGCACTCCGCACAGGCGTCAGCCGATGGTGCATGCACGACGGTATCGCGTGGAAGGTGTTCGGGCAGGGGCTTACGAGCACGCTTGGCACGTGCCTCGGATGCGGGTGTTGCAGGCGGCGGGTCTTCCCCGTTATCGAGCAACAGTTCCTCAAGCTTGAGCTCGAGTTGACCGATCTCGGCCTCCAGCTTCTCCGATTTGCGTCCGTACATCTGGCGACGCAGGGCCGCGATCTGGATTTGCAAGTGCTCGATGAGCAACTCGCGCGCGCTCAGGTTCGACTGCAGCGCGCGGATCTGGCCAGCCATGTCCGTGACCATGCGCTGCAGCGCTTCGACGTCGTTGGGTAGAGGTGTGGAGGGGCTATCGGCCATCCCGGGAGTTTACGCAGATCGATGACCGTTTACAACACTCACGACCTAAGCCGCTTGAGGGGCGGCGGTGCGCCGTGGCCGACGCCAGTCGATGCCCTCGAGCAGCATCGAGAGCTGCGCGGCGCTCAAATGAACGCTGCCACTTTCAGCCTGCGGCCAGACGAAGTGGCCGCGTTCAAGTCGTTTGCAGAGCAAGCATAGGCCATCGCCATCCCACCACAGCACCTTGATGCGGTCGCCACGTCGCCCCCGGAAGACGAAGACGTGGCCGCCGTAGGGGTTGTTCGCGAGCTTGGACTGCACGATGGCGGCCAGACCGTCGAAGCCGCGACGCATGTCGGTGACACCGGCGACCAGCCAGACCTGGGTTCCAGCAGGCACTCCGATCATGTGCTACTTGCCGCGGCCAAGGTCTGCGAGATGATCGCGCGTAAGACTGTCGCATCGACGCTCCCGCGCACGACCAGGCGGGTATCACCATGATGCCATTCGATCTCACCGATCTCAACGGCCGTCGTGACCGGTGTTGGCGTCGCCGTGGGCAACGCCTGCGTCAGCCGAACCGGTACCAGTGCCACCGGTGTCTGATCTTGAAGATGCAGCCGACGCCAACGCGACAACTGGTTGACGTTGATGCCGTTGGCCTGGGCGAGCGCAGCGAGCGATACGTCCGGGCGCAACGCCTGTTCAACCAGTTCCCGTTTGAATTGCGCACTGAAACGACGCCGCGCCGAGCGCGGGGTGACCGTCACGACTTCCTTGTTTTCCATCAACATGCTCCGCCAAAAATTCGACAGCATGTCGATCGTGCTCACGTCGGGGTAGATGCCTTGGGTGGACGCTTAC
>NZ_CADIKM010000131.1 GCF_902859895.1 Pararobbsia alpina
GCGGTCGTCCATCGCGGGGACGATGTGGCAGTGTTGTGGGACTTCGGCAGCGAGCCGTTTATCGTCCCGGCCGATCAGGTGCCGCGATGATCATGGACGCATTGCGGATCGCGCTGCTGACGCACTCGGTGAATCCGCGCGGCGGCGTGGTGCATACGCTCGAGCTGGCGAGCGCACTCAGTGCGCAAGGACATGACGTCACGGTGTTTGCACCGGCTACGAACGGCGAGACGCTATTTCGCACGGCGCCATGTCGCGTGGTGTACGCGCCGGTCACGGACTCGCAGGCAGGCACCGTTGCGCTGGTCGATGCGCGCATCCGCGCATTGAAGAGGAGTGTGGGGGCGCACGGCCCCACGGCCTTCGACGTCTTGCACGCCGAGGACAGCATCAGCGGCAATGCACTCGCCGAACTCAAGGAGGAAGGTGTGATACGCGGTTTCGTGCGCACCGTGCACCACCTCGATCACTTCGATGATCCGCGTCTTGCGGCATGGCAAGCACGCGCGTACCGCGACGCCGACCAGGTTTTCTGTGTGAGCGACACGTGGACACGCGAGATGTCAGGTCGTTACGGAATCGCCGCGGTCACGGTGTCTAACGGCGTCGACACAACGCGTTACACCTCACAGGCGCTACCCGCAGACGAGGCGCTCAGGCAACGGCTAGGACTCGGAGCGGGGACGCTTATCCTCGCGGTGGGTGGCGTCGAAGCGCGCAAGAACACGCTCGCGCTGCTGGATGGGTTTGCCTTGGTGCGCCGCGCCTTGCCGCTCGCCCAGCTTGTCATCGCGGGCGGTGCCAGTCTTCTCGATCACGACGCGTACACGCAGCGTTTTATCCAGTGCGCGGCGCAACACGGTTTGTCCCTCGGAGCGCACGAAAGCATCGTGCTCACAGGGCCACTCGAAGATGCCGCGATGCCGGCTTTATTCCGGAGCGCGGATGTGCTGGCGATGGTGTCGGTGCGCGAGGGCTTCGGCCTGGTCGCCCTCGAAGCGCTCGCGTGCGGCACGCCGGTGGTGGCGTCGGCGATCGCACCGTTCACCGAATACCTCGATGACGCCACCTGTTTCTGGGCCACCCCCACCGACGCAGACTCGATTGCCGCAGCACTGCTGCGCGTGATTCGCGGCGATAGTGCGATCGATTTTGCTCATGCGGTGCCTGCGCTGCTTGCCCGCTTTAGCTGGGACGCTAGCGCCCGCCGTCATGTCGACGCCTATCGCGCGTGGCTGGCACACCAGCCGCTTGCCATTCACTAAAGCCATCAGCAAAGGGAATTTCTATGCCTGTCATGCACTTCCGAATTCAATGGCCCGACGGGGACGAAGCAAATTGTTATTCGCCGTCGCAGGTGGTCAGCGAGTTTTTTACGCCTGGCCATGCGTATTCGCTCGACGATTTTGTCAAACGCTCGCGCGAGGCACTCAACATTGCCTCGGAGCGCGTGAGGCAGAAGTACGGTTTCGCTTGCTCGGCAGCGATGGATCAGCTCGCGCAGATCGAGCGAGACGCAGACCGCTATCGCGATCGGGCCGATGCGACCGTGAAAGTCATCGAACTGGTCTGAACCCGGGCCGGCGCACCCATTTTTTTACTTGCAAGGACGCACATGTCGAACACAGCGCACTCCGTAAGCGCCGGGACGCGCGAGAATAGGCACTACAGCGTGCTCGTCGTCGGTGGCGGGCAGGCCGGTCTGTCGATCAGTTACTACCTAAAGCAGGCCGGCGTCGATCACCTCGTCATCGAGAAACAAACCGTCACGCATACCTGGCGCAACCAGCGCTGGGACGCGTTCTGCCTCGTCACGCCGAATTGGCAATGCGCGTTGCCGGGATATCCGTACCCGGGCGACGATCCGCATGGCTTTATGAAGAAGGATGAAATCATCGCGTATCTCGATGGCTTCATCGCGATGGTCGATGCGCCGGTAATCGAGCACACACAGGTCAAACGCGTGAAGCGACTGGACGACGGCACTTTTGCGGTAGCAACGAGCCAGGGCGATTTCACCGCCGATCAAGTCGTAGTAGCCTCGGGCGGCTATCACACGCCGATCGTGCCGCGCATGGCTGAACGCCTGCCCGAGCAGATCTTGCAGTTGCAGTCGTCGGAATATCGCAACCCGCAGGCGCTGCCCGAGGGCGCGGTAATGGTGGTGGGATCGGGGCAGTCCGGTGCGCAAATTGCCGAGGACCTGCATCTGGCCGGACGCAAGGTGGTGCTCGCGGTGGGCGACGCGCCACGCTGTGCCCGCTTTTATCGGGGGCGCGATGTGGTGGATTGGCTCGCGGACATGCAGTACTACGACATGCCGGTGGAAAAGCATCCCTTGCGTGAAGGGGTGCGTGACAACACCAATCACTATGTGACTGGC
>NZ_CADIKM010000132.1 GCF_902859895.1 Pararobbsia alpina
TTCTCGGACTTGTAGTCGCGGTAGTAGACGGCGACGGGGTGCATGCGTCCGTCGAGCTTGCGCTGATCGCCGTCGATCTTCAGCTCGAGGAAACTCGACGCATCGATCCACACATGACGCTCCACATGCTCTTTCGTCGTCAGCTTGAGTTTGTAGGCACGGTGCCCTTCAACGGATTCCACACCCTCCACCTCGACCTGACTGCCCTTTTTCGCGTAGTCGATCAGCGGCCCGTCAAGATCGGCGGTCTGCGCTGCCGATTTCGCTTCCGCTGGCGTGTAGGGTTCGGCGTCGTTGCGTCCGAGGAAGGGCCGCACTTTCCAGCCTTGCGTGCCGTCATAAGCCTGGAAAGCCGTTTGACTGTCGAAGCGAAGCTCGAAGCGGCTCTTGTTCGGCCGCTTCATCGTCATCACGAACGGAAGTTTGACCGGCTTGGTGCCACCGACGTCGATCTGACCTGTCATCGTCAGCGTATTGACAGCGCGCCAGGCCTGAAGGCCGCCGCGTGCCGCGACATTGCGCTCGACGATCTGTGCAGCGCTCATGTGTGCCGCCGGCAGCGTACTGCTGGCCGGCGCGGCCAAAGCGTCAGTGGACACGAGCCCCCCGGCGAGCAGCCCCGCTACCGGGACCGCCATATTGATAAAACGCTTCATGATTCGCCCCTCCGTTCTTATGTTGGCGACGCTGCCGTCGCTTATTCGACGACCAGTCCGTCGATATGAAACGCGCCGATCATCACATTGACGCGATCACCGGCCTTGATCAGATCGCCCTTGTTCGAAAACACCATCCAGTATTCCTGACCGGTCTGCAGCGTGCCCGTCTGCCTGAGCTGGCCGATGTTTTCCATCACGGGCACCTCGAGCACGACATGGTTTGCCTGTCCGTACAAATAGGGCATCGTGTTTTTGTCGCCGAGCAGCTTCGCCACTTCGGGATCGGTCACGCGATAGCTGAAGCGCAACAGATTCCCCGACGCGGTGCGGCGCACGCTGAGGCCTTCGATGCCGCGCATCGCCTGGTAGTAGCTCTTCGCGTGTTGCGGCACCTTCACTGGCGTGTACGGTGACACCCTTGGCGAAGCGGAGGCGCCCGGCTTCTGCGCCGGCCCGGTCGCGGCCTGCTGCGCGCCGACCGGACCGGCATTGGCGGCGACGACACATGCCCCCGCCAGTACCGAAAGCACATGCTTCGCAAGCAGCACGGCCGCGCGCCTCATTTGACCGTTCACGGCAGACTTCCCTGGACCTGCGGTGTCGCTGGCGCGGCAGGGGCGGCTGGAGCGGGGAGTGCATTGTTGATGTCGTTGAGCAACTGTTGGAACGCGCCTGGACCGAATGGCAGATTCCCTCCCGTCAAGGACTTCAGGATGCCGGCCAGGCCGCCCCCCCCACCTGTGCGCGGCAACTCGACTGCGCCGATATCGACTCCGCCGGTCTGGGGCCTCGACGTTCCGAAGAAGTCATGATTCGGTGCACCGGCAGGCGTCGCCGCGTTGACGGCCGGCGAGCCCGTCTGGATCGCGTAGTTGCCGAGCGGCACGCCATAACCCGTGCTGCCCGTCACGACCGTCGCGTTGAACAGCGACAGCGGCCCATACGACATATTGATCCACTGATTGCCTTCATCCGGTGTCGCCGAGGGCAGCAGGCTGAACAGCGGGTTCGGCAGGACCGTATCGGCGATGCCGGGCGGCACGGCAAACCCGTTTCCGCCGCCTTCCGGAGGCACGCGCGAACCGTTGCAATACTGGCTCACCACATTCGGGTTCGCCGCGCTGTTATGCGCCCCCGGGTAGTCGCCGGCATCCGTCAGGATCGAATACGTCGGCGCCAGTCTCACACCCGACAGATGGTTGGCCGGTCCCGTGTCGCCGAATGCGCCGATGTCCCAATACACCGCATGCGAATCGCAATACCCGGTTTGATGGCCCGCCTGATTCAACGTCGGGTTCAACGTCACCGTGTTCTGCAATCCCGGGATGTTCGGATTCTGCCCCGCCACCGTGATATAGAACGTGCGGTTTTGCCAGAACACGTTGTTCGTCAGCACCGGATTCGAGAATGTCGTGCAGTTCGGCAGGTTTGCAGGACAGTTCACGTTCGCTCGCGTGAACGCAGTGATGAAGTTCTGCGTATGACGCGCAACCTCCAGTCCGGACGGTTGGTACGTAGACGTCGTGATCGGGCTGCACGTCGTATTGGCCCCCACAGTCGTGCAGTTCGGCGGCCCGACATTCGCTTGCGCGGCCAGCGCAGTGTTGAACAACACACCCGCTGACGACGTCGAGTCGTTCGAGAT
>NZ_CADIKM010000133.1 GCF_902859895.1 Pararobbsia alpina
GCCGGGGAATAATACTTGCACAACGCCCGGACGCGTGTCCCACAAGGTCGGTGTGAAATCAGCGCGTTGTTCGTCGATAGCGATCGCATGAAAACCGTTCTCGACGCGATCTGACAGGCTGTTATCGCAGAATTTGAACTCGTCGAGCCGAACAGACGTACCGCCTCGCTCTTGCATATCTGGGATGCCTAAAGCACCCACAGTGTCCCACACGCCCACGGCCGTGATGCTTACATCGCTCGTGAGTTTGAGTTCCGGTGCCGGGTGCAGTCCCAGTTCGAGCCGATCTGCAAAATCGGTAATGCTCTCGGCAAGGGCGTGCAAAATGCCAGTATCGTCCGCGTGAATCGCGTGCTTATACTGCGTCCAAGCAGCGAGCCCCGCGCTATAGCTTTTTGGTGAGTGAGCAATCAGCCCCATAGCAGCCCAATCGAGTAGTCCCTTTCCGGCGATGAAGGCCGCCAGTGCTCGGGCCGTATACGCGCCACGACTAAACCCTACGATGTAAATGCGGTCGCCGGGCTGATATTCCCGTGACAAATATGTGTAGCCGCGAACAATGCGTTCGACAAGTCCAAGACCCAACGCACCGTCGACCTTCTTCGCGATCGTATTTGTCGTATCGCCGACCCCGTGGATGTACTTGCCGACCTGTGCTTGTGCGCCAGAGCTGTCGGTAAATACAATTTCTTTTTCACTATCCGTTGGTGCGAGGGGGGCCGAACCGCTGAGCGCCTCAAATACCTTTTGCACATTGGTAGGAACACTGTCTTGCGTTTTTGTGTCTTTCGAATTAGGGCCATTCCACGTGCCGTCTAAGCACAGTACGATATTCTTCGGCATCTTCAGTTTTCCTTCCGCGCTTGTAGCGCATGTCGTGATTCTTTCCGCACTGGAGCGAAAGAAGGCAGCGCGGTTCATTTGACGTGCAATTAATCGTATTGAACAGCCTGAAGATCGTTGCATAAATAGTAACGTTTGTGTTGGGTATTTTTAATTAGTTTTCGTCGACGGCCAGATCATTTTCATTGATTAAGTTTGATCGGCATCCTCGATTTAGACGCGAAGTCGGTATGCATGCGTGCTTACGGCCGCTTTCGAGCAGGGAACAGTCCTTCGTCTTCGAAAAGGCGATGCCGGACACTCATCGTTTTCAGTGCCTCATCATGAACAGATATCGCGAAGATATTTGGCCGACTTCTGCCAATCTCCATACCGCCGGCTCTTATAGGCGTTGGAAATTCGAAGCCCGTGTCGAAGGCTCCTTTGCGGTTGCACACATTGGGGAACTCTACCCATATCGGTCTGAGGGCATCCCCACCTGCTTTACTCTCTGTTCGACCTAGAATGGGACGGATTACCGGAGAGGCGCAGCAGTGAACGGAGGAAGCTTGTCTTTCGGTATGTCGCGGGTCACACATCTGTCGCGTTGCCCGGGTCATCGATTAGCGTACACGCTGTTCGGAAGAACATGACTCTTCGCGCTCGCAAACACACCGTCGCATGGCTTGGCATCATTGCCATGTGGCTAATCGTGTGCGCGCCGCTCTTCAGTCAACTCGTCGCACTAGCGAAATCGTCGGAACCGGTCGCGGTCCTCTGCTCTGCCGTGAATAGCGAAAGGGCTGCGCAGCACGCGCCCCCCGATTCCCTAAGTGCATGCGGTTACTGCGACCTCGCCGCACAGCCAGCGATCGTGGCTACGGTCGCACTTCCCTCGCAGATCGCCACCGTTCTCCTTGCGACAGTACCGATTTTGGCGCTGGCTCTGTTCATCAGAGTTGACGACTATCCGTCAGGCCGCCCTCGAGACCCCCCCATCGTTTTCTGAATTTCGCTATTGCACACCGTGCGACGCATTGCGCCTATCAGAGGCGCGGGCCGATGGTCATCCAGCATTCAGGAAACGTCGATGTCCATATCCTCTATATATGAATGGGGACAGCAGGCACGCGGACGTGCGTCAATACGGCGCGTTGTGCCCAATCGTCTTCCGCATTCACTGGTCCCGCCCCTCGCACATGACATCGGCATCGATCATCTGTTCGATGCGCGGCATTGCGTCTGCCATCCCTATCCGGGCCGCACGTCGTGCGTCGACGCGATGGTGCAAATGTGATGGACACGACCGCTTCGATCACGGAGACAAGTGTGATGGTTTCCCGCACAGATGTGCCTGATTCGCCGACTAACGTCGACAAGAGGTACAACGTCGTCGCTGGGCCGCATGACCGCGAGCAACGATCCGCGAAAAAGGCGGCCAAATTATGCTGCGTGT
>NZ_CADIKM010000134.1 GCF_902859895.1 Pararobbsia alpina
ACTAAGCCGCCACTGATCGGTAAAAGTCCATGATGCCGGCTAGCCCTTCGGGATCTTAGAAAAAACCTATGTGATCGATAGAAACTATTACATTACAGGATAAATAGTGAGGGTATATACTTAATTCAATTGTCGTCGCAGCACACTGGCGGCACTCTCAATCGCCCTTCGCGGCCGATAACTGGAGGGTTTCGCCATGCTCAACTCATTCCCGCCGTCGCTCTCGCTTCGACGTTGGCCTCGCCGGCCGCGCTGGCCGTTTCGTTCGCTCAGTCGAACGGGTCTGTCACCCGCGCTCAGGTGCGCGCCGAGTTCGTCCAGCTCGGGAAGGCTGGCTATCACATGGGCGACGGCGATCACACTACCTACCCGGCTGGAATCCACGCCGCCGAATCCAGGGTGGCTGAGCAAAATGAAGTAACAGATAGCTCGGGTGGCGTAGCCGGTGTGTCGGAATTCGGTGCCCCCACACCGCCCCGCGCTGAAGCCACCGGCAACATGAAATCGATTTACTTCGGTCATTAACTGCCTGGTTGGCGGGTGCAGTTCGCCCCGGCATCACAGATGTTTGCAGTGCACCTGGATGACCGCAAGATCAAGCGTCAAAGCAAATGACAAATTATGAAAGTTCGTAACGCGAGCCGCTGGGCGCCCCGGGGCCTTCGCGGCTGGTATTTCGCAGCCCTCGCGCTCATCGTCGCAAGCGGGGGCCGGCTGCTGCTGAGTCCCCTGCTCGGGCCCATCATGCCCGGAACGGCCTACTTCATCGCTGCGGCGCTGATCGCATATTTTTTTGGAATGGTGCCGGCGCTCGCCGTTATGGGGTTTGGCCTGTTGATAGCAGACTACCTGTTCGTGCCGCCTTATCAGCAAATTGGCGTTCTCGATCAGTCCGACGTCGACTTGATCGTCTCGCTTCCGCTCGTCAGCATTTTAGTGATCTGCCTGATCGAGAGATTGCGCCGCTCACAGTTCCGTACCGAACTCATCGGCCTCGTGGCGCAATCCCGCTATGAAATGCTTTTGCGTGCTGATAACGAGCGGTTGTTGGCCGGTCGCGCGGTAGACGAGACGCATCGGCTGCTTCGGCATCTTCCTCGTTACCACGACGACATTATTCTGATCCAGGCACCCGATCGACGGACGGCGCTCGACGACCCCGGCGGCGCCCGTGTTGCCGGCCCGGAGAGGATTGCAGCGGCTACCGCGCCGGGGCTGCGCTACGAGCATGTTCATTCCGATGACATCAAGCTCCTGTTGCCGACGCTTACGCCCGGCAACCATCGCGCGCGCGTGGACATGGGTGCCGGAACGTTCAAGCCAATGGACTGCATCTGCGAACGCTTTACGACGCACGCAGGTGACTTTCTGGTCTTACGGCTTGGGGGCTGAGTTTGTCAGATACAAAGTCGTTGTTCAACGAAGGCGGAGATCACGCGGTCCTCCTGATCCATGGCCTCTCCAGTTCGCCGCTCGAGATGCGCTTCCTTGCCCGGGCTCTTGAGCGCAACGGCTTCGCGACCTGCGCGCCCACGTTTGACGGCTATAGCGCGGGATCACCTGAACGCAAGATGGAAGCATGGCTCGCGGCGGCCATTCGAGAATTCGACGAGCTGTCCGGTCGGTATGCCCATGTTTCTGTTTGCGGTCTTTCGATCGGGGCAACATTGGCGCTGGCGCTTGTCAGGCATCGCCCGGCGGCTCAAGCCATTGTCCTCCTGTCTGTCACGCTCGCCTACGACGGATGGGCAATACCGTGGTATCGATTCCTGCTGGGAGTGGCTTATTACACGCCCATGCGCGGGAGGTGGCGATATCGCGAGGGGGCGCCATTCGGACTCAGGAACGAGGCGCTGCGAGCCAAAATTGCTCGGGCAATGCAGAAGGACGCATTCAGCGAAGTTGGCCCTTCCACCATTTCCCTGCCGGCGCTCCACGAAGCGTCGCGCCTCGCCAAGAGCGTGCGCGGCTTTGTCCGCGATATAAAGAACGACTGCCTGATCATTCACGCCATCGACGATGAAACAGCGAATCCCAACAACGCGAGATTTGTCAGCTCGCACATTGGCTCCACGTTCCTGCGTTCGATTTATCTGGACGATTCGTATCACATGATTACGTCCGACAACGAACGCGAAATCGTCGCGCGGGAAGT
>NZ_CADIKM010000135.1 GCF_902859895.1 Pararobbsia alpina
GCAGCACCGCCCCCAAGGAACAAGGAACGGGCGGCCACATGAATTTTCGTTGCGACATCCCTTGACCTCAGTCATATCGCGTAAGGCTGTGTAATCGGCAATGAAATCTGCCTCGGGGCGGCTCGATCTACAATGTTTCTGCTTCTCATCTGTGAGGCGATCTATCGGTGATCCAGGTCTGCCCCAGCTCCCCTGGTGGGGAATTTTTTCATTTGCACTGGTGCACAGCAGGAACGATTGAGAACAAGCTGTATGGTCATGCTCCGGCGCCCGTTCACAGCTATGGGCACGTGCACGGCTACTACTCAGCACCTGCCGTTGGTATCGGCGTCGGTATGGGCGGTCACGCTATAAAAGATAGCGAGCACGTCCCGGTACCTGACGGTCGGGTGCTACCTTGAACACGTCAAGACAATCACAGGATCGGCAAATGAAACGACTCCTTTTCGCGCCAGGCATTGCGTGCCTTTTACGCGTTACTTCTGTTTTCGCGCAGTCGAATCCGGACCAATCGAACGCCGCGATAGCACAGAATTTTGCGTTCATGAATCACCCGCCTCCGCCGCCTGTCCCGGCGAGCACGCCAGCGGCGACAGGCAGCGCTCGGGATCTCATCGAGGCCGGCAATCCTCCCTGAATTCCGATTCGACTGGCGCCGCCCCCACTCAACAAAGCTCCGGCCACGTGCAGTGTCCCGTCCGAGCTACCGCACAATTCCTGCGTGAATCAGGGGGCTGGGGATTACGTGGCGAATTTTACAGCTGGGCGACTCGGCCCCGGCGGTGCAATTCACCAATAGATTGCGAATGCCATCGAAGTCCGTTCGACGGCATTCGAATCGGGGATATCGTCTTATGAGCGTCATTCGCACATGCGCGGCGATTGCGATGGTCGTGGGCGCGGCGAACTGCGTATTCGCGCAGCAGGCATCGTCGCCGGCGGTCGACCTCCGAAACCGGCTGCAACATATACACGGCACGCATTCGATCGACAACGAGCTCGATCGGCTCACCGCGACATTGCAGTTGTCGCAGCAGCAGCGCAGCGAAGTCGAAGTGCTGCTGCGGCGGCACCATGACACGATCCAAGCGCTGATCGACGGCAATCCGAACGCATCGGACGAATTTCTTCGGGAGCGAATCCATTCGATCAGCGACGATACGCACCGCGAAATCAACGCGTTGCTGACACAACAGCAGCTCGTGCTGGTGCAGCAGATGCAGGCACAGATGCGGGAAGCAGGCCGCGGCCGCTACATCGACTCCTTGCGTAATCGCTGAAGCGCGGCGACTATTTGCACACCTGCCTAGGAATGCTGGACTTCGGCCAAATGGAGAAGGGCAAGGGAAACATTCGAATCGCCGGATTGCTTTGTGCGTGCGAGAAAGCGGCGAACTGTTCTTCTGCTCTGAGCCGCCCCGTCAAGCGTTCTGGAGGGTTGGGCTCCGCACGAGTCGACCCCGGACGGCGGGTTATCCACCATTTGTGTGGAAAGGCTTGTGGATAACATGTCGGACATCGACGCAAGCACCTGAGGCCAAACGTCTTTCTTCAGATGACTTGCGGCGGTCAGCACCCTGCATCAGTCAAGGGGAAAACCCGCTGGGCCTGGCTCCGGTTCTGACGATCGGCGTCGAAGAAGGTCTTGTGCGGGACGATGAGGAGATCGGCTTTCTGATTGAATGCCGGCTCCTCGTCGCCGGCGGGCTTCACGACCCAGCGCGACTCGGAAGGTTGAAAATCGATGCAAGTGAGGCGTTCAGTCGTGCCATTGAGCTCTTTCTGGGCGGGATACTGACGCCAGTCGGTCGAGCGCGTTTGCGCACAGCCAACCGGTACTGATCCCCCAACGTTAGAGAAATGTCAAGACCCAAACCTCTTTTGCTGGGCCACTGCGATTTCAGATCACCTGATCCCCTTCAAACCGACGAAGCTGAACAGCGCGCTCGATTCCGCACTCAAATTGCAGAGCAGGC
>NZ_CADIKM010000136.1 GCF_902859895.1 Pararobbsia alpina
TCCATCGTCTCAAGGAACACATCGCGTTTGGTTGGCCGACGGTACTGTTCAAATCCGGCGCCTTGATCGGCCGCTATCGCAAGGGTCTGTTGTTTCATCCGGATTTAACGATTCGCCGCCCAACGGCGTTGACCTTTTTCAGCGTAGCCCTAAGCCGTTTCCGAAAACACTACGAAAAACTGGCCGAAGATCAACATCTTGGCCGGCGGTTTTCTAAGCGGCCAGGGTCGCCTGAGAAGAGTCGCGAAACTTCTGGCAATTCCGGGGCGCGAAGGCCTCGGCGCCGGCGAGGCCGTCCTCCGCGACCGACTCCCCAAACTGACCATGCCGGCCAAAGGACTGATATGACTTTCCGTGTCAATGGGAGGTCGGTTTTCAGTTTCGCTCGCCTGGCCTTTTCGGAATCAGTGAGCGCGAATGGGTATGCGGCTCTCGATCTGCCGTTCGATCGTGGAAGCACACGGGGGATTGATGTCAGCTTCCGGCAATGAGGGGGGCCTGGTTCGACGTTTCGGTTCATCTTGCCGGTGAACCCAGACACCGCTTCGAGTTTACGCCCGCAAGGGCATTGTCAACGGCACCGCACCTTCACTACGGGCAAGATAGGCAAGCGACAACAACAGCGCCGAGCTGGAAACAGAGACAGTTAGCCCTAGACGCTCGGCACCATCTCATCGTTTAGACCATCGGCGGGTCACTCACATCTGTAGCCCGGACGCGATCATGATGGAGATGGCGAGGACCCACAACTCGATGGCGGTGAAGCGGGGGTATCTAATGTTCATAATCATCCTCGTGCCCCACGACAGAAACTTCATCAGGTACTTATCCTCTCCGTTACCGTCATCGTGTGGTCTGTCGCATTTACGTACTCCCCTATATCAGGGCGTTCATGCGGAACTCGGTCGTTCCTAAGCAGGCCAGGCGCGGGACTGAGGCATCGTGGGGCGACGAGGTGCTTGCCAAACATGCCAAGAACGAGCCGATGGTAGCCCCCTCATATCCCGGATCATCGAATGCCGCAGTTGTGATGGAACTAAGATAAACGGACGACTCGAAGAAAACTATTCTACGAACGGTCCCTGCAGTTCTATGTGGACATAGTGCGCTTATACGTTTGTATACTGACGGGCTGACTCAATTGGATGGAGTCTGCCGAGTCCGGCGCGAATTCACCCTAGCGGACCTCTTCGAAGTTCTGGAGGATCGGGGGATTCGGCAAGTAGACGCTTGACCTCCGAGAGCCGCCCATCTCCTTTCCATTGCAGGTATTTTGCGTAGCAGGTTTGCTGGGGAGGGTAATTGGCAGGAAGGTATAACCACCGCTCGCGCGATCGCTGAATCCAGCGAATCGCATTTAATACTGCTTTTGGACTCGCTGAAAGCCGTCCACGCGTTCTGCTTTTGCTCTGTGCATCGAAAAGGTACTCTATCCGCTGCCATTTGTCGTCTGAAAGATCCACCATCGTCGCCCTAAGATTTTTTCTGTTTCTACAAATCTAAGCTGTTCGTCCTACATTTGTCTTGCATTTTACCTACGGAAACGATTGCCCACTCCTTTCAGCGAGGACCGGTATCCCATCCGTTAAGCTGAGGCCACGGTAGAGGTCGGAGCCCGATGTCGCACAGATTCGCTCAAAGGTCTGACAGTTCGCAATGCCCATCTCCCCTCCTTTGTCCGCTGCGACCGGCCCTGACGTGCCTGGAATTTTCGCTGTTAAATGCAGCGTAGGATCCTAGCGATTTGTAGGAACTAGTCTACTCGGTCCGCGCCCTCGCAAATACCACGCGTGGCTGCGTGCGCACTGCCCGGTTCACCCACCCCCATCATCCCCCGGCGTCATAGTAGTTGTCGCCTCTGAAATTTCTTATCAAGAAGAGTCAGAGGTGCAGGTTGAAGGCGAGACAAACGTATTCTGTCGAGTTCAAGGAGCAGGCCCTG
>NZ_CADIKM010000137.1 GCF_902859895.1 Pararobbsia alpina
CCGCCGATCGGCAGCACTTCGCCGCGCAGCGTGATCTCGCCGGTCATCGCCACGTCCGCACGCACCGGAATATTGGTCAATGCGGAAACCAGCGCCGTCGTCATCGCGATGCCTGCCGACGGACCATCCTTCGGCGTCGCCCCTTCGGGCACGTGTATGTGGATGTCCTTCTTCTCGAACGCTTCATCCTTGATCCCCAGACGACGCGAGCGCGAACGGACCACTGAACGTGCCGCCTCGACCGACTCCTTCATCACGTCGCCCAGCGAGCCCGTGCGGGTAATTGCACCCTTGCCCGGCATGACAGCGGCTTCGATCGTCAGCAGGTCGCCGCCGACTTCGGTCCAGGCAAGCCCGGTCACCTGGCCGACCTGATTCTGCTTCGCCGCGAGACCAAAGTCGTATTTGCGCACGCCCAGGAACGTGTCGATATTGCCGCCGTCGACCGTAATCGTGCCGTCTGCCTTCTTCAGCAGCAGCATCTTGACGACCTTGCGGCAGATCTTCGAGATTTCACGCTCGAGCGAACGCACGCCCGCTTCACGCGTGTAATAACGAATGATGTCGCGCACGGCGTCCTCGGCGACGTTGATCTCGCCATCCTTCAGGCCATTGTTGCGCTTCTGCTTGGGCAACAGGTAACGCTGGGCGATGCTGACCTTCTCGTCTTCCGTGTAGCCCGACAGCCTGATCACTTCCATCCGATCGAGCAGCGGAGGCGGAATGTCGAGCGAGTTCGACGTCGCCACGAACATCACATCCGACAAGTCGAAATCGACTTCGACATAGTGGTCGGCAAACGTATGATTCTGTTCGGGATCCAGCACCTCGAGCAGCGCAGACGACGGATCGCCGCGGAAATCCTGTCCCATCTTGTCGATTTCGTCGAGCAGGAAAAGCGGATTGCGCACCCCGACCTTGGTCAGGCTCTGCAGGATCTTGCCCGGCATCGAACCGATATACGTCCGGCGATGGCCACGAATTTCCGCTTCGTCGCGCACGCCACCGAGGGCCATGCGAACGAACTTGCGGTTCGTCGCACGCGCGATCGACTGGCCGAGCGAGGTCTTGCCGACGCCCGGAGGCCCAACCAGGCACAGGATCGGCGCCTTCACCTTGTCGACACGTTGCTGGACCGCAAGATATTCGAGAATGCGTTCCTTGACCTTCTCAAGGCCGAAGTGGTCCTCGTCGAGCACCTTCTCGGCGTTCGTGAGGTCGTTGTTGACCTTGCTCTTCTTGCGCCACGGCAGGCCGATCAGCGTATCGATGTAGTTGCGCACCACGGTCGCTTCAGCGGACATCGGCGACATCAGCTTGAGCTTCTTGAGCTCGGCATCGGCCTTCTTCCTGGCCTCTTTCGGCATGCGCGCAGCGGTGATCCGTTTCTCCAGTTCCTCGAGATCGGCCCCGTCCTCGCCTTCGCCGAGTTCCTTCTGAATCGCCTTGACCTGCTCGTTCAGGTAGTACTCGCGCTGACTCTTTTCCATCTGGCGCTTGACGCGGCCACGAATGCGCTTTTCGACCTGCAGAATGTCGATCTCGGCTTCGAGCTGCGCGAGCAGATGCTCGAGGCGCTCGATCACCGGCAACATTTCGAGAATGTGCTGCTTCTGGTCGAGCTTGAGCGGAAGATGCGCCGCGATCGTATCGGCCAGGCGACCCGCTTCGTCGATGCCCGACAACGAAGTCAGGATCTCGGGCGGAATCTTCTTGTTGAGTTTGACGTACTGGTCGAACTGCGAAACGATCGCGCGACGCAGCGCCTCGGTTTCAGCGCTATCGGCCTGATCGGGCTCGAGCGGCATGACGTCGCACGAGAACTGCGATTCCTGGTCTTCGATCGACAGGGTGCGCGCACGCTGAAGGCCCTCGACGAGCACCTTCACGGTCCCGTCGGGAAGCTTGAGCATCTGGAGAATGTTGGCGACGCAACC
>NZ_CADIKM010000138.1 GCF_902859895.1 Pararobbsia alpina
CGGTTCTTCAACACTGCGTGAGCGGTAACCCGTTAGAGACAAAACTTTCAACCTTAAAAACACGACATTTCTATGTAGCCCCACCCCCGACATTTAAGAATGGCCTCGACATGAGTTGTAATAGCTTTATGCAAATGTCGTGTTCTGGCCATGTAGAAATGTCGTGTTTGGAGCGCGAGGAACTAAATTTGGGATATTTTGGGAACTAAATCGATGTAAACTCTGCGTTGCAGCCGTTTGCCACATTTAGTTCCCGGAAATCACTGCGTTGCGAACTACCTCAAGGTATCGAGCTGCAGCATTTTCCCTAATTTAGTCCCCGTTGTGAGAACTAAATTAGGGAAAATGCTGCACGTCGCACAGTTATCCCAAGTTTAGTTCCTTGCGCTCCAGGCCGCACCTACCAAGAATCACCTATTTCTACGTTATCGCCGTAAAGCCACGTCCAGCAAGGCTGCGCGCCGCGGACGCCAGAAATGACAAAGGGCGCTGCGGCGCCCTTGGATAATCGTTACTTCTCGGCTTCATCGAACCGGCGACGCGCCATCCCGTAAACCTGCCCTCGGTTGCGCTTGCCCACTGCGATCACCGTCACGGTGACAATACCTTCATCGACACAGTACACGAGGCGAAAGCCCAAGGACGCGAGCTTTATCTTATACGTGTCGGCCATAGTCGAGAGCGCCGCAGATGGCACGCGAGGGTTCTCGAGGCGTTCTTTCAACTTCTTTTTAAACTGCTCGCGCACGGTGGCGTCGAGCTTTTCCCATTCTTTCAGGGCAGACGGCAAGAAGGCAAGTTTATAGGTCATCAAGTTTTACGTGGATGGGCTTCTCGCCAGCACGCTCCCTCGCGATCGCGGCCAGCTCAACATCATCGAGCACGTCACAGATCCGTTCCCAAACTTCAGCGGGAATGAGGTAAGCGACCGGCGAGTTCCGGTTTAGTACAGCGACCGGGCCATCGGCGGCTTCAATTGCGGCGCTCGGATTCATCTTGAGCTCGCTGATGCCAATAGACGCACCGGCCAATATCTTTTGCATACAAACAACTCCTTCGGAATTTTCCGAAATCGTCCCGCGATATTCACTCGCGGGAGCATCGCGTAGGGGGTACGCGTGTGGCATGCCGGGCCTAGGGGCGGTCCGACAAGGGGAAACCATATTATAGGTCATCAAGAAGACCAATACAACGACCAGCTAAGTGGTTTGATCGATTCGTAGAAATGTCAGACCTTGTTGCTATCGGCCGGATCCGCCCCGAATGCCTCGTCGAGCTGCTGCGGGCTGTCGCGCTCGGGGAATCGGCTTGTTGCTTCAGTGACGCGCAGGAGACGGCGAAAATTGGCGGGGGTTAGGACTTTGGCGCGTTGGGGTTCCAGGTTCCTATCTCGAAATGTGCTAGAAAATCGAGATTGTTACTAGAGAAAAAACGCCGAGCGCTCCTTTCCAGTATCTCGCCCGTGCCGGCTCACTTCCTCGGAAAATGGCTGCCAGGGGAACGAAGCCGATATGCAAGCCAAACTGTTACGGCGTCCATGTCCTGTCGGCGGATGCCTTTCATGTGGCTACGAGAGCCAAGCAGTCCGGCTTACTTGGTTTGTTTGCCAGTGGCAAATGCCGCCGCCATCTGTTGGGCACGCGTAACGTCGTCGCTATGCAGGTAGATGGAGGTCGTCGAGATCGAGGCGTGCCGCAGGTTGTCCCGCACGGTAGTCAGTTCGGCACCGTGCGCAAGCGCATGCGTAGCATGGGTATGCCGCATCCAATGTGGACTCGCTCGGCGCAGCTTTTCTGCCAGCACCGGATGGTCCACTTCAATCACGTCGGCCGCCTGCCCAAAAAACCGCTTCATGATTTTCCACAGGCGAACCCCGCTGATGCCGCCGCCATCCGTGTCCAGGTTCGCGACCA
>NZ_CADIKM010000139.1 GCF_902859895.1 Pararobbsia alpina
CTGACCGCCCGCCAACTGGACGGCCGTGGCCAGCCCGTCAACGATCTGATCGTTCCATTGATCGAACACCGTGATTCGGAACGTGCCATCAGGCAGACCGCCGATGCTGAACGTGCCGTCGGCATTGCATCGCGCGAAGGCGATATCCTCGCTGTCCGGATCGCCGACACTCACATAGCACTGCGTGAAACTCAGCGACTCACGCGAGCCAGCGCTGTAGAGATTTTCGTTTGGCGGACGGCTGTAGTGCAGATTGGTAATCTTGCCCGAGACAGTGTTGTTGCAGCTCACGCCTTGACACACACCCGGCAGGCGCGCATTGATGGTCTTCGGATTCGCGAACCCGATCGTGACGTGAAAGCCCGCGGGACCGAATTCCTGGAAGTAAGCCGGGCCGCCGACCTTGATGAATGCGTCATGCGCCTTCTGTCCGTCGAGTGTGTTGGTCTGCAGCCATTCCTCGCCCCTCGCGATCCGGTCGGCTGCGGGATAGGCGACGACACCGTAGCGGCCCGGCATCAGATTGGCGATGATTGCCTGCCCGACAAGCGGCGACAGCGTCCTGCCGTCCGACTCGAACTTCGGACACGTCGGAATCATGCCAAGCAGGCCGTCCTGCTCCGCCTTCGAAGTCTTCGAGATCGGACAGGCGTCCAAGCCGGTGGCGGGATCTTTCATCCCTTGCAAGGAATTGGACAGCGGCATGTTGAACATGTCGTAGGTCATCTGGCCGGTCGGGTCACCTGTACCGCCCGCGTCGTCAAAGAGCTTGATTTCGAAGCCTCCGAGCCCCGGCTCGCGCGCGGTGCCGAATGTTTCAGTACCACCGCTCACGTCGACTTCACCGTTCACGGGCGCGTCGTCCTCGAAGACGAACACGGAGATCTTGGCTGGCAGTAGCGGCGTCTGTTGCAGCAATACGTTGACAGCCGCCTGCGCGGGCGCGATCGATGCGCCGCCCATCGCGTGACCGCAGGTGCCGGTTCCCGGAGCGAAATCCGCGCCGCCCGGACCCGACGGACAATCCTTCGCAATGTCGAACTGCCGCTTTGCGCCGTCGGGATTGCTCGCGTTGACGGGCTTGGGTGCGCCGGCTCCGGCAGTGAAGGTGTTGCCGGCATCGCCCGGCAGGATTGAGATGTAGTAGTGCTTCTTTGGATCGAGCGCGACTTGCCTCGGATCGACGGGCGTCTGTTGGGCGGCATCCATGCGGCATCTGCCGTTGCCTACGTCGCACACCGCGGGCACGTGGGCGTTGGTCGAAGGATCGAGCACCGTCTGCCCGGATTCGCATGAGACGGTACCCACGCAGCCCGCTGCGATGACTGGCATGTAGCTGGTGTGAAAACTCGTGCCGAGACTGGGAACCGGCAGCGGCGGACACGAAGCCGGGCGCGGCGTGGTGTTCACCTGGCAGGCGGGGTCGATCTGGAACGTGCGGTCTTCCTCGATGATCCAGCGATAGTCATTGATCGCCGTGCCGGTCTTCGCGTCCTTGACCGCTACCGCAAGACCGCTACCGCCCTTGAACGTCACCGTCACGGTAGCGGCGGCGCTCGGCGTGTTCTGAGAATTCACCGCCTTGTAGTGAAACGTGACGTTGGCGGTGCCGTTTCCGACGGGCGGTACCGACGGTACGACGTTGAATGAGCCATCCATATTCAGCGTAACGGTCCCACCTGTCGCACTGCCGACCACGGACGCCGCGAGCGGCAGCCCCGAAGGATCCTTGTCGTTGGCGAGCACGCCCGGGGCGCCGATGTGCAACTGCGACGCAATGTTGCTGCTGTAAATGTCGTCGTTCGCCGTGGGTGTGCCTGACAGACAGTTCGAACCTGAGGTGCACGCGGCAAGCGTCACCGTGGCAGTGAGCGCGGGATTGCCGTTGGCCTGGTACACGAAA
>NZ_CADIKM010000140.1 GCF_902859895.1 Pararobbsia alpina
GAAGCTGCAGCCAATGCGGCTATGACGCGCGTGAGAATCTTTCCAGCCCCCACCTTTCGGTCGGTTCCATGCTCGGTATTGCGCTTGGACGTGTCAACCACATCTGGCGCTTGTTCGGCGGTAGTCAAGAGTACGTTCCTTCAGACAAACATCACTGTGGATCTGCATCGCAGACACGATCGACTAGACCCTGGCCGACGCTCACGCGACGCGTCAAAAACGATGACACGATCGCGCCGTCGCGGTGAAAACTGTGGGAAGGGCACTTCGGCGCTTTGACCCGGATGTGGTTGAAGTTGACCCCCAACCGGTAACCCGGCACCTCGCCGTAGGAGAACAGCCGCGCTTCAAACATTTGGTCCGGCGAAAAGCTAATTCTGGGCACGGAATTCGCCGGCGAAAAGACTGCCTGCTCGGATCTGGCAAAAAAATTGTCCGGATTGCGCTTCAACTCGAAGCAGCCCCCCGATCAGTGGAAGATCGACCTTCGGTCAGGCCTCTGTGAGATCGAAGGGGTTTATGGGGACCCCCCTCGCGATAAAAATGGGCAAGTAACAGGCTCGCGCGGCCCAAGTTGCTAGCGTGGAAATGAGGGGCTTTGTCAGTGACTACGTCGGCCTCAACGTTACCGAACGTCGTGTCCGGCTTGTGCTTGATGCCGTCGTAAAACGTTGGATAGTGTCTTTCTTGAATTGACTCCCCCGCGGATGTGACTACGGCCTCTCGTTCGGTGTTGCTGAATCTCGGGGGCAAGTTGACTGTCGGGGATGGCGATTCCGTCAACGTTCAAGGACATAATCTGTCTCCACCGGGTATCGCATCAATTGGCGCTGTCACGAGTAAGGGCAGGCTTGAGTAAGACAAGTGTGGCTGTGTAAGTACGACGCGCTGCGAGTCGTACTACAGGACACTATGATCGAACACCGCCATCGTGGCGCGTTATATGTTGTGAAGAGCTGCGAAGACATGTTAAGTGTGTCGAGTAAACGAATCTCAGAACGCCCGAGGCTGACAAGCAATCTCATGCTGATCGCCTGCCTGCCCGTGAAACGTGCCGTTGAACTGAGCGATCCAGAGAAGAAGACGTTGCAACAGCTGTCGCGCAAGTATCCTCATCAAGGCTTCCAACCCGTGGGCTGATCGCCACTGCCGATTGTCCGGGCTATCTTGTTAGCGAGCGCTACGAATACCATGTTTGGCGGACGGCGCTTGCTGATCTGCTCGAACCACGGGCCGGGCTCCCTCGCATGATTCAGCACGCTGCGCGCGCGGTGAATCAACGGCGTGCGCAGACACGTGTCGCCCCGTTTCGAGATTCAGCAGGTTCACCTTTCCACCTGAACCCGACTGCTTTGGAACGAGGCCGATCCATGGCGCAAACTCCCGGCCCGACTTGAACGCACTTGCTTCACCCATCGTTGCGGTCGCCGTTAGTACCCCAACGCCTGGGATGTCCATATTCGTTTGGCGACGTTCCGGGAAACTGCTCTCAGCGGATTGGCTGATCTGCGACGATACCAGAGCGCCTATCTCAACAGATCCCGAGGAGCAATGCAAAAAAGCTTGATCAGAACTTCACCGGTCGATAAAGCAGCACCAACGGGAAAGGATCGTAGCTCGCCAGGCAGGGTCGGCGTGATCGCTAGCGCACTTGTCGCACAGATACCCAGAAATACGGCGTACGCACACCTGGCGCCAGGTGTCATCGCCAGCACCACCATAAAAAAACACACCCTCGCGCACAACAATGCCACAGCTTAACGCCATGTTGTCGACGTCCACAGTTCCGGAAATTTTCAAGGTAGTTGTCGCCTCGACGATTAAATCTCAGGCGGCTTTTCGCTCCTGGTTACTGCGCTGTGGGGCGCCGTCCTGGTTGTCGATGCGATCCGGGTTC
>NZ_CADIKM010000142.1 GCF_902859895.1 Pararobbsia alpina
GTAGCTCAGGACGCTACGTCACAGGCGCTGAACCGCGTCCGCATAGATCCTTGTCGCATCCTTCAGTTGCTGCGCCGCGGCCTGCACGCGCGTTGGTAGCTCGCTCAGCGCAAGTTGGGTTACGGCACCGTCCAGCCGCCTGCGAAGCTCTATCACGAGATCCATGACACTGGCGTCACCGATCCGCCGGCGATTGCTCTGCCTCGAACCCACCAGTGAGCAATCCACCAGTCGATCAACCGTGCGGAAGTACGCCTGAGCGGCAAGGCGATGCTTCGCATAGAGCAGGGCGATATTTGACTTTGAAAGGCAATCTTTGACGACATCGACATGCAAGCCGAAATGGATTTGCAGCGCGTCGGAGGCATCCGCCCGGTGAAAGCACGCCACATGATCGAATAGCGTCTCGCCATCCCCGTCGATCAGATCAATCCAGACCTCGCCGTCTTCGAGGGTTTGTCCCGAGGGGTAAATCACTCGGTCATCCTCATTGGCGGCCGCGAGCATCCGGTGTCCGTCGACATCGTCGATCGGCATCTCCAAGACCTCGACCAATTCACCGCTTACCGCGACCTGCATGACCAATATCGCCATCTCTGCTCCTTGTGATGCGATTGACGGAAATAGCGTTGTGCAGATCAAGCGACCGCGAGCCCGACTCTCCCTCGAGGCCTTTCATTGTTACGTTTTGTGACCAGTGTGATGGACGCGGGTCTGATAAGCATTTCGTGCCGTGAGACGCATCATGCGGTGGGCAATCCCACGCGCCGTCTGCGGCAAACACCCGGGCGAGACGCCTAGCGGTGTCACCCAAATGAAATTCGTCCATTTGAGAGGGGTGCTTTTGCTACGCATCGTTGCGATTCGATCCGTCCTGCACCGACGGTCGGTCAATACCTGGTGCTGCCCAGCGTGCCGCTGTAACCGCCTGGGGCGGGGTCCGACTAACCGCGACTGTCCACCCAGCCCTGTGCCCAGCTTGTAGCGTGATCCAAGGCCTGCGTTTCGTTATCGAAATAATCGAGCGCATGAAACTCGTAGGAGGCCGGTTCGCCACTACGCCAATCATCGGCTACGAGCAGAAGGTTGGCGGCAAACCAGCCGTCCGCGAAACGATGGGCGGATGGGGAGATGGAATAACCGTTGTATTGATGAATATTTTTAGTATTTTGCATAAGCGATAACCGAGCGACGTTCGCACGACATGTATGTCGGGCGAATTCGAAGAAAATGAAAATGGGGCGAGACGGATCGTGTCGAAAAGACAAATGATGCGCACGTTGAAACACGGCGATCAGATCGGGAGCACGTGGCTCCGCGAGGATGCAAGTCAAGCAAGGGCCGGCAGACCGACCCTAGAAACAAAACAATTACTGCGGCGAGATATTCGCGGCCTGCATACCCTTCGGTCCGCGCTTGGTCTCGTAGCTCACCTTCTGGTTTTCTGCGAGCGTCTTGAAGCCGTCGCCCCGAACTTCCGAGAAGTGCGCGAAAAGGTCCTCACCGCCAGCGTCAGGAGTGATGAAGCCAAAACCTTTGCTATCGTTGAACCACTTAACAGTACCGGTATCCATGTGAGTTCCTTGAAATAAAAATAACAGCTCCGTTGCGGAGCGACAAAAACTTCAAGGAAGATGAGAGGACAGCGAATACCGCGTAGAGAAGGCGGAAAATGGTGATCAGCAATCGAGCTTCTTGAATATTTCGATGGCCACAATACCCTAGCAAGCTAGGGCTGTCAACGCATTTCATGAACCAGCCTGGCTGTTGAGCGACGCGTCCAGTTGATTATTCCCAACTTTGGTTGCGGCCCGACGAATG
>NZ_CADIKM010000143.1 GCF_902859895.1 Pararobbsia alpina
GATAACGAAGATTTCGAAGTCGGAAATCCGGACTACTCATATGACAGGCCTGGTGACCGATATCGGCATTGAACTGGGCAAGAGCTTGTACTGGAATCGTGGAATGCCGCTAACATCCTCTCAATACGTTCGGGCGGACCGACGTAAGCTTGCGCTACTGACCTCCTTGCTCTGCTCTTTTTTTGCTGGTGGTGTCGCAGGCGCGTTTGGTTTCAAGCAATTCGGCTTCATCGCTACACTGCCCCTGGCTGCAGTGCTCCTGATGTTCGCCGGGGTGCCTGTCGGTGACGACCTGACGACGTTGCGACGCCGCAGACGTCTCTGACGTAGCTATCCGTCCGCTCACGTGACCGACGATGACGACCAACCGAGATTGTCCTTCTTGTCGCTTTCGGCCCCAGACCGGTACAAGTGTCTGCAATTGCGCAGCGTATCGTCCTGAGCACGCTTGCGCTCGCGTCCATTGGAGTCTTCACGTCGCTGTTCAAGGGACGAATCGCGGCTTTCTCTGCTACGCGGCAGATTGTCATTGACGTTTCGAGCCCACGAAGAAGGTTGCTGTCAAGAAGGCTATAGCCGAACGGGGCGCTACAAAGACCGGCGCGGCTCGTGCGCGTGAAGCAAAGCCGAACGCGCCGGCTGCGTCGGTCACTGAGACCGCCGTCGCCTAGACCGGCTTCGCGCGCAACGCAATATTCACAGCGGCGAGCCGGTGCTGAATCCAGCCCGAGTACTGATGCATTGAGCGCTATAGAGTGAGAAGAGAACCAGTGGTACGCATGTCGTGAAACTTGCTGGGTAATCCCGCTTGTCATAGCCAGGGAAGACAGTCCAGAAACACGTCATGAACACGGATTCAAAAGGCGTCGTACGGATGCCAGCAGCATCTCCATGGACACGGGCTTAAGCAAAAACCCGTCCCCCACTGCTGCATCGGCGGGGTCTAGAGGGTCAGCACTGGTGAGAATGATAGGAATTCGCGCGAACTCTCGTTTTTGCTTCAAGTGGCGGAAAAACTCAACGCCACACATTATTGGCATCGACCAGTCTGTGATGACGAGGTCGGGCTTTCCCCCGTTGGCGGCGAAAAGTCCCTGACGGCCATTACTGGCCGTCAGGACTCGATAACCTTCCAATTGGAGGCCTCGCTTCCAGGTGGTCACGATGTTGAGCTCGTCCTCCACGACAAGAATGGTTTTCATTTATGCTTACTGCACGAGGATGTGAGCGCCGGCGTCGAATTCGCCACTCATCAGCCTGACTGCCGCTCGGTAGGTGCCAATGCATTGGTCGCACCAATGCGATTGGTCATCAGTCTCCGCAAGGAATGTCCGATATTTATCGAGTTATGCAGAACAGCTGACACGATGATTCCCCTTGAATTTTGCGCTGTCACAACGGCGAGCGCTGTCTCGATGAGAAGACTAGGTTGTGCCGCAGGGCGAATCTACTCTACGGTTGGACATGCCGATGCCGCGTTAGCGTAATACGCTTATACCGGCGTATAACCGCGGTGAGAAGTCATACGAGCGGTGTCGAACTGCGAAACAACGTCGACATCCGCTCGAGCTTCTCCGACCGCAGTTGCTCGCAAAGAGATTGATGCCAGCGTCGACCCTGCGAACCTATCGGAACGGGAACAGCGCGTGGCTGCGGCCTGGTCATGGTTCGGCAGCGACCCGGGGCTACGCTGAAAAAGGTCAACGCCGTTGGGCGGCGAATCGTTAAATCCGGATGAAACAACAGACCCTTGCGATAGCGGCCGATCAAGGCGCCGGATTTGAACAGTACCG
>NZ_CADIKM010000144.1 GCF_902859895.1 Pararobbsia alpina
CCGCTGGCATCGGTCACGGTCAATGTGGTGAACGAGGGCTCGAGCGGCCCGTCGAACAGGATCCTGACCTTTGCAGGTGAGGACACCGTCGCTCCGGCCCCTGGCTCCTGCTTCTTCGGAAACACGTGTGCGAAGACGGCGCCGGAAAACGCGACGGTGACGCCGAACACGGCGAGCATCTTCGCCAGCCGGCGGCCGATGGATTGATACGATTGCATGGCTTACTCCTTGTCCGCCGAGGTGAAGAGCGGTTTGCCAATACTGTTAGGTGCCACGTCGTCGAAAAAGATGTGGGCATCGAGCAGGACGCCCACGTGAGAGCCACTCGCCCGATTGATCGGAATTTGTGCTTCGATGCCGAGTTGCCCGTAGCGGGTTAGCCAGATAAAGCCCGGATTGACCGTTCCGGTCGTCTGGCCCTGACTTCTCGAGAGGGGCACTTCGACAATCGGTACCAAGTTGGCGATCGGCTCCGGCAGACCAAAATCATGCACATGCTGCTGCAGGTAGGCGATGCTGTATTGCACCGTGAAGCCATAGTTGAACGCATTGGGCTGGCCCGCGCCGGTTGTCAGTGACGGTCCGATTTCGCCTGTCACACCCAGTGGACGCAAGTATTGGAGCGAATCGGGGAGGTCGCCGAAACCCTTGCCGAAAAAGACGTTGGGCGAGAGGGTCGAAAAGTTATCGGCGATGGCGCTACTACCTGTTCCCCCGAGATCGGCATCTGCACCGATCGAGACCATGAATTCATGTGGCTCGTTCACGTAAAGAAGGTACTTTAAACCGACCGAGAAGTTATCGAAGCCTCGCGCCGTGGCGTTGTTCTGCATCGCATACGAGCCGCCGATCGATAGAGCTAGCCGCGAAGTAATCAGCTTGTCCCATTCGACATTGAACGTGTTGATGCTCTGGTCCCCGTTGTCGCCGGGAACGCGTTGATGCCCATACAAAAAGTCAGCTTCATCCCCCACGCCTGGGTCGTCGATGCCCATCGTTGCGGGGAAGACGTAGTCGCCAGCGATCGCGTGGGCAACTGCGAATGATGGTGTGAGAAGCGAAGCAGCGGCAGCCAGTGCGGACAGCGCCGCGAGCGTGGCGTTGCCGCCCGTGATTCGGGAAGTGTGCATGTTTCATCCTGTGCTATAGGTCGTGCGTTTTCGACGCGTCGTTCTCTGGACGCGCAAAGACTTTGCGACGCAGTCGCGTGCGTCGCAACCGAAGAGTTCAACTCAGGATGAAAATGGAGGGGCGCGTGGCTGAGCCGCGGTCGGCGGCTCAGCACGGAGAAGGCGTTGAAAGCGCGTCGCGATGCGATGCTGAATCGCCCAGACTGTGATCGCGAACGGTGCTTGTACGGTGGGTACGACAGGCATATGGGCGAGCAGGCTGCAGTAGCCGCACGCATCGCCAGGAGACATCGTGGAGTGAGAGCTAGACCCGTCGTCCGACTCATCGTGATGCACCGAGTGCGTCGAGCAAAGCACTGCGGGAATTGAATTTTCAGCACGGCTCCGAGCGAGCGCCTGGGAGATCGTCGGTGCGAGCGTCGCCATCAGGATCGCGAGCAATCCGAGTAAGCAGCCAACTTTGTATTGGAAACGACTGAGCATTTACCAGGCGGTTTAGTGTAGCGACTCGGGCGGCGAAATTATGCCATGACGATTCTCATCACACGCAGCATAATTTGGCCGCCTTTTTCGCGGATCGTTGCTCGCGGTCATGCGGCCCAGCGACGACGTTGTACCTCTTGTCGACGTTAGTCGGCGAATCAGGCACATCTG
>NZ_CADIKM010000145.1 GCF_902859895.1 Pararobbsia alpina
GGTTACGGCGGCGTTGGCGCGCAAAAATCGCCCGTGTCGCAACGACACTGAAGGTCAAATCCCAATGTTTATCGAGCTCTCGGAAGGAGGTGCACAATGAACGCCCCATTGTAAATGGCCGGATGTCTCGCTCGAGAAGGTTGTTGTCGATGGGGGAATTGCCGTCATCGACATAGCGCCGCAAGTATTCCCACTGATTGCGCGCGTAGCTGATGGCCTGGCCCGTCAGGCTTTCCGGCAGCACCTGCGGGGCTTGTTCATCGAGCCAGATTTTGAAGGCGTCCAGCAGTGGCACGCTGTGAGTCTGGCGCAACTGGTACGTATAGTCGGCACGGGTTTGTCCTTCGGGTAACTGGCCGCGCGCGAGGGTTTCGACCTGGTACAGCGCCTTGAAGTACTCGAGTGCCTTGCGTGCGCGACCGTCCGGTTTCTTGAGCGCCTTGTACGCTTCATCAAACGCCCGGCGCGCGTGGGCCATGCATCCGAGATGCGTGACACCTTCAAGCGTGCGCCACGCACTGTAGCCGTCGGTCATCAGGGTGCCGGCGTAGCCCTTCAGGAAGGCCTGCGGATACTGCTGCGCACGTCCGGGCTGGTATTCAAACAGCACCACCGGATGGGCACTTTCCTCGGCACTGCGGTAGACCCACATGTATGACTTGCTCTGCGCGGTCTTGCCATCTTCCTTGAGTACCTGGACGGTCGTCTCGTCGCCGTGGATCAGTGACTGCGCGAGCAGCGTGGCGCGCATCGCCTCGTACAGCCGCGACAGGTGCAGTTCGGCAGGCCGGATGATCCAGTGCGCCAGCGTGCCGCGACTGACTGCAATGTTCGAGCGGCCCAGCGCGTCTTCCATGCGATACAGCGGTGTGCCATCCGCGTACTTCGCGGTCATCACCGTGGCGATCATCGCCGGGCTGGCGTTGCTGCCCGGCAGCGGCTGCATGGGCATGGGTGCGATCACGATGGGCGTGTGCTCCGCGTGGCGTTCGCAATGGCGGCACGCATACTTGAAGTGCACGTGCTGCAGCACCGATGCCTTCACCTCGATGTGCAACTGCTCGCACGTCTGCTCGCCCATCCGATGCATCGCGCCCTGGCAGCACGGGCAGACCTTCTGGTCCCCGGGCAGGTCGTACTCGATACGCGTGCGCGGCAGATCGGCGGGTAGCGGCTTGCGGCCCCGTTTCTGGTGGCCCGGAGCGTCCACTGCGGGCAGGCCCGTGTCGGGCAGTGCAAAGACGCCGTCCGGATCGTCTTCAACGGGCTCAGCAACGGCCGCCTGTTCAGCTTCGTCGAACACGCGATCCTTGAGCTTCTCGCTGCTCGGCGCGAAGCGCTTGAGTTGCGCGAGACGAAACAGCTCCTCGAGCTGCTCGACGCGGACCTTCAGTTCGCGGTTGCTGGCCTCGAGTTCGCGGATATAGGCAATAACTTCGGCCGGCAGGCCGGAGGTGGAATCGTGGGCTGACATGACGCTCACGATAGCGAAATCGCAAGACGAATGGGTTTACCGAATTTGTAACGATGAACCCGGGTGTTGCATCACGACATCGTCAGCCAACATGCCGATACTGTCGCGCAGGATGACGACGTACCGCATCGATATCAATACCCTCAAGCAGCCAGTGAAGCTGCTCGGTCGTCAACTCCATCACCGGCTGCTGCCGGCGTGGCCAAACAAAGCGGTCTTCCTCGAGGCGCTTCATCAGCAGCCAGAAACCATTGCCGCCCCAG
>NZ_CADIKM010000146.1 GCF_902859895.1 Pararobbsia alpina
TCGCCACGCTGCAGGATCGCCATCACGTCGATGCTGAGCCCGTAGGTAAACGCGCGTGTCGCGCCCGCGAGCGCCGGCGCGGGATAGTCGCTCTCGATGCCCACCTGAGGGTCAGGCAACAGTCCGGCGGCGAATGCCTGCGCGCGCGCAATGCCCAGGTCGTCGCGGCTCAGGCGCAGATCGGGGTTGCGGGCAACGGCGAGCATCGCGACCTCGGTCATGTCGAGGCCGTCGGAAGGGTCGAAGCGGTAGGCCCTGAGCTCCGCGGTCGGCATCGCTCGCGGGTCGATCTCGACGCGCCCGAGCGTGTCGATGGCCGGTTGCCCGTCGTCGAGCGACTGGGGCTGATAGCTCATGCACTGCGCAAGAAGCGCGCACAACATGAGCAGCGGCAAGCGGAAAAGAAGAAACTGAATGCGAAGCAAGGCAGAGGTTCCTGGCAGCAAGGCGACACACCGGGGCGATAAGATGCGACGAGTCTAGAAGTCGCCGTCTTAAGAAGCCCTTAAGCGGCACGGGTGGAGAATGCCGGCAACCGGAGAAAGCGATGCGCCTGCTATTGATCGAAGACGATGCGATGATCGCGGAGAACGTGCAGGAAGCGCTGCGCCAGAGCGGGTACGTGGTCGACTGGGCCGACACGGGGCGCGCCGCCGAACTGTCGCTCGACAACGGCGTATACGACCTCGTGTTGCTCGATCTTGGCCTGCCGCGCAAGGATGGCATCGCGGTGCTCGAAGACTACCGGCGCAAGGGCGGCCAGATTCCGGTATTGATCATTACCGCGCGCGATGCGATCGCGGACCGGATTCGCGGACTCGACGCGGGAGCCGACGACTATCTGGTCAAGCCCTTCGATGTCGACGAACTGGCGGCACGCGTGCGTGCACTGCTTCGCCGCCGGACGGGGCAGGCACAACCCGTCTATCTGCATGGCGGCCTGCGGCTCGACCCGGCGGCCCACGAAGTGTCGCTCAACGGCACCGGACTCAATCTCGTGCCTCGCGAATTTGCACTGCTGCGCGCCTTGATCGAAGAGCCGACTCGCGTGTTCTCGCGCGCCGAGCTCGAGGACAAGCTCTACGGGTGGGGCGATGAAGTCGGCAGCAATACAATCGAGGTCTATGTTCACAGCTTGCGCCGCAAGCTCGGCGCCGAACAGATCGTGACGGTCCGCGGTGTGGGCTATCGGCTGGCGCGCGTCGCCTGAGCACCCTTGGTCACCTTTTGAGCAGGCACTCGATGATCTCAATCCGGCGCTGGCTGCTGGGCTGGCTGCTTTGCGGGCTTGCGCTCGTCAGCGCGGTGGCCGGCTATGCGATCTTCCGCACGGCGCGAGCCGAAGCCGCCGAGCTGTTCGACTATGAGCTGCGCGCCATCGCGCTGTCGCTGCCGCGCGGTATTGACGATATGGACCTCGCGAGTGGGCCGGGCGGGGTCTTCGAGGGCTTGCGCGACGACCGGATCGTGATCCAGATCTGGCAATCCGATGGACGGCAGGGCGATCAGGCGCCCGCGCGGGACGCCCTTCCGCGCGAGCACGCCGGATTCCAGACCGTGGCATACAAGGATCGGCGCTGGCGCGTGTACGGGCTCGCGCAAGCCGATCGCTTCGTCCAGGTCGCGCAACCCATCTCGGTGCGCAACGACCTCGGCCTGCGGCTCGCCGCGCGGACCTTGTGGCCGCTTGCGCTGCTATTGCCCGGTGCGCTGATCCTCGT
>NZ_CADIKM010000147.1 GCF_902859895.1 Pararobbsia alpina
GGCCCAGAGTGTGTCAAAACACGGAAATCTGCTGGGTACCGAGGTTTTGGCTCGCGGGTAGCCGCGCTCGTGCCGGACTGAAGAATTGGCTTTACTGCGATTTTGAACGGGATGGAGATGCGCACGATACCCTGACTTCAGTGCTTCATTGCGTGAGCCCTCACGCCCGCATTGCTTCCATTACCGCCGACATGCCGAGAAGCTTGATCACGCGCTTCATGTTGTAGGCCAGCACGTGCAAGCTCATCTCAGTGCTCACCCGCTCGATGGTCCTTGTCAGGAAATGAGTAGCCCCCATCCACGCCTTGATCGTGCCGAATGGATGCTCGACAGTCTGTCGTCTGATTCGCATCATCTCTGGGGCATGATCCAGTCGTGTCTGCATCGCTTCGAGAACAGTCTCGTGCTCCCAGCGTGCCACGCGGCGTTGAGGACCCGGAGTGCAGTTCTCTTTTAACGCGCACTGTTGGCAGTTCGAACTCCAATACTTACTGAGCTTCAGTCCGCGCTCAACGGTCGAGAACCTCCAGATGAGCCGCTCGCCTGCTGGACAACGATATTCGTTTGCCTGTGGGTCGTAAATGAAATCATCTCTGCTGAAGCGACCATGAGCCGTTGCGCTCGATGTCACCGTCTTCGGTACAAATACAGTGATTCCCGCTTCATGGCACGCGAGCATTTCCTCGCTCTTGTAGTAGCCGCGATCTGCAACTGCAGTGAGCTTATCGACACCCATCTCTGTACGTGCAAGCTTCGCCATCGACGTCAATTGATCACGGTCAATGCCATTGTTGGTCACCTCGTGCGCCACAATCAGATGGTGCTTTGTATCGACCGCTGTCTGGACGTTGTAGCCGACGACTCCCGTGCCGCGGGTCTTCATCGAGCGCGCGTCAGGATCGGTGAGCGACACTTGCCTGTCGGGTGCCGCATTGAGTCGGACCTCGATCTCCTTCAGACTTCGCATCTGCTCCTTGAGAGCCGCGATCTTGTCCCGCAGTCTCTCCGTCCTGGCCTTCGCGATTGTGGGCTCCTGTCGGTCGGCTGTGTCCATCGCCAACAAGTACCGACCAATGCTCTCCTCAATGTCCTGCATACGGCGTTCGAGCTTCGCGCTCGTGAAGTTACGGTCACGATGGTTGACCGCCTTGAACTTGCTGCCGTCGATCGCGACCAGTGCGTCAGCAAACAGGTCCAGGCGCTGGCAGAGCATTACAAACTGACGGCAGACATTGCGGATCGCCTTGCCATTGTCTTTTCGGAAGCGAGCGATGGTCTTGAAGTCAGGCGCCAGACGGCCGGTCAGCCACATCAATTCGATATTGCGCTGGGCCTCGCGCTCAAGTCGACGGCTGGATTGAATGCGGTTCAGGTAGCCGTAAATATAGATCTTGAGCATCACCTCGGGATGGTACGAGGGACGCCCGGTGAGCGCAGGTTCGACGCCCTCGAATCCCAACTGTAGAAGATCAAGTTCATCTACAAAAACATCGACGACGCGCACGGGATTTGTGTCCGTTACGTAGTCGTCGAGCGCCTCAGGAAGGAGAAAACTTTGCGTACGGCTGTCGCCCTGAACGAACCGCTTCATCTCGCTCGCCTCCGATACCAGATGAGAAATCATAGCGGTTCAAAATGACGTTTTGACACAATCTGGGCC
>NZ_CADIKM010000148.1 GCF_902859895.1 Pararobbsia alpina
GGCCCAGATTGTGTCAAAACGCTTTTTGGGGCGCTAAAATTTGCCATCCGATCGCGAGGGATGAGCAAGATGAAGCGGTTCGTTCAAGGTGACAATCGTACGCAAAGCTTTCTCCTGCCAGAAGCGCTTGATGACTACGTGACGGACACGCATCCCGTGCGCGTAGTTGATGTCTTTGTCGATGAGCTTGATCTGCATAAGCTTGGGTTTGAAGGTGTCGAACCAGCGTTGACCGGTCGGCCGTCGTATCACCCCGAGGTGATGCTTAAGATCTATATCTATGGTTACCTGAACCGTATTCAATCGAGCCGTCGCCTTGAACGCGAGGCTCAGCGCAACGTCGAACTGATGTGGCTCACGGGCCGCCTGGCGCCGGACTTCAAGACCATTGCGCGGTTCCGTAAAGACAACGGCAAAGCGATCCGCAGCGTCTGCCGTCAGTTCGTCGTGCTATGCCAGCGTCTGGACCTCTTCGCCGAAGCGCTCGTTGCGATCGACGGTAGCAAGTTCAAGGCGGTGAACCATCGCGACCGCAACTTCACGAGCGCCAAGCTCGAACGACGCATGCGCGACATCGAGTCAAGTATCGCTCGCTATCTCGCGGCGATGGACACAGCGGATCGTCAGGAGCCTGCAATCGCGAAGGTCAGGACAGAGCGACTGCAAGACAAGATTGCGGCCTTGAAGGAACAGATGCGAAGCCTCAAGGAGATCGAGGTCCAACTCAACGCGGCGCCTGACGCACAGGTATCGCTCACAGATCCGGATGCCCGTTCGATGAAGACACGAGGAACGGGAGTCGTCGGCTACAACGTCCAGACGGCGGTTGACGCGAAGCACCATCTGATCGTCGCGCACGTCGTTACCAATGACGGCATTGATCGTGATCAGTTGACGTCGATGGCGAAGCTTGCCCATACAGAGATGGGTGTCGACAAGCTCACCGCAGTTGCAGATCGCGGCTACTACAAGAGCGAAGAGATACTCGCATGCCATGAGGCTGGAATCGCCGTATTTGTACCGAAGACAGTGACATCAAGCGCAACAGCCCATGGCCGCTTCGGCAAGGACGATTTCATTTACGACCCACAGACGAACGAATATCGCTGTCCGGCAGGCGAGCGGCTCATCTGGCGATTTTCGACCGTTGAGCGCGGCCTGAAACTCAGTAAGTATTGGAGTTCGAATTGCCAAAAGTGCTCGTTAAAAGATGCCTGCACGCCTGGTCCTCAACGCCGGGTGACACGCTGGGAGCACGAAGCCGTACTCGAAGAGATGCAGGCGCGACTTGATCACGCCCCTGAGATGATGCGAATCCGGCGGCAGACTGTCGAGCATCCATTCGGCACGATCAAGGCATGGATGGGCGCAACCCATTTCTTGACAAGAACCATCGAGCGTGTGAGCACAGAAATGAGCTTGCACGTGCTTGCGTACAACATGAAGCGAGTGATCAAGCTACTCGGTTCAGAAGCGTTGATGACAGCGATGCGGGCGTGAGGCCTGTTGGGAGGTGCTGCGCCTTCGCAATACTTCCGCTGTGATTTGACGCTCGGATCGCCGCAATCGAAAAGTCGAAACCTGCGGCAAGACAGGTTTCGTTAATTCCCGGTGACTCAGCGTTTTGACACGCTCTGGGCC
>NZ_CADIKM010000149.1 GCF_902859895.1 Pararobbsia alpina
GCGTACTCGGCGCTTGCAAAGCTGCGTTGCTTCATGTCCGTACCGTTCTGTTCGCATCGCCTTCAGCATGCATGCATCGTGTAGCTGAAGTCAATTGATCAGCGAATCCTTAGCCTTCGGCGCGCAGCTTCGATAAAACAAGTTTGTTCACGCTTTCCGCCTGCGCGCGGAATATTTGGCGCTCCACTCCTGTTTGCACTGCTGAGTTCAACCACTCTGCTAAAGGAGCAGCCCCATGACTCAGGACCACGAGAAAGCTAATATTCCCAACGGCCGTCGGTCGTTTCTCACTACCGCGAGCCGCCTCACGATGGCGGGCGCTGTCGGGCCGGTAATCGGCCTGTCCGCTTCTTCCGCGATCGCAGCGCAAACGCAACCTGCCTCGGCGGAGTCTCCCACCAACGAGTATCTCGAAGCGACCGCCCAGCGCTCGCTCGACGCGCTCGAAAGCGCGTACGGCGCGCACAAGGGTCAGCGCCGCAATCACACGAAAGGCATCGGTGCGATCGGAAAATTTGTCGGCACCGCCGCAGCGCGCGAGTACTCGCGCTCGCTGCTATTCTCCGGCGAGACGATCGAAGTCGTCGCGCGCTTCTCGCTGGCCGGTGGCAACCCGGACGCGTCCGACGCGGAGCGCAGCGCGCGCGGCATCGGGATTCAATTCAGGCTGCCCGACGGCAGCCTGCAGCACATGACGATGCTGCATACGCCGATGTTCTTCGCGACGATGCCGCAGACGTTCATCGACAAGTTCTTCGCGCTGACGCCCGACCCCGCGACCGGCAAGGCGGACCCGGCACGCTTCAACGCATTCCTGAAGAGCCACCACGACAACGACGCTCAGGCTCACTACCTCGGCACCGTGAACCCGCCGGTCAGCTATGCGAATTGTCCGTTCTTCGGCATCCACACGTTCAAATTCGTCGGCAAGGACGATAAGGTAACGATGGTGCGCTGGCGCTTCGTGCCGCGCGACGGCGAGAAGAACTTGACCGATGACGAAGTGAAAAGCGCGCCGAAGGACTTCCTGCAAGCCGCGCTGATGGAGCGCGTTAAGCGTGGACCGCTTCAATGGGACATGATCGTGTCGATCGGCGAGCCCGGCGATCCGGTCACCAACCCGACCGTGCTGTGGCCGGCGAATCGCAAGGAGTTCCACGCCGGCACGCTGACGCTGACCGACGCGATGCCGCAAGAGCAGGCACCCAGCTACGGTATCAACTTCGATCCGCTCGTGATGGCCGACGGCATCGAGCCAAGCGACGATCCGATTCTGCGGTTCCGCTCGACGTCCTACGGTCTGTCGTACTCACGGCGCCTGCGCAATCTGTGAGTGGCCTTCGAGGGACGCTGCCGCGGCGGGGGGCTACGCGGTCAGGCGCCCTCGTCCGCCAGTTGCAACGGAAAGCGAAATGCCAACCGTGCCAGTCTGGGCGCTCTCTCTTTGACAATTGTCGAAGAGAGAGGCGGCGAAGTGACCGCTTGGCGTAAGTTTGCGACCTTTCCATAGCTATTCCTTATAAGAGGCCAGTTCAAAAAGACTGCTCGGCACGCCTGAAGATGTTCCAGCAGACGAGCGAGCAACCGAGTTTGAGAAACGCTTCGTGAATGTCAGCGCGCCGATCGAAGCGAG
>NZ_CADIKM010000150.1 GCF_902859895.1 Pararobbsia alpina
GCAGGAGCCAGGGGCCGGAGCGACGGTGTCCTCACCTGCAAAGGTCAGGATCCTGTTCGACGGGCCGCTCGAGCCCTCGTTCACCACATTGACCGTGACCGATGCCAGCGGAAAGCAGGTGAATGTCGACAAGGCGAGTGTCGATCCCCAACAACCCGCGGTCGTGTCCGTCGCGCTGCCGCCGCTTGTCGCCGGTCACTACACCGTGCATTGGGCGGCTGTTGCGTCGGACGGGCATCGCACCCATGGTGACTACTCGTTCGACGTGAAATAGCACCGCGTTACTTGGCATCGGCCGCGCAGCACGACCGCGCGGTCGACCTCGTAGTCTCGATACTGGGGAACTTTGCATCCTCGACATACGATCGTGGTGCGCGCGCGTGCCCACCAGAATTAGCGAAAACGGCGTGTCGGTAGGCCAATTCACCCGCTTCAAAATGTTCCTTACATAGGTTTTGCGTTTCATGAGAAAGAGTATTGCTTGCGTGGGCCTGGCACTCGCTTGCTCCAAGTGCGCAATGGCGCAGGAAAGCATCACGATGTACGGGCTGCTCGATGAGTTTGCGCAATACGTGAATACCGGCAAGGGCTTTACAGCGGCAATGGGGTCGAGCGGACAATGGGGGAGCCGCTTCGGAGTCAAAGGCACCGAAGACATAGGGGGCGGCAACCGGGTCAACTTTGTCCTGGAGAACGGCTTCAACCCCACCGATGGCTCGCTTGCGCGTAAGCGGCTGGCAAACCCGTCTTGAATAGCGCGATCTGGCTTGGGAGTATCGTGTCCGCGAACAAATAGGCGGATACGTGAACACTATCGAGGAACAAGTACTGGTTGGTCGACGGCGTCGTCGCCAATACAGCGAAGCATTTAAAGCTCAAGCGGTAGCGGACTGCCAGGGGCCGGGGGTGTCGATCGCGGCGATAGCACTGCATCACCAGCTCAACGCGAATCTGCTTCGACGTTGGGTTGAGCAAGCCGAAGGCAAGAAATCTGGCCGATCATCGAGCAGCCCGGTTTGCGTTCAGTCGACACGAAGCCCCGCATTTGTGCCGGTGTCGCTGGAGGCGAACACAGCACGCCCGTCGCAGAGCGGCGAAATACGTGTCGAAGTGCGCCGCGCGGAGCAAGTCATCACGATCAGTTGGCCGGTGACGGACGCCGCCGCTTGCGGGAACTGGTTGCGCGAGTTGCTGCGATGATGCGCATCGATGCGATGTGGCTCGCCACTGAGCCACTCGACATGCGCGCCGGCACCGATACGATTCTCGCGCGTGTGGTCAAGGTGTTCGGTGCTGCGCGGCCTCATCATGCGTACCTGTTCGCCAACAAGAGCTCGACGCGCATGAAGGTACTGATCTACGACGGACTGGGCATCTGGCTTGCCGCGCGACGACTGAACAAGGGCCGCTTCGTGTGGAGCGACGGACACGCCGAGCCCGCCGTCGTGTTGAACGCCGAACAGCTCGATGCGCTCGTCAAGGGCCTCGCGTGGCAGACACTCGCCTTTGATCACGCAATCCGCGTGGTCTGAGCCTGCGGAAC
>NZ_CADIKM010000151.1 GCF_902859895.1 Pararobbsia alpina
AGTTCGCTGCGCGCAGCGAGAAGCTCGACAGCGAACAGCAGAGCCTGCTCGATGAAGCGATCGATGCCGATCTCGTTGCGATCGAGCACGAGCTTGAGGCACTGTCGAGCCGGCCCAAGACAGAGCCGGTTACGAACAAGCCGCGCCGCATGCCGCTGCCATCGAGTCTACCGCGCGTAGAGATCACTCACGAACCCGAATCGACGTCGTGCACGTGCGGCTGTGAGCTCAAGCGCATCGGTGAGGACGTCAGCGAGAAGCTCGACTACACGCCTGGCGTGTTCACCGTCGAGCGCCATGTGCGTGGCAAGTGGGTGTGCGCAAAGTGCGAGACGCTGATCCAGGCACCGGTTCCCGCACAGATCATCGACAAGGGCATCCCGACCGCGGGCCTGCTCGCGCAGGTGCTGGTGGCGAAGTACGGCGACCACGTTCCGCTGTACCGGCAGGAACGTATCTTCGAGCGCGCCGGCCTCGCCATCCCTCGCTCGACGCTGGGCCAATGGATCGGCCAATGCGGCGTACAACTGCAACCGCTCGTCGACGCGCTCAGGCAGGCCATCCTCGCGCATCGCGTGCTGCACGCCGACGAGACGCCGGTGGCAATGCTCAGCCCGGGCAAGGGCAAGACGCAGCGAGCGTACCTCTGGACCTACTGCCCCGGTGCCTTCGAGAACCTGAAGGCGGTCGTGTACGACTTCGCCGAGAGCCGCGCGGGTGAGCATGCGAGAGCCTTCCTCGGTGACTGGAAGGGGCGGCTGCTGTGCGACGACTATACGGGTTATAAGGCACTGTTCGCGCAAGGCGTGACCGAGCTCGGCTGTATGGCGCACTCACGTCGCAAGTTCTTCGATTTGCATGCGACGAACAAGAGCGAGATTGCCCAGGTCGCACTTGAGCATATCGGTCAACTCTACGAGATTGAGCGCCAAGTTCAGGCGCTTGAGCCAACCGAGCGCCTCGCGCTGCGGCAAGAGCGCGCTCGGCGGGTCGCCGACGAGCTACACCAATGGATGACACAGCAACGTGCGCGTGTGAGTGAAGGCTCGGCGATTGCCAAAGCGTTGGACTACAGCTTGCGGCGATGGGCTGCACTCATGCGCTATCTGGACGATCCTCAGGTGCCGATCGACAACAACTGGTGCGAAAACCAGATCAGACCGATTGCCCTGGGCAGAAAAAATTGGCTGTTCAGCGGCTCGCTGCGAGCGGGCAAACGCGCGGCCGCGATCATGAGCCTGGTGCAGTCGGCCAAACTCAATGGCCACGACCCCTACGCGTATTTGAAGGACGTGCTCATGCGCTTGCCCACGCACGCGGCCAGTCGTATCGAAGAACTGCTGCCGCATCGGTGGCGGCCATCGGCATCGAACTGATCCCCTGCTTCTCGCCGTTCATCGTCAAGATGGGTTTGCCACGCGCTTACGCTTGCGCAATCGAACACGCTCTTCAGTCGACAGGCATGGGTCGGCCTTGGCGGCAGTTGGGGGCAAGTCCGCGTCGGCCAACAGAATTCGCCGCTCTTCAATGATCAGG
>NZ_CADIKM010000152.1 GCF_902859895.1 Pararobbsia alpina
CGAGTTGGTCCCACCCCTTCCCATCCCGAACAGGACCGTGAAACGACTCCACGCCGATGATAGTGCGGGTTCCCGTGTGAAAGTAGGTAATCGTCAGGCTGTTACACCCCAAAAAGCCCTGCTCAATCGAGCAGGGCTTTTTGCTTTTGCGGACCGAAAAGCCGCAAGAAACGCGGGCAAAGCCCGAGGCCTGAACGGCTCGAGGCGGACCTGGGCGAGCCTCTGTCTGACCCGCCTGGCGGTCGGCCAGACACGCCCTAGGGTAGGGACATGGTGAACTGGGCATCGATTTTGCATTCATGTGTTGTTGACATGGTCAAACCGTTGGCTCATAATCCATAGCTCTCTGAAGGAGGGGTGCCCGAGTGGCTAAAGGGGGCAGACTGTAAATCTGTTGGCTTACGCCTACGTTGGTTCGAATCCAACCTCCTCCACCAGAACAAATTGCGGCGAAGTCAGAGTAGATACCCGAGCGGGCGTAGCTCAATGGTAGAGCTGAAGCCTTCCAAGCTTATGACGAGGGTTCGATTCCCTTCGCCCGCTCCAGAATTGCAGTCGTGAAAATCTTCGCCCATGTGGCTCAGTGGTAGAGCACTCCCTTGGTAAGGGAGAGGTCAGCAGTTCGATCCTGCTCATGGGCACCATTAGCTTTTCGTTTTGTGTTTGCGCGCGGCGCAACCGGTGAATATTCCTGTTAGGAGCAAGTATGGCTAAAGGTAAATTCGAGCGGACCAAGCCGCACGTGAACGTGGGGACCATCGGTCACGTGGACCATGGCAAGACGACGCTGACGGCAGCGATCACGACGGTGCTGTCGCGCAAGTTCGGCGGCGAAGCAAAGGCCTACGACCAGATCGACGCGGCGCCGGAAGAAAAGGCGCGCGGCATCACGATCAACACGGCACACGTCGAGTACGAAACGGAAGCGCGCCACTATGCGCACGTTGACTGCCCGGGCCACGCCGACTATGTGAAGAACATGATCACGGGCGCCGCGCAGATGGACGGCGCGATCCTGGTGTGCTCGGCCGCTGACGGCCCGATGCCGCAGACGCGCGAGCACATCCTGTTGGCCCGTCAGGTGGGCGTGCCTTACATCATCGTGTTCCTGAACAAGTGCGACATGGTGGACGACGCCGAGCTACTCGAGCTCGTCGAAATGGAAGTGCGCGAACTGCTCTCGAAGTACGACTTCCCGGGCGATGACGTGCCTATCGTGAAGGGTTCGGCGAAGCTGGCGCTGGAAGGCGACAAGGGCGAGCTGGGCGAGACGGCGATTTTCGCGCTGGCCGATGCGCTGGACTCGTACATCCCGACGCCGGAGCGTGCGGTGGATGGTGCGTTCCTGATGCCGATCGAAGACGTGTTCTCGATCTCGGGTCGCGGTACGGTGGTGACGGGCCGTGTTGAGCGCGGCATCGTGAAGGTCGGCGAAGAAATCGAAATCGTCGGGATCAAGGACACGGTCAAGACGACGTGCACGGGCGTGGAAATGTTCCGCAAGCTGCTGGACCAA
>NZ_CADIKM010000153.1 GCF_902859895.1 Pararobbsia alpina
TGAGCTCCTGCCGCTCAGCCGTGGTCAGCCCGTCGTGGCGCACGCCAGCATCACGATCGGCCTGCGCAACCCAGTTGATGATCGTCTGCGCGGTCGGCTCGAACTCGCGCGAGTTCCTCAGGCGTTCGCCCGGCCTTCACTAGCTCGACCATGTGGGCCCGGAACTCCGCCGGGTACGGTGCGCGATGCTTCCTCATCACGGCATTTCCAGCAGAGCAATCCGGCGGCTCAGTCTCAATTTCGGCATGCCTGCTTTCGTCCCGCCGGCACTAAGCCGCCGTTGTCCACCACCTGGACGTAGAAAAACAGGTCATTCAGATCATGCATTGATGTCCTCGTCGTTCTCCAAATAGAACGCTGATGGCAAATATTGCTTACTACCGCGTCAATCATCCTTTATCTAACATTCATTCCAGATCGCAGCAGGCAAGGCCCGATGAGCAGCGAGTGGTCCATTGGAGTAGACAGTGCGCCTCATCGATGTTCTTTTGCCGCGAGACATCCGTTGATTGAAAGTAGGTACCGGGGGTGCAGTGACAGCCAGTGCGCCGTGCACCTGAAGGTTGGCAAACCTAGATAGGAGATAGCCGTGCAAGTAGATTCCGACACTTCCGTAATTGCGCGACGAAAGGAACGACTGAGGTCCAACAGGATTAGCGGTTGGCACCATCATGCTGTGCGCACTAAAGATATGACCGCCACCCGGGCTTTCTACGAGGGCGTTCTTCAGCTGCCGCTCGTCGGTACGTGGACTGAGGCGTACGACGTCATCAAACAAACGCCGTCGAACTACGTTCATTGCTTCTTCGAAGTCGGAGACGGCAGCGCGCTCGGCTTCTTTCAGTTTGAAGAAGGCATGCGTGACGCACCGATGCCGATGCCCCGAGATCCGTATGAGCATCACGTTTCACTGGGAGTCGACACCATGGAAACCGTCGATTACTTTCGCAAACGTATTGAAGAGGCTGGTGCCCCGGTAGAGATCGTTGATCACGGCTACTGTTACTCGTGCTACACCCAGGATCCCAATGGCATGATTGTGGAGATTTCCACAATCGTCCCGAACGGCATCGAGATACTTGAACAGTCGGCGCAGACCGCGGAAGCCGACCTCGAGAACTGGCTCGCAGGGGTGCGCGAACCTAACAACAAATGGCGCGGGAAAACTAAAATTTAGGGTGGCGTGGAAGCCTCGCTGTGCTCGAAGTGAGGTGGCCTCGTTTGTTCGGACAGGATTCCAGATTTTTCAAGTGGAGCCGACGGGCAGTCAGGCTGCCGATTTGAATCGCTGGCATCGTCGAAGTATGCCTCATCCGGGGTCCGGTCCACCAGACTCGAATGGGGCACATGGACCCCCGGCGTCATAGTAGTTGTCGCCTCTGAAATTTCTTATCAAGAAGAGTCAGAGGTGCAGGTTGAAGGCGAGACAAACGTATTCTGTCGAGTTCAAGGAGCAGGCCCT
>NZ_CADIKM010000154.1 GCF_902859895.1 Pararobbsia alpina
GCAGGAGCCAGGGGCCGGAGCGACGGTGTCCTCACCTGCAAAGGTCAGGATCCTGTTCGACGGGCCGCTCGAGCCCTCGTTCACCACATTGACCGTGACCGATGCCAGCGGTAAGCGGGTGAATGTCGACAAGGCGAGTGTCGATCCCCAACAACCTGCGGTCGTGTCCGTCGCGCTGCCGCCGCTTGTCGCGGGTCACTACACCGTGCATTGGGCTGCTGTCGCGTCGGACGGGCATCGCACCCATGGTGACTACTCGTTCGACGTGAAATAGCACCGCGTTACTTGGCATCGGCCGCGCAGCACGACCGCGCGGTCGACCTCATAGTCCCGCTAATGTATGAATACGATCTGTCGAGGCGTACCGACCTCTACGCCAGCCTATCGTTCCTTCAAAACCGCAATCAAGCCAGCTACACCTTGGCAGGTTCGGCTAACCCGGGATTACCCCTCGCGTACCCAGGGGCGGATGCACGGGGCGTGGAAGTGGGTATCGTGCACCGGTTCTGACTCAGATCGCCGCGCATCGGCGCCGCTATGACTGGCGCTTTTCGAACCGCTCAGTGATCTCGGACGCGTCAGAACTGCCGCAGCTAATACGCCGGCTGAGCGATTTCATCACGTTGTTGCAACGACCGCTTGAATCCGCAACCCATACCGGTCCTTCAACGTGCCAGACCGACTATGACGGGTTTAGACGTGAAACGGACGTCCGCGCATTCAGCGCTATCAGTCAGTTTTCCACTCGGACCGTATATGACCACCCAACGATCCATCAGAGGCGCGCGAGCGCATCGTTGTACCCGGGTCACACTTCAGTGACTATCCGCTCGATCATGCGGATTTCGTACAACACACCTTTCACGTGACGTGCGCGCCCAGCAAGGAAGCCAAAAACGATAGCAACCACACCAACCGCGGCGAACATCCATCCCACGCTAACGAAATTTCCCGTCCATCCATGCAGCACACCAACCAACAGCGGGCCCGCCGCTCCGACGCCATAGCCAACTCCCTGCACCATCCCGGAAAGTTCGGCGGCAATGTACGCGTTTTTCGAGCGCAGCACAATCAGCGTCAACGCTAGCGAGGTGAGCGCGCCCTGACCGATCCCTTGTACAACCGCCCAAAACCACAGCGTTGAAAGTGGAGCAAACAGACAACCAAGGAAGCCACTGACAGCCAGCACAACCACGACGGCATTGAGTACGCGCTGGTTTGGGAGTTTCGCTGCCATACCTGGCGCCACCAGGCACGCCAGTGTCTGGAGGATCACCGAGACCGACACCACCAGACCAGCGTGGTCGGCCGGGACACCGCGATCACGCAGGATTGGAGCCAGCCAACCAAATACGGTGAACGACAGCATCGACTGTAGCACCATGAAGATCGTAACCTGCCATGCAAGCGGGCACT
>NZ_CADIKM010000155.1 GCF_902859895.1 Pararobbsia alpina
CATCTCCCCCTATGTCCCGGCCGGAACCATCGACCATTCGCAATATGACCATACGTCGATATTGAAAACTGTCGATAACGTGCTTGGACTGAATGGCTCACTGAATCTCACTGCCCGCGTGCGCGCCGCCGCCGATTTTTCGAAGATGCTGGCATTGCCGGTCGCCCGGTCCGATATCCCGAAGTGTCCGTCGCCTATGGTCGCCGGAAATGTGCGTCCATCGAGCGCCGGTACGCCGCGTGCGAAAGACCCCTTCCTGCCGCTCTATGCGCATCGGTAGGACGCCGATTGTATCGCCCGTCCTCAAGCGGTTCAGGCGCGGGTCACTACTGTCAGCCATGGCGAGGTCGCCGGAATGCGCGGAACCTGAGCGGTCCCGCGATGAACAGCAAACCACAGCGCGCGGCCCTCGCTTGCATCAAAAGTCAGACCTCACACCTATGTAGAGCGGCTGCCGCAATGCGTGGAGCGGGGCTACGCCAAGGGATTTCTTCGCTAACTCAGCGGGTGTCTCTCGGGCGGCGACGTTCCTTGCTAATGTCAAAGCACTAGCCATCCTGTCCAGCCAAACCTTCAGGCGGCTAGATCCAGCGTCGGCCTCGTACGGATTCGCAGTCGCCTTCGCGAAATTGGCGGTCATGAACTCGCGAAGCTTGAACAACAAGAAATTCTCCAGGTCGTCGGCAGCTGCGTCTGCCCGCGAAAACAAGGGGGCAGTCACTCGAATGAGGAACATGCAAACTGCCGCAGTCGTCGTACCGACCGATAGAAGATACTGCGCAACTTCCAGCACCACCTTTGTCATGCTGGAGAGCTCAATGGACGGCTCAGCTGTGTACTCGAGTATCAATTGCATAGCAGCCTGTCTTTCGTCCTTCGGTCGATTCAGCGCCCAGACGAACTCTTGTGATGACAGGGATGTGTGCGTGCGGCGCCTCCCGATGCTCCAAAGAACAAACTTCCAGTAGGCTTGGGCACTGCACAGCCCGCGTTCAACCGCGACGCTGCAGAATACCTGAGGCCACAAGCCTCCAATGTTTCCCAACACCTTTCCGAACTCGCGAAGGCGGCCGTCGATAGTCAGGAGAAGAGCATTTCTCTCCAGGCACAAAAGCAATGCATCGTACGAGTCGTCGCCAAGATGCTGGCCGATTTCATGCAGCTTTTCCGGGGGGGCGTCGTTTCCCCAGGTCGGCACCACCTCGCAATAGTCGTCAACGCACTGCTGCATCTTTCGAAGATAGGCAAGCCGCTGTCGATGGTACGTAAGCGTCCAGCCAGGACATGTTGACGACGTCGAATTGGTACGCGGTTATCACGGCGAGCGCACAGGCCGTGAAGCCCCCACTTATTGCTAAGTGGGGACCTAATTAGC
>NZ_CADIKM010000156.1 GCF_902859895.1 Pararobbsia alpina
TAGTGTTCGAGGACGTCGAGCATGCCGCGCCGTTTCACCGGGTCGGCATCCGGGGTAATGATCGTCGCGAAGTGCAGCACGGTATCCGTCACCCCCGGCGCGCGGCGCCTGTCGAGGCGCTTCAGATAGCCGATCACGGCCGCCATGTCGGCGTCATTCAGTACGAACTGCGGCATCAGATAGCTGAGCGGTCTGCCTTCCGAATCCAGCCCTTCGCGGATCGCTCGTGCAATCGTCGCATCGGTATAGGGCTCGCGGTTGGTTCGCATCCCGTCGATGTACGGGATGTCCAGCTCGTCGGGGTTCTGCACGCGCGGATGAAACAGGTACTGCCCGCTGATCGGCGGAATGGTGCTGTTGCCCTCACGCGAACCGAGGCCGCTGCGCCGATGGCAATTCATGCACGCCGCAGCGGCGCCGCTCATGCGCATACCGCCCGCGTGCGTCGCTTCGACAGGCTCGCCCGAGCCGGCGATACCCCGCTGAAAAATCGCTTCGCCCGCATCGGCCGGCGGCGCGCCGATTGCGCGTGGCAGGTCCATGAAAAGCGTAGCGAACAACACCACGCATGCGACACCCGCACGCGAGACGCGCGCGCGCGTCAGGGCGGCGAGACTGTGGCACGTCATGGCAATGGCGACGAAGCCTGCGGGTGCGGCACGCCGGTCGTCGTCGGCGCGTCAATGCCAACCGACACGGAATGGTGCCGACCGGGTACGACAGGTTTGGCGAACATGAGATCATCGAGCGGCGGATTGAGTGAGATCTTCTCGATCACCAGCCGGCCTCTTTTGTCGACGCCCGGGGCGCCGCTTTCGATCACGAACGGAATCTTCAGGCCGTCGACATCCTTGAAGTCTCGATACATGACCTCGATCGTCGTCAGCTGCCCGGAAGCGCTCCGTACCGGTCGATCGTATTTGATGTCCAGAAAGCTCTGCGTATCGACCCATACATGACGGGCCGCGCCGGACGACAGGTGGACGAAGAGGCGATACGCATCGTGCCCGTCCACCCGGTCAACGCCTTCGAGTGCGACAGCAATGCCCTTCGCTGCATGATCGAGCAGCGGGCCGTCGATGACCTGTTCGTCGCGAGCGAACTTCACTTCGTCAGCCGTAAAGCCACGCAGATCCGGGCCAGCGCCGCTCGATGGGCGCAGCTTCCAGCCCTCCTTGCCATCGAACACCCGCACGATGACCTGGTTGAGCGCGGTGATCTCGAAGCGCGTGCGGTCGGGCCGCTTCAGCGCGAGCGTGAACGGCAGATTCGGCGCAGCCGCATTCTGGCTATCGACATGACCCACCCACACCATCGACTGAACCTTGCGCCAGGCGTCAGCGCCGCCCCGCGCCTGCGCATTCTTCGC
>NZ_CADIKM010000157.1 GCF_902859895.1 Pararobbsia alpina
CACCCGGCGCGAACCGGTCGGCATCGGCCCCTTCGGCCTATTGGCGTTTGGTGCCTCGATTGAGAGGCATCCGCATCGATGCTGTCGGCTATCCGACTGAACAGTCGTGGTTATCAAGGAAGCTCCCAATGTTCACCGCTATACCGATATTTTTCGCGACCATCACCTTTGTCATTTGGCAGCCGAAGGGCCTGGGCATCGGTTGGAGCGCGGCCGCCGGGGCAGTTGTTGCGCTCTTGGCCGGCGTTATTCATATCTCTGATATTCCGGTCGTCTGGCACATTGTCTGGAACGCGACGCTGACATTTGTCGCCGTGATTATCATCAGCTTGCTGCTTGATGAGGCGGGGTTCTTTGAGTGGGCTGCCTTGCACGTTGCTCGGTGGGGGAATGGCAGCGGCCGCAAGCTGTTCGCGTTTCTAGTCTTGCTTGGCGCAGCTGTTGCGGCATTGTTCGCAAATGACGGCGCGGCACTTATCCTGACGCCCATTGTCATGGCCATGCTGCTCGCACTTGGATTCAGTCCGGCCGCGACCCTCGCGTTCGTCATGGCCGCGGGGTTCATCGCAGATACAGCAAGTCTGCCGCTAGTCGTTTCGAACCTGGTCAACATCGTCTCAGCAGACTTTTTTAAAGTCGGGTTCGGCGAGTACGCAAGCGTCATGGTGCCGGTCGACATCGTCGCCGTTGCGGTGACACTCGCGATGCTTTTGTTCTATTTTCGCCGCGACATTCCGGCCGCGTACAACGTCGCTGAGCTCAAGCAACCTCGAGAAGCGATTCGAGACGCCTCGACCTTCAGGGCAGGTTGGTGGGTTTTGGGGTTGCTGTTGGTTGGCTTTTTTGGTCTTGAGCACGTAGGTGTGCCTATCAGCGTTGTCGCCGCTGTCGGTGCGGCCGTCTTACTGGGCGTCGCAGGGAGGGGCCACATTATTTCCACCAGAAAGGTACTGAAGGAAGCCCCGTGGCAAGTTGTCATCTTCTCCCTGGGTATGTACCTCGTCGTGTACGGCTTGCGAAATCAGGGGCTCACGAGCTACGTTGCACAGGTTCTTAACTATCTGGCAGCGCATGGCGTGTGGGCAGCAGCGCTCGGAACAGGACTTCTCACGGCATTTCTATCGTCGGTCATGAATAACATGCCGACGGTACTGGTGGGTGCGTTGTCTATCGATGCAAGCCATGCCACCGGAATCGTCAAGGAAGCCATGGTGTTCGCCAACGTGATTGGCAGCGACCTCGGCCCGAAGATAACGCCAATCGGGTCCCTTGCGACGCTGCTGTGGCTGCATGTGCTGGCTCGCAAGAACGTAACAATCACATGGGGCTATTACTTCAAGACAGGTATCGTCTTGACGCT
>NZ_CADIKM010000158.1 GCF_902859895.1 Pararobbsia alpina
GAGCGCCGCATGCACGCCAAGGGCTCGGGCGCGTTCGGCACATTCACCGTCACGCACGACATCACGAAGTACACACGCGCCAAGATTTTTTCGCAGATCGGCAAGCAAACGGAATTGTTTGCACGTTTCTCGACGGTCGCCGGCGAACGCGGCGCGGCGGACGCGGAGCGTGACATCCGTGGCTTCGCGCTGAAGTTCTATACCGAGGAAGGCAACTGGGATCTCGTCGGCAACAACACGCCGGTGTTCTTCCTGCGTGACCCGCTGAAGTTCCCCGACCTCAACCACGCGATCAAGCGCGACCCGCGCACGGGCTTGCGCAGCGCGGAAAGCAACTGGGATTTCTGGACGCAACTGCCCGAAGCACTGCACCAGATCACGGTCGTCATGAGCGACCGCGGCCTGCCGAAGACGTTCCGCCATATGCATGGCTTCGGCAGCCACACGTTCAGCCTGATCAACGCGAAAAACGAACGCTACTGGGTCAAGTTCACCCTGAAGACCCATCAGGGTATCGAAAATCTGTCCGACGCCGAAGCGACCGAACTGGTCGGCCGCGATCGCGAGAGTCATCATCGCGATTTGTACGAAGCGATTGAACGCAAGGAATTCCCGCGCTGGACGATGTATATCCAGATCATGCCCGAGAAGGATGCAGGCAGCTACCACCTGAATCCCTTCGACCTCACGAAGGTGTGGCCGCGCAAGGACTATCCGCTGATCGAGGTCGGGTATTTCGAGTTGAACCGCAACGCGGAGAACCATTTCGCCGATGTGGAGCAGGCGGCGTTTGCGCCGTCTAATGTCGTGCCGGGCATCAGCTTTTCGCCGGACAAGATGCTGCAGGGACGGTTGTTTTCGTATGGCGACGCACAGCGTTATCGCCTGAGCGTGAACTATCACCAGATTCCGGTCAATGCACCGCGCGGCGCGAAGCACGTGCACAGCTACCATCGCGACGGCACGATGCGGGTCGACGGCAATATGGGTGGGGCGACCCCCTACAACCCGAACACGCGTGGCGAGTGGGAGGAACAACCCGACTACGCCGAACCCCCTCTGTCGATCGAAGGCGCGGCGGATCACTGGAACCATCGCGTCGACGAAGACTATTACTCGCAACCGGGCGATCTGTTCCGCCTGATGACGCCGGCGCAGCAACAGCTTCTGTTCGAGAACACTGCGCGTGCCATGCATGGCGTGTCGCAGCCGATTCGCGATCTGCACGTGGAGCACTGCACGAAGGCGGACCCCGCCTACGGTGCGGGGGTGGCGAAGGCGCTGAAGGCGATCAGCCCGCTTGAAACGACGCCGGTCCGCTCGGAAGCCGCCGTTGCAAAGTA
>NZ_CADIKM010000159.1 GCF_902859895.1 Pararobbsia alpina
GCGGCGGTGTTGGTCACCCGCCAGAACTCCCTTTCGCCGGGCCGCATGTTCAGGATCGCCGGAACGAAATTCGTGGCATCGGGCGCCGTTGGCGAGGTGATCGGAATGAAATTCAAGCTCAAGTCGAGGTTGGGGATGTTGCCCGTCGGCTTGGGGTTTCCGGGGACCGGTTGATCGCGCACGATCAACACGCGTTCCCGCAGACCGCTCACTGCCGGCTGCTGGTTCTCGATGCCCTCGACCACAATGGCGCCCGTGGCTCCGCCCTGTGTCTCACGTTCCGCAAGCATATGGATATGGGGGTGGTACCAGTACAGTCCGGAGGGCTCGTTCTTTGGAAAGGCAACGTTGTACTGAAACGTTTCACCTGGATTGATCACCGTTTTGATCACGTTATCCTGGTGGCAGGCTGGAGAGGCATTGGTTCCGTGATAGTGAATGTTGATCGAAGACATCGTCATTTGCGCGTCCCCACAGTTCGGCGCATTCAAAATCGGCAACATCGCCGCACTTGACGGGGTATTGTTCGTGACCGTAAGGAGGAGGTGATCTCCGGGCTTGAGGCGCAGGGTCGGATCTTCCAACCCATCCGGGGTCATGAAGCAAAGAAGTTCGCGGCCGTCGCTGTCGAACCGCTGTTGGTAGGAAAATTTCACCTCCAGGACGCCATTGGAGCTGAAGAGCGCCGGGGGATTGTGGACAACGCTGCCTGCGGGGAAACGCGGGCAGGGGTTCGCCACGGGCAGTACCGGGGAAAGCGGTCTGGTGGTGGCTGGGGCACCCTGTGCGGGCATTGTCGGGCTCACTTGATCCGCAACTAGCAGATGAGCCCCGTTGCCTGCGCCGCCTGTGAGTTGCCCCCTGGCCAGGGGAGGCTCCATCGAGTTGCTCGTGGTTTGGCGCTCATCGGCACGATGGCTACTGTCTTGAGGGTCTTGTGCGAAGCAATTGGCCGTTGCGGAAACGATTAGGAGCACGGCCGATCCTGCGATTCTCGACTGAAGTTTCATATGTCCTCCGATGTTTCTGAAGGAGTCTGGCCGGAACGCGAGCCAGCTTGAAGAAGGCGTCGCGCTTGGCGAACCAGAGCCGCCGCCTGGTTGGAAGCGATTTGAGCGCCGAAGGCGTACGCCGACGAACCAGGGCAGCTTCTGCAGAGGATGTTTGAAGCGCGTGTTTTATCTAGTAGAGGTCTGCGTTACGCAGGAGCCTTGATTCCACGCCCCTCAACGTCCACAGTTCGGAGCGGAACGGTGAGCGAGTCATGACGCTTCGATAAAGGATAGGACAAGCTCGAT
>NZ_CADIKM010000160.1 GCF_902859895.1 Pararobbsia alpina
GCGCCGCGAGCGGACTCCGCTGGCGATATTGACCGCAGTCACGCTCCTGACGGGTCTCGGCGCCGGTCTCGGCGGCATGCTGCTCGCGTTGCTGCTTCACTGCATTCAGCACGTCGCGTACGGCTATAGCACGACGCACGTCATCAGCACCGAGAGTTTCCTGCAAGGCGTCACCGGTGCCTGGCCCGAACGGCGTGTGCTCGTCCTGACGATTTGCGGACTGGTGGCGGGGCTCGGCTGGTGGTCGCTGTATCGCTTCGGGCGGCCACTCGTGAGCATTCGCCAGGCCATCAAGTCCGACGATCCGCAGATGCCTCTGTTGAGCACGGCCGTTCACGCCTTGCTGCAGATTGTCACCGTTGCGCTCGGCTCGCCGCTCGGCCGCGAGGTCGCACCGCGCGAGATCGGCTCGGCGTTCGCCGGTTGGCTGTCGCGCCGCGCGGGATTGTCGGTAGCGGAGAGCCGGATCATGGTGGCGTGCGGCGCAGGCGCGGGTCTGGCCGCCGTCTACAACGTGCCGCTCGGCGGCGCGGTGTTCGTACTCGAAGTCCTGTTGGGCACGTTCGGCTGGACGGCGCTGGTGCCGGCCATCGTGACCTCGGCGGTGGCGGCGCTGGTCGCGCAACAGGGGCTGGGCAACGAGCATCAATACTGGGTGCCGTCGATGACGTTGAGCGCGTCGCTCGTGGTCTGGTCCGTGGTGTGCGGTCCGGTTTTCGGCGCGGCGGCCTGGGGTTTTGCTGAGCTGATGAAGCGCTCGCGCGCAAACGCGCCGAAGGATTGGCGTTTGCCGGTGCTGTCACTGTTGAACTTCGCGATCATCGGCGTGTTGGCGATGCATTTTCCGCAGTTGCTGGGCAATGGCAAAGGACCCGCCGGTCTCGCGTTCGACGGTGGTCTGACGATGAGTCTCGCGGCAACGTTGCTGGTGCTGAAGGTGGTGATTACCGCGAGTAGTCTGCGCGCGGGGGCCGAAGGCGGTTTGCTGACGCCTGGGCTCGCGAACGGCGCCTTGCTTGCGATTGTGCTCGGCGGACTCTGGAGTGTGGTTTGGCCTGGCGAGTCCTTAGGGGCATTCGCGATTGTCGGCGCGACGGCGTTTCTGGCCGCTTCGATGCAGATGCCGATTACGGCCGTGGTTCTCGTTTTCGAATTTACCCGCGTGGGTCAGGATTTCCTGATTCCCGTTCTGCTGGCTGTCGGCGGCGCGGCGCTGGGGTTTCAGGGGTGCCAGCGG
>NZ_CADIKM010000161.1 GCF_902859895.1 Pararobbsia alpina
GGGCGCGATGTGGTGGATTGGCTCGCGGACATGCAGTACTACGACATGCCGGTGGAAAAGCATCCCTTGCGTGAAGGGGTGCGTGACAACACCAATCACTATGTGACTGGCCGCGACGGCGGACGCGACATCGACTTGCGCAAGTTCGCCGTCGAAGGCATGGAGTTATACGGACGGCTCGAAGACCTGCGCGACGGGCGGCTGCACTTCACGCCGAACCTCGGCGCTAATCTCGACGATGCGGACGATACCTATCATCGGATCAACGCGAGCATCGATGGCTTCATTGAAAGGACTGGTATCGATGCACCGCCCGGCGGTGTCTATGAGCCTTCGTGGCAGCCGGCTCACGAGCGCACGACGCTCGAACTCGCAGGCAGCGGCATTACATCGATTATCTGGTGCATTGGCTTTACGCCTGACTTCAGCTGGATCGATGCGCCTGTGTTCAACGGCCGCGGTTATCCGGCGCACACGCGTGGCATCACGCCGGTTGAGGGGCTCTACTTTATCGGGCTGCCCTGGCTGCATACATGGGGCTCAGGGCGTTTCTCGGGCATTGCGCGCGATGCCGACTATGTAGCCCAGGCAATTCTCGGGAGCCTCCGCGAGCGAACGTCCTCTTTCGACACTGTCGCGGCTTGAAGCGCATGCATCAAACGACACAGAGCTATCGCGCCGGGATGCCACAACTGGCCTATACGGGGCTGTCCGAAAACTGGCTGCTCAAGGAATGCGGACATCGCCACTGGGAGGCGCTGGCGGGAGATACCGGCCGGCGCGCACCGGATTTCGTCGATGACCATGCAAGCAAGTCGTACGCGGCCTTCACCGCAATCAGATTGACGGGGGCAACGCTCGACGCAATCGATGAGAACGACGATTTCGAGCTCGGTACTGGGCTTTGCCGAACCGGTCCGGCTCGCCACTTTAGCCGGCACCGGCTGCTTTCTGCTTTCACGCAATGGCGAGTGCGCCATCGTGTCGATGTTGTCGACGTTCGTGCGGCGGCACGAGCTGCGCAACAACCGTTCAGTGACGCGCGCGACGTTCGCGGCAATGGAAGGCCCAACGCCGACTCCGCCGGCGGACGCACTGGACATGGCGTGGCGTGGCAAGCAGTTTCGCGCCGGGCAGGGGCGCGAGCGGTTGCCCTTCACAAATGCCGATCGTGTCGAGAACGACTGGATCGAATTTCTGCCATGTC
>NZ_CADIKM010000162.1 GCF_902859895.1 Pararobbsia alpina
TTCGACCACATACTTGCCGGCCGGCAGCATCTGCGTGCCGTCTCCCGTCGGATTCGCGACGCAGATCGCGCAGTTCGTCGAGGTCGGCTTGCCGCTTGCCGGGCTTCTGCCCGTCACGCTCGGGAACTGGTACATCCCGTCGTACGGTGCGGGCTGCAGCTGATTGAATGCATGCATGCCGTCATAGCACTTGAACTGCGAGTGCGCGGGCAGCGCGCGCTGCTGCGGATCGAGCCATTGCGTGCTGTCCTGCAATGTGAAGAAGAAGGGATCGCCGGTCTCCTGGCCGGGGCAGTTCATGTTCGGCACGTTGTCCGAACGGAAACCCTGCGCCCAGTCGTCCCAGCTGCTGGTCTTCGTGGTGTCCACGAGCGTGAGACTTTGCGTGCCGTCCGCGGCGGTGCCTTCCTGATACAGGTTGACAGTCACGTTCGGTACGTTCGGCGTCCAGCTTGTATGGATCAGCAATGCCGGATCGTCGAACGGCCGCGTCGACGCATAGATGACTTCACCGTGAATGCCGCCGTTCTCGGTCGGGCCGTACGGCGCCTTGCCGAACTCGATGAACGAGCTTTGGCCCGAGAAACCCTGCCATCCCATCGTCGTCACCCAGGGCGGATCGACTCTACCCGTCGACGGATTCGTGCCTGAGCGGTCGTTGCAGTCCGCGTCGTTGCAATACGCCGCACCCGGGACCCGCAGAGGGATCGGCAGGTGTGACGTCGACGATTCCTTCGTGTTGGCGTAGTGCGCCGCGATGGACGAATTGCCGCCACCCGGTGTGCCGTCAGGCGGACCGCCCGCGTCATAAACCACGTGGACGCCCGTCTGTTTGTAGCGTGTCGTGTCCGCTTCGGCGACGTACCAGTTGAACAGCGGGAACACCTCGTTGAACGACGCATAGCCGTTCAGGTCGGTGTTGTTGAAATTCGAATAGCTGCCGTCGCGGAACCGGATATTTGTCGGCACGAGCGGCAGACCGGGTTCGCTGTCTTGCGACACACCGTCGCCATTCGTGTCCATGAAGGTTCGCGTGTACAGGTTCGTGTGCCACTGGAGCACCGCCAGATCGCCGACGTCCTTGGACTGACCGCCCGCCAACTGGACGGCCGTGGCCAGCCCGTCAACGATCTGATCGTTCCATTGATCGAACACCGTGATTCGGAACGTGCCATCAGGCAGACCGCCGATGCTGAA
>NZ_CADIKM010000163.1 GCF_902859895.1 Pararobbsia alpina
GGGAGAGAAGCAATGGCAGCGATACAGCACGTCTTCGTTCTCATGCTCGAGAATCGCTCCTACGACAGCATCTTTGGCCTGTCGACCTTCTCTGGCATCCTTCCGGGCGGCGGTTCGGCGAGCGCCAACGGATTGCCCGCTCAACCGATTGTCAACTTTGGACGGACGGGTACGCGTTATCAGCTTGGCAAAGGCTCTCCGTACGCGCTTGGCTTTGACCCGGGTCACGAATTTACCGACACGTGTCTGCAGTTATGCGGCTTGCCCATCGCGAGTGCGGACACGGTCAGAAACGACACGCTTGTACTCGGGTCCGGAGGCTACCCGCCCCTCGCTGTGGACCCGTCGACCACGGGCTTTGTCGCGACATATGAAGACCATGCTGACGTGGTGGCTGACGCGTTTAGCGTGTTCACTCCCGACCAGTTGCCCGTGCTCAACTTCCTCGCCAGCCAGTTTGGCGTATGTGACAACTGGTTCGCGTCGGTTCCTGGCCCTACCTGGCCAAACCGCTTTTTCGCGGTCGCCGGAACATCCTCGGGACTTGACCACTCGCCCAGCGACGCGCAGGTGCTCGAAGCCATCTTCCTGAATACCCCCACATTTACATTTCCGAACGGTACTATCTTTTCGAAACTGCGCGCGACTGATTGGCTCGTTGTGCAAGGGGATGTTGCCCAGACGCGCGCCATCTATGGGATGCAGAGCCAGCTCAGCCGATTTATCGGGATGGACGCGCTTTTGTCCCAGCTCGTCGATGGGTCCCTGAGTTCGAAGTTTGTCTTTATAGAACCGTCATACGACGCGAAAAACGATTTTCGGAACGGCGACTCCATGCATCCGGCCGGCGACGTGCGCAAAGGCGAGGCGCTGGTTAAAACGCTGTACGAAGCCATCAGCGGCTCAACCCTGTGGCACAGCAGCATGTTCGTTATCGTGTTCGACGAGCACGGCGGCTTCTTCGACCACGTACGTCCTCCGCCAGCGGTGCCTCCCGGCTCAGGCGAGAACCCCAGGCTTAAAACGCACAACTTTTCGTTTGACCGTCTGGGCGTGCGCGTCCCGGCCCTCGTCATCTCCCCCTATGTCCCGGCCGGAACCATCGACCATTCGCAATATGACCATACGTCGATATTGAAAACTGTCGATAACGTGCTTGGACTGAATGGCTCACTGAATCTCAC
>NZ_CADIKM010000164.1 GCF_902859895.1 Pararobbsia alpina
CTAGGGATGGTGTTCAAAACAAGAGCATCGATTTCACACTGACAACGCCAAGCCCATCAGGCGAATTCGATGAAACGTCGAATCCAATTTCGAGGTGGTTTGCGGCATAGACACAGTACGCGTAGTGCACGCGCGCCGTTGCAGCGAGCTCACACAACGCCTTTCAGAATTCGGTGGCGCGTCATCCATAGATTGCTCAACGCGAACAGCGTATGCAACTGCTGTGTATTCTTCATCAGCCCACGGTAGCGCACCTTCACATGACCAAACTGCCGCTTGATGACGCGAAACGGGTGTTCGACCTTCGCTCGAATGCTCGCCTTGAGCCGCTCGCATTCATCGAGCAGCCTGCCCACCTCAGAGCCCTTGTTCAAGGCTCGACGCTTACCCGGACGCATCGCGATATGCCAGCGCGCCTTCACGTCGTGCATTTCCTCGCGTTTGTCAGCACCCTGGTAGCCTGCATCGCCGAACACCTGCGTTTCCTCGCCGCGCAGTAGCGCGCGAGCCTGCGTGACATCGTGAACGTTGGCGGACGTCCCCACCACCGTATGGACCAGGCCCGAGTCGGCATCCACGCCGATATGGCACTTCATGCCAAAATGCCACTCGTTGCCCTTCTTCGTCTGATGCATTTCCGGGTCGCGCTTGCCGTCCCGATTCTTGGTCGAACTCGGCGCCGCAATCAGCGTCGCATCAACCGCTGTGCCTTCCTTGAGCAGGTACCCCTTCGCGCCCAATTGGGTGTTCACGGTTTGCAGAAATTGTTCGGCCAGTTTGTGCTGTTCCAGCAAATGCCGGAATCTCAGGATGCTGACCCGGTCAGGCAGGCGACTCATGCCACCGAGCCCCGCGAACTCGCGGTACAGCGGAATGTCGTAAAGCGCTTCTTCCATCGCCACATCGCTCAAGCCAAACCATTGCTGGAGGAAGTGAATGCGCAACATCGCTTCGGCAGCAAACGGCTTGCGCCCTGTCGCCTTGAGCGGGGCATGCGGCGTAATCAGTGCCACGAAATCCTTCCATGGCACCACGCGCTCCATCTCGTCAAGGAACGCTCGCTTGCGCGTGCGCCGGTTACTCAAATCGAGGTTCAGGTCGGCTTGTTTCATGCCCTCATTCTGCCAAGCATTCCAGCCTTTGAAAATCTGGGCGCTCAACCGTTTTGAACACCATCCCTAGA
>NZ_CADIKM010000165.1 GCF_902859895.1 Pararobbsia alpina
GAACTCCTGCTGAGCGAATCGGAATTCAAGCAACTGAAGGCGCTGATGATGCGGCGCAAGACAGCACAAGCGTTGGCGTTGCGAGCGCGCATCGTGCTGGCCTGTGCCGAAGGGATGGACAACAAGACGGTCGCGGCGAAACTGCAGCTTACGCAGCAAACTGTCTCTAAATGGCGCGCGCGATTTGTCGCAGACCGTGTGGACGGACTGCTTGACGCGCCACGCCCCGGTGCACCCAGGACAATCGACGACACGCATGTCGAGGCGGTTATTGCGAAGACGCTTGAGTCTGTGCCTGCCGGGGCGACGCACTGGAGCACGCGCACGATGGCCCGAGAGATGAAGCTCTCGCAGACGGCGGTGTCGCGGATCTGGCGTGCCTTCGGACTGCAGCCGCATCGGCAGGAGACGTTTAAGCTCTCTAGCGATCCGTTGTTCGTCGACAAGGTGCGCGATATTGTCGGCCTGTACCTGGATCCGCCGCTCAAGGCGATGGTGCTGTGCGTTGACGAGAAGAGCCAGATACAGGCATTGGACCGCACGCAGCCCATATTGCCGTTGGCCCCAGGCATTCCCGAGCGACGCACTCACGACTACATGCGTCACGGGACGACCACGCTATTTGCTGCGCTGGACATCGTCACTGGCGAAGTAATCGGCGAGGTGCACCGGCGCCATCGCAGCAGCGAATTCCTGCGTTTCCTGCGCACCATCGAAGCCAGCGTGCCGCCCCACCTGGATGTGCATCTGGTGATGGACAATTACGGCACGCACAAGACTCCCTCGATCAAGGCGTGGTTCGCTCGTCATCCCCGCTTCCAGGTTCACTTCACACCCACCTCGGCGTCGTGGCTCAATCAGGTCGAACGCTGGTTCGCCACGCTTACCGAAAGGTACCTTCGTCGCGGCACGCATCGTTCGACGCGCCCGCTCGAAGATGCAATCCGGCACTACCTTGACTTCTACAACGCCCACCCCCAGCCGTTTATCTGGAGCAAGTCAGCCGACGAGATCCTGGCTAGTCTCGAACGGTTTTGCATGCGGGTTCAGAAGGCCGCGGGATGAAATGTCATGAATATCAATACCGACGCAATCGACGAAGCCGCCCTGGCACTTCTCTACCTGACTCTGCACGACCAGTA
>NZ_CADIKM010000166.1 GCF_902859895.1 Pararobbsia alpina
TTGTGGCTTACGTAAATGAGTGCCACCGACGTCGTCGCGCTGTGTGTTCTCTTCGTCGATTTCCTCGGTCGGCCAGCTCGGCGCAAAGATCGCCGAAATCATGGCGTTGCCGCCGAGTGAGATATGCGGCCGCTGCTCAGCGTTCGATCCGGCCGCGAATCGGTGCGCCGCGCGCGAAGTGCGCGTCCGGCCGAGGTCGCACGGCTGTTTCATGTTCGATCGCGCCGAGGACGCGGTCTAGCTTGTGACGGGGTGATCGACTGTTGCACTTGCAATTCATGTATATACAATAAATGCATGGATATCACATTCGATTCCGCTAAAGACGAAGGCGATAAAAACAAGCGTGGCGTAACGCTCGAACTGGCGAGCAAAATCGACTGGCCGGAAGTGTTGTGGCAACCGGATACACGCAAGGACTGCGGTGAGTTGCGCGAAGTCGGTTATACGGTGATTGACGGACGGCTTTACTGCGTCGTGTTCCCGCAGCGCGGCGACGTCATGCATGTTATTAGCCTGCGCAAGGCTAACCCTAGAGAGGTGCGGCACTATGCACAATACGATTAAGACACGGTCCGGTCGGAAGATCATCCTGCCGACTCCAGAAGAAGAAGCGGCGATCAATCGCGGTATCGCGGCGGATCCTGACACCTACGAGCTCACGGCCGAAGAATTCAAGAAGTTGCGGCCCTACGGCGAGGTCATGGCCGAGCGCAAGCGTATGGGCCGGCCGCCGTCAGCATCGCCGAAGGTCGCCGTCAGCGTGCGTTACGATCAGGACATTGTCGATGCGTTCCGATCGACCGGTGACGGCTGGCAAACGCGCATGAATGACGCGTTGCGCGTCTACCTGAGCGAGCATCCCATTGATGCGGCCGCATAACGTATATTCGTTGGTGGGCCTGTTACCCCTCAGTCAGGCCGACAGATTCTTATAGCTCGTAACGCCCGCGCTAACCCGTTGGCGTTTTTTCATACGGGCCACCATTCCAGGCATCGTCGGCTTCTGATTCGGCCGAGCACGCGGGCCCGCATGCGCCGTATGCCGCCATCGCTAACTGCTCATCTGCTCGGCAACGATTTGCGTAGAGCATTCAGCTGATGGTGCTTTGTTTGCCGTGCATCGAACCCCAGCGTCCGC
>NZ_CADIKM010000167.1 GCF_902859895.1 Pararobbsia alpina
CGGCTATAACCAGCCCGACTGTGCCTATCCCGACGCCACGCCGGCGATCTCGACGGTGACGGGCGATTCGAGCAACGGAGGAGCCGGTCCGTGGGTCAGTGCCTCGGGCCATGCGCTGACGATCAAGTCGCTCGGTGATCAGACCGTGATCAATCATGCCTATACAGGACCGAGCGCGACCACGGCGCCGTATAACCAGAAGTTCGTGACGCGTCACTATGGCTTTGGCGCCGCGAAGGGCACGGGATCGGTGACGATCGGCGGCGTCAACGCGCAGGTCACGTCATGGAGCGACACTCAGATCAGCGTCACAGTGCCAAATATCAGCGCGAACCAGTCGAGCTGCACGATCCAGCAACGTGGCGTATCGACGCAGACTCGTTGCGGCGAACTGGTGATCACCGCCAACAACGGCAAGAAGTCGATCGACACGGTGACGGTCACGATCGGCGGCAAGGCGCCTTCATATATCGCTGGAGAGAACGGTGCGAGCAACGCCATTCAAACCGCGATCGACAAGGCCACGCCGGGCGACATGATCATCGTCGGACCAGGCAACTACAACGAGATGCTGCTGATGTGGAAGCCGGTGCGTCTGCAAGGCGTGGGTGCCGCGTCCGTGACGATCAATGCGAATACGCACCCGTCCGGCAAGATGGACCCGTGGCGCAGGCAGGTCGATTGCGTGTTCGGTATCGCACTGAACGGCGGGCTGATCGGCTCGGGCAATCCGTTCGATCCGACTGGCACGTATTCGTGCCCGGCGGCGATGCAGCGGCAGGTTGATGCGATTCCGCTCGAGCCTACCGTCGGCTGGGACAACACGCTCAACGGCAATCTCAGCGAACTGCTGATCGAACCGACATTGATGGGCGCCTATGAAGGCGCCGGTATCACGGTGCTCGGCAAGGGTGTTCGCGACGTGCGCGTGCGCGGCGTGCTGCAGCTCGACCCGAACTGCACGGCAAACGGTGTGTGCACGCCGCTGAGCGCCAGCAACACGGATTGCAACACATACTCAAGCAACTTCTACTGCAATCCGTCGCGCATCGACGGCCTGACGATCACCAACAGTTCGCAGGGCGGCGGCGGGATCTTCCTGCACGGCTGGAACCACTATACGGAG
>NZ_CADIKM010000168.1 GCF_902859895.1 Pararobbsia alpina
CGGCTATAACCAGCCCGACTGTGCCTATCCCGACGCCACGCCGGCGATCTCGACGGTGACGGGCGATTCGAGCAACGGAGGAGCCGGTCCGTGGGTCAGTGCCTCGGGCCACACACTGACGATCAACGCGCTCGGCGATCAGACCGTGATCAATCACGCCTATACAGGGCCGAGCGCGAAAACGGCGCCGTTCAACCAAAAGTTCGTGACGCGCCACTATGGCTTCGGTGCCACGAGGGGCACGGGATCGGTGATGATCAACAACGTCAATGCGACGGTCACGTCATGGAGCGACACCCAGATCAAGATCACGGTGCCGAGCCTCAGCGCGGGCCAGTCGAGCTGCACGATCCAGCAACGTGGTGTATCGACGCAGACTCGTTGTGGCGAACTCGTGATCACCGCCGGCAACGGCAAGAAGTCGATCGACACGGTGACGGTCACGATTGGCGGCAAGCCGCCTTCGTATGTCGCTGGAGAAAACGGTGCGAGTAACGCCATTCAAACTGCGATCGACAAGGCCACGCCGGGCGACATGATCATCGTCGGCCCAGGCAACTACAACGAGATGCTGCTGATGTGGAAGCCGGTGCGTCTGCAAGGCGTGGGTGCCGCGTCCGTGACGATCAATGCGAATACCCACCCGTCCGGCAAGATGGACCCGTGGCGCAGGCAGGTCGACTGCGCGTTCGGTATCGCACTGAATGGTGGTCTGATGGCCTCGGGCAATCCCTTCGATCCGACCGGCACGTATTTGTGCCCGGCGGCGATGCAGCGGCAGGTTGATGCGATTCCGCTCGAGCCTACCGTCGGCTGGGACAACACGCTCAACGGCAATCTCAGCGAACTGCTGATCGAACCGACCTTGATGGGCGCCTATGAAGGCGCCGGCATCACGGTGCTCGGCAAGGGCGTACGCGACGTGCGCGTGGGCGGCGTGCTGCAGCCCGACCCGAACTGCACGGCAAACGGTGTGTGCACGCTGCTGAGCGCAAGTCCCACGGATTGCAACACCTACTCAAGCAACTTCTACTGCAATCCGTCGCGCATCGACGGCCTGACGATCACCAACAGTTCGCAGGGCGGCGGCGGGATCTTCCTGCACGGCTGGAACCACTATACGGAG
>NZ_CADIKM010000169.1 GCF_902859895.1 Pararobbsia alpina
AGAAGTCGCCGTTTTCGCCGACGGTTTGCTGCTGAATTTCGGAATTCGAGATCAGCGACGCGATTGGTTCGATTTTCTTGCCCTGAAGGGCCGTGTAAGCGGGTCTCTCGACCCACTTTGACCGCTCAAGGACGCACCTGTGCCATGAGCCGCTCGCGGCTCATGTAGATGTTGCTCAACGCCAGTGCGGTGAAGGCGCGCGTGGCATTCTTGGCCAGGCCGCGATAGCGCACCTTGACGAAACCCCATAGCCGCTTGACCACCGCAAAGACGTGCTCGACCCGGGCACGTATCTTCGACTTGTTGCGGTTCTTCGAGCGTCTGGCCTCATCGACTTCATCACTGCGCTTGCGCACACGCTGGTTGGTAAAGTCCTTTGCGTGCGGTGCCTTGCTGGCGATGAGTTCCTTCTGGCTCGCATAGGCGCTGTCACCGTACACACGCCGCTCGGCGCCATGCAGCAAAGTCGGCAGCGGATGCTTGTCATGCACGTTCGCAGCGCTCACTACCGCGCTGTGTGCCAGTCCCGTCTGGCTATCCACACCGATGTGCAGCTTCATCCCGAAGTACCACTGCTGGCCCTTCCTCGTCTGATGCATTTCCGGGTCTCGCGCCTTGTCCGCGTTCTTCGTGGAACTGGGGGCACCGATGATGGTGGCATCCACGATGGTGCCGGTGCCAACCTTCAGGCCACGCCCTTGCAGTACGTCGCCGACCTTGGCAAACAACTGCTCGCCGAGCTTGTTGCGCTCCAGCAGTCTGCGGAACTTCAACAGCGTCGTGCCATCGGGAACCCGCTCGCGCCCCAGGTCAATCCCAACGAATCGCCGCAATGCGGTGCTGTCCAGCAGCGCCTCCTCGCACGCTTCATCCGCCAGGTTGAACCAGTGCTGCACAAAGTGCATGCGCAGCATGCGCTCCAGACCCACTGGCGGGCGTCCGCCTTGACCCTTCGGATAGTGCGGCTCGACAACCTCGCACAACTGCGTCCACGGCACGATCTGCTCCATCGTCTCAAGGAACACATCGCGTTTGGTTGGCCGACGGTACTGTTCAAATCCGGCGCCTTGATCGGCCGCTATCGCAAGGGTCTGTTGTTTCATCCGGATTTAACGA
>NZ_CADIKM010000170.1 GCF_902859895.1 Pararobbsia alpina
CGCGCTGCGTGTATGTCTGGGAGGTTCGAAGAATCGGATCGAATGCGAGCGGGCGCTGCGCGTAATCGCCGAGATGCTCGAGCATCCGCATCTTCTGCATTCGCCAGTGATGTGAAGTAACCTGGTTGGCGCTGATACGATCAGATGGCGCGAATTGAAACACCCAGGACCGGACTCGTCTGGGTCGATGCGCTGTCGGTCGACCCGCGGTAACGTATGGCGTTGACTCCCCCAATCCGTTTACCGACGCGCCTTTGTCATTGTCCGGATGTGGACAAGCCCAGTTTCTCAGAGCGCATTCGCCGAAGATTGGTAAGCGCCCGGCAATCCCATCTTGAACGAAGCGCATCAAACCAGCGACGATCGTGTCCACCTTAAACTTAAGTGGACACGTGTACACCATGGAAGAGAATGTCGAAGTTCGAGTTTCACGGCGTCGTCGGCATAGCGCGGAATTCAAGGCGCAAGCCGTCCAGGCGTGCATGCAGCCCGGCGTCTCGATTGCTGCAGTGGCACTTCATTATCGGATGAACGCGAACCTGCTGCGTCGGTGGCTTAAGGCACAAGAGGAACGGAGTGCCGCGCCGGCGCTGAGTGGCGCAACGATTCCCGCGGCCGAGTTCGTACCGCTGCAACTGTGTGACGCGAAGTCGAGCGAGGTATCGCAGGACATCGTTGTGGAGCTGCGCCGCGGGGCGAGCGGTCACGTTGCGCTGGCCCGTGAGCGCTGCTGGCGAGTGCGCGCAATGGCTGCAGGGATGGCTCAGATGATCCGTATCGAGGCGATGTGGCTCGCGACCGAACCGCTGGACATGCGCGCCGGCGCCGATACGATTCTCGCGCGTGTGGTCAAGGTGTTCGGTGCTGCGCGGCCTCATCATGCGTACCTGTTCGCCAACAAGAGCTCGACCCGCATGAAGGTGCTGATCTACGACGGACTGGGTATCTGGCTTGCCGCGCGACGGCTGAACAAGGGCCGCTTCGTGTGGAGCGACGGACACGGCGAGCCCGCCGTCGTGTTGAACGCCGAACAGCTCGATGCGCTCGTCAAGGGCCTCGCGTGGCAGACACTCGCCTTTGATCACGCAATCCGCGTGGTCTGAGCCTGCGGAAC
>NZ_CADIKM010000171.1 GCF_902859895.1 Pararobbsia alpina
GAGAGTAAACGCGATCCGCCGCCAGTTTACAAGCGCCGCTCTATGTCATTGAAAGTAAACACGCTTTTTCGCGACCGAGACTCGCCAGTCAAGATGTGTATAACGAGATGCGTGTAAGGGGGGCGGCTAGTTGGCCGTCAGGACAAAGGAGGGGCATGGTCATCGCGAACTGTCAGGCCTTTGAGCGGATCTGCGCAACAGCGGGCTCCGACCTCTACCGTGGCCGCCGATTGACGGATGAATGCCGGTCCTGCTGAAACTCCCTACGGAACACGCCGTCTTCCAATTCAGCCTGCCTGCTATTGGCGAAAGCAAAGCGTAGTTGCCGCCGGTGATCATGCCACTGTTGGTCAGCGTTCCGAGAGTACCGATAAAGTTAACGTCTTCGTGACGGCATTTCCCACTGATGCGCTGCGCGCGCAGGTGGCCACGAGTGGCGCCTTGGCCGTGCTCGAAAAGCCGCCCGACATCGCCGCGCTCGAGCATCATCTGACGCGGGCGCCCGACACTCCGTAATCGAAAGCCAGCGGCGTGCCGCGAGCGGCTCGCGGGACGTTCGCCGAGCCCGTGACGGTGCCCTGATGCGATGTGGCTCCACGCCGCGGGCTTCGGCTTTGCACACGAGGTCCGGCACCGGGTCTGCTGAGGACCGGCGTATGCCGGCGTGGCGCCCGCGTACTCGCCTCGCCTCGCCTCGCCATTGCATCGTCAGCGAAGACCGCGCCGCTGCGTGCATCTTCAAGCCCGTTGGCGAACGATACCAGTAGGATGGCGAAGCGCCAGTCGAGCGGACCGCGCTCGCTACGCACGCAGCCCTTCCGGGCTCGCCTGCGCCTTCTCCTTGGTCGACAGCGTGAAGCGGAAGACGGCGCCGTGCGGCTCGTTCGGCGCGGCTTCGAGCCGTCCGCCGTGCGCCTCGACGATGGACCGGCTGATTGCAAGGCCCACGCCCATGCCTTCGGCCTTCGTCGTATAGAACGACTCGAACAGGCGGCCTACGTACCCGGGGTCGAGACCGGTGCCGGTGTCGGCTACCTCGACCATCGCGATGTCCGGGTCGGCCCTGGCT
>NZ_CADIKM010000172.1 GCF_902859895.1 Pararobbsia alpina
CGCGGGGTGACCGTCACGACTTCCTTGTTTTCCATCAACATGCTCCGCCAAAAATTCGACAGCATGTCGATCGTGCTCACGTCGGGGTAGATGCCTTGGGTGGACGCTTACGATCTTGCTACCCGCGGTCGCTGAAGGTTCTCTGTGTCATATCTAATGGACAAGAACAGCTCCAGGTTCCGGCGCCGAAGGGACGAAGGGAAACTGAGTTCCGATTGAAAATAGCTTGAGAATAGTGCTGTTACGATAACTATTGTTATCTTAACGAACCTATTCTTGTTCAAAACTGGCGTTCATGAAAATGAGTGACACCTTCCGTCGATCCCCTGAAAACGATGGGGTAGCGCTTCCCGATGCGGACGAACTGGCCGCGTTGCGCGCCTGGTACGCCGGGCTCTCGGCGCGCCAGGCCGTCGAGCGGTACCTGCCGGCGAGTCTCGGCGACGGGCGGTCTGCACGTGGCATCCTTGGCGTCATCCGGCGCCGGCTTTTGAACGTCGCCCGGCAGGTCGGGCGCCCCGATCTTGTCACCGTCCTCGCGCACGCAGCAGGGGAGCGTCTGCGGGAGGCGAGGGCAGTGAACGAGGCCATCGACGTGCTGCGGCATGCTCGGATACCCGATCCGCGAATCAGCGACGACATCGACCTCTGGCTGCCGGCTCGGGCCGTGGCGGCCCTGCGAGCGCACGGTATCGCGACACTGGCCGACCTGACCGTGCGGATCCCACGTCGGCGCCAATGGTGGAAAGTGATCCCGGGTCTCGGTGCCGCGAGCGCGCGGCAAATTGAGATGTTCTTTGCTGCCCACCCTGCGCTGACAGAGCGGGCGAGGGCGCTCGTCGCCACCTCCGGGCCCGGTATCGTCGTCCCGTGGGAGCAGTTGCGGCTGCCCCATGAGGTGGACGGCTCGGCCGGAACGTTCCGGGCGCCACGACAGACGTGCACGCTGGATGCCGACAACGACTACGCCGCCATCCAGGCTTGGCTGTCACTGCACGAATCACCGGCGACGCTGAGGACGTACCGCAAGGAGGCCGAGCGCCTG
>NZ_CADIKM010000173.1 GCF_902859895.1 Pararobbsia alpina
CCTAGCAGCAAGCGGTCGTTTGCCCGGCACGGATCGTACACACCGTCGAGGTCGATGACGCGCGCTTCGACAAGACCACAGAGCTCCAGAAGATGATGCCAGTCGCGCCCGTTCCGAGCGAGACGTGAGGCGTCCGCGCACAGTACCGCTCCGACCACGCCGGCACACAGCAACGCGACCAGACGCTCGAAGCCCGGTCGAGCCACCATACCGCTCGCCGAGCGCCCGAGATCGTCGTCGATGACTTCAATGTCACGGAATCCGCGTCGCTTGGCTTCCTGTCAAGGTCGTACTGCCGGCGCTTGCTCTCAACGTTCATCTGGACTTGTGTTTGCGTCGATTGCCGGACATAAACCACGGCCTTACGCTTCAGTAGTAGCGCAGGCAAACGTTCATCGTTCGTCATCGTCACGCTCCTTTTTTAGCGCGACGCCGGCGGCCTGCGCAAGCAGGTTCGCCAGGTGTCTGATGACGGTCGAGCGTTGTGCCGTGCTCATCCCCTGAAGCTCGACCGAATCGAATGTCATGTTCATCTGACGCGGTATCGACTGCAACGACTGCGGGCCTGCCGGAACGACGTTTGGTAGCTTGTCCATTGCGCTTCTCCCGGACGATGGTGGAATCGTCCGGTGAGTTTCCGCGCAAATGGATATTGATAAGAAGTTGGTAGAGATTGCTCAGGGCCGTTACGCTGACCCTTGGCTCGCCGAGACTCATAGCAGAGCACGCGGCGGCATCAAGCATCCACTCGGCAATAACCTTGACCGCACCGTCACCAGCGTCGATATGGACGACCCGACCGCCGCCGCGCTGCTCGACGTCTCGAACCTTGACGCGGTGCCGAAACAGCGGATGCCACCGATATTGGACTTCGATTTCCTGCCCGATATGGGCAGAATGAACGGGCAATGGCCCTCGGCAGAAAAAATTGGCTGTTCAGCGGCTCGCTGCGAGCGGGCAAACGCGCGGCCGCGATCATGAGCCTGGTGCAGTCCGCGAAGCTCAATGGCCACGATCCCTAC
>NZ_CADIKM010000174.1 GCF_902859895.1 Pararobbsia alpina
CTCCGCGACACTGGCGACGCGTTCGTCGGCCCGCCGCCGCGATGGCACATCGATCGCGCAAAGTATTCATCGAGCCGGAACAGATTCCGCATTTTTTCTCCGGGGCGCGTTTTTGATGCGCCTCAAAGGCGCCGTTCCAGCCCGTTGAGCAAATCGCGTGCCGCGTCCGATCGAACCGATTAGCATCCGCTTTTTCTCCTGCCGGATCGATGAGTCGCTCGACACCCCGCCGCGTGGTACGCTGCAGTTCGAGCGTGTGAGAATCTTGGAGACAACTTTGGCCGACGTCTCTTCCGAGCAGCTGGACCGATATGCCGCGGCATTCGAACGCGACGGAATGGTTATCCTCAAGCACCATTTCCCGAAGGAAACCTTGGCCGCCTGGCGCCAGGCATTCGAGCCGCTGCTGCGCGAGCGGGTCGCTTCGGGAGCAACAGCAGTGCGAGGCACTAACCGGCACTACATTACCCTCCCGTTCACCGGCGTGTTTGCCGACGAGAATATCTTTTGCGACCCCGCCATCCTGGGCATCGTCGAACGTGTCGCCGGTGACGACCCGGTCATGTGCCAACTTGCGACTGACACGCCGCTGAACGGCTCGACGTATCAGGATGTTCACCGGGATACTCCGCCGCTATTCGATGACCTTCCGGAAACACCCTCTTTCCAACTGGCGGTCAATTTCCCTCTCTGCGACGTCACGCTCGAGAACGGTCCCTTTGAGACCACTCTAGGCACGCATCGCCTCCGGCCCGAAGAGGCCATGAAAGCGTGGAGCGAGAACCGCGCCATTCTGCATGTCGTCCCGATGGAACTCGGCGACGTAATGATTCGCGACGTCCGCGCATTGCACCGAGGCACCCCGAACACGACAGACGAGCCGCGCCCCATGGTCGTGATCGGTTACAGCCGAAGCTGGTATTTGCGTCCCGAGGTCCATATCGATGTGCCCGTCGATGCTGACCAGCGCCTGAGTCCCCGTGCCAAGCGGCTC
>NZ_CADIKM010000175.1 GCF_902859895.1 Pararobbsia alpina
GAGATTTGTCAGCTCGCACATTGGCTCCACGTTCCTGCGTTCGATTTATCTGGACGATTCGTATCACATGATTACGTCCGACAACGAACGCGAAATCGTCGCGCGGGAAGTCGGCCTGTTTCTGCGGGAAAGTGAACTGGCCCGAAGCGGTGGTGGCGGAGAAGCCGCTCCGGTAGTCTCTAGGGCGCTCGCGAGGCGTTTGCGACAAATCGAAAAAGGGGGGGGCAAAGCGGGGCTTGATTCGAGGCGTGATACTTCGCATGGCGGCGTGGACGCCCCGGCTCTTGCAACGATGGGAAGGAAGTAGTGAAGGTAAGCCGTGCGCTGCAGTGCGTGCCGATTGCGTTCGGGTGCCTTTGGCTCACGCATGCGTTCGCCGACGACCAGGACGCGAACGTGAGTCCTTTTGGGGCCGATGAATGGAAGGTATCGGTGGGTCCGGGCTTGATGCTTTCTCCCAAATATCCGGGCGCGCGGGAGTTGCGACTCTTGCCGATTCCATCGCTCGATATCTCCTACGATGACCGAATTTTCTCGCAGGGTCTCGATCTGATCGGGATCAATGTGCTTAAAGGCAAAAGCGACGCTTACCATGTTGGCGCTGCGATCAGCCTGGATTTTCAATCGCGCAGCGAGTCCGACGATCCGCATTTGCATGGGTTAGGAAACGTCAACGAGGGTCCGAAACTCAAACTTTTTGCCGACTATTCAGTGTCGTTGCTGACGGGTTCGGTTGCGGCCTACCAGGACATTGCGGGAACGGGCCAGGGGCTTCTGGTCAGTGCGGATCTGGTGGCCAATCTGCCGCTGACCTCAAGGTTCCTGGTGTCATTCGGGCCGGGCGCGACATGGGCAAATGCAGAATACACGCGAACGTTGTTTGGCGTGAGCGCCGGACAGAGCGCTGCTTCGGGCCTGCCAACCTTCAACACGAGTGCAGGACTACGCGACGTTCACCTTAACGCATACGCGAGCTATGACATCT
>NZ_CADIKM010000176.1 GCF_902859895.1 Pararobbsia alpina
GCATCGACGGTGCCGAACTGCCGCGCGTACGATCCCGCGTTCGCATACGAGGTCGCGATGATCGTCGACGAAGGCATGCGCGAGATGATCGAGCGTCAGCACGACGTGTTCTATTACCTCACTGTGACGAACGAGAACTACGCGCAGCCGTCGCCGCCTTCTTCCGACGTCGACAGCGTGCGCGACGGCGTGCTGAAAGGCATGTATCCACTCGATGTGGCGGCGCTGGAAACGGCACAGGTTCAGCTGCTCGGCTCGGGCGCGATTTTCGGCGAGGTGCAAGCGGCGGCGCGCATGCTGAAGGACGACTGGCAGATCGAAGCGGCCGTGTGGAGCGTGACAAGCTTCACCGAACTGCATCGCGACGGCGTGTCGTCGGAACGTGCGGAGCGCCTGTTCGATGCCGATGAGACGACGCCTTATGTGACGTCGGCGCTCGCCGCATCGCGCGGCCCCGTCATCGCGGCGACCGATTACGTACGCGCCGTGCCCGAGCTGATTCGCGCCTATGTGCCGCGTCGCTACGCAACGCTCGGCACGGATGGTTTCGGGCGCAGCGACACGCGCGCCGCGCTGCGCGCGTTCTTCGAAGTCGATCGCGCGTCGATTGCGATTGCGGCGCTGAAATCGCTGGCTGACGAGGGCGTCGTTTCGCGCGACACCGTGAGGCAGGCACTCGAACTCTACGGTAGGCTCGACGCGGATCGGCGCGCGCCGTGGGAGAAGTGAGGCCCATGTACGGGGTGAATCGTGACTCAACGTCCAGCTCGAGACGCTCAGGCGCGCAGTTTGGTCGCAAGTCCGAGCGACTGGATCGGCAGATCGAGGCACGCGATAAGTTCACGTCGCGCCCTGGAGACCCGGTTGATCATGCGCCTTCGTTGTCCCGTGCGTGACGAGGGACCGAGGGGTAAGAATCTGACCTGGTCCGAGCATCCGATCTGCTCAGAAAGCAAGCACCTTTCGATATTGTTGCGCCACACT
>NZ_CADIKM010000177.1 GCF_902859895.1 Pararobbsia alpina
CGAGCGCGTTCGTCACGGCAAGCGTGGTCGCGCCGGATTCGAGCTGGCTGATCGTCCCCTGCTGGTTCATCAGGTTCAGCGCGGTCAGGCTCAGCGCATTCGCGGCAATCTCACCACGACTGTTGTCGAGCTGCGGGGCGGAGACGTGCAGCTCGTTCGCGCCGATCGTGCCGTTCGCGTTCGTGATGATGGCAGCGGTCACGGTCGCGCTATCGCCGCTCAGCTTGCCGTTGTGGTTGTCGAGCCTGTCCGATGCGACCACGTTTAGCGTGTGCTGGGCGGTGATCGTGCCACTCTGGTTGTCGACATTCGATGCCGTCACCGTCGCCTGTGCGTGAGTGCCGATCGTGCCCCCACTGTTGTCGAGCGTGCCGGTCGAGAGCGTCAGCGCACCGGTGCCCGCCTGCGTTATTGCGCCGTTCGCGTTCGTGAGGCTGCCGGACTGAAGCGTGACGGTCTGGCCGTTGCTCGAAATCGTCCCGCCGGTGTTGTCGATCGCACCTGACGTGTTCAGGGTCGTCGCGCCATTCCCGGTCTGCGACACGGTTCCGCCGTGATTGGACAAGCTCGCGGCCGACAGCGAAAGCTGCCCCGCTCCGAGCTGCGCCCGATCGGTCGACACCGCCCCGCTCGCCTGAACAGTCAACCCACCGTTCGTCTGCAGCGTGCCGCCCGTCAGCGCGAGATTGCCGCTATCGCCCGAATCGCCCGAATCGCTCGGATCGCCCGACGCACCGAGGGTCGTGAGCGAGGCGGAACCCTTGGCCAGGGTTTGCGCGCCGTTCATCGCGATGCGGCTGCCGGAGAACACCAGACTGCCACTCGCCGTGTTCTGCCCCGTCGCGCTCAATGCGCCGCTCGTCGTGACGTTCAGATCGCCCGCGCCCGTCAGCTTGCCATGGGTGTCGACACCTGCCGCCAGCGTGCCCGTCGAATCCACCGTCGAGCCGGTCACGGTCGTGCTGCCCTGTGCGG
>NZ_CADIKM010000178.1 GCF_902859895.1 Pararobbsia alpina
GCGGGCACTGCCGATGCTGAATAGCGGGTCTCGACAGCCTTTGGAAGGCGCGTTTTGCAAGGATCGGCGCGTTTAAGACGCACCTTGGGCATCGATGGCCAGCAACCGCCTCTTGGCGATCACGATGTTGGCCAAGCCGAACAGGCTGAATAGTTGCGCTTCGTTCTTAGCCAGCCCCTTGTAGCGCGTCTTCCTGTGACGGAACAGGTTTTTGATGACATGAAACGGATGCTCGACCTTGGCGCGAACGCTGGCCTTCAGTTGCTCGGCCTGCTCAAGCAATCGCGCCCACTTGAACTCAGGGTTCAGCTGCTTGCGCTTGCCCGGCTTCATCGCCACGTGCCACTGCGGCCCTATCGCTTCTTCGCGTTTGTCCACGCCCTGGTAGCCGGCATCACCGAAGGCAACCGTCTCCTGCCCATGCAGCAGTGCGCCGGCTTGCGTCACGTCGCTGACGTTGGCCGCCGTACCGATGACCGTGTGCACGACGCCCGACTCGGCATCCACGCCGACATGCGCCTTCATGCCAAAGTACCACTGATTGCCCTTCTTCGTTTGATGCATCTCGGGATCGCGCGCCTTCTCGGCATTCTTCGTCGAACTGGGCGCAGCGATGATCGTCGCGTCCACGATGGTGCCTGCACGCATCAGCAAGCCTTGCTCGGCCAAGTGTGCGTTGATCTCGTCGAACAGCGCCCGCGTCAGGTCATTGTCCTGCAGCAGGCGGCGAAACTTCAGCAGCGTCGTGGCATCGGGCACCGACTCGCGCGACAGGTCGACGCCCACGAAGTCGCGCAACGCCTGGCTGTCATACAACGCGTCCTCCAGCGCCTCGTCGGCCAAGCCGTACCACTGCTGCAGACAGTACATGCGCAACATTCTCGGCACTCCGATGGGCTGTCGGCCCACACGCCCGCTCTTCGGGTACAGCGGCTCGATCACTGCCATCAGGCGAGGCCACGGCACAA
>NZ_CADIKM010000179.1 GCF_902859895.1 Pararobbsia alpina
GCACCATTCGAACTGAACGCCAGCTTCAACGCCGGATCGAACGCGGCGGCATCGGGATGCCCGCCAATCGGCAAGTCGGCCACTGCATGGCCAGATACCGCATTCACCACCATCATGTGCTGGTTCGCGCAGACGGTGAAGAGACGCTCGTTCGTAGCGTCAATGGCGAGTCCCGACGGCTCCTCGCAGGGCGCCAGCGGCCACTGCGCCAGCACCTCAGCAGAGCTGGCATCGATCTCCACGATCTCACTCTTGTCTTCCACGTTGACGAAGACGTGACCCTGACCGTCGGCCACAAGCGCCTCCGGTTTGCCACCCACCTGCGTGGTCGCGACAATCTTGCGCGTCGCAACGTCAATCGCGCTCACGCTCTTGTCGTGCCCGTTGCTGACGTAAACACGCTGCAGCGAAGGCACATACAGAATCCCGTCCGGATCTGGTCCCGCGGCCTGAATGGTGTCGACCATCTTCAGCGTATCGAGGTTGATGACGGTAATCGTATTCGCACGGCCGTTGGTCACAAAGCCGAGCTTACGATCCTGCACGAACGCGAAGCCGTGCGCGCCGTCGGTGTGTTCGATCTCACCGAACAGCTTGCCGGTATGCGTATCGATCACCTGAACGTGGTCATCGCGGCTCACGAACAGGTGATGACGCACCGGATCGTACGCCACATAGTCCCAGCGCTCGGCGCCCTGCAGCGCATAGCGCCTGGTCACTTCGAAGTGCACGTCGGCCTTCGCGGTCACCGGGTGCGCCACGCAACACAACGATGCGGAGAGAAGACTGCCTGCAATCAGTGTTTGCAAAATGTTGCTTCGTTTCACGTTGAAATGACTTTGGTTGATTTTGATAATCGGATTGTGTCGAGCAAGCCAGGTTGACGGTCAATCGTGATCATCGAGATTGAACGTGACCCACAACTGCTCGGACAACGTCTTGCCCACGAAGGCCGATTCGGGCT
>NZ_CADIKM010000180.1 GCF_902859895.1 Pararobbsia alpina
CCGGGAGCCTCGGGATGCCAACGGGCAGCGTGGTGGTATCAAGGAAAGCGTACGGTGGATTGAAGGCTACGAACGCGTTGCAGAACAAGCCGCGCTGCTGCCTCAGACCCGCTTGGTCTATGTGACGGACCGGGAGGGTGACATCGCTGCGTTGATGGCGCGTGCCGATGAGCTCGGTCAGCCTGCTGACTGGCTGATCCGTTCCCAATACAACCGCAACCTTGGTGAGACAGGCAAGCTGTGGGACAGGGTCGGCGCGAGTCAGGCACTGGGTGAGATCACCTTTATTCTGCCGGGGCGCGCGGGCCAGAAGGCGCGTGAGGTCAAACAGGAGTTACGCGCACAACGTGTGAAGCTGCCGGGTCAGGCGGGCCCCACGGTCACCTGCGTGGTGGCCCAGGAGGTCAGCGCTCCGGCCGGCGTAACACCTGTCGTGTGGCGCTTGCTGACCAACCGTGAAGCGCCGGATACCCATGCCGTCATCGAGCTGATCGACTGGTATCGCGCCCGGTGGGAGATCGAGATGTTCTTCCACGTCCTGAAGACCGGGTGCAAGGTCGAAGCGCTGCAGCTCTCACACATGGACCGTGTGGAGAGGGCCTTGGTGTTGTACATGGTGGTGGCGTGGCGCATTGCCAGGCTGATGCGATTGGGCAGAACCTGCCCTGAACTGGACGCGTCGCTGTTCTTCGACGCTGACGAGATACGAGGGGCGTATCTGCTCGCGAAAAAGGCCCGGCCAAAGACACCGGTCACGCTCAATCAGATGATTCGTCTGGTTGCTTCTCTGGGTGGGTTCCTCGGGCGCAAGAGTGATGGCGAGCCCGGCGCCAAAACGATCTGGATCGGCATGCAGCGAACCATCGACGCTGCATTCATGATTCAGGCGCTGCGCGAGCACTCATGAGTTCTGTATAACGCAATG
>NZ_CADIKM010000181.1 GCF_902859895.1 Pararobbsia alpina
GCAGATTTCATTGCCGATTACACAGCCTTACGCGATATGACTGAGGTCAAGGGATGTCGCAACGAAAATTCATGTGGCCGCCCGTTCCTTGTTCCTTGGGGGCGGTGCTGCCGTCGCGGTGACGACAAGCGCCCGGAAAGAAAGCAAACGGAAGTTTATTTAGGTATCAATCTTCAGCACGATCAGCCTGCTCGTTGTCGCGTTTGTTGCCTTAGGTTTCTTGATGGACGCTGGTGGCTACGCTCTGCTTTCGAGATCTCTCATCTAAATGCCGACGCCAGACATTCAACGGTGATCTGCGTTGACGTTGAATGTCGTCGGCATCACGGTTTTGGGACGCAGCACTTGCACACCTTGCCCGCCATCAACAGGCCGGCAAAGAGGAGACGTGAGAACACCCGTCTCCGGGAGAAGAATTGCCTCGCGCGCAGAGCTTAGCGTGAATACGTCGCAAGCCCGAGCTTCACGCATTCCCCGTTGCCTCAACACGGTTGCCATACTGATGTGCCAGGCCAGCATCATGCCGAAGTCAATCGCCGATTGACCGCTTAACGACCGATTCGCGAAATGCCAAAGCGTCGCCGAATCTGCTGAAGCGCATTTTCGACGCTGATCGGCCGCACGCATGCTGGCTGAGCGACATCATCTATATTCCCACACGAGGAGAGTTGGCTCTATCTGGCGGTGATCCTCGACTTGCATTCGCGTGCACGCCGGCGTTCCGCGGCCTCCCGGCACCTTGAACTGACTGGGCCGGATCCGCAAATCAACCAGGCGGTAAGACTCGGTAAGGCAAAAAACAGGCGTTCGGGCCGGATTTGCAGGCCTGACTGACGGGCAGCAGTTTTAGAATGCCCGCATGAAACCTCACGTTCTTGTCGTCGACGACGATCCCGTGGTGCGTGA
>NZ_CADIKM010000182.1 GCF_902859895.1 Pararobbsia alpina
GCCAGTCACATAGTGATTGGTGTTGTCACGCACCCCTTCACGCAAGGGATGCTTTTCCACCGGCATGTCGTAGTACTGCATGTCCGCGAGCCAATCCACCACATCGCGCCCGCGATAAAAGCGGGCACAGCGTGGCGCGTCGCCCACCGCGAGCACCACCTTGCGTCCGGCCAGATGCAGGTCCTCGGCAATTTGCGCACCGGACTGCCCCGATCCCACCACAAGCACGCCTCCGTCGGGCAGCGCCTGCGGATTGCGATACTCGGATGACTGCAACTGTACGATCTGTGCGGGCAGGCGTTCCGCCATGCGCGGCACGATCGGCGAGTGATAACCACCCGAGGCCACCACGACATGGTCAGCAGTGAAGTCTCCCTGCGTGGTCACCACCGCGTAAGCGCCGCTATCGAGCCGCTTCACGCGGCTGACCTGCGTGTACTCCAGCACCGGCGCATCCACCATCGCGATGAAGCCATCGAGATACGCGATGATTTCATCCTTCTTCATAAAGCCATGCGGATCGTCGCCCGGGTACGGATATCCCGGCAGTGCACATTGCCAGTTCGGCGTGACGAGACAGAACGCGTCCCAGCGCTGGTTGCGCCAAGTATGCGTGACGGTTTGTTTCTCGATGACGAGGTGATCGACGCCGGCCTGCTTTAGGTAGTAACTGATCGACAGGCCCGCTTGTCCGCCGCCGACGACAAGCACACTGTAGTGCCCATTTCCGCGTGGCCCCGCGCTCACGGAGTGCGCTGTGTTCGACATGATGCGTCCTTGCAAGTAAATAAATTGGTGCGCCGGCCCGGGTTCAGACCAGTTCGATGACTTTCACGGTCGCATCGGCCCGATCGCGATAGCGGTCTGCGTCTCGCTCGATCTGCGCGAGCTGATCCATCGCTGCC
>NZ_CADIKM010000183.1 GCF_902859895.1 Pararobbsia alpina
GGACTTCCTCAAGGTTCGGCGGATGGGCATCGAGCCAGCGCAGGCCCGCGTCCGCATTCGTGATGACGGCAGCGAGCGGTTGATTGACTTCATGGGCGATCGACGCGGTCAGTTCGCCGACCACTAGGACTCGGTTCAATCGCGCGAGATCGGACTGTGCCCGCTGCAGCGCATCCTCCATTCGCTTGCGTTCGCTGATGTCGTTGTTAGTCTCCAGGACCAGCGCGGGTTGTCCTGCATTGTCGTTCTGAAGCGACCAGCGGCTCGTTACGACGACGGGCGTGCCGTCCACCTTTCGGTTAACGAGCTCGCCTTCCCAGCGACCTTCGCGCAGCAGCCTGGCCATGATCTGCTCGACCGGCGTGACGAACGTCGTTTGCAGGAGCGTGTGCGCGACAGCCCCGAGCGCCTGCGCGCGCTTGAATCCATACAACTCCTCGGCGCCGCGATTCCAGTAGAGGATTTTGCCGTCCATGTCGCGCGAGAAGATGGGGTCGTGCGTCAGGTCGAGGAGACTCGCCTGATTGCGCAGCGTCGATACCGTCTGCTGGGCGTGCAAAGCCAGGGCTGTCACGAGGCCGATCGTAACGATGCTGATGCACTCGTTGATGAGGGTCTCCGCGCTGGGGCGGGCGGGCGGCGCGAGCGCCCAGCTGATGACCGATAGCCCTATGCAGCCGAGTCCGACAAGCACTACCCCCCGCGACTTGCAAAAGCGCGCGGCGATCAGCACGACAATCACATAGAGTGTCGCGAGGGCGATGTCGAGCACCACGACCGTATCGACGATGAAGATTACTGCCGCCAGCGCCGCGGTCGCCATAGCGAGTGTGACGGTGGCCTTGCGCGGCGAGCGCCTTTCATCTGTCATCCCGGCTCCAGCTCGATGCGTTCGATCG
>NZ_CADIKM010000184.1 GCF_902859895.1 Pararobbsia alpina
GCGTGACGTGCTTGGACGCATTGCGGATCACCCGGTCAACGAGATCGAATCGCTGTTGCCGTGGAATACCGGCACGCCGAGCTCGTCAGCGCTTAACCAGGCTAATTAGGTGCCCACTTAGCAATAAGTGGGGGCTTCACGGCCTGTGCGCTCGCCGTGATAACCGCCTACCAATTCGACGTCGTCAACATGTCCTGGCTGGACGCTTACGAACCAACTGACCTTGGAATCCTTTCTTGCTGCCTTCGAAGGTAACGCCGATTGTGCTTTTCTGCAGGCGTTTGATCGTCGTCACAAGGCGCTCATAGCCTTTCCCTGACGTGTCCCAACCGAGCAGTTTGAGCATCGCGTAACCGGTGAACTCGACGCGCTCGGATAGCTGCGTGTCGCGAGCTAAGTGCAAAATTTCAACGAACACGTCGGCATCGTCTTGCCGTAGCTCTTCGCCCTCAAGCGTGATCGTCGTGCCGCCTACGCTGGCGATCTCTTTGCCGATGCGGTAAAACGTAAGCGCCCGGCAATCCCATCTTGAACGAAGCGCATCAAACCAGCGACGATCGTGTCCACCTTAAACTTAAGTAGACACGTGTACACCGTAAGCGATCAATACCCCACACATAGCTGAGGCGGTTGAAATAACGGAGGATGTGTCCATCAAATTTAATGGACATATCGCGATGATCGAAGACAGGCTGGATTTTTTACCGCTGCGAGTCACACATGTTGCCCCGGATGGCAGACGAAGTTTCAATAGGCAGGACAAGCGACAGCTAATCGAGGTGTGCCTGCAACCCGGCGTCTCGGTTGCCGGCATGGCGCTCAAGGCCAACGTGAACGCGAACCAGTTGCGCCAATGGATTCATAAGTACCAGGCGACCCGTCAAGACGCGGATGCACAG
>NZ_CADIKM010000185.1 GCF_902859895.1 Pararobbsia alpina
GAGGATCAGGCGCTCGGCCTCCTTGCGGTACGTCCTCAGCGTCGCCGGTGATTCGTGCAGTGACAGCCAAGCCTGGATGGCGGCGTAGTCGTTGTCGGCATCCAGCGTGCAAGTCTGCCGCGGCGCGCGGAATGTTCCGGCCGAGCCGTCCACCTCATGTGGCAGCCGCAACGACTCCCACGGCACGATGGAACCGGGCCCGGAGATCGTAACGAGTGCCCTCGCCCGCTCCGCCAGTTCAGGATGGGCAGCAAAGAACAGCTCAATTTGCCGCGCGCTGGCGGCGCCGAGACCCGGGATCACTTTCCACCATTGGCGCCGACGCGGGATCCGCACGGTCAGGTCGGCCAGCGTCGCGATACCGTGCGCACGCAGGGCCGCCACGGCTCGAGCCGGCAGCCAGACGTCGATGTCGTCGCTGATTTTTGGATCGGGTATCCGAGCATGCCGCAGCACGTCGATGGCCTCGTTCACCGCCCTCGCCTCGCGCAGACGCTCCCCTGCGGCGTGCGCGAGGACGGTGGCCAGATCGGGGCGCCCGACCTGGCAGGCGACGCTCACGAGCCGGCGTCGGATGATACCAAGGATGCCACGCGCCGAGCGGCCGTCGCCAAGCCGCGTCGGCAGGTACCGCTCGATCGCCGTGCGCACGGGCAGCCCGGCGTACCAGGCGCGCAGCGCGGCCAGTTCGTCCGCATCGGGAAGCGCTACCCCATCGTTTTCGGGGGATCGACGGAACGTGTCACTCGTTTTCATGAACGCCAGTTTCGCACATAAATCGGATTGTTAAGATAACAATAGTTATCGTAACAGCACTATTCTCAAGCTATTTTCAATCGGAACTCAGTTTCCCTTCGTCCCTTCGGCGCCGGAACCTGGAGCTGTTCTTGTCCATT
>NZ_CADIKM010000186.1 GCF_902859895.1 Pararobbsia alpina
TGAGCGTCTGCATATGGTCATAGCTGGCGCAGTAAATGATGAAGCGACCCTGACTCTTGCCCTCGATAAGCTCCGCGTGGGCGAGCTCCTTCAGGTGGAATGACAGCGTGGGCGCCGGAAGGCCCAGCTTTTCGGCAATGGCGCCCGGACTCATACCCGAACGCCCGGCTGTCACCAGAAGGCGGAACACTGAGAGACGCGTTTCGTGCGCGAGTGCTGCGAGCGCCTTGACCGCTAACTTCGAATCGATGGTTGCCATCGCTGTCCTTTATGGGTTGCTCGCCTGCGCTTCCTTGCGGGAATGGTCGGCGATTGCCTGGGAGGCCAGGTCGGTCGCGGGGTCGAGTGGTCGGTCCTCCTTCACGCGCTCGCTGTAGCGGTCGACGAGATAGGCGGCACGTCCGCGAAGCAGCAGCGTGAACTTCACGAGTTCTTCCATGACGTCAACCAGGCGGTCGTAGTACGAAGACGGCTTCATCCGGCCGTTCTCTTCAAACTCTTCAAATGCCTTGGCAACAGACGACTGGTTGGGGATGGTGAACATGCGCATCCATCGTCCCAGTTGACGAAGCTGGTTCACCGAGTTGAACGACTGCGAACCCCCACTGACCTGCATGACGGCAAGCGTGCGCCCCTGCGTCGGCCGGATACCGCCACTGACGAGTGGCAAGTGGTCAATCTGCGTCTTTATCAGACCGGTGATGGTTCCGTGGCGCTCCGGGCTGCACCACACGTGTCCCTCTGACCACAGCGACAGCTCGAGCAGCTCCTTCACCTTCGGATGGTTCTTCACGTCGACGTCGTCTGCGTGCGGCAGACCGCGCGGGTCAAAAATCCGCGTTTCCGCACCGAAAGTCTGCAACAGGCGAGCGGCTTCCTCGACGAGCAA
>NZ_CADIKM010000187.1 GCF_902859895.1 Pararobbsia alpina
ATCATCGCGCGTGGCATCGAGAACTCGATCGCGCCGGAGCGACGCGACGCGGTAGGCAAGCGCATCGTTGCGGCGCTCGATAGCAACTGGTCGCTGAAGCACACCTTCGGTCGCAGCAGTGCGATGCAGCCGCGCCTCGCGCTGCAATACCTGATCGTCTACACTTTGACCTTCGTCTCCCTCTTCGCGAGCCTGCTGTTCATGCGCAGCGTCTGCCTGAGCCTGACGGGCAGCCCGGCCGCCGCGACGCTCGCGCCTCTCGCGTTCGCCGTGGCGATACCGCTCCTGATGAGCAAGAACGGGTATTTCTACGACTTTCCCGAGATTCTGTTCATGTCGCTGGGCGCATGGCTCGCATTGCGCGACCGCTGGATCGCGCTCGCCGTCGTCACCGCCATCGCGACCCTGAACAAGGAGACTTATTTCCTGTTTGCGCTCGCGTTGATGCCGTTCATGATCAAAGGCAGGCCGACATCGCGTGATGTCCTGAAAATCGTCGCCGTCGTGGCCGCGGGCGTGATCGTGAATCTGGCCGTCAAGGCTCACTACGCGGCCAGCCCCGGGGCGCCGATCGAGCTACACCTGCGGGACAATCTGCAGTTCTACCTGAACCCGCTCAGCTATCTGCGCCTTGCCATCGACTATGGTGTCGTGATGCCGAACGCGTTCTTCGTGGTCAATATCGCGCTCGTGGTCGCGCTGGTGGTTCGAGGCTGGCCTATGCTGTCGCAGCCAACGCGACGCCATGCGATCATTTGCGCGGTCATTAATTTCCCCTTGTTCTTCGTCTTTTGCGCGCCTGAGGAGCTGCGCAACCTGAGCCTGCTCTACATCACCTTGACAGTACTTATCGCGTTCAATCTGAAGCGCTGGATCAGGGCGACAGAA
>NZ_CADIKM010000188.1 GCF_902859895.1 Pararobbsia alpina
GTCGCTTCGTATTGGGCTTGTTGCAGCTCCAGTTCCACGATCCGTCGCTGCTCGTTCAAGGCATCCATTTGCATAAGCTCGGCCTGCTGGGCTGCTTCAATTGCCAAGGGCTCCACGACACGCAGAAGTTCACTTGCGATGGCGGCATCGATACGGGAACCGCCGAAGCTCATGCATCGTGGCGGTATGTCAAATCGATCACATCGATAAACGGCTTGCGGGATACGTCCAGTATAGGCCACCGACAGGCGACGCCCACAGCGCGCACATGCAAGCAGGCCAGCGAGCAGCGCTCGTCCGCCACGACTCGATTTTACGTCGCCCGCCTTGCCGTAGGCGTTGGCCGAGAGCTGTTTCTGGTTGCGCTCGAATTCCGCCCAATCGATGTAGCCTTCATGATGCTCCCTGAGCAGGACATCCCACTCCTCAAACGGCTTGGGATGCTTGTAGCTCTTGCGCGCACGCCCATCCACTATTGCCATCTGCTTGCCACTCTTGCCGTACACGTACGCTCCGGCATAGAACGGATTCTTGAGCACTGAGATCACGTTACGGTAGCGTACCGGTATCCAATCGAAGTGCGTCAGCGTTCGACCATCAGAGGGCCGCGGGAAGTGGACCTGCTGGGCTCGTAGCGACAACAAGACTTGTCTTGCGCTGCCTAGTTCGCGGAAACGGGCGAATATCAAACGGATAACTTCCTGCAATTGCAGGTTTGGATCAATACCGAGGCCGACCTCACGATGCCAGATATAGCCGATCGGCACACTGATCCGAAGTTCTCCGCGGTGTGCCTTCTGACGTTTGGCATCGAGCATCCGGGTACGAAGCACATTCAGCTCAAACTCACTGATGCTTCCCTTCATGCCTAG
>NZ_CADIKM010000189.1 GCF_902859895.1 Pararobbsia alpina
CAAGCCGGACCTCATCGATGCAGAGGGCAATATTACGAATGAATCGACGCGGAAGTTCCTGAGTGACTACATGGAGCGTTTCGCGGTCTTCACGTCGAGGCTTGCGGCGAGATAGAGCGCCTTACGAGGGTTCCGCAACGGGTGGCATTGTCGACGAACGCATGGACGACCCGCTTGGTAGGGCATGCTAACCGGACAGAATCCGCCAAAGAGGCTCAAGGAAATCTGGGCCATTCGAATCCGTTTGCAGCTGGGGGCGAAAACGCGCGACCTTAAGCAATTGCGCTCATTGCTTGAGAAGCGCAGTCACGGGTCTGGCGACGATAGTGACAGTGCGAGATTTGTTGCCGATGATTATCTATTCCACCTGGCTATCTTAAAGGCGGCGCACGATCCCGCACTTCTTGAAGTTTACGAATTTCTCTCGATTGCAGTGAACGAAACCATCGCATCGACGCTTGAAGTCGACATTCCTGAACCCGACTACGAGAAGCATCGCTCGTTGATCGACACCTTCGAGTCTCGCTCTTCCGATATAGCGGAAAAGGCAGTCCGCAACTTCATGAATTTCATCCTTGTCGCGCAGCCAGAGGTGTACCGCTCATGAGCCCGGAAATTTCCGATTTGTCATTGCTTCCCGTTCAGACGCACGCGGGCTCTAGAGAATTGCAGCCTGCTGTTGACATGACGCTTGCAGACGAGCAGCTGATCGATGCACAGGTTGATTCCGTGCCGCCGCCCAAAATTGAAGCACTCCCCAGAGTTCGCGGGAAGGTATTGCTTGGAGCCAGCCTTGTCCTGGTCGCGCTCAATCTCCGTCCGCTGTTTTCGAGCCTCGGCTCGTTGCTGCCTGAAG
>NZ_CADIKM010000190.1 GCF_902859895.1 Pararobbsia alpina
AACCGGTACTTGTTCTTCGATAGTGTTCACGTGTCCGCCTAATTGTTCGCGGACACGATACTCCCAAGCCGGATCACACTATTCAAGACGGGTTCGCCAGCCGCTTACGCTCAAGGCGTAGCCAGTCCTCCACAGCCATAGTCTGGAATGTCGCCTTTGGCTTGGACTTCAGGTATAGGTGCTTTTCATCCTTCTGCGTGTACGCCTGCTTCCCGTTCTCGTCCAGAATCGGCGTACGCTTTTCGTACTTGACCTTTCCGCCAAATATAAGCGGAGACAGGTGATAGCGATTGGACCAATTGAAGTCGAACGGTAGATCATCCGGCAGGTACTTGCGAAGCTCGGTAGTGATCTGCTCAAGCTTCGCCTTCAGTTCGGACGCGAGCTTGAGACCTAGCTCCTTGTCAACGAACATACCGTTGCGTTCCATCTCAACGGTGCACAGCAGGCTACCCATATTGAGCAGGATCGATTTAACCTGCCCCGTCTTGCGAGCCTTGGCTAGCTGGCCCTTGAATATGGTCTCGGTGTTGCCGATATCACCATGCGCCCGGGAATCCTTGGGTACGTCCTCACGGTGCATCGTGCCGCAGAGGTAATCCATCAACAATTGCTTGTCGATGTCCGGTGTATCTACCCCGGCTTCCCACAGAGCCTTTACCTCATCGATCTTGAGATTGCCCCCATACGCGGGCACCATCTCATCCATCGATAGCATGTGCGAGGTGGGCTCCATGCCGCGTAGCCCCCGGCGTCATAGTAGTTGTCGCCTCTGAAATTTCTTATCAAGAAGAGTCAGAGGTGCAGGTTGAAGGCGAGACAAACGTATTCTGTCGAGTTCAAGGAGCAGGCCCT
>NZ_CADIKM010000191.1 GCF_902859895.1 Pararobbsia alpina
CTTCAGGCAGCAACGAGCCGAGGCTCGAAAACAGCGGACGGAGATTGAGCGCGACCAGGACAAGGCTGGCTCCAAGCAATACCTTCCCGCGAACTCTGGGGAGTGCTTCAACCTTGGGCGGCGGCACTGAATCAACCTGTACATCGATCAGCTGCTCGTCTGCAAGCGTCATGTCCATGGCAGGCTGCAATTCTCTAGAGCCCGCGTGCGTCTGAACGGGAAGCAATGACGAATCGGAAATTTCCGGGCTCATGACCGGGACACCTCCGGCAGCGCGACAAGAATGAAATTCATGAAGTCGCGGACTGCCTTTTCCGCTATATCGGAAGAGCGAGACTCGATGGCGTCGATCAACGAGCGATGCGCATCGTAGTCGGGTTCAGGAATGTCGACTTTAGGCGTCGACGCGATGGTTTCATTCATTGCAATCGAGAGGAATTTGCAAGTTTCAAGAAGTGCGGGATTGTGCGCCGCCTTTAAGATAGCCTGGTGGAACTGGTAGTCATCGGCAACACATCTCGCATTGTCCCTTTCGACGCCAAACCAGTGATTGCGCTTGTCGCCCGCGGCACTATGCGTGCGCCCAGGCAGACATCGCGCATCCAAAGTTTCGTCAGATCGCACGCCCGTAGTGCCATCAGCGGCAGCCACTCCCAAGCGGGTCGTCCATGCGTTCGTCGACAATGCCACCCGTTGCGGAACCCTCGTAAGGCGCTCTACCTCGCCGCAAGCCTCGACGTGAAGACCGCGAAACGCTCCATGTAGTCACTCAGGAACTTCCGCGTCGATTCATTCGTAATATTGCCCTCTGCATCGATGAGGTCCGGCTTG
>NZ_CADIKM010000192.1 GCF_902859895.1 Pararobbsia alpina
GCGACGCTCGCCGAGCGGCGCTACGCCGCCTGCGACCCTGATAACCGTTTAATTGCCGCTCAATTAGAGAAGAATTGGGAGGTAGCCTTACGCCGAGTGCAGGCCTGCCAAGCGCGTCTGGAGACAGCAGGAACACCAAAGGCAGAGGCTGTACCCCCTGACTTTGCGAAGCTCGCTGAGAATCTCCACGCAGCCTGGAATGCTCCGGGTGTCACTATGCGCATGCGTCAACAACTGGTCCGTGCGCTCATCGTCGATATTGTTGCAAACGTCGACGACGCTGCTCGGGAAGTCATGCTGACGATCCACTGGCATGGCGGTCAGCACTCCCAGCTACGAATTCGCAAGCCCAGAACGGGCGAGCATGGATGCAGCACCTCTGATGAGGCGCTCGCGGTCGTTCGCAGCATGGCGGCCCGGTGGTCAGATCAGGACATCGCCGCATCGTTGAACCGGATGGGGTTACGGACAGGCCAGGGCAAGACCTGGACTGCGCATCGTGTCAGTTCCATACGTCGAGTGCGGGACATCCATGCGTACAAGTCAGCTGAGAAGGATGGAGAATGGTTGACTGCCCGACGCGGCGAAATTGCTCGGCGTCACCCATTACATGATCCGGCGTTTGATAAACGATCGAGTCCTTCCCGCCGAGCAGGTGGTGCCCGACGCTCCTTGGCAAATTCGCGCGAGCGATCTGCGCAGCGACGCGGTTACGGCGGCGTTGGCGCGCAAAAATCGCCCGTGTCGCAACGACACTGAAGGTCAAATCCCAATGTTTATCGAGCTCTCGGAAGGAGGTGCACAATGAACGCCCCATTG
>NZ_CADIKM010000193.1 GCF_902859895.1 Pararobbsia alpina
CGTCCAGCTGAGGTGTCGCCCGGTCCAGCCATCGAAGGCAGGCATCGCCGTTGATCAGGATGGCAGCAAGCGGTTGGCCGATTTCGTGAACAATGGATGCACTCAGTTCACCCAGAGCGGTCACGCGAGTCACATGGGCGAGTTCCGTCTGCGCCTGACGCGCAGTTGCTCCTCGGCAAGCTTGGCCGCGGTCACATCCATGATGGCGCCAACGACCTGCGGGTTGTTAGCTTCATTCGACACCGTCTGCGCCACAACGTGGAGATACTTGACGGACTCATCCGGCATCAACAGTCGGTGTTCGAAATCAAAATCCTGCCTGGTGGTTGCTGCCTGATGGACCACCTCCCTGACGAATGCAAGGTCGTCGGGATGCACCCGTTGCAGCACCATCTCCAACTTAGGGTTGGTGTCAGGATCATATTCAAAGATCCTGAAGCTCTGCTCGGACCAGTACAATTCTCCGCTCGAAACGTTCCAGCCGAAGCTCCCCGTGAGACTCAGTTTCTGTGCGTCGGCCAGGTAGGCTGCGTGGCGGCGCAGCGCCTCTTCGGCCCGCTTTCGCGCCGTAATGTCATTATTGGTCTCGAGCGTCCCGGACGGTCGCCCGCGCTCGTTTCGCTGCAAAGACCAACGGCTTGCCACCACGACCTTCGTGCCATCCCGCTTGGTGTGGACGAGTTCGCCCTCCCAGCGCCCGGTGCGCAGCAATGCTTCCTTGATCTCGTCAAACGGCATGAGGAAACGGGTTTTCAACAGTTGATGCGTGACCTTGCCAATCGCCTCGGTCCTGTTCCACCCAT
>NZ_CADIKM010000194.1 GCF_902859895.1 Pararobbsia alpina
CGGCCGGCGACGGTCCGCTTTCGAGGTAGTGGGCGGGTACGTCGACACTCGGCCGCTTGTACGTCGGCTCCACCGAACAGCCGCTCAGGGCGAGCGCGGTGAGTAAGGCGGTGACGCTTGCCAGGACACGGTGACTCCCGTTCCCGGGTGCGCGGCGCAACACGGCAGCTCTATCGATACGCGAGGTCATGATGATGTGCCTCCCTTTTGCACCTGGACGTGCGCTCCCTCGTAGATCGAGTCGCCGGGATTGGAGATGACGTTCTCGGTCGGCGTGCGCAGGATGGTCAGCGGGCCGGCGATCAGAATCAGCAAGGCCAATACGACGAACGTATAGGGGCGGCTTAGCGCGAGTGGGACGATCCAAATGACAGGCTCCGGGTAGGGCAACCGCGCGGGCTGCCGGAATGTGAAGCCGAGTCTAGGTTTGCGCGGCTTACCAGACCTTGACGTTCGGGCTACGAACTTGCAATTCTCGTCGTGGCGGGCTGGAACAGGACGTAGCTTGGCGCCAGGCAGGTGGAGGACCTGATGAGTGAGATCGACCGGTTTAGTGATCTCGTGGCCCTCCATCCAAAAGTTGGCCGTCCGGCCGGTGTGCTCGCCGTTCAATCGAAGGTCAAGGCCGGCTGGAACGTGTGCTGCGACTGACTAGTCAAGCAAACCTGGCTGAGCTGCGCGAATACGCGGTGCGCTTCCACGTGATCTTGTACGCGCACTCGGACACGCGTGTTTTGTTGCTGTCCATTCGCCACCGCGAGAGCTGGGGTATGCGCCGGAAGCATAGGACG
>NZ_CADIKM010000195.1 GCF_902859895.1 Pararobbsia alpina
AAAGGATGCTGCCAGCGCCCGGTGCCGATGACGCGCAACAGCACCAGCTCACCCGGATGCATGTGAGGGTTGCCGTTATACGGCTGATGGGGGTACTGCCCTGCGTAGTTCGGGTCCATGTCATCGGGCATCGAACGTCCGTTGATCATGAAGTAGGCCGGGTGATAGGGTTCCGTCTCGACAGTCATGCATCCGGTCGGCTGCGTACAGGATTTCGCCGCTTCCTGCTCCGCCTGCGCATGGATGCGCGGATCCATTTCCGAGAACTGGAATAGATACTCGCGGTCGTAGCAGGCCGCACTGTGGTTATAGGCGGCGGGGGCATTGCGGAAATCGGGTTGCCCATCCGGCAAGGTCGGGGCCAGCGGGTGGCAGCCTGTGCCTGTCGGCGAGGCAACTGTGCCGGGCGCTGTGGTGGGCAAGACGATGAGCGCACCGGACATCCCCATTTCGATCTGCAGATCGCCCTGCGTGCCGCTGTAATAGCTATGGGTTCCCGGCGTGGCCGCGATGAAGCTATAGGTCACCGAGCTGCCGTGAATCGCCTCGCGCGTCAGCACGCCGGGTACACCGGTCAGCGTCGCCGGACATGTGCCGTCGGGATTCAGTACCGCTGCGCAGACCTGGAAGCCCGGGAACAGGATCGACGTGTTGCCCGCCGCCGCGGGTAGATTGTTGGTGAGCGTGACCGTGACGATGTCACCCTGCTTCACGATCAGCGTCGGCCCAGGAATCTGCATGCTGGGGCAATTCGCGCCCGTGATCCCGGC
>NZ_CADIKM010000196.1 GCF_902859895.1 Pararobbsia alpina
AATAAACAGGCGACCGACGGTGACATCGATGGTGCCATCGACGGTGACATCAACGCGCGCGGAACACAGGTCGTCGGGCAGAACGTGACGCTCAATGCCGCGCACGACATCAACCTGGAGCGCGCGAAGGACACGAGCCAGCAGTCGAGCAGCAACAGGAGCCGTGGCGGCAGTATCGGTGTCGGCGTGGGTCTGGGCGGTCAACAGAATGGCTTGACGTTGGAGCTCGGGGTGAGCTCCTCGCAGGGCAATGCCAACGGCCAAAGTGTGACGAATCGAGACACTCGGCTGACGGCCGGCAACACCTTGTCGATCACGAGTGGCCGCGATACGAACCTGCGGGGGGCTGAGGTATCGGGAAAGACGGTTGAGGCGAGCATCGGGCGTGATCTCACGATCCAGAGCCAACAGGACACGAGCACGTACGACAGCACGCAATCGAGTGCCGGATTCCAGGCGAGCCTCTGCGTGCCGCCGCTCTGCGTGGGACAGACCGTGAGCGGCAGCGGGAGTGTGAGCCAGCAGAAAATCGACTCGACCTATCAGTCGGTCAAGCAGCCAAGCGGGATCTATGCAGGAGAGGGCGGGTTCAACGTCGAGGTCGGGAACCACACGCAGCTGGATGGCGGGGTGATGGCGAGTGCGGCTGCGCCAGACAGAAACAGTCTGTCGACGCAGACATTCGGTTACACGGATCTGGAGAATCACGCGAGCGATTCGGGTGACACGATCGGCTTGAGTGCAAGCGGTGGCTTCGGACAGAGTACG
>NZ_CADIKM010000197.1 GCF_902859895.1 Pararobbsia alpina
GGACAACGATCATCCGGTTCAATACAAACAGCGGTTCCCTTGCCATGTCATCGGTCCACAAGCGGTAAAGAACAGATGCTATGTCAAGGCGGCGCTGATGACGCGCTTACGCATATTCCACGGAAGTGCCGACAACTACAACTCCATTGCGCCGTGCCGCGCATATGTTGAACGCTTGAAATCGAAGGGAAAAGACGTCGAGCTTACTGAATATCCCGGCGCGGGCCATATTTTTGACGGGAAAGCGTTCAAGCACCCGCTGTCGCTTCCAGAGGCGCAGACAATGCGGAACTGCCGATGGGACGAGGGGGAAAACGGGCAAATATTCAGTGCGCAAACCAGGCAGCCGTTCTCGTATAGCGCCCCCTGCGTCGAACGCGGAGCAACGCTCGCTTACGACGACAGCGCGGCAATGCAAGCCATACGGGCAGTACGGGAGTTCGTCACCACCACGCTTAAACGTTGCGCTCGCCATAGCATGATGGGTACCGACACGCACGGCGCTTGGAAAAGCTGCGTGCAATCTACCGCCTTGTTGGTCGCATGCCCGTCACTGAACCGGGGCGTTGTCCTAAATTGCCCAACTCGGCGACCGTCCGTTTCCGTCAGACATACGGCCGTCCGACGCGACGCCGTCGACGTCCCCTCCTGGCCCAGAGCGTGTCAAAACGCTGAGTCACCGGGAATTAACGAAACCTGTCTTGCCGCAGGTTTCGACTTTTCGATTGCGGCGATCCGAGCGTCAAATCACAGCGGAAGT
>NZ_CADIKM010000198.1 GCF_902859895.1 Pararobbsia alpina
GCAATCGGTCTGATCTGGTTCTCGCACCAGTTGTTGTCGATGGGCACCTGAGGATCGTCCAGATAGCGCGTCAGCGCGGCCCATCGCCGCAGGCTGTAGTCCAACGCCTTGGCAATCGCCGAGCCCTCACTCACGCGCGCACGTTGCTGCGTCATCCACCGGTGTAGCGTGTCGGCTATCCGCCGAGCCCGCTCTTGCCGGATCGCGAGGCGCTCGCCTGGCTTAAGCGTCTGCGCTTCGGCTTCGATCTCGTAGAGCTGAGCGATGTACTGAAGTGCATCTTGCGCGATCTCGCTCTTGTTGGCCGCGTGCAGATCGTAGAACTTGCGACGCGCGTGCGCCATGCAACCAAGCTCGGTCACGCCCCGGGTAAACAGCGCCTTATAGCCTGTGAAGTCGTCGCAGACGAGTTGGCCTTGCCAGTTCCCCAGGAAGGCCCTCGCATGCTCACCCGCGCGACTCTCGGCGAAGTCGTAGACGACCGCCTTCAGGTCCTCGAAGGCCCCGGGGCAGTACGTCCATAAGTAGGCTCGCTGTGTCTTGCCCTTGCCAGGGCTGAGCATCGCGACCGGTGTCTCGTCGGCGTGCAGCACACGATGCTGCAACATTCGCTCCTTGAGCGCATCCACCAGCGGCTGGAGCTGTATACCGCACATGCCGATCCACTGGCCCAGCGTCGAGCGAGGGATGGCGAGCCCGGTACGCTCGAAGATGCGTTCCTGTCGGTACAACGGAACGTGATCGCCGTACTTCGACACT
>NZ_CADIKM010000199.1 GCF_902859895.1 Pararobbsia alpina
GGGACGAGACTGATGCATCGTCCGAAGCGCGTCCGTTATGTCGAAGTCTCGGCATCAGAAGCACGCGCCGTCGGGGGTCCTTCGAACGCATCATTGTATTCAGGCCTCGTGCGCGCGCTGAAGGCACGCCTGCCCTCGGGCACCGAGATACGTTTCGACAAGGCGCAACCGGTCAATCTTTGGGCGCGGTTCCCGGGGAGTGCGCGCTGGATCGTGACGCCGATCGATCTGCCGCCGACTCCCCCGTTCATGATCGAATTCACTGGGATGACCCTTGCGTCGATCGTGCTTGCGCTGCTCGCCGCGTGGCAGCTTCAACTGCCAGTCGCTCGTGTCGCGCAGGCCGCGCGCGCGTTCGGGCGTGCACGCCGGCTGCCTCCGGTCGAGCCGAGCGGGCCACGCGAACTGCGTGAGCTCGCGACGTCGTTCAACGACATGATGAAGCGTGTCGAAGACGCCGAAAGCAATCAGGCCGTGATGCTCGCGGGCGTTGCCCATGATCTCAAGTCACCGCTGATGCGATTGCGCCTGCGTGCGGATCTGCTCGGCGATGCGGTCGAGCGGGCAGGATTTCTGCGCGATGTCGATTCACTCACGCATATCGTCGATCAATTCCTGCTGTTTGCGAACGAGGCTCCGCCGCAGGGACCGCTCGTCAAGGTCGACGACTCACTGCGCGCACAATTCGGCGATATCGAGGCATTCGATATCGAGCCCGGTCATGAACTGTTCCGGCTCACGCTCAATGCGGGGGA
>NZ_CADIKM010000200.1 GCF_902859895.1 Pararobbsia alpina
TATGTGGTTGTCGTGCTGATCGCCGCGCGCATTTGCAAGTCGCGGGGTGTAGTGCTTGTCGGACTCAGCTGCATAGGGCTATCAGTCATCAGTTGGGCACTCGCACCACCCAACCACCCCACCACCGAGACTCTAATCAACGAGTGCATCAGCATCGCTTCGATCGGCCTCGTGACGGCCCTGGCCTTGCATGCGCAGCAAACGGTTTCGACGCTCCGCAATCAGGCGAGTCTCCTCGACCTGACGCACGACCCCATCTTCTCGCGCGACATGGACGGCAAAATTCTCTACTGGAATCGCGGCGCCGAGGAGTTGTATGGATTCAAGGGCGCGCAGGCGCTCGGCGCTATCGCGCACACGCTCCTGCAAACGACGTTCGTCACGCCGGTCGAGCAGATCATGGCCAAGCTGCTGCGCGAAGGCCGCTGGGAAGGCGAGCTCGTCAACCGCAAGGTGGACGGCACGCCGGTCGTCGTAACGAGCCGTTGGTCGCTTCAGAACGACCATGCAGGACAACCCGCGCTGATCCTGGAGTCTAACAACGACATCAGCGAACGCAAGCGGATGGAGGATGCGCTGCAGCAGGCACAGTCCGCTCTCGCGCGATTGAACCGGGTCCTGGTGGTCGGAGAAATGACCGCGTCGATCGCCCATGAAGTCAATCAACCGCTCGCTGCCGTCATCACGAATGCGGACGCGGGCCTGCGCTGGCTCGATGCCCATCCGCCGAACCTTGAGGAAGTCC
>NZ_CADIKM010000201.1 GCF_902859895.1 Pararobbsia alpina
CGGCCGGGACACCGCGATCACGCAGGATTGGAGCCAGCCAACCAAATACGGTGAACGACAGCATCGACTGTAGCACCATGAAGATCGTAACCTGCCATGCAAGCGGGCACTGCCACAGGCCGCGCGACACGATCCGTCCTCGATGACCGACCACCTGCGGCGACTGCACATGAGGACGCCAGCAGAGTGCTGCGACGAGAGCCGGCAATGCCCAGAAGGCGAGCGCGGGTGCCCATGCACCGTGGAACTGCCGCTCGAGTGGCACGGTCAAACCAGCCGCCATCGCGGCACCCGCGCACAACGCCATCGTGTACAGCCCCGCCATCAGACCAGTACGGTCGGCAAAATCCCGTTTGATCAGACCGGGCAGCAGCACATTGACGACCGCGATCGAGGCGCCGGCGAGGATCGTGCCCGCGAACAGCGCGATGACCGGACCGGCCACCCTCAACGCGGTACCAACCGCAAGCAGCAGCATCAGCCAGAAAATGATCCGTTCGGCGCCAAACCGGCGTGCGAGAGCAGGACTGGCCGGCGCAAAGATGCCAAGGCACAGGACGGGCAAGGTCGTGAGCGCGCTCGCCATCGTGGGCGCAAGGCCATTCGCACGGACTACTTCAGGCAGCAACGAGCCGAGGCTCGAAAACAGCGGACGGAGATTGAGCGCGACCAGGACAAGGCTGGCTCCAAGCAATACCTTCCCGCGAACTCTGGGGAGTGCTTCAA
>NZ_CADIKM010000202.1 GCF_902859895.1 Pararobbsia alpina
ATCCGAGAGTAAACGCGAGTTCGCGCCGGTTTACAACCCTTTGTGACCAGATTTCTTCAAGCTCCGACTACACATAGTCGATGCCCGCCTTCACTTCTGTATAACGAGATGGCTTTAGGCATCCCAGATATGCAAGAGCAAGGCGGTACGTCTGTTCGGCTCGACGAGTTCAAATTCTGCGATAACAGCCTGTCGGATCGCGTCGAGAACGGTTTTCATGCGATCGCTATCGACGAACAACGCGCTGATTTCACACCGACCTTGTGGGACACGCGTCCGGGCGTTGTGCAAGTATTATTCCCCGGCGCACATGCCGATGTCGGGGGGGGCTACCTGGCAACGGAATCGGGCTTGTCGAATTGTGCGCTCGCATGGATGGCCGCACGGCTTGCCGCAAGCGGTGTGCTGCTGACAGGGATGCCGCAGGGCACACCCAACCCGCTTGACATCGAGCATCGCCCCTGGGCAGACAGCATCCTCTACAAGCTAGGGGCGCGAGAATTCCCGCCGACACTGATGCTCAGCCAACGCGTCATGCAACGTATCGCTGCACCGAACATACGAGTAGAGGGCGAAGCGCAACAGCAGTATCGTCCAACGAATATTTTGAATAGCTACGTGCAGCTGGATTGGTCGGCTCCGGCGCCGCATGCTCAGATCGCGCCATAAATGAAGTAGCTGTGCTTCAACCGTCGAACAGTTGACCGAACCGACGGTCTGAACGC
>NZ_CADIKM010000203.1 GCF_902859895.1 Pararobbsia alpina
CGTGACAGGCCGCGCTCGCCGAGAGACTGGAACAGCGCCTCCGCTCCCAGGGGCGGTAGCGCCACCTTCGCCGCCTTGGCGCCCTTTCCGATTAGATGGATCCAGCGGTCGGCCCCTGCGTCGGTCCGGATCGCTCCCAGTGTCAGACCGACGAACTCGCCGGCCCGCAATCCTGTTGCGTACGAGAAATCCAGCACGAACCGCAGACGCTGCGCGGCTGGAAGCGCCCATCCGTACGAGTATTCCAGCCCGTCGGCGATCGCCCGCGTGATGGCCCACTCGCCCTCACTGAACCCACGCGACGCATCGAGGACCGCGGAACGGGTCGCGCCCCGGACCTTGAGGCCGGCAAAAGGGTTCGCGAGCACGTAGCGTTGCTCGGCTAGCCAGCGGAACATTGCACTGAGCACCGACAGTGCATGCGCGATCGAACGCGCAGACAGTCCGCCGGTGAACGGCCGCCAGTCTGGGGCCGAGCGCGGCCGGACCGGGCCGGTCCAGCGACCGGCCGGCGCCGGATGTCGCAGGAAGGTCCGATAGGCGACGGCGTCCTCGGTCGTGAGCGACGATAGCGCTCGACCCCGTTCGACGATGGCCCAGAGGATCAGGCGCTCGGCCTCCTTGCGGTACGTCCTCAGCGTCGCCGGTGATTCGTGCAGTGACAGCCAAGCCTGGATGGCGGCGTAGTCGTTGTCGGCATCCAGCGTGCA
>NZ_CADIKM010000204.1 GCF_902859895.1 Pararobbsia alpina
GTACGTGCCACCTCTATAACAGGCACGACCCCACCGAGCGGGACGGTCGCGAACTCGCCGACCTCCGAAGCTGGCTTCGCCTATATGTGGCACTCGCACAATGAGCGCGAGATTACGACGAACAACATCTTCCCAGGCGGAATGATGATGATGATGCTCGTCGATCCGCAAGTGTCCACGATCAACGAAGGCAATTAGAAGCGGGGAGTCACGCGATGAGAACCACCCAATTCAAAGGGACGCTCTTCGACCTGATCAAGGCAGGCGTCGCAGCGACGATCCTGCTCACGGCCAGTGCGACGTCCTTCGCTCAAAGTGTCAGTCTGACGGCGAAGGCCGCGACGATCGCGCTCCCCGATGGCCAGGTCGTGCCGATGTGGGGCTATACCTGTTCGGCCGCCACGGTGGCGCCGGCTTCATGCGCAGCGTCGAATCCGGGCGCGGGCGCGAACTGGTCGCCCGTCGTGATCACGACGCCACCGGGATCGTTGACGATCAACCTCACCAACAGTTTGCCCGGCGCGGTGCCGACGTCGCTTGTCGTCGTCGGCCAACTCGGCGGCGGACTCGGCACGACCGCGACGAGCACGCCCAGCCCGGTGCATCCGACGCAAACCGCGACGACCTGGCCGATTGCGGGAACCGGGAGTGGCGCGACGTTCACCCCGCCCACGCAGGGACCCCGCGTGCAGTCGTTTGC
>NZ_CADIKM010000205.1 GCF_902859895.1 Pararobbsia alpina
TCGCCCCAAAGAATCAGGATATTCGGTTGCTTTGTCGCCATGATTGCTTCCACTCCTTTCAGATAGGGCCCGGTCGCAAGCCGGGCGAAGAGGCTGCATCAATCACCGAACTGAGCCAGTATGTCGCTCGCTGGTCCCTGCTCTGCGAGGATGTAACGGCCAGCGACGTCTTTGGGCACCCCCTTTCATCATGAGGCGCGCTGCTCCTTGCTGCTCGCCGGGTCAAACGACCGACGCGGTGCGTTATTACCGTGGCAGAATCTGAATTTCCTGCCGCTGCCGCACGGACAGGGCGCATAAGGGCCGCGCCGTTTATCTTCGATTGCGGTAATCGCCATCACGTCAGACGGAGGCCGGCCATCGTGAAGGAGTTTGACCATGGTCTCCATCGCATGGCGCGATTGGGTGAAGAACAACTCGAGGCCGGAGCACAGATAGTTCTGCCCCGCCTCGCCGTCCCGCGATAGCGCAAAGCGGTCCTTCGGACATCCGCCATTGCACAGCGCCCTCACTTCGCAGCTCCTGCACTGGGCCGTAAGCGAGTCGCGCTTGTCCAGTCCAAACTTACGCTGTTCGGGCGACGCCATGAGCTTGAGCATGTGCGTTTCGTGAATATTGCCCAACCGGTATCCGGGTTCGACAAAGTGATCGCAGCAATACAGATC
>NZ_CADIKM010000206.1 GCF_902859895.1 Pararobbsia alpina
GGCGAGGTCCCCGGCACCTGACACGCCAAGCTTGAAGCGCTGCTGCATCATGTCGTAGACCTGCTGGTACGCCGCGATCGTCTGGTCGAGCAGCGCCTTTTCGCGGTCGTTTGCGCGCAGGTCCAGGTAGTCGGCCGCAAGCTCCGCCGTCATGGCGAGGCGCACGGTCTCGACATCGGATGCGCTTGCCTGCATGCTGGCTTGGGCGGCGTCGGTCTGCGACCGAATCTTGCCGAACACGTCGGGCTCCCACGATGCGGTGAGACCGACCGAATGGTCGGGATAGGTCCTGCCGTCGGTGGCATTGCGGTAGAGGAGGTTCTGCGAGACGCGTGTACGAGACTGGGCGGCCCCTGCTGTGACTGTCGGGAGAAAGCCCGCGCGCTCCCGGTCGTATACCGAGCGGGCGACATCGAGTGCCGCCACCGATTTGCGCAGCGTCTGATTTGAGACATCGACACGCGCTTCGAGCGAATTGAGCGTTGGATCGCCGAACAGGGTCCACCATGGCCCGCGCGGCTGGTCATCGTCGGGGTGCGCCGTTCGCCAGGCTGCGGCCGGCGACGGTCCGCTTTCGAGGTAGTGGGCGGGTACGTCGACACTCGGCCGCTTGTACGTCGGCTCCACCGAACAGCCGCTCAGGGCGAGCGCGGTGAGTAAGGCGG
>NZ_CADIKM010000207.1 GCF_902859895.1 Pararobbsia alpina
AAAAAGACTGCTCGGCACGCCTGAAGATGTTCCAGCAGACGAGCGAGCAACCGAGTTTGAGAAACGCTTCGTGAATGTCAGCGCGCCGATCGAAGCGAGTGCGTAGACGCCGAAAATTGTGGAGCCAGGAATGCGTCCGTTCGACAACCCATCGGAATTTGCCAAGCCCGCTTCCGTGCTCGGTTCGACGCTTCGCGATCACCGGCTTGATGCCACGATCGCGAAGTTTTCGGCGATGCGGTTCGGAGCCGTAGCCGCGATCGGCATAGAGGACTTGGGGCTTCTGAAGGGGACGACCACGCACGCCGCGAATCGGTGGAATCGAGTCGACGAGCGGCAGCAACTGGGTGACGTCGTTGCGGTTCGCGCCGGTCAGGATCGCCACGATGGGAATGCCGTTGGCATCGACAAGGATGTGATGCTTGGAGCCTGGTCGCGCGCGATCCGTGGGGTTCGGGCCAGTTTTTCGCCCGCCCCAACTGCTCGCACTGACGACGAATCGACAGCAACTCGCGAAAAATCGATCAGCCCAGCCTCGCGCAGCTTGGCGAGCAGCAGCTCGTGCAGTCGGTCCCACACGCCGGTTTCCTGCCAGTCGTTCAATCGTCGCCAACAGGTTGCGCCCGAGCCAAAGCCTAATCGCGTCGGCAAGT
>NZ_CADIKM010000208.1 GCF_902859895.1 Pararobbsia alpina
GTCATCAAAAAGCCGAGTGTTTCGCGGATTTCAGCATCGTCGGTCACGTTCATCAACCGCTCGTAGACGATCTTCGCTCGTGCTTCGGCGGCGATATTGGAACGCAGGTCCGCGGTGGGTTCACCAATGGTGTCGACATAGGCCGACGTCCAGGGAACGCCCGCGGAGTTCGTCAGCGCCGGGCCCCCACCGTAAAGAAGTGCAGTGATATGGGAGTCGTTGCCGCCGCCCGTCAGCGAGCGATAAAGCTCTGCCTCCGAGTCCACTGCCTCGGCGAGTTGCCCCTTCGCACCCTTGTTCAGCATGGCCACGATCGAGCCGATGATTTCCAGATGGCTCAATTCTTCGGTCGCAATATCAAACAGCATATCCTTGCGCCCGGGGTCTTCCTCGCTGACCGCCTGCGTAAAATATCGGCATGCTGCGGCAAGTTCGCCCTGGGGGCCTCCGAATTGTTCGAGCAGTAGATTTGCGAGACCAGGGTTGGGAGCGGCCACACGAACGGTGTGTTGGAGACGTTTGTTGTGAATAAACATGGTGGGTCCTTTTTGAGGGGAGTGACGATCGTTCGCTCTGCAGGCCATCATTCGTCGACCGCAGAATGCGAAGCTCAACCGAGCGGCGAGGAGCCTGGAGGCAACTCGCACCCATTC
>NZ_CADIKM010000209.1 GCF_902859895.1 Pararobbsia alpina
CAGTGAAGCTGCTCGGTCGTCAACTCCATCACCGGCTGCTGCCGGCGTGGCCAAACAAAGCGGTCTTCCTCGAGGCGCTTCATCAGCAGCCAGAAACCATTGCCGCCCCAGCCGAGTATCTTGATGCGATCCCGACGCCGGTTGCTGAACGCGTAGAGCGCTGGCGCAAACGGGTCCAGCCCTGACTCTTCGACCAGTGCGGACAGCCCGTTGATCGACTTCCTGAAGTCGACCGCCTCGCGATGAACATACACCTTGAGTTTAGCGTCGAGCCTGAACATCGCAGCGCCCCAGAGTCTCGATCATCGCCGATACCAGCGGTGCATCCTGCCCGGTACATTCGAGCGTGAGCGTAACCCCGTTCGGCAACTGCGCACGCAGTCGCGCTGGCGCCGATGAGCTTCGGGTAGAAAGCGCCCCGGAATCGTCGTGGCAGACCGGCAGGTTCGTCGACGCAGTCGAGGGCTTCGGAACCATCCCGGCACCGTCAATTTCGACGACAGGCACGAACGCTGCCATCGTACGATGAGCCGTATCCTGTGCATCCGCGTCTTGACGGGTCGCCTGGTACTTATGAATCCATTGGCGCAACTGGTTCGCGTTCACGTTGGCCTTGAGCGCCATGCCGGCAACCGAGACGCCGGGTTG
>NZ_CADIKM010000210.1 GCF_902859895.1 Pararobbsia alpina
CACGCTCGACAACAGCGGGGGCACGATCGGTACCCACGCACAGGCGACAGTGACGGCATCGAGTGTCGATAACCGGCGTGGCACGATCACATCGGACCAGGCGCTCGCCGTGAAGGCGAGCGGCAAGTTGGACAACACGTCCGGCAAGTTGCAATCGAGCAGCACGGTGCAGGTGGCTGCGGCCAGCGTGAACAATACCGCCGGTCGTATTGTGGGCACTGGATCCTCTCCGGTATCGGTGTCGGCAAGCGGCCAGATCACGAATGTGGCCGGTACGACGGCGCAAGGCGAGGCGGGTGGCCTGATTGGCGGCAACGGCGACACCACGGTCCATGCAGCCTCGATTGCCAACAGTGGCACGATCACCGCCCAGCACACGCTGAACGCGGTCGCATCGGACAGGCTCGACAACCGCAAGGGCAAGCTGAGCGGTGATAGCGCGACTGTGACCGCTGCCGCCATCACGAACGCGAACGGCACGATCGGCGCGAACGAGTTGCACGTCTCCGCCCCGCAGCTCGACAATAGTCGTGGTCAGATTGCCGCGAATGCGCTGAGCCTGACCGCGCTGAACCTGATGAACCAGCAGGGGACGATCAGCCAGCTCGAATCCGGCGCGACCACGCTTGCCGTGACGAACGCGCTCG
>NZ_CADIKM010000211.1 GCF_902859895.1 Pararobbsia alpina
GGATCGAAGGTTATGAGCGCATCGCCGAGATGGCGCCGAGTCTGCCATCCGCGCGCTTGGTGTATGTGGCCGACCGCGAAGCGGATCTGATGGCGCTGATGGAGCGCGCACATGCGCTGGGTAACCCGACCGACTGGCTGGTGCGTGCCGCGCATAACCGCTGCCTGCCCGAGGGCGACAAGCTGTGGGAGCGCGCGACGCGCGGCGAAGCGGTGGGAGAAATCGCCTTCACGATGGCTGCGCGTCATGGCGTCAAGGCGCGCACGGTGCACCAGCGCCTGTGGCTGCAGCGCGTGGAGTTGCCGGCCAGCAAAGGCCAGTGTGTCGCTGCGACGTGCCTGGTCGCGCGCGAGTTTGACGCGCCTGCTGGCGTTAAGCCGATCGAATGGCGCCTGCTGACCAACCGCGTGGCGACCACGTTGGCTGAGGCGATCGAATTGATCGATTGGTATCGAGCGCGCTGGGAAATCGAGATCTTCTTCAACATCCTGAAGAACGGGTGTCAGGTCGAAGAGCTCCAGTTGGGCACGATCGAACGGCTCGAGCGCGCGTTGGCGCTGTTTCTGGTGGTGGCCTGGCGCGTGGCTCATTTGATGCGGCTGGGTCGAACCTGCCCCGATCTGCACGCACATCTGTTCTTCGA
>NZ_CADIKM010000212.1 GCF_902859895.1 Pararobbsia alpina
GTGCGCGCTCCATCAGCGCCATCAGATCCGCTTCGCGGTCGGCCACATACACCAAGCGCGCGGATGGCAGACTCGGCGCCATCTCGGCGATGCGCTCATAACCTTCGATCCTTACACGTGGCATATCCATTGATGAATGCAGCGCACGTCTCTTGCCGCAGTCGCTGCCTTACCTTGATACGCGCCGGAACGTATCGGGCTCGAAGACGTGGGTCGGCCGGTCCGGTTAAACGAAAGTATCAATCAATCCAACGAAGATGTAGCACGCGGTATCCTTTTGTCGCATGGTTTGTGTTGCGATTTGAAAGTACCTTACAGACAAGATGGTCCTGACAGCGGGCAGTCTCCCGACCCGCGAAAATGATTTCTCTCATCAGACATTGTGCGTGCGGGATCGCACAATGCGCGTCGGAAAGCTATACGGTTTTTGCGAGCTTATTGGGTTTGCATGCGCGCGTACTCGGGCATACTGGCATCACTTTCAGCGTCTCCGACGCATCGACCTTGACTCCCGTGTGGAGTCCATCCCCTAGGGACACGCTGACCAATACGCATCGCATAGCCGGTCGACGTGCGAATGGATGCGACGATCGGCCGGCGGGCACTGCCGATGCTGAATAGCGGGTCTCGACAGCCTTTG
>NZ_CADIKM010000213.1 GCF_902859895.1 Pararobbsia alpina
GGCAGAAGCCCGGCAAGCGGCAAGCCGACCTCGACGAACTGCGCGATCTGCGTCGCGAATCCGACGGGAGACGGCACGCAGATGCTGCCGGCCGGCAAGTATGTGGTCGAAGTGGTTGTGCCGCCGGGTTATGAACTGGTGAAGGAGGAAGACAAGAACATCCTGATCGGCGACAACTATATTGCGCCCGTCACGCAGCAGTTCGGCAGCTTCGGCAACATCTTCATCCTGCCCGACCAGGCCGCGGTGAATGCTGCCTACAACGCGAACAATGCGCAGAATCCGACTACCGATCTCGGCTCGCAGCCCCGCAACGAGAAGGGCACGGGCAGCATTGAAACGTTCTGGCCCTGCGTTGGCGAGCTGCGTATCGTGCCCGACTACATCAGCCTGTTTCCAGGGTCGCAGGAAGTCGCGCCGTTCGCGGGCGCATCGCGCCACCTGTGCGATCGCAAGGAGGTCATCCTTACCAACCAGATGTCGGCGCTCGCCAAGTTCTGGGTGTTCAGCCCGACGCATGTCGCCGCGCACTACACGGGCTTCATGCTGGACGACTTCTCGTCGGAGTTCGACCCGTACTCGCCGCAATTCGGTGAAAAATTCGCGGTGCCGAACGTGCCGGTTTCGCTG
>NZ_CADIKM010000214.1 GCF_902859895.1 Pararobbsia alpina
GGCAGAAGCCCGGCAAGCGGCAAGCCGACCTCGACGAACTGCGCGATCTGCGTCGCGAATCCGACGGGAGACGGCACGCAGATGCTGCCGGCCGGCAAGTATGTGGTCGAACTGATCGTGCCGCCGGGCTACGAACTGGTGAAGGAGGAAGACAAGAACATCCTGATCGGCGACAACTATATCGCGCCCGTCTCGCAGCAGTTCGGTGGACTCGGCAACATCTTCATCCTGCCCGATCAGGCCGCCGTCAATTCGGCGTACAACCCTAGCAACGCGCAGAATTCGACGACGGACCTCGGCTCCATGCCGCGGCATGAAGGCGACACCGGCAGCGTCGAGACTTTCTGGCCTTGCGTCGGCGAGCTGCGTGTGGTTCCCGACTTCATCAGCCTGTTCCCGGGCTCGCAGGAAGTCGCGCCGTTCGCGGGTGCGTCACGACACCTCTGCGACCGCAAGGAAGTCACCCTGACGAACCAGATGTCGGCGCTCGCCAAGTTCTGGGTATTCAGCCCAACGCACGTCGCCGCGCACTACACGGGCTTCATGCTGGACGACTTCTCGTCGGAGTTCGACCCGTACTCGCCGCAATTCGGTGAAAAATTCGCGGTGCCGAACGTGCCGGTTTCGCTG
>NZ_CADIKM010000215.1 GCF_902859895.1 Pararobbsia alpina
CTCGCGCTCATTGTGCGAGTGCCACATATAGGCGAAGCCAGCTTCGGAGGTCGGCGAGTTCGCGACCGTCCCGCTCGGTGGGGTCGTGCCTGTTATAGAGGTGGCACGTACGGTGGCGTCCGGTCCGAGATACGGACTGCCGCCGTACCAGTTGCCGTTCGTCAGTACACGTGCATCCGGCAAGGTCACCGGACCGCCGCTCGCCACATTACCGAAGGGATGCGCTTCGAGCGGCTTGTCGTGATCGGCGCACCACTCGTAGTAGTTCGGTGCGTGCGGATCCTGCGTGTAGTAGCCGTTCACATCCGGAATGCAGACGCTGCCATCGCCTGCCTTATGTCCGTAGACGTCCCAGTTCAGGCCTTTCCCCGTCCAGTAGAAGATGCCATCCATGGCGATACCGGGTGTCGTCGTAGTCGTGAACAGCAGCGGCCCCGCCAGCTTGGTCGGATCCGACTTGCTGAGCAGCAGGTTTCCATCGCGTGCAAGCACGCGCACGTGATTGCCGTGCTCGTGAAAAGGATGCTGCCAGCGCCCGGTGCCGATGACGCGCAACAGCACCAGCTCACCCGGATGCATGTGAGGGTTGCCGTTATACGGCTGATGGGGGTACTGCCCTGCGTAGTTC
>NZ_CADIKM010000216.1 GCF_902859895.1 Pararobbsia alpina
CTCGCGCTCATTGTGCGAGTGCCACATATAGGCGAAGCCAGCTTCGGAGGTCGGCGAGTTCGCGACCGTCCCGCTCGGTGGGGTCGTGCCTGTTATAGAGGTGGCACGTACTGTGGCGTCCGGTCCGAGATACGGACTGCCGCCGTACCAGTTGCCGTTCGTCAATACACGTGCATCAGGCAAGGTCACCGGGCCGCCGCTCGCCACACTACCGAAGGGATGTGCTTCGAGCGGCTTGTCGTGATCGGCGCACCACTCGTAGTAGTTCGGCGCGTGCGGATCCTGCGTGTAGTAGCCGTTCACATCCGGAATGCAGACGCTGCCATCGCCCGGCTTATGCCCGTAGACGTCCCAGTTCAGGCCTTTCCCCGTCCAGTAGAAGATGCCGTCCATGGCAATACCGGGTGTCGTCGTGGTCGTGAATAGCAACGGCCCCGCCAACTTGGTCGGATCCGACTTGCTGAGCAGCAGGTTTCCATCGCGTGCAAGCACGCGCACGTGATTGCCGTGCTCGTGGAAAGGATGCTGCCAGCGCCCGGTGCCGATGACGCGCAACAGCACCAGCTCACCCGGATGCATGTGAGGGTTGCCGTTATACGGCTGATGGGGGTACTGCCCTGCGTAGTTC
>NZ_CADIKM010000217.1 GCF_902859895.1 Pararobbsia alpina
GTCACCACGGTAGGATTCATGACTGGGGTGAAGTCGTAACAAGGTAGCCGTATCGGAAGGTGCGGCTGGATCACCTCCTTTCCAGAGCTTGCATTGAAGTTGAGCGCTCACACTTATTGGCTGTAATACGACAGACTGGAAGGGGTCTGTAGCTCAGTTGGTTAGAGCACCGTCTTGATAAGGCGGGGGTCGTTGGTTCGAATCCAACCAGACCCACCACTAGTCCTAAGGCGGAGAGACCTCTCCGAAGCAAACGTGCCATGGTGCGAACCGTGGCACGGTTGGCGTTGTCAGTACATGGGGGCATAGCTCAGCTGGGAGAGCACCTGCTTTGCAAGCAGGGGGTCGTCGGTTCGATCCCGTCTGCCTCCACCATTGTCTGACGCCATGATTAATCTTTAGTCGAGAGCGCGAGCGAGGCCGGCCGTTGGGGTGCCGGGAGGGGTTGCGTTGTCGACTGGTGATTTTTGCTGGTCAGTCTTTAGCAAGATTTACACGTTAAATCGGCTGTCGTTCTTTAACAATTTGGAAGAAGAATGTATCTATTGGAAGCGCACTTGAGATGGTGTGTGGAAGATAGATGGGTTGTGATTGTATCAATGTATTTGAAGTGATTTTAAGTC
>NZ_CADIKM010000218.1 GCF_902859895.1 Pararobbsia alpina
AGCGCCCGGTGCGCAGCAATGCTTCCTTGATCTCGTCAAACGGCATGAGGAAACGGGTTTTCAACAGTTGATGCGTGACCTTGCCAATCGCCTCGGTCCTGTTCCACCCATGGAGTTCCTCGGCGCCGTGATTCCAGTATGTAATCACATCGTTCACGTCGCACGAACGAAAACGGTGTCGCGAGTGAGATCGAGGAGCCGAGCCTGCTCGCGCTGTGTATCCCCGAGTCGGCGGACCTGTCTGATCAGTATGGTGATGACGAGTGACGTGATCAGAAGAGCGGCCAGCATGGGGAGATCGTCTGAGGCATCTACCCGCTAACTGAACTGCGGCTTGGCAAACAAAAAACTCAGGCAAAAAACGGCAGCGACAGAGAAAATCACGGATACAACGACAGCAGCACGGTGACAATCAAATAAACCAGTCCCGCTGTGGTCAAGTCGAGCCAAGCTGGAAACACGCCCAGGGTCACGCCGCCTAAGGCTACGCTGAAAAAGGTCAACGCTTCGTTAAATCCGGATGAAACAACAGACCCTTGCGATAGCGGCCGATCAAGGCGCCGGATTTGAACAGTACCGTCGGCCAACCAAACGCGATGTGTTCCTTGAGACGATGGA
>NZ_CADIKM010000219.1 GCF_902859895.1 Pararobbsia alpina
AACGCAGTTGACCCAAAACGGCGCGATAGACGGCACCGGTGCACTGACCAAGGCCGGCACCGGCACACTGACGCTTGCCGGTCAGAACACTTACACGGGCGGCACCTCGCTTGACGGGGGCGTGGTACAGATCAGTGCCGACGCAAATCTCGGTGCCGCAACGGGCCCCCTCAGCTTCAATGGCGGCACACTGCGCACGACCGCTGACATGTCTATGAGCCGGGCAACCACGCTCGACACCTCTGGGGGCATCATCGAAACGATGCCGGGAACGCAGCTGACCCAAAACGGCACGATAGGCGGCACCGGTGCACTGACTAAGGCCGGCACGGGCACCTTGGTGCTCTCCGCAGCGAACGTCTATGCGGGCGGCACATCACTCAACGGCGGCGTGGTACAAGTCAGTTCTGACGCAAATCTCGGTGCTGCAACGGGCCCCCTCAGCTTCAACGGCGGCACGCTGCGCACGACGGCCGACATGACCATGAGCCGGGCCACCACGCTCGACGCCGGCGGGGGCACCATCGATACGATGCCAGCAACCCAGCTGACCCAAAACGGCGCGATAGGCGGCACCGGTGCACTGACCAAAATCGGCACCGGCACGCTG
>NZ_CADIKM010000220.1 GCF_902859895.1 Pararobbsia alpina
TGAACAAGCAGATTGCCACTGCGATGAACCTGAGCGAAATCACGGTCAAGGTTCACCGTGGACAGGTCATGCGCAAGATGGAGGCGCGCTCGATGCCCGACCTTGTCCGCAAGGCCGAAGCTCTTGGTATCGAGCCCCGTCTGCCCGACGGCGGACATCGCTGAGCGCCATCGCCCGAGCACTTCTGCAGCGCTTGGGTGATTCGCTACGGGTTTCCAAGTGCGACCGACAGCCAATGCGTCATGACGGCGGTCGGGTAAGGCTTCTGCAGTAACACCAGTGCACCGTTGCTCATCGCTTGGGCCCGCACTGACGGGGTCGCATATGCGCTGATAAAGATGGTCGCCGGGGCATTGCCCTGAGTACGCAGGCACTCATGCATCTCGATACCCGACATCCCAGGCATGCGGATGTCGGAAATCAGGCAGGCGGTATGAGCGGCCTGCCCGGACGAAAGAAATTCTTCTGCCGACTCATACATGCCCACTTGCCAGCCAAGCGACCGGATAAGGCTGCCTAGCGCAACACGGACGGCTGAATCATCGTCGACAATCGAAACAACGGGCGAAATTGGCAAAACGCGGCCCTCGAACTCTGTTTCC
>NZ_CADIKM010000221.1 GCF_902859895.1 Pararobbsia alpina
AAAGCTTTGCGTACGATTGTCACCTTGAACGAACCGCTTCATCTTGCTCATCCCTCGCGATCGGATGGCAAATTTTAGCGCCCCAAAAAGCGTTTTGACACAATCTGGGCCGGACGCGGACTCACGCCGCCGCCGGGCAAAAAACACACAGACGATGGCCATCGGGGTCGATAACGGTGAAGGTGTAGCCGAAGCTCATGTGCAGCGGACCCTGCACAACTGTGATACTCGAGCACAACGAACTTGAACTTGATGGAATGGGCAGTTTTAACGCGTCGGCGGAGTTTCCGGATCAGCACCGGCCCCCTCCCAATGGATTCTCCGCGTGAGCAGGTAGGGAAAACTGAAACACTGCACCGCGAGGCACGTTCGACTTCGCTGAGAGACGTCCTCCATACAGGGCCACGTACCCCGGTTTGATGAGTGTGGCAGAGCTTGCATAGCACTATCAGCACGTTGCCAACATACTCAGTGGCATTGCCGATTCTCGTATAGCGACCAGCTGCCGCTCTTTTCCACCAGGGTCAACGGGCAAAGACGGTTGGTCAACAATGCAGGCGGCAGCGATCCGGACTCACGGACAAAGAAGTAGCGGTAGTCC
>NZ_CADIKM010000222.1 GCF_902859895.1 Pararobbsia alpina
ACCCGGATCGCATCGACAACCAGGACGGCGCCCCACAGCGCAGTAACCAGGAGCGAAAAGCCGCCTGAGATTTAATCGTCGAGGCGACAACTACCTTGAAAATTTCCGCCGAGTGCGGACATGGGCGCACTGCGCGTCGTAAACGCTAATTGCGGCGCGGTAGAGCACCGCAAAAGGATGATAAAGTCGGCCAGCCGCATGTGGCCCTCTTATTGGATAACGTGCATATCAGGCGCCTTACGGCACAAATATTACGCGTACCTTACGCTAGGTATCAAGAATGCTGGCCATGGGAAGTAGGCGGAGAAACTCGATGTCAAGCTGTGGCGGCGCGGCGTCTGCTGATCGGGGACGACGACGCAAGATTTGCTGGCAGCACGTCGGTGATTTTCGACGGTACTCATTACGCGGGCCTGTTTGAAGCTTGCCACTTTGCGACAATCTCCCGCCCAAGTAAGCTCAATAGTAGCCACATTCCACAAAGTAGCTCAGGACGCTACGTCACAGGCGCTGAACCGCGTCCGCATAGATCCTTGTCGCATCCTTCAGTTGCTGCGCCGCGGCCTGCACGCGCGTTGGTAGCTCGCTCAGCGC
>NZ_CADIKM010000223.1 GCF_902859895.1 Pararobbsia alpina
TTCCAAGTGTCTTGGGGTGTCGTCGTCTTTGGAGTGGCTCGAAATCATGCCGATAAATTATCTCCGAGCTTTCACTGCGCCCACACGCACTGACAACTCAAACCGGCGACTCGGATGCGCGCTAGCCTTTGTAGCTGGAGCTGCCAATGCCGGTGGTTTTCTCGCAGTTGGTCAGTACACGTCCCATATGTCTGGAATCGTATCGTCGCTTGCGGACAATATGATTCTCGGTCAAGTAGCGTTCGTAGCTTCTGCAGCGGGGTCGGTTGCCGCATTTCTTTTGGGCGCGGCGAGCTCGGCAATTCTAATCAACTGGGGACGCCAGCATGGCGTGCAGAGCGTCTATGCAACGCCGCTGCTGCTGGAGGCCATCCTGCTATTGTGTTTCGGCTTGTTGGGAGCGAACCTCGAAGCCCACCGCCTTTTCTATATACCGCTGACAGTCGCACTGCTGTGCTTCGTGATGGGCCTGCAGAACGCGATGATAACGAAGATTTCGAAGTCGGAAATCCGGACTACTCATATGACAGGCCTGGTGACCGATATCGGCATTGAACTGGGCAAGAGCTTGTACTGGAATCGTGGAATGCCGCT
>NZ_CADIKM010000224.1 GCF_902859895.1 Pararobbsia alpina
GTGCCCGGACAGTCCAGCGCTGGCAACTCGGCGAACCTGGCGCGGTGGACGGGCGCTCGTTGCGGCGCCATGAGCCGCTCCACAAGCTTTCTGCCGATGAACGCGCTGAGCTGCTGGCGATCGCGAACTCAGCCGAATTCGGTCATCTGCCGCCAAGCCAGATCGTGCCGCGACTGGCAGACCAGCAACGCTACATCGCCTCCGAATCGACGTTCTACCGGGTGCTGAAGGCCGAGAAGCAACTCGCCCACCGGCGCAGCGAACGGCCGGTCCACGCACGCAGCAAACCCCGTTCGGTTTGCGCCGACGCACCGAACCAGTTGTATAGCTGGGACATCACGTACCTGCCGACGACGATCCGTGGACAGTATTTCTATCTGTATTTGTTTCTGGATGTGTTCAGCCGCAAGATTGTCGGCTGGCAGGTCTATGCCGAGGAAAGCAGCGTCCTGGCCAGCGAAGTCCTCAGGGACCTCTGCGCGCGTGAAGCGATACAGCCCAACCAGGTGATTCTGCATTCGGATAACGGCGGCCCGATGAAAGGCGCAACGATGCTCGCCACCCTCCAGGCGCTGGGTGTCATGCC
>NZ_CADIKM010000225.1 GCF_902859895.1 Pararobbsia alpina
ACGCATGCGGCCAGTCGTATCGAAGAGCTGCTGCCGCATCAGTGGCGACCATCGGCATCGAACTGATTCGATTGCCCATCGACTTCAAGATGGGTTCGCCGGCCGCATACGAAGATTGGCGTTCGCGAACGTCCGTTACAGCAAACTATCACGCGCTCGCGGGCGTTCAGTAAAGGACGGCCACGGCTCGAAAAGTTGCCCGTTCGTGAATTCCGAAAGCGGCCGCTCGCGACGACCGTAGTTGATCGAACGCGAACGGCGGGTATGGCCGATGGTCTGCCGGACGAACCAGAAAATGGAACGGCCGTTGTACCTTGCGGATTCAACCGGTCGATGCAACACAATAGAAGCTACGTAAGCAGCGGGAGTGTTGCAGATGAAGCAGAGACCGCGAATCTATTACAGTGAGACGCAGAAGGCGTTGATGTGGGAGCGCTGGCGCAGGAAGGAGACTTGCTCTTCGGCAGCGCAAACAGTCAGATCGCAACACTCGTCGAACGCCAGACTCGGTTTGTGATGCTCGTAAAGGTCGATCGCAAAGATACTGAGACGGTAGTCAATGCGCTAATTAAACATGCTGCCAAAT
>NZ_CADIKM010000226.1 GCF_902859895.1 Pararobbsia alpina
CTGGGTGTGCGGCAACATCAGCAGCGGCGATGGCGGCGGCATGGCTCACTTTGGCTTCAGCTACGGCGGAGACATCTCGCACAACTGGATCCTCTTCAACCAGAGCAACAATCCGACGTTGCCCACTTACGGTGGCGGCATCATCGCCCAGGGTGTGCCGCCGGATGGCACGTTCTGCGAAAACTCGCCGGTGGACATCGACTGCGCGCCGCAACTCTCCGACGGCGTCGGCCCGGACCTCACGATCGACGGCAACCTGATTGTCGGCAATACCGCCGAAAGCGGTAAAGGCGGTGGCTTGCGCTTGCAGAACATCAACGGCACGGATGTGCAACGTAGCCCGAATAACCGTAACGCCTGGTACGCGGTCAGCGTGACCAACAACATCATCGCGAACAACGTGGCAGGCTGGGCGGGCGGCGGCGTGTCGCTGCAGGACGCGGTGCGAGTGAGCTTCATCAACAACACGGTCATCTCGAACGACTCGACGTCGTCAGCGGGTGTGTTGTTCAACACTGCGCTGGCCGCGCAAGCGAATGTCGGGCCGCCGAACTGCACGACTGTGGGGGCCAATACGACGTGC
>NZ_CADIKM010000227.1 GCF_902859895.1 Pararobbsia alpina
CTGGGTGTGCGGCAACATCAGCAGCGGCGATGGCGGCGGCATGGCTCACTTTGGCTTCAGCTACGGCGGAGACATCTCGCACAACTGGATCCTCTTCAACCAGAGCAACAACCCGACGTTGCCCACTTACGGTGGCGGCATCATCGCCCAGGGCGTGCCGCCGGATGGCACGTTCTGCGAAAACTCGGCGGTAGACATTGACTGCGCGCCGCAACTCTCCGATGGCGTCGGCCCGGGCCTCGTGATCGACGGCAACCTGATTGTGGGCAATACCGCCGAAAGCGGTAAAGGCGGCGGCTTGCGCTTGCAGAACATCAACGGGACGGATGTGCAACGTAGCCCGAATAACCGTAACGCCTGGTACGCGGTCAGCGTGATCAACAACATCATCGCGAACAACGTGGCAGGCTGGGCGGGCGGCGGCGTGTCGCTGCAGGACGCGGTGCGAGTGAGCTTCATCAACAACACGGTTATCTCGAACGACTCGACGTCGTCAGCGGGTGTGTTGTTCAACACTGCGCTGGCCGCGCAAGCGAATGTCGGGCCGCCGAACTGCACGACTGTGGGGGCCAATACGACGTGC
>NZ_CADIKM010000228.1 GCF_902859895.1 Pararobbsia alpina
ATGTTGCCCACGGTTGTTCTCCTAGGTGCAAGCCTTCGTGCTCGGGTCAACCGCGCGGCAGATGTGGACTTCGGTCATCAACCCGCCAAAGTTCTCGGCATCGTTCGACAGGTGATCGAGGTTCGGCGTGTACAGGTAGTAGCTCGCGCCCGGCGCATACTTCGTCGTGTCGCTCGCGTCGAGGATGACGTCGACGGACTCCCCTCCACCAAGCGTGATCGAGTTCGTGTTGTAGGTCATGTCGTTCCCGGCCATGTCGCGCAACAGCCGGGCATTGACGCCTATCACATGCATCGGAATACCCAGCGATGCGAGCGTCTGAAACTCGGTGGTATCGAGGTCCGAAATCCGAAGCAGTGCCTTGCCGCCAGCCGGGATATTGATGAACGCCGGCAACGGTTGAGAATAGTGCTGCGAGCCGTCGGCCACCGGTGTGTGCATCGGCCCGGTTGTCACCGTATCCGGATAGCTGCGCCCGTTCAGCAGGAAATGCTTGTCCTTGTTGTCGGTGAATGGCTCCGGATTGAAGGTCATCCCGACGAAGTGGAAGTTCGGATCGAAGCCGTCTATCTGCAACGG
>NZ_CADIKM010000229.1 GCF_902859895.1 Pararobbsia alpina
GAACCCGGATCGCATCGACAACCAGGACGGCGCCCCACAGCGCAGTAACCAGGAGCGAAAAGCCGCCTGAGATTTAATCGTCGAGGCGACAACTACCTTGAAAATTTCCGTGGATGCCGCTTCGGCCGATCGTCCGTGCGCCGCTTCGGGAGTCTTATCGTTTCTGCGCGAAGAGGGTTGGTTCGACCCGACGTGTCTTCGGACGGGCGCACATTGAAGAACATATTCATTAACCTTTCTTTTTGAAGTCGAAACGACCATGAAACTTTTACGATACGGCCCCGCGGGGTACGAACTCCCGGGACTTTTGGACGCGATGGGCAATGTGCGATCCTTGCGCCCCATCGTGCGGGACATCGACAGTGATGTGCTTTCTCCCGAGGGGTTGCGTTTCCTCAGTGCACTTGATTCGAGCAAGTTGCCTTTGGTCGATCAGCCCGGGCGACTCGGTTCGCCGCTTGCTAGCGTTCGCGAAATCATCGCGATTGGGCTCAACTATCGTGAGCACGCGAGGGAATCAGGTCTCGCGATTCCAGTCGAGCCAGTGGTGTTCGCGAAGTCCACGTCGTCCATCAGT
>NZ_CADIKM010000230.1 GCF_902859895.1 Pararobbsia alpina
CTAGACATAATGGTCGCGGCTGACTGAACACCGTAGGGCCCGTCTCGGGTATCGTGGGTTGCGCACCGAAGTGTGCCGAGCCACATACGCCTGGGTGGGCCAGGCGCAGAACTTCAGGAGACGGGCCATGGACAAGCTTATCAAGTTTTTTGTCGGATTGGACGTGCACAAGGACACCATCTCGATTGCGGTGTGCGAACCTGGTCGGGAACCTGCGCGGTTTGTCGGAACCATCGGCCATGACGTGGCGGCCTTGTTAAAAGTTCTGCGCAAGTACGGCGAAGCCGCGCAGGTCAGCGTGGTGTACGAGGCCGGGCCAACCGGTTATGGCTTGTATCGCGAGCTCACCGGTCGTGGCTATCCGATCGAGGTGATCGCTCCGTCGCTGACCCCACATCGCGGCGCGGACCGGATCAAGAACGACCGGCGCGACTGCCGGCGCCTGGCTGAACTGTCGCGTGCCGGTGAACTCAAGGCGATCTGGGTACCCGATGCCGCGCACGAAGCACTGCGCAATCTGTGGCGTGCCCGCGAAGATGCCGTGAACATGCGGCTCAAGGCGCGTCAGCAACTA
>NZ_CADIKM010000231.1 GCF_902859895.1 Pararobbsia alpina
TCCTCCGGGTAATCTGCTCGTGTCCGGCTTTTCGCTGGTTGCGGAGGACGGTAACGTCTTGCCTGGCAACCCACGCGTGCAGACGGCGACATTTCTCGCGGCCGGCAAAACGAACGACGTGTTGATCAACGCTCCGGCAACCGGCGCGCTCGCTCTGCCGGTATTCGACCGTGAGCTGAGCCTGTCGACCAACAATCAGCGCGACGGCGGGATGCAAGGCTACATCAGCATCAACGGCGGCGCGGCGCCGACGTCGGCAGCCGGCAACTCGGGCGCCGTAGCGAATCCAGATTCGTATTTCCTAGTGCCGGGCAATGCGCTCAATGTCGTGGCCCCTGGCCGAGGCGTCATGTCCAACGACGTCGGCGTGTTCGGCGTGCAGGTCAAGACGCCGCCAACGGGTGGCGTGCTCACGCTCAATCCGAACGGCACCTTCAATTACGTGCCGAACTCCGGCACGACGTCGGACAGTTTCGTGTACCAGGCCAACGGCAATCCCGCGCTCACTGCCACGGTGACGCTTGCCGCGTGCACCTCAGGTTCGAACTGTCTGTCAGGCACACCC
>NZ_CADIKM010000232.1 GCF_902859895.1 Pararobbsia alpina
CACGAAAATATAGCCTTTGTTTCGCACGGTCTGCACATAGCGGGGGTTGGACGGATCGCTCTCGATCACGCGGCGCAGACGCCAGGCGGACACATCGAGCGACCGGTCACGAAACGCGTAGTCGTCGCCATGCAGCAGGTCGTGCAGGCGCGCACGCGACAGCACGGTGAGCGGGTGAGCGCTGAAGATCTTGAGCAATGCATATTCACCCTCGCGGAGTTCCAAGCGCGTGCCGTTCCGCACGAGCGTGCGCGTTGTGAAGTCCAGCACGAAGGGGCCGAAACTGAAGGTCTCGCGCTGCTCTGGCGCCGCGCTCGGCACGCGACCGCGGCGTCGCAAGACCGCGTGGATGCGGGCGAGGAGCTCGCGTGAGTCGCAGGGTTTGGTCAGGTAGTCGTCGGCGCCGTATTCGAGTCCGGCGACGCGGTCCGTTACGCCGACGCGGCCCGGCAGGAAGATGACGGGTAGGTCGTCGCCGGCGTCGCGCAGGGACTTGAGGGCCTGCAGACCGTCGCAATTCGGCATCATGATGTCGAGCAGGATCAGCGAAGGCCGCTCGAG
>NZ_CADIKM010000233.1 GCF_902859895.1 Pararobbsia alpina
GGCTCCCGGGCCCACATCCACGCATCGATCACGCCCAGCGGTTCCCGATCCGGCGTTACAGCATACGTCGGATGCAGATACATTCCCCTCTGCGCTTCGAAGCTCAACGGCCCGAGTCCTTCCATCTCCTGGCCATTGAAGTTCAGCTCGGTTGTGTCAGCCAGACATAAGACCACCGGGAATTGCCCGGCCCTCGCGGCAGTGCGCTCCCAATGAGGCTGCATCACGTCCGTCCACTCGATCTCCTCGTTGCCGAGAAATCGATAGGCCGCAATCGTCTCCGACCATCCATCGCATGCGCCTGGAATGCTCGCCGTCGGCCTGGCCGCAAGCCGCTTGAGCAACTCCTTCGCTCGTCGGTCCCGCCTGGGATCGCCAAGATCCAGACCTTCGAATTCTTCGTCCACCCACGCCCCCGACTCGTTGCCCATTTGCTCTCGAAAATCCGAGAGTAAACGCGAGTTCGCGCCGGTTTACAACCCTTTGTGACCAGATTTCTTCAAGCTCCGACTACACATAGTCGATGCCCGCCTTCACTTCTGTATAACGAGATG
>NZ_CADIKM010000234.1 GCF_902859895.1 Pararobbsia alpina
CCGGCCCGGTGCTTTTGCTTCCATCGATCTAGTACCCATCACATTGTGGTGGGTACTAGCCTGACGATTTTTTCAACTCCTGGATAGGCGGTAATCGATCCTCGCTTACGATCTGAACATCTTCTGAGATTATGGAAATTTTCATATTTACGAATGCCAATGCGGCCCGATCCTCACATGTCTCGCTCGCGTCGAGCGCGATAGCAAACGTTGTCTCACGGAGCGAACGCGAATTCGACAAGGTGGCTAGCCATTCACGCACCTCACTTCCGAACGCCTCGTCGCGAATATTCACGCTATCGCGCAACCGGCCACGAAAGATACTGAAAGCGCTTGATCCGGGCTCGGTATCGATGCCTGTCCAACTCGCAACGATCTCGTCTCGCCGACTCTCCGGATACCAGTCGGCGACTGCTTCTTCGATCGGCCGGAAGACCGGCTTACCCCACCTCGTTATACACAAGCGTCGTTACCACCGTCCTCGCGCAACAAACGCATTGTTTCTGCGGCGACATGAACTTTCGTGAGTCCCTTCCAGATGGTTTCCGCGCCG
>NZ_CADIKM010000235.1 GCF_902859895.1 Pararobbsia alpina
GAGCGGCATTGATCAGGTCGACCTGATCGCTCGTAGCGTAGCGCTCAATGGGCAGGTTTGGGCGAACAAGGCGCTCAATGTCGTCGCGGGTCACAACCACGTTCGCTACGAGGACCTGAATGCACGCTCGCTCGGGCCAGACGGGAGCAGTCCGGCGGTTGCGATCGATGTCGCTCAGATCGGCGGGATGTTCGCGGGCAAAATCATGCTCGTCGGGACCGACACGGGCGTCGGGGTGAACAGCGCCGGCACGATCGCCGCGCAGTCCGGCGAGCTGATGCTGAACAGCCAGGGCAAGATCACGTTGTCGGGTCAGACGAGCGCCACGGCCAACCTGATGGCCTACAGTGCTGGTGGCGTCGAGAACACAGGCTCACTCTACGCGGGTCAGAGCACGTCCTTGAGTAGTCCAGGCGCGGTCAGCAACCGTGGCGCGGTTGCCGCACAGGGCAGCACGACCGTGACCGGCTCGACGGTGGATTCGACGGGCACGCTGGCGGCAGGTGTCGACACCCATGGCAAGCTGACGGGCGCGGGCGATCTGAACGTCA
>NZ_CADIKM010000236.1 GCF_902859895.1 Pararobbsia alpina
AATCATCGCGATTGGGCTCAACTATCGTGAGCACGCGAGGGAATCAGGTCTCGCGATTCCAGTCGAGCCAGTGGTGTTCGCGAAGTCCACGTCGTCCATCAGTGGCCCGAACGACGACATAGTGTTACCGGCAGGCTCGGAGAAAACAGACTGGGAGATTGAGCTCGGCATCGTCATAGGCTCCGTGACGAAGCGCGTCGACAACGAGAAGGCGCGTGCATCCATCGCGGGTTATTGTCTAGTGAACGACGTTTCCGAGCGCGCCTGGCAAATCGAGCGTGCGGGTCAATGGGGTAAAGGAAAAAGCTTCGACACATTTACGCCGATCGGGCCATGGCTTGTAACGGGAGATGAGGTTGACCCGAATGCGCTCGACCTGAGCCTGAAGGTGAATGGCCAGATTCGTCAGCATGGCAACACCTCGGACCTTATTTTCGATGTTGACACTATCGTCAGCTATGTCAGTCAGTTCATGACGTTAATGCCCGGTGATCTCATCATCACTGGAACCCCAGCCGGTGTTGGGCTAGGGATGAAGCCACCGCAA
>NZ_CADIKM010000237.1 GCF_902859895.1 Pararobbsia alpina
AACGACCGCGAAAAGGCGCTGCTCGACCAGACGATCGCGGCGTACCAGCAGGTCTACGACATGATGCAGCAGCGCTTCAAGCTTGGCGTGTCAGGTGCCGGGGACCTCGCCACGGCGAAGGCGCAACTCGCAGCGACGCAGACGCAGGACACGGACCTCGACGTCATGCGTGCGCAACTCCAGCACGCGATCGCCACCTTGATCGGCGTCCCCGCATCCAATTTCGTACTGCCCGTGCAGACGACGCAACAGGCAATTCCGGATGTGCCGGCAGGCGTGCCCTCGGCCCTGCTCGAGCGCCGGCCCGACATTGCCGCAGCCGAGCGGCGCGTCGCCGCCGCCAATGCTGAAATCGGCATGGCGCGCGCAGCCTTCTATCCCGATCTCAACCTGGCGGTGACCGTCGGTCTGGAAAGCTCGCTCCTCTCGCCGTGGATGACCGCATCGAGCCTCTTCTGGTCACTCGGACCGTCGATCGTGGGAACCGTGTTCGACGGCGGCCAACATGAGGCCAACCTGCGCGGCGCCAACGCGCAATACGACAT
>NZ_CADIKM010000238.1 GCF_902859895.1 Pararobbsia alpina
TCGGCCTTCGTCGTATAGAACGACTCGAACAGGCGGCCTACGTACCCGGGGTCGAGACCGGTGCCGGTGTCGGCTACCTCGACCATCGCGATGTCCGGGTCGGCCCTGGCTGTCCTGATCGTCAGCTCGCGCGGCCTGTCGTGCACGCCGGTCATCGCTTCGATGCCGTTGACGACCAGGTTGAGCAAAACCTGTTGCAGCTGGACACGATCGCCCATGACATGGGAAACGTCAGACGAAAGAGCGTTGTGCAGGACGACGCCGTTGCGCAGCAGTTCCTGACGCGTCAGCGCCACAACTTCGCCGACGGCTTCGTTGAGATCCCAGCGCTCGATGCGCGGCGGTGCCTTCTTGACGAGTCCGCGTACGCGATTCACCACCTGGCCGGCCCGGCTGCCGTCCTTCTCGATGCGCGCGAGCGCTTGCCGGACTTCCTCAAGGTTCGGCGGATGGGCATCGAGCCAGCGCAGGCCCGCGTCCGCATTCGTGATGACGGCAGCGAGCGGTTGATTGACTTCATGGGCGATCGACGCGGTCA
>NZ_CADIKM010000239.1 GCF_902859895.1 Pararobbsia alpina
CGGGGCGCCACGCATTCATGCGCAACTCGCGCGTGAGGGCGTGCATGTGGGGTGCAAGCGCGTGGCGCGCCTGATGCGCATGGCCGGTCTGTGTGGCGCAAGCCGGCGGCACTGGAAGCTCACCACGCGCCAGCGCGCGGGAGCGCGGCGCGCGCCCGATCTGGTGCGCCGGCACTTCAGCGCCGGAGCCCGCAACGTACTGTGGGTGGCGGACGCCACCTACGTGCCGACTGGCGAAGGGTTCCTCTATCTGGCGGTGGTGCTTGACGTGTTCAGCCGGCGCATCGTTGGCTGGGCGATGTCCCGTCATTTGTACACGGAACTGATGCTGCGTGCACTGGACATGGCGCTGCTGCAGCGGCGCCCTGACAGCGTGATCCATCATTCCGATCAGGGATGCCCAATATACGTCGATTGCCTTCGGACGACGCTGCCGCGAGGCGGGCGTGCAGCCCTCGATGGGTACCGCAGGCGACTGCTTCGATAACGCGATGTGCGAATCGTTCTTCGGCACACTCGAAGCGGAGTTGCTCACGC
>NZ_CADIKM010000240.1 GCF_902859895.1 Pararobbsia alpina
GTTCGGTGATTGATGCAGCCTCTTCGCCCGGCTTGCGACCGGGCCCTATCTGAAAGGAGTGGAAGCAATCATGGCGACAAAGCAACCGAATATCCTGATTCTTTGGGGCGACGATATCGGATGGTGGAACATCAGCTTCAACAGCCGTGGGCAGATGGGTTATCGAACGCCCAATATCGATCGCATCGCCAATGAAGGCGTGGCATTCACAGATTATTATGCGCAGCAGAGCTGCACGGCTGGCCGCGCAGCCTTCATTACCGGGCAGAATCCAGTCCGCACGGGGCTGACCAAGGTCGGTATGCCGGGTGCCGATGTCGGCTTGTCGGCAGAAGACCCCACCATTGCGGAGTTGCTCAAGCCGCTAGGCTATGTCACCGGGCAGTTCGGCAAGAATCATCTGGGCGACAAGGATGAATTTTTGCCTACCATGCACGGGTTTGACGAGTTCTTCGGCAATCTGTATCACCTGAATGCGGAAGAGGAGCCTGAGGATCCCGATTATCCAAAGGATCCAGCATTCAGGAAACGTT
>NZ_CADIKM010000241.1 GCF_902859895.1 Pararobbsia alpina
ACACGGCCCTTCAGGGCAAGAAAATCGAACCAATCGCGTCGCTGATCTCGAATTCCGAAATTCAGCAGCAAACCGTCGGCGAAAACGGCGACTTCTTCAGCATAGCCTTAGCGCGTAATTGCTCGCAGTGCATATCATTTGGCAGTGCGAGCGGAGGTTCGTCACCTGGTCGCACAGCGCCGTGTGGACATGTCACATCTGTTGGGCGGTTGGCGACTGTGAGCAGAAAATTCAGCTGATTGCGGTGCCCGGTGAGCGGTCCACAATGGGGTGGTGGGTTACAATTTTTGCGCCAGACCCATGCGTATCTCCCGCGGTTCGGTTCACATATATATTAGTGTAATGTCCGTGGGCACGGTTGTCAGCTACCCTCTACTAGGTTAAAGGAGGGGGCGCGGCACCGACCGCACATCGTCCTTAGGAAACAGAGTTCGAGGGCCGCGTTTTGCCAATTTCGCCCGTTGTTTCGATTGTCGACGATGATTCAGCCGTCCGTGTTGCGCTAGGCAGCCTTATCCGGTCGCTTGGCTG
>NZ_CADIKM010000242.1 GCF_902859895.1 Pararobbsia alpina
ATTACGGCCGTGGTTCTCGTTTTCGAATTTACCCGCGTGGGTCAGGATTTCCTGATTCCCGTTCTGCTGGCTGTCGGCGGCGCGGCGCTGGGGTTTCAGGGGTGCCAGCGGCTTGTACCTGCTGCGTGGCTGACGCTTTCACGCCAGGCTGGCGTCGGGACCCGGTCTGAAGCGCGATGATCGCGTGGTTTCTATTGTGTTGCATTGACCGGTTGAATCCGAAGCCTGCTCCAGTGATTCCCGAGGCTGCAGCATCGAATGCGAGCGATCCCCGCCGTATGGTTGACTCGCTTGCCTGCTGCCTATTTGATGTCGAAAGGCCGCCTCGCGCGGACAGCACCCACTATCTGAAGCGGTAGTTGATTGCGGTCACTATGTTCAGTTCATCCCGGCGCTCCGTGATGGGACTGTGTGCGGCGTCGTGTTGCAGCCGGCCAACGGTAACGGCCAACGAGCCGACCCATTTCTTCGAGATGTCATAGCTCGCGTATGCGTTAAGGTGAACGTCGCGTAGTCCTGCACTCGTG
>NZ_CADIKM010000243.1 GCF_902859895.1 Pararobbsia alpina
GCGCTACGCTACGAGCGATCAGGTCGACCTGATCAATGCCGCTCACATTCAGCCCGTTCGATCCGATCTGGATCTGGCCTCCCGTCACGTGAAACGCATCGAGGCTGCCCGATCCGCCGAAGACGGGCGTGCCGGCCGCCAACACGCCGCGATTCGTGTTGATGAAGCCGCAACCATTGCAAAAAATACCCGCCGGATTCGCGATGATCACATCGGCACGTTGACCCGCGACCTCGGTGTAGCCGAGCAATTGACTCGGGCTGCCGCCGACGACCTGGTTGACGATGACCCGCGCGCCGCTGCCGGCGAGAGACGGGTTCGCGCCGACCAGTCCGGCCTGTTGAGTTTGCAAATGGCCGGTCGCATTGTTGAGAATCAGACCCTTGCTGCCGACGTTGTACTGCGTGAAGTTATTGTTCGACACGCCCGCGCCGTTCGGCGTCGAAATCTGGACGAGCGGCGTGCCATTGGCCGTCACGCCGACGACCGGCTTGCTGTTTCCCGAAGGCGCCGCCACGACTTGC
>NZ_CADIKM010000244.1 GCF_902859895.1 Pararobbsia alpina
GCGCGGAAACCATCTGGAAGGGACTCACGAAAGTTCATGTCGCCGCAGAAACAATGCGTTTGTTGCGCGAGGACGGTGGTAACGACGCTTGTGTATAACGAGGTGCGCTATCGGTTGTTGTGCGGGATCGACGGTTTGGGGTCGCAGCCGTGCGCGCCAAAGAAAGTGGAGGCTGGAATACAACTAACGACGACGCAATTTGAACGGCCGCTTCAGGCTGATGACGCGACAAGCATGATCGTCGACGGAAGGTCTGTTAGCAAAGTCGAACCGACGTTCGAATGTCCGTCACGGCGTGCGAGCGAATGGCGGAAGATGGCCGACTGCTGCCCGACGCAATCGGCCGTTGTCGACCCAAAACAGTTCCTTCTGCGCCTCGCACGTTCAAGGGCCCCTTTGAAGGTCAACCGGCGTTCAGACCGTCGGTTCGGTCAACTGTTCGACGGTTGAAGCACAGCTACTTCATTTATGGCGCGATCTGAGCATGCGGCGCCGGAGCCGACCAATCCAGCTGCACGTAG
>NZ_CADIKM010000245.1 GCF_902859895.1 Pararobbsia alpina
CCGCACATGCCGATCCACTGGCCCAGCGTCGAGCGAGGGATGGCGAGCCCGGTACGCTCGAAGATGCGTTCCTGTCGGTACAACGGAACGTGATCGCCGTACTTCGACACTAGTACCTGCGCGAGCAAGCCCGCGGTCGGGATGCCCTTGTCGATGACTTGCGCGGGAACGGGTGCCTGGATCAGCGTCTCGCACTTCGCGCACACCCACTTGCCACGCACATGGCGCTCGACGGTGAACACGCCGGGCGTGTAGTCGAGCTTCTCGCTGACGTCCTCGCCGATGCGCTTGAGCTCGCAGCCGCACGTGCACGACGTCGATTCGGGTTCGTGTGTGATCTCTACGCGCGGCAGATTCGATGGCAGCGGCATGCGGCGCGGCTTGTTCGTAAGCGGCTCGGCCTTAGTCTGGCTCGACAGTGCCTCAAGCTCGTGCTCGATCGCAACGAGATCGGCATCGATCGCTTCATCGAGCAGGCTCTGCTGTTCGCTGTCGAGCTTCTCGCTGCGCGCAGCGAACT
>NZ_CADIKM010000246.1 GCF_902859895.1 Pararobbsia alpina
GTCGCCGCGCACTACACGGGCTTCATGCTGGACGACTTCTCGTCGGAGTTCGACCCGTACTCGCCGCAATTCGGTGAAAAATTCGCGGTGCCGAACGTGCCGGTTTCGCTGAAAGACTTCGCCGGCAATGAAGTAGAGCGCGTGTATTCAGATCAGTGGGGCATCTTCAACGGCCTGAATTATTCGACGTGGGAAGTGAATCCGCCGAACCCGACGGGTTACGCGCCGACGATGATGGTTGCCTGCATGAACGATCCGGACATGCCCGATCCGGCGCATCCCGGCCAGACCAAACGCGATCCGCTGTTCAATCCCGCGTATAGCCAGTTTTGCTACGAGATTCCGTTCATGCCCGGGCAGACACAATACATGGATACGCCTGTCGTGCCGGTCTCGGCCTTCGCCGACGGCTATAACCAGCCCGACTGTGCCTATCCCGACGCCACGCCGGCGATCTCGACGGTGACGGGCGATTCGAGCAACGGAGGAGCCGGTCCGTGGGTCAGTGCCTCGGGCCA
>NZ_CADIKM010000247.1 GCF_902859895.1 Pararobbsia alpina
TGTCGAGGCCATTCTTAAATGTCGGGGGTGGGGCTACATAGAAATGTCGTGTTTTTAAGGTTGAAAGTTTTGTCTCTAACGGGTTACCGCTCACGCAGTGTTGAAGAACCGTGCCTGAAATAGCAGGGCGCTGACGCGCCGTTCAGCCTGCACGTGCAGACCGACGGCCAGGTTTGCCGGATGGTTTCGGCTGTCTGCGTTGGGCCAGATCCGCGACCACTTCGTTGATGTCGTCCTGCGTGAATTCACGTTGCTTCTTGGTGCCGGGCTGCCGCTTCTGCGTTCGGACCGCCGCGCCCAGATGAGTGCGTGAGGGCGCTGTCCCAATGCGGCGGTTATCGCGCTGCGCCTGAAGGGCCTGCGCCACCTGCAACACATGACTCAGCCGTTTGTGCTCAACAATCGCCCCCTGGTCAATTTCGGCCAGCCGGTCATAGGGCCGACTCGGCAACACCCGGCCATCGGCCCGGATCTCGATGCAGCCGTCCGGGTACTCCCACACGTCGATATAGCGA
>NZ_CADIKM010000248.1 GCF_902859895.1 Pararobbsia alpina
GAACGGCAGATTCGGCGCAGCCGCATTCTGGCTATCGACATGACCCACCCACACCATCGACTGAACCTTGCGCCAGGCGTCAGCGCCGCCCCGCGCCTGCGCATTCTTCGCAACGATCTGTTCGGCGCTCAACTCCTCGGCGGCCCGCGCCACCGGTAAGCAGACAAGCAGAGGCAAGCACGCCGCGAGTAGCCATAGCCGGATCCGTCTCATCATTGTCTTTTCCCGTGCGAATGCCTCTAGTGGGCGGGCACTTTGGCCATGGCGAATTGCGGTTTCGCAAACATGGAATCATCGACGGCTTGATTCACCGTCACGTGCTGAATCGTCATCTGATGCGTCTGATTGACGCCTGCCACCACGGTTTCCAGCACATGCGGCATCATCAAACCGTTCTCGGACTTGTAGTCGCGGTAGTAGACGGCGACGGGGTGCATGCGTCCGTCGAGCTTGCGCTGATCGCCGTCGATCTTCAGCTCGAGGAAACTCGACGCATCGATCCAC
>NZ_CADIKM010000249.1 GCF_902859895.1 Pararobbsia alpina
GAACGGCAGATTCGGCGCAGCCGCATTCTGGCTATCGACATGACCCACCCACACCATCGACTGAACCTTGCGCCAGGCGTCAGCGCCGCCCCGCGCCTGCGCATTCTTCGCGACGATCTGTTCCGCGCTCAACGCCTCAGCGGCCCGCGCCACCGGTACGCAAACGAGCACGGGCAAGCACGCCGCGAGTAGCCATAGCCGGATCCGTCTCATGATCGTCTTCCCCCGTGCGGATGCCTCTAGTGGGCGGGCACTTTGGCCATGGCGAATTGCGGTTTCGCAAACATGGAATCATCGACGGCCTGATTCACCGTCACGTGCTGAATCGTCATTTGATGCTTCTGATTGACACCTGCCACCACGGTTTCCAGCACATGCGGAACCATCAAACCATTCTCGGACTTGTAGTCGCGGTAGTAGACGGCGACGGGGTGCATGCGTCCGTCGAGCTTGCGCTGATCGCCGTCGATCTTCAGCTCGAGGAAACTCGACGCATCGATCCAC